>NZ_LAHO01000005.1 GCF_000987775.1 Arsukibacterium ikkense
GAAGATTGTCATTAAGGAGTGTTGTTGTGTCTGTCCACGGTTTTCCGGTCCACGGTTTTCAAGAGGCAATAAGCTCGCACTTTTTGGAACACTGTTATTCCAAATAACAGTTAACCCTCTAATCCAACGCCACCGCCTTAACCTGCGCATAAACCAACTGCCCAACCTGCAACCCCAATCGCTCTACCGACTGTTTCGTCAGCAACGCCTGCAGCGGCTGGTCTTCAAGTGTTAGCTGCACCAGAGTTTCGGCCGGGTGTGGCGCGCTATTAAAGCCTGTGATGCAAACATGTAGCTGATTACTGACTGAGCTGTCGGCGAGCGGTTGCAGGCTTAGCGCCACATCGCGTGCCTGAATGCGCAGCCGGTATGCGCTTTGCGTAGCGCCAGTCGCGGGCAAGGGCGCCGGTAGTTGTAAATGTTGCTGGCCGATACTCAGCTGTAGCAAATGCTGTTTACTGCCAGTGCTATCGGCGTACAACAACGACATAGCGCCGCTGGCGGCGAGTTCGGGTAAGAGTAATTGTTGTTGCAGCGGGCCCTGGCTGTGAATTTTGCCATCTTGCAGTAGCACCAGCTGATCGGCCAGTTTGACGACCTCATCCAGTTGATGGCTGACCAATAACATCGGGATACCGGTGTGGCGGGCGATGCGCTGTAAAAAGGGTAAAATTTCAGTGCGGCTTTGCTGATCTAGTGACGCCAACGGCTCATCCAGTAACAACAATTGCGGCTGACTAAGCAGGGCGCGGCCCAGTGCCACCCGCTGGCGCTGGCCGCCGGAGAGCTGCCCGGGGGCTTGTTGCAGCAAGGGGGTAAGCTCCAGTAGCGCGATCACCTGTTGCGGCGGCAGCTGTATCACAGTATTTTTTGCCAGGCGCTTAAAGCCATACAACAGGTTTTGCTTAACCGATAAATGCGGCAGCAGGCTGCTTTCCTGAAATACCATGCCGATGCGGCGCTGATGCACAGGTACAAAGAGCTTGTCACGCTGCCAGGGCGTCTTACCAAAATGGATCTCGGCTTGTTGGTGGCGATCCAGCCCGGCGATGGCGCGCAATAAGCTGGTTTTGCCGCAGCCGGAGCGGCCAAATAACGCGGTAATGCCGTTAAGCGGCAGGGCGTCGTTTAGCTGCAGGCTGAAATTACCACGTTTAAGGGTACCGGCGATGCTGAGCTCTGTTGCTGCTGTGGGCTGTGTCGGCCTGCTTGTGCTGCTGGCTGTTCTGAGCAGATCCAAAGCAGAGCTCAGCTTGTGCCACCAGCGAAGTTTGTCGCATGAGTCTGGCGGGGTAACAGTACTGTCTGTCATGTCAGCTGTCCCCGCTCAAAGCGCTTGTTCAGGCCATAAACAATAAACAGCACCACAAAGGCGGCAATCAGCAAACCGAGCGACAGCTGATGCGCCTGGCTGTAGTTCATCGCTTCAGTATGATCATAAATCAGTACCGACAGCACCTGAGTTTCGCCCGGGATACTGCCGCCGAGCATTAAGATCACGCCAAACTCGCCCAGGGTATGGGCAAAGGTCAGGGTGGCCGCGATAATAAAACCACCCCGGCACAGCGGCAATATCACACTGAATAGCTGATCCAGCTTGCCTGCGCCCAGCGTTTTCGCCACTTCCAGCGGCCTTGGCCCCATACGGCGAAAGCTTTCCAGCAGCGGCTGCACGGTAAAGGGTAGCGAGTAAATCACCGAGCCAATTAAGATGCCTGTAAAACTAAACGCCAGGTGATTAAGCCCCAGCTGCTCTAAGGTACTGCCCACTGCACCATGTGGCCCCAGCAACAGCAGCAAGTAAAACCCCAGTACTGTGGGCGGTAATACCAACGGCAGCGCCACTATCGCCTGAATAGCGGTGCGCAGCTTGCTTTGGCTAAGGGATAACCACCAGGCCAGTGGTGTACCCAGCAGCAATAAAATGAGCGTGGTGTACAAACACAGCTTTAGCGTCAGTTGAATAGCCTGCCAGTCTTGGGGGCTAAGTGTCAGGAAAAGCTCTGGCATGGGGTTAGTCCTGCTCGCCTTGCGGTTGACTGGCTGGCAGTTCAAAACCATAGCCTTGCATAATAGCCAGCACCTGTTTGCTGGTCATAAAGGCAGTAAACTGCTGCGCGCTGTGGTTATGATCGCCATGACGGGTAATGACATAGGCTTGGGTAAGTGGCTGATGCAGCTCTGCCGGAATAAGTTGATAACCCTGTTTTGCTAATTCGGGAAACTTGGCCAGCGATAGCGCAATAATAGCCAGTTCTGCACCACCGCTTTGCGCCATTTGCGCGGTTTGCGCGATATTTTCGCCGTAAACTAACTTGGGTTCTACTGAGACCCAGACACCGGCAGCCTGCAAAGCTTCCTTGGCGCGCTGGCCATAAGGGGCATGGGCAGGCTGAGCGATAGCGAGGCGGCGAAAATTAAGCTTCGCCAGTTGCGACAGCTCAGTACCCGCCATATTCTGCATCGGGCTCCACAGTACTATGCGGCCCAGCGCATACAGTTGTGGTTTGGTTACCGCATGCCCTTCAGCATAAAGCTGCTCGGGAAATTGGATATCCGCTGAAAAAAATACATCAAAGGGCGCGCCATGGCGGATTTGAGTGTTAAGTTTGCCGCTGGAGCCATAAATAACCCGTACCTCGGCCGCTGGCTGCTGTTGCTTGAATAACTCGATAATATCGTCCAGCGCATAACGCAAGTCGGATGCCGCTGCGATAGTCAGCTTTTCGCTGGCATAAACAGGAAAGGCGCAACTTAGGCAAAATAGTAATAAGCCGCGGATCATAGGTTACTCCCAGCGCGCCAGTGCGTGCTGATCACTGGCTTTGGCTGCAACCCAGTAATCACCATTGGCGGTATGTTCTTTTTTCCAGAACGGTGCGCGGTTTTTCAGGTAATCCATAATAAATTCGCAGGCGGCAAAAGCTGCCGCGCGATGGGCGCTGGCAATGCCCACAAACACAATTTGCTCATTCGGTTTAAGCCTGCCCACCCGGTGAATAATGTGCACTGCGCCAAGCTGCCAGCGTTGTTGTGCTTGTTCGGCAATAGCTACAAGGGCTTGCTCAGTCATGCCTGGGTAGTGTTCCAGCGTCATACTGTGCAGGATGTTATCGCTAAGTTCGCGTACCAGGCCACTAAAGGTTACAACAGCGCCACATGTTGAATGGCGGCGTAGCTCGTCATATTCACTGGCCAGGCAAAAGTCATCGCTTTGTACTGCCACAAATACGCTCATATTAACCGCCAGTTACCGGGGGGAAAAATGCCAACTCATCGCCATCTTGCACAGTAGCACTGAGCGGCACCAGTTGCTGGTTTAAGGCACAGAGCAAATCGGCGCGCTCAAGCTCTTGTTGCCACAGGCTGCTGCGGCTTTTGAGTTGCCCTAACACAGCGGCCACATTCAGGGCGTTGCCCTCGCAGCTTAGCAGGTATTGCTCGCAATCCAGCCGCTCACGCAGCGCGGCAAAAAACAGGATGTTAATCATTGGTCCTCCAAAACATAATGTCCCGACTTACCGCCGGTTTTCTCCAGCAGCCGGATATCGCTGATGGTCATAGCCTTATCTACAGCCTTGCACATATCGTAAATGGTCAATGCCGCAACACTGGCGGCGGTTAAGGCTTCCATCTCCACCCCGGTGCTGCCGCTGACTAAACAGCTGGCTTCAATCTGGATCTGACCTTGCGCTGCTAACAGCTGAAAATCGACACTGACTTTGCTCAGCAATAGCGGGTGACACAGCGGAATAAGCTCACTGGTTTTTTTTGCTGCCATAATGCCGGCAATGCGGGCGGTGGCCAGCACATCGCCTTTTTTCAGCAGCGCTTGTTCTATTAAGCGGAGTACCTCAGGGGTGGTGTGCACCAGCGCACCAGCCCGGGCCAGCCGGCTGCTGGCTGGCTTTGCGCTAACATCGACCATAGCCGCTGCGCCGCTATCGTTTAAGTGAGTCAGGTTTAAATGCGTAAGCGTGTTTGTCATTTCAGGCTCCACAGCTGCTGGTTGGGCTGTTTTTCAAATGCGCGACAAAATTGCAGGGACCGGTATGGCCATCGAGCTGCGGTAAAATCAGCTGCTGCATGGCTAAGGTACAGGCGCCGGCGGAGCCGGGCATGGCAAATAGTAAGGTACCATTGGCCAGCCCGGCCAATGCGCCCGATTGCAGCGCCGCTGAGCCTAATTCGTTAAAGGATAACTGGCGGAACAGCTCGCCAAAGCCTGGTACTTCGTTATCGAACAAGGGCGTTAGCGCTTCAACCGTGCAGTTACCGGCGGCGAAGCCGGTGCCGCCATTAAGCAGTACCACCTGAATGTTATCGCTGGCAATCCACTGGCTTAAGGTAGCGCGTAGCTGGTATTTATTATTGGCGAGCAAAGCACGTGCAACGAGCTGATGGCCGGCACTTTGCACCAGCTGACACAGTAAGTCGCCACTGCTGTCATTGGCGCTGCTGCGGCTGTCCGATACCGTTAATACAGCGAGTTGCAGCGGATAAAACCGGCTTAAATCAGGCCTTGGCATAATGCTCTCCGTTATTAAATAAATTCAGGCACAGCTGCCAGTCTTGTGGGGTATTGGTATTTAGTAGCTCGGTCGCCGGCGCGGCCATCGCTATCGCATTAAGCCCGGCCAGCAATGCCTTAACCGAGCGCTGGCCCTGCTGCAGTTGCCGGGTAATTAACGCCTTTAGCTCAGCATTCACCGGCAACACACAAGGTAGCGGGCTCTGCTCAAAATGGGCGGCGTTATTGCAGGCCATCGCTTGCTGCAGCAGCCTTTGCAGGCTGATGCTACTGAGCAAGGGCGTGTCGATGGGCAGCACCAGTAACAATGGCGAGCTGCAATGATCAAGTGCGGCTAAGATGCCGGCTAAAGGCCCGGCCTGCGGAACGGTATCTTCAATATAGCCAGGCTGATTGCGGCTTAGCAGCAATTCACTGGCACCGGCAGCGCTGGCCAGTTGCTGCATATGCTGCAGTAAGCTCTGGCCATTGAGCAACAGCTGTGCTTTATCCTGGCCCATGCGGCTGGATTGGCCACCGGCTAAAATCAGCGCACTAAAGCGCGGCGTGCTGGTTATGTTATCCATCTGTTACCCCCCAATTTGTGCTAAATGGCGGGTGCTGCCGCTGTAGTCGGCTGCCAACTGGTGGCTAAAGGCTTTGCCTTGTACCGCCTGTTGTAAAAAGTGCATCAGCGGCGCGCTGTTATCGCTTTGCAGCAGGCGGCGCAAATCCTGATGGCTGTCGGTAAACAAACACAAATACAGCTGGCCCTTGCTTGATACTCTGAGCCGGTTACAGTCGGCACAAAAGTCTTTGCTGTAGGGCATGATCAGGCCAATCTGGCCCTGATAAGCCGGGTGCGAATACTCCAGCGCCGGGCCGTCGGTGTTGGCTTTAGTGTTAAGCTGCCAGCCCTGAGCCAGTAATTGCTGCTGAATACTGGCGCCGCTTAAATGCTGGCGCTGATAAAAGCCGGCATTATCACCGGTGCGCATCAGTTCAATAAAGCGCAGCGCTATAGCCTGCTGTTGCACAAATTTCAGAAAATCCGGCAGCGCCAGGGCGTTATGCTGCTTTAGCAGTACAGTATTGATTTTGACTTGTTTAATGCCAATGGCTTTGGCGTGGGTTATGCCGTCTAAAATATCGGCCAGTTTGTCCTGACCGGTCACCAGATGAAAAGTATCGGCATCCAGGCTGTCGACACTGACATTCACGGCATCCAGCCCGGCTTGCTGCCAGGCCAGGGCATCACGCTTTAAACGATA
Organism: Arsukibacterium ikkense; assembly: GCF_000987775.1. Classification (GTDB taxonomy): domain Bacteria; phylum Pseudomonadota; class Gammaproteobacteria; order Enterobacterales; family Alteromonadaceae; genus Alishewanella; species Alishewanella ikkense. The sequence goes on from NZ_LAHO01000005.1 coordinate 5,782, forward strand.
GCCGTTGGTGGTCAGCGCCACTTTTTCAATACCAGGTATGGCTTTGCAAGTGGCAATGATCTCGGTTAAATCTTTACGTAGCGAGGGCTCGCCGCCGGTAATGCGTACTTTACGGGTACCTAGTTTGGCAAAGGCAGTTACTAAGCGTTTAATTTCGCTTAGGGTTAATTCTCCGGCACGCGAGTCGCAGTCATTACCATCGGGCAGGCAGTAGCTGCAGCGAAAATTGCAGATTTCAGTGACAGACAGCCGCAAATAGCTAAAGCGGCGCGCATAGGCGTCAGTTAACATTATTCACCTTTCCAAGTGGGGAGGTAAGGCCGTTTCCCGCCGTACCCGGTGGCTTAATTGCCACGGCAAAGGCCTCATTGCAGTACTGTGTTGCAATATTGCTTTAGAGTGCCTTGCTCGGTGTTGTGTTAATGATACTTGTCTGGCAGCGGTTTAGTTATTGCCATGAAGAGAGGGGGGACTTACCTACTAATGGGTAACATTGCCTGTGAAATCAGCTAAAAGCCAGATACAAGCTGCGGCCACTGAGAATCAGGGTGGCGGCCAGTACCGCAGCGCCTAATATGTTCTGCAGTAAATTATTGCGATAGTTGGCCATTTGCGGTGAATTCACGGCAAAAAGCAGAAATAGCGTGATAATAGGTAGCAGGATGCCATTAGCCACCTGGGCAAACCAGATAATAGTTATTGGCCGCATATTAAAAGAAGACACCCCAATCCCAATCAGGATAATCAGCAGCCAGGTTGCCCGAAATTGCCCTGCGCTCAGCTTAAGTAAACCACGCAGGGCATAGGCTGCGGCAAGTGGCGCGGTAATGGCGGATGACAAGCCGGCGGCCAGTAAGCCAAAGGCCATTAAATAGGTGGCGCTGATGCCAAACAGCGGCTCGAGCGACAAAGCCAGATCGCCGGCATTGTTCATCGCCAAACCGCGGCCAAAGTAGGCTGTAGCGGCGGTGGATAGCACCGCCAGCGTGATGATGCCACCCAAGGGAATAGCGGTGCGAATATCGGCAGCGGATTGCTTGAGCGCCAGTGGGATACTGTGCTGGCCAGACCATTTTGTTGCCGCGCCAGCGGCATGTAAAAACAGTGAGTAGGGCACTACTGTGGTGCCAATCAGCGCAATAATGGTCAGGGTGGCGTTATCCGGAATACTGGGCCATAAACCAGCGCCAATGGCGCTGAAATCTGGCCGGGTTAACAACATGGTACTGACAAAAGCCAGGCTCATCAGCAGTACCAGTGCAATCAGCGCGCGTTCAATCAGCCGGTACTGGCCTCGCCATAAAACCAGCACTGCTATGGCGCCCAGCAATACCGCCCAGATATTCAGGCCTGTATGCTGCTTTAACGCTAGCAGCCATTGCTGTTCACCCCACAGCGCATCGGCACCCAGGCTGGCACCGGTCAGGTTGCCGCCCTGATAGGCGCTGTTACCTATCACCACGGCAGCGATCACCAGCGCAAACATCAGGCCTTTTAATAGTGGCTGTGTTACCAATAAACGTAAATTTTCACCCAGCCCCTGACCGGTAACAATACCGAGGCGCGCCGCCATTTCCTGCAACACCATAGTGGCAGTTACCGAAAATACTAAAGCCCAGACCAGTGCATAGCCAAAATTAGCGCCTGCCATCGAGGCGGTGACGATAGTACCCGGGCCAATAAAGGCTGCGGTGACTAAGGTAGCGGGGCCAAATCGTAAGCCAAAGCGCATAGCGGATGCTCATTTTCTTATATAGTGTGTTGATAATTTCAGAAAAACACCGTAATTACTATTGGCATGCAGATAAATTTGCTTGATTTAGCCTATTTTAATGGTAATGAAATGTTGAACAGAAAATATTGAATACCGGCTATTATTTCGTGGTAAGGTATTCGCCTTATCCGGGTAGAAGGTAATAATGGTTCGTAAAGTTTTATTACTTTTCGTTGTTTTTACTCTTAGCTTTCAATCGCTGAGCGTATCTTTATCGCCTGTAGAAACACCCCGCGCCCTCTCATTTGAACATGCGGCATTACATTTTTGGGGGCAGCCGCATACCCACGATGCTGATAACCCGGAACAGATACAACTGGAATTTTCTGCCGAAGCCCGTAACCATGTAGCCCATGATATTCATAGCACAGCGGCTTTAATGCAACACAACTTAATGAAAGACAGCCCGGTACACACCATGGCTGATAGCCGTTTTATGCAAACTTTGCCTGACCCCTTTTTACACCGTGTAACACCTCCCCCCAGAGCCTAATACAATCCGCTTTAACTAGTTAAATTCGCTGCATGCGTAGCGGTTTTTGTTGATTGTGCTTCATATTCTGGACTTTATATGACATTGCTTCCCTGCAAGCCATTTGCCATGGCTGGTTTTTTGCGTACGCTACTGCCGTACCTGATGATGTGTTTTGCGTTAAATACGCCTTTGCTGCATGCGGCACCCGGTGCACATGGCCCTGATGGTGAGCATCTCACCACTGATAGTCAGCAACAGCGGTCATTGCTGCCACGCTTTGAAGCCTTTAGTGAGCTATTTGAAGTGGTCGGTGAGTTACAGCCGCATGCGTTGGTGCTGCATCTGCATGATTATCAGAGCAACCGCCCGCTGGCTAATGCACAGATAGAACTTGAAACAGCTAACCTGAGCAGCAGTGCCCACTATATCGCGGATAAAAATCATTACCTTATTGACGATGTAGCCCTGCTGGACAGGTTGCAGCAACCCGGCACCCATGAAATGATCCTTACCATTATCAGCGACGATAATGCCGATTTACTCACCGCCAGCCTGGACTTTGCTGCAACAGATTATGCCGATACAGCGCACCATCATCATGGCCACTTTCCCTGGTGGAGCTTGCCTTTTGGTCTGCTGATGTTTGTTGCCGGCGTGCTGTTTGGCCGTCGGGGAGCTGCCAAATGATCAACTTTATGATTAGCACTATACGTTGTTTCACCAGCTTGTTAACGCTGGCTGGCTTAGTGTTTGCCAGCAGCTTAGTGGTTATCGCTGCGCCTGGTGCACATGGCCCAGATGGTGAGCATTTAACTGAGGCCAGGCCTACACAAGGCAATGCTATAGGCCGCCAGGCCGATGGCTCAGTACAGATGCCAATGGCAACCCAGCAGCAGCTGGGTATTGTAACGCAGTGGGTGCACAGCAGCATCACCGCAAAGTATGTGCAACTGGACGGCATAGTGCGGCATCATCCTTCTGGCCGGGCCGTGGTGCAACCCAGCAGTAACGGCAGGCTGGATAGCGGGCCCCATGGTTTGCCGGTTTCCGGGCAAGTGGTGCAGGCCGGTGATGTGCTGGGCTATATCCGTTATCAGGATAGCGCTTATGAACTGGCCAATCAAAACAGTGAGCTTATTGCCCTGCGTAGTGATGCTGAGCAGGTGCAAAGGGACATCCGGCGCTTAACCGCATTAGGCGATTTAGCGCCAACCCAACAGCTGGAGCAGTTGCAAACACAGTTGCAACGCTTAACACAGCAAGAACAGCTGTTGCAGCAGGGCTTAGAAAAACCTGAGGTGTTGCTGGCCCCGATGGCTGGCATTGTGCACAGTGACAATATCAGTCGCGGCCAGTGGGTCCAGGCGGGCACGACCTTGTTTGAAATTATTAACCCGGCGCAACTGATGATTGAAGCGGCCACAGTGGACGCCCATTTGCTGTCAGACATTGATATGGCGGTGCTTGAGCATGCACCTGACATTAGCCTGCGCTTTACCGGTTATGGTGCAAGATTAAAACAAGGCCAAATTCCGCTGTATTTTGAGCCGGTTATGCATGCTGGTGCAATCAAGGTACCGCTTATTCTTGAACAGCCGGTAAGGCTTCGCGCCAAACTCAGGCAACAACAGCAGGGCATTGTATTACCCGCGCAAGCGGTAGTGCGCAATAACGCCAATATGCCAGTGGTATGGATAAAGCTGTCAGCAGAGCGATTTTTACCACAGCAAGTACAATACATGGCATTAGATCCTGAGCGAGTTCTCATTTTGCAGGGCTTAGGCGACGATAATCGTGTGGTAATACACGGCGCCTCCTTACTTAATCAAGTGCGCTAAGGAGCCACTATTATGTTTACTGCTTTGGTTCGTGCCAGCCTGCGGCATAGGATATTTGTGATTGTCAGCGCGTTGCTGATGTTGTGCTACGGCCTCTGGCAAGCCCCACGGCTGCCGGTGGATGTGTTCCCTGATTTAAACAAACCCGTTATTACCGTGCTGACCGAAGCGGGCGGTCTGGCGCCGGAGGAGGTGGAGCAACTGGTGACCTTTCCTTTGGAAAACATGTTAAACGGGGTGACTGGGGTAACGCGAATTCGCTCGACCTCGGGCATTGGTTTGTCCATTTTATATGTGGAGTTTGACTGGGACACCGACATTTACCGCAACCGTCAGCTGGTGGCTGAACGGTTAAGTTTGGCCAATGCCCAGCTACCGCCTGGGGTGGTGCCCACCATGGGGCCGGTGTCTTCTATTATGGGCGAAATTATGTTGCTGGCACTGCCCTTGTCTGCCAATGGCGGGGCAACCCCAATGCAGGCCCGCGACTATGCCGATTTTGTATTAAGGCCACGTTTGCTGGCACTGCCCGGCGTGTCTCAGGTTATTGCCATTGGCGGGGAAGTGCGCCAATTGCGGGTAGAGCCAGATACGCTTAAATTACGCCAACTGGGGGTAAGCCTTCAGCAAGTACAGCAGACATTAACCGATTTTGCGGCCAATAAAGGCGGGGGTTTTATTGATCTTGGCAATCGGGAATACTTAATCCGCCACCTTGGCCGCACCCAAAGCCTGGATGATGTGCGTCAGCTGGCCGTGAGTTGGCAGGAGGGCGCACCGGTAAGGTTGGCACAAGTGGCTGAGGTGAGTTACGCCGCTGCAGTAAAGCGTGGCGATGCTGGCTTTAACGCTATGCCCGCGGTAATTCTTAATGTCCAAAAGCAACCCGGTGCCGATACGGTGCAGCTCACTGCAGCTGTAGAGCTAGCCCTTAGTGACATGAGCGCGGCGCTGCCACCGGGCTTAGCGCCACCACAAGTATTATTCCGCCAGGCAGACTTTATTACCGCTTCTGTGGATAACGTAACCGAAGCACTGCGTGATGGCAGCATTATGGTGGTGCTTATTCTGTTTATCTTTTTGTTATCTGTCAGAACAACACTGATTTCATTACTGGCGATACCGCTTTCGTTAGCGGTAACCATGTTAGTGTTTCAGTGGTTGGGGTTATCCATCAACGTGATGACGCTGGGCGGTTTGGCCATTGCTATTGGTGAGCTGGTTGATGATTCGGTGGTCGATGTCGAAAATATTTTGCGCCGCTTAAAGCAAAACCTGCACAGTGGCTTACCGCAACCGGTATTGCAGGTGATATGGCGCGCCAGTGTCGAGGTGCGCTCGGGCATAGTCTATGCCACTGCTATTGTGGTGCTGGTGTTTTTACCGCTGTTTGCCTTGCCGGGCATTGAGGGCAGGTTGTTTTCACCACTGGGCATTGCTTACATAGTGGCGATTCTCGCCTCCTTATTAGTCTCCATGACGCTGACGCCGGTGCTCTGTTACTACTTACTGCCGAAGATGAAACAACTGCAGCGAGGCGACAGTGCGTTACTGACGCAGCTTAAACGAGCGCAGCGGCACTGGCTTGGTTGGGCTTTGCCTAAAACAAAGCTGCTGATTGCTACCGCTTCGGCGTTAATGCTGCTGATAGCCGTAACAGTGGTGGCGTTACCAAGGGCCTTTTTACCGGCATTTAATGAGGGATCTTTGGTATTGGGGGTATTGTTTCAGCCTGGCACTTCCTTAGCGCAAGCTAACCAGATGGGGCAGTTGGCTGAGTCATTATTAATGACAGTACCAGAAGTGCATCAGGTTGGCCGGCGCACCGGCCGGGCAGAGCTGGACGAGCATGCTGAAGGGGTGCACTCCTCTGAACTCGATGTGGATTTACGGGCATCAGCACGTTCGCGCGATGAGGTGCTGGCCGACATCCGGCAGACATTATCGGTGCTACCGGCTCAGGTGGCGATTGGTCAGCCTATTTCTCACCGCTTGGATCATTTGTTGTCTGGCGTGCGGGCACAGTTAGCGGTAAAAGTGTTTGGTGATGATTTGGATAACCTGCGCATGAGTGCAGAGCTGTTGCGACAGCAACTGCTGCAGGTGCCAGGCCTGGTAGACGTTACCGTAGAGCAGCAGGTGCTTATTCCGCAGTTAACGGTGCGCTTAGAGCAGGCAAAATTGGCTCAATACGGTTTGACACCGGGGGAGGCGTTACGGCAACTGGCGATGCTGACCGACGGCGCCCATATCAGCGACATTATTGACGGTGTGAAACGCTATCCGCTGATTTTGCGCTTGCCAGAGCAGCGGCGAACCCCAGACGAACTGGCCAGGGTGTTATTAAACTCGCCAGCTGGCGCCATACCGGTGTCTGCCATTGCCCACATTGACATGCAAGATGGCCCCAATCAGATTATCCGCGAAAACGGGCTGCGGCGTATTGTCATTTACGCTAATAGCGATCATGCAGATGTGAGTGACCTACTGGCGGCAGTGCGGGCTATCGTTAATGACACGCCATTACCTCCAGACAGCTTTGTCAGCATTGAAGGCCAGTTTTTGGCGCAAGAGCAGGCCATGCAATTATTAGTGGTGTTGTCTGTACTGTCCTTCAGTCTGATTTTTCTGGTGTTGTATGTCCGTTACCAGTCGCTGATTTTCGCCGGTATTATTATGTGCAGTTTACCCATGGCATTAACCGGTGCCGTGCTGGCCATGTGGTTAACTAACACGCCACTGTCGGTGGCCTCGGTGGTTGGCTTTATTACCCTTACCGGTATTGCGGCGCGCAATGGTATTTTAAAAATCAGCCATTATCTTAATTTGTGCCGGCATGAAGCAGAAGTTTTTAGCAGCAACTTGGTGATACGAGGTGCACAGGAGCGTTTAGCGCCGGTATTAATGACCTCGATGGTGACTGCTTTTGCGCTGTTGCCACTGTTATGGGCTGCGGATCAGCCGGGTAAAGAAATTTTACACCCGGTAGCGGTGGTGATTTTTGCCGGGCTACTCAGCTCAACGCTACTGGATACCTTATTAACACCTTTGTTGTATTGGTTGTTTGGTAAGAAGCCAACACAACAATGGCTACAACAAGCCTCTGATGAGGTTATCTAACATTTTTCGAGGGGCATGTTGACAACGCCCTTAGCAAGTTTGTCATTTATAAACAGGGTGAGTGATGATGAAAAAACAGTTATTTATGGTATTGGCAATAATGAGCGTTTTGATATTGGTGTCACCGGCAGCATTGAGTCACAGTGATGCTAAGCCGCAACATGGTGGCGTATTGCACAGCAAATATGACCTGAATTTTGAACTGGTGCGTGAAGCTGACAGCATAAGCTTATATGTAGATGATCATGGTGAGCCAGTTGATACAACGGCATTAACCGGCCAGATCATGATACTGGCTGGGGGGACAAGATCAGAAGCCGCCTTAATTGCGGCCGGTGCAGGTAAACTTACCGCAACAGCTGTGCACATTCCGGATGGCGCCAGAGTAGTGGTTAGCTTAACTGACACAGATAAAAAAATGATGACAGTGCGTTATAGCTTTTAAGCGAGTTCAGGCAACAGTGATAAAGACAGTTGCTGTTTACATGTGGCCTGACTCCTAAATCAAAATCAGGGTTATTGTTATTTTTTTAATTCAGCAGCTTATAAACAAAAACGCCGCTCAGCTTTTAAAGCTGAGCGGCGTTTTGTTGGAATATCTTGGTGCGTCCTAGTGGACTCGAACCACCGACCCCTACCATGTCAAGGTAGTGCTCTAACCAGCTGAGCTAAGGACGCACACTTTGGTTGTTAGCGGTAGCTGACAACGGCGGCTATGTTATTGTGCCGCTGGGGCAATGGCAAGTGTTTTTCGTGTTTCGCTTCACGTTTGGCTGATTTTTAGGCGCTAATGGGTATTTAGCCGCAGCTATGCAGGCTTTGGTCGTTTCTATGGCGGCTGTGGTACCTGAACACCCCCCCTTTTATGCTGGCTTATGATAAGTTTGCTTCATATATAAAATTGTTCTTAAAGTAGTTCCTGAGGGTTTTATGTCAAATACCATACGCGGCGTTAGCCGCCTGGCCGGTTGCATGCTATTGGCGTTTGCCAGTGTTGCTTGTAGCCACTATGCCAGCACCACGCCAACTGCTGGTGTGCCAACTTCTGCCGTTATCCAGGCCAGTACTGTTGCTACCGAAGGCTTAAAGCCGCTGGCGCTAACTGACATTATGCAGTTTCGGGAAATTAAACAGCGTTCGCTTAGCGAAAGCCAGCAGGTCATGGTGTATACCGCTGAGCCGGATTGGGGCGATAGCGCCGGTTACGTGGTTAACTTGCTCACCGGCCAGCAATTTAGCGTGCCCCGGGCCGACAACGGCCAGTTAAATGCCGATGGCAGCTATGCCTTGTTTCGCCAGCGGGCAGCCTTGCTGGCGCGCGAACAGGCGCCAGATAAAAAAGCCCGTGATGCACTGGAACAAAATGCAGTGCTGCTAAACAGCCATAGTGGCGAGCAGCGGCTTATTGCTAATATTGACCGTTTTGCTTTTACTGGCGATGGCCACTTTGCGTTATTGCTGGTGCGTAAGGCCGACAGCAAAGACAGCACCCAAACCCTGCAAGCGCTGCATTTAGCCAGCGGCAATTTGCAAACGCTGGCGGAGGTGACCGATTTTGCTGTGGCAGCAAAAGGTGGTTTGGTGGCCTTTATCAGCCAGCAAACAGCAGAGCAAAAGCAAGAACAAGAGCAAAAAGATGCGCCAGTGCAGCAGCAGTTGCAGGTATGGGATAGCACCGCTGCAGCCAGTTATACGGTACTGGAATTTGCTGAGCATAAATTGCAGCAGCTGCAGTTTAATCCCGCTGGTAACCAGTTAGTGGTATTTGCCGGGCCCACTAAAGCGCAGTTAAGCGCAGCAAAGCAAGCCGAAGCCGCGCAGCAACTGTGGTTGTGGTCGGTCGGAGATACTGCCGCGCAGCAGCTGGATACCGCACGTAAAGGCTGGTTGCTGAGCGAGCACACTGCGCCGCGCTGGAGTAAAGATGGTAAGCGGCTGTTTATTGGCCAGCGGCCAGCTGGTGGCGATAAGCCCGTTAAGATTGAACCGCCACAAACTGCAGCGGATTTGTACGATGTAGCGCGGTTGGTGGCCGATAGGCGGTTGCAGGTATGGCATGGCGACGATGCGCGGATTAACAGCCAGCAAAAAGCTGAGTTTAAGCAGGCACAACAGCGCACTGCGCCTGCGGTCATTTGGCTGGACACCCTGAATATGGTGGTGTTAAGTGCCGATATTGAAGATCAGTTGCAATTTACTGAGCATAGCGAGGCGCAGCTGATCAGTAATGGCCGGCCTTATTTAAAGCAACAAAGCTGGGATGGCCGTTTGCATGATATCTGGCATGTTAATTTACGCAGCGGTCAGCGCCAGCAGGTGTTTAGTGCCAATCGCAGCCACGAGAGCGCCCATTTATCGCCTGATGGCCGCTATGTGGTGTATTTACAGGATGAGCAGTATCAGTTATTTGACAGCGTAACCGGCAATACGCTGCTGTTAGCTGCAAAAGCACCGGTATCTTGGGTAGATGAGCTTAACGACAGGCCGATGGCCGCAGCAAGCTATGGCGTAGCCGGCTGGTTGTCTGATAGCTCGGCCGTGTTGGTGTACGACCGGTTTGATATCTGGGCGCTGGGCCTGGATGGTGGCGCGCAAAAACTCAGCAACGGTCGGGCTGCCAGGCAGCAATACCGCTTACAGAAAACCGATGAGGCATTGGCGCTGGACCCGGTTGCGCCGCAACTGCTGCAGATGTATAACGAAGCAAATAAGCAGTATGGCTTTGCCCGGTTGCTGTTAAACAGGGATGTCGCCAGTGATTTTAGTAACAGCGAGCTGACTGTGCTGCTGCAGGGCGAAAAGCGCTATGATTTTGTCGAAGCACTCTCTTCACAACAAACTTCACAACAAAGCTATTTGTTTACAGAACAGAGTTTTCGCCAGTTCCCTGATCTGTGGCTGGCCAGCGAAGATTTCAGCCAGCGGCGTCAGCTTACTGAGCTTAACCCGCAGCAGGCTGAGTTTATCTGGGGTGACAGCCACTTAATTGAGTGGACAAGTAGCACCGGTGAGCCATTACAAGGCGTGTTGTTAACCCCGGATGGCTATGATGCCAGCAAACCATACCCGGTAGTGGTGTATTACTACGAAAAGTTCTCGCAGCGGTTGCACCACTATAACCAGATGAAAGTAAATCACCGGCCCAATTTTCCCTATTATCTGGGCCAGGGTTATCTGGTGTTTCTGCCGGATATTTATTTCAGGCCAGCCGCACCCGGGCCCAGTGCCACTGAGTCGTTAGTGCCTGGCCTGCAAAAGCTGATTGATATGGGGGTAGCGGATCCGCAAGCGATAGGCCTACATGGCCATAGCTGGTCGGGCTATCAGACGGCTTTTGTGGTAACACAAACCGATATGTTTGCTGCTGCAGTGTCGGGTGCGCCGGTCGCCAATATGACCAGTGCCTACAGCGGTATTCGCTGGCAAACCGGCCTGGCACGGCAATTTCAATATGAAACCGGCCAGAGCCGGATTGGCCAGTCGATGTATGAAAATTTGCAGCCCTATATCGATAATTCACCAGTGTTTTTTGCCGACAAAATTAATACGCCGATGTTAATTCAGTTTGGTGATGACGATGGCGCTGTGCCCTGGGAGCAGGGCATTGAGTATTATCTGGCGCTGCGCCGTTTGGGCAAAGAGGTGGTGATGTTGCATTATGAAGGTGAGCCACACCATTTACAGCGCTTTGCTAATAAACTGGATTACAGCATTAAAATGCTGGAATTTTTTGACCACTATTTAAAAGGTGCCCCGGCTCCCGCATGGTGGATTGACGGCGAGCCATATCGCCAATATGAGAAGTAACCAGCCATATCAGCAGGAACAAAATTCATTAGCCTTAGCCCGGCGTCAACTCTGTTGTTGGGTCAGATTAGCCGGGCACTGCTGATTTAATTGCTGCCACCACTGTACCTGCAACATTAACTGTTGTTGCAGTTGCGCTGCCGGTTGCTGATAGCGCTGCTGCAGCGCCGGGTAAAGTGCGGTATCTTGATACAACTGCTGTAGCAGTGGCCAGATTTCGTGCTGATAGCGGCTTAGCTCTGCCAGATGCGCCTGCACCTCGCCAATAAAAAACTTACTGAATACGGTCGTTAGTATTGTAAGTTGTTCCGTGCTGCGCCCGCCCGGGCACAAGCTTTCGGGGTTTAGTGCCAGCAGTTGCGGGTTAAGCTGGCTAAACCAGGCGGCACTGTAACGTAAGCTGCTTTGCAGTTTTGCCAGAAAATCGTGCTGGTACAACATGGCGAGGCTCTGCTCGATATCAACTGCTGCGGCTTGTTGCCACTGCTCTTGGCTGATTTGCTCAGTTAAATTAACCAGGTGATGCAGGGCGCCACGAGTGGCAGTAAAGCCGCTGCTATCCGCAGCAACTAATGGCGGCTTATTGCCCTGCCACTGCGAACGCAAAGTATCATCAGTAAGCAGCATATTACTAAGCGCTGGCGCAATCGCTTGTTGTTTCTGGCTAAGCCAGTTACCAAGTTGCTGCGCTAATGCCGGGCTGATGTCTTGTTGCAGACAGCGTTCGAGCTGAGCCAGTAACCGCAATTCGTAATGCAGTTGCTGGCTTGGCTGAAATACCCGGCCGAGGCTGCTGTTACGCTCGCCAATTAACTGATCCAGGCCGCATGCCCGGCTGGCCCAGGCGTCGGTTAACTCAAGCCGGATATCAGGCAGTGGTTGCCGAAGCTCGCTGGGCCTTGGCAGAGAGGCTAAAGGTTCAACTTGCACCTTAACCCGCTCAAGCTGCAGTACCCGGATCAGCCGCTGTTGATAATCATTTAAGGTGGCTTTGCTATCAGGTTTGCTGCAGCCACTCAGGCTAGCCAGCAGCACTCCCATTAATAGCAGCATCAGCATGCTCAATTTCATTATCTATTCTCTTAATGTGTTTGCGTAATATCAGCGCCAGCATAATGGCTGCGGTACTCAGGCCGATAATAATACCAATCCAGAAGCCGTGCGCACCCATCGGCTCAACCAGCCAGTCGGTTAACCCTAATACGGCGCCGAGGCCAAAACCGATTGGCCAGTAAGCAAACAGGGTAATATAAAACACCGGTTTGGTAATTTTCATGCCGCGCAGCGCACAGGCTGACACCACCTGAATGGCGTCGGATAACTGATAAAAACAGGCCAGAATTAACAGCGAGCTGGCCAGAGCAATCACTGCTGGATCGGTGGAATACAAGGATGCAACATAGCCGCGCATAAAAAAGGTAAAGCAGGCAATAAAGAACGACATAATGATCGCCATACACAGCGCGGTAATAATGGCTTTTTTCAGCTCTTTATTGTTTTGCTGGCCAACCAGATGGCCGACCCGGATGGTGGTGGCCAGACCAAAAGACAATGGCAGCATAAACACCAGCGCACTGTAGTTGTTGGCGACCTGATGGCCGGCCACCACGATTGGCCCTAAGTGGACAATGGCCAGCGGGATACAGGCAAACAGCGTTACCTCGAAGAAAATAGAAAAGGCAATGGGAGTGCCCAGGCAGACGATATACCAGATATCTTTCAGGTTGGCGCTTAACTGCTTCGGCCACTGCCGGTACGGCCGGGTGGTGCGGCTGAACCAGCCGTAAATCAGCATGGCCACAAACATGGCCAGAAACACCAGGCTGGTGGCGATACCACAGCCTGCGCCGCCGAGGGCCGGCATGCCCAATTTACCGTAAATGAAAATATAGTTGGCCGGAATATTTACCAGAATGCCGACAAAACTGATCCACATGCTGGCTTTGGTATTACCTATGCCTTCAAATAAATTACGAATAACAATATAGCCAGCGGCCGGAAATAAACCCCAGCTGACGTAATACAGGTATTGCAGGGTTTTATCGCGCAGCTCGTCTTGCATGTTCAGCATGCCAATTGGAATCTCGGCAAACAGCATTAAGCCAAAAAGGATAGCGGCCAGCAGCATTCCCAGATACAGGCTTTGCAGGGTAAAATGACTAACCGGTTCGGTTTGGCGGCTACCATAATATTGGGCAACAATAGGGGTTAAGGCTAACAGTAAACCTTGCAGGGTCAGCACCACCGGTAACCACAAACCGGAGGCTACCGCCAGGGCGGCCATATCGGTCGCACTAAAGCGGCCAGCCATCACGGTGTCGACAAAGTACATCATGGTCTGGGTTAGTTGCGCCAGCATAATAGGGCCGGTCAGTTTAAGCAGGGTTTTGGCTTCAAAGCGGGAAAAGGGTATCATGCGCCGTCTTTCGGGTTGGCCGTTAATGGCGCGCAATTTAGCACAATTGAGGTTTTATGTTTACCGGAATAGTTCAGACAACCGCGCAAGTGCGGGAAATTCGCGATGAAGGGCAGCTACGCCGCCTGACCTTAGCGGTACCACCAGCCAATTTACAAGCGCTGGAGCGCGGTGCCAGCGTTGCCATCAATGGCGTATGCTTAACGGCAACGGAGTTCGATGCGGCTGCAGGTTGGGTTAGCTTTGATGTGATTGCCGAAACGCTAAGCAAAACCAATTTAGGTAAGCTAACGGTGGGCAGTAAGGTCAACCTGGAGCGTTCGCTAACCTTTGGTAGCGAGCTTGGTGGTCATATTGTATCGGGCCATATTCAAACCACCGCCATATTAAGCAGCTTAGTGCGTGAACAGCACAAAGTCAGTATGCAGCTCAGCCTGGATAAACGCTTTTTGCCTTATATCCTGGATAAAGGTTTTATTGCGGTAGAAGGCTGTAGTTTAACCGTGGGTGAAGTGACGGAGCACGGCTTTAGTTTATATCTTATTCCGGAAACACTGGCGATTACCACCCTGGGTGATAAGCGCGAAGGCGATATTCTCAATATTGAGCTGGATCAGCAAACGCTGACCATAATTAAAACGGTAGAGCGGGTGATGGCCGAGCGCTTTAGCAACACTTAATAGTATTGCTCGTCTTCGGCATCAACAAAAATTTGCACACTATGATGCAAAATATCTTTGTGTACCTTTAAGTGAATAGGATTGCAGCAGTTGCTGCAATCTTCAATATAATCTTGATCTTCATCGGTAACTTCAATGTCCATATGCACCGGGTGGCCGCAAAACGGACAACTGATGGTTTTAGATAACATGCTCATACTGCCTCCTTTTACTCAGGCTTTTTGCGCGGCTCCTAAACTGCGGCCACCGTCAACGGCAATGATCTGGCCGCTAATGTAAGGCGAATGCAGTAAAAACAGCACAGTATTGGCGATATCCTCCGGTGTGCCAGTGCGTTGCAGCGGTATTTGCTGCAAAATAGCGGCCTTGTCGGTTTCCGCTAACTGCTGGCTGGGCCATAAAATAGCACCGGGTGCGATACCATTAACTCTTATTGTAGGCGCTAATTCGCGCGCCAGTGATTTTGTCATCATTAATAACGCCGCTTTTGCCATACAGTAAATACTGTGATCTGCCAGTGGCTGCTGCGCATGAATATCCACCATATTGATAATGCAGCCGTTATTCTCCGATAGTGCGGGTGCCAGTGCCTGGGCTAAAAAATACGGCGCTTTAACATTACTACCAAATAAATCATCCCAATTATCTAAAGTGGCACCGGCAAGTGGTGTAGGATAGAAACTGGAAGCATTGTTAACCAAAACATCCAGCCGCTGAAAGCACGCCAGGGCGTTACTGGCCAGTTGCGCCAATGCTTGACTGTCCAACAGGTTTGCTGGCAGGGTAGCGGCACTATTGGGCCGCTGCTGGTTCAGGCTGCCTGCCAGGCTATTGGCTTCTTTATGTGACTGATGGTAGTGAATAATTACCCGGTAACCGGCCTGGTGCAGGGTGCAAATAATTTGCCTGCCTAAGCGTTTGGCACTGCCGGTAACCAACGCCACCGGGCTGTCTGAACTCGACATAAACCTATCCTAGTAAAATTGCTGTTTAATCATCTCCTGAGCTTGTACCAGAAAAGTGCCACGAAACAAATAAGCATGATTAAGCACATGATATAAATTATAAAGATCTTTACGTTGCTCATAACCGTCGGGCAGTTTATTAAGTTGCTGGTAACTTTGGTAAAAGGTGTCGGGAAAGCGGCCAAACAGGCTGGTAAAGGCAACATCGGTTTCCTGATCGCCGTAATAGCAGGCTGGGTCGAAAATAACCGGTGAGCCAGCCAGAAAGCCAACATTACCCCGCCATAAATCACCGTGTAACAGGCTGGGAGCCGGTTGGTGATGCGCCAGACGCTGACGGCATTGCTCTACCAGGTAGTCGATGTTGCCAAAACCAAAGCCTTGCTCCAGTAACAATTGTAATTGCCAGCCAAGCCGTTGCTCTGAAAAAAAACTGCTCCAGTTGCTTTGCCATTTATTGGGCTGCGGGGTACGACCAATCGCATTATCCCAGTCAAAGCCAAACATTGCCTGTTCATGCTGTTGATGCAGCAGCGCCAGTTGCTGGCCGAGTTGCTGCCAGCCAGCACCGCTTTCTTTCACTAATGGCAGGTATTCCAGCACGAGAAAGGCTTTATCGATGGTTTGGCCATAGCAAATAACCTCTGGCACGCGAATGCAGTGATGTTGGCGCAAGGTTCTGAGGCTGAGTGCTTCCGTCGCAAATTGTTCCAGTTGTTCCCGCTGATTCAGTTTAACGAAAAAATCCCTGCCATTGCCGCTGATTTTAAACGCCAGATTAATATCACCACCGGTAAGCTGGCTTTTATCTGTAACTTTAAAGTCGGTATCCAACTCACTATTGATATGATCTGCAATCGCCTGCCACATCGGGTTTCTCCTTTTTCCGTAGTGGTTTTAGTATGGCTGATAAACCAGAAAGATCACTGATCTTAACCCGGCTTTAATGACGTAAAACAAAATTTATGATTAAGTAACTGCTACAGTTGTTTTGTCTGCCCTCTTCCTGGAGTTTACATGGCCATTATTATCCCCCGTTTTCGTGTGCAAGCTTACAGCATCATGAGTGTTGTCAATATAGGGTTGTTTATATTGGCATTGTTGTTGGCCAGTTGGCACAGTACCTGGCTGCCGGCGCTGTTAATAGGCTTGCCCAGTGCTGTATTGCCAATATTGTTTTATAGGCTACTGGGTGATCACTTACTGGTCAGGCTGAGCTTTGGTGTTAGTTTGATGTTTTTTGCCGCTTTACATATTCATCAGGCTGCCGGCATGCTGGAAATGCACTTTGGCATTTTTGTATTATTAGCGCTATTAATCGCTTTTCGTGATTATCGGGTCATCTTAGCTGCTGCTGTTACCATTGCCGTGCATCATCTGTTATTTATGTGGCTGCAAATGCAGGACGTTGGCGTATTCTTAGTGCCAGTACAAAGCTTATCGCTGGGCATTATTATGGTTCATGCTGCTTTTGTGGTGGTGGAGGCTGCGGTATTGATTGTTATTTCCAGGCACAGTTATCGTGAGGCCGAAGTAGGCCAAAGCTTATTTGATGCGACCGAGAAGTTATTGACCAGTGACGGTAAGGTAGAACTGACTCACCGCTGTGTTGATTTAAACTCCCGGGTGATTAATAATTTTAATGCAGTATTTGATACCTTACAAAAAACCCTGACAACTATTGAACAGCAATCTACGACGTTAAAAAAAGAGTCTGGTATTTTACGCGCTGAGGGCGATGCGCTGGCCGTAAGCATGCGCAATGAAATGACTGAAGTTGAGCGCATCGCTGCGGCCACTGAACAGATGTCACATAGTATTCAGGATGTGTTTAATTTGTCGCAACAGGTACTGCAATTTTCCAAAGCGGCTGAGCGGGCTGCCGATGAGGGTAAAACTTCCGTAAGTAATACCATTAGCTCGGTGCAGCAATTGGCAAACCAGTTAAGTGATACCGGCCGCACGGTAAATGATGTGGCCAATGCTACGGTTGATATTCGCAAGGTGCTGGATGTGATTCAGTCTATTGCTGAGCAAACCAATTTACTGGCACTTAATGCGGCGATAGAGGCGGCCAGAGCGGGTGAGCAAGGCCGTGGCTTTGCGGTGGTTGCTGATGAAGTGCGCACCCTGGCATCACGTACCCGTGGCTCAACCGATGAAATTAAGCAGATGATTGAACGGTTGGTAGACAATAGCGCGCAATCGGTTACGGTAGTGAAACGCAGCATTGAACAGCTGGAAGATACCCGGCAGCATGCCGAGCAAAGCGGTCAGCTATTGCAAACTATTCTGGACCAGGCCAGACAGGTTGCAGATTCCTCCGATACCATGGCAAACGCGTTACAACAACAAAGCGCATCCAGTAATGAAGTGGCGCAAAGCGTGCAACAGCTTAATCAGATGACCTCAGAGCAAAATGCACTGGGTATTAAAGTACTGCAAAGTGCTGATAGCCTCGAGCAAATTACCGTTGCGCTTAGTCAAGAGTCAGCTAAGTTCCGGGTTTAATTATGGCGAGGCAAGCCGAGCTGAAAACTATACTGCTAGGCGTTGTGTTTGGCATCTGGTTAATGCTTAGTAGTATTGGTTTATACTATTTTGGTAATCAGCACTACGGCCAATTTGCAGGCGAGACAAATTGGCAACTGCCGCCAGCGGCGGCGTTTAACCTCAGTGCTCTGGGTATCCTGCCAAAAACGGGTATTCAGGTAATACATGCTCAGCAGGATAACTGCATCTGCAATAACAGGGCAAAACAGCATATTGCATTGTTTACCACTGACTACGGTGTGCCAGCCCAGGCCCAATTGCACGTCAAGCCAGCACAGCTTATGCAAGCGGGTTTTGCTTTGCCAGCCAGCCCGGCAGTATTGATTTTTGACAGTGGTCAACTGATCTATGCCGGCCCTTATGCGACAGGCCCGCTGTGCTCTGTGGCAGATAGCATAATGGCGCCTGTTTTGCTGCAAAAGGTGCAATTGCCCGGGCTTTGGTTGAATGGCGAAGCAAAAGCTTGCCGATGTTTAATTAAACCAGAATAGTTAAGCCTGAGTAGTCAAGCCAGACGGCTGATGTTACTATAGCGCCGCTATTATTATTACCGGACCACAGGCTTTGACAAATGACTTTTGGTGTAAGCCATTAACTGTCGTTGCCGGCTCAGGTAATACCTCAATTATTAAACAAGTGACCCTTGGTGTGGGCCACCACTGTAAAAGGATAAATCATGCCAGTTATTACTCTGCCAGATGGCAGCCAGCGCGCGTTTGACTCTGCAGTTTCTGTGATGGATGTCGCCAAAGACATCGGCCCCGGCTTAGCCAAAGCTACCATCGCCGGTAAGGTGAATGGTCAGTTGGTTGATGCCTGCGACCCTATCACCACTGACGCCAGCTTAAGTATTATTACCAGCAAAGATCAGGACGGCCTGGAAATTATCCGCCATTCTTGTGCTCACTTGTTAGGCCATGCCATTAAGCAAATGTGGCCAAACGTGAAAATGGCCATTGGCCCGGTGATTGAAAACGGCTTCTACTACGACGTGGATTTAGAGCAGCCGATCAGCAGTGATGATTTAGCAGAGCTCGAAGCGCGCATGCTACAGCTTGCCAAAACTGAATACGACGTTGTTAAGCATAAAGTGAGCTGGCAAGAAGCCTTTGATACTTTTAAAGCCCGTGGTGAAAGTTACAAGATGGAAATTCTGGAGCAGAACGTAAGTAAAGACGATCAGCCAGGCTTGTATCATCACGAAGAATATATCGATATGTGTCGTGGCCCGCATGTGCCGAATATGCGCTTTTGCCAGCACTTTAAAATAATGAAAGTGGCCGGCGCTTACTGGCGTGGCGATTCGAAAAACAAAATGTTGCAGCGGGTGTATGGCACCGCCTGGGCCGATAAAAAGCAGTTAGCTTCTTATTTACTGCAGTTAGAAGAAGCCGAAAAGCGCGACCACCGTAAAATTGGTAAAGCACTGGGTTTATTTCACTGGCAGGAAGAAGCACCGGGCATGGTGTTCTGGCATAACGATGGCTGGACCATTTTCCGCGAGCTGGAAAGCTTTGTGCGTGAAAAGCTGGGCGAATACGACTACGACGAAGTAAAAGGTCCATTAATGATGGACCGGGTGTTGTGGGAAAAGTCAGGCCACTGGGAAAAGTATGCCGAAAACATGTTTACCACCCATTCTGAACACCGGGAATACGCCATTAAGCCGATGAACTGCCCGGGGCATGTGCAGATTTTTAACCAGGGTTTAAAATCGTACCGCGATTTACCGCTGAGAATGGCCGAGTTTGGCTGTTGTCATCGCAACGAGCCATCAGGTGGCTTGCATGGCTTAATGCGGGTACGTGGCTTTACCCAGGATGATGCGCATATCTTCTGTACTGAAGATCAGGTGCAGGCCGAAGTGACCAAATGTATTCAGATGGTGTTCGATGTATACAGTACCTTCGGCTTTAAAGAGGTGAAAGTAAAACTGTCTACCCGGCCAGCACAGCGTATTGGTTCTGATGAAAGCTGGGATAAAGCCGAGCAAGGCCTGATTGAAGCGCTGAAAAGTAATAATATTGACTACGATTTGCAGCCAGGTGAGGGCGCCTTTTACGGCCCGAAAATTGAATTCACCCTGCACGACTGTTTAAACCGGGCCTGGCAGTGCGGTACTATCCAACTTGATTTCGCCCTACCGGGCCGTTTAGGTGCCACTTATATTTCTGAAGGCGGCGAAAAACAGGTGCCGGTAATGATTCACCGTGCCATACTCGGCTCACTTGAGCGTTTTATCGGTATTTTAATCGAAGAATATGCGGGCCTGTTTCCAGCCTGGTTAGCCCCAACCCAGGTGGTGGTAATGAATATTACCGATAATCAGGCCGAATATGTGCAAAATTTAGTAAAAACTTTCAAATCTCACGGTATTAGAGCCATTAGTGACTTGAGAAATGAGAAGATAGGCTTTAAAATCCGCGAGCACACGCTTAAGCGTATTCCGTACCTTGTTGTCGTAGGCGACAAAGAGATGGAAGCGGGCGATATCGCCTTAAGAACGCGTAAAGGTGAAGACCTTGGTAAGATGTCAGTAGCAGCTTTTGTAGAGAAGCTTACTACTGAAATTAAAACCCGGGTGTAAAACACTAAGCGTATAAGAATAATTTTCGGAGGAACATACTATTAAAGTAGGAAAGAAAACATTACCTGCAAACCGTCCTAACAGGATCAACGAAGAAATTAATCTGCCAGAAGTGCGGTTAATTGGTGTCGAAGGTGAGCAACTGGGTGTAGTAAGTATTGCTGACGCGATTAAATTAGCCGAAGAAGGTGGCAACGATTTAGTTGAAATCAGCCCGACAGCCGAACCACCAGTTTGTAAGTTGATGGACTACGGTAAGTTCCTGTTCGAAAAGAGTAAAGCTCTTAAAGAGCAGAAGAAGAAGCAAAAACAGATCCAGATTAAGGAAATAAAATTCCGGCCTGGAACTGACGAAGGCGATTACCAGGTAAAACTACGCAACCTGCGTCGCTTCATTGAAGAGGGTGACAAAGCTAAAGTAACGCTACGCTATCGTGGTCGTGAAATGGCGCATCAGGAGATAGGCCTTGAAATGCTAACTCGGATTAAAGACGATTTAGCTGACATCGCGCTGTGCGAATCCTTCCCTTCACGGGTGGAAGGTCGTCAGATGATCATGATGCTGGCCCCAAATAAGAAGTAATAAGTGCCTTCAAGTTTATTAAGCTGCGGCTCGCCGCAGTTTTTTAACGCCTTATTATTCGTTGTAACTTAACAATGCGAGTTTAAATACTATGCCAAAGATGAAAACCAATAAAGGTGCCGCGAAGCGTTTCAAAAAAACCGCTTCTGGTAACTTTAAACGTAAGCAATCACACCTTCGCCACATCCTGACGAAGAAGACTTCTAAGCGTAAGCGTCAGTTAGGTCCAAAAACCTTAGTCGCTAAAGTAGACATTGCCGGCTTAGTCCGCTGCATGCCGTACGCATAAATCATAGGAGTCAGAAATGCCAAGAGTTAAACGTGGTGTAACGGCGCGCGCGCGTCATAAGAAGGTGTTAAACCAGGCCAAAGGTTACTACGGTGCCCGCAGTCGTGTTTATCGTGTTGCTTTCCAGGCCGTTATTAAAGCCGGTCAATATGCTTATCGTGACCGTCGTCAGCGTAAGCGTCAGTTCCGTCAGCTGTGGATCGCGCGTATTAACGCAGCGTCACGGATGAACGGTTTATCTTACAGCCGTTTCATTGCAGGTCTGAAAAAAGCCTCTGTGGAAATCGATCGTAAGATCCTGGCCGACATCGCTGTATACGACAAAGCCGCTTTCACTGCTTTAGTATCTAAAGCAAAAGAAGCCTTAGTCTGATATAAGCCGATAGCATCGGGAGCCACTTAACAGTGGCTTAAATACCCTCATTATCTTTTGATATGAGGGTATTTTTTTGGCTGTAATCTGCCTATCGTCAGTTGCCATAAAAAAACGGCTCAATTTTGAGCCGTTGTTTAAACTGTGTGTTGTTAATTCAGTGCCGGTTTAAATTCTATTAATAAGTTATTGTCTTTGAACAGCTGCAGTTTATCACCGTTAACCTCAGCCCGGTCGGCCGCTTGCAGTGAGCTGGTAAACTGCTGTTCAAGTTGGCTGCTGTCGCTACAGTACTTCTGAGTGCTGGCCAGGCCAGCAACATTTAAACGATTGGCACGTTGCTGATAACTGCCATTAAAACTATTGCAGCCGGAAAAACCGTATAAGCGGTCTTGTCCATCAAAAATCATCCGCACATTCAGCTGTTGTGGCAGATAACGGCCTGCCAGTTTTTCGGCACGCCAGACAATGCCATGAATTTTGCCTGGAGCATAAGGATCAGGGCATGCTGCATTCGGCCAGAACTGTTCAAACTTCTCTATCAACAACTGGCTTTCGCCTCGCTCATTATCACGTTTGCGGCCAACTAAGGTGGCGATAACGGCATTATTACGTAAGCGTTCATCCTGCTGATAATGACGCATCATCGGCAAATGATGCTGGGTATTGGCTACGGCCAGTGTTTCGCCAGACTGACAAAGAGTAAAAGTTGCCTGATTGTCCTGCAGCAGGTACAGCCCAAGCATCGGCTGGCGGCTATCAAGTTTCACAAATTCGTTTTCGCGTTGTAGCTGATAATTTAACGCTGAACTGATGGGTTTACCGGCCAAATCCAGCATAGCGAGACGATTATTACTGGTAAAATAAAACGCTGGCAAGGTTTGCTGCTGATTAACCAGATGCAGGTTACGTTTTTCCAGCAGCCAGATACCTTTAATAATATTGATATCGCCGCGTTCCAGGTATTCCTGCCGTATTTCAAAGCGGCCATCACGATACAGGTTTAAATGATACTGAATACCAGGGCAGTCGGCACAGGGCAGGGTGCCACTGAAGCTGACATCCGTGTCGATAAAAATTTGTTCGAAATTGGTGGCAACAGCTTCAGTAGTTGCACTGTTTGGCACAATGTCGTCAGTCAATGGTTGTGACAACAGCTCTGTGCTGCTGACCTGGGCCGGACTGCTTGTTTCAGGTGCAGGCAGTTGGCTACAGCCTGCCAATACCAATGCCGCTAGTAATAAGGACTTTTTCATCTGCGTACCCTGAACTGAATTTGGCGTATTATAACGCAAAGCCCCGCTATGTATAACGGCAATTTTAACGTGATCCAAGCTGCAGATATTGCAATATTAGCTGCGCGGTATGCGCTGGGTTTTCCTGCATAAAGCAGTGACCGCCGGCAGTGGTCATACTTTGTACTGCAAGGTTGCGGCTTTGCCATTTTTTAACAGCTTTACTAACAAAGGGGTAGCTGTTTGCGCCATAAATAACCAAAATTGGCGGGCACGGCAGGCTCAGTTGCTGCCAGAGTTTGTCGGGATAGGAGCTGAAAATCTCCGCTTCACGTTCAGGTTTACATTTTAAACTGAGGCCATGCTCAGAGGGTGCCAGTGCATGTTCAATGTAAGCGGCTAGCGCTTCGGGCTGCCAGTTTTTAAACATGCCCCTGTTTGTCAGATAATTTATGGCAGCACTCTTATCAGGCCAGTGCTGGCGACGACGCAAGGCCGCTTTGGCCATCGGGTTTTTCCGGTACAGGCCAACGCCGTTTAATGAGCGCATAACTGTCAGCATCGATGGGGTAAACAGCACGGGATCAAGCAAGATCACCTGCCCAAATGGACTGTTAGCATTGCAATGCATTAATGCCGTTAACACCCCTCCAAAACTATGGCCTACGCCGATAATGGGCTGCCCGGCAAACAGCTGACGGTGTGCTTGTAATGCCTGCTTGGCAAGTTCGGCACTGGCATTCCAACCTAAAAAAGGCCCGCCATGGTCACTGTCGCCATGGCCCTGGGCATCAGATAAGAAAAAATCAAAATGTGCTTGTAATTGTTGCAGCAATGGCAGGTAAGTGCGACTGCAAAAACCGTTGCCATGCAGCAAATGCAACACGGGTTTGCCGCTGGGTTGGCTGTGATAGCCGCGTAACGTAAAACCATAGTGAGTAGGGTAGTGCCAGGGGATCAGATCCACAAATTATACTCATTAACTAAAAATGGCACCAAAGTGCCATGTTTTATGCGGACAGGCAAGCGGTTAGCGGGTACCGAATAACTTATCACCGGCATCGCCCAGGCCAGGCAGAATATAGCCGTGCTCATTCAGGCAGCGGTCTATTGCTGCCGTATAGATCTCAACATCGGGATGTGCATCTGACAATGCTTTAATTCCTTCGGGCGCGGCCACCAGCACCAGTGCTTTAATATGCTTACAACCCTGTTTTTTCAATAAATCGATGGTGGCGATCATGGAACCACCGGTCGCCAGCATGGGATCGACTACCAACGCCAACCGCTGGTCTAATTCTGCTGCCAGCTTGTGAAAGTAGGGTACCGGTTGCAAGGTGCTTTCGTCGCGGTAAATCCCCACCACACTAATGCGGGCACTGGGCAATAAATCCAGAACGCCATCGAGCATACCCAGGCCTGCCCGCAGAATGGGCACTATAGTGACTTTTTTGCCCTGAATTTGTTCAATCTGACATTCGCCGTTCCAGGTATTGATCGTGGTGGTTTCAGTGGCTAAATCTTTGGTCGCTTCATAGGTTAGCAAGCTACCAAGCTCACCGGCCAACTGCCGAAACTGTTTGGTACTGATATCGGCATCCCGTAGCAGGCCGATTTTATGTTGTACCAGCGGGTGTTTTACTTCTGTTACCTGCATGCTGGGTTCCTCATGCTTTGCTCCTGTTGCTTTTTTGCTAAGTGGTTTAGCCCGGTTTACCCTGGACATAATAACTTACCTGGGCCCTGGGGTTCAGATATTCCCGCACCCGTTCGGGTAAGCTGGCCACGCTGAGCACTTTACTGATAGCAAGTTCATCGCTATCCAGACTGATGATCGGAGCTTCCAGCCTGGGAACATCCGGCTCGTAAATCATGACGTTAGGTTGCAATAAGCTGTTGCTGTTTACTGACATCACCATCGCTATTCGCTGGTCGCTTAACATTACCACAGTACCAGGTGGATATACGCCCATCATTTTAATCATCACCCGCATGGTAGTGTCATCCAGTTTACCTTTCATGCTTTTATACATATAAGCCAGCGCATGATGAGGCGAGCGGGCTTTGGCCGGATCGGCAGGGTGACAAAGATTGTCAAATTCGTTAACGACTGCGACGACATGGGCTAATTTATTAATTTGTTCATTTTTAAGGGCTTTGGGATAGCCAGTACCATCCAGGTATTCATGGTGCTGTTCAATAATTGGCCAGGCTTCGAGCGGAAAGGTATCAGCCAAGCTCACCAGATCAGTACCGAATTTAGTATGCATCTTTAATAAATTTTGTTCAGGTGCGGTTAGTGGCGTGGTTTTTCGTAAAATCTGGCTGGGTACTTTTAGTTTGCCAATGTCATGAAAAAGGGCGCCAATACCGATAATTTTAATATCAGCAGCCGAAAATCCAAGATTTCGCGCTAACATCATACTAACGATAGAAACGTTAAGCACATGGTAGTACAAGGTTTCTTGATCTTTGTTACCTGAGGATATTAAGTGCAGGATCAGGCTTTCGGCATTAACAATGGTTTCTACCAGCTGGCTTATCAGTTGCGAGGCTTCAGTAATGGCATTTAATGGCCGGCTGCTTACCTGTTTCATCAGGTCGCGCACCTGATTTAAAGAATGGTTAAAAGCTTTCTCAGTTTTCTGAATATCCCGCCGGTGCGCTTTGGCTTGCTCAATGCGGCGCATTTTATCTGCCAGCATTTTAGTCTGTGCTTCAGACATTTTACTGTTAAATTCAATTTCTTCGCCTGCAGAGCGCTCTGCAATATCAAGGGTTATCTGCTTGCTTTTTTCCGGGAAAAAATACACATAATCCAGCTCCAGATTTTTAATAATGTGCAATTGTTGCTCGTTTTCAACCAGCATATTGCTAGATAAAAATGGGTGCTTCATCCAACCACTTGGCAGTTTAATGGCGTAGCCTAATTTAACTTGTTCCGGTTTAATTTTAAGGGCAGACAAACACTACTCCATATAAGAAGCTAACAACATTAGTGTCTAGTGTAAGTAACGCAAAGCGGCTACGCCAGCTTTAACTTTATGAAAAAGGGGCTTTTAGGCCCCTATCTTGTGTTGGATCAGTGTTGTGTCAGATGAGTTTTAAAAGTTGATGGTGTAACGTGCAGTCCATAAGGTACCAATCCAGTCATGTACTGAACTGGCATAGCCGTTCGTTGGCGATGAGGCATAAGGTGGCTTTTTGTCTGTTAAGTTGCGTACTGACAGTAAGATACGTTGATTGTCGGTAAGCTCGTAGCCAATACTGCCACTAAACACCAGCCAGGCATCCAGAGTTTCGTTGCCACCAAACTTAAAGTCACCGTCACCCAGTTTACTGATGTAGTGAGCTGACAGGCTGGCGCTCCAGTTATTCAGGCTCCAGTCGCTACCAAAATCGGCCACAAAATCAGGCCGGGCAATTTCATTGGCACCACTGAGTTTACCCAGCAAGTCTTCTTTGCCGCTTTCAGGGTTAATTTGCCGCTGATATGAAAAAGTCTTGGTGCCGGCAGCATACAGTTTAAAGGTACCGAATCCAGCGGTATGCAGGCTGTAGTTAATGTTAACATCAACGCCATCTGTTTGCTGGCGACCAACGTTGAAGAAGCCAGTTCTTAAAAATACCAGGTCGTCACCCGCATCCAGTACACAACCGAACTCGCCGTTTAGTGCTGCTATGCTGTTAGTCGTAGGCGCGGTGCCGGCAATACAGGCTTTAAGGGTAGTATTGGCATCCACATCAACAATGTCAGTATGCTCATAACGCCAGTAATCAGCGGTAATTTGCAGGTTTTCAGTCAGGTTCCATGAAAAACCAATATTAATGGCTTCTGAGTTTTCAGCGTCTAAGCCACGATTACCGAGTGTTTCCTGATCAAATTCCAGCTCACCAAACGAAGCACCAAAAGTACCACATAGTGCGTTAAAGGGTTGAGCAGCGCCACAGTTGATGTAGGCCGAGCCCAGAGACTCACCGGCGCCCAGTTGTGACAGGGAAGGGGCTCTGAAACCGGTGCTCCATGAGGTCCGTAGAATAAGTTCGTCGGTTGCCCGGTAGCGCAGCGATAATTTAGGGTTGGTATCACCGCCAAAATCACTGTAGTGGTCATAACGCAATGCGGCAATCAGATCAAGGCTGTCGGTGACAGGCACGTTAAACTCTGCATAAGCCGCATATTGGGTACGATCTGCTGCAGCATCACTGGCACCCAGAGCAAAAACGCCACCACTTTGGGCTATTTGCGAAGGGCGATCAAAGATATCTTCACTACGGAACTCGCCACCAAATACCGCGCTGATATTGCCTGCCGGTAATTCCAGCGCTAAATCGCCGGCGATATTAAAGTCCAGTGAGAAAACTTCAGACTCTCCCACACGTGGCGCCAGTTCGCGCACCGCGGCAATAGCAGCACTATTGTTATCACGGCCTAAATTAAAAGGGTTAAAAGTACCATTCGCAATGCCGTTAGTTACTTTATCGCGGCCCATATAGCCCTGGACATGGGTAATTTCATTTTCGGTTTTACCGTAAGTGGCGGCCGTTTCCCAGGACCACAGGCCCAATTCACCCCGTAATCCGGCTAATAACCGGTAGCTGGTAGTGTCATAATCCTGTAGCCGGGTTTCCGGGAAACGGGAGCGAACGCGGATCTGATTCATTTGACCATCGGCGGCATCGATATCGCGGGCCCATTGCGGCACCAGCGGTGAATTACCGGCAATCCTTACATCAAAGGCTGCGGCCGAATCGTATGCCGAACCGCTATTATTCTGAAACATGGCTTCGGCAAAAAATTCATTACCGTTAGCCAGCTGGTAATTGTGGTGCAGGGTAGCGCCAATAGCCGTAGTATCAGGCTGAATAGCGCGTTCGATAACGTAGTCATAGCGACAACGGGTGCCGCCGTTACTGACATCTGTGCCACACCACGGCTCGGCATAATCGCTACCGTCAATGGTTACCCGGGTGCTGGACTTTAATGTCACGTCAATAGGGCGGTCACTGTTAAATAATGCTTTGCGGTCAAAGTAATCAACGACCAGTGTGGTGTTGCTGTTTTCGGTATTGAAGCCGCCAACATAGGTCAGATTGGTGCGGCCAAAATTACTGCTTTTGGTATCGTCGCCATAGGACACTGAAATCTCGTGGCCTTCAACGTCTTTACGCAGGATAAAGTTAATGACCCCGGCTATGGCATCAGAGCCATAAACAGAGGAGGCGCCGTCGGTCAATACTTCCACCCTCTCCAGGGCAGACATCGGAATGGAGTTAACGTTGACAAAGGAATCAAAACCATTGGTAAAGGAGTCAACAGCAACCCGGCGACCATTAACTAACACCAGTGTGGAGCTACTACCTAGTCCCCGTAAACTGACCCCTGACGAACCGGCAGGAGAACCATCAGCGCCACCGACACCGCCATTTTCAGTGAAGGTACCGGCACTCGAGGCCTGGGGCAGATCACGCAGAAAGGAGCCCACGCTGTCATAACCACGCCGGGCCATATCATCGCGGCTGAATATCTGCACCGGGTTGGCGCCTTCCATATCCACGCCTTTTAAGCGTGAACCAGTGATTTGAATTTTTTCAATCTTCTGCTCTTCGGCAGCGTTTTCCTCAGCGGCCAGAACATGTTGGCCGGTAGTGGCCAATATAACTGCTGCGCTTAAGGTCGATAGCTTCATTTTTGCTTTAAAGTACATACACATTCCTCTGGATTACAAACGTTGCCTTTATCGGCAATCTGATTAAAAAAGGGAAAAGTGCGTCAAAGCAGAAACGTAAAGTAACCCCTCTGGCAAGTTAAAGGCAGTAAAATACTGAGATTATTTAATATGCATGTAAGGGGCAGCCTCTGCCTGACGCAGAGGGAGAACTAATTATTGAACCATTCAGATAGGTAGAACGGAGGGCAGTAGTAGCGATGATTGCTTGCGCATTTTTGCATCAGGCTGCTCTCCGGAAGATGTGACATGATTAAGATAACAGCAAAGTTCGCTCAGCGGCGAAATAATGTCAAGCTATTTTTATTATGCTCATCAAGTCTGACCAGTAATGTTTTCTGGCTTGACAACTTCTGGATTCAAACGTACATTTCAAACACTTGTTTAAATTTGTGTGGTGGGCATGGTCGCAAAACAAAATACCCAACAAAAAATTCTTGATGCGGCGCAAAGTCTGTTTGCTGACACCGGCTTTAACGATACGTCTTTGCGTCAGATCACCAGTTTGGCCGAAGTGAATCTGGCCGCTGTCAATTATCATTTTGGTTCGAAAAAAGAGCTGATTCAGGCGGTGTTGCAACGCTATTTACGCGTGTTGATGGCTCGTTTAGATCAGGAGTTTAACCAGTTGCTGGCGGTGCAGCATCCCAATAACCTGACACAGGTGCTGGCTGTTTTTGTTAAACCCTTGCTGGAACTTAATTCGGTGCACACCAATGGCACCCGGATATTTTTACAGTTGCTGGGGCGTGGCTACACCGATGTGCAAGGCCATTTGCGCTGGTTTATTAACCAGCATTATGGCCGGGTACTTGATAAATTTGTGTTACTGGTGCAGCAATCCTGCCCGGAGTTGCCAGCCAGTGAGTTGTTCTGGCGCTTGCATTTTTCGTTGGGCACTATTGTTTTTACCATGGCATCAAATGAAGCGCTTGCCGAGATTGCGCAGGCAGATTTTAACGAAGAAGTTGATATTGAAGGCGTTATTCAACGTTTGCTGCCGTATTTAGCAGCAGGTATTGCCGCGCCGGTTTTTACTCGTTCACAACCTCAGCAGCAGTTACGCTCAGGTACTTAAAGGAAGTCTGTTATGGCGATTATGTTAATTTTAGTGTTGGTCATTGTCGTGGTGTTGGGCGTGACGGATATCCGGCGCAGCCTGATCAGCAAACCGGTGTTTGCGGTATTTAAAAAGATCTTGCCGCCTTTGTCCGACACCGAGCGTGAAGCGATGGAAGCAGGTGATGTCTGGTGGGATGGCGAACTGTTCAAAGGCAAACCGGATTGGCAAAAACTGCACGCTATTCCAAAAGCCGAATTATCGGCCGACGAGCAGGCGTTTATGAGCAATCAGGTTGAAACACTGCTGGCGATGCTGGACGACTATAAAATAGTGCAGGAAGACCGCGATCTGCCCAAAGCCGTGTGGGACTATATAAAAAGCGAAGGTTTTTTCGCGATGATTATCCCCAAAGCCTATGGTGGCCGTGAATTTTCGGCTATTGCCAACTCGACCATCGTCTCTCGCATTGCGACCCGTAGCTTAACCGCAGCGGTTACCGTGATGGTGCCAAACTCGTTAGGTCCCGGTGAGCTGCTAATGCACTATGGTACCCAGGCACAGAAAGATTTCTGGCTGCCAAGTTTAGCCAAGGGTACCGACGTGCCTTGCTTTGCCCTGACAGGCCCGGAGGCCGGCTCCGATGCGGGTGGTATTCCGGATACCGGAATCATTTGTAAAGGTGAATTTGAAGGTAAGGAAGTACTGGGTATTAAGCTGAACTGGGATAAACGCTACATTACTCTGGCACCAGTGGCGACAGTGCTAGGCCTGGCATTTAAGCTGTACGACCCCCAAAAGTTGCTGGGCGACAAACAAGATCTTGGTATTACCTGCGCCTTAATTCCTACCAGCCATCAGGGGGTGGAAATTGGCGACCGTCACTTCCCGATGAATATGGCGTTTATGAACGGCACTACCTACGGTAAAGATGTGTTTATCCCTATTGACTGGATTATTGGTGGCCCGGATTATGCCGGTCGTGGCTGGCGGATGCTGGTAGAGTGTTTATCAGCCGGGCGTGGTATTTCGCTGCCGGCTCTGGCAACCGCTACCGGTCATTTAGCAACCCGGATGACCAGTGCGTACGGCTACGTGCGCCAGCAGTTTGGTATGTCGATTGGCAAGTTTGAAGGGGTGCAGGAAGGGATGGCCCGGATTGGAGGGCTGACTTATACCCTGGAAGCGATGCGGGTGATGACTGCCGGTGCTATTGATTTAAAACTGAGCCCATCGGTGGTAACCGCAATTGCCAAGTATCATATGACTGAAATGTCGCGCACTTTATTAAATGATGCTTTTGATATTCATGCTGGTAAAGCGATTCAGTGTGGGCCTATGAACTATCTGGCGCATGGCTATATGGGTGTGCCCATCTCGATTACGGTTGAAGGCGCTAATATATTAACCCGTAACCTGATGATTTTTGGCCAGGGGGCAACGCGTTGCCACCCTTATGTATTGGCAGAGCTGGCCGCAGCCGCCAACCCTGACGCCGAAGAGGGCTTGAAGCAGTTCGATAAGTTGTTAATTAATCACGTTGGCTTTGCTATTGGCAATACCTTTGCCGCCTTATGGCAGGGTATTACCGCTGGCGCTTTCAATAGTGCGCCGGTGGCGGGCGAAACCGTGCGTTACTACAAACAGCTAAGCAGGATGAGTCGTGCTTTGGCACTCAGCGCTGATATCTCGATGCTGATGCTGGGCGGCGATTTAAAGCGTAAAGAAATGCTGTCAGCACGGTTGGGTGACGTGTTAAGCCAGTTGTATATTGCTTCGGCCGTGCTGAAGTTTTACGAAGACAATGGCCGTCAGCAAGCTGATTTACCCTTTGTGCATTACAGTGTGCAACGAGCACTGTTTGAAATTGGCAAGGCTTTTGATGGCTTCCTGGTTAATTTCCCGAACCGGGTGGTAGCACGAGTTATTCGTACCCTGGTGTTCCCATTTGGCATTGGTTACAAAATGCCGGCCGATGATATTGCCATTGCCATTTGCACTGCGCTGGCGAAACCTGGCGTGATCCGCGATCGCTTAACCCACCTCTGTTATATTGGTCAGGCTGAAGATGATGCAACCGGCCTGATGGAAGCGGCGTTTAGCGCGATGCATAAAGCCCAGCCATTAATGAAGAAAATTTATCAGGCGCAGCGTGAAGGCAAGCTGGCACGTAAACTGCCGCTGCTTGACAGCATTGCCCAGGCGTTGCAGTTGGCAGTAATTAGCGAGGCAGAAGCCGCACAGTTAACTGAAATGAACCGGTTACGCTTTAAATCGATTTCGGTTGATAGTTTTAAACCTGGCGTGTTGTCAGCAATGGCCATTAAAAACCAAGACGCTGCCTGATGTAAAGCGGGTAAGCTAAAACTAAAAACCGGAGCATTGTGCTCCGGTTTTTTATTGCGCTATTAATCGGGTTTATTGTGGGCCGCGGGCAATAATTTCCTGGGCCATGACATCAGCGATATCACTGGTTGATTTGCCTTCGGCATCTGCACGTTGGAAAATATTCAGCAGGGTATGATAAATCTGGTTTACTTTGGCGGTTGAATCGGCGGCATTATAGCCTTCAGGGCGCATTTCACAGGCCACATTGATAATACCACCGGCGTTAATCACATAATCCGGTGCGTACAAAATACCACGCTGGCGTAGCATGTCGCCATGGCGGGCATGCTGTAACTGGTTGTTGGCGCAGCCTGCTACTACCCTGGCTTTTAACAAGCCAATGGTTTCATCGTTCAGGGTGGCACCCAATGCACAAGGGGCATAAACGTCAGCGTCCACTGCATAAATACCATGTAAGCCAACTGCTACAGCACCAAATTGCGCCACTGCGCGTTCAACCGATGCCTGATTGATGTCGGTAACAATCAGTTTGGCACCTTCCTGGTGTAAATATTCACATAAGCCATAACCAACACTGCCCAGGCCTTGTACCGCTACTGTTTTACCTGCTAAATCGGCAGAGCCAAATTGATGCATGGCTGCAGCCTTGACACCCTGATAGGTGCCCAGCGCCGTAAAGGGGCCAGGGTTGCCGCTTTTGCCTTCTAAACCGGCGACAAACGGCGTTTCTTTGTTTACCTGCATTATATCACCAGTGGTAATATTAACGTCTTCCGCACTGTAATAACTGCCACCAAGCCGATGCAGCATACGGCCAAATGCCCTAAACAGCGCCTCAGACTTAATGGTTTTTGCCTCACCAATAATCACCGATTTACCGCCACCCAATGGCAAACCAGCCATTGCATTTTTATATGTCATACCGCGGGACAGGCGCAACACATCAACAATCGCTTCCTCGTCAGAGGCGTAATTCCACAGGCGGCAACCACCAACAGCCGGGCCCAAACGGGTACTGTGTACAGCGATAATGGCCCGCAGACCGGTTTCCTGATCACTGCAGAACACGACTTGCTCATGGTTGTCGAATTCAGGATGATTAAATACTGCCACGTCTGATTCTCCCTCGATAATACGGTTAGTTGTAAGCTGGCGCTAAGCAAGCTTTTTGCGCCGCGGAATGTAACATTTCAACCAGGGTTACGCTATATATCGGCAAAAATAACAGCTGGTCAGATAAGTTAATTGTCGACAATTATCACCGGCGCTTGATTGTGTCGTCTGACTCCCTTAAAGTAACGCCAATGTTGAAGGTAAATTCTTTATTGGAAGTATAAAATGAGTGAGCAGTTAACTCAGCAAGAGCAGCAAGCAGCCGGGGAACAACAGCGGGTAGAGTGGATCCGTAGCCAGTTTCAAAAAGCCAATCAGTATCTCGCCGGCAAAGGGATTATTCCTGATAATGTGGCAGTAACCGAGAGCCGTTACATGCCACCGCTGGTTGCACTTTGGAAGCTGAATACTAAGGATAAACAAGCATTTTGGGTGATCAGCGGTGATTTGCCCACTGATCATATGCCATTTTCTGCAGCGGCAAATGCGCGTGATGCGATGCGCTCATTTTCTTTAAACTGGCAGTTGAAAGCTGAGCATATCGTCAACAGTGAGTCTGTTGATAAAACCCAGCAGGATTTTGCTAATTTGTTGGTAAGCCGCGCGCAGGGCTTATACGAGTTGTTTGAAGATGATGCTTTGTGGCAGAGCCAAGCTTAAGCCACTGTAACGCTCAGTATACAGAATAGAAAAAAAACCGCAGACTCTGCGGTTTTTTTTGATCAAAAGTGAGTGACTTACTGGCGCTGGATTTACCCGGTAAAGTGCCAGTAACCGAGATTAATAAAATGCACCAATAAGCCCAATCGCTCGGGCAGCGCCAGAAAATAGCGGCATTGCTGTTCATCTAACTGGCGTTGTTCAGTCAGTAACCTGGCGGTTATTAGTTCATTACCTGGCAGCAAATATTGCTCGCCATTGATAAATAGTGCGATATCGGCAGTAGCATCTGCCTGATGGTAACAACAACGTAAACCACCGGTAATCGTCAGCACTGAGCCTTCTTCCAGATACTCGGCAATTTCGTCAGCCTGGTACTGTGGATCGGGTTCCTGTAAGTCTAATTCATGCTTGGCTCGGCTAATATACTGGCCGAACCACAAGGGTAAGCTGGTTTCATCACTGACTAATTGCTGAAGTAACTGTTTAACCTGAGTTAAGTCAGCCGCGCCTAACTCGCCAATATTCTGGCAAACTGGCCGCTCTGGATCAGTGAAACGCTTGCCGCTGATATCGTTATCTATCAGGTAGTCGGCCAGCCCGGTCAACAAGTCCTTCTGGGCCGGCGCGCGAAAACCGACCGAGTAGTTTAAACTGTTTTCCTCTGAAATGCCTTCGTGCGGGCAGCCCGGCGGAATATAAAGAATATCACCCGGCTCCATAATGACATCAATACAGGCAGTAAAGGGGCTTACTTGTAGTAGTCTGGGGTGCGGGCAGAATTGCTGTAAACTGCTGTCGGGCATGCCGACCCGCCAGTGCCGTTTGCCCAGGCCCTGAATAATAAACACATCATACTGGTCCAGGTGCGGGCCGACACCACCACCGGGCGTGGAAAAGCTGACCATCAGATCGTCTATCCGCCAGTTGGGAATAAACCGGAACGGCTGTAGCAGCAGTGCCGCATCGGCATGCCAATGGTCAACTGCCTGGACTAAAATGGTCCAGTCGCGTTCGCCAAAACGGCTGAAATCCTCTATTGGGCCTGTTTCCATTTGCCAGTCACCATTAGTACATAACACCACCCGCGACTCAATCTCTTCTTCCAGCGCCAGGCCTGCCAGCTCGTCAGGCGACAGTGGGTCGGTAAAATTTTTAAACCCTTGTTTTAGTAATAGCGGTTTCTTCTGCCAGAACTCGGCTAAAAAGCGCGCTGGGGTTAAGTCGGCAAAATTCAGTGTGTACATAAGGTTATTCACCGAGTTTATCTACCAGCGCGATGGCATCGCCAATATAGTTAGCCGGCGTTAGCTGTTTTAACTCGGTTTTAACCTGCTCAGGCAATGCCAGTGTATCAATAAAGCGCGCTAAATCAGCCTGGTTAATCCGTTTGCCACGGGTCAGCTCTTTCAGTTTCTCATAAGGCTTTTCAATACCGTATTTACGCATTACGGTTTGTACCGGCTCTGCCAGTAACTCCCAGTTAGCGTCTAACTCAGCCAGTAGGGCAGGCGCATTGACTTCCAGCTTGCTAATGCCTTTTAACGTCGCCTGGTAGGCGATCAGGGTATAACCAAACCCCATGCCGAGGTTACGCAATACGGTTGAATCAGTCAGATCACGCTGCCAGCGTGACACGGGCAACTTGGCTGATAAATGGTTAAACAAGGCATTGGCGATGCCCAGGTTACCTTCAGAATTTTCGAAATCGATCGGGTTTACTTTGTGTGGCATGGTAGAGGAGCCAATTTCACCGGCAACCGTTTTTTGTTTAAAATGACCCAGCGCTATATAACCCCAGATATCACGGTCAAAATCAAGCAGGATGGTATTAAAACGGGCTACGGCATCGAACAGCTCGGCAATGTAATCGTGCGGTTCAATCTGGGTGGTGTAGGGGTTAAAGCTTAAACCCAGGCTGGTGACAAACTGCTCCGCAAACTGGTGCCAGTCCAGCTGTGGATAAGCTGATAAATGGGCGTTATAGTTGCCAACGGCACCATTGATTTTACCCATAATATCGACTGAGGCAATCTGATCGCGCTGGCGCTTTAAGCGGGCGTATACGTTGGCCATTTCTTTACCCATGGTGGTAGGTGAAGCGGGTTGACCATGGGTGCGTGCCATCATGGCAACGGTTTTATGTTCGCTGGCCAGATTTTTGATGGCAGCCAGCAAGGCATCACACTGCGGCAATAACACCTCATTACGAGCCTGGCTTAGCATTAAACCATGCGACAGATTATTAATGTCTTCTGAGGTACAGGCAAAGTGAATAAACTCGCTGATAGCATTGAGCTCACTGTTGGCGGCCACTTTTTCTTTCAGCAGGTATTCTACCGCTTTTACATCATGGTTGGTGGTACGCTCAATGTCTTTTACCCGCTGTGCATCTGCCAGACTGAAATTGTCGACAATATCGTTCAGCAACTGATTAGCTGCGGCTGACAGAGCCGGTACTTCAGTAATGGCTTTGGTGGCCGCCAGTTGTTGTAACCAGCGTACTTCAACAGTAACCCGGTATTTAATCAGACCAAACTCACTGAAATACGGGCGTAGCTCAACCGTCTTGCTACCATAGCGGCCGTCAACCGGGGATATGGTGGTAAGGGCATTAAGTTCCATGAAAACTCCTGAAGTTTAAGGTGTGGTCTGTGCCAGCATCTGCCGGGCAACCGCAACCAGTTTGCGACGTTTAAAAATAAAGTTTAGCCGGCTGCCGCCTGCCTGGCGCCACAACACGGCAGCCCGCACCGCGGCCAGTAACAATGCCCGTACTTTTTGCTGCACTGCGGCTTGTTTTAGTAATTCAGGTTGGCCATAAACCTGAATACGGCTGCCCAGGCTGCTGATACATTCGCTGTAAATATCGGCCAGACGGCCAACGATGTTGTCATCCGTCACGCTAAAATGTTGCAACTGCCGCTCTAACTGGCCGAGTTGCTTGCCAAGCTCAGCCATATTGCCGCGGCTTTTGTTCAGCTTGCGTTCCAGCGCCAATACCCCAACTAAATAGCGGGTGAGCTCAACATCTTTTTTCGGTTTATCTCCCAGCTGGTCAATAATCAGCTGCAGGCCTGTCGTTAAGTTTGCCGGGTCATCGCCATATACCGCCAGCGGCGAGTCAGGGCTCAGGTTGGCTATGCTGGCCAGGCTGGTGTTATACAGTCCGGAGTCCAGTTTGTTATGCCGGGCCAGGCTTTGCAGCAGGCTGACAGCCTGACACAGACCTGCCAGGCCAATAATTTGGTTAGCTAAAGAGTGTTGCATAGTTATTTAATGGCCTTGTCGATAATGCCGCCGCCTAAACAGACGTCATCAAGATAAAATACCGCAGACTGGCCTGGGGTAACGGCTTTTTGTGGCTGGTCAAATATCACCTGATACTGATCGTCGGCCAGCGCTGAAAGAGTGCAGCTGATATCGGTCTGGCGATAGCGGGTTTTTACAGTGCAGCGTAAGGTTTGCTGTGGCCCGGTACGGTCGACCCAATGCAACTGGCTGGCAATCAGACCACTGGCCAGCAATGCCGGATGGTCATGACCCTGCGCCACCAATAAACGGTTTTGCGGCAAGTCTTTTGCCACCACATACCAGGGGTTATCACTACCGTCTCGCAGACCACCTATTTTCAGGCCTTTGCGCTGGCCCAGCGTATGGTACATCAAACCGTCGTGGCGGCCCAGCACCTGCTGATCATCAATGCTGACAATGTCGCCTGGCTGTGCAGGCAGATATTGCTGTAAAAAATCCTTAAATTTACGCTCACCGATAAAACAGATACCGGTAGAATCTTTTTTATCATGAGTAATCAGCCCCTGTTGTTCGGCTATTGCCCGCACCGCAGGCTTTTCCAGCTCACCTATTGGAAACAGCGTCTGGCTGACATGCTCTTCGCCCAGGGTATACAAAAAGTAGCTTTGGTCTTTATTGCTATCCAGGCCACGTAACAGTTGCCAGTGGCCGTTTTGCTGGCGGCGGCGCACATAATGGCCGGTCGCAATATAATCGGCCCCCAGTGCTTCGGCGGCAAACTCAAGAAAGGCTTTAAACTTAATCTCTTTGTTGCACATAATGTCAGGGTTCGGGGTACGGCCGGCCCGGTATTCTGCTAAGAAATACTCAAACACGTTGTCCCAGTACTCCGCCGCAAAATTGACTTTATGCAGCGGGATACCAAGCTTGTCGCAGACCTGCTGGGCATCGTGCATGTCTTCGGCGGCAGCACAGTATTCATCATTGTCGTCTTCTTCCCAGTTTTTCATAAACAGGCCTTCGACCTGATAACCCTGCTGGATTAATAAGTAGGCTGAAACTGAGGAATCTACGCCGCCGGACATGCCGACGATGACTTTTTTACTGCTGTTAGCTGACATTACACCACACTGACTCTGACAAAAAAGAAGGCGCGCAGTATAGCACTAATTTGGCGGGTAAAAAATCGTTATCGCCAGCATTGCCGCAGCTTATGTGCCAACCAAGACTATTTATAAATGGACAACCCGATATTCTCCGGGTTGCAGCGGATCCAATTGCCAGGGGCCGATCTGGCAACGGACTAAGCGCAGGGTGGCAAAACCAACAGCAGCAGTCATCCGGCGTACCTGACGGTTGCGGCCCTCGGTAATCGTCAGGCTTAACCAACTGGTCGGGATATTGGCCCGATAACGCACCGGTGGGTTACGTGGCCACAGCGTGGGTGGTGTTATAGGCTCTGCTATTGCCGGTAGCGTAGGACCGTCTTTTAATATCACGCCCTGGCGCAGGTTATTCAGGGCCTCATCGGTGATGTCGCCCTCTACCTGTACCCAGTACGTTTTTGGTGCTTTATGTTTTGGATCGCTTAGCTGGTGCTGAGTGCGACCGCAATTGGTCAGTAACAGCAGGCCTTCACTGTCGCGATCGAGCCGGCCCGCCGGATAGACATCTTTCAGTGCTATATAGTCGGCCAGGGTGGCGCGGGCAGGTGTGCTGTTGTCAGTAAACTGGCTGAGCACATCGTAAGGTTTATTGAACAATACCAATAGTGGAATTTCGACCTTGGTCCTATTGTTTTTTTCGCTATTTGGCTTATGTTGCCTGTGGCGAAAAGGCGCTGAGTGTGTCAAAGCTTCTTCCTGTAAGTCTGTTAACGTTGTTGTCAGTCAGCAACACTGCCGGCAGTGCTGCGCCTGTTTTAATCAGTTTGATGCTGGTATACTAACGGCCGTTGTTTTTGCTGCGTTTTAAACAATAATCACAGTGTTACAGTGTTAGCGCGGCACACCCCGCGGGCTCCCGTGGACATTCCGCGATTACAATACAGGAACTAACATGTCGAAAGAAAGTGCAACAATCATTTATACCATCACTGATGAAGCGCCCGCGTTGGCGACTCATTCTTTGCTACCTGTTATTCAGGCATTTTCTGCAGCTGCAGGTATTGCTGTTGAAACCCGCGATATTTCGTTATCAGGGCGTATCATTGCCAGTTTTCCGGATTTTTTACAGCCAGAGCAGCGGATGAGCGATGCGCTGGCTGAACTGGGCGAAATGGCCAAAACGCCAGCAGCCAATATTATCAAGTTGCCAAACATCAGTGCTTCCGTGCCGCAGTTAAAAGCAGCCATTAAAGAACTGCAAAGCCAGGGTTATGCCCTGCCAGATTATCCGCCAGAGCCAAAAACTGAGCAAGAGCGTGATGTGAAAGCGCGCTATGACAAAATTAAAGGTAGTGCGGTAAATCCGGTACTGCGTGAAGGCAACTCTGATCGTCGCGCCCCGGCGTCTGTTAAGCAATATGCTAAAAAGAACCCGCACAGTATGGGAGCCTGGCAGGCAGACTCTGCCTCGCATGTTGCGCATATGAGCAGCGGCGATTTTTATGGCTCTGAGCAGTCGACCACAATCAGCAGTGCCGATACCTTGCGCATAGAGCTACACCAGACAGACGGTGCGGTTAGCGTATTAAAAGAGAAGGTAGCCGTACTGGCAGATGAAATTATTGATGCGGCCACCATGAGCTGCAGAGCATTACGAGATTTCTATGCGGCTGAAATTGCCGATGCCAAAGCGAAAGGTGTGCTGTTCTCGTTGCATTTAAAAGCCACCATGATGAAAGTATCTGATCCCATCATGTTTGGCCATGCGGTGCAGGTGTTTTATCAGGAAATTTTCAGCAAATATGCTGCCGAATTTGCTGAAGCAGGTGTTGATGTCAGCAATGGTTTAGGTGATGTGTATTCTAAAATCAGCAGCTTGCCAGCAGCCAAACAGCAGGAAATTAAAGACGCTATCGCCGCGCTTTACGCTGCAAAACCTGCCATGGCGATGGTAAATTCAGACAAGGGTATCACTAACTTGCATGTGCCTAGTGATGTGATTATTGATGCTTCTATGCCGGCGATGATCCGCAGCTCAGGCCAGATGTGGGGCCCGGATGGCCAGCTAAAAGACACCAAAGCCGTGATCCCAGACCGCTGTTATGCCGGCGTATATCAGGAAACTATTAATTTCTGTAAAGAAAATGGTGCTTTTGACCCGCGGACTATGGGCTCAGTACCGAACGTTGGCCTGATGGCGCAAAAAGCAGAAGAGTATGGCTCGCATGACAAAACCTTTGAAATTGCGGCCGCAGGTACAGTGAAAGTGTTAAACAGTCAGGGTGATGTGTTGTTCAGCCACCCGGTGGAACAAGGTGATATCTGGCGCATGTGTCAGGTTAAAGATGCAGCAATTCGTGACTGGGTAAAACTGGCGGTGAATCGTTCACGGTTAAGTGGCACCCCGGCCATATTCTGGCTGGACAGTGAGCGGGCGCATGACGCCCAGCTGATTAACAAAGTACAGCGTTACTTACAAGATCATGATATCAATGGTCTGGACATCCAGATTATGGCGCCGGAAACAGCGACTCGTCATACTTTGGCCCGGATTAAGCAGGGTCTGGACACCATTTCGGTAACCGGTAATGTGCTACGTGATTACCTAACAGACTTATTCCCGATTTTAGAGCTTGGCACCAGTGCCAAGATGTTGTCGGTAGTACCACTGATGAATGGTGGTGGCCTGTTTGAAACCGGCGCTGGCGGCTCTGCCCCTAAACATGTTGAGCAGTTTGTAGAAGAAAACCATCTGCGCTGGGATTCGCTGGGCGAGTTTCTGGCGTTAGCGGCGTCGTTGGAGCATTTATCTCAGGTGACCGGTAACAGTGCGGCGAAAGTACTTGCTGACAGTCTGGATAAAGCAACCGCGACCTTCCTGGATAATGATAAATCGCCACGGCGCAAAGCGGGGGAGCTGGATAACCGCGGCAGTCACTACTATTTGGCGCTGTACTGGGCGCAGGAGCTGGCAAAACAGACAACCGATACCTTACTGGCAGCACGGTTTAACACGCTGGCAGACGCCATGCAGGCTAACGAGCAGCAGATACTCTCTGAACTGAACGGTGTGCAGGGTAAACCAGTAGATATTGGCGGCTATTACAAACCTAATGATAAATTAGTGGCTGAGGCAATGCGGCCAAGCGTCACCTTAAACCGCACTTTACAAGCGCTGTAAGCTTACCCTGGCTGTTATGCCATAAAAAAAGCAGGCGTTAAGCCTGCTTTTTTGTTAGTAGATGCCGATGCCAGGTCGGTACAACGATGGAAAAGTTATTCTTCGCCGGGGAGCTTAATATTAACAGCATGCAGCCCTTTTGGGCCTTCAGACAGATCGAACACCACATCCTGGCCTGCTTTTAGCGTGCGGTAGCCATCCATGCTAATGGTAGAATAATGCGCGAAGATATCTTCATCACGGCCATCTTCACGAATAAACCCAAATCCCTTGGCATTATTGAACCATTTTACTTTACCGGTAGCCATACTACTTACTTCCTTCTCTAAGTTAGCTATATTCTGTATTCTAGAGTGAACTTGAAGGGGACTTGTTCAGCCCCAATATCTAATGTAGATAATTTAAGCAAACAGTCAAGCTATTTGCAAAAATAGTGCGAATTTTTTACTAATTTTTAATAAAAGCGCCTTTGCTGGTTGGCGCAGGCATGGCTATAGTTTATGAGCGGCAAGCAAAATTTAGATACGAAACACGATGATCTGGCAGAACTGACCCGACAAAGGGTTGCTCCGCCACCAATGTATAAGGTGATTTTGCACAATGACGACTACACTCCTATGGACTTTGTCATTGATGTGCTCACCCGATTTTTTAATATGCAGTACGAAAAAGCCAGTGAAATAATGTTGAAGGTGCATTACGAGGGCAGTGCAGTGTGCGGTATTTATACTGCTGAAATTGCAGAAACTAAAGTGCAGCAGGTGGTGCAGTATGCAAAAGAGCATCAGCATCCGTTGCTGTGCACAATGGAGCGCGCTTAGGTATGTCTTGGCATGGTCTGGAAGTGGTTCTCAGGGGTATTGGGAGTGAGCTATGTTAAATAAAGATCTGGAACTGACGCTGAACTTAGCGTTCAGATTTGCGCGTGAACGCCGTCATGAATATATGACGGTGGAACATTTATTACTGGCGTTATTGGATAACCCGGCGGCCGGCGATGCGTTAAAATCGTGCGGCGCCAATATTGAAAAACTGCGTCTGGAACTGGCCAGTTTTATAGACTCCACCACCCCAGTATTACCTGATGGCGAGGTCGAGCGTGACACCCAACCTACTCTGGGGTTTCAACGGGTACTGCAACGGGCGGTGTTTCATGTGCAGTCATCAGGTAAATCAGAGGTGACAGGTGCCAATGTGCTGGTTGCCATTTTTAGCGAACAGGAATCGCAAGCAGTTTACCTGTTGAAAAAAATCGATATTTCCCGCTTAGACGTGGTTAATTTTATCTCACATGGTGTTACTAAAACAGAAAAGCTCGAACAGCATGATGACAGTCCGCAGGAAGAACTTAGCGATACAGTATCTGAAGAGAGTAAGTACCTGGAGAATTTTACTACCAATCTGAATATTCAGGCAAAAAATGGCCATATCGACCCCCTTATCGGCCGGGACCGGGAAGTGGAGCGGGCCGTTCAGGTGTTGTGCCGGCGCAAGAAAAACAATCCGTTGCTGGTTGGGGAAGCGGGCGTAGGAAAAACTGCCATTGCTGAAGGTCTGGCTTATCGGATCGTGCAGCAGCAGGTGCCCGAAGTTATTGCTAATGCTACCATTTATGCGCTGGACATGGGTGCGCTACTGGCCGGTACCAAGTATCGTGGTGATTTTGAAAAGCGCTTAAAGTCATTATTAAAAGAGCTGGAAAAAGAAAAAGATTCTATTTTATTTATTGATGAAATTCATACTGTTATTGGTGCAGGTGCCGCTTCAGGTGGCGTAATGGACGCCTCTAACCTGATTAAACCATTACTGTCCAGTGGCCGCTTACGCTGTATGGGTTCAACCACCTATCAGGAATTTAAAAGTATTTTTGAAAAAGACACGGCATTGGTGCGGCGCTTCCAGAAAATTGATGTGACCGAACCCAGCGTTGAGGATACTACGCGTATTTTACTGGGCTTAAAAGAGCGCTACGAGCAGCACCATAATGTGCGTTATACCCAAAAAGCGATCAGGGCAGCGGCTGAGTTGTCAGCTAAGTATATTAATGAGCGGCATTTACCGGATAAGGCCATCGATGTGATTGATGAAGCGGGCGCCAGTCAGCGGCTGCTACCGGCATCGAAACGTAAAAAAGTGATTAATGTTGCTGAGATTGAGCATGTGATTGCCAAAATGGCACGTATCCCGGAAAAATCGGTATCAGCGTCTGATAAAGATGTATTGGCTAATCTCGACCGTAACCTGAAGCTGGTCGTGTTTGGTCAGGACGAGCCAATCGAGGTGCTCACCGCTGCCATTCGTTTGTCACGCTCTGGCCTTGGCAATGAAGAAAAGCCTATAGGTAATTTCCTGTTTGCCGGCCCAACCGGGGTGGGTAAAACCGAAGTGACCAAGCAGCTGGCTAAAGTAATGGGCGTAGAGCTGTTACGTTTTGATATGTCAGAGTACATGGAGCGCCACGCGGTCAGTCGGCTGATAGGTGCGCCGCCAGGCTATGTTGGCTTTGAACAGGGGGGGCTGTTAACGGACGCGGTGTCGAAACACCCTTATTCGGTGGTGTTACTGGATGAGATTGAAAAAGCTCACAGCGATGTTTATAACATTTTGCTACAAGTGATGGATCACGGTACCTTAACCGATAATAACGGCCGCAAAATCGATTTCAGGAATGTGGTACTGGTTATGACCACCAATGCTGGGGTGCAGGAAACCATTCGTAAATCTATCGGCTTTAAACAGCAAGATCACAG
Organism: Arsukibacterium ikkense; assembly: GCF_000987775.1. Classification (GTDB taxonomy): domain Bacteria; phylum Pseudomonadota; class Gammaproteobacteria; order Enterobacterales; family Alteromonadaceae; genus Alishewanella; species Alishewanella ikkense. Next base: position 49,680 of record NZ_LAHO01000005.1, read on the forward strand.
CCATGATGCGCTAAGTGAAATTAACCGGACCTTTAGTCCGGAGTTTCGTAACCGGCTCGATGGCATTATCTGGTTTAAACATTTAAATGCTGACATTATTTTGCAGATTGTCGATAAGTTTGTCTGTGACTTACAGGTACAACTCGACAAGAAACAGGTATCGATGGAGTTAACGGCAGATGCCAGACAATGGCTGGCTGATAAAGGCTATGATCCGGCGATGGGAGCGCGGCCGATGGCCCGGGTGATCCAGGAGCATTTGAAAAAGCCGTTAGCCAATGAAATTTTATTCGGTCGCTTGCTGCATGGCGGGGATGTTAAAGTCAGCCTGAAAAATGATCAGTTGTTTTTTGATTATCAGACAGCTCAGGATTTAGCCTTAGTAGACTAGCCCGGCAAATTGGTCGTGATCCAAAACAAAAAACCCGGTAGCCACCGGGTTTTTTGTAACTAAAGCTGATTTAACGCTGACGGAAAACGATACGGCCTTTACTTAAATCATAAGGCGTTAATTCAACGGTAACTTTATCGCCTGTTAAAATGCGGATATAGTTCTTACGCATTTTGCCAGAAATATGTGCGATAACCACATGACCATTTTCCAGTTCAACTTTGAACATGGTATTCGGCAATGTATCCAGGATGGTACCTTGCATTTCAATTACGTCTTCTTTCGCCATTCAGCGTACTCGCCTCTATAAATTGGGGGTGAACCTTTAAAAAACTGCGCAGATTGTGCCGAAATCACAGCAATAAGTAAAGCAGCAAGCGCTTTTTTAGGCAAAAGAGTGCCAATGTCCCTGAATAAAGCGTTGTTGCGGCCTGAATTCGGCCTTATAAGCCATCTTTTGGCAAGTGCCGATCAGGTAGCCCAGATAAACATAGGCTTTATGATCCTGGCGGGCCTGGCTGAGCAAATACATAATGGCCAGTTTACCCGGAGACAAATACTGGTATTGTTCGGCAAAAAATGTGTATACAGCTGAATAGCTATCGGCCAACTCATCAATAATGCTGACACTAAGCAGTTGCCCGGCCTGATAAATCTCCAGAAAGCGAACGGGCAACCAACTGCATTGCAGCATGGCGGTTAATTGCTCTTCGGTTGCAGGATACATAATGCCATCATCGTGCTTAAAGGCGATATAGGCAGCAAACAGCCTGAAATACTGCTGCAGTTCAGGCTGATTCACCAGCCGGTATTCCAGGCCCGCCCGCCGTGCTTTATTTAGCAAGCGGCGCTGGCTCCGTGAGGCTTGCCACTGCTGCGCCACAATACGCACCGACTGACAGGCATTACAGGCCGGGCAATGCGGAGTGTAAGTTTGCTCGCCGCTACGGCGGAAGTTGACAGCGATTAATTGCTGATATAAATCGGCGCTGATCGGCTGCTCTGGCATCAGTACGACCAGCTGCTCCTGTTGTGCTGGTAAATAACTGCAGGCGCTGGGTGCTGTTAAGCCAAAACGTAGCTGGTGCGGGTTAGTCATTGCCTAAACTCAGCTGTTGTGGCTGCCAGTGGCCGGCAGGACTAATTAAGGCTGTTTGTTGATGTAATAACGTCAGATATTGCTGGCGCGGCAACGGCTGTGCTCCTAACTGTTGTAAAAACGGGTTGGGCATTTGGCAGTCTATCCAACCTGCTGTAAATTGGCTTAAATGCTGCTGCAGCGCCAGCAAGGCAAATTTGGCCGCGTTTGGTGTGCGGTTAAACATTGATTCACCGCAAAATAAGCCACCTACCAGGATGCCATACAAGCCACCCACCAGGGTACTGTTGTGCCATACTTCGATGCTGTGGGCATGGCCCTGTTGATGCAGGCGTTGATAAGCTTGCTGCATTGGCGGCAGGATCCAGGTTTCAGGCTGGTTTTTGCGCGGGGCAGCACAGCCTTGCACCACTCTAGCAAATGCCTGATTAAGCGTCAGTGTCAGTGTGGTGCGTTGCCAGGCTTTACGCAGGCTACGGTTAAACTGCAGGCTGGCTGGGGCAAACACCGCGCGGGTAGCGGGACTCCACCATAATAAAGGGTCACCCTGGCTAAACCAGGGAAATATACCGCTGCGGTAAGCCAGTAGCAGCCGCTCAGTCGATAAATCTCCCCCCATCGCCAGTAAGCCATCGGGTTGCTCCAGTGCCTGCTCTACTGGCGGGAACCACAGCTGAGCAGGATTAAGTTCCGGTAAGTAAATAGCCACGATGGCAACGTTAGTTATTTTGCCAGCGCGTCCAGATACCGCTCCGCATCTAAGGCTGCCATGCAGCCAGTGCCGGCAGAAGTAATCGCCTGACGATAGATGTGATCAGAGACATCACCTGCGGCAAATACGCCTTCGATACTGGTTTGGGTAGCATTGCCCTCAGTACCGCTTTGCACTTTTAAATAGCCGCCATTCATTGCCAGCTGGCCTTTAAAAATATCGGTATTAGGTGAGTGACCAATGGCAATAAACACACCTTGTAACGTCAACTCACTGGCAGGCTCGCCTTTGGTTGAGCCTAAACGCACGCCGGTAACGCCCATGTCATTGCCCAGTACTTCTTCCAGCACACAGTGGGTATGCAGCACAATATTGCCTGAGGCCACTTTTGCCATTAAACGGTCTACCAGTATTTTTTCAGCTTTAAAGCTGTCACGACGGTGAATAAGGTGCACTTCGCTGGCAATGTTGGATAAATACAGCGCTTCTTCTACTGCAGTATTACCGCCGCCAACAACCGCCACTTTCTGATTACGATAGAAGAAGCCATCACAGGTTGCACAGGCAGAAACACCGCGGCCACTGAAAGCTTGTTCAGACGGTAAGCCCAGGTATTTAGCGGAAGCACCGGTACAGATAATCAGCGCATCACAGGTATAGCTTCCGTTATCACCGGTTAAGGTAAAAGGCCGTTGTTCCAGGTTAACGGTATGAATATGGTCAAAAATAATTTCGGTATTAAAGGCTTCAGCATGGGCTTGCATCCGCTCCATCAACGCGGGGCCGGTCAGGCCGTGGGCATCGCCCGGCCAGTTTTCAACTTCGGTGGTGGTGGTAAGCTGGCCACCCTGTTGCATGCCGGTTAGCAGCACCGGATTTAAATTAGCTCTGGCAGCATAAACTGCAGCAGTATATCCGGCTGGGCCTGAACCCAGAATAAGTAACCGACAATGCTTGCTGTTTGACATGTAATACTCCAATAAACGACGTAGTGGAAACGCAATGGGGGTGATTCTAAAAGAATGCAATGGTCATAGAAAGTAGTAGCAAGCAATTAGTTTGCCACCGTCTGTAAACCTGACAGTGCTATATCCATATGCTATCTGGCTATAAGTTAGTTATTTTGGTTATATGGTGAACGATTAAATTTCCTGAAATGGTGTATTTGTTTCTGTTCACTGGTTTTTTTTTCTGAAACAGGGCTGACAGTTTTTTTTATAATCACTTTGTAAGAATTTTGTAATTGTTGTTTTATTGAGCAGCTGGTTAGTTAGGTAGCGCAGGATGCAGCCAACAATATGGAAAACTAATAACAGATGTTTGGACAACCAAATAATTAAAAAAAGGTACCACAATGAAAACTACAAAAAAACTCTTAGTGCTTGGCGTAAGCAGTTGCTTTGCGCTCACGTTAACTGCCCAGGCCGTTGCCAACAGTTTGGTTGACGATAGCGATGCGACAAATCGCTACATTATAAAATTTAAACCCACTGCGGCAGTGATGAGCAATAACAACGGCCAGAGTGAGTTTAACATTCAGCAGGCGGAAACCGTACTGCGTTCTCTTCAGGTTAATCCGGTGATGCATTTAGCAATGGCCAACGCCAGTGTTGCTGAGCTAACGCCGCGGCAGATAAAAAGCCTTGAGGCCAATCCGAATATTCAGTACGTGGAAGAAGATCCTAAACGTTACCTGATGGACGTGATCAGCCCGATGGCGCAAACCACCCCTTACGGTATTAGTATGGTGCAGGCTAATCAGGTGAGTGATGCCAGCGCAGGCAATACCAAGGTTTGCGTTATTGATACTGGCTATACGCCAGGCCACGAAGATCTGCAAAGCTCAGGGGTTACCGGTTATGCTTTCTCTGGCCACGGAAACTGGTACTCAGACGGTAATGGTCACGGTACTCATGTTGCCGGTACCATGGTGGCACTGAATAATAACACCGGGGTAGTGGGTGTGATTGGCTCAGGCCAGGCCGGTGTGCATATTGTTAAAATATTTAACGATTCGGGTAACTGGACTTATGCGTCAAATCTGGTACAGGGCATTCAGTCCTGTAAAGATGCCGGTGCCAAAGTGGTTAATATGAGTTTGGGTGGGGGGTCGTCTAACCAGACTGAAAATACCGCCATGACCAATTTCTATAATGGCGGCATGTTGTTAGTGGCGGCTGCAGGAAATGCCGGTAACACCAGTATGTCTTATCCTGCTTCGTACAATGCGGTAGTATCAGTAGCTGCGGTAGATTCCAACCGTAACCTCGCCAGCTTTTCCCAGCGTAACTCACAGGTTGAACTGTCTGGCCCGGGTGTCAGTGTCAGTTCAACCTGGCGTAATGGTGGCTATAACAGCATCAGCGGTACCTCTATGGCATCACCGCATGTAGCTGGTGTTGCTGCCTTAGTATGGAGTAACCACCCGTCTTGTACCGCACCGCAAATTCGTAATGCGTTAAACGTTACCGCGCAAGACCGTGGTGCAGCCGGGCGTGACAACTCTTTTGGCTGGGGCATAGTGCAAGCTAAAGCCGCGCATGACTGGATCACCAACAATGGTTGTGACGGCGGCGGTAATGGCGGCACCCCTCCGGGTAATGGCGCGACCTTCCCGAACCTGTCAGCCTCTACCGGCCAGTGGTTACGTGGCAGCTACCAGATCCCATCAGGCGTATCAACCATCACCTTCCAGATCTCGGGCGGTACCGGCGATGCAGATTTGTATGTACGCTATGGCAGCCAGCCTACCACCACTGCATACACCTGCCGGCCATATTTAACCGGCAACAATGAAGTGTGTACCATCAATAACCCACAAGCCGGTACCTGGCATGTGGGCATCCGTGCCTATACCGCCTTTAGTGGTGTAACCTTTAGTTATCAGTACTAAAACGGCATCAGATAAAACAGCACCATTAGCTGATTAACAGGGCTGCTCTCGCAGCCCTTTTTAATGGTTTTAACCGGCGTTTAAAAACGCGGCGCTTACTCTGCCTTGGTTGCGATTCAGCGCACGCCTGTAACGGCCATGTCATTTTTTAAGCGTTCTTCCGGTACTTTGTGGTTTGTTCTACTATCGAAAGTGTTAGCCAGTTTTTGGTTTTTAGCTTAGTGTAAAGTCTATTAACCGTCGTGTTAAAAACTGACTTTACAAGGAAATTTTGTAGATGCCATGTCAGCTGTTGCAAGTGATGCGTACTTTGGTGTTCTGGCTTTTTTTAGCTAACTTAGCTGCTTTAAATGCTTATGCGCAAAACTTTGGCCAAATCAGCCGTTTAGGCATTGATGAGGGGTTACCCAGTACCACGATATTTAGTTTAATCCAGGATAAAGAAGGCTTTATCTGGCTGGGCGCCGGCGCTTCTGGCTTGCTGCGTTATGACGGTCATGAATTTGAGAGTTTTGCTGTATTAACAGAGCAGGAAATTGCCGCTGGGCTTCAGGCTGACGTCGGCAGTGTGCTGCAAGACAGCAGGGGGAACTTATGGAGTGCGACCTGGGGTTATGGTTTGTCCCGCTTCAATGCTGCAGATGGCCAACTGCAACGTTTTACCGAAAAGCAGGGATTAGCGGGTGATCAGGTACAATTTATGCTGGAAGATCATCAGCAGCGGTTATGGGTAGGAACAACCCGAGGGATAAGTATTATTACACTGGATGATCAGATAACGCTGTTTTCTGTAAAAGACTTATTGTCGTCGTTAGCTGAACCCAGAATATGGAGCATTGCGCAAACAGCCGATGACGCTATATGGCTGGGGTCTTCAGCAGGTTTAATTCGCTGGACTGAATCGAATAATACTCTTGAACGTTGGCTATTACAGCAAGATTCAGCAGCGTTAAGTCGCTCAAATGAAGTCAGAGCCTTGTGGCCAGAAGGTAATAATTTGTGGGTGGGCAGCCGCCAGGGTGTGTATTATTTTGACGTTGCATCATCACAATTTGAAATAATAAACAGCATTGCAGCAGATGGCCAGCAACATATTATTAATCGTTTTATGCCGCTAGGTGACAACAGTTTGTTGGTTGCCAGTTACAATGGTATCCAACATTTGCTTAGGTCTGAACGACGCTATCAAAAGTTTGAACAGCATGACAGTTTGCTGTCTGAGCTGAATGTCCGCAACTTTTTGTTAGACCGCTCAGGTGTATTATGGATGGCGACCACCGAAGCCGGTTTGTTTCGCAGCCGTTATGGCGGCAGTCGTTTTCTGCAATTAACCGATCTGGTGCAATTTAACGAGCGCGACTTATCGTTTTCAGTATCTGTGATCCACCGTCGTCACAATATGCTGTGGCTTGCTTCGGCAGACCGTTTATATCAGGCAGATTTAAATACTAAAGCACTACATGCCATGACGTTGCCCAGCAGAATCAACGCTATGTCAACGTCCAGTGCGGGCATCCTCTATATCGCCACCGACAGTGGTTTAATGCAATTAGAAGAGGATGAGCTAAAAAATGTTGGCCAGCCCTTTGATTTACTTGGATTAGCTAATCAAAATGTCCGCGAATTACTGATTGATGCTTCAGATAATCTGTATCTTGGTTTATGGGGGCGGGGAGTAATACGCTGGGATCCTGCTTCAGATCGGGTGCAACATTGGCTGGCTGAGTTAGGTCAGGTTCAGGCTGGTGACGCTGTCCAGGCAATGGCTTTAGACGCTAAACAGCAACTTTGGGTGGGTAGTCGTTATTCCGGCCTATTTAAAATTGTGCCGGATAGTAGTGTGATTGAGCATTACTCAGTTCAGTCAGGGCAGGGGGATAGCGGCCTGGGGCTTCCGGCGAACAACATTAACTGTCTGCAAAGCTATCAGAATACCCTGGCCATTTGTACAGAGAAGGGATTACTTTTATATCAGCAGGATACACAGCAAAGCAGCTTGCTGGACATCACATCAGGTTTACCCGAATCGCGGATCCTTGGAGTACAACTGGCTGCAGATCAGCTTTTCGTCACAACCCAAAAGGGGCTTAGTGTTAGCTCGCTGGATAATCCGGATTTTGTTACGTTTAACCAGCGTGATGGCATGGTTGCAACCGAGTTAAACAGCAAAGCCATGGCGCTGTATCAAAATCAACTTTATCTTGGCAGTATCCAGGGGTTGATTAATATCGATATCACAGGGCTGCAAAGTAACAAGCACCAGCCGAGTCCTGTGTTAACCAGGCTGGACATTGATTACCACAAACGCCAGTTAAAGCCTTTCGGTGTCAACTGGCCCGCTATTCAATTGCAGCCAAACGAGCGCACGGTTCGTTTTGAGTTTAGTGCCCTGGATTTTCAGGATCCGGTAATGAATCGTTTTCGTTATCAATTAGCCGGCATTGACAGCGACTGGATCGAGGCGGGTCAGCGTAATAGTGCTTTCTATGCAAACCTGGCGCCCGGTAACTACCAACTCTGGTTGCAGGCTTCTAATAATCATGGTCTTTTCAGTGAACCTCAGCTATTAACCAGTCTGGACGTTTTGCCTGATTGGTGGCAAAAACGCTGGGTGCAACTAATGCTGGTTAGCTTGGTGGTATTGATTTTATTCCTGGGGCATCAGTATCGTTTAAATCACGCCCGGCAGGTTAACCGCTTATTACAGGTGGCGGTGGATGAAAAAGCCAGGAATCAATTATTATTAGAATCTAAAGTAGCTGAGCGAACTCAGGCGCTGCAGGAGAGCACAACGGCACTGTCATTACGCAGCCGGCAACTGGAAAAGAGCCTTGAGCAGCTGGCCATAAAAAATAAAGAGCTGACCCGGTTAGATCGCATGAAAGACCAGTTTATCGCTACTGTCAGCCATGAGCTGCGCACGCCTCTGACAGCTATTCGTGGCGCAGTGGCGTTAGTGGCACAAGGCGTGCTGGCGAGCAAACCTGATGTTCAGCAACAGATGCTGGATACGGCATTGAAAAATGCTGAACGCCTATCCAATCTTATTAATGACTTATTAGATTTGCAGAAATTCGCTGCCGGAAAGTTTACCTTGTTGCGTACTGAACTGGATTTACAGCAATTGGTGCTGGAGGCGCTGCAGGATATAGCAGGTTATGCGGAAAAGTTTATGGTGCAGCTGCATTTTCAGCTACAGCAGGAGCACTTTATGGTTGATGCTGATGCCATGCGTATCAGGCAGGTGTTAGATAATTTAATTTCCAATGCTATAAAATTTTCACCCGCCGCAGGTAATGTACAATTGCAGTTATCAGCTGACGCTGATTGGGTAACGCTGACGGTGATTGATCAGGGTAGTGGAATTCCCGAGGTATTTCAGCCGCGTATTTTTAGTAATTTTAGCCAGGCTGACGCCGCAGACAATCGTAACAAAGAGGGAACCGGCCTGGGTTTAGCTATCTGCAAAAATATCATTGATAGCCATCAGGGGCAAATTGGCTTTAGCAGTGTTGAGGGACAAGGTAGTCGCTTTTGGTTTAGTTTAGCACGTAGCAATAAATAGCCAGAAAATGCAGTATGCTGCCGCTCAATACAAACAAATGCCAAATTAAATGGTGTAGGTACAGGCTGCGCCAGATATAAAACAATACCCCGCCGGAATAGGCCAGGCCGCCCGCCAGCAACAACCACATTGCCGGGACAGGCACATTGGCCAGCATGGGTTTAATGGCAACCACCACTATCCAGCCCAGGCCCAGATAAAGCGCTAATGACAGTTTTTTATATTTCAGGCCGGTGGCCAGCTCCAGTACCACGCCAACAATGGCAATCAGCCAGATGATGGTAAATAGGATCAGGCCCCAGTCGTCGCGCAGGCTAATCAGGGTAAAGGGCGTATATGTACCGGCGATCAGGATAAAAATAGCCGCATGGTCAAGCTGGCGCAGCCGGTATTTAAGCAGTGGGTGATGAATACTGTGATACAGCGCCGAGCTGCTGTACAGCAGTATGATGCTGCTGCCGTAAATGACGGCACTGGCCAACTGCCAGTTGTCGCCAGTGCTTAAGCGCAGCATCAGCAACAGGCCAATCACGCCAAGCACTGCACCCAGGGCGTGGCTTAGTGCATGCAGCTGTTCTTCTAACGCGGTATAACGGCTGACAGTGGTCATAGGCTTTGCTGGCTTTCAATAATTACGGATGTTGATTTAGCTGTATATCTTAACAACAACCCGCTTAAGGTAAACAACAACCTCAGGCTTAGCGGCAAAAGCATTGGTATTTGCGGGCAGCAACGGTAAACTGCGCTCTTTTAGCAAAGCCAGTTCAGCAAAGCCAGCCTTATGCCACTACTTATTATTCTGGGTTATGTATGGCCCGAACCGAATTCCTCTGCGGCGGGCAGCAGAATGCTCAGCCTGATCAAGCTGTATCTTAGCCAGGGCTGGCAGGTGCAATTCGCCAGCCCGGCCGAACTGAGCCCGCACCGTTATCCACTGGCAGAGCTTGGGGTAGGCGAGCAGCAAATTAAACTGAATTGCGACAGTTTTGAGCGCTGGCTGGCTGAAGTGAAGCCGCAGGCGGTAATGTTTGACCGCTTTATGCTGGAAGAACAGTTTGGCTGGCGGGTAGAGCAAAGCTGCCCCAACGCCATGCGTATTTTAGATATGGAAGATTGCCATGCCTTGCGCCAGGCCAGGCAAACCTGCCATGCACAGCAACGCCCCGTAGCTGCTGAGGCACTGAACTCTGAGCTGGCGCTGAGGGAAATCGCTGCCATTTACCGTTGTGATCTGACGCTGGTGATCTCTGAGGCGGAAATGCAGTTGCTGCAACAGCATTATGGCGTACCGGCAGCGCTGTTATGTTATTGCCCGTTCTGGCTGCAGGCGCTGCCAGCCACCAACAGCCTGGCATTTGACGAACGTGAGCATTTTATTGCCATTGGTAACTTTCGCCACGCCCCCAACTGGCAGGCGGTATTATGGTTAAAACAACAGATCTGGCCACAAATACGCCAGCAACTGCCGGCTGCTGAGCTGCATATTTACGGCGCCTATCCGCCGCCAAAAGCGACGGCACTGCATAACCCCAAACAGGGGTTTTTAGTAAAAGGGTGGGTAGCAAACAGTAATGAGGTGATGCGTAGCGCACGGCTATGTTTGGCGCCGCTGGCATTTGGTGCCGGCTTAAAAGGCAAATTGCTTGAAGCTATGTGCCAGGGCACGCCGAGCGTTACCACCGACATTGGTGCTGAGGGTATGCTTATTGATTCAGGTTGGAGTGGCAGTATTGCCAACAACAGTGCTGATCTGGCCAACGCGGCTGTGGCGTTATATCAGGATAAGCTGGGTTGGCAGCAGGCACAGCAACAAGGCTATCAGATTATTGCTACGCGCTTTGGCCCGCAGCAGGCATCGCAGGTGTGGCAGCAATTGCAGCAGGGGTTGGCAAATATTGAGAGCCGCCGCCAGGCAAACTTTACCGGGCTGATGCTCAGGCACCATGCGTATCGCAGTACTAAGTTTATGGGGCAGTGGATAGAGGCCAAAAGTAAACTGGCGCAATTTGCGCCAGTTTCGGGTAACGAATAACTAAGCGTTATTACGTAAATAGATACGCTTAACGCGAACCACGAGGTGGCCGCTGTTTACTGTCGTTTACCTTAGCTGCCCAGTAAGCGGCAGCTGCGCCCGGGCTGGTTGGCGCCGGTTTTGCTGCTTTAACTTTGCTTTTGGTCGCAGGTTTCGCGGCAGGCTTAGTTGCTGCTTTCGCTGGTGCTTTTTCAGCTTTAGCCGGTTTCTCTGCTTTAGCGGCAGACGCTTTTGCGCTGCCGGCTTTACCATAGCTTGCGGTTAATTCTGCCAGTTCGGCCAGGCGGATATTTTTACCACCATCGACACTAAACCAGCCTGGTTTTTGCTCAAGCTCTGGCGCTTTACCAAATTTAGCTTTGTAAGCTGCGGTAAAATCAGCGACTACCTGATCTTTATCCAATTTTGTCATGCTTAATACCTGTGCGTGAAAATTAATCGTTGCCCGCTATTTATACATCAAAACATAGGCAATAGACAAATCTGCCTGCTTTTTAACAGTTTTTAAGTACAATAGAGCGATTAATAAACCCTGTATACGGAGTATTTTATGCTGCAACGGCAACAACTGACCAATCTGCTTGCAGCGCTGCTGCAACCTGAGCGGGTGCGTGACTACTGCCCCAATGGCTTGCAGGTAGAAGGTAAGCAGCAGATTAAACGTATTGTCACCGGGGTCACCGCCAGCCAGGCGCTGATCGATGCTGCAATCGCCTGGCAGGCCGATGCCATTTTAGTACATCATGGTTATTTTTGGAAAAACGAGGCACCGGAAATAACCGGTATGAAGAAAAAGCGGCTGCAGGCATTACTGGCCCACGACATTAACTTGTTTGCCTATCATTTACCCTTAGATATTCACCCGCAGCTGGGTAATAATGCCCAGCTTGGTAAAATACTGAACGCCACATCAGTTAACGCGCTGGCAAGCGTTGAGCCTGCAGGTGTGGTGATGCTGGGGGAGCTGAGCGAACCTCAGCCGTTAAGCGAGCTGGCAGCATTGTTGCAACAACAATTGGGGCGCCCGGTGCTAGCGCATGCTGCGGGCAGTGGCAAACGGGTACGCCAGCTTGCCTGGTGCACCGGTGGTGGCCAGGGATATATTGAACAGGCGGCTGCCGCCGGCGCTGATTTGTTTATCAGTGGCGAAGTGTCTGAGCAAACCATCCATGTGTCGCGCGAGCTGGATATTCATTTTATTGCCGCAGGCCACCATGCTACCGAGCGCTATGGTATTAAAGCACTGGGTGAATACCTTAGCGCCAACTACCCACTGCAGGTGCAGTTTATTGATATCGATAACCCGGCATGAATAAAAAAACCGACCGCAGCTTTGATGGTATCGCTGCTAAATTTCAGCGCAATATATATCAAAGCAGTAAAGGCGCTCTTCGCCAGCAGGTATTACTGCGTGATTTAACCGCTTTACCCTTATTGCAGGCACCCTGTCAGGTGCTTGATGTCGGTGCCGGGCAGGGCCAAATTAGTCTGCTGTTGGCCAAAATGGGCCATACTATCCACTTAACCGATGTGTCTGCCGATATGCTGGCAATAGCGGCTGAAACAGCCATGGCAGCAGGTATAGCGATCACAGGGCCGGCTGCACAGCTTAGTTTCAGCCAGCAAAGCCTGGCTGAGCTTAGTCAGACTGCAAAGCGCCAATACCCGTTGCTGCTATGCCATGCCATGCTGGAATGGCTGGCAGAGCCCCAGCTGGCATTACAGCAGCTTAACGCGTTGATTATGCCGGGTGGGATATTATCGTTAATGTATTACAACAAAGATGCCAAACGGCTCAGTAATATTCTGTATGGCAACTTTGATTATGTTGCGGCTGATTTTAAGGTAAAAAAGAAAGTCAGTTTAAGCCCGCAAAATCCATTAGAGCCAGCAGATGTTGCACAATGGTATCAGCAGGCTGGTTTCAGATTAATCAGCAAAACCGGGGTGCGCTGTTTCCACGATTATCTGCGTGATCGCAGCCAGCAGCAAAGTCATTTTCAGCAACTGCTTGAGCTGGAGCTAAAATACAACCAGCAAGAGCCTTATGCCTCGCTGGGGCGTTATACGCACTTGTTGCTCGCTAAAGCTGTTTAGTCAAATTCAAAGCGGTACAGTAAGTCTACTGCGTTATCCAGGCCGGATACCGCCTCCAGATACAAACTTTGCATCAGCCGGTAGCGCAGGGTAAAGACGCCGATAGGTTCAAAGATACCAATACCGTATTTTATTTGCAGGTTACGGTTAATGTAGCCGCTAACGGTCACCTGCGAGCTGTCGCCGGAGCCGGCAGTGTCCAGAGTAAGATCGCTGACCCCAAAGGCTTCACCAATTTCACCCACCAGACTGCCGCTGGATGCGATACTCATGCCGATCAGGCTGGTGGTGACGGCGTTGGCAGCACTGCCTGATTCGCTATCCAGATCCCGGCCTACTAACAAATACGATAAGGCATTGGCCTGCGGCATGGCCGGCTCTGAGAAGATAGTGATCTGCGGCCGGTCGGCCGGGCCTGTTACCCGAATACCTGCAACTACGTTGTCTTCCATATTCATCGGGTTGCGAATGGCTTCAACGTTCAGAAAGGGCTGATCCGGAGGACCGGTGAAATTCATTTTGCCCTGACGGATCAGTAAATCCTGACCGTAAGAGCGGAAGGTACCATCAACCAGCCGCACTTCACCATTAATGGTCTGGCGATTTTGTCGCTGCTGCACTTGTAAGTTACCACGTAACAACGTTCGTAAGCCAAAGGCTTCGAAGTTAACCTTTTCTCCCAGCATAATCCGGATATTGGCTTCTATTGGCATAGCGCCGTTTTGTCGCTCTGTGATCAGCTGACGCTCGGCGTTAAGAATGACCGTATCATCGGAGATGCCCACGGCATTTTGCGGTAGTTCATTGACACTGAGCCGGGCGCTGGGGATCTGGATCTCGCCGGTAACTCTGGTCAACTTCGGGCTGGCTGTGATGGTGATATCAGGCTTGATATTCAAACTACCTTGCGGAATTTGAATTTTCAGTTGATCGCCTGCCACCGCCAGCTGCGCCCGCCAATCAGTAAGCTGTTGCCAGTTGGCGTCGCCTTTAATGCTGAGTTTGCCATCGGGGGTGGTAATATCGCCCTGCAATTCGGCTTGCTCACCTTTAAAGTTCAGGTGCAAACTGCCATCGTTAATATCAGCCGGCGCCAGCTTACCTTTTACCCGCACTTGCTGCAGTGCCAGCTGTCCGGCCAGCATGGGGCTTTCCAGGGTGCCGTCGGCACTGATATCTGCACTTAGTACAGCGGCAAGTTCGCTGTACTCGTCCAGCAACGGTTGTAAAAATGCCAGGGTAAAGTCAGTCAGGCTGATTCTGGCATTCAGTGGCCTGTGCTGTGCGGTAATATCGCTAACTGCCAGTTCTGCATTAAAACTTGCCTGCTCGTTTAGCCGGCTCTGCACGCTGGCTGTCAGTTGATCATCTTGTAATTGGGCACTAAGTTGCAGGCTCTGCCAGGTCAGGGCAATGGGTGGCTCTGTTTGCCGGGTTAAAGCACCACTGGCGCTTTGCGCAGTCAGCTCAAGTTGCGGGCTCTGGCCTTGCTGCCATTGTGCACTGGCATTGGCGTTCAGCTCGCCGGAGATATTAACGGCAAGGGGGGCAAAGTCGTTCAGCGTGCCAAGGTCAAACTGGTTTAATGCAATAGTGGCGCTGAGCTGTACCGGGCTGAGGCTGGCTTGATCGGTTAAACAGAGCGAACCGCTGCCTTGCTGCCAGCAATGGGGGCTTAATGCCAGCTGTTGTTGCTGATGTTGGTAGCTCAGATCCAGCTTTTGTTGCAATTGCCAGCTCCCCACCGGGCTGCCAATGCTGGCCTGGAGCAACTGACCCTGCCACTGCTCGCGGTTAGTCAGTTGCCCGGCTAGTTGCAGCTGAAGGTCAGATACGGACGATTGTAAGTCCAGGTTTAACTGATGTTGCTGTTCATTGCCGTCAATATTCAGCGTCAGCTGCTCAAGTTGGTAATCCTGCCAACGGCCGTCAGTTGCAGTAAGTTGCATGCTGGCCTGATACAGCTCGGTTAATTGTAGTTGAGCTTGCAAGGTTAAGCCGCCCAGGCGACTGTCGGCATAGCTTAGTGTGTTGGCACTAATCGCAGCCGTGATGTCTGGCTGGCGCTGGCTGCCCCTTACGTTTATCTCGGCCGCTATTACGCCAGTGGCCGCAGGCAAGCTGCTGGCTAAATCATTAATGTCTACTTTGGCATCCAGTAGCCACTGCTCCGCCAGTGAGCCGCTTAGCCTGACAATGTTGCTGCCATGTTGCAGCTGCAGTTGGCCGGTGCTAAAGCGATACGCCGCCGTTGCCTCGATATAGCTTGCCGCCAGATCGCCGCTGACCGCAAGTTTTTCATCACGTAACGTACCGGTTATCGCCAGCTGAGGTAAGCTCGTTTGCCAGCTGCCATCGGCACTTAGCTGGCCACGGTTTTGCAAGCTGCCATTCAGTTCGCCCTCAAATTCCGGCCAGAATACTCCTGGTTGAATGCGGCTCAGGCTAAGATCAGTCTGCCAGCTTAGCGGACTGCCAAGATTAAGTTTAGCGTTGCCGGTAATGTTGCCCCCCAATGTAGCCGCTTTAAACTGGCTAAGTGTTAAGGCGGCATCGGCGTGTCGGTACTGGCCGCTGGCAGTAAGGTTAGCCTGGGGTATAGTGCTGTGAGCCACACCAGCCCTAAGGCTGAACTGTAGCTGTTGTAAGTCGCCTTTGGCTTGCAATTCGCCGGCACTGATTTGCCAGGTATCATCGCCGCTTAGTGGCCAGCGCAGCGGCTCATATTGCAGGTTAAGCTGCACTGGTAAGTCGGCGGTCAACAGTGCCAGCTCACCCTCTAAAGAGGCATTGATTATGCCGCTACTGCGGGCGCTTAGCGCCAGTTCGGCCAGTGAGCCCGTGACGCTGACACTAAGCTGCTGTCCGGCCAGCGGTGCTTGCTGTAATACGCTGCTGATTCTGGCACGCAGCGGGTAATTACCCTGAGTGGTCAGTTCAGCGGTTGCGGTAATATGGGCTTGCGGATGGCTGGCCTGAAAATCGAGTAAGCGGATATTCTGACCACGTGCCTGCAGACTAAAGCTGAGATCCGGCAACGGCGTCAGGCTATCTTGCTGTAACAGGCTGGCGTCGGTCAGCGTAAAGCCGTTAATAAAAACCGCCAGCGGCAGGGTAATGTCAGTAAGATCTGGTGCTTGATAACGAAACGGCTCTGCCGCTTCGCTGTCAGTACTTTCGGTAAGTTCAAGTTGCAATTGCTGCCAGTGGCTGTCATTCAGCTGAAGCTGCCGGCCCCAGCCCTCAATACTTGTATTGAAATTTTGCCAGCGTAACGTACTGGTACCGAGTTGTAACTCAACATTGGTCAGTGCCAGCTGCTCAACGCTCACCGGGAAGGGCAGCAGTATAGCTGTTGCTGCTGAGTCTGTTGCTCTGGCGCGGGTCACTTCAGCAGCCGTAGCGTCGTCAGCGGGCAGGTCGAGGGTCAGTGACACACCATCCACCGTTAATGCAGTAACACACAGCTTCAGTTGTAAAAAGCACAGATTATTAATATCCAGCTGCAGCTGCTTTAGCTGTAACTGATTGCTGGCATGCTGCCAGCGAACATCGGTCAGCTGCATGCCGCCCAGCAGGCTGCCCTGATGTTCAGCAATACTGAGCTCCGGCACAAATTTCTGGCCCAGCCAGACGCTAAATTTTAAGCCCGGTGCAGTGTAAAGTAATACCACTAACAACAGCAGTATCAGTAATAGTGGCAGCAGCAGCGTCCAGTTTAACCATTGCAGCAATCTCTTCATAGCTGTTGTCTCATAAGCCTGGCCTCATAATTCAGGCCCTAAGGCAAAATGGATTTGAAATGCTCTGCGTTCGCCGCTATCCAGGCCATAGCCAAAGTCAAGCCGCACCGGGCCTACCGGTGAGCCCCAGCGAATACCCAGACCCACGCCCCGTTTAAAATCGGGGCTGTCAGTCCAGGCGCTGCCGTAATCAACAAAACTGGCCAGCCACCAGTCACCACGTACCCGGTATTGATACTCCAATGAAGCGGTTGCCATATAGCGACCGCCGATAAAGTCAGTGGCATCGCTTGGGATTGGCAGGGACTCATAACCATAGCCTCGCAGGTTATTATCGCCACCGGCAAAAAAACGTAACGAAGGCGGCAAGTCCTCTAGTGCGGCACCGACAACTGCGCCAGCATCAGCACGAGTAACAAAACGATGGTCTCTACCCGCAGAGCCAATCCAACCGGCGCGACCACGTAACCTGATAAAATTAGCATCTGAAGCCCAGCGTTTATCTGATAACTCTATCGCCAGCAATAATCGGTCAGCGGAGCGCGGCATATTGCCCCAGCTTTGCCGGGAGCGGCTATAACTTAACCCTGGCATTACGATATTGCTGGTGTTTTGCTGGTCAAACTCAGTTGTTTCTGTATATAACCAGCGAACTGAAGCAGTACGGTACCACTCGCTTTGCAGCAGCCAGTGTCGCTCTACCGCCAGGTTGGATACTTTGGTGCGAACATCGTTTTGCAGAGTAAAATCTTTCAGGCCAAAACCATATTGAAATTGGTAAAAGTCACTTGCTGCATTTAACAGCGGCATTTTGTAGCTGGCCTCGAGATTTTGCTCGCTGGTTGATAAGGTTGTTTTAGCATTCAGGCTATGGCCGCGGTCATTTAACCAGGGTTTAAACCAACTTAATTTGATGCGGGCGCCAGTGACATCGGAGTAGCCAATCCCCGTTTCTACGCTGTTGCGCAAGCGCGGTTCCAGTTTAACCAGGATGGGCAGGGTGAAGTCTGCCAGCTGTTCGGTATCTCCTTCAATTGAGATCGATGAAAACCAGTTAGTGTTGGCCAGGGTTTGATTAAACTCGCCCAGTTCGCTGGCCAGGTAAGGCTTACCGGGTTCAAAAGGAATTAGCGATTGCATCCACTCATCGCGGATCTGTTGGCCGCTGAATGTGACGTTGCCAAATTTATAGCGGGTACCGCTGTCAAAGTGCAGATGAATATTGGCTTGTTTTAGTTCGGGGATCACTTCCAGCCGGCTAAGGCTGAAGTCTGCATCAAAATAGCCACGGCGCAGGGCAAGGCTGCGCAAGCTGCGTTTTAAATCATCGTATTTACCATGATGCAGAATTTCACCGACTGCTGGCGCTTCCTGGCGTAATACCCGATCGAATTGGCGATCGTCGCTAGCATCTCCGGTAAGTTGTATATCGGCAATGGCAATACGGATGGGGTCGCCCGGCTTAACAGTAACCTGCAACGTATTGCGGCTGCGTCCTTCAATCAAATTGAAGCTAAGTTCACTGTCATAATACCCGAGCGCCTGCAACGCGGTTTCAATATCTTTTTGCAGCCGTGCCTGAAAGCGTAGCGAGCCTGATATGTCAGAGGCCGTGTAGCTGGCGAGAAAAAGGCTGACATTTTGTTCCAACTCACCGCTGAGCCCTTCAATTTTCAGGCTGGTATTAGCCTGAGAACTAAAGCTGGCCAAAAACAAAATGCTAATCAGGTTTCGAAATAACGACATGCGGCTGGTCTGGCTTCCTGTTGGCGATGTTAAAACCCAGCTTGGGCTAATGATATAACAATGACATCCGGTATTATGACGCACAACAAAGGTGAGTGTATACCGTCTTTACTGGATCCAGGCTTAACAGGATGGTTAAATATGCTTTTAGTGGCTGCCTGGCAGATAAGCAGAATCCTTTAAGCGCCTGGTGCATTTTTCGTTATACTATGGCGCAAAGCTATAAAAGCAGGCGCTGGCAAACTGACGATGCCCGACCAAGACCTGACAATAAGATCATCGTAACCGGACAAGGTGTAATGTAATGCAAAATATTGTTATCAGTGGCTCAGGTTTATTTACCCCTGCCGCTATTATCAGCAATGAAGAGCTGGTAGCGAGTTACAACCAATATGTTGACTTGTATAATCAGCAGCATAAGGCTGATATCAGCAGTGGCACTATCGCAGCGCTGGAGTATTCCAGCTGTGAGTTTATTGAAAAAGCGTCGGGTATTAAAGCCCGGCATGTGCTTTACAAAGACGGTATCCTAAACCCGGAAATTATGCATCCGGTGTTTAATAAGCGTGATGAAAATACCCCACCGGAGATGGTGGAAATGGCGGTTGTTGCTGCGCGTGAAGCAATGCAGCAGGCCAATAAAACGCCAGCAGATATTGATCTGATTATTTGTGCTGCGTCAAATATGCAGCGGCCTTATCCGGCACTATCCATTGAACTGCAACACATTTTGGGGGTTAACGGTTATGCCTTTGATATGAATGTTGCCTGCTCGTCGGCTACCTTTGCCATCAGTAATGCGGTAAACGCTATTCGTGGCGGCACCGCTAAAGTAGTGCTGGTAGTTAATCCGGAGTTTGCGTCACCGCAGGTAGACTACAAAAACCGCGACAGCCACTTTATCTTTGGTGATGTCTGTACGGCTACTATTATTGAAGCGCAAACAAGTTGCACTGCTGACAATGCTTTCAGTATTTTAGGTATGCGTTTGCAAACCAGCTTTTCTAACAATATCCGCTGTGACATTGGTTACACCGAACACTGCTTTAGCGAAACCGATGCTAAGGTACCGTTTTTTAAGCAACAGGGCCGCAAGGTATTCAAAGAGCTACTGCCAATTGTCGCCGAGGTGATTCAGGCGGAAATGGCAGCACTTAATATTGAACCGCAGCAATTAAAGCGGCTGTGGCTGCATCAGGCCAACATTAATATGAATATCTTTGCCGCGAAAAAAATACTGGGGCGGGATCCCCTGCCAGAAGAAGCGCCGCTGGTATTAGATACCTATGCTAATACTGCTTCAGCCGGTTCCATTATCGCGTTTCATAAGTATAAAACCGGCTTGCAGTCAGGCGACAAAGCGGTTCTTTGCTCGTTTGGTGCCGGATACTCAGTGGGGTGTCTGCTGCTCGAGCGCTGCTAATATCGCAGGCGACTGGCAGGCGGTTACTGATGCGCCTGCCATGCCGTTAGCCTTTATCTGGCAAGTGCTGAATTATAAACGAATTACCGAATTATGATCATATGATAGCGGTGATGGCAGGTAAGCATCCGCAGCATCGTCATTTAACCAGGTGCCGCCATTTACCAGATAACGGAACTGATATTCGCGATCATTTTCCAGAGTAAGGCTGGCACTAAAGTCACCTTTCTTACTTTTCTTCATCGGTAAGGCCTGCGGATCCCAATCGTTAAACTCACCCAGTAGTGCTACCGATTCAGCATCGGCTAATTGCGCTGCGCTTAACTTAAAGGTTACTTTGCAAGCCGGTTTAGTTTTTAAATACTGTTTGGTAATACTCATATTGCTTCCCTCAATCTGGCCGAGTTGTCAGCCTGCGGCAGCGTATTGCTGCGATGCTGGTGAATGTGGTCTAAATACTACAAGCGATTTATGACTGAAAAATGACCAATCCGATCACTACTGCTACCATAAAGCAGGCTGTCGTCATCGGCAAATAATTTTAAGTTGTAGCGTTATAACCGGCATTCAAACAGCTGTTTAAAATATGGCTGTTTGTAACAAAATATTTTGCTGTTGCACTGAGTGCCAAAACCTTTTGCAAGGCGCCGCTTGTATTATAGATTATTCAGCTGTGTTCAAATGCTTATAAAGTGTGCTCTGTGGCATAGCTGAAAGATAATAAAGGGTTTTAGCAGCCAGGATGCCCGCTGGTGGTATGCTTGAAATCAGATACAAAGATTAACAGTCATAACAATACAATTGCTGCTGCAGCGATTAAGATACAGCAAGTTATAATTGACAGGTGGATAAGTCATGTCGTCCTTTTTCGTGAAAGTCATACTTCCGGTGCTGGTAGTGGTGTTCGCCATTGCTGCTGCAGTAGGTCTAGCCAAGTTACGTCAGCCCCCCGAGAAAACCGAAGAGAGCCGGCCAGCGATCCTGGTTAATGTTAGCGGTATCGAACCCGATAATGTGGTGTATCACATTAGTTCGCAGGGCATGGTCACGCCGAAATTGGAAACCAGTTTGGTTTCTGAAGTAAATGGTCGGGTGGTAATGGTTGCAGAGCAGTTTGTCGCTGGCGGCTTTTTTAATAAAGGTGACTTACTGGTGCGGGTGGAACAAAGCGATTATCTCACCAACGTGAAAGCTGCAGAGGCGGCACTGGCTAACAGCCAGGCGATGTTGGCGGAAGAGAAAGCCCGGGTCAAGGTGGCCGAGGAAGAATGGCGTTCTTTTACCAGCGGCACGGCGCCGGCGTTAGGTTTGCGCCAACCACAACTGGCCAGTGCCCTGGCCAGTGTCCAGTCCGCAGAAGCTGAGCTGGAACGGGTGAGGCGCGATCTTAGCCGCACAGAAATTCGCGCGCCCTATGATGGTATGGTGCGCAGCCGTGCGGCCAATCTTGGCCAGTTTATCAGCCGTGGTACGGTGCTGGGCAGTATCGTCGGTACCGATGTCGCGGAAATCCGCCTGCCATTAACCGATACCGATATGGCATTTTTAACCATGCCAGCTGCCACTGTTACCGAGAGTAACAAAGTGACGCTAACCAGCACCGTCGCGGGCCAGCAATTGAGCTGGCCCGCCACATTAGTAAGATCTGAAGGTATGCTGGACGAGCGCAGCCGGGTGATGTATGTGGTAGCCGAAGTGACCGACCCATACCAGCGGAAAAGTCAGGGCCAGCCAATATTGAACTTCGGCCGCTTTGTCGGAGCGAGTATTGTCGGTTCTCAGGCCGAGCAGGTTGTCAGAGTTGCCCGCCATTTATTGTTACCCGGCAATCAGATACTGGTGGTAGACAAGGATAATACCCTGCAGTTTCGTCAGGTTAGCGTCGATCGCGCAACGGCCCAGTTTGCCTATATTAAAGATGGCTTAGAGGTAACGGATCAATTGGCGCTGTCTGCTATTTCTAACCCGTTAGCTGGCACCGTAGTTCGGGTAGCAGGAGCCAGCCAGTCTATAGACGATACTGAGCAGCCAACCCAACTGGCTGATGCGGCGGCTAAAGCTGCAGCTGCGGTTAAGGGGCAATAATATGGATACCAACAAAGGTATTATTGCCTGGTTTGCCCGCAACAGTGTGGCGGCCAACTTATTAATGGCAATTATTCTGGTGGCCGGTGTTGCCTCGGCCTTAACCATTAAAAAACAGGCCTTTCCGGAGATAGAACTTGAAGTTGTTAACATCCGGGTAGCGTACCTGGGGGCGGCACCACAGGAAGTGGAAAGCGGGGTTATTGATAAAATTGAGCAAAGCCTGCGAGGGGTTAATGGTATTAAGCGTATCCGCTCTACCGCGGTAGAAGGACTGGCGACCATTCGGGCTGAGATTGCTTCCAATTATGATGTGCAGGAAGTGATGGATGAAATTAAGACCCAGGTTGGTTCTATTTCGTCCTTACCAGAACAAACTGAGCGGCCGGTAGTATACCGGGTCAGGTTTCAAAGCAATGTGATGTGGCTGTCGCTATATGGTGATGCGCCCGAGCGCACCTTAAAAGAGCTGGCCAAAGATATCCGCGATGAAATAAAAAAGCAGCCCGGCGTCAGTAAAGTTGATGTAGTGGCGGCCCGCGACTATGAGGTGGCGGTAGAGGTACCGGAGCTTAAATTAAAAGAATACGGCTTAACCCTGGATCAGGTAGTCGCTGCCATCCGGGCCAGCTCTGTTGATTTACCCGGCGGGGCTATTCGCTCAGAGAGCGGCAACATTTTACTACGTACCAAAGGCCAGGCTTATAATCAGGCCGATTTTGACAATATTGTTTTGCTGAAATTTACCGATGGCAGCCGTTTAACCCTGGGCGAAATTGCCACAGTCAATGATGGTTTTATTGAGCGCAGCCGTCTGGCAACCTTTGATGGCAAGAATAGCGTATCTATTCGCATTGATGCGGTCGGTGACGACGACACGCTGCAAATTGCTGATACCGTTAAACAATATGTTAAAGATAAAAAAGCCACTCTTCCGCCCAGTGTACAACTGGACTACTGGGGCGATTCCAGTTATTACCTGCAGGGCCGACTCGATTTAATGACCTATAATTTGCTTTATGGTGTGCTACTGGTGTTGCTGGCGTTAACACTGTTTCTGGAGTTTCGGGTCGCGTTCTGGGTCATGGTGGGTATTCCGGTGTGCTTTTTAGGCGCCCTGGCAATGTTGCCACTACCGATGTTTGGCGTATCGATCAATATGATCAGTTTATTCGGCTTTATTCTGGTACTGGGGATAGTGGTCGATGATGCAATTATTATCGGCGAAAGTGCCTATACCGAAATAGAGAAACGGGGTAAGTCGACTGAAGCTGTTATTGCTGGCGCCAAGAAAGTTGCCATGCCCGCCACCTTTGGCGTATTAACCACTATTGCTGCCTTTGTACCGATGTTAATGGTGGGCGGTGGCCAGTCGGCAATTTGGGAATCGATAGCCTGGGTTGTGGTGCTGTGCCTGGTGTTTTCAATTGTGGAATCTAAACTGATTTTGCCTACGCACATTGCCAATATGGACACCACTCCCTGGAACCCGGACAAAGGTGGCCTCTACGCCGCAGGCCGTTTTGGCAGCAATACCTTAAAACGGCTGCGCGAAGCGGTGTCACGCGGCCTGTTCCGCTTTATTCACAATAAATATAAGCCTTTTATTGAACATTGTATCCGGCTGCGCTACCTGACTATGGCCTGCTTTTTGGCGATGCTGATTTTAATGATTGGCGTGTTACAAGGCGGCTTTGTGCGTTGGGTTTTCTTTCCTGACATCCCAAGTGATTTTATTCAGGCCAATGTGCAAATGGAAGAGGGCGCCTCGAATGAGGCCACCGTGTTAGCGATGCAGGAAATTGAGCGGGCATTACTGCGCGCCAATGCGCAGCTGGGGCGCGAATTTAATGAAGATGTAATTAAACACCGGTTGGTATTTTTAAACAGCGATACCAGCGGCCAGTTGGTGGTTGAGCTGGAAAAGAGTGAAAAGCGCGAAATTGATGGCTTTGAAATTGCCCGGCGCTGGCGCGAGCAGGTGCCGGAAATTCCGGGCCTGAAATCCTTTAAGGTAAACAGCTCTACCATGGGCGGCGGCGGGGCCGATATTGCGCTGCAACTGCGCGGTACTAATCTGCAAAACCTGCAACTGGCCACCGAAGAGCTGAAAGCCCGATTGGCAGAATATGCCGGGGTGTTTGATATTGAAGATAACCTGCTGGGCGGCAATGATGAAATTGTGCTGGCATTAAAACCGGAGGCTGATTTACTGGGTATTAGCCTGGCTGATTTAGCCCGCCAGGTGCGCTATGGCTTTTATGGCGCCGAAGCGCAGCGGCTGCAGCGCAATGGCGAAGAAATAAAAGTGATGGTGCGCTACCCGCGTGAAGAGCGCCGCTCGATTGGTGACTTAGAAAATATGCGGATCCGCACGGCTAATGGCGGCGAAGTGCCGTTTTCCCGGGTGGCCAGCTACACCATGCAGCCAAGCTTCAGTGCCATTAACCGGGTGAATGGCGAGCGGGCGGTGACTATTACTGCTGCGGCTGATAAAACCCTGATTGAACCCGGGGTGGTGGTACGTGAAGTACAACGCAAAGTAATTAAAGAGCTGGAGCAAAAGTACCAGGGGGTAACCGGCTCGTTAGACGGTGCCAGCCAGGATGAAATTGATGCCCGGGTCGATTTAATGAAGGCGGCAGTGCTGGCGCTGTTTGCTATTTATGCACTGATGGCCATTCCGCTGAAATCGTACAGCCAGCCTTTGATTATTATGAGTGTGATCCCCTTTGGCCTAATTGGCGCCGTTATTGGTCATATGTTGCTTGGACTTAGCATGAGTATTATGTCAATTTTCGGCCTGGTGGCACTGGCCGGGGTCGTGGTGAATGACAGCCTGATTATGGTCGACTTTGTCAACCGGGCGCGGGCCCAGGGCATTGCCATACGTCAGGCTGTGGTTGAAGCGGGTACGCAGCGCTTTCGGGCAATCTTGCTGACTTCGCTAACCACCTTTGTTGGCCTGGCGCCAATCGTACTGGAGCGCAGCTTACAGGCGAAAATTGTGGTACCGATGGCAGTATCGCTGGCTTTTGGTATTTTATTTGCCACGGTAATTACCCTGGTGCTGATCCCGGCATTGTATGTGATTCTGGAAGATACCAAAAAGACCGTGCCGCAGGCGTTTGGCAGTTTTGGCAGAGCCATTCGCAGCTATGCGGTGTTTAACCAGCCAGACAGCCGGCGTGAATTCTGGCAGTTTTTCTGGGTGCATATCGTGCTGCTGCTGGTATTGCTGATAGTGGATAGCATAGTTGCCAGTATAGGCTTGCTACCAAACGGTGTGCTCGGTCTGAGCTATTTAATTGCTATGACTCTGCCAATTACTGCTGCAATTTGTCGCCGGTTACAAGGATTGCGCCTGAGCCGTTGGTGGGCATTACTATTACTTATTCCGCTGCTGGGATTGCTGATCCTGTTACTGATGTCGTTGTTTGAACATGACCAAACGGCAACCAATGAGGGTTACCAACTAAGCTGATGACAGTGCTGCAATGGTTAACAGCGGCGATGCCGTTGTTAAGTGTGTTTATGTTGCTGGTGTTGCTGCGAATGCCGGCCCGCCGGGCCATGCCCATCAGTTTGCTTGTTTGTACGTTGCTGGCTTACCTGGTATGGCAAATGCCCGCCGTGCAGCTGGCGGCTGCTGCGGCCGAGGGGCTGGTGATTGCTGCCACTATTTTATGGATAGTGTTTGGCGCTATTTTATTACTGAACGTGTTACAGCAAACCGGCGCTATTGATGTTATTAAAGCCGGTTTTGGCGCCATTTCCCCTGACAAACGGGTGCAACTAATTATCATTGCCTGGTTATTTGGCAGCTTTTTAGAAGGTGCGGCGGGTTTTGGCACGCCTGCGGCTATCGCAGCCCCTTTGCTGGTAGCACTTGGCTTTACGCCATTATCAGCAGTGGTGCTGGCGCTGGTTGCCGATTCCAGTGCGGTGTCTTTTGGTGCAGTGGGTACGCCGGTGCTGGTCGGTATTGCGCAGGGCGTGCCGGGTATTGCTGTTGATGAAGTGTTGCAGGTCGCACTCACCGCCATCAGTATCGATATTGCTGTGGCGTCCTGGTTGCCCTTATTGATGGTCGTAATGTTAACCCGCTTTTTTAGCGCTAAGCGCAGCTGGCGGGATGGCCTGGCGATAGCCCCTTTTGCCTTGTTAAGTGGTTTAGCTTTTACCGTGCCAGCGTACCTGGTGGCGTTGTTGCTGGGGCCTGAATTTCCTTCAGTTCTGGGGGCGCTGATAGGCCTGGCGGTAGTTTGCACCGCGGCCCGCTACAGGGTTTTATTACCCGCCAGGCCCTGGTTATTTGCCAGCTCGCCAGCTGATACTTTGCCACGTGAAAATAGTCCAGCTGAACAACCGGCTCCGTCAGGTTTTGTTAGCACACCAAGCATGCCCTTGTGGCGCGCCTGGCTGCCTTATGTGTTAGTGGCAGCATTATTGGTGTTAAGCCGGATGCCGGGTTTACCGCTGAAACAGAGTTTGCAGCAATTAGCCTGGCAGTGGCCGGCGATTTTTGGCACTGAGCTTAGCGTATCGGTAAGCCCGTTATACCTGCCCGGTACCTTATTTGTGCTGGTGGCCATTGTCAGTTGTTTTTTACTGCGTGGCTCAAGCAGTATGTTATGGGCGTCTTGCCGGCACAGTGGCCGCATGCTGCTACCTTCAGCTATCGCCCTGGCCGGTGCGGTACCGATGGTGCGGATTTTTCTGCAATCTGACGTTAATGGCGCTGGCTTGCCGGCTATGCCATTAGCGCTGGCAGCCGAGGCAGCGCGATATCTGGCCGATAGCTGGCTGTGGTTTGCGCCCTTTGTTGGTGCCTTAGGTTCTTTTATTGCCGGCTCCGCTACGTTCTCCAATTTAATGTTTGGCAGTTTTCAGCAAGCCATGGCCGCTGAAGCGGGCCTGGCGCCAACGCTGGTGCTGGCGCTGCAAATGCTGGGCGCTAATGCCGGTAATATGATTTGTGTGGTGAACGTGGTGGCCGCAGCCAGCGTAGTTAACCTGCAGGGCCGCGAGGGTGATATTATCCGTTATACTTTGTGGCCGATGTTATTTTACTGTGTGGCAGCAAGCAGCGTCGCCTGGCTATTATTTGTTTAAGGCTGGTTTACATGACACTGCTTTTTAGAAGGCGGCTTTATTTAGGGAAAGTATGAAAATAATTTTTAAAGCTAACGATATTATAGAAGCGCATATTGTCGCCGGTATGCTGCAGTCATATGGTATAGAGGCGCACGTGGGTGGCCATTATTTGCAAGGCGCAGTAGGTGACTTGGCGCCGCTGGGCATTGCTAATATTTTGGTATCAGATGCCGACGTTGTCCAGGCTGAGCAGATCATTGCTGAATACCAAGATGGCGCTAGCAGCAGCGAACCGGATGATCCGCTGCTACTGCCTGAGCCGGGTTAGCACTCAATAATATTAACCGCCAGGCCGCCACGCGACGTTTCCTTGTACTTGGTTTGCATATCGCGCCCGGTATCCCACATGGTTTTAATCACTTTATCCAGTGACACTTTCTGATCGCCACTGCCGCGCAGCGCCAGCCGTGAGGCATTAATAGCCTTGATTGAGCCCATGGCATTACGCTCAATGCAAGGCACCTGCACCAAACCGCCAACCGGATCGCAGGTTAAGCCGAGGTTATGCTCCATGCCTATTTCAGCAGCATTTTCAACATGCAGCGGCGTACCACCCTGAATTTCAGTTAATGCAGCTGCAGCCATCGAGCAGGCCACGCCCACTTCGCCCTGACAGCCCACTTCGGCACCTGAGATAGAGGCGTTTTTCTTATATAAAATGCCAATAGCGGCCGCGGTAAGCAGGTAGCGGGTGGCAATTTCCGGGCTAACCGGCTGAATAAACTTATCAACATACATCAGCACCGCCGGAATAATACCAGCCGCGCCGTTGGTTGGCGCAGTAACTACCCGGCCACCGGCTGCATTTTCTTCGTTTACCGCCAATGCAAACAAATTTACCCAGTCCATTACCTGCAACGGGTCGTTACTTTTTTCGGAAATTAACCGCTTATACAACGCCGGTGCCCGCCGTTTCACCTTTAAGCCACCCGGTAAAATGCCTTCGGTTTTAATGCCGCGGTCAATACAGGCGCGCATGGTCAGCCAGATATTATTCAGCTCGCTTTCAATCTGCGCCGGGCTGCGCAGTACTTTTTCGTTTTCCAGCATTAAGCCAGACACCGACAAGCCGTGCTCTTTACACAAGGCCAATAATTCTGCACCAGATTCAAACGGGAAGGGCGGCGGGTTAGCTGCGGCAAACTGGCTGGCAGCTTGTTTTTCTTTGGCAAAATCTTCGGCTTTAACAATAAAGCCGCCGCCTATTGAAAAGTACACTTCGCGCAGTAATTCATGTTTGCTGCTGTCAAAGGCCACCAGCTCCATACCGTTAGAATGTTCTTTTAGCGTTTTGCGCCGGTGAAATACGATGGCGCCGTCGCGGGCAAATTTTACGCTCTGGCGTTGTGCCAGCTGCAGTTGCTGGCTGTCGTGCACCTGTTTTAGTAAGCCGTCGATGGTATCCGGGTCGACGGTTTCTGGTAAATAGCCAGATAAGCCGAGGATCACCGCCTTACCCGTACCGTGACCAATGCCGGTCTGGCCCAACGAGCCATACAGCTCAACTTTAATACTGGCTACCTGTTCCAGCAAGGATGCTTCACAGAGGTTATCGGTAAATTTTTTGGCGGCGCGCATCGGCCCTACAGTGTGCGAACTGGAGGGGCCAATGCCAATACTAAACATGTCAAAAGCACTGATAATCATAGGGGTATCTATTAGTTTATTTTATGAAATTGCGGCTATTGTAACGGAAGCAGGCCACTACTGTAAGCAGGGTGGTAACTGGTCGGGTGTTATTACTAAATGTATCACCGAATGGCCGAACCGGACCCGGTTTGCTCACGCTAACACGCCGTAAACCCATCCCTGGGGGCTCGTTTCCGCCCGTCCAGGGCTTCAACGGTTAGCTTAGAGCAAACCGAGTCCTGTTTACGCAGTAGATTCGTAAAGAAAAGATTACGTTATTTGAGCTGCAAACACAGCTGATGCATAATGGCGGCGGTGGCGCCCCAGATAAACTTATCCTGATACGGCATAAAATGCAGTTGCCGGGTTTTGCCCTGCAGGGTAAGCGCGAGTTGATGACGATTATCTTGTGGCAGAAAATGGCTAAGGGGTACCTCAAATACCGCTGCTACTTCTGATACCTGTAACTGCAAGCCGCGTTGCGGGCTGATTATGCCAACCCAGGGCTCGATAATAAAACCGGTGCTGGTGTCTTGCGCCGGTAAACGCCCAAGCAGAGTGACTTCCGTACTGGCCAGGCCTATTTCCTCTTCGGCTTCACGCAGCGCTGCCTGGCTGCTGCTTTCGCCAGGTTCTATCCGCCCGCCCGGAAAGCTGATTTGCCCCGGGTGATGGCGCAGGTGCAGGGCGCGTTGGGTAAACAACACTTTAAGCTGATGGCCATAGTCGACAATCGGCACCAGCACAGCGGCATGCTGAGACGTTGACCGGGTGCTGTTGGTTAACGGCACCGGGCCTTTTTGCACCGACAGCGGGCTAGCCGCCGTCAGTGTATTGCGGGTTAATACAAAGCGGCTGCAAAACTGCTCAGCCAGCATCGGCAACTTCCTGAGTTCTATTCAGGTTAGCCAGCACTGGTAATATCTTGTTTACCTTATCTAAGGTTTCCTGATATTCGCTCTGTGCTTCCGAATCGGCAACAATGCCGCCACCGGCCCAGCAGTGCATCACTCCGTCGCTGCCAACCAGGGTGCGAATAGCAATGTTGGTATCCATATCGCCATTGTTATTAATATAGCCAATGGCACCGCAATATACTGAGCGCCGGTGCGGCTCGAGTTGTTCAATGATCTGCATTGCTGCCACCTTGGGTGCGCCGGTAATAGAGCCGCCCGGAAAAGCGCCGCGCAATAAATCACAGGCGCTGTAGTGGCTGGCCAGAGTGCCGGTTACGGTACTGACTAAATGATGTACTGCCGGGAAGCTTTCAATGGCAAATAATTGCGGCACCTCAACGCTGCCCACACTGCAGACTTTGCCCAGATCATTACGCAGTAAATCAACAATCATTACATTTTCGGCCCGATCTTTTTCAGCCTGTTGCAGCTGGACGGCGGCTTGTTTATCTAACTCTGGGTTACTGTGGCGGGGACGGGTGCCTTTAATCGGTTTGGTTTCTACCTGGCGGTTTTTCAGTTGTAAAAACCGCTCAGGCGAAATACTGAGTACCGCACCCTGTTCCAAGCGGATAAAGGCCGAAAAAGGGGCGGCGTTAGCGTCACGCAAAGCCAGGTAGGCTTGCCATTCGTCGCCCTGATAGGCTGCACTAAAACGCTGCGCCAGATTAATCTGGTAGCAGTTGCCGCTGAGTAAATGCTGCTGAATTTGGGCAAAGCGCTGGTTATAGTGCTGCTGGCTCAGATTCGCCTGCCATGGCGTAGTCAGGGTAAAGGGGGCCACGTTGCTTAGCTGTTGCAGCTGATATTGCAGTTGCTGCCAGCGCTGAGCGGCATTGGCGCTATAATCGACACACCATAGCTGTTGCTGTTGCTTATCTAACACCAGCGCCCAGCTATAAAGGCCGACTGCCATATCTGGCAGCTGAATATCCTGCTCGCTAAGCGCAGGTAGTTGTTCCAGATAACGGCCTAAATCGTAGCCAAAGTAACCCAGCGCACCACCGGTAAAAGGCAGTTCGCTGACGGCAGCTACCGGGAAATAGCGCTTTAGTGCACAATCTAATACGGTAAAAGGGTCTTCTTGGTAATCGTGGCTGCCGTGCTCGTCACGTAAGGTGGTAATGCCGTTTTTGGCAGTTAAGGTAGCCAAGGGTTGCATTACCATGATCTGGTAGCGACTGTTCGGATGGCCGGTTGCAGCAGAGTCGAGCAACATGGCCCATGGCTGACTGGCAAAACAGGCAAAATAGTCAGCCAAATCCTCTGGCGCGTTCTGTGGAATTAAATACTGCTGCATAGAAGGGCTAGCCGCTGTTTTCGATGCGGGGTATCATACCAGCACAGCTAATAATAGTTAATGGCTAAGCCAGTTTAGACAATAAAGGAAACGTAAGCATGACGGTAATTCGCCAACAAGACTTTATCGAGAGTATTGAAGATGCGTTGCAGTATATCTCGTACTATCATCCGCTGGATTTTATTCAGGCGCTGGAACAGGCTTACCATAAAGAGCAGAACCAGGCAGCGAAAGACGCTATTGCTCAAATTCTGATTAATTCGCGGATGTCGGCCGAAGGCCACCGGCCTATTTGTCAGGATACCGGCATTGTCACCTGTTTTGTTAAAATTGGCATGGATGTCAAATGGGATAAAACCGACCTGACTGTGCAGCAAATGGTCGACGAAGGCACCCGTCGAGCCTACTTAAACCCTGACAACCCGCTGCGCGCCTCTATTGTGGCAGACCCGGCCGGCGCGCGCAAAAACACCAAAGACAATACGCCTGCCGTGGTGCATATCGATTTAGTCGCCGGCCATCATGTGGAAGTGATGATTGCTGCCAAAGGCGGTGGCTCTGAAAATAAAACTAAAATGGCCATGCTTAACCCGTCTGATTCTATTGTTGACTGGGTGCTGGAAACCTTACCGAAAATGGGCGCCGGCTGGTGTCCGCCAGGTATGTTAGGTATCGGCATTGGCGGTACCGCCGAAAAAGCCGCTGTGCTGGCCAAAGAGTCACTGATGGAGCCGGTAGATATTCAGCAGTTAATCGATAAAGGTGCAGAAACTGCTGATGAGAAACTGCGCTTAGAGCTGTATGAAAAAGTAAACAAACTGGGCATTGGCGCTCAGGGCTTAGGTGGTTTAACTACGGTGGTAGATGTAAAAATTAACAGCGTGCCCACCCATGCTGCCAGCTTACCAGTGGTGATGATCCCAAACTGCGCCGCAACCCGTCATTTGCACTTTCATCTGGAT
Organism: Arsukibacterium ikkense; assembly: GCF_000987775.1. GTDB lineage: Bacteria > Pseudomonadota > Gammaproteobacteria > Enterobacterales > Alteromonadaceae > Alishewanella > Alishewanella ikkense. The sequence goes on from NZ_LAHO01000005.1 coordinate 81,470, forward strand.
GGCAGTGGCCCGGCCGATATTAAGCCGCCAAAACTGGAAGATTGGCCACAGGTGACCTGGGAGCTGGGGGCCAATGTACGCCGGGTGAACCTGGATACCATTACTCCGGCTGATGTACAAAGCTGGCAGGCCGGTGAAACCGTGCTGTTAAGCGGCAAAATGCTGACTGGCCGCGATGCTGCCCATAAACGGATTGCCGATATGCTGAATAAAGGCGAAGGTTTACCAGAAGGGGTAGACCTGCGTAACCGCTTTATTTACTACGTCGGCCCGGTGGATGCGGTACGGGATGAAGTAGTAGGCCCGGCCGGCCCGACGACTGCCACCCGGATGGATAAATTTACCGAAATGATGTTATCGCAAACTGGTTTACTGGGCATGATTGGTAAATCAGAGCGCGGCGATCTGACAGTAGAGAGCATTAAGAAACACAAAGCGGTGTATTTAATGGCAGTGGGCGGCGCAGCCTATCTGGTGTCAAAAGCCATTAAAAAGTCCCGGGTAGTGGCTTTTGCCGACTTAGGTATGGAAGCCATTTACGAGTTTGAAGTAGAGGATATGCCGGTAACTGTAGCGGTAGACTCCAACGGTAATAACGTGCATAAGCAAGGCCCGGCGATCTGGAAAGCCAATATTGCCGATCTGGATGCCAAGCTAAAGGCAAAATAATAACAATATAATCGCGCCGGCTGATCCCGGCGCTTTGCTTTGATTTTGAACATGCCCAAGGGGAGCGAACATGAAATACTCACTGATGCTGCTAAGTGCCTTAGCTGCAGCAACGATGGCGGCGCCACTAGCAGCGAAGGCGCCGTTGACGGTAGAACACCTGAACCAGTTTAATAAAATAAATGCCATTAGCTTATCAAGCGATGGCCGCTACCTGGCCTATGTACAGAGCAATGGCGGCTTTGCCCCGGCAGATCTCAGCACCGATATTTATCTAAAAGATTTGCGTCAGAACGGCCCGGCGCGGCGCTTAACCCAAAGCGCCAGCAGCGAGCGGGCGCTGGCCTTCAGCCAGGATGGCCAGAGCTTATACTTTATCGCGAATCGCAGTGGCAGTAATCAGGTATGGCGTTTGCCGCTAAACGGCGGTGAGGCGCTGCAGCTTACCGATTTACCGCTACCGGTTGAGGGCTTTAAAGTAGCTGCCGACGGTAAAACCCTGGCCTTGGCGCTTTCAGTATTGCCGGGTTGTGACAGCCTTAAGTGTACCGTGGATGCTAAAGCAAGCGACAACGAACGCAAAGACAGTGCCCTGGCGTATGACAGCCTGATGGTCAGACACTGGGATCACTGGCGCACGCCTTATCGCAGCCAGCTGCATGTTGCCGCTATTGGTGAGACGGTTGTTAGTGCCATTACGGATGCTAAAAACCTGATTAGTGATTGGGATACCGATATTGCCGGTATGGCCGAGGTGGCGTTTACCCCGGACAACCAGCATCTGGTATTCAGTGCCAAAGCACCGGGTAAGGATCAGGCCTGGCATACCAATTTTGATATTTTCCAGGTGTCAGTCAACGGCGGCGAGAAAATTAACTTAACTGCTGACAACCAAGCCTGGGATGCCAAGCCTAAATTCTCGTCAGATGGTCGCTTTATGGCGTATATGGCGATGACCAAACCAGGCGCTGAAGCCGATCGCTTTGGCCTGATGTTACTGGATATGGTGACCGGGCAGCGTAAAGAGCTGGCGGCTGATTTTGACCGCTCGGTCAGTGATTTCCAGTTTGGCCCGGATAACCGCACAATTTATGTCACCAGCCAGGATGTAGGCCAGTATAGTATTTTTGCCATAAACACCAGTTTTGGTGATGTGCGTAAAGTCTACGGCAATGGTTATGCGGGCAACTTACAGGTAGCCAGCGACAAACTGGTGTTTACTAATCACCGGCTGGATATGCCGGCTGAAGTGTTTCAGATTAGTACCGATGGTGGCCAGCTAACTCAGCTTACCAATATCAATGCGAAATGGCGTGAACAAGTGCAATTTGGTGATTACGAGCAATTCAGCTTTAAAGGCGCCAATGATGCCACGGTGTACGGTTATCTGGTAAAACCGTGGAATTTTGATGCCAAGAAAAAATACCCGATGGCATTTTTAGTGCACGGCGGCCCGCAGGGTAGTTTTGGTAATATGTTTAATGAGCGCTGGAACGCCCAAATGTATGCGGCCAAAGGTTATGCAGTGGTGATGGTCGATTTTCATGGCTCTACCGGTTATGGCCAGGCCTTTACCGATGCCATCAGCCGCGATTGGGGCGGCAAGCCATTAATTGATCTGCAAAAAGGCTTTGAATATATCGTTAAAGCCCAGCCCTGGATTGACGGCAACCGTGCCTGTGCCTTAGGTGCCTCGTACGGCGGCTATATGATGAACTGGATTGCTGGTAACTGGCCAACGGGCTTTAAATGTCTGGTTAACCACGCCGGTTTATACGATATGCCAAGCTTTTATGGCAGCACTGAAGAGCTGTGGTTTCCGGAATATGATTTAGGCGGTACGGCCTGGGATGCTGAGTCTGACTACCAGAAATTTAACCCAGCGGCTCATGCGGATAAATGGCAAACGCCGATGCTGGTGATCCATGGCTTAAAAGATTACCGGGTGCCTTATGCTCAGGGGTTAGGTGCTTTTACCAACCTGCAACGCAAGGGTATTGATTCACGCTTAGTTATTTTCCCGGATGAAAACCACTGGATCTTAAATAAAGACAACAGAGTGCGCTGGTACGGTGAAGTGTTTGAGTGGCTGGAGAAGTACACTAAATAAGAGAAGTGCAGTAAGCCAAGACTCCGGTGACTGCAGAAGTCGGTTTGCTCACGCTGACACGCCGTAAACCCATCCCTGGGGGCTCGTTTCCGCCCGTCCAGGGCTTCAACGGTCAGCTTAGAGCAATCCGACTCCTGCCTTTCAATTAAAGGTATGCGTCCAATGTTCGACTTTCAGCAATGCCGTGATTACTGCCTGATGCAGCTGCAAAGCGCGGAAGACTTCCCGTTTGGGCCGGATGCTTATGTGTATAAAGTGGCGGGTAAAATTTTCGCTATTTTAGGCGAAGAGCAGGACATCGCCCGGGTAAATTTAAAATGCGACCCGACCGAGGCGTTAATGCTACGCGATATTTTTGCCGCTATTAGCCCTGGTTATCATATGAATAAACAGCACTGGAACACGGTGTTGCTTGATGGCAGCGTGCCAGACAACGAAATTAAACGGCAAATAGACAATTCTTACCGACTGATCGTTAAAAGCCTGCCAAAAGCAAAACGTGGTGATTCGCTGATGGCAGCTTTAGCCGGTTTTGATAAAGATTTTATCACTGAATTAGAAAAAAACAGCCAAACAGATAATTTGCCAATATTCGGAAGTGATAATGCAACTGACTGATATTGTTATTTTAGATGGGGCCCGCACGGCTATTGGTAGCTTTGCTGGCAGTCTTGCCGGTTTAAGTCCGGCAGAGCTTGGCACGGCGGCGGCCAGCGCAGCAATCAGCCGCTCTGCGGTGGCAGCGAAGGATATCGACCATGCCGTGTTTGGCCATATCATTACCACCGGCGCTGCAGATGCATATCTGGCACGGCATATCGCACTGAGTAGCGGTATGTTAGCGTCGTCTGCGGCCTTCAATGTTAATCGCCTATGTGGCTCTGGCGTGCAGGCGGTGATATCGGCCGCACAACTGATCCAACTGGGGCAAAGCAAAATAGCCCTGGCCGGCGGCGCAGAAAGTATGAGCAACGGCGCTTATTTGCTGCCTAACGCCCGGCGCGGCCTGCGCATGGGCCACAGCAGCGTAACCGACCTAACGCTGGGCATTTTAACCGACCCTTTTGGCAGCGGCCATATGGGGGTTACTGCCGAAACCATTGCCGGCCAGTATGGCTTAAGCCGTGCAGATTTAGATGGCTTTGCTGCGCTAAGCCATAGCCGGGCAGCGTATGCGCAGCAGCAGGGCTACTTTACTGAGCAAATAGTGCCCATTACGGTTAAAGTGGGCCGCAGCGACAGCGTGTTTAACCAGGACGAGCATATCCGGCCGGATACCAGCATTCATAGCTTAGCTAAGTTAAAACCGGCCTTTAAAAAAGACGGTATTGTGACTGCCGGCAATGCCTCTGGCTTAAATGATGGTGCCGCCGCCATGCTGTTAACCACTATGGCTGAAGCGAACCAGCGTGGTTTACGCCCACAGGCCCGGCTGCTGGCTTATGCTTTTGCCGGGGTGGAACCCGGCGTAATGGGGTTGGGCCCGATACCGGCAGTGCGACAGGTACTGGCGCAAAGCGGCTTAACGATTGCTGACTTGGATGTGATTGAATCAAATGAAGCTTTTGCTGCGCAGGCCATGGCGGTGAGTCAGACGCTGGGCTTTGACCCGGCGAAGGTAAACCCCAATGGCGGCGCTATTGCGTTGGGCCATCCGGTTGGCGCAACAGGGTCAATTTTAATTATTAAATTGCTGGCTGAACTTAAACGCACCGGCGGCCGCTATGGCTTGGTAACCATGTGTATCGGCGGCGGGCAGGGTATAGCGCTGCTGCTGGAATCGTTGCAATAGCGCTACAGTTTGCCGGTGCTTAAGCACTTTCGCTGGCGATTTGTTGCAGCGATTGAGCCAGTTGCTCTGGCTCCTGGGCGCCGGAAATCAGGTATTTATTGTTAATAATAAAGGCCGGTACAGATGAAATGCCAGCCTGCTGGTATTTGGCAATATCTGTTGTCACAGTATCAGCGTAGTCATTACCTGTCAGGATCCGCTGCGCTTCCGCTTTGTCCAATCCAGCCTGTGCCGCGCAAGCCGCTAACACCTCTTTGTCTGAAACATCTTTTGCTTCACCAAAGTAAGCGTCAAATAAAGCCTGCTTCATCTCTGTTGCTTTATTTTCGGTGGCCGCCCATTTCACCAGGCGGTGGGCATCAAAGGTATTGCAGGTAAAACGTTGCTGCATTTTGTGAAAATTAAGACCAAGCTTGGCAGCAATATTCATCATATTGGCCTGGGCAGCGCGCATTTCATCTTCACTGCGGCCATATTTGCGACTTAGTGCCGGCAATATCGGTTCTTGCGGTGCATTTTTATCCGGGTTCAGTTCAAAGGCATGCCACTCCAGTTCAACGCTAAGATCTGGCAACGAAGCCAGTGCCTGCTGCAGCCGGGCGTAACCTATTGCACACCAGGGGCAGGCAATATCAGATACTAAATCAATTTTCAGGTTGGGCATGCTGGCGATACCTCGCAATTTGCCTGGTTAATGTCATTGGTTCAGACGTTATCATAACAGTGTATAAGCAACCAGCCGGCTTGCTGTAAAGCGGCTATTACGCAAGTTTAGCAGCCAGAAAGTCGACCAGTACCCGTACCTTGGCCGATAAATGGCGGTTTTGCGGATAGATTGCCCAAATGCCATCATCCGGTTGGCGCAGTGCGTTCAGCACCGCCACCAGTTCACCGCTTTGCAGTTTATCTTGCAGGTAGTAGTCGGGTAGTTGCACCAAACCCAAGCCTTTTAATGCGGCATCGAGCAGCGCCACGCCACTATTACAGTTAATCCGGCCCTGTGGTTTAAATTGCAATATTTTACCCTGTTGGCTAAAGCGCCACTGCGCTACGGTGCCGGTTAAACACTGATGCGCTGCCAGATCATCAATCGTCAGCGGTATGCCATGCTCTGCCAGATAAGCCGGTGAGGCCACCACGTATTGGGTGCGGCTGGCCAATTTGCGGGCGATCAGGCTGGAGCTTTCCAAGGTACCCAGCCGGATCGCCAGGTCAAAACCGCCCTGAATTAAATCGAGCTTATTGTTCGATAGTTGTAAATCCAGTTCGGTATCAGGGTAAAGCTTTAAAAAATCATGTAGCAGCGGCGCGATGCGGGTTTCACCATAAAATACCGGCGCGGTGAGTTTAATTAACCCGCGGGGTGTGGCCTTTAAATTTGCCAGGGTACGGTTAGCTTCCTCCAGGCTACTGACCAAATGGCGGCAATGCTGTAAATACAGGCTGCCTTCTTCGGTCAGGTTGACATTGCGGGTGGTGCGATACAACAGCTTAATAGCCAGTTGCTGCTCCAGCTCGGCAATATTGCGGCTGACCTGAGCCACTGAAATACCCAGCTGTTTTGCAGCTTTAGTAAAGCTGTGGTGATCAGCCACGGCGACAAATTCGCTAATTCCGGTCCATTGTTTCATAAGTTTCTCATAGTAGCTGCTTATTTATCCCAGGCTGCTTGCGTTACAACGCCCGTCCTGGCTCACCACAGCAACTCGCTCGCGCTGGCACGCTCACTCAGACACTCTGTGGTGCCCAGATCGGGGTTCTAACCGCAGCCTTCACAACGTTATTGTTGCAAATTCGCAAAACTAATTTGCATTTTATCTGTATTAACCCTGATATGGAAAAGATAAAAAACGCGTTATAGTTATAGCCGTTAAATTTTAAATTGCCGAGTTGTTAAAAGGATACCTTATGAAGATGATTAAAACCCGCGCCGCCGTGGCCTGGGGCCCAGGCCAGCCATTATCGATTGAAGAAGTGGATTTAATGCCACCACAAAAAGGTGAAGTACTGGTAAAAATTATCGCCAGTGGCGTCTGTCATACCGATGCCTTTACCTTGTCAGGCGAGGATCCTGAAGGCATTTTCCCGGCGATTTTAGGCCATGAAGGCGGTGGTATTGTTGAGGCCGTAGGCGAGGGCGTTACTTCAGTGGCGGTGGGCGATCATGTTATTCCGCTCTATACACCGGAGTGTGGTAAATGTAAGTTTTGTTTATCCGGCAAAACTAACCTGTGTCAGGCGATTCGTGCTACCCAGGGCAAAGGTTTAATGCCAGACGGTACTACCCGGTTTTCAAAAGACGGTAAGCCAATTTACCACTATATGGGCACTTCTACCTTCTCGGAGTACACAGTGCTGCCGGAAATCTCCCTGGCAAAAATTAATAAAGAAGCACCGCTGGAAAAAGTTTGCCTGCTTGGCTGTGGCGTTACCACCGGCATGGGCGCAGTAATGAATACGGCAAAAGTGAAAGAGGGCGATACCGTAGCGGTATTTGGCCTGGGCGGTATTGGTTTATCAGCCATTATTGGCGCGGTAATGGCTAAAGCCAGCCGGATTATTGCCATTGATATTAACGAAGATAAGTTTGATATTGCCAAAAAGCTGGGTGCCACTGATGTGATAAACCCGAAAAAATTCGATAAGCCGATTCAGGAGGTGATTGTTGAGATGACCGATGGCGGTGTCGATTTTTCCTTTGAGTGTATCGGCAACGTTAATGTGATGCGCTCGGCGCTGGAATGCTGCCATAAGGGCTGGGGCGAGTCGGTGATTATTGGTGTGGCCGGTGCTGGCCAGGAAATTTCAACCCGGCCGTTTCAGTTGGTGACCGGCCGGGTATGGCGCGGTACCGCTTTTGGCGGCGTAAAAGGGCGCAGCGAACTGCCAGATTATGTCGAGCGCTATTTAAAAGGCGAGTTTGAGCTGGATACCTTTATTACCCACACGATGCCACTGGAGCGGATTAACGAAGCCTTTGATTTAATGCATGAAGGTAAGTCGATCCGTACCGTGATTCATTTTTAAGTTGATCTTAGGTAGGACGTATTACAACGCCCGCCCTGGCTTGCCACAGCAACTATGCCGGGCTATCCTGCCCGACACCGGAGGCCAGCTGAAGCTGTTCAAATTCGTTCCTGACGAATTTGTCGCCTTTGCTGGTTTCTTTCAGACACTCTGTGGCGACCAGAACGGGGTTCTAATCCTCTCTGGTCGTCATCAGTAAGGAAAAGCCTATGACAACTTCAGCATCAACCAAGGTTAGCGAACAACTTTGCTTTGGCGGTAAACAACTCCGCTTTAAACATCAGTCAGCCGTAACCAACTGTGAAATGCAGTTCTCGGTATTTTTGCCCCCCCAGGCGGAGACCCGCAAGGTACCGGCGCTGTACTGGCTATCAGGCCTTACTTGCACTGATGAAAACTTTTCCGGTAAAGCCGGCGCGCAGCGGGTTGCGGCCGAGTTGGGCATAGCACTGATTATTCCTGATACCAGCCCACGTGGCGAAAGTGTGCCGGATGATTCAGACGGCGCTTATGATTTTGGGTTAGGTGCTGGCTTTTACGTAAATGCTACCCGTGAGCCTTTTGTAAAAAACTACCAGATGTATGACTATATTGTCAGTGAGCTGCCGGCGCTGGTTGAAGCTCAGTTGCCAATAACGGCTGTACGCAGTATCAGTGGCCATTCAATGGGCGGCCACGGTGCGCTGGTGATTGGCCTGCGTAACCCTGAGCGTTATCGCTCAATATCAGCCTTTTCCCCGATATGTAACCCGATTAACAGCCCCTGGGGCATTAAAGCTTTTAATGGCTATTTGGGCGATGATCAAAGCCAATGGGTGCATTACGATGCCGCAGAGTTATTAGCGAAAACCCAACAAGCCAAGCCAATCCTGGTCGATCAGGGTACTGCAGATAACTTTTATCCGCAGCAATTGCGCACCGACAGTTTAATTGCCGCGGCAGAGCAAAGCGGTAGTAACGCGCAGATCCGGCTGCAGCCAGGCTATGACCATAGCTACTATTTTATCGCCAGTTTTATCGAGCAGCACTTGCGCTTTCACGCCAATTATTTGAGTTGTTAAAAACGCTTTGCTGCAACACCCGCTTTGGCTCGCCACAGCAACTCGTTCGCGCTGGCGCGCTCGCTCAGACACTCTGTGGCGACCAAAACGGGGTTCCAGCCCGCGTTTTGGTTACCATCAGTTAACGAGGCACTGGTATTTTTGCTGTCAAAACTGGCATAATCAAACCAGTATCCTTTAATCAACACTTGGATCTTCCCGCAACAAGGAGTATTGCATGAGCTACGATACCAATAATATTTTCGCCAAAATTCTGCGAGGCGAAATTCCCTGCTTTAAAATTTATGAAGACGACGACACCCTGGCCTTTATGGACATTATGCCGCAGGCTCATGGCCATGCGCTGGTGATCCCAAAACATCCCGCGGTAACCTTGCTGGATTTACCGGCAGATAAAGCGGCCAAAACCCTGCAAACCGTGCAAAAAGTGATGGCCGCACAAAAATCTGAGTTGGGTGCTAAAGGTATCGTCGTAATGCAGCTAAATGGCGAAGAGGCTGGCCAGACGGTGCCGCATCTGCATTTTCATCTTATTCCGGCCCATTTATCGCAGTTAAAACGCCATGGTGCCGAGCAGGGCGATATGGATGAAATTAAAGTACTGGCAGAAAAACTGCGGGCGGTATTATGACCGCTGTGCCATCGTTCTGCCGTGTTGCGGTGTTAATGCTGCTGGCATCATTGCTGGTAGCAGGATGTAGTAGTCAAACCACGCCAGACGATACGCTACGTCTTAGTATTGTGCATATTAACGACACCCACTCCCAGTTTGATGCCACTCCTGCCAGAGTAATGGGGCCTGCAGGTACGCCTTTATATACTTTTATTGGCGGCCATCCGCGGCTATTAACTAAAGCCCGGCAATTCCAGGCTGAGGCAACAGCCAACGGTATTGCGTCGTTATTTTTACATGGTGGTGATGCCTTTAAAGGCAGCGCCTATTTCGAGCTGTTTGAGCAAAAAATCAATATCGACATTTTAAACCGGATGGGCCTGCATGCGATGGCATTAGGCAACCACGAGTTTGATATAGGCCTGGCTAAGCTGGCTGATTTTGCCAGTAATATTAATTTTCCGTTGCTGGCGGCTAATGTGGACAGCAGTGCTGAGCCAGCGCTGGTTAATGTGACTAACTTAAAAAGCTACCAGCTGTTTGCCATTGACGGCCCCGCGCTGCTTGCGGTCAGTAATATGGCCGAAGCGGCAGGCAAAACCATTGTTGCGGTGTTTGGTTTAGCACTGGAAGATATGCGCAGCATGGTGCCCGCTACCGGTGAGCTGGTATTTGCTGCTGAGGTGGCGGCGGCCCAGGCGACAGTCGACTATCTGCAGGCACAGGGCATTAAGCACATTATTGCGCTAACCCATTTGGGCCATCAACGTGATTTACGTTTAGCACAGCAGGTTAATGGTATTGATCTGATAGTCGGTGGCCATTCGCATAGTTTGCTGGGCGATTTCAGGCACTGGTATCTTGGCCTGCAAGCACCGTACGCCGAGCTGGTGGCTAACCCGGATGGCTTTGGCCAGACCTGTATCGTGCAAGCCGGCCAGTTTGCGCAGGCGGTAGGCGCGGCAGAGCTTAAATTTGATAGCGCCGGGCGCTTAACCCAGTGCTATGGCGAAAACACCTTACTGGCCAGTCGTGATTATTTTACGTTGGCACTGCGCAGTGAAGATAGCCGCCTTGCAGCAAGCGAGCAGGCCACGACAGAAAGCTATATCAACCGGCTTGCACGTACCGCGATAACGGAAGAAGACCCAGAGCTGCGCCAGATATTGAACACGGTTTACTTACCAGCAGTGCAAAAGGCCTATGGCGCGCAAATCAGCGTTAGCGAGCAAAGCATTAACCATGTTCGTTTACCCGGCACTGGCGGCAGCGATCAGCATGGTTCGGTGCTGGCCGGCCATATTACTGATGCTATGTATTATTGGCTAAACCAGCCGGCAGTGCGGGCGAAAACCGGCCGACAGGTTGATTTTACCTTAATTGGCGCCGGCAATATCCGGGCGAGTCTGGAGGCGGGTGCCATATATGAAGGGCATATCCGCTTAGAGGTATTACCCTTTGATGCGCCGCTAAGCATTTTGACGCTAACCGGCGCTGAGCTAACTGAGTTATTGCATGAGGTGATCAGCGCTACCTTGCCCGCAGGCGCCCATGCTGGAAAGTTTCCGTACGCTAGCCATTTACGCTATGTTGCCCGCGAGAATGCGGATGGTCAGGCGGTACTGACGCAACTGCAATGGTGGCAAGCAGAGCGCTGGCAGGATATAGAGCCTGCTGCAACATACAGCCTGGCCACCACCAATTATTTAGCCAACGGCAATGATGGCTGGCAGCGGTTACAGCAGGTGCAGCAGCACAGCACTGATCGCATTGATTTAATCATAGAGCAGCAGCAACTGGCGATATATCCGCTGAGCCGGGTGCAAGCAATAACCGATAGCAGTGGCCAGCAAGCTTTTGTACCGCACTATCAGCAGGTAGTGGGTTTGCCATGTGACATTGCGGGCAATGACTGCAAAGTTGCTGCGCTGGCGGTAATCGATTACTTAAAAGCCACCCCTGCGCTATGGCAGCAGCCAAGGCCGGCCACCGTTACGCTGTTGCGGCCATAAGTAATTACTTGTTTGCGGCAAGTGCTGCTTAGCTCACTACTTGTGATAAAACGCTAAGCAGCATGCCGGCAATAGCTGCGCCTGAGAGTACCCGCATAATGCTTTGTTCAAATTTAAACAATGCCAGGCCGGCAACTAAGCCCAGCAGCAACGCAACCCAATCAACCTGGCTACTTAAGCCCGCTGGCCACAGCACATAGTAGCCAAAAAACAATGCCAGATTAACGATAACTCCCACCACAGCTGCGGTTACCGCAGTTAACGGCCCGGTAAATGTCGCCTGCTGCCGACTGGCCTCCACCAGCGGGGCGCCGGCAATAATAAACAGGAATGAGGGCAAAAACGTAAAAAAAGTGACAATGGCCGCGGCCAGTATGCCGGCCTGTAATAAACTGTCCGGGCCAAATAATTGCTGGCTCCAGCCGGCAATAAAACCAACAAAGGTGACCACCATAATCAATGGCCCCGGTGTGCTTTCACCCAGCGCCAGGCCGTCAATCATTTGCAGCGCGGTTAACCATTGATATTGCTCGATAGCCGCCTGATAAACATAAGGCAATACCGCATAAGCGCCACCAAAGGTCAGTAGCGCCGCCTTGGTAAAAAACCAGGCCAGCTGAGTCTGGGTGCTGTGCCAGCCATAAACAGCCGTCAGCAGGCCAATAGCGGCCAGCCAGATAACAATGCCAATGGTTAACGCCACTATCAGTTTACGCCAGCTAAAGCGTTGCCGGGCAGGTACCGCGCTTTGATCATTTATCACGGCGGCAGTTTGCACCGTGTTGGCGGGCTGAGAGGCTTGCACTGCTTCAGCAGCGTGCGGTGATTGAGGAGCGTGTGCCACTGGCGCCTTAAGTTGCGCTGGAAACCAGGTCATCAGTACCAAACCAATTAGCGCGGCAGCAAATACAATCAGCGGAAAGGGCAGCTTAAAGCCAGCAATACCTATTAACGCCAGCAGCGCCAAAGCAGCCAGCGCCGGAGTATGCAGGGTTTTCTTTGCCAGGCGCCAGGCGGCAAACAGCACTATTGCCGTTACCGCCGGCTTAATGCCGTACAACACACCTTGCAGCAGCGGCACATCACCATGCGCCAGGTACAGCCAGGCCAGAGCAGATAAAATAAAAAACGAGGGCAGAATAAACAGCCCACCGGCGATAAAGGCACCGCGCTTACCGTGCAATAACCAGCCAATATAGGTGGCCAGTTGCTGCGCCTCAGGCCCTGGCAGCAACATAGTGTAGTTTAAGGCGTGTAAAAAGCGCTTTTCCGAAATCCAGCGGCGTTTTTCCACCAGCTCCTGATGCATCATGCCCAGTTGCCCGGCCGGGCCGCCAAAGCTGATAAAACCCAGTTTCAGCCAGTACCAGAAGGCTTCGCGCAGGCTGACATCTGGTTTTTGCTCAGGCATCTTTAGCTCTCAGTAGTCGTTAACAGTGACGGGCATGTTAAAAATGCTACTTTAACATAGGATCAGGCCGGATATAGTGGGAATAGCAGCGGGACTAACAGCACACTCACCAGCAACACCAGTAGCGTAAAGGGGGCGCCGATACGCACAAAATCGAAAAATGTGTATTGGCCCGGCACCAGTACCAGGGTATTGACCGGTGAGGATACTGGTGTCATAAAAGCCGCCGAGGCGGCCAGCGCGACCATCATCGCAAACGGATAGGGTGACGCTCCCAGGGTATTGGCCAGCGACACCGCTACCGGTGCCATTAATACGGCGGTGGCGGTATTCGAAATAAAAGAGCCGGTAATAGCCGTCAGCACAAACAACGCCGCCAGCAGCGCATAGTCACCGCTGTCACCCAGCAGGTAAAGCAAGCTGTGCACCGCCAGATCAATACCGCCGGTTTGCTGCAAGGCTAAGGCAAAGGGCAGCATGCCAACAATCAGGATCAGACTGGGCCAGTGAATGGCTTTATAGGCACTGTTCGGGGTAATACAGCCCAGGGCGCCCATCAGCAGGCAGCTGAGCAGCGCCGCTATCACATTAGGCACCAGACCGCTGACCATCAACAGCACCATCAGTGCCAGACAAAGCAGCGCATGAGGCGCCTTGCGGGCCGCCGGTGTCACTTCATCGACTTCTGCCGGCAGGCTGAGCACCAGAAAATCGCGGCTTTGTTGTTGCAGCCGGTGAATATCCTGCCAGTTACCGGCCACCAGCAGTTTATCGGTGGCCTGCAGCTTTTCATCAACCAGCACGCCGACTAAGGCTTCACCGCCGCGGCGCAGTCCCACCACATTGAGTTTATACTGGCTGCGAAACGCCAGTTGCTGAATGGTTTTGCCTGGCAATGTTGACTCGGGTGGAAAGGCAATCTCGGCCAGCCCCAGTTCATGCGCATGCAGCGAATAATAAGAATTAGCCAGCGGCAGCGGCTGCAGACCCAGTTCGCGGCAGCTGGGTAGCAGATCCTGTGCCGGATAAATCAGGTCGACCAGTAAGATGTCGGCGGGTTCGACCAGCGTATTGCCAGTGGCGTTTAGCAACAGGGTACGGAATTTTTGCTGGCGTTCGATGGCCACTACATTAATGCCGTATTGCTGGCGTAACGCCAGCTCATTCAGTTGCTGTTCCAGTAAAGGCGAGCCGGACAACACTTTAAAGCGCTGCTCCCGCTCCTGCAGACGGTAACTTTGTGCCAGCGCACTGAGGGTGAGCCGTGGTGCGCCGCTTTGTCCCGCAGCCAGCTTGGGCTGCAGCCAGCGTCGTGCCAGCAGCATGTATGCCACGCCCAGTACCAGTACCACCAGGCCAATGGGGGTAAAGCTGAAAAACTGAAACCCCTCCAGACCATTACGTTGCAATTCACTGTGCACCACCATATTAGGGGGCGTCGCCACCAGGGTTTGCATACCGCTGATCAGCGCAGCAAAGGCCAGTGGCATCATCAAGCGGCCCGGGGCAATATTCATTCTGGCGCAAATACTTAATACCACCGGAATAAAAATGGCGACCACGCCGGTAGAACTCATCACTGATCCCATCAGTGCCACCGACAGCATCAGCAAAATTAGCAATTTGACTTCGCTGTTGCCGGATACCCGAACCAGCCAGTCTCCCAGGCGGTAGACAATACCGGTTCTGACCAGGCCGTCACCCATCACAAATAAAGCAGCAATCAGAATCACTGCCGGATCACTAAAGCCTGCCAGCGTTTGTGACAGTGTCAGCACGCCGCTCAGCGGAAACATCACCAGCACCAGCAGGGCGACCACATCGGTACGGGGTTTATTAACAGCAAAGCAGCCCATACATAGCAGCAACATGGCCAATACCCATATTAATTCAGTGTTCATGACGGTGGGGCCTTATTTTCTGAGTGAGTTGTATTTGCTGATACCCTCAAAGCGGTGGCCAGCAGCTATGCTGGTAGCCTGTTAACGCTTAAACTTTGTTTCCAGAATAACCGACGAAGTAGTGCGCTCCACCCCTTCCAGGTTACCAATATCATCCAGAATATGGCTTAGCTGCTCGGTATTTTGTGCCTGCACTATGGCAATTAAATCATACTCGCCGCTAATGGCATACAGCGCAGCAACCTGGGGTATTTGCTTAAGCTCAATATTAGTGCGGGCGGTTAGCTTCTGGCGTACCTTAATACTGACATGTGCTGCCACCAGAGTGGCCAGATATTCATCGCCGTACTCTACGGTATAGCCTTTAATCACGCCGCTTAATTCCAGCTTTTGTAAGCGGGTTTGCACCGTTGAGCGCGACAAATTCAGCTGGCGGGCTAAATCAGAAATACTGGCCCTGGCATTGTGCTGCAGCACAGCTAACAGCTTTTCATCTTCTTTCGTAATGACGCTTTTAAGAGAGCTTACTGACACTTTGCTAAATCCTTCCGTCAAAATGACGTAATTAACTGTTAAATTGTTAATAATGATACTGCACATTGCTAAAGCTAGCCAATATAATAGTGGTATTCATTCAGCCCCCGTCAACACCAACATTAAAATTAACGGCAGCGGGGCCTTGGCAACAGCAGAGGGTTAAAAAATGGTAGTAAGCAGAAGTTTGTTTGATGAGGTAATGGTACCTAACTATGCGCCGGCGCAAATTATTCCGGTAAAAGGCGAAGGCTCTAGATTGTGGGATCAGGCCGGCAAAGAGTATATCGATTTTGCCGGTGGTATTGCGGTTAACTGTCTGGGCCACTGCCACCCGGCATTAGTTGGCGCGTTAAAAACCCAGGCCGACAAGCTGTGGCATTTGTCTAATGTATTAACCAATGAGCCGGCATTATTACTGGCCAAAGCGCTGGTTGATCATACCTTTGCCGAAAAAGTGTATTTTGCCAACTCGGGCGCCGAAGCGAACGAGGCGGCGTTAAAGCTGGCCCGTCGTTATGCCAAAGATAAATATGGCGAGCATAAAGATCAAATCATTGCCTTTAAACAAGGTTTTCATGGCCGTACCTTCTTTACCGTCACCGTTGGCGGCCAGCCAGCCTATTCAGATGGCTTTGGCCCGAAGCCGGAAGGCATCGAGCATGCTGAATTTAATAACCTGGATAGCTTAAGAGCACTGATCAACGCCAATACCTGCGCAGTAATGGTTGAACCAATGCAAGGCGAGGGCGGGGTCATGCCAGCTACCGCGGAGTTTATTAAAGGCGTGCGTGAGCTGTGTGATGCCAACAATGCCTTATTGATTTTTGATGAAGTGCAAACCGGCGTCGGTCGTACGGGTGAGTTGTATGCCTATATGGCCTATGGCGTAACCCCGGACATTTTAACCACGGCCAAAGCGCTGGGCGGCGGGTTTCCGATTGGTGCCATGTTAACCACCACTGAGATTGCCAAGCATTTAGTGGTGGGCACCCATGGCTCTACCTATGGCGGTAATCCGCTGGCTTGTGCGGTGGCGTTGGCCGCGGTCACTACCGTTAACACCCCGGAAGTACTGAACGGCGTTACACATAAAGCAGAGCTGTTTAAGCGTGAATTGCAGCGGATCAATGACAAATATCAGCTGTTCAGTGAAATACGCGGTATGGGCTTGTTAATAGGTGCCGTACTCAATGCTGATTATGCCGGTAAAGCACGTGATATTATGCTGGCTGGCGCTGAGCATGGCGTAATGACGCTGGTTGCCGGCATGAATGTGGTGCGCTTTGCGCCGTCACTGGTTATTCCGGATGCCGACATTGTTGCAGGTATGGCACGGTTGGAGCAGGCCATTGCTCAGATAGCCGCTCCTACAGCAAAGCAGGCGTAATTTATGCTGGTTATCAGGCCTATTACCGCCGCTGATTTTACGGCGTTAAAACAAATAGCCATTGAATCTGGCCATGGCTTTACCTCGTTGCCAGTGCACGATGAGCGCTTAGCCCAGAAAATTAAGCATGCCGAGCAAAGCTTTAAGGCTGATGTTAAGCAACCGGGCGATCAGGGGTATTTGTTTGTGCTGGAAGATACCAGCAGCGGTGAAATAGTCGGTACTACCGGTATTGAAGCGGCAGTAGGCCTGCAAACCCCGTTGTATCATTTTCAGCAAAACACCGTTATTCATCACAGTGCCGAGCTGAATGTGATGAACCAGCTGAAAACCCTGACTCTGTGTAACGACTATACCGGCGCCTCAGAAATTTGTACGCTGTTTCTGCGCGAAAGCTACCGGCGTAACCATGCCGGCCGCTTTTTATCCAAGGTGCGGTTTTTATTTATGGCCGAGCACCCCCAGCGTTTTGCCAGCAAAGTGATTGCCGAAATGCGCGGTGCCGCCGATAAAGACGGCCAGCCGCCATTCTGGCACTGGCTGCAACAGCTGTTTTTAACCATCGATTTTCCGACTGCCGATCAGCTGATAGGCGTGGGTAAAAAGGCCTTTATTGCTGAGCTGATGCCTCGCCACCCTATATATGTTGGCTTGCTGCCAGCAAGCGCCCAGGCGGTGATTGGCCAGGTGCATGAAAACACCAAGCCAGCGCTGCGCATGCTGGAAAAAGAAGGCTTTAGTCATCGAGGCTATATTGATTTGTTCGATGCCGGGCCAACAGTAGAAGCGCCGCTTAGCCAGATTAAATCGGTTGCGGCCAGCAAAAAAGTGCCGGTAAAAATTGTCGCTGATACGCAAGGGGATTATACCCTGGCGGTGGCCAATACTGCCGTACAGGATTTTCGCGCTAGTTTTGGCAAAGCCGCGTGCTTTGATGAGGCAAGTAATACCTTGTTACTTAGTCCACAGCTGGCAGAGGCTCTGCAACTTAGCGATGGCGAGATGGCGCGTTTTATTAATCTGGATCAGGCCTGAACAGCCGCCATTGCCGTATAATGATGTTAGTTAATACCACCCTTTAAAAATTGTGATTAGACCTAAACCGGAGTAGATATGCACACTGATGTAAATGCCCTGTTCGCCAACTTATGGCAAGACTATGTAGCGGTAACGCCGTCGGCCAAAAAAGTGCACCAGTTGCTGGGCTCGTCACAACAGGATGATGTGATAAACGACCATATCGCGCTGCGGACCTTTAACCTGGAAAAAGTAGGCCTGGCTAAACTGGCCGCGCATTTTCTGGCGTTGGGTTATGAAGAGTGCGGTGAGTATCACTTTGCAGCGAAAAAACTGTACGCCAAGCATTTCGAGCACCCGGACCGTAACCAGCCAAAAGTATTTATCTCTGAGCTGTTGCTGGATAAATGCTCAGCGTTCTTACGTGACACTATTACTGAACTGGTTGCGCAAATTCCGGATGAAGCCGTCACAGCCGATAACTTTTTATACAGTGGCACTCACTGGCAGGTAAGCCAGGCCACTTATGAAAAACTGCTGGCAGAAAGTGAATATGCCGCCTGGGTTGCCGCCTGGGGCTATCGCGCCAACCACTTTACCGTTAGCGTCAACGAGCTGGCCAGTTTCGACAGCTTAGAGCAGGTAAATACCGCGCTGAAACATGCCGGCTTTTTACTGAATACCTCAGGTGGCGAAATTAAAGGCACCCCGGATGTTTATCTGGAGCAATCGTCTACCCTGGCTGATTTACACCAAGTGCAATTCAGCGATACGGTAGCCACTATCCCCAGCTGCTTTTACGAATTCGCCCGCCGTTATCCACTGAGCTGCGGCATGCTATACACTGGCTTCGTTGCAGCGTCAGCGGATAAAATTTTTGAAAGTACTAATGCGCGTTAATTCACATTAATACCAAGTAATAAGCGCTTTTATCAAGGCCAGCACCCGGCTGGCCTTGTTTATATTTAATGTGCTGCATTCGTTCTATTCTTAGCTGACATGTTTTAACACTTTGACCTACTTGTAGAGTTACTGATCCCTGCAACTGCTATAACAGTAATAAACTATTGCCGATAAATACTGTCACAATCAGCAGCGCCGGTTAAGTCGGCGGACATTATCAGTGTGTAAACGGTAAAACGCCGGGTGGAAAAGGAGTGTTATGAGAGCAACAGGGGTAGTCAGCGCCATAGCGTTGACAGTAAACTTAGTATTAGCAGCACCATTGCAGGCAAAAGAATTTGATAAAGCCACCATTATGCTTGAGCATCCGGCGAATGGCAGCATAGTGCAGCTGAATAACAGCAACAGTTTACTGGTGTCGGGTTTTAACCAGTTTGAACGCTGGTTAACTAAAATTGATTTAGCCGACTACAGCAGCAGGCTGCTGCCACTACCCGCCGATGTGCAGTATTTTACCACCGCTACCCTGGCACAACATGCCAAGCCGCAACTGGTGTTGCTGGGTGCTGCGGGGGTGTATCGTTTTGACAGCAATACCAATAGCAACGAATTATTGTTTGCCAGCGATTCTATGTTCCGGCTGGTAGATGAGGCACGCCTGCGTAGCCGCGATTTCAGCCTGGATTTAGGCTCTGGTTTATCTGACTTTCTGCTCCCCGATTTTCAGCACTATCATTTATACCGCCAGCAGGCCGATGGCAGTTTCCGCCATTTTGCCCTGCCGGTGACAGCCCGGGTACAAACCTGGAATAACAACAGGGCCGATTACAGTGCCCGGCGTTTTTATAGCTTAGACGTGAATGGTAGCGGCTTAACCGATTTACTGTTTGTCGAAAATGGCCGTTTTAAAGTGTTTTTGCAGCAGGCCGATGGCAATTTCAGCAGCACGCCCTTTTATCCGGACTGGCCGGTAAGTTTATCCACTGAGCGTGAGGCCGATCAGCGTTCTGATGCCGGGCGCAGTTATGGCGGTCAAAGCATTGTAAGTTTAAATGACATTACCGATCTGGACGGGGACGGCATTCCTGATTTGGTGCTTAGCCGGGAAAAAATTGCTGATGCACTGGACAGAAGCAGCAGTTTTGAAGTGCATTTTGGTCAGTTAACCGAGCAGGGCTTGCAGTTTAATGCCCAGCCAGATACCCAGATTAATATCGATTCTGTGCCAACTGATGTAGTGATTGCCGATTTTAATGGCGATGGCCGCAAAGATTTTTATATTCCCACCACCCATATTGGTATCAGTACCATAGTGCGGGTATTGCTACGCGGCAGTGCTAATCTGGATATTGATTTTTATTTGCTGGATGACAATCGGCGTTACCCGGCAAAGGCTGATTTCCGGCAGCAGGCAACCATTGATGTCAGCATTTCTAATTTGCGTTTTGATATGCCGTTATTTGAACTGGCGAACTTATCGGCTGATGGCAAGAAAACCCTGGTAGTGGGTGAGGGTGGGCGTCAGCTGCGGTTTTATGAACCCGACGCCAGCCGGCTGTTCAGCCGGCGTAGTGAACGGTTAAACCTGGATTTACCGCGCGACAGCAGCCGGGTAAGAGTAATGGACTTAAATGGCAATGGTAAAGACGATATCCTGTTGCCATTTGATAGTCTGGACAAAGAGGCTAACCGCAATCAGTTACAGCTGCTGCTTAGCCGCTGATCAGCAAAGCGACTGCGCCAGCGCTGCCGGCTTAGTCAATTAACAGTAAAATATCGCTAATCATATCGTCCATCGTCAGTAAACCTACCAACTGGTTATCACTGGTAACCAGTAAGCGCTTTAAGCGATGCTGGCTCATTAAATCAGCCGCATGCTTCACGGCCATTTCCTGGCTGACGGCGATAGCTGGCTTAATACAGACATCGTACACGTTGATTAAGTCAATATCGCCTTCTTCAGCAATAATGGTTTTTAAAATATTGGTGTAGGTAATCAAACCATAGGCATCATGTGGGGTCTGACGGTCGACCACTAAGCACTTAATATTGTGTTTTTTCATCATACTCAGCGCTTCACGCAGGGTACTGAATGGCGAAATGCATACTACATTTGCCACCATCAGGTGTTTAACCAGTTTAACGGCCATTATTTGCTCCTAGTCGTTTTGCTCGCGCAAGTGTTGTTCAAATTTCATTACCTGGCCCATATCCAGCCCGGTTAAATGATCAATAGGTACGGTAAAGGCAATACCCCGCGATTTGCCCTCATCCAGCAGTAAGCTCTGCATTTTTTTCAGGATAGGTAGCGACAGATGCTTAGCTACCACCATTAGTAATACTGACTGGCTGCCTTCGAAGGTCATGCCGAAGAAGGTTTTGCGGTTTTCAACACCGATGCCACGGCCCGATAAAATGGTAATACCGGTAGCGCCGGCCTCTTTGGCTTTGGCAATGGCGTCTTCTTCCAGATCATCTGGCGCAATTACCACTATTGCAGAAAATTTCATGTTGGATCACTCCTGACTTGGCTAAACCGCTCCACCACTATGGCGTACAGCATAACGGTTATGATCGGAAAAATAGAGGCAAAGGCAATTAAGCCAAAGCCGTCAATTAACACATTACGGCCTTCAATAGAGCTGGCCAGGCCAATTCCCAGTGCCGTCACCAGCGGCACCGTGACCTCAGAGGTGGTGACACCGCCTAAATCAAAGGCCAGCGCCACAATATATTTAGGGGCAAGGGCCGTGAGGATCACCACCAGCAGATAACCGGCCATAATGTAATAATGAATAGAGTCGCCGCTGATGATCCGGTAAACGCCAATCGTAATACCGATGGCCACGCCAAAGGCGACAATTAACCGGATAGCGGAGCCTTTGAGTTTACCGCGGGCCGCTTCTTCTGCCTGGTTACCGATAGCAATCAGCGCTGGTTCGGCCATGGTGGTGGCAAAGCCAATCGTAAAGGCAAACAGTAAAATTAAGCTGTTGTAACCTTTATTAATAAGCTGCTCAGCCATCAGGCTACCAACCGGAAACAGGCCCAGTTTCAGCCCCAGTACAAAGGCATACAGGCCAAGTAGTACCATAGCAAAGCCAATAATGACTTTAGCCGGGTGCGCCAGTGGCCGGCGTAGAATAAGATATTGAAAAATAAGCACTACCAAAATCATTGGCAGAATATCTTTTACCATGGTGGCTAAATCAAGCAGCGCTTGCAGCAACCAGTGCAACTGGCTTGGCACGGCGGCTACCTGGCTGATGGCGGCGGCGCTACTAAAGTTATACACCCAGATGCCATACACCTGCACGCTGATCATCGGCACCATCACCGCCAGTGCCACCAGGCCAAAGCCGTCGGTTAACGGGTTACGGCCTTTAATCGAACTGGCCAGGCCCAGGCCCAGTGCGGCAATCAGCGGCACGGTAACAATATTGGTGGTCACACCGCCGGAATCATAAGCCAGGCCAACTATTTCGGCCGGGGCAAAAAAGGTGACCAGTAGTACGATGATATAGCCGCCAATCATCAGCCAGTGAATGGGCCAGCCTAAGATGATTCTGAGCACCCCCAAGGCCATCACTGCGCCGACCGACAGCGCCACGATTAAGCGCAGGGTCAGGCCGTTTACCCGACCTTGGCTGATTTGCTCGGCCTGCTCGGCCACTGCGATCAGTGCCGGCTCGGCAATCACCGCAGCAAAACCAATCGCAAAACCAAATATCATTAATAGCGGTAACGAACCTTTGCGGGCAAACTGGTTGGCCAGGTTTTTGCCAACCGGAAAGATACTGAGCTCCAGCCCCAGCAAAAACAGGGCAATACCAATGGCGACAATAAATAGCCCTATGGTAATGCTTAAGGGGTCGCTTGGCAGGCTCTGGAAAATAACTAACTGGAAGAACAGCACTACCAATATTATCGGTAGCAAATTTTTTAGCGCATGAAGCAGTTGATGTAAAAATTGCTGCAGCACTGGCTTTCCGTTAGTGATGAGGTTAAGAATAAATTTAGTGTAAAGTAAAGCCGCAATAAACCCAATTAAAAACTGTGCTAAAGAGTTGATACATCGCAAGATGTTGGTCTTAAGCTCTGTGTTACGACGCTTGACAGGGCACAGCCTGCCAGCTAGTGTCAGCAACATTGTCGATATTATGAAGTTAAGCAGGCCTGTTGAGCGTTCAAACTCATCCCGTATTGTTGTTTATGCTGGTAGCCTTGGCTGCCGCTGCAGGCGGCATGCTGCGTTTTGCATTTAGTAATATCATCGCCAAATACTGGGGGGTGCAGTTCCCGCTGGCCACCTTGCTGATAAATAGTAGCGGAGCCTTGGCTATTGGCATGGTGGCTGCCTGGTTGCAGGCAAGCCCTGATTACGCCAGCTGGGGTACAGTACTGATTGTCGGGTTGTTAGGCAGCTACACCACGGTATCATCCTTTAGCCTGCAAACCCTGGCCTTATGGCAAAGCCAGCATTATCAGCAGGCACTGCTGAATATTGGCTTGTCGTTCAGCCTGTGCCTGAGTATGGTGTTTGCCGGTTTTAGGCTGGGGGTCTGGTTATGCTAAGGCCGGGTTTATATCTGGCGGTCGGGCTGGGTAGTGCGCTAGGTGCGTTGCTTCGCTTTGGCTGTTCGTTATGGCTGCAATCAGCTGATAACAGCTTGCCACTGGCAACCTTAGTGGTGAATATTATTGGCTCATTCTGGATTGGTTGTTACGCCAGCCTGACCGGGCCTGACGGCCGCTGGCAGGTAACTGACCGGCAAAAGCAGTTTATGCTGGCAGGGGTATGTGCCGGCTTTACGACCTTTTCGGTGTTCAGCCTGGAATTTATGCAGTTAATCCAGGCCGGGCAGGCGCTGCTGGCGGCGGCTTATTTGCTGTTATCCATGCTGCTTTGGCTGCTAGCTTGCCGGGCCGGCTTAAAACTTGGCTGCTATGCTAATAAGGCCAGTGCAATTAAATGAGCATAAAACCTGTGTTGAAAATCTGGTTAGCATTAGTAACATTTATGCTGGTAACGGCGTGCGATAACATGCAGACGTTAACTGAAGCCGAGCAAATAGCACGCACCATCCGCCAGGAAGTCAGCCGCGATGTAAAGGGTTTGAATGCCTTAACCACTGCAGCTGCGGCTACTGACTATGATGGCTTTGCCTGGCGCCGCGGTGAGAAAATTCAGATCCGGTTGCGCCAGAACGGCGAGCTTACCCTGCTGGCGCAAGCCGAGGCGCCTGAGATCATTGCGACGGCGATTAAGTATAATATTCCAAGTTTTAGTTTGGTGCGGTATCAGCAAGGCTGGCTGGTGGTGTTCCGTACCTATGTCAGCAACCATTGCCAGGTGGTATATGCCTATGCGTATCGCGGCCAGCTGGCTAACACGCCGCAGTGTACCGAGGCATTATTCGCAAGTGAACCGAATGGCCAATGTCAAAGCCCGATAAATGACGACTGGCAAGTATTTAAAGAATGGTTTTTCGCCGAGTCACTGCTTGAGGCCAACCCGGTTTGTCAGACGAAAGCAGAGCAGGGCTGGCAAGCAATAGCCGAATAACTCAGCGCGCGCAGTTGCGCTTTATTAAATTAGGGCCATACTGCTAAGCGCAGGGCGCCGTGGGCACTTGCTGCAGGCGTATATTCAACACAGGTGATTATCATGAGCAAAGGTCAAGACAGTAAAAAAGACGTTAAAAAGAAACCGTTATTAACCGCTAAAGAAAAGAAAGCGGCTAAAACGACCAAGAAAAGCGAAAAAAATGTGTTAGGGCATCAAAACTAGTACGGCAACTGGCTTAGCACGTTGCGCCGTCAAGCCTGGGTTTGCCGGCGATATTTTCGATTAATTAAGTGGCTGGCTATTCTGCCGATACACTCAAATTTAGCGCGGCCGCGCAGCGGGTTGACGTCGCAGCCAGCGCTTTTGCTGCCGATAAAATTTGATCGTTATATTTTTTTGGTTGTTACTTCTACCTTATAAATATTTTTGCCCTCAGTGCCAATCTCTATAACCGCTTGCTTATCAAGCGCTACACGCAACACTGGTTCAGCAAACTTACTAAATGAACCATCTTTGTATTTGTGCATCGATGACGTTAAAGTCACGACGTCATCATTAAGGGTTGGCGTAACATTAAACATAAGCACATCTTTTGCGGTAATTGACTGCAATTGGCCACTTTCAGCCTGAACAACGTCCGCTACAACAAGCTCGTTATTCAGGTAAACATTTACCGTTAACTCTAAAGGCTCATTTGCAAAAGCTGAAAAAGCGGCGACAAGAGATAAAACAGACAGTATTTTTTTCATTAAATAATTTCCTTATAAAACAATTTGGTTGCGTAAAATTTAAAACGCCCGCCAGCAGCGGCCGAAAAACCGCGCAGCGGGTGAGGTCCAGGCCACCAGTGGCCGTTGCTGACTGGCCTTGTTAGGCATTTGCCCGTTTACTGCTGCGAACTAAAAAGTAAAAACACACGGCCAACAACAGATAACGTGGCAGCGTTGTAACGATTGTATTGAACATTTGAGGCTGTGATTGCACAACAAAATACAGTTGTAATAGCACCAGAGGCGCGAGCAGCAACGCGTAAAAAGTGAAATCTGGCTTACTGATTAACAGCTTACTGGCGAAAGCCACCACTAAAAATGCTGCGGCTAGCGGCACTGCGATAGTGAATAAGTCGACCAGCGTAAAGGCAAGCAAGGCAGATACTTGTACAACCGGTTTTAAAATGTCAGCCGGTATTGCTACTGCTGCACCAATGCCTGCAATAGCAATTGACGCATAAGCTAGCGCAACACCTAAAATGAGGGCAATTACTCGATTTTTGATATGATCCATCTACTTACTCCTTGCTTTGCCTAACGCCCGCCACACACGCGAGCAACTTGTTGCAAGTCGAGCGCCGAAGGCGCGCTGTGCTGGCGTTTGTTAGCGACCCACACCGATTCATGAGTATGCCATGTTGAAATTGAGCAAGTGTCAGAAATCAGTAACTTTATAACCATTAAAAAACTCTCGGATCTTGGTCAGAGACATCTATTTCATGAACACGCCATGCGGTAATTTTTGATTTTTCGGAAAGACCTATGCCGAAATACGCAATACCTGTAGCGAGTGGCTTTACATTGGCTGAAGTTTTATAAAATATTGGCTCATTATCATTAATTCGAACTTCAATTGTGATACTAGTTACCCACATTTCGAGGGGATTATGAAATTCAACCTTATGATCAGTATCGCTTCTACCAAAGTAATTGGGGGCACTCGACAATCTCAAGTTATTTAGCGCCTGATTGGCTGCATGTCCCGTAATTTTTTGGGTTTTAGCTTTTGGTTTAGGAGGTGTTGGGAATTTAATTCTACAAGCTTTTTTAATTTCCTGAGCAGCAACGTTACTGGTAGTTCCTTTCATCCCTTGAATGATGCAATCCTCATATGTTTTTGGTCCAAACCAGTTAGCAGAGCACGTCAAAGGAACAAGCAATACAATAAAGAAAATCCATTTCATATAAACCTCACTCTTACGTTTCATCAAAAAAATAATTAACAGAGTCAGCACCGACCATAGACTTCTCTACCAACGATTTTTTTACTTGGTATCAATAATGGCAGCAGATTCTTGCTGTTCACCAAAGAGGCACAAACTCTGCAGCACCATTTTTAAGCGTTCCTCGACTATCGACATGGGCTCTATAGTCCGAATGAAGAGTATATTTTCCCTTTTGATGAAGTCGAAATATTCACTATTGCATTTTCATCATCTAAAACTGTATCCAAATCAAAAGGCAATCTTTTAATATTTTCCTCTTCTTCACTTTTAGACAATCTTGTATGTAAGGGGAGCCCCCTCAACATCTCATCAAAGTCATAAAAAATATGATATGCGACTTGAGTCATGCTTGCTTCCTTTACGCTAACGCATAGCTTTGGGGCGGCTGGAGCGCAGCGCAAGCCGTCCCAGTCGCGTTAGCAATGACAATGGCGCCTTGTTATGTGTTTGATAAAGCATTGAATTTTTTAATTATATAGAACACCATAGCAATATTAATAGTGCCCATGATTGCCAAAAGCTTAACTAAAATACCGACTTCTGGAGCTTGAGCATACATAAAACCTATTGCAAAAAATGACAAAGCAACGAAGCAAAATGTCAAAACAACCAGCATTTTGAAATCCGATTTAGCATTCCGTAACTTAACCACATTTAAGACGTTTGACATTAAACTAGTACCTCTGAAAACACATAACGTCGCCGTGCCTGGCCTTGTTAAATTTTGTTTGCCCAAAATTCATAATACTTAGTCAGCGCTTTAGGTACGGAAACATATGGGTTAGCATTATGCCCAGCCCCCTCGCTATAACTGTATGCCCATTGTAAATTGGCGGGAGCATTGGTTTCCAAAGCACTAAGTAGCCCTTTGAAAGAACCAGTAATAATTTCATTTTCTTCTGCACCCAAGCTAAGGTATAAAAAAATTGGTTTACCATTGGTAACGGGCAAGTTTTTTGCGAACTCTTTTACAACCACCGAATCGTCGTACCAAGCTGCTGGGCTAAAAGCAAAATAACCGCTAAAAAGATCCGGCTTAGTAACAATTGTATAGAGCACCAAACTCCCACCTGCCGAAAAGCCACTTAACAACCTGTTGTCGTTAATAGAGTAATTTTTCTCAAGATATGGGATCAATTCAGTTTCGATAAATGCCAAAAATTTATCAGCTTTACCAAATATATTCCGATGATTATCGTTTTCAGGGCGAGCTTCAATACTTACATCACGTCGAGCGTACGGAGGAACTAAATCCCTGTTTCTCGAATCAACCCAAAATAAATTAGGTATAGCAACGATTATAGAATCTTCTGTAATGTCCTGTGAGCTCAGCTCAGCCAGTGTTTCATCCCAGCGTTTCAGATTAAAATTGCCGTCAGTTTTAATTATTAGCGGGTATTTTTTACTTCGCTCGTAACCACTAGGTAGCCGGACAAAGATTTTCCTGTTTTCGCCTAATACCGAAGAGTAAATCCTTTCATCAACAAAATCAGAAGTGTAATCTTCTTTGTATTGCTGTGCCTTAATAAAGGCAGCAGCCCCCGCGGCTAGCACAGTTGCAATTAATACAACATTTTTAATAACTCTGAAATTCACAAATTCTTCCTTGAAAAATTTAACGCCCGCAGCAGCGGCCTCAAACCCGCGCAGAGGTTGAGGTCCAGGCCACGTAGTGGCCGTTTGTGACTGTGTTTGTTATAACTCACTGTAATCAAGCCTAACCTTTAACAACTCACTGACTTTTTGCAGATCCGTAAGGATTAGAAAAGGTCCTTGTAGATTTCCTTGATGCTGTGATGTCTCTTTGACCATTTCATATGAAATGCCATTTAGTAGACGACAGCTTTCGATTATAGATGTTTCACTTGGTAACCCGAGCACCCTCGCGAAAGCTGAGTAAAATGGGATCGACTGACTCTTCGATAGAATTGTTGAAATTAGTACTTTGAGTTCATTCTGAAGCTCTAGCGATGCATTAGCATTGGTGATTTTGGCCCTGTATCTCAAACAAAATGCCGACAAATTACCCAAGCTTTCCTTAAAAGAAACTATTGGCTCCAAGACCAGTTTCAAAATAAATTGCCCCACAACAAATACTGAAACACCAGCCAGAATTGTGAAAAAAACAGAATCTTTCAATTAACTCTCCTTGAGTTATAACGCCTAGTGAACCGGCCAGTTTTGCATTGCTGCTTTTCAAGTGTTACCGGCAGTGTGAAAATGGTCCGGTAGCACGGTTTGTTGAGTGCCGGGTCTTGAAAGCCAGTATAATCCTTGAATTACTGAGGTTGCAAAAGCAACCTCATGGTTTGCCGCCTCAACTTCACTGAAATGTAATCGCAATGATGGTGAATTCTTCGAGACAAGGACGGCGTGAAAGCGTTGAGCTACGTCGACCATGTCATGAATAGTTTCTCCAGTATCTGGTGTTTCCAAACTGCCTACAGAGATGTAGACGTTGGCATTGATATTTTTTGCATCAAATTTAACGACATCCGTAAGTAATGATTCATCATCGAACCAAAACGAAGGGCTAGAAAGTACATAGTTTTTAAAGATCTCAGGTGCTTGGAGCAGGACATAGCCGCCAAATAGCCCTCCAAGCGAGTTGCCAACATATGTGCGTGAAGATGGGTCTGTTTTGTATTTTTCTTCTATCGTTGGAATTACAACATCACGAATAAATGATAAATGGTGACTTGCCCCGCCAGTCGTATGCTTCCAGCTTTCATCGACAGCATGAGTGTAGTCGCGGATTCGGCTGCTGCGAGCTGAAATATCTCTCTGCCACGATATACCGACTAAAAAACTGTTAGTAATTTTGCCAGCAGACATAGGTATTCCGAGCGAACCTGCGAGTGTCGGAAAAAGATAATCTCCGTCAGTCATATATATCACCGGGTACGAAATGGATGGGTCGTACCTAACTGGAAATTTCACGTAAATTTGGTATGGGCGATTTTCGTGGGAATCGACAATATCGAACGTATCTGTATTAGGGATGACGAACTGTCGCGCTGAGGCGTCTTTTGCAAATACATTGGCCGATAACAAGCAACCAATTAACACTATTAAACGTATTGATTTCATGAAACTCGCTTATAAATTAATGGAAGCACTTAACAGCTTATTCAAAGGATCTTTACCCGCAAGTTGCAGGCAGAATTTCCTCTGAGTTTTTTAATTACCCGAGTCTATTCTTGACCCTGAATGCAAATCAATCATTTTTTTCTTGTGTTACTTTTTGTTACTACAAAGTACGAGAATAAAACCCGCGAGTTGTTGAAAAAAAACTAAGCATTATCGGCTGGGAGTTTATACAGTGCTTGCAGCGTTGTTAGCGGAGTGGGGGCTGCGCAACGTTTATCGCGTTAGCATCGTCAAACCGCTGATAAAACGTTATATTGGCGGGCGAAAATAATAAACTCTGGGAAATACGCCATGTACTTGATAATAAAACATACCCATCTGACCATCATAGCGCTGACACTGCTGTTTTTTCTGGTTAGCTTTGCCTTAACACTGAAGGGCTCGGATAAGGTTAATAACAAACTGCTGAAAATTGGCCCGCATATTTTATATACCCTGTTTATTGTCACTGCGATCTATTTGATGGTGGTGAATCCGCTGCAGTTATATCCGTTTGTGAATGGCTGGGCCTCGTCTAAACTGGCAGGGTTCGTGATTTATGTGCTGTCGATCACCCTGGCGCTAAAGTGGGCAAAAACTACCTTGTGGCGTCTGGTGGGTTTTGTCAGTGCGCTATTCTGGTTTGGCATGACAGCCCGGCTGGCATATGCCCACCGGCTTAAAGTAAAAGGCGCTGGCGACGATGTGAATGCTTATATTGACATTTTGCAGTCGATTGGGCAGTCAATAACACAGTCGATGTTGGTGCTGGTAAGTTAAGGTAAAAAAAGCCCCTGCAGAGCAGGGGCATTTTGTTGTTAATTTACAGCGGTTACTTAGCTTCAAATTCAAATGGCTGGCGCTGACGTTCGCGCAGGCCTATTTCGTTCATACTGGCGGCGTCAAACAAGCGGCCATTCACCATAGTATAAATTACCTTGTCACTTACCCGGATGTCCTGTAATGGATTGCCATCGATCACAATTAAATCGGCCAGTTTACCGGGTTCAATAGTGCCTAACTGCTGATCCATACCAAAGGTTTTAGCCGGGTTAATGGTAGCGGTTTTCAGCGCTTCTAACGGGCTCATGCCGCCCTGGGCAAACATCCAGATTTCCCAGTGCGCCCCTAAACCTTCACGCTGACCATGGGCACCAATATTGGTCGTAACACCCATATCCTGCAGTTGCTTAGCGGTTTTTACCACTTCAAAATGGTTATAGTGATGCTCCGGTGCTGTGGTGCGGCGCATGCTACGCGGCGCTAACACATCCATCGGTACAAACTGGCTTAACCGTGGATGTTTCCACACTTCGGTTTTATCGTACCAGTAATTCTCGCCCCAAATACCGCCATAGGCCACATTCAGGGTAGGGGTGTAGGCGGTGCCGCTGGCTTGCCACAGCTGTTTAATATCGTCATACACCCGGGCAGCCGGTAGCGCGTGCTCAATGGTGGTATGGCCGTCCACTATCATGGTCAGGTTGTGCTGCATTAACGAGCCACCTTCAGGTACCACCATCATTCCCAGCTCTCGTGCCGCCTGAATCACCTGCTGACGCTGATTACGCCGTGGCTGATTGTAGCTTTTTACACTAAAGGCGCCGGCTTTTTGTAAGCGTTCCAGGTGAAATTTGGCGTCGTCCAGGCTGTCGATATGCGAGGTATATCCGGCACCTTCAGCACCGTATAAAATGGTGCCGGTCGAGAAAATACGCGGGCCGACAATTTGGCCGCTTTGCTGCAGTTCGCTGGCGGCGAAAATCTCCCTGGTGTCATTCGATGGGTCGTGAATACTGGTAACACCGAAAGTTAACCCCGCATAGTTTTGCCAGTTTTGCTGTGGGGTAATTTGCTGCGTACCCTGGCTGCCATGGGCATGAGCGTCGAATAAACCGGGCATAATGGTTTTGCCTGTAATATCAAACACCTTAGCATTGGTGGGAACCGCAACGTCATTTCTGCTACCAACGGCCTTAATTTTATTGTTTTCAACAATAACCACGCCGTTTTCGATAACTTCATCGCCCTTCATGCTAAGCACCTGGCCACCAACAAAGGCCACAGTACCACGCGGTATATCGGCCGGTACTTTAAAGCCGAGGTTCAGGCCATTTGCCACTTTGAAATCGTCGCTTTGCGCCGTGTGGTCGAATAGGCCATTAATGCTGGCATGGTACAGCTCAGGGCCCAGGCTCCAGTATAGGTTACGGCTGTCGCCGCTCCAGCTGATATATTCACCGGCCCGCACTGATAACTGTTTTACCGGCAGCTGCTTATCGGTGCCACTGATATCAATGGCCCGGCCCCGTTCAATAAAGGGTGTAACAAATACTTTAAAACGGTCGGCAAAGGCCAGGTATTTACCATCAGGGGACAGTTTAAACTCAGTACCAAACTTGGCGGTATACAGCGTTTGCTGGCTGTGTTTTTGTAAATCGATACTGATCAAGCTGGGCGAGCTGCCAAAATCCATGGCGTACACTTTGTCGTTGCCGGCGCCAAACATCGGTGCGCGGCCGTTGCGGGCAATCAGTTCACTTTCGCCACCGCGGCTGCTGGTTTTGTACAGGCCGGTATTTAATGACCATTGGCGCGGCAGCAGGCTGCCAGCACCCATTTTGCGATACACCACGGTTTTGCCATCCGGGCTTAGCGTTGGCTCAATATATTTGCCAGGTTCGCTGGTTAGTTTGGTAACCCGGCCATTACGCAGGTTTAGCAGGTTTACCGCGCCCTGGGTTTGGTCGTTCCAGCTCACGTACACCAGCTCTTTGCCGTCGCGGGAGAACTCGGGGTAAAACTCAAAGTCGGTAGTTTGTTTAGTGAGCCGGCGCGGCTTCGGGTCGGCTAAATCGGTAATATATAAATGGCCTAAAGCGGTAAATACCGCTTGCTTGCCGTTGGGTGAAACCTTAACAAAGCGCAGCATTTTCACATCAACGTCGGTTTTATCCAAATCCTGGCTAACCCGCAGCGCGGTTTGAATTTGCTTACTGGTGTTAACTTCAAACGGCACTGTCGCCACCTGCTTACTGGCAATGGTCAGCCGTTTAATCTCACCACCAGCCCAGAATAACAGTGCTTTATTGTCTGGCGTCCAGCTCAGCGTGGGATAAACGCCATGAATGGCCCAGGTTTCCTGCATGTCACGGTCCAGGCCGTCATATAACTTAATATGCTGGCCGCTGGTTAAGTCATATAAAAATAAGGTGCTTTGAAAATCAACCCGGCGGATATAGGCCAAATATTTACCATCCGGTGATGGCGTAGGCCGGATAGCGCCACCGGCACCGCTAATTATTTGGTCAATTTTGCCGCTTTCACGCTCGAAGCGTTTAATGACATAGATGCCTGACTCAGAATCTTTACTGTAGTGAAAGGTTTTACCGGGGGTGTCGTCTTGAGAAAAGTAGATATATTTACCGTCGCTGGAAAATGCCGGTTCGCCTAAATCTTTCTGATCATTGGGCCGCTCGGTTAACATTACGCCATTGCCGCCGCTGATATGGTATTGCCATACTTCACCGGCGCCTAACGAGCGGCTGGCAGTAAAGTGCTTGCGGGCGACAATAAACTGGCCATCCGGGCTCCAGGCCGGGCTGTTCAGCAAGCGGAAGCTTTCTTTGGTGATAGCGCGCGGCTCGCTGCCATCGCTGTGCATTACCCAGATATTATCGGCACCGTCGCGGTCACTGGTAAAGGCGATGCTTTTGCCGTCCGGGCTGAACACCGGTTGCATATTCCAGGCTATATCGTTGGTGAGGGCAGTCGCTTTACCGCCGCCAATTGGCAGGGTGTAAATGTCACCGAGTAAATCAAAGGCCAGGGTTTTGCCATCCGGGCTGACGGTGATGTTCATCCAGCTGCCTTGCTGCACATTGATGTCAACGGTTTCAAACTGGCCTTGTGGTGCATTTACATCCCAGGCCGGCGCATTGTCATCAGCCTGTAACATAAAGCTGGCGATGGTCAGCGCAAGTAAGCAGGGTTTAAATCTGGTCATTGGTAGGTTCCCGTGGCGGTTTTCGTTATAGTTAGCTTTTTTAGTATCAGCCAGATTGGCATAAAGTACTGGCAAAGTTAAGCCTTAGCCGTGTCTAATACGACCAATCTGCTGCAGGAGCCGACAAAATTATGGTTGAATCACCTTGTGTTGCTTGTTGCCGTTTAAGCAGCGACAAGTTCTGTGTGGGCTGTTACCGCCACATTACTGAAATTGTTGACTGGAACAAACGAACAGATCTTGAAAATTCCGCTATATTACAAATGGTTGCTCAAAGAAAAATTCAAGCAGAGCAAGCAGGACTATTAAATGCAGATACAGCCGTGCCAACTACTGCCATTACCCAGGCTGAGTGGCAGGCAGCGAAAACCGCAGCACGAATGAAGTAGGAACAAACTATGCTGGATTGGCAACTGATTTTTGCAATAGACCCGTTAGACTGGCAGGAATTGCTAACGGCATTGCTGTGCGGTTTTATTATTGGTCTGGAACGCCAGCTGCGGGGTAAGCCTGCCGGGATCCGCACTTCTATTTTAATTATTATGGGCACCTATGTGTTTATTGCCGCCTCCATGTCGGTTAATTCTGAAATGACCGATCCGTCACGCATTATTGGCCAGGTAATTACCGGTGTTGGCTTTTTGGGCGCTGGGGTTATGTTAAGCCGCGATGGCATGGTATTAGGGGTCACCTCTGCCGCCACTATCTGGGTGCTGGCAGCCATTGGTGTCTGCATTGGTATTGGCCAGGACTTAGTGGCAATAAAACTGTCGTTGCTGGTGGTTACGGTATTAGTGGGTATAGGTATTCTGGAAAGCTCGTCATCTGCCATGCGCCGTGGCGTACACCGCACCTATAATGAGTGGGTGCAGCGGGCAAATGGCAGCCTGTTTAGCCGGCGCAAAGAAGATATAGCACCAGCAGCCAAAGTTGATATTGATGATCCGCATTAATATTGCGTAATTATTTTCATTTTTCATTTTTCATTTTTCATTTTTCATTTTTATGATTTTAATTTATTTAGGAATAACGAATGCTTGAAGCTGTCTGGATTGGGTTTGCTTTTTCACTGGGGTTGTTAGTGCGACTGATTGGTTTGCCACCACTCATTGGTTATTTAGTTGCGGGTTTTGTTATTTCAGCAACGGCCAGTGAGATGAGCTTACCGGCAGAGGGACCATCGATTATTCATCATGTTGCCCATCTGGGTGTGTTGTTGTTGCTATTCACTGTTGGTTTAAAATTAAATGTCCGAAGCCTGGCTAAAGCAGAAGTACTGGGTGGTGGTACTCTGCATTTTGGCTTATCAATAGTGCTTATTTTGCCTGCAGTGTTACTCATTTTTGACGTTAGCTGGTATCAGGCATTGATGCTGGCGATTGCCTTAGCATTCTCCAGTACGGTACTTGCGGCAAAGGTGCTGGAAAGTAAGCGCGAGTTGCGAGCTTTTCATGGCCGGGTGGCTATCGGCATCCTTATTGTGCAGGATTTACTGGCGTTGTTAGTTATGAGTCTGGCAAGCGGTACCATGCCTTCCGCCTGGGCTTTGCTGGTGTTTGGCTTGCCACTATTACGGCCACTGCTTTTTAAGTTATTGGATGCCAGTGGCCATGAAGATTTATTAATTTTGTTTGGCTTATTATTGGCGCTGGTGATTGGCGGCCAGGGCTTTGAGCTGGTAGGGTTAAGCTCAGAACTCGGTGCGCTGGTATTTGGTGCAATGTTGGCAAAACACCCGCGGGCGGGTGAGTTGTCAAAATCGTTATGGGCAATAAAAGAGTTTTTTCTGGTCGGATTTTTTCTGCAAATCGGTATCGATGGCCTACCAGATGCCAATGCCTGGCTATTTGCCGCAGTAATGACGTTAATCCTGCCGCTAAAAGCGGTAATGTTTTTTTTATTATTGGTGTTGTTTAAACTGAGGGCACGCAGTGCGTTTTTAACGAGCTTAAGCCTGACTAACTATAGTGAGTTTGGTTTAATTGTCGCCAGTGTAGTGTTACCCGAATGGCTGGTACCGTTGGCCTTAACTGTGGCTATATCGTTTGTGATTTCTGCTCCCTTGAATCGCCTTGCTCATCCACTGTATGAACGTTTTTGCCATCGTTTACTCAAATTTGAGCGTAATATTCATCACCCGGACGAACAACCCGTGTCGTTGGGTGATGCAGATGTATTAATTATGGGTATGGGGCGAACCGGCACTGCAGCTTACAATTATTTGAAAGCCAGTAAAAAAATTATTGCCATGGACTCTGATCCGGCAAAAGTCAGTGATCATCAACAGCAAGGCATGAATATTTTTTACGCCGATGCTGAAGATCAGGTGTTCTGGCAAGGCTTAGATTACGGTAAGGTTGAAGCTGTTATCCTCAGTATGAATGATGTTGAAGCGAAGGTGATTGCGGCCAAAAAGTTGCGGGCTTCTGGTTTTAAAGGGTTTATTGTGTCGCACAGTATGCACAAAGACGAAGCGCGGGACATTATTGCTGCGGGTGCTGATCAAACTTATTTAACCATGTCGGAAGCCGGTGTTGGTATTGCTGAGCACGTTAAACAACATTGTTTTGAGTTAAAAGCATAGTACAGGAATGCAGAAATAATTAAGGCGCCTTTAGGCGCCTTAAAAAGGTCATTTATTGCTTGTTAGCTGGCGCTACGCTCTTTAATAGCATTGATAACGGGTGATGTGCCAAAGCCATTGCTTTGTGCCCATTCAGCGTCGCCAGACGCGGCAACGACACTGCCTGGTAACTGCTTAATCATAAACTCGGCAGTTTCAGTGGCGTTGTGTTTAATAGCGTGACGTACTAAGGGTAAACCGTCACATACCACACCGCTGTATACCGCAGATAAACGAATACGGTTGTCAGTTAACACTTTACGCAGGTTATTACGACTGTCGGCAGCAACATAAGAACAGATAGACTGCGCTAATTGATCGTTGGCGGCAACAGGAGCGCTTACAAAAGAGGTGGTAGCGATTACAGCAGCTAAAGCGATAATTTTGGTTTTCATATTCAAGCTCCGAATTGAGTCAGTTCACGATCATTGTTAGCAACCGGGGTTGCAGTACACGAAAGGTCATGCGTTTAACTCTGGACGAAACAGAATAAAACATCGCAGTTTGCGACGGCAGCCCAGCTATCGTAGGGTTTCCCCGTTAGACCTGAAGCTTTGCGTGATCACCTTTTCAGATGACTTGCCTTTCGAATTCGCGCATCATAAGGAATGCTCAAAATATATGCAAGCATTAATTTCAAAAATTATTATAGTTAAATCTGAATAAGTTAGCTGCATCTGATCAGACCACTAACTGATCAGGTTGTTGCAGCAGGCTGACTTCAACACATATTTTTATTGCGTCAATCAAGGTTGCCAGTGCCATACTGGCGGTATCGGCTTTATGTAATGCCTGCTCCGGTAAATAGGGCAAATGAATAAACCCCCCTTTAATACTGGCGAACTGATTCTTAATCAGGTGCATTAAGCCATAAAAGCTATGGTTGCACACATAACTGCCGGCCGATAACGACAATTGGGCTGGTATTTGTTGTGAGTGCAGTGCTTGTAACATGGCATTTATTGGCAAATTACTAAAGTAAGCGGCTGGTCCATGTGAGGCTGTCAGGGTGTTGCGAGGTTGTTGACCGGCATTATCAGGGTAAGGGGCGTTAATAAAGTTACTGGCGATTTTTTCCAGCTGCAGTTGAGCACAGCCACCGGCCTGGCCCAACATAATCACCACCACTGGTTTAAATTGACTAATGGCTTGTTCCAGTTGCAACAAACATTGTTTGAAAACACATGGCAGCTTAACGCTAACAATACTGACTTCATCATCCAGCTGCCAACCATGCAGCGCACTGGCAACCTGCCAGGACGGATTAATGGCTTCGCCTGCAAAGGGTTCAAATCCGGTGATCAGTACCTTCATCATTATGCTTACCTGCAACCTTAATATGAGTTAGTTATCACTACTATAGCTGCTGCGCCAGCACGGCAGCAACTGCTGTTTGCCAACGCTGATATAGCTGGCGTTGTTCTGTTACCGCCAGCTGTGGCGTAAATTGCCAGTCGGTTTGCCAAAGCGCAGCAATCGCCGAGATATCAGGGTAATAACCCAGGCTAACGGCGGCTAAAAACGCCACGCCAAAGGCGGTGGCATCAGTGGTATTGCAGCGCTGTACGTGCTGCTGGCATAAATCTGCCAGTGCTTGTAAAAACCAACGGTTGTTGGTCATGCCACCATCTACCCTGAGTTGTGCCACATTGATGCCGTCCTGGTGCATGGCGTTGAGTAAATCGGCGCTTTGGTAGGCAACGGCACACAGTGCGGCTGTGGCTAACTGTGCTTTACCGGTGTCGCGGGTCATGCCAAAAAGCGCGGCTTTGGCCTCGGGCTGCCAATAGGGCGCTCCCAGCCCGGTAAAAGCCGGTATTAACAGTTCGGTTTGCTGATAATGGCTTTGGTTGGCCAGTGCTTCGGTTTCACTGGCCTGGCTGATAATACCGAGCTTATCGCGCAGCCATTGCACGGTGGCTCCGGCCATAAAAATACTGCCTTCCAGCGCATAAGTCGGCTTGCCATTCAGTTGCCAGGCCAGGGTGCTTAATAACTGATGCTTGCTGCGAATAATCTTGTCGCCGGTATTAACCACGGCAAAGCAACCAGTGCCATAGGTGCTTTTTAACATTCCCGGCGAGATACAAGCCTGGCCTAATAATGCAGCCTGTTGATCGCCCAGTATCGCCATAATTGGAATGGCTGCGCCCAGTACATCAGCCGAACTGACACCAAACAGGCCGGCGGAATCTTTTACCACAGGTAGCAGGCTGGGCGGAATATTAAATAATTGCAACAGTTGTGGGTCCCAGCTCTGGCTGCTGAGGTTATACAAGGCCGTGCGGCTGGCATTACTGGCATCGGTGGCGTGTACTTTGCCGGCAGTCAGTTGCCACAGCAGAAAGCAGTCTATGGTACCAAAACACAGCTGGCCCGCGTCTGCTTTGGCCCTGGCGCCTGGGATAGTATCCAGCAGCCAGGCGATTTTACTGGCCGAGAAGTAGGGGTCGGCCCGCAAGCCGGTTTTCTGGCTGATCAGTGCTTCTGCGCCTTGTTGCTGCAGCTGGCGGCAAAAAGCGGCGGTACGCCGGTCCTGCCAGACAATGGCATTGGCAATTGGCTCACCGCTGTGCCTGTCCCACAGCAGGGTGGTTTCACGCTGGTTGCTGATGGCCAGCCCGGCAATATCGCGTGCAGTCAGCCTGGCTTTTGCCAGCGCATCGTTTATACAACCTAATACGCTTTGCCAAATCTCTACTGGATTTTGTTCTACCCAGCCCGGTGCGGGGTAGCTTAACGTTAGCTCTTGCCGGGCGGTTGCCAGTGCCTGTAACTGTTGATTATAAACAATGGCCCGACTGGAAGTGGTGCCCTGGTCAATTGCGAGAATAAACTTTGCCATAAAATAGACTGAAAGTAGGTTATGCTTAGGCTCAGATTAGCAGCAAAGCGCGGAGTAACACCATGATAACCTTTAAAAGCCAGGCGGGCGGCGATGTCAGCTACCATAAAAACGTTGCTTTGGATCTTTTGAGCATGCTGGGGCGGGATCAGAAAGTTCCCAGCGCTATGTATGCCGACGATGTCGCTGCTGCCATTAACCGCTTACAGCAGCAACTGGCCAAACTGGCAGCAGAGCAGGCAGAGGCAGGGCAAGAGCGTGAAGCAGGCGAGCCAGATACCGCTGAAGAGGAAGATGACACAACAAAAGTGAGCCTGAGCCAGCGCGCCCAGCCTTTGCTAAAATTACTGCAACAAGCCCAGGCGGCCAATACCGGCATTATGTGGGAGTAATCTCCGGCAGCGTCACGATAACCCGTAATCCGCTTACTGCGCTGCCGGAACTGTCGCCAGCGGTGTAGTTCGCCAGGCTGATACTGCCACCATGGGCCTCTGCAATATCGCGGCACAGCGTTAAACCAATACCCGAGCCTTGCGGTTTACTGCTGTAAAAGGGCACTAATACTTGCTGCAGCAGCTCGGCGGCAATACCGCCGCCGCCATCCTGCACCTGTATTTGCAGTGCACTGGCAAGCTCGGTACAGCGAAGGCTAATGTGTGCAGCAGCCGAGCCACTCTCATGAGCGTTTTTCAGTAAATTCAGCAACAGCTGCGCCAACTGCTGCGGATCAGCATGCCAGTGGCGTGTTGGCAATTCACCTTGCAGCTCAAAGTCGTAATGATCCTGCAACTGATTAATCAGCCGCGGCCAGTTAATACGATCCGCTTGCGGTGGGGGCAGTTTGGCAAATTCAATATAGGCCTGCACAAACTGATTCAGATGTGCACAGCGTTCACTAAGGGTATCAAATAACCGGCTTAACGCTGCTTGTTGTGCCTGTTCAGCCAGTTGTTTACCCGAGAACGCCAGTGACGATAACGGTGCCAGGGTATTATTCAGCTCATGGCCAATGACCCGCAGCAGTTTTTTCCAGGCGTTCAGTTCTTCACGCTGAATTTCCCGGGTCAGAGGCTTTAGCAAATACAGCCAGTGCTGCTGCTGGTTTAGCTGAAACTGGCTTATTGATAAATGCCACACCGCTTGTTCAGTGTTATCCAGCCGGAGTAAACCTTGCTGTTTAGTCAGCATGGCCTGGTGCAGCAGCGGCATGTGCTGGGTAAGGCTATTTAACTTACTGCCTGCAAATTTTTTACCCTGCGTCAGCAGTTGGCTGGCGGCAGGGTTATTCATCAGTACGGTATCGTGGTAATTGGTCAGGATCAACGCCATTGGGCTGCTTTGCAGCACCGTATCAAGCAGCAGTTCCCGCTGATATAAACTGGCACGCTCAGAACGTAATTGTGCCGACATATTTTCCAAACTGGTTGCCAGCGGGCGCAGCTCATCAATAGCCAGCTGATTAGCGCTGGTATTAAAACTACCGTCCTGTAAGTTCTGCGCGTGCAGGTTAAGTGCCAGAATTTCCCGGCGTAGCGGCTGCAGCGCCCAATGTAGCAAGCCCCACAACAGTATGCCGCCAGCGGCAATGGCCAGGCTTAGCCAGCCATTGCCGGGGCTGAACTGATACTGCAGCGCAAACGCCAGCAGCGTTAGTAGCAGGCATAGCAGGTTTAAACGACTGGCGCTGCGGCTGAACAACGAAAATAGCGGCCGGACGGCGACGGGTGGTTCAGGGGGTGGCGATGCCATAAAACTCCATGCGCCGGTACAGTGCCTGGCGGCTGATGCCCAGTTGTTTGGCGGCCCGTGATACCACGCCCCCCGCTTGCACTAATGCCTGCTCCAGCGCAGCGCGGTCGATATCATCCAGGGCTCTTTTCATGCCGGGGCTGATGTCGGGCAATCCCAGATCACTGCTTTGAATTTCTGTACTGCTGCTTAGCAGCAGGGCACGCTGACAAACATTTTGCAGCTCGCGCACATTACCAGGCCAGGGATAACTCAGCAGTTGCTGCTCGGCGGCATTACTTAAGGCTTTTTTGCCGCTCAGAAAGTAGCGGGCCAGCACCAGAATATCCTCTGGCCGCTGCGCCAGCGCTGGCAATTGCAGCTGCACCACATTTACCCGGTAGTATAAATCCTGGCGAAACTCGCCCAGGCTTATCGCCGTGGTTAAATCGCTGTTGGTGGCACTGATCAGCCTCACATCGGTTTTGCGGGTTTGGCTGGAGCCTAAACGTTCAAATTCGCCGGTTTGCAACACCCGTAACAACTTGGCCTGACCGGCCAGCGACAAATTGCCAATTTCATCCAGAAATAAACTGCCACCGTCTGCCGCTTCAAACCGGCCAATCCGGGTTTTACTGGCACCGCTAAACGCACCGGCTTCTGCGCCAAACAGCTCGGCTTCCATTAAATCGGCGGGCAGCGCCCCCATGTTTACTTTGATAAAAGGCTTATTTTTACGTGGTGAGTTGGCATGTAATACGTTGGCAATGCCTTCTTTGCCCGCACCATTGGGGCCGGTGATCAATATAGCAGCATTGGCTGGCGCCAGTTGCAACGCCATCTGCAGTAATTGCTGCATTTGGCTGCTGGCAAACACCATATTACATAAATCTTTACCGGCAAAAGCCGCCTGGCGCTCGTGCTCGGCCCGTCGTTGCTGGGTGGTCAGCTGCTTTAATTTCAGGGCATTGGCTACCGTTAGCAGCAGGCGCTGATCATCCCACGGCTTGGCAATGTAATCAGTGGCACCGGCTTTAACCAGCTCAACTACCATATCCAGCTGTGTCCAGGCGGTCATTAATACCAGCGGTATATCCGGGTACTGTTGGCGCAGCTGATAAAACAGCGCCTTGCCCTGCTGGCCCTGCATTTGGCCGGCGCTGAAGTTCATATCCTGCAAAATTAAATCAATCGTATTGCTGGCCAACAGCTGCCAGGCCTGAGCCGGTGCAGTGGCGCACAGTACCTGATAACCCTGCAGCGCGAACAGCGTTTGCAGGGCCAGGCAGATGGGCTGATTGTCATCAATAACCAATAATTTCAGCATAGTTTATAAGGCTTTAGTGGCAGTTGCCGGCGACACCCGGGTCGCTATAGCCGCAGGATACCATGTTGCTACAGTGACACAAAGTAGCAAGGTGACTATGGTCGTTAACGGTAGGTACCAGTTTAATGGTGGAATAGTAATAACCTGGGCCAGCGCCTGATTCAGTAGCAACGCTAGCACTACACCAATGCTGGCGCCGATGGCGGTGCATAACCAGTTCTCACTTAGCAGCTCCAGTAAAATCGAGTTTTTACTAGCGCCCAGCGCACGTTTCACCCCAATCTCCTGCTGGCGCTTCAGGGCGTGAAAATGGGTGCTGCTATAGCTTGATACCATGGTAACCAGCAGCATCAAGCCACTAAGTATACCCAGCAACATGGCCAAACCATATTCGGTGCGATACAGCCGTTGATATTGTTCAGCCAGGTTGCGGATGTAGAAGATTTCAATGTTGGGTTCTACCTTACGGATTACCTGATCCAGCTGTTGTCGGACGGCCTCGGTTTGTTCAGGCGCGGTGCGCACCAAAATACTGTAACCCCAATCAACCGTGTAAGGTAATGCCACCTGAATACCGTTGTACATAACATTCTGAGCGCTGCGCTGGCCATAGAAATCGTCGATAACTGCGGCAACCCGACCACGATTAACCTCTTGTCCTACCGCGCTTTTATCTGGAAACAGTTTATCAGCCAGACTTTTAGTCAATACTACGGCAGGCCTGCCCGGATCATCAAGAGAGACAACGTTCTGCGGTAATTCGCCCTGCAAGACGCTGGTATTCAGTACAGTAAAAAAGTCTTTTGACACATAATACATCGGTACTGCAGGCACATTTGTACGATCCTGATGCTCGACATCATAGATATTGCCATTATTACCTCCTTGCAATATTGCCGATTGATTCGTATAAGCGGCAGCCAGTACGCCTGGTATAGATTGCACCGCCTGTAATTGCCGGGTAAATAATTCCTCTAATGCCGGATAGACACGTAAAGATGAAGTGGTAGGCTTTAACTGCACTAGTAAGGTGTTATGCAGATCCAAACCGGTTGGCTGTTTTAACTGCCGATTTGTTTGCTGCATCAATAACACACTGTTTAACAATAGTGCCAATGTCAGGGCTAACTGCAGCAGCAGCAGGCCAGTGACCACTTTCCGGCTGAATAACACTTTACAAAGCAAGTAAAATGACATGGTGATTATTCCTTAAGCTGCTGATTTAACGTGCCAAAAGATGCACGAAGCGATGGGTAAAGCGTTACCAGGTAACT
Organism: Arsukibacterium ikkense; assembly: GCF_000987775.1. GTDB lineage: Bacteria > Pseudomonadota > Gammaproteobacteria > Enterobacterales > Alteromonadaceae > Alishewanella > Alishewanella ikkense. The sequence continues at coordinate 124,407 of NZ_LAHO01000005.1, forward strand.
ACAGACCAGGGTAATGGTCAGTAAGCTCAGTAGCAGTGGTATATCCCAACTGGAGAACAAGCTGTTGCCCGGTAACAGGTGGTTCATCAGCTTGATACCGACATAGCCAGTTAGCAGCGCGCCAACTATAGTGAAAAGGGCCATCAACAGCACGTCGGCCAGCATTTGCAGCTGCAACTGGGCCCGACTGGCCCCCAGCGCGCGGCGCAGGCTGAATTCATACTGATTACTTAAATAGCGGTTTAATGATAAGTGACTGGCGTTAAATAAACACACCAGCAAAAACAGCAGGGTCACCAGGGCAAACGCCTGTATATCACCTGACTCATCACCAAAATAACTGACAATGTCGCGCATAGCGGTTAACTGGTTATTGATAGGTGCCGGATGACGCCCTGCGGCTTTTTCATCATTAGCCAGGTTCAGCATAAACTGTCGATAGGCTTGCTGCTGCGTTTCAGTATCTAATTGTACCCAATATTGTAATTGATGTAGCGCGCCGGTACGGCCCTCAGTACTTAACTTCCTGTAATCAGTGCTGTCGAACGTTTGTGAGTTAGTTTTTGACAGGTAATGCAGATCGTAGCCGGTTTCCAGCGGCAGAAAAATGTCTTCGGTCGGGCTTAAGTGGTTACGGCCGTTGGCATCGTATAACCGTGGCAGCATTTGCCAGTGATTAAGCACACCGATAACGCTGAAGTGTTTATCATCCAACAGCATCTGCTCGCCGACGACGTCTGTCCGACCAAACAATTTTAGCGCCATAGCGCGGCTTAGCAATATTTCAAAGCGCCCGCCGTCGTCGGCCCAAAAACTGCCATGCAGTAATGGCACGTCAAACATAGCAAAAAAATCGCGTTGGGTAATCCGTATGACGACCGGTGTAGGCGGCTGCGATGAACTTAGTCGGGCGTAACCATCTGCACTGTACATAGCGGCTTTGGCAGATGGAATGTCACTGTTTGCCAGCTTTTGTACATTGGCATAACTCAGCACCCTGGGTGGCCTGCAGTCATTGCAATCGTAAGGGGTTATTAACATCATTGGGAAAAACAGCTTGTTGCTTTTGGCGGGCAGCGGATCGGAGTTGAGCTGGTAATAAAAAGTAGCGTTGGCAAAAAAGACACCTAAGCCTACGCTTAATATAAAAATTGTCAGCGCATAAGGTAGAGGCGCGCGTTTAATACTAACCAGACTGACCTTAATATAATAAAGAAATTGTTCCACAAGCCGCTCCTTATGCGCTTTGCGCTGCGAAGGGTTCATACAGCATAGTGTCGCTAAGCTGACCATCAATAATCTGAATATGCCGCCCAGCCCGGCGCGCCTGATCCGGGTCATGCGTTACCATTAAAATAGTGCAGCCTTGCTGGTTAATCTGCTCCAGCAGCTCCATCACCTGGCGGGCCATTAGCGAATCGAGGTTACCGGTAGGTTCATCAGCCAGTAAAATGCGCGGTGTGCCGGCAATGGCGCGGGCAATGGCCACCCGTTGCTGCTGGCCGCCCGATAGCTGGCCGGGTAGGTAATCACGCCGGGCATGCAGCCCCACTAATTCCAGCGCCTGCTCAATCCGTTGTTTACGCTGTGCTGCTTTTAAACCACGGTAACGCAGGGGCAGCTCGATATTATCAAAAATACTGAAGTCTTTAATCAGGTTAAAACTTTGGAAAATAAAGCCAATTTTCTCATTTCTCAGCCTGGATAGCGCGGCGTCGGATAAGCCTTTAACCGACTTACCATCTAACTGATAATCACCCGCGTCGAAATTTTCCAGAGTACCCAGAATATTCAGCAAAGTTGACTTACCCGAGCCGGATGGGCCGGTTAGTGCAGCAAACTCGCCTTCATTTACCTGCAGGTTAACCTCGCGCAGGGCATGGGTTTCAATCAGTTCGGTGCGGAAAATTTTAGTTAAATTGGTTAGCTTAATCATTGTTATTCCTTGATTTTGTATTTGTTTGCCCGAAGCGCGAGCTTAATTCAGGTTAACCCGGTTCTGGTCTTTGAAATCACTGAGGTTAGAGATAACCCATTGCTCACCGGCGCTGGCGCCACTGAGAATTTCCACCCACTGCACTGATATGGCACCTAACTCGACATTTTTGCGCACTGCCTGGTTGTCCAGTACCTGGTAAGCCTGACGGCCACCACCAGAGCTGATAAAGTCGCCGCGGGCAATTTTCAGTACATCGGCTTTATGTTCCAGAATAACCCGTGCCGTTAAGCGCTGGCTTTGTCGCAGCTGAGTATTGTCAAGCTGGGCAAAGCGCACCCGGGCGCTGACCTGGTTATTGCGTACCTCCGGGGCGATATAGCTGATAACGCCACTGAGTTGCTGGTTGCCAAGAGCAATGTCAACCTGTTGGTTGGGCGCTAAATCGCGGGCATAACTTTCCGGTACTGCTAATTCTGCTTCGTACTGGCTTAAATCTATTACCGTCAGCAAAGCCTGGCCTGGCAGCACATGGCTTTGTTGCTCTACCAGCCAGCTGCCAAGCTGACCGGTGACCGGGGCCGTGATATCCAGTGCTGCCACTTTACGTTGTAGCTCATTAACCACCAATTGCTGGCGGTGAATATCCTGAGCGCGCGAGCCTTGTTCAAACGCCAGTTTATCGCGTGCCAGCTCGACCTTTCGTTTGGCATGATCAAACTCCAGTTCGGCCTTGGTCAGGTTGTCTTTGGCAATATCAAAATCCAGAGCCCGGATAACGCCCATTTCAATAGACTGAGTGGCCCGTTGCAGCTCTCGCCGCGCCGCCAGCAAATTAACCTGGCCATTATTCATTACCTGCTCTATATCCAGTTGTTGCTCCCGCGCGGTCAGCACTGCCCGCTCGGCTTCTGAAGTCATGCTCAGCAATACCGCCTGTTGTTGCTGTAAATCGCTTTGCAATGCCGGGCTGGCGATCGTCGCCAGCAAGTCGCCGGCAACAACGGCTTCGCCGGGCTGTTTAAATAACTGCACCTGACCGGTGTCCTGGCTGTACAGGGTAGGGGCATTTGCTGCGACAATCCGGCCCTGGACCGCAATATCCCGCACCAGATCACCACGTTGTACTGTGGCAAACTGCAGCTGATTACGCGGCAGTACTAAGCTGGCGCTTTGCCCGGCCGATTGAAAAACGACGATTGCACTTACGCTTAACAGCGCAATGACAATGGCCGCCGCCAGATAGCGGCGCAACTTACGTTTGGCTGGTTGGGCAATAATATTGTCTTGTTGCTCGGTACCCTGGATCATCGCTATTGTTCGCTTTGCTGATTAATAACAGAATATTGTCGTTAAAGGCATTTAGCAGCTTTAGTGCCAATATTTAGGTTGTTGATATATAACAATATTAATTGTTGATGACGAGGCGTGCTGCTGTCCGCGGACAGTAAAAGTGTCCGCGATAAAGCCGCGGACATCTGTTGCTAAAACAACTGCTTAACGTAGAATCGACCTTGCGATTAACCAACATAGTATGAGTCGAAGATGGAAATGTCGGCACAGCGGTATTGTGATAACTGTAACAGCGTACTGCATGGTGAGTTTTGTCATCATTGTGGTCAGGAAAAGAAAAGTTATATCCGTAATGTTAGTGGGGTGGTAACTGAGTTCTTCGGTGAGTTCAGCAACTGGGACACCCGGCTTTGGCGTACCTTAATACCGTTATGGTTTCGACCGGGCTTTTTAAGCCGGCGTTATGTCAGTGGTCATCGGGTGCCTTATGTACCGCCACTGCGGTTGTATTTATTTACGTCCATTATCGCTTTTTTAATTTTCGCAAAACTGATGCCGCAACAAGCTATCGAAGTTAGCGCTGTGGCCAGTGATCCAGAGTTAATTGTACTGGAGACGAAGGATGGTGCAGACATCACCCTGGCTGAGCTATTAAAACAAACCCAGACAGAGTTACAACAAGTACCCGGGTTACCCAACAACAGCGCGGTGCCGATATATATTAACGATGAGCACAGTCAGCATACACTGGCGTTGCCGTTTATCTCAGAACAGGCCCAGCAGCGGCTAAATGAGCGGTTTGCTGCCGTGGTTGCCAACCCTAAACTCGCGGTCAATAAATTTTTCAGTTTGGCACCGCAGATGATGTTTTTACTGCTGCCGCTGTTTGCCTTGCTGCTAAAGCTGCTGTATGTCCGCTCTGATCGTTATTACATGGAACATTTGATTGTTGCGCTGCATAGCCACAGTTTTATTTTACAGTTTTCGGTGCTGTATTTAGCGCTGGGGCTACTGCGGCAAAGTATCAGCTGGAGCTGGCTGGCGACTGTAGTGGGGTGGTTAGAAACTGCGGTGCTATGTTGGATCCCGCTTTATTTGCTGCTGTGTCAGAAATTCTACTACCGGCAACGCTGGGGCAAAACGCTGTTAAAGTTCTGGCTAACCAGCTCAGTGTATAACCTGCTATTTATATCTGCGGTAATAGGATTAATTGTACTGAGTATTTTGTGGGCTTAGTGGTGCAGCAACGGTATCGGCTTGTACTTTGCATTGCAGCAGTTGCTGTTTAAAGTGGTTTATTTGCTGCTGGTTGTCGGCGGTGCTGCCCTCCAGCATCTGAGTAAAAAGTGCAAAGTGCTGGTCGATATAATCCAGCTCACAGCTACATTCCGCTTTAATGTCATCCAGGCTATAGCCTTTAGAGTGCAGCACTTGCAAACAACGCTGTAAGTAACTATCCAGTAGCTGGTTTTTCAAGTCGTTGGCACTGGCAATGGCTGAACTACTGTTCAGCCAGACCAGTAGCGCGGTTAGCAGCAGCGCGGGCAGGGCATAAGGTGCTGTCATAGGCGTTTCTACATCCTGTTGTTAAAAGAATACTTCGGCGCTAAAAGGCTTAAAGATTAAGCGCAGCCAACATTAATTCATTGTGGCGTCGCCAGTTGGCTGTGGCATTGTTGTCAATGTACTGCGAATAAAAATCACAGCTAACTCGCGCATCCTGGCTACCGCATAACAGTAACGCGACATCCAGACTAATGTACTTATTGCCAGCGAGATGGGCCTGTTCGAAGGTGCGCCTGCCATAAAGAATCATTGCCTCGGTTTGTTGCATCGCTTGCGCCAGTATGGTTTTAAGATAAGAGTTCTCGGCATTATCTGAAGCGAGGCTATCGACTAAGCTTTGCGCTTCAGTCAACCGATTTTGACTGATGTAATGCTGCAGCAGTTGTTGCCTGCTTGACTGCGCCACCCAATGGTCTGGCGTTAAAGCGGTAAACTCAAGTACCTGTTTTAAATGCGGCTCTTTATCTGAGGGGGTGGCCGCAAAAATCGCGTAATGAAATGGCACCTTGGCAAAATGATAGATAGGGAGCTGGTACTCATTCATCTTAGCTTCTGCCTGATGTAAATAATGATATTTATCCTGTTGCTGGCCAAACTTACTGGCCAAAACTGACAGATAAGTCAGTGCATCTAACTGCCGTGTTTTATCCTTAGCATCATCAGCTAGTTGCGCAGATTTTAACAGACTGGCTTTCACTGCCAGATAATCGTTGTTTATAAAGTCGAGCCATGATTGCGCGTGCCAGGCATCTGCCTGGCGTTTTAAATCGTTGATGGCTTCGAACTGCCCGATAGCTAAGCGCAATTTGCGGGCACTTAATTCAAACAAATCTTTACGGGTTAAAATTCTGCTCTGGTAAAGCAGGGCATTACCGAGTTGTTGCGCGTTGTGTTGGCTTTGGGCGCTGCTTTCTAATTTTTCAGCCATCACCATGGCCCTGTCAAGTTCGCCCTGTTCAATATAAGCGCTAACTAGTTGACCCAGAATAATAAGATCGTCCGGCTGTTGCTGATGGGCTATCGACAAGTTGGCTTGCTTTAGCCCGGATGCTTGCGGTTGGCTTAAAAACTGATAGAGAAAAGGTTGCTTTAAATGTTGCAGCAGCCGCTGGAGCAGCTCGTCTGTTGATGAGGCGGTCAGTTGCCCCTGCCAATCGGCAGCAGGACCTTTCAGTAAGAAATCTAAATACATCTGTTGCTGGTGGCTACGCAGGTGGCCGGTTAACACAAAGGGATGGGCGCTTTGCAAGGCGGGATATTCAAGCTCTGCGGACATCTCAAACTGGTCAGTATTCAGCTGAGTTAAGGGCGTGAAAGCAAAGTCAGCATTATCATGCAGCGTCAGGCCCGGTGCGCCTTGGGGAGCGGTTATTGGAATATAAGCGATGTTTAGCGCCGAATGGGTAGTGCCCTTGTCGGGCGCTGCGGGCATATAGATAACGCTGAGCAAAAGCAAAACCATGCTCGCTAACACTGCGTAGCCCCAATAAGCCGGTTTTTTAACGCGAGCGGCGGCAGTCGAAGGTGGTGGCGATGGTAATGGAAAGTGGCGTGCATCCGCTGTCGGCGGATTGTCCTCGGCAGCGAGTTCAGTTGTCAGTTGCCACTGGTAGCCACGTTTGGACAGGGTTTTGATGGCATCATTACCAAAAAGGTTTCTCAGGTGACTGATGTTTTGAAAAACCGCTTGTTCCGACACCACTTTGTTTTGCCAGATATGGCACAAAATATCGGCTTTGCTTACTACGTTATCTGAGCGCTCAAGCAACAGCGCTAAAACTTTGGCCTCGTTGTGACGAATTGCCAAAGTATTGCCATTTTGCGTCAGCCGCAAACTCGTACTGTCGAATTCAAACTCTTTAAATCGATAACGCATTATTTTTAAGTGAACTTGTCGGGTAAATGATTTGTTTCCAATCTTAACTTACCCGTCTCAATAAAAAAAGCAGAGCCTTGTCTGCATGAACCAGCCTGCACGCGATACGTTGCCCAATATGCCATGACCGACTGCTGGTGTGTTGTCATCAACTCCACTCGTGATCTTTGGTTTTCTAGGATTTTTCTATTTTCTTGCAATTTAGCTAAAAACTAGATTTTTTCTAAGATTTCAGCCGTTGCAACTTCGTACCCTGCCTGAAGTTCAACCGAGGCATTGTTATTAGAAATTAGATGAGGAATAAGATCAAACTCAAACCGCTGGCTTTGATTCAACATCAAATTGTATTGATAATCTCACTGAAAACTAAAGGAATTCTTTAATGACAAAAATCAACCGTCGTAAATTTCTAACCAATATGGCAATTGCATCCGCATCTGCCATAGTTTCTACTGGCCTACACGCGAAAATGGTGACACCTACTGACGCTAAAGGCCCTTTTTATCCGATAACACCGCAAAAAGATAAGGATTTTGATCTCACCCAGATACAAGGTAAATCTGGTGTCGCCAAGGGCGAGATTATCGAGATCAGCGGGCAAGTGTTTGATACTGATCTCAACCCCATCGAAGATGCCACCATCGATCTATGGCAGGCCAATAGCTTTGGTAAATATCATCACCCCCACGATTCTAGCGACGCGCCTGTTGATGAATACTTTCAAGGCTGGGCGATTTTTCAAAGTGGTAAAGACGGACGGTTTAAGTTCAAAACCGTCATGCCGGGTGCTTATCCACTTGGTTCTAGCAATCCAAGAACGCCACATATTCATTTAATGGTGAGTAAGTTGGGATACGTGGAGCTGATAACACAAATGTACTTTCCAGATCAGCCGTTGAATGACCAAGATGGCTTGTTTAAGCGCAAGTCTAAGGCGCAGCAACAGGCGATAACGGCTAAGCGACAAGGAGCAAGCAATCGTTATCAGTATGATATTGTACTGGAGAAAGTGTAGCTCGTTTTCGAAGGGGAATTTAAAGTCATTTAAGCAAGGCATCCTCTTCAATCAATGCCTTGCTTATTGGCCCATTAACTCTCGCTAAATGGGAAATAACTTAATCAACTTGGTATCAATGTGGACAGTATTACGTCTGCAGCGCTAGCGATGATCTGACCAATTCTCTACTGCCAGCTTCGACAATATTTTTTCTAGGATTTTTCTATTTTTTAGCTATTTCGCTAAAAACTAGATTTTTCCTAAGATTTCATCCGTTGAACCTCCGTATCCTGCCTGAAATTCAACCGAGGCACTTTTATGAAAAATAAGATGAGAAAGAAAATCAAACTACAACCGCTGGCTTTTGTTCTAGCTGGTATGGCATTGGTATCGACGACCGCTTTCGCTGGTAAGGGTGGCTTTATAGAACCACCCATGGTGAGTATTCCTGCCGGCGTTTTTTCTATGGGCAGTGAGGATGGTAGCGAGGATGAAAAGCCAGTACGTCAAGTCTCAGTGCCCGCTTTTCAAATGGGTAAATATGAGGTGACAGTCGCTGAGTTTAGAAAGTTTATTGCAGCGACTAACTATGAAATGCCAGACAATTGCTATCAGCATGTATTAACCGGCTTGCAAGAGCGGGGTAGCTGGGATAACAATATTTATAACTTTAGTGATTACCATCCGGTGGTTTGTTTGACCAGACAAGCTGCAGTGGATTACGCAATTTGGCTTTCCGAACAAACTGGCAAAAAATATCGGCTGCCTACAGAGGCGGAATGGGAATATAGCTCACGAGCAGGCACGAGCTCCCGATTTTTTTGGGGTGACGCTAGTCAGGCTTCAAAAGCGTGTAAATACGCCAATATCTCCGACTGGTATGCTGCGGATAAGTCTAAAACACTATTCCCAGGAGCGAACGTTCGGGATATTGAGCAGTGCAGCGATAATGAAGCCACTTTAGCAGTGGTTGGGCTCTACCAACCCAACCAGTTCGGCGTCTACGACTTAACCGGTAACGTAATGGAATACTTGGCCGACTGTTATGTTGATAGCTATGAAAATGCACCTCTGGATGGCAGTATGGTAACCCAAGAAAACTGTGACGCTTTTGTTGTTCGTGGCGGAAGTTGGCACTGGTTTCCTTGGTATTCAAGCCAACGTAGCCGTATACCTAATGATTTCTTGGGTGCGTTAGAAGGTTTCAGGTTAGTTCTTGATACCGGCGGCAAAGAGCTGCCAGCACAGAGCGGTAGTAAAGAATTCGTCAAAAATCTGGCTGTTGCGCAGGCGAAAGTCAAAGCTCAGCATAAAAAAAATCCGGCTTATCCAAACAAACCGCAAGATCTAAAAGTTGTTGCGGCCAACCGAGATAGCGTTAAGTTAAGCTGGCAAGCAAACACTGAGACATTTTTAACCGGCTATCAGGTTTATCGACAAGATCCGCTAACAAACCAAAAAGTACTTATTTCAAAGGTCATTAAGAGCCCTAATTTTATTGATGAGTCACCGTTAGCGCATAATGCACGTTACTCTGTTATTGCATTAAATGGTGAAACAGAAAGTCAAAGCAATGAGATTGTCGATAGTGGTGTAGGGGCCCCGCACGCTTTGCCAGCAAAAATTCAGGGGGAAGCATTTAGTCACGCTGTTGGCGCCGATGTCAGAAACTCAGTGTTGGAGCCGGAAGATGACAGGATCATTGCTTCATTGGGCGATAACAAGGCGGTTTATCACCTTCAGGTGACTACGGCTGGCAAGTTTCAATTGGATGCCCGCGTATTTCACTCCGGGCAAACGCAAAAATTTGAACTTTGGCTGAATGGTAAAAAATTCGCGAACCCCACGCTTGAAGGGGAACGCGGTTGGAAAACTGTCGACAATATCATCGTTGATTTACCGCAGGGCACCCATACCTTGATCGTGAAAGGAGAACAGCCAATGTTTGCGGTTAACTGGATGGATGTGAAAGCTGTTTTGTAACTAACGCTTTGTTTGTAACAAGATAACAGGTTCCTTTAGGGGAACTTGTTTGTTAAGGACGGGTTTATGCCTGCCTCTTTTTGATGCCGCACAGCGAGAAGGGTTGCCGTTTCGCCATCGAAGCGATACAAGGTGATATAGCCGCTACCTCCGAAATCAATCAGCCATTCCCGAAACAATGGATCTATATTTTCAACAGGACGCCCAGCCTCCGGCTGGTGTGCGAGTATTTTCACGCCTGCCCGTATTGTTTTGATGGCGCGTCGGGCCGCGTCTTCATCTTTCATAGCAAGGAATCGATAGAGTCGCTGTACGTCAGCGAGAGCTGGCGGCGACCAAATCAGACGTGGCATTTAGGCAGCTCTGCATCTTCACCCGCTTCAAGCTTCTCCAACCAGGCGTCAGCTTCTTCAAGCGTCAGGTGCAGCCCGTTTTCCTGATACCCCTCCCAGGCGCGTAGCGCATCCTGTTTAAACGATTCTCGCTTTTCTTCACGTTCAACATAGTCACGGATCGCTTCACGCATGATCCAGTGCGATGAACGGTGTCGCACTTCAGCTAGGTGCTGGATACGGCTTTTCAGATCGTCGTCAAGTTTTACTGATGTTGCCATTTTGCCACCCCAGTATTAAAAGGTACTACCTTTTAATACTGTACCACAAATCAATTGCCCTCGCGAATCTGCAATGCTCTTTCTTTCTCAGCCACCACCGCCAACCCGCATTGCCCCTGTATAAACAACAAAGCAAAGGCCGTCACGATAGCAGCTTCCTTTAGGGGAACTTGTTTGTTTAAGATGATTAGTTAAAGATTAAGCGCAACTAACTGCATTTGATTATTTTGACGCCAGCTCGCGGTGGCGTTATCGATAATGTACTGTGCATAGAAATCATGGTTTAGCTGGATATTTGGCGTGTTGCACAGCAGTAGCGCCACATCCAGGCTGAGCCATTGATTACCCGAAAGTTTCGCTTGTTCGAAGGCCCGCGTGCCATAACGAATCATGGCCTCGGTTTGCTGCAATGCTTGCGCCAGTAAGGTTTTAAGATAAGCGTTCTGGGCATTGTCTGAAGCGAGGCTATCGACTAAGGTTTGCGCTTCAGTCAGCCGATTTTGATTGATGTAATGCTTTAGTAGTTGTTGCCGACTTGACTGCGCAGCCCAATGGTCTGGCGTTAAAGTGGTGAACTCGAGCACTTGCTTTAAGTGCGGCTCTTTATCTGAGGGGTTGGCCGCGAAAATCGCGTAATGAAATGGCACCATAGCAAAATGGTAGCTGGGTAGCTGGTACGCCTTCATCTTATTTTCCGCTTGCTGTAAATAGTGATACTTTTCATCTTCTAATTGATGTACCAGAGCCATTTTCGACAGATAAGTAAGGGCATCCAACTCGCGCGGTTTATCGTTAGCGTTATAGGCCAGCAGTGCAGATTTCAATAAACTGCTTTTAACTGCCGGGTAATCATTGTTTTGATCGTCTAGCCAGGATTGGGCATGCCAGACATCTGCCTGGCGTTTCAAGTCATCAATTTTTTCAAACTGCTCAATGGCTAAAGCAAGCTTTTGTGAACTTAAATCGAACAGTTTCATGCCAGTTAAAATTTCACTTTGATAAAGCAACGCATTGCCTAGTTGCTGCGGATTGTGTTGCGATAATGCGATAGAGGCTAATTTATCCGCCAGCACCATGGCTTTTTCGTGCTCACGGGTTTCGCGATAAACACTGATCAAACTGCCAAGCACAATCAAATCTTCGGGTGCCAGTTGATGGGCAATCGACAGTTTGGCTTGTTTAAGTTCTGGTGAGAGTGGCTGGCTTAGCAGATCATAAATAAAAGGCTGCTGTAAGTGAGTGAGTAGTTGATCTATAAGCGCTTTATCTGACTCAGCCGATAGCTGCCCCTGCCAGTCTGCAAAGGGGCCTTTTAACAAAAAATCCAGGTAAAGCTGCTGCTTATAGGCGCGAACTTCACCCGTTAAAATAAAGGGATGCGCTTCTGCTAACAGTGGATATTCCAGCTCGGCTGACATTTGAAATTGCTCGCTAGTCAGATGGGTTAACGCGGTGACATTAAACCGGGCATTGTCATTCAGGGTAATCGCGGTGAAATCTCCAAAGTCGGTATTTTCTTGCGGCATAGCAAAAGGGATATAGGCTAGCTTGATAGCAGGCTCCATGCCTTGCTGATCAGTGTCAATCGGCCAATAAATAACCGTTATCAGGACAAAAACAAAACTCGCTAACACCGCATAAAGCCAGAGCGGTCGCTTAACGGGCGTTGCGGCTTGGGTTGATTCGCTCGATGCCTGAGTCAGTGTTACTTCAGTTTGAGGGGGCGAAATGGCTTCGGTGTTCAATTGCCATTGATAGCCTCGTTTAGGGAAGGTTTTAATCGCATCATCGCCAAAAATACTTCTTAACTGACTGATATTTTGAAAAACAACCTGTTCGGAAACCACTTTATCTTGCCATACATAAGATAAAATATGTTCTTTACTTAGCACCCTGGCTGAGTGTTCCAGCAATAACGCTAATAGCTTGAGTTCATTGTGGCGGACCTCAAGTGGCTCGCCATTTTTGGTTAACAGCAAACTGTCACTGTCAAATTTGAAATCTTTAAAAGCATAAAGCATGGTGTTATTCGCTGAACCCGGGTGATGGTGTGTTTTGCCTGCATTTTAGCTTATTGTTAACCCATTGCGTAAGGATATTGTCATTAGCAGCAAGATAGTGTGCAAGGCCGCGTTGGCCGCAGGCACGACTGCTCATGGTTGTTCGGGCCATTATGAATATTGGCCGGGCTACCCCAGGGTTTTTCTATTATATTTCTATTGCAGTAAACAATAGATTTTTCATAAGACTTCATCCGTTGAAAATCCGTATCGTGCCTGAAATTCAACCGAGGTGTTTTTATGAGAGATGAGAGATGAGAAATAAAATCCAACTACAACCGCTGGCAGTTGTTATTGCAGCTATAACATTGGCATCGTCGAGCGCTTTCGCTGCTGAGACACGTTTTATTAAGCCACCCATGGTGAGTATTCCAGCCGGTGTTTTTGCTATGGGCAGTGAGGATGGTCCGGATAATGAAAAGCCGGTACGTCAAGTCGCTGTACCCGCGTTTCAAATGGGTAAATACAATGTGACAATTGCCGAGTTTAGAAAGTTTATAGACGCAACTGGCTATAACATGCCAAATCAGTGCACCCATCGTCTTAATGAAAGTTTAGGGTTTCTCAATGGTGAGGGCGAGCGAGATGGCAGTTGGGATAACAACAGTCAGGCTTTGAGCGAGTTTCATCCGGTGGTGTGTCTCTCCAGGACAGATGCGATTAATTATACCAAATGGTTATCCGCTGAAACAGGAAAGCATTACCGGCTGCCCACTGAAGCTGAATGGGAATACACGGTAAGAGCAGGAACCACCACCCGTTATTTTTTCGGTGATGAAGAAGATAGCCACCAAGCCTGTGATTATGCCAATGTTATGGATTTATTTGCCAGCAAGCGCTCATCCTCACAGCCTTGCTATGATAAAGAAGTTATTGCCTCTACGGTCGGTATTTATAAGCCAAATCCATTTGGGGTACATGATTTAATTGGTAACGTTGCCGAGTACCTGGCTGATTGTTATCAGGAGTCTTATCAGGGGGCGCCGCGTGATGGCAGTGCGCTGATCCAAAAAGACTGCCAGCGTTATGTGGTGCGCGGCGGCTCCTGGCAGTTTAAAGCCTTTAGCTCTAGCCAGCGCCATGCTGTGCCAGATAATGATTGGGTTGGCGCGCTTGAAGGATTCCGCCTGGCGCTGGATACCAGGGGTAAAGCCTTGCCTTCGCAAACAGGTGACAAAGTCTTTTTGAAAAATCTGGCTATAGCTCAGGCTAACGTGCAGGCGCTGCATAAAAGCATTGCGGATTATCCTCAAGCACCTCGCGGCTTAAAAGTCACTAAAAGCGAAAGTAATCAGCTCACCTTGAGTTGGAATAAGAATGTCGAGGATTTTGTGTCGGGATACCGGGTTTACCGTCAGGAACCATTAACCAATACCGAAGTGGTTTTAGCAAACGATGTGAAAACGCCATTTTTTGTTGATCCCTCGGCGTTAGCTTATAACGCGCGTTATTCTGTCGCTGCGTTAAATGGCAAGTCAGAAAGTGTAGCCAGTGCTAAGGTTGATAGTGGCACTTTCGTCAGCCACCTTGTACCGGTAAAAATTCAGGGGGAAGCATTTAGCCAGGCAGTGGGCGCTGATGTCAGAAACTCAGGGTTGGAGCCGGAAGATGACAGAATTATTGTTTCGTTGGGCGCTAATAAGGCGGTTTATCACCTTCAGGTGACTAAGGCTGGTAAGTTTCAATTTGATGCCCGGGTATTTCACTCTGGAGAAACGCAAAAATTTGAGCTTTGGCTGAATGACAAAAGAATCGCTAACCCGGAACTTGCAGGAGAGCGTGGTTGGCAAACCGTCGACAATATCATCGTTGATGTACCGCAGGGCAGCCATACCTTGATTGTAAAAGGAGAACAGCCGATGTTTGCAGTTAACTGGCTGGATGTGAAAGCTGTTTTGTAATCAACGCTTTGTTTGTATGAAGGTAACAGGTTCCTGTTGGGGAACCTGTTAATATCATAGCCCGGCGTTTTCCAGCAACCAGGCCATATGTTGCAATGCGCTCAGACCCTGAATATCGGTGGCTTGCAGCGGTACTTTGTAGTGGGGCAGGCTGGCAAAATCTTGCTCTATCTGGGCTAAGTGCACTTTTTCCTGGCTACGGCGCGCTGCCAGAAAATCGCCATCGGCGCTGTCGGGTAAAATGCGGTTTATCACTAAACCGGCCAGCGGCAGTTTTTCCTGCTGCAGGCTTTGCACGGCGCGGCCGGTTTCCAGAATCGGCAGTTTTTCCGGCGTTAATACAAACAGCAGGGCACTGCTATCAGCATTGGTTAATACCTCGCGGGTGCGTTGTAATAAACGCTGGCGCGCCATTAAGGTTTCGGTAATGGCTTTGTTGCGCTCGTCCATCCCCGAGGTGGCGTGCTCGCTTGGGTCGGCTAAGGGGTTGTCGACATCTCGGCCGGCTTTCGGGGTTAAGTGGCCCAGTACCTCGCCCAGTTTCTCCGAGCGTTTATTGGCATTCAGCAGGCCCTGAGTCCAGGCTGCCATCGCTTCTGGCAGGCTTAACAGCCGCAAGGTGTGGCCGGTGGGGGCGGTGTCGAAAATCACTAAATCGTAGTCTTTTAAACCCAGCTCGATCACATTGGCAATGCGCTCGAGCATCGCCGCTTCCTGCGCGCCTGGTGATTGGCGGGTTAAGCGCATTTGCCGCTCAATTTCACTGTACATTTCAGGCCGGGTAAAACGTTTTAGCTGGGCGGTAACTTTGGCTAAATGCTGCGCCACTTCGCGATCCGGATCCAGCTCCAGGCCATCTAAGTTGTCTGCCAGGCGGGTAATGGTATCGCCAATCGGCCGGTTAAAGGCATCGCTTAAGCTGTGCGCCGGATCGGTTGACACCAGCAATACCTTTTTACCGCGCATGCTGGCTAACAGCGCCAGCGCTGAACTGGTGGTGGTTTTGCCTACGCCACCTTTGCCACCAACTAACAGCAAGCGCTTATTTGTTAACAGCATTTAATATTATCCAATGGTGAGTGCTCCATACCCATCCGGGTATGCCAGGCATGAAAGCGCTCCATCAGCAGCGGTTGCAACTCCAGCGTGTAGTAGCTGGCCGGGTTGGGCACCCCCATCATTTCTGAGAAGATCAACAGCATAAATAAGTCGTCCTGCTCGCGTTTGGCACGGGCTATCGCACTGCGATAGGGCGAGTTGTAGGCTTCTTCGGCATAAAAACTGGCCTGGCGAAACCAGGCCTTCAGTTTATCCAGCTTCATGGCTGATCAGTAGCCGGGCTGGCTTTATTGGCCTTAATTTGCTTAGTCAGGGTGGCCGTGCATTCCAGCGATACCAGAATGGCTGCCGCCAGCACCACTAAGTCCAGGGTAAATAAGAACCAGTCGCCCTTATCATAAAAGCTTTTTAATTGGGTGAGTAAAGCCAGGGTAGTCATTACCAGCAGGAAAATTAACGGCCCCAGGGTGTACCACATTGGCCGGCGTTTTTTCACCAGCATCACGGTAATAACCAGCAAGGTTAAGCCAGCCAGCAACTGGTTAGTGGTACCGAATAATGGCCAAATCAGCATGCCACCGGCACCATCGCCACCAGCGCCAAAGGCCAGCAACAAACACGAGCCCACGGCTAAAAAGGTAGCCGGCGCCGCTTTTTGCATCCAGCCGACATTGTAAATATGGCCCCATTCCTGAAAGATATAGCGTTGCAGGCGCAGGCCGGTATCCATTGTGGTACCGGCAAACAGCACTACCATGACGGTTAATAAGGTTTGTGCCAGCACGGTATCCAGACCGATACCTTGCTGCAGAATATTGGCGCCGCCATTGATAAAGGCAGAAACACCACCCTGGCCAAAACTGTGATAAATAGCCTGCCAGTCGGCCAGAGAGGCAAAACCGGCGGTAGCGGCAATAATGGCAGCTAATGCCAGCGAACCTTCGCCAACGGCACCAAAGTAACCAACAAAGCGCACGTCAGGCTCTTTATCCAATTGTTTTGAGGTGGTACCACTTGACACCAGACCATGAAAGCCCGAAATGGCGCCACAGGCAATGGTGACAAACAGCAGTGGGATCATCGACGGTGTGCCTTCTGGCAACTCATTGTTAAAGGCCGGTGCGACGATTTCCGGGCCGGAAATAAGTACCGCGCCATACACCAGGATTAAACCGATAAACAGCTGAATACCGTTAATATAATCGCGTGGCTGCAATAGCATCCACACCGGTAACAAGGAAGCAATGGCGGCATAAGCAAATAGAATAACAATCCAGCTCTGGCGGGCACTAAAACCGGCAATACTGTCTGGCAGCGCCAGCGGGATCATCGGCCCGGCATAGATCATTGCGTAAAGCGCCACCACACCAATAATGGTGACCAGTAACAGGCCAATAATTTTGCGGTAAATCAGCTGACCAATAATCAGTGCGACGATAATGGCACCCCACACCGGCAGGGTAGCGCTGGGGAAATTAATCAGCTGGCCGGAAATTACCACCGCAAACACGGCGTTCACCATTAACAGCACCAGAAAAATCACGATCATAAAGATACTGCGGGCGCGGTTGCCAACGATATCGCCGGTTAACGAACCAATAGATTTTGCTTTGTTGCGGGCGCTGGCCCAGATAGCGCCGGCATCGTGCACCCCGGCAAAGAAAATAGTACCGAATACCACCCATAAAAAGGCCGGCACCCAGCCCCAGATCACTGCTATCGCCGGGCCGATTATCGGTGCCGCACCGGCTACCGAGGTAAAATGGTGGCCCCACAGTATATATTTGTTAGTGGGAACATAGTCGATGCCGTCCTGCATCTCATGCGCAGGAGTGCGAAAGTGCGGGTCAACTTTGAAGATTTTTTCGCAGATAAACTTAGAGTAGACAAAGTAGCCCAGCGCCATGGCGCCTAAGCCCATCAACATCAAAAATATCGCATTCATTCAACACCCTCTGGCCAGATACTAAGACTCGATAAGCATAGTACATCAGTCATTAAAGGATAGGGATGCGACTAAAGTCTAACGTCAGTCTGCCTGAAAGGCAGACTGACAGTGAATAAACGTTGTGTTAGCGTTTCTGGATCCATTTACCATCAAGCAAAATAAAGTGGCCGTTGGCAGTGCGTTCTATGGCTTTCTGGCCGGCGATGGCTTCAATTTCGGCTACGCCAATATTGTTTTCCCGGGCCAGACGCGTGTATTCAGCGCGTCGCGCGTCGTTGATCAGTTTAACGATAGCGGCCGCATCTGCCGAATCGGTAACCGGCGCCAGATAACCGTTGGCCTGCTCACCTACCAGCCCTTGTTCTTTAGCCGGTTGCAGTGCCTGCATGGCTTGTTGTAAGGTCATGGCTAAGGCTGGGACACTAACAGCCAGCATTGCCAGGCAACCCAGCATGGTTAGTTTTTGCGTTAATTTGTTCATCACACGCTCCTTAAAATAGGCCACTGGCATCGCTAAACAGCTCATCTAACTGTTTATCAACCCGGATATAAATTTCATGCTGAATTTTGACGTTCAGATTGATGTTAATCGGCTCGTTGGGCAAGGCCACCTCGACCCTGGGGGTACAGGCTGAGACCATCAGCACAGCTGCCAGCGCAGCCAGCGGTATTACCTTCATTTCTTTTCTCCTGCAGCGGGCGCAGCCGCTTGTTTTTGTTGAATATACTGTTGTACCCGTTTTGTTATGGTGTCGTTGAGTTTATTAGTTAATTGCAAGCTGGTGAGCATGGCAGGCAAGTCTTCTTCCAGATTGATATTCAGATTAATGGCACGTCCTTGCTGTAAGGCTGGGTTTAACCCTTGTAAGTTCAATGCCAGCAATAATTTACCGGAAGTATCATAGCTTACTTCGCTGGCCAGCACGGAAAAATGAAAATCTTCCAGTGCGCTGAACACCGTTTGCATACTTTGATTCGCGATACCTATGCCGCTGCTTGGAGCAGAGCGGTACTGAATTTTACCGCCAGGCGCTTCGGCGGCGACCCGTCCTGCTTCAACAGTTATTCCGGCCTGGCCAAGGGTTACAGGAATAGTGCCGGACAGTTTACCCTGGCCTTTGATATCAGTGCTCGGATGCTGCTGCAGTAACTGAGCAATGTCCAAGTGCGTAAGCTGCAGCGTAAGCTGGTTCTGGCTTTGTGCAAAATCCAGTTGCGTTGCTGTGGTACTTAGCGTGCCGCCCATCAGCTGCAATGACAGTTGCTCTAATGTCAGTACACCGCGCTCAGGCAGTTCAAATGTTGACTGATAGCCTGCGGCGATTTGCAGTGGCCCCGCGTCCAGGCCATGGTTAATATGGTTAATAACCAGATTAGCTGTTGTCAGCTGAAACAGCTCGCTTTGCAGCGTCAGCTGCAGATCTGCAGACAGGCCCTGAAATAAGCTGCGATCATAAATGCCGGCCAGATCGCGCAGTTGTAACTGATTGTTACCCGTTAACTGGCCAGCCTGCCAGTTTAGCTGGCCACTGCCACCAAGCCGGCCACGGTTTAATTCCAGCAGGGCTGGCCAGTCGCTAAAGCTACTGGCCAGCGGGTTGCCGGCTAACATAAACAGATCGGCCAGTTGCCAGTTAAGGCTGAGTGTCGCATCCTGCCAGTTTAGCTGATGCACCAGGCGCAAGCCGCTGTCATTATGCAGGTTACCCTGTAATGCCAACGTAATATTGTCGGCCTGCTGCGCCAACTGAGTTGTGGCTTGCCATTGCCAGTGTTGCTGCTTAACCGCTGCCTGCTGTAAACCTGTAATAGTGGCGTCGATAGCGCTACTTAATTGCAAACCTGTTGCTGCGCTCTGTTGTAGCTGCAAATCGCTAACGTTAACGACCAGCTGCTCAATACTGCCGGAGGCATGTTGCATATTTTGGATAGTGGCGCTGATCTGACTGGCTAGCTGTAGTGTGTCACGCTGGTGCAGTTGTGTATCTGCCAGCTTGATAACTGCCGATTTGATAGTAAACTGCGGATGCTGCACGGCCAGACTAAGCTGACTATTATCCAGTAGTTTCAGCTGCCAGTTATCAGCCTGCCAATGGCCGCTGAGCCCGGTGTGCAATTGCAGTTGGTGCAGGTTAATATTGTGCTCAGGTAACGTCAGCCTGGCTAGGGCTGCGGTTAATGTTGCACTGGTGATAGTAAGCCTGGGGCTGGCCGCTAAGTTCAGACTTAGCTCGCTGGTCAGAGTAACGGCATTCGGGCCCTCGCTGCTTAACTGCAATTGTAATGGCAACGCCGCCAGATCCAGAGCTGCTGTGGCTTCTGAACTGATTGTAAGCTGCACCGGGTTCAGCTGAAGGCCATATTCAGCAAAGGTTGCAGCTAATGCCGGTTCAGTCAGTGTCGCATTCGCACTGAGCTGCCAACGCTCGACCACCTGATTTTTCAGGCTTAGCTCAGCGCTAAACTCGCCTTTTAGTAGCCCCAGCTGCGGCAAATAAAATGGATCGGGTGCGCGGGCAATCAGCTTACCAGCAATATCATGGCTGCTTAGCAGCTTGCTAAGATCGCCGTCTGCCGGTAACTGCCAGCTCAGTTTGCTGTAAAGCTGCACTGGTTGTTGAAATTGCGCCAGCCAGGCTTCGGGCAAGTTAAGCCCCCATTGTTGCAACAGGGCCTGGTTGGCAGGCGACGGTGGTGAGATGGCCAGCATCAATTCGGTTTCCGCCAGGTTTTGCCCGGGGTTGAGCTGTTGCTTTAAGCTTAAGCCAAATTGCTGCTCTTGTTGCAGGGTTAACCTTAACATGGGCTGCGGTGTGGCTTGATAATAGGCGTCTAATACTAACGGGGCTGTCTCTGGCAACGCAGCTGCGGCTGTACTGGTCATAACAAGTCTGCTCTGCCAGTAGGGATGGCCGGTATTGGCTGCTGCCGCGTTTACCTCGTCGCTATTACGATAGCTGAGCTGACCAGTTAGCTGCAGCTGGCATTGGCCTGCCGGGCAGGGCAGGTTTAAAACGGTGTCGGTAACGCTGATATAGTGTGGCAGCCAATCGGGCAATTGCCATTGCTTGGGTAAGCTTAAGGCTTTGTTGTCAGTTTGCGGTGTTGTATGGCTAGCACTGGCCAGCGAGATCTGCCCCGGGCCAACCGTCAGCCGGCTTAGTTTGGGTTTAAACGGTTGCGGCCACTGCCAGCTGATATTAACATCTTGCAGATCAATCTGATGCCTGACGCCATTTTGCTGCAGGCTAAATTGTAGCCGCCGCAACTGCACGCTGCTTATGGTTAGCCGGCTAATATCCAGCTGTAAATCACGCACTCCGGCCTGGCTGATTTGCTGTTGTAAATACCAATAGCCAGCTGCAGCTAATACCGGCAAACCGATAACAAAAATGAGCAGTGCTTTTACTAAACGTCGCATAGCGTGTCCTGAGGCACCAACCAGTAAGTCATTAACTGGTAAGAATAAACAGTAATGTAGTTAAACCTACCTGAATAAGTTCTGAATTAGCAAGGTAGCCTGCTAACGCGGTATTCACCAGTAATTTGTAGTAATTAAAAAAGGGCAGCCCTGCGGCCGCCCTTATCAGAATAGCAGTTAATTAAATTAGATTACTGGCGTGCTTCGGCAGACGCATCGCGAATGGCCCGAAATTCGTTGCCATTATACCAGTTTGGCCACTGCCGGCTGTTCGCCAGTTCGTTACCCACCCGGAAGTACAGGAATAAGTCTTGCTGGGCGCCACGCAAGTCGAAATCGTCACGCCATTCATCCTGCACTTTGTGGTAGCAACAGCTATTATATTCAGCGCGCTGCGCGGCGCCCCATTCAGCACCGTGTTGATAGTGGTCATTACCGCCTTTAGCATACAGGATAGGCACACCTTTTTTCGACATATTGAAGTGATCTGACCGATAGGCAATGCCGGCTTCAGGGTTCGGTTCCTGCACCGCATAGCGACCTTGCTGTTCGGTATACTTCACCAGAATTTGTTCTACCTCAGTATTGCCCAGGCCAACAATCACCATATCTTTCATCGGGCCGTACATGTTCATTACGTCCATATTGATTGCCGCTGCGGTTTTTTCAAGCGGGAATACCGGGTTGGCGGCATACCAGGCAGAGCCTAATAAACCACGCTCTTCAGCGGTAACCAGCACAAATACCACCGAGCGCTCTGGCTGCGGTTGTTTGGCAAAATATTCGGCCAGGGCAATAACAGCGCCAGTGCCACTGGCATTGTCCTGGGCACCATTAAACACTTTGTTGCTCGGGTTAGAAAAATCCATGCCAAGATGGTCCCAGTGCGCCATATACAACACGTATTCATCCGGGTATTTGCTGCCTTCAATAAAACCCACTACGTTGCTGGAAGTGAGCTCTCTGAGGTTGTTGTTTACCGATACCGAGGCTTTAGCATTTAATGGCACGGGCGCAAAATCAGCTTGCAGTGCCTGTTTATGCATAGTGGCTAAGTCGGTGCCAATGTTCGCGAACAGCTTTTCTGCAGACTCAGTGGTTAACCAACCCTCAACTTTAGAACGGCTCATGTTTTTATCTTCATTCACCAGATCAAATTTGATAGGCGATCCATGGGCTACCACTCCCCAGCCATAGCTGGCTGGTGCAGTTTCATGAATAATCAGCGCCATGGCAGCACCCTGACGGGCGGCCTCTTCAAATTTATAAGTCCAGCGACCGTAGTAGGTCATGGCATTGCCATTAAATAGCTCAGGGTCCTGTGTGGCATAGCCCGGATCGTTGACAAACATCACCACTGTTTTGCCTTTAACATCCAGCCCTGCATAGTCGTTCCAGTTGTACTCTGGCGCAACAATACCGTAGCCGACAAACACCATCTCGCTTTCTTCCACGCTAACCTGTTCAGTCACCTGCGTCGTCCAGGCAATCATTTCATCACGGTACTTAAAGCTTCCCGGCAGGTTATCGCCGCTTAAGCGCATGTCGGTAACTTGTTTCGGGTCGATTTGTACTAATGATACGGCTTGCTTGTAACTGTCGCCGTCAATCGGCTTTAAGCCAATCCGTCGAAAATTATCTTCCAGATAAGCCACTGTTAGCTCTTCGCCTTTGGTAGCAGGCGCCCGGCCCTGAAATTCATCAGCAGACAGGGTTTTGATATATTCGCCTAAGCGTGGGTTAAATTCCGTGTCGACCAGCGCCAAGCCTGCTTCGGTTGTCTGGCTGGCTTCGGTTGACACTTCAGGCTGTTTTGAGCAAGCGCCCAGTGTCAGCATACTGGCTAACGTCAGGCAGAGAATTGAAAACTTTTGACATGTTTCCATAGTGGCTCCAATGTAAACTTGGTTGTTATTAATTGTTTTGTTATTTTGGTTTTCGCTGTGGCTTAAATGCAGGCTTAGTCAGCGTAGCCCCAGGGAACAGATGGCAGCGCCACTTCTTTGGTCAGGTCGAAATCAACCCGGAACTCACGGCCTTCGCGGATCAACCGGTAGCTGAATTTTTCAGGGTAGATAAACATTTGCCAGATGTTAGTATTGGACTGCGGGATACCGCGGCTGGTAAACAGTTCTTTGGAGTACTGATCCGCATGGAATGACTGCGCGGTTGCCCAGCCTGCGTCCAGCGTCTGACCGCCATACATGGTTTGGTCGTCGTGGCTGCCATCAGCGTTGCGGTGATCATGCTTTAAGGTTAAACCTGAACCTGTTTTGGTGATAATCCAGGTGCGGGAATGATTATCGCCAACATGAAACGGAATTTGTAACTGAGTGTCTGTACATTTGCGCACGTGCATAATTAACGCACCTTCAAAACCTGGCGCAGGTGGGTTATTTACGGCGATTTCACCGGCAAAGGCTTTGCCGCAAAGTGCTTTGAGGTTGTTGAAGTAAGCATCATGGCTGTCGATAGACACTAAAGGGGCGTCCTGAACAATATTGGCGCTGGCGCCTAAGCTGAATATCAGGGCGGTAGCGATAAGAGTCTTTTGCATATTTTTCTCCTTTTAAGACAGCCGTACTATACCTGTATTGCGTAATAGCATCAAACCTGAGGCTTAAACCGCTATGCTATGGGCTAACATTGCCTGCAACTATGGATTGATTATGAAAAACGAACTTGATGGTAAATTATTATTAAATGTCTATGCCAAAGTGGAAAAACATGGCAAGGCAGTAACCACGGATCACGGTGCCGGTTTTAGCCTGGATGGCTTAACGGTAAGTCAGGGCTTTGATGGTTATGAGGTGTATTTTGCCTCAGCCAAAGTGCAACTTAGCATGGGCTTTCATCATAAATGGCACAGTGATGCGCAAAACGAAAAAGACATGGATGCGTTTATTGAGCTGATTAAGCATATTAACAACCATTACAATTAGTTGCACTATTAGCCATATCACTAAGGCGGCATTCAGATATTACTGTTATCATGCGGCGCAATATAACCGATGACAATCGGTAGACGTGCGCCAAGCTGATAGACGGCTAAAAGGCTATTGCTATCTGGCGGCTGCCAAGGTAAAGTGGCCGCCGTCAATCATATCTGATAGACCAGAAGAGGCGCGTTAACCAGGCAACCTGTGACAGAAGGCTATACTTCGCAGCGCAGGTCAGGGGGATTAACGCCGAGAAAGTCCGCTATATAGTAGGCGTACTTTCGGTTGGGCAGGCTGAATCCTGCCGACTGTCACCTGTTTGTTTGGTGGAGAGCTTCTGGCCTTTGTTATCGATAGCAACGGTCTGTTTTCATTCCCGTTTTGCTGCAATTAGCAAAAGCCATGCTCTGCTTATTTTATTCGTAAGGAGAGACACCCTTGTCCAATCTTATTATTGCAAAATTCGGTGGCACCAGTGTCGCTGATTTTGAGGCGATGTCACGTTGTGCCGACATTATTCTGGCCAATGCCGCAATACGCGTAGTGGTGGTCAGTGCCAGTTCTGGCGTCACCAATCTGTTAGTTGAAATTACCAAAACCACTAATGTAACCGAGCGCTACGACGCTTACGCCGGTATTGAAGCAATTACCCTGGCTGTATTAAACCACCTGGCTCAGCCAGAGCAGGTTGCGCAGGCGATTGAATTGTTGCTGGCAGAACTGAAAGCCCTGATTGAAAATGGCGGTGCAGTATACAGCAGCGCTCATAAAGATCTTATTCAGTCATTTGGTGAGCGCTTAAGTTCGGCCTTATTCAGTCAGGTGCTGAGCGAACGTGGTGCTAAGGCGCAGTGTTTTGATATTCGAAGGGTAATGCGCACCGACAGCCGTTTTGGCCGGGCGGAGCCACAGGTTAAGCAAATAGCTGAGCTGGCCGAAGTGCATTTGCAGCCATTAATAGCCGAGCAGCGTATTGTTACTCAGGGCTTTATTGGCCAGGACGAGTTTGAGCAAACTACAACGCTTGGTCGTGGCGGGTCCGATTACAGTGCAGCCTTACTGGCCGAAGCGTTGCAGGCCGACACCGTACAAATCTGGACCGATGTCGTCGGGATATTTACCACTGATCCACGCTTAACCGATCAGGCCCGCTGCATTGCTGAAATCAGTTTTGATGAGGCGGCCGAAATGGCCACCTTCGGAGCCAAGGTGCTACATCCTGCCACCTTAATACCGGCTATGCGGCGCAATATCGCGGTGTTTGTGGGTTCCAGCCGCGAACCACAAGCTGGTGGTACCTGGATAGCCAAGGAAGTACAACAACGGCCACCGTATCGGGCTATTGCGCTGCGTAAGTCGCAAACCCTGATCACCGTAAAAAGCCCCGACATGTTGCATGCTGCCGGCTTTTTAGCCCGGGTGTTCGATATTTTAAGCCGGCACCAGATCTCAGTCGATTTGGTAACCACCTCCGAAATCAGTGTGGCGCTAACCCTGGATGAAGGCGGCATGACCAGTGCCTTTAGCCATGCAGTAGAACCAGCTTTGCTGGAATTGCGGGCTTTTTGTGACGTGGTGGTAGAGCAGGGCTTAAGCCTGGTGGCAGTGATTGGTAATCATTTACACAGCAGCAAAGGCATTACCGGTGAGCTGTTTCAAACTCTGGAGCGGATTAACATGCGGCTGATTTGCCATGGTGCGTCCAAGCATAACCTGTGCTTTTTAGTGCAGGATGCCGATGCACCTGGAGTCGTTAAACAACTGCACTCACGTTTATTTAGCCTCTGATAGCCGCATCAGGGCATTAGTGCCAATTTAGCCTAATGCCCTTTTGCAACTAATCTGCTTGGCGCTGATCAGCTGCTATCCAGCTATCAATGCGTTGCTGCAACAAATGTAGCGGTAACGCGGCGCCACCCAGCACAATGTCATGAAACTTAACGATATCAAATTCGTCTTTAAAATGCGCCTGAGCTTGTGAGCGCATGCTCAGTATTTCATTCATGCCAATTTTAAAGGCAGTAGCCTGCCCTGGAAACATCAGATAGCGCTGCACTTCCGCAATAATGGCATTGTCATTAATCGGGGTGTACTGACGGAAGTAGTCGACTGCTTGTTGCTCTGTCCACTGCTTTTCATGTAAGCCGGTATCGACCACAAGACGCACGGCACGCCATATCTCTGTCATCAAACGGCCAAATTCATTGTAGGGATCCTGGTAGGCGCCCATTTCTTTAGCCAGAAATTCAGCATAGAGTGCCCAGCCTTCGGTGTATACCGTAGAGCGGGCTGACCGTCTGAAAGTGGGTAAGTGCAGCAGCTGCTGGGCTATCGATATTTGCAGGTGATGACCAGGCAGCCCCTCGTGATAGGCAATAGCTTCCATTTCAGGTTTGGGCATCGCAGCCATATCAGCCAGGTGGGCATAATAAACACCAGGTGTTGAGCCATCAGGGCTGCCGGCCATATAGTGCTGCGCGGCACCGGCTTGCTCACGGTAGGCTTCAACCCGCCTTACCTCTAATGGAGCGCTGGGCAGTAAACCAAAATAGTCAGGTAGCTTTTGTTCAATTTTTGCCAGATAAGATCTGGAATCAGCCAGATAGGCTTGTCTGCCTTCGTCGGTATCCGGGTAAAAAAACCGGGGATCCTGGCGAATAAAATTGAAAAAATCAGCTAAAGAGCCGGTAAATTTCAGCTGTTGTTTCAGCTGGTCCATTTCGGCCGTTAAACGTTTTACTTCCGTTAAACCCAGCTGATGGATCGCCTCTGCTGTCATCTTGGTGCTGGTATGAAAGGCTAACTGGTAGGCATAGTAGTCTTTGCCATTCGGCCGTTGCCATATCCCGCTGTTAATTGGTGGAGCCAGAGCAATACTGGCGTTACTCCAGTTAATCAGTTGCTGATAGGCCGGTGCAACCTGCTGTAAAAGCGCCTTTTGCGCGGCTTTTTTTAATGCATCGGCTTGAACGTCGTTAATCAGGGCCTGCTGCTGCAAACCGGTGATCTTGCTCAGCGTGTCCTGCCATAATGGTGCCGCATCACCGTCATTAAAAGGCTGGCCAGTGAGCAATCTTTTACTTTGTTCGGCAATAGCTTGCAGTGCAAAGGCTGGATAAATTACCCCATGTTCGACATTTGCCGCAGCCCGCTCGGTCAACTGGCTAATCGCTCTGCCAAGATGATTAAGCCGGCTGATGTAATCCCACATATCCTGCTCAGTTTCAACCCGATGGCTGTTGATCAGAAACTGCGGTAAAGAGGCATGCAGCGAAAACATTTGGTTGAAAATATAGTCAGCATGCCTGAATTTATGGCCTTGCTCTGCCATTTGCTGCTGATACAGCCATAAATCATAAGAGGTTCGGGTTTCGGTATCGAGTAATTCTGGATTAAACTCCGCGATCATCTGGGCGGTCACTGTGTCGAGCCACATTTGCCGCTGGATCAGCGCCTGTTCACTGAAGTCGTCCAGCTTGTCGTAATCTTGTTTGCTGCCGGCGCGGCTAAGCTGCATCGGGCTTTGCTGTTGTTGTTGGCGGAATGTATCTTCAAACCATTGGTTCAGTCTGGCACTTTCACGTTGCACGGTCTGGACGTTTTGGCGTATCGCAGTATCTGCAGTGCAGGCGGGAAAAGTTACAAAAGCACTGCTACAGACTAAAAAGCCGAGTATGTAGGTTTTCATTATCGTTATTCCTTCATTTTTGTCTGATTAACGCTTGTACGTAATATGCTGTTCGGTTGCAATGGCGTTTAGACAAAATGAAGGCTTTTTCCGATGTAACTGAAAACGTTATTTTAATTAGCCAGAACGGGGTTGTCGCTTACCAGCCCCTCCGACCGACCAACGATTAACGCTACCATGGTATCGCCGGTTACATTGGTGGCGGTGCGCATCATATCGATAATGCGGTCAACCGCAGCAATAAAAGCGATACCTTCCAGCGGTAAGCCCACCACGCTTAAAGTGACAGTTAACATCACCATTGCAGTGCCTGGCACGCCGGCAGTGCCCAGTGATGCCAGGGTAGCCGTGCCAGCAATAAGCACATAATCCAGCGCATCCAGCGGAATACCATAAATATGGGCAATAAAAATAGCGGCGATGGCCGGAAAAATGCCGCCGCAGCCGTCCATATTAATAGTGGCACCGAGCGGCAGCACAAAGCTGGCATAGCTGGGGGACACTTTTAAATCTTCGGTAACCACTTTATGGGTAACGGGTAGGGTGCCATAGCTACTGGCGCTGCTGTAGGCAACCAGTTGTGCGGGTAACACGGCTTTGAAAAACTGCCGCATACCCATGCCGCCAAACAGTTTAACCAGGCCGCCGTACACCACAATGATATGAATAAAGCAGGCAATATAAATAGCAATGATAAATTGGCTAAGTGGCAGCAGGGTGGCTAAACCAAAACTGCCAACCGCCCAGGCCATTAAACCAAATACGCCAAAGGGGGTGAGTTGCATTACCATGCGGGTGATCTGATACATAATTTCGGCACCGGCATGCACCACTTTTTTCATCGGCTCGGCTTTTTCGCCCACCACGTTAATGGCAATACCCACCAGGCTGGCAAACACAATAATCTGCAGCACATTGCCATTTACCAGCGCCGCGACCGGGTTGGTGGGGATTAAACCGGTAATCACATCAGCAACCGGTGGAATAGTGCGCTCGCGCACTTCGCCGGCGGTTAGTTGCAGCGCATCGCCCCAGTTCATTAAGCTACCAACGGTTAAGCCGATTAAGCTGGCGATAAGCGCGGTGAATAAAAACAGCCCTATGGTTTTGCCAGCCAGCCGGCCCATTTTCTGGTTGTCGGCCAGTGAGGTGATACTGGTAATAAGGGCGAAAAAAACCAGTGGCACCACTAGCATGCGGATGGCATTAATAAACAAAGTACCCAGAGGCTTAAACACGGTAGCAGTTTCGCCCAGCGTGACGCCAGCCAGTACCCCAAGAATTAATGCACCCAACACCCGTTGCCAAAAAGGAATCGCAAACCAGAAAGCAAACATAAGCCACCGCTATATCAAAAAGTTACACTATTATAGAGACTACAAAAGCGGCCACAAGGCCGCTTTTTCTATATGTTATAACTACAGGTTCTGGATCTAAGCTGACTGTTATTCGTAGGGAAGCGGATCGGCAGTGTTATTCAGATTAAACGCTTCTAAGCGCTCCTGGCAGGAGCCACATTTGCCGCAGGCTTTGTCGCGGCCGTTGTAGCAGGTCCAGGTTTTGCTGTAATCGAGCCCCATGGCCAGGCCGTCAGCTAAAATTTCAATTTTGGTTTGATACAAATAAGGGCTGACAATATCAACCGGCTGATAGTTGGCTATCTGGCAGACATCATTCATTTTCTGCACGAATTCAGGCCGGCAATCCGGATAGATAAAGTGATCGCCAGAGTGTGCGCCGTAATACACTGCCCGGGCGCCAATAGAATCGGCATAACCTACCGCCAGCGATAATAAAATCATATTGCGATTGGGTACTATGGTCGATTTCATATTGTCGGCTGCGTAGTGGCCTTCGGGTACGTCGATGTCACTGGTGAGTGACGAGCCACTTATCAGCTGGTTTATTGCCGAAATATCGACGATTTTATGCTTGATATTCAGCTCTTTACACACATTTGCTGCACATATCAGTTCTTTAACATGACGCTGACCATAATTAAAAGATAAGGCATAAACGTCGTGGCCGGCAGCTACTGCTTTATGTAGCACGGTAAATGAATCCATACCGCCAGAATAAATAACCACAACTTTTTGGCTCATCTTTGTCTCTCTCTGTATAATAGCGGATAAATAGGTCGCGCATTGTACTTGAACATCGCGGTCAGATCACCTGCTTGTACTTAAGGAACCCGCGGCTTGCTGTATAAGGTTAACGAAATTTTTGAAACTATTCAGGGTGAAGGCAGCTTTACTGGTGTACCTGCCATTTTTATCCGGCTGCAAGGCTGCCCGGTAGGTTGTAGCTGGTGTGATACCAAACATACCTGGGCAGTAAACCCGGATTTACAGGTGAAACTTGATTCGGTCATGGCGAAGTCTGCCGAGACTGAGCAGTGGGCAGCGATAACTGCCGAACAACTACTGGCGCTATTTCAGGAAAAGGGCTATCAGGCACGGCATGTGGTGATTACCGGCGGCGAGCCCTGTATGTACGATTTAAACCCCTTGTGCAATACGCTGCATGCTGCAGGTTATCAAACGCAGATTGAAACCAGCGGGACTTTTGCCGTACAGGTTCCGGCCAAAAGCTGGGTGACAGTGTCACCCAAAGTCAATATGAAAGGTGGCTACAAAGTATTACAGAGTGCGCTGGACCGGGCTGACGAAATAAAACACCCGGTCGCCATGGACAAGCATATTGAGCAATTGTTGCAATTACTGCAACAAACCGATATAAGCAATAAGCTGATTTATTTACAACCGATAAGCCAGCAAGCTAAAGCAACGGCGCTGGCTATTAGCTACTGTAAAAAATATAACTGGCGGTTAAGTGTACAAGTGCATAAATATATAGGAATTGCGTGATGCCGCCGACGATTGAAGCTTTTTTTCAGCAATATGCCGATGCTTACTGCCAATATCAAACCGACCAATTGCTGCAGATGTTTTCATTGCCGTGTATGTTGCTGACCGACAGCAGCAAGCATGTGATATTAGAGCAGCAAATGGGGCGAAGTTTGCTTGAACGCTTGTTTAAGGCTTATCAGCAACTGCAAATGGATCATTTGCGGCATGAAATCACCAGTATGGTTAAACTGTCTGACTCGCTGTATTTTGTCAGTGTACAAGGGCGGTTTTATCTGGCCGATAACCGCCTGTTATTGCAATGCCATACTTCTTACACGCTGCAAAAACAGAGCGATGGCTGGAAGATTGTGGCAGTGGTGATGGATGATGAGGAGCAGGAATTGCAGCGGCTAGGTATTATGCTCGAGCCAGTTTTGTAATGCTTCCAGGCAGGTTAAGGGGTCGTGCTCAGCGGACAATTTCTGTTTTAAACCAGGCTGCATCGGCATTAATTCAAGCCAACGTGACGCCAGCCAACTGGCATTGTCTAATTGGGGCTGTGGATAAAGCTGTTGTAGTTGCGGGTATTCTGCCAACAGATGCGACAGTGATGTTGCCAAGTCGGAATAGCGTGGCCCCAGCGGAATTTCTGGCCAGCTGTCAAGCTCAGTAACCTGAGCAATATTCAGACTATCCTCTTCCTGCCAACGCTGATTAATCTGTACCCGGCCAATACCTTTGACGGTTATTCCTAATAAACCATCGGCTAATTGCTCAAAGTCTGCTATTTCTACTTCGGTAGCCAACGGCAAAATACGATCTTTGTGCTGCTGGGTAACAAAAGGATTTAACAGCGCCATAGCAAAGCCTCGCTTGCCAAGGCCCGCTTCTTTAACCAGCCGGATGTAACGCTTTTCAAATAGCCGTAAGCGCATTTTGCCGCCAGGTAAAATAAAACTGCTTAATGGAAATAGTGCCAGTTGTTTACTCATACTACCGATTATTAACTTTTGGTTGCTGCAGATGCTGTTAATACGGCTGCTCAGCTCTAACAGATCGGCTGCTGTTGCTTATTTCCTTTAAAGCCAGACTGGCTATTTTAGTAAAGCCTGATAGATTTATAAAGTAAGCGATGCTGCTGCGCGCTGTAACTACCGGTAATAAATGAGGTAAATATGCAGTCGTTCCTTCGTTATCTCGTCACTCTGCCGTTGCTGCTTGCCACCAGCCATTTGGTGATGGCTTCGGCTCAGCCAACACAGTTACGTGCGGCGGTCAGTGACTCGAATACTCCGCCTTATGCTATTTTTGATGCTTCTGGCAAGCTAAGCAGCGGCTTAAGTAAAGATATTCTTGATGAGTTGGCGGTGCTGAGCAAACTGGAGATCCTTTATCTGGATTTACCCAGAGCGCGGATTGAAGGCTGGCTGGAAACAGGTCAGGTCGACATTGCCTGTTTTTTAAACCCGGACTGGGTTGCCCAGCCGGGGTTGTATGAATGGAGCCCGCCGCTATTTGCCACCCAGCAACTGTTTATCCGCAGGGCTGACAGTCCAGCCATTACGGCACTGCCTGATTTGGCCGGCAAACGGGTAGGGACTACCCGGGGCTTTACTTACCCTGAACTGGAGCAGGTATTTGCCCTTGGTGATGTGATCCGCGATGATGCGCATACCTTACAGAGTAATTTGCAACGGCTGGAGCAGGGCCGGCTTGATGTGGTAATGAGTGTCGATTTGTCCTATTACTTTTTTATGAGCCAGGGCGGACTGGGACACTTTGGGGCAGACCCTATCTGGTCGGAACCGCCATCAGTATACTGTGCAATAAGCCGCTACAATCCCCAGCTTGCAGCGCAGTTGCGCACCGGACTGGAGCAATTAGTCAGTAGCCAGTTTATTAACCTGCAGTTACGCCGTTATAAAGGCCATCATTAAACCAAACCCTTGGCAGCTATTGCCTGGGGTCATCTTTTAGCCTGGGGATTTTCAAACCGAGTTCCATGCCGCGATAACGGGCATAGTAAGTGCAACCAACAAACATAATAGTGGCCAGCACCAGCTCAATCAGTGCCAGCATTTGATACCAACCGGCGCTTACCCATAAGTTGGTTAAGCTATGCAGGAAATAGATCATCACAATAAAGTTGGCCCAGGCAAAGGTGTAGGCTTTACCTTTGATAATGCCATACATTGGCAACCAAAGTGGTAACCAAAGCAAAGCGGTACTGATTAATCTGTTGCCTGTTAGCTCACTGGTCTCACCATAGCTGGCTGGCGCCAGCCACAGTAACCAGACTGGAATGAGCAGCCACAAGCCCCAATAGCCCAGGCGAGCCAGGATTAAATAAGTTTTAGTGCGTGGCGCCATCACCACTTCAGTTTGTTGATTCATTATTTATCGAAACCTGCAGATTTTAATGCCATGCTCAATTGAGCAAGCCGCTTGCCAAAGGCCACAGCTAAACGTTGTTCATCGACGCTCAGTTTGTTGTTGCCCTGTAAACCACTGACATGGGTAGGACCATAGGGGGTGCCACCTGTTTGGGTATTATGTAATTCAGGTTCAGCATAGGGAATGCCCATTAGTACCATACCATGGTGCAATAATGGCAGCATCATACTTAACAAATTGGCCTCGTTGCCGCCATGCATGCTACCCGAGGAGGTAAACACGCCTGCCGCCTTATTAATAAGTTCGCCTTTTAGCCAGGCGCTGCTGGTGTTGTCCCAAAATGCTTTGGCTTCCGCCGCCATATTGCCAAAGCGGACCGGGCTGCCAAAAGCCAGACCTTGGCACTGTGTTAAATCTGCATCGCTGACCAGCGGATGCCGACATGGCTGGGCGCTGTCGAAACTGGCAATACAGCGGATCACGGCAGTGGCGCCAGCCTGAGCAATACCAATGGCTATTTTCTCAGCCAGTGCTGCCACGCTGCCGTGTTTTGAGTAGTAAAGTACCAGAACCTGAGCCGTCATCAGAGAATGGCACTGATATTACTAAGCGGTCGGCCTATCGCTGCTTGCTCACCGTTCACGACGATGGGGCGTTCAATCAGCTTTGGATGCTCGCTCATCGTATTAATCAATTGCTGTTCAGTCAGGGCCGGATTGTCTAGTTGCAGTTCGCGATATTCGGCTTCCTTGCTACGCAATAAGTTACGGGCCGGCATATTTAACCTTACTAACAGTGCCGTTAATTCCGCCGCAGTCGGTGGCGTTTTCAGATACTCAATAACGTGAAGCGCGGTTGGGGTATGCTGTTGCAAAAAGGCTAATGCCTCGCGGCTTTTTGAACAGCGCGGATTGTGATAAATGGTGATCATATAATTTCCGTCAACTCTCTTTTGATAAGGTAAAGCCGTTACATGCGTTTCAGGCGCTCAAACTCAGCCTGAAGTTGTTGTTTCTTGGCTTCTAGCCGCCGGTTTTCCAGCCTGGCATTGTCACCTAATTGGTTTAAAGCTTCGTTCAGATCATCAATAGCTTTGGGGTAATTTGCCAGTTGATAGAATAAATCGGCCCGGGTTTCATAATATTTCGCGTAATCTTCTAAGCTTTTGTAAGCATCAGATAATAAGTCATATGCCAGAATATTGTCATTTTTAACGTATAACAAATTACGCAGCAAATGTACGGCCAGCCGGTAACTCCCAGCTTTAATCGCCGCGTTAGCATAGTTCAGTGTTACCACCTGATTGTTTGGCCGGAGCAAATATTCCTGTTCCAGCATTTCCAGCGCCTTTTTAAACTGACTTTGTCCCAGTAAGATATCGGTGTATACGTCAACATAGTAAAGGTTATGCGGGTCCTGTTGCAGCAAATCCTCAATAATTTTCTGGGATTCGATATAAAGCTTGTTATCGAGCTTAGCGATAGCCAGACCGTATAAGTTAGCCCGGGTATTACCGCCAGGTTGACTGAGCCGGCGCTGAAATATTTCAACCGTCTCTTTAACAGGGTATTGGTAGCGGGCCAATACCCGGGTTTTGCTAAGTATATAGTCCTGAGTATCAGGAATGTAACGTTGTGGAAATTGTTCGGCTCGCAAGCGGGTGTCACTGACCCGGGCTTGTGATAACGGGTGAGTGTGCAAGAACGCCAGCTGCTGATTGACAAAGCGGCTTTGCTGCGTGAGTTTATTAAAAAACTCCGGCACAGCGTAAGGGTCAAAGCCGGCATCGGCCAGAATTCGCATGCCAATCCGGTCTGCTTCCTGTTCATTGCCCCGGGTAAAGTTGATGGCGCTTTGCTGCGCAGCACCCTGAGTTGCCATCATCGCGGCCATGCCAGCCTCCGGATTGACGGTTGCCAGCACAATAGCACCGAGCATAGCGGCGAGTGACATCGGGGCACGTTGATTTTGTGCTTCGACAAAGCGGGCGATATGGCGTTGGGTCACGTGCGCAATTTCATGAGCGATAACTGAAGCAAATTCACTTTCCGAGTCAGAGATAGCCAGAGTGCCGGTATGCGACGCAATATTCCCCCCCAGGGTAGCGAATGCGTTGATTTGCTTATTGTTTACCCAATAGAATTTAAATGGAAACTTCACGTCATTGGCGCGGGCCACCAGCCGGTTACCCAGGTCATTAATGTATTCATCCAGCAGCGGGTCGTATACCATTGGTAAGCTGCCTCGGGTTTGGCGCATCAGTACATCACCCAGCTGCTTTTCTTTTTCAGGGGTAAGAGTGGAAAAAGCATTGCCACCAATATCGGGTAGCCCTGATTGCGCCAACGCAGGGTTTGCGATTAAACCAATACTTAACAGGCAACTGATTAATAACTGCTGTACTGCTGTGTGTGTCATAGCGCCCCAGGGAGTGAGTTTGCTGCTGTAAACTGCATTATTTGTCTGCGAATGGTCGTTTTAGTTCAGTATTTGCGGTGCGACTGGCGCTTTATTGCGCAAACCGCATAGTTAATGGCTACCACAGGCAATTTAGCATAAAACGTTGCCAGCCTGACAGATAAGCGACAAATTTTTGAGTAACTTGGTTATACTGACGCAATAAGTTGTTATTGCAAGCAAAAGGTTGGAGTAAGGCCCATGCTGGACTGGTTAAAAAAATGGTATACCAATAAGTTTTCTGATCCTCAGGTTGTAACGCTGTTCTTAACCTTACTTATCGGATTTCTGGCAATTTATTGGCTCAGTGGCATGTTGGGCCCGGTGCTGGTTGCCATAGCATTTGCTTATTTGCTGGAATGGCCGGTTGCCCGTTTAACCAAATTGGGCTTAAGCAGGACAATCAGTACCAGTATGGTGGTGATCAGTTTTATTACAATTATCAGCTTGATTATGATGTCAATTTTGCCCGCTGCTTGGGCGCAAGGCCGTAACCTGGCCCGGGACTTACCCAGTATGATTGAATCAGGTAAAAGCTATTTGCTGGAGCTGCCCGACATGCTGCCCGGTGTGATTAGCGCTGAGCAAATCAATCTGATGATCCAAACTGCCGATGAGCGTTTGATGAGCTTTAGTAAGGAAATTTTATCACTGTCGCTGGCGTCAATATTCGATTTGGTTGCCGTGTTAATTTACCTGGTGCTGGTGCCGGTAATGGTATTTTTCCTGCTGAAAGATAAAGACTCATTAAGTGCCAGTTTTGTCGGCTTATTACCCAAAGAGCGCACACTGATTAGCCAGGTATGGAATGAAATGAATGGCCAGATCATGAATTATATCCGGGGTAAAATTCTGGAGATTCTGATCGTTGGCGCGGTAAGTTTTGTCGTCTTTACCCTGTTTGGATTGAATTATGCTTTGTTACTGGCTGTGTGCGTGGGTTTTTCGGTGCTCATTCCCTATATCGGTGCCGCACTGGCAACCTTGCCGATAGCCCTGGTAGCGTTGTTTCAGTGGGGCTTGACTGCAGAATTTGGCTACCTGATGCTGGCGTACGCTATTATTCAGGCGCTAGATGGCAATGTGTTGGTGCCGTTACTGTTTTCAGAAGTGGTAGATCTGAACCCGGTATTTATTATTATTGCAGTGTTATTTTTCGGCGGTTTGTTTGGCTTCTGGGGGATCTTTTTTGCGATACCTCTGGCCTCGCTGGTTAAAGCAACTATTAAAGCCTGGTCAAGCAGGATTTATCCCGACAGCGATTCAGGTACTGGTGACGAGGCAAAACATGCTGTCGAATAACTTCGGCTACCATTGATAGCCCAGAGCGATACCGGCGGCTAACTCGCGACCAGTACCGGGTTCAAAAGCGCGGCCGTTGGCTTGATTAACCACCACCGCGCCAACATAACTTTTGTTGGTGAGGTTATCTACCCTGAGCCACTGGCGAAGCTGCCAGTGTTGATACTGTTGCTGGCTGCTGATGTTAAAATTAAACCGCAGCGCAGCCGGGGCAGAAGCCGTATTATTATCATCGGTATAAACTTTACTGCGATAATGGCTTTGCAACGTGAGCTGCAGAGGAACCGTTATCATCGGTTGATAATGCCATTGCCAGCTGATTTCAGCTGCGGCCACGCCAGGCAGCTGTTTGCCCTGTAACTCATTATCATTAAAGCGGGCTTGCATAATATGGCTGCTTAGCTCAGAGCGCATGGTGGCAGATAGCCGATAGTGCCAAAGTGCCTCAATGCCGCGTCTGAGCGTTTTACTACTGTTACGAAAACTGGTGCGCCCACCGTCACTGCTGGCTGCAATAATGTCGTTGTTAGTGGCGATACTAAAGAGACTGACACTGGCTCGATGCTGGCTGTTTTGCCATTTTAAACCGCTTTCCCATTGTTTATTGGTGCTGGCATCAAGTTGCAGATTAACACCACCACTGTCCGGGCTATAAGCTAATTCAGCCAAAGTAGGGGTTTCAAAGCCTTGACCGGCGCTGGCAAACCAGGCCAGCTGCGAGTTAAATTGCCAGTTCACCGCCAGTGCTAGCGCTTGTTGATAATAATTGCGCTGGCCACTGTCATCCGGATTAGCCCCCATTATAAAGTAATCATTAATCTGATAGGCTAAATCGGTATAACGCCAGCCGCCATGCCAGCTAAGTTGGCTACTGGCCTGATAATTTAGCCGGATAAATCCGTCGAGATTACTGGCCTGATTATTTTCGTCCCGGCGCAGCGCACCGCGCTGGCCAAAGTCGTTTACGTAACCAAAGCGACGGTCATCTGTCTGGCTGGCGCTGGCGCCTAAGACGGCAACAAGCGGCGCAGCCACATTCAGTTGATATTGACCTTTTATGCCCTGGTATTGTCTGTTTAGCTGCACTTCGCCACCGGCTGAGGTTATAGCTGCACCGGTAAATGCCAGGCGTTGGGCGATATCACGTTCACCATGCCATAGCGCTAATTGAAAGGGTGTATTGCTGTCATTGACTAAACTAGCACTGATTTGTTGCTGCTTGACGGTTTTTTCCGTGTCAAATAAGCGGGCGGCGGCGACGGTTTGGCGCGGATTATCCCGCCACTGCTCTGGGCTCAGGCTTAATGGGTCTTGCAGGTAGGGATCGTATGCCCAGTCGTAGCGCAGATTAAAATACAGGGTGTCGCTAATGCTGCGCTGCCAGTTAAGTTGCGCCTGATCTTTCGCTGCGCGGGAGTGTGGCCGGTAACCGGCTGTTTTAAATTGCTTGGCGGCCAGTTGCAGGCTTTGCTGCTTGCCCACCGCAGCCAGTTGCACTTGCTGTTGTTGATGGTGTTCACTAAAGGCAAGGTTGCTGACGATTTTGCTGCTGCCAGGCTTGCGGGTGTTTAAGGAGATTACGGCACCCGCACCATTGCCATAAAGTACCGCTAATGGCCCCCGCAGGACTTCAATGCTCTGCACCGTGTCAAGCAGCACGCTACCCAGCTGGCCCTGACCGTCGGGCGCACTGAGTGGTATGCCATCTTGCTCAAGATAAATGCCGCGGATGCCAAACGCACTGCGACTGCCAAAGCCTCGCACGCTAAGACGGGTATCCTGGGCAAAATTGGCCCGGCTGTCAGCCTGCAGACCAGGGATACCCTGCAGCAACTGAGCACTGTCAAACAATAATCCGGTTTGTTCAACCCAGTTAATATCAACGCTGGCAGGGCTTTGCAGCCAACTTTGTGCACTGTTGGTTGCTGTTACCACAATAATCTCAACAGGCTCATCAGCAGCAAGGGAGACAGTATAAAAAAGTGCCGCCATAGAGCTGGCGGTAACAAGCAGGTTGCAACGGCGCACTAGTGTCTTCCTGTTAGGGTTTGGGTGTTAAACGCAATATCTGACCGTTCTTTTGGTCTGTCAGCAGGTATATGGCGCCATCGGGGCCTTGCCGGACGTCCCTGATCCGCTGGCCGATCATGATCCGTTCTTCATGGGTGACTTTGTCACCGTTTAATTCCAGGCGTACCAGCTGACCAAATTTCAGTGAGCCGACCAACAGGTTTTGCTGCCAGGGTTTGAAGAGCGCTGCGGTATAGAACGTCATGCCACTGGGCGCAATGGATGGCGTCCAGTAATGCAGTGGCTGTGCCATGCCCTCTTTATGCGTGGTACCAATTTTGCCGCCGCCATATTCTTCGCCATAAGTGATAACCGGCCAGCCATAATTTACGTCAGCCCGGCTAATGTTAATTTCATCGCCGCCCTGCGGACCGTGTTCGTGTGTCCACAACTCTCTGGTTTGCGGGTGCAATGCTGCTCCCTGAATATTGCGATGACCATATGACCATACGTCAGCCAGTGCATCCTGGTGCGCTAAATACGGATTAAGATCAGACGGACTGCCGTCAGTTTTAATCCTGACCACTTTGCCGTGGTGAGTATCCAGCGTTTGCGCATCATCACGACGCTGACCACGGTCGCCAAGATTAATAAAAAGATCACCATTATCAGCAAACACCAGACGACCACCAAAGTGATGGCGGCTATTAAACTTTGGCTGCGCACTGAATACAACCTGCAGGTTGCGTAATGCATTGCCGTCTAAAGTAGCGCTGGCAACTGCTGTGCTGCTGCCATCTTCAGCAGGCTCATTGTAACTAAAATAAATTTGTTTATTTTCAACAAAATGGGGGTGAAGTACTACATCGAGTAAACCACCCTGGCCGGCAACGGTAATCTCAGGCAAACCGGTTATAGGGTCGCTCAGGCTGCCATCAGCATGAACATAACGTAGCCGCCCGGCACGCTCCGTTACCAGCATTTTAGCATCGGGTAAAAATGCCAAGCCCCAGGGATGCTCTAAACCTTGACTTACCACCGCTACCTGCAAGGTGGCCTTTTCAGTTTTGATGTCTGTGGTCTGAGCCTGTATCACTGTGCTCAGTGTCAGCAATATCGCACTTGCACTTAGTAACCTGATCATTTTATTCATAACATCTCCTGTCAGCTTTGATAGTTATCCTAACGGCTCTGCCAAAAATTCATAGAAAGATAGGCCAGAACAGCCAGCAAGCGCGATAAATTCCGTTTTATATTACCTTATTGGCTTGTCAGGTAATCGAGTACTACCTGATGATGGTCTTTTGTTTTGAATTTATCAAAAACATGGGCGATAGTGCCGTCCTGGTTAATCAGGAAGCTTAACCGATGCAAACCGTCGTATACTTTTCCCATAAACTTTTTAGTACCCCACACGCCAAAGCTGTCTGC
Source organism: Arsukibacterium ikkense (assembly GCF_000987775.1). Taxonomy (GTDB): domain Bacteria; phylum Pseudomonadota; class Gammaproteobacteria; order Enterobacterales; family Alteromonadaceae; genus Alishewanella; species Alishewanella ikkense. Next base: position 164,130 of record NZ_LAHO01000005.1, read on the forward strand.
TACCTGATGCGCTTCATCCGCCAGCAAGGTAAAGTTGAGCTGGTCGCGTTCAGCAAACTTAGCTAAGCGGGCAGGGGCATCGGTACTAATGCCAAGTACTGTTACACCCTGTTTGCTGATGTCGACAAGCGCATCGCGTAAGGCACAGGCTTGAACGGTGCAACCAGGTGTCATTGCTTTTGGATAAAAATAAATCAGTACCCGTCCTTTATCTAATAACTGGCTTAAAGTAGTGGCCTGGTTATGCTGATCTGGCAGGGTAAAGTCTGGAGCCTGCTGGCCTGCGGTTAATGTTTGCATATAGGGTCCTTATACTGATCATATTTAACATAGTAAATGGTTGCAGTGTTTACCGGCGGCTGAATGTGCCGTTTAACTGTAGTTCGGCTAATAAGCCCATTACTTCGTTTTCAATTACTGCGGGTATCACACCTTCTGGAATTTCGAGAGTCATTTGGCTGTGCATCTGCACACTGTTATCGTCAGCAACTGATGTGGCTGATTGCAAAGAACCAATATAAATATTGTGGCTGGCCAGTAAACCGGTAATGGCTCCCAGGGTGCCTGTGCGGTCAGGGCCACAATAATCAAGTATATAATGCGCTACTACCTGGCTGCGCGGACGCGCTGTTGTACGTTTGGTCATGGTAGTCAGATCAAGCTCTAAGCCTAAAGCTGGGATCAGATATTCAATTTTACTAATGGCGGCCTGATCTCCACAAATCAACATAATAAACGTAAATTCATTGCCAAAGACCGCCATTCTGCTATCAATAATATTGGCATTATAGTCAGTTACCAGACGTGCCAATTTGCTGACAATTCCCGTACGATCGGTGCCAATAGCAGTTATAACGAGTTGTTGTGACATAACACTCCCAGCAAGGCAAACTGATAATATTAACGATTTCTACAGGTGTTAAAGCTTAACATAAGCCGTCACCGTGAACTATTGGCATTATCGGTTTCCTGTCTTGTGTTTGTCTGCGGCACTCTTTAACATAGGCCGCCTTATTTATCTGTTACTAAGTTGTGGAGCCGGTTACTGTGATGTTCAGAGGAAGTTTAGTTGCCCTAATAACCCCAATGCAGCCCGATGGCGCTATTGATTATAGTGGTCTGGACAAATTGGTCGACTTTCATCTGCAGCAGGGAACAGATGGTCTGGTGATCATGGGAACTACTGGCGAGGCTGCAACCATCAGCTTTGCTGAGCAGTTACAGATTATTGCCAGAGTAGTTGAACGGGTAGCCGGTAAAATACTGGTGTTGGCTGGCAATGGTAGCAATGCAACCAGCGAAGGGGTGGCACGCACCCACCAGTTGGACAAACTGGCCATTGATGGCTTTTTAACAGTAACGCCATTTTATAATAAACCGATGCAAAAAGGCATGCTGGCGCATTTCCGGCATGTTGCGGCAGCGACTGAAAAGCCGATTTTATTATACAATGTGCCTGGCCGCACCGGGGTGGATTTACTACCCGAAACCGTTGCTGAGTTGGCGCAGACTGCCAATATTGTTGGTATTAAAGAAGCCACCGGCTCTTTAACCCGGCTGACAGAGTTACAGCAGCGTTGTCCGGCAGATTTTGCCTTGTTAAGTGGTGACGATGCCAGTAGTCTTAACTTTTTGCTGGCCGGTGGCCATGGGGTTATTTCGGTTACGGCTAACATCGCGCCGGCGCAAATGGCTCATATTTGTAAGCTGGTTGAAAATGACCAGCCACAGCAGGCAAGGGAAGCGGATAACTTACTGCAGGGCTTGCACCATCAGTTGTTTATCGAATCTAATCCGATCCCCACTAAGTGGGCATTACAACGTCTGGGTTTAATTGCTTCTGATTTTATGCGACTACCATTAACCCGGTTGGAACCAATTCATCACCGGGTAATCGAACAGGCATTACAACAGGCGGGTTTACTGACGTAATTGGCCGTGTTGGCCACACTATCGTTTTTCAGGACATATTTTCTCAGGAGTAGTACAGGTGCATTATTGGAAAAAAAGTTGTATCACCGTGTCGGTATCAGCCATGTTATTGAGTGGTTGTTCGTTATTTCAGGCCGCCCCCGACAACCGTGCGCAGCGCCAGCAAGTGACTCTGGATATTCCTGCTGAACTGGCAACGCCACGTCAGCCAGGCAAATATGATATTCCGCAATCTAATGGTGCCAGCGGTACTGTGGCCGATAAATCGCCGGTGTTAGTGCTGGCAACGGCCTCCAGCAGCCGGATAACCGATGAAGCCGAAAAGCAGGCCCGGGTGATGTTTGAGCGTAACGACTTAACCGGTGATTTACTGCCATTTTTAACAACCCAGCTTAACCACTATTTTGCGAAGGAAAATGTCAGTGTTAATGCAACCGACGATACCAACCTGAACTTCGAAACTGACTGGGTAACACGCCATCGCCTTAAAGGGTTTTGGTTCTGGCAGGATGAAGTGCAGTTAGACCAGGCTCGTTATGCTATCAACATTGAGCCGCGACCGCATGGCCGCAGTGCCATTGTTTCAGTAACCTTACTTGAGCACCGTTTTTTTAATGAAAAAGATCAGTTAAGTGTTGCCCAGGCGCGTGATCATGAAGTAAGGCTACTGAACGGCTTTATTAACCAGGTCGCAGTAGCTGAAATAGAGACTGCTATTGCCAACCGGGATCGGGTGCCTGAAGTAGGTCTGGAGCCAGGTTTAAACAGTGCCGGTGAACCGGCTTTTGTCAGTTCACAGCCAATAGATGTGGCCTGGTCGCAACTTGAACCGGTGTTTGAGCAGCTGAATTTTAGCATTAAAGACATCAACCGTTCAGCTTTCACCTATTATCTTAGCTACAGCAAGCCAGGCCGTGGCATATGGTCTACCCTGATGGGCCGGGAAGCTCCGCCAGTATTGCCAATTGCTGATGGTGATTACCAGATTGTGCTGCAACGCAGCGGTACGGGTACGGTAATTAACTTGCTGTCTAAAGATGGCGAGCCGTTAGCCGCAGACACTATTGTTGCTGCTTATCAGCCGTTTGTTACGGCAATTAGAGCGGCAAAAATAGAGCTTTAATGGTGTGGTTTAAGTACTAGGAGTATAAATGCGCCAAGGTTTCCAACCCATGTCAATATTGCTGGCTGGTATGCTGCTGTTGGCCGGCAATCCGCTTGCTGCGGTTGAAGTTGATGCATTATACCTGGCCGATGTCAGCGCCGATCAAACGCAGCGACAATGGCAAAACAATGCCCTGGCACAGGTTATTACCCGGTTAACCGGCATCAATAACTTTTCTGACTACCCTGAAATTACCCGAGAACTGAACAATGCCGGGCGTTATGTGAAGCAATTTGAGTCGCACCGTCACAATGGCGATACGCGTTTAAAAGTATTGCTAGATGCCAGCCTGATTAACCCGCTACTGCAACAACAGGGTATTGCTATCTGGGGCGCTCACCGGCCGGAAATATTAGTCTGGATAGTGCAGCAGCAGGCAGGAGAACGCCGCTTTTTGCGCCAACCTGAACATGAGTTGGTTAAGTTGCTTTTACCACATTTAGCAGAAAACGGCATTCCGGTTACCTTGCCGTTATACGACATTGAGGATTTAAGCCAATTGTCTGAAACGGATGTCTGGGCAGGTTTCTGGCAGTCTATTAATCAGGCCAGCAGCCGTTACCGACCAGACCGGGTGATGACAATAGCGTTTGATGAGGTTAACCGTGATGGTGCAACATTGCAGCGTTTAAGTTGGCAGCGGCAAAGCACAGGCCCCGGCACAGAGCAGAACAGAATTATTCGTAACGAAGTTACTGCTGTTGACCACCTGGCTTTAGTGCAGGCGTTTAGCACCACACTCACTCGTGAGTTGGCAGCTGAACAAGCCGTGCTGTTGCAGCCACAGACACAGACATTCCAGCTTGAAGTGGAAAACCTGAATACCCTGGCTGATGTGGTGGCGGTAGAACGCTTAATTGGCCGGGTATTAGGTGTAGCCTCAGTAACCTTAAGCCAGTTTTCGGCAAATCGCGCCCAATTTGCTGTTGAGTTACAGATTGAACTGGCGCAGTTAAGCCGTATTTTACAGTGGGAACCTTCTTTGCAAATTAGTGAAGTTGCTGCTGGCCGTGAAGGAGGAATTTACCTGGGTGGCATAGCGCCAGGGTTAAGGCCTGTTGGCCCAAGATCAGAAGCGGTTAGCTCGTTAAATATGACTAGGCAAGTTCATGCCAGCTACCGGTTTATCAGGCGTTAAATGCAGCCTCTGCAGTATACCCTGGCGGTAACCCTGCCTGACGATGAAACTCTGGATAGTTTTTATGCCGCAGGCCAAACTGAAGCGGTCAGTCTGCTTAAACATTATTTGCAATTTGCTGCAGGCCAGGCGCCGTTATATTTGTTTGGTGCCAGTGGCAGCGGTAAATCGCACTTACTTTATGCTGCCTGTGTATTTGCGCAGGAGCGCGGTTTAACGTCTCAGCTGTTGGCACTGCAGGATTATCAGCAACTGAGCCCACGTTTGCTCGACAACCTGGAACAGCTAGATGTGGTTTGCCTGGACAATATTCAGGCAATAGCCGGTGATCTCAGTTGGCAAATTGCAGTATTTGATTTATACAATCGGATGCAGGAACAAGGTAAGGCCTTGATCATTGTCGGTAATCAGGCGCCACAGCAGCTGGGTTTTGCGCTGGCGGATTTGGTATCCAGACTGCACGCCTGTCAGAGCCTGCAACTGCGATTGCTGACCGATGATGATAAACAAAAACTGTTACAGCAAAAAGCCCATCAGCGAGGCATGGAACTAGCTGATGAAGTGGCCCGCTTTTTGTTGAACCGTTATAACCGCGATATCCGCTCCCTGGTTGCCATTTTAGATCAGCTCGATAAAGCCTCCATCGTGCATCAACGCAAGTTAACCATTCCTTTTATTAAATCTATTCTACTTTAGCGCCTTAAGCATTATTTTAGCTGAAAAAAGCCTGTCAGAGACTGCGAATTAGCCGGCTTTTTGGTGTATCATTAGCGGTTTTAATCTGACTGACGATCTTGGCTGCTTTGAGGACAAAGATGAATCTGACTGCAATATTAGACAATGCACTGCAAGCTGTTGCTGCGGCGCCCGACATCGCGGCGCTGGATGAAGTGCGGGTGACCTTTATGGGCAAGAAAGGCAGTATTACCGAGCTGCTTAAATCTCTGGGGGCAATGGACCCTGAGCAGCGTAAACTGGCTGGCCAGCACATTAACGAGTTAAAGCAGCAGGTGCAGGATGCGTTAAATCAGAAACGTGACCAGTTGCAACAAGCCCAGCTAGCCAGCAAACTGGCGCAGGAACAAATTGACGTTACGCTGCCGGGACGTAAATTGGATGACGGTGGCTTGCATCCGGTAACCCGAACCATTGCCAGAATTGAAAGCTTTTTTACTGAGTTAGGTTTTGAGGTCAAACATGGCCCGGAAATCGAAGATGATTTTCATAACTTTGATGCGCTGAATATTCCTGAGCATCACCCGGCGCGCGCTGATCACGATACCTTTTATTTTAACCCCAAGTTAATGTTGCGTACTCAAACTTCTGGTGTGCAAATCCGCACCATGGAGCAACAGCAACCGCCGCTGCGTATTATCTCACCGGGGCGGGTTTACCGTAACGATTATGACCAGACGCACACGCCAATGTTTCATCAGGTAGAGGGGCTGATGGTTGATAAAAATGTCAGCTTCACTGAGTTAAAGGGGATCTTGCATGACTTCTTACAGAACTTTTTTGAAGAAGATTTGCAGGTACGGTTCCGGCCTTCTTTCTTTCCTTTTACCGAACCATCTGCAGAGGTAGATGTGATGGGCAAAAATGGTAAATGGCTGGAAGTGCTGGGTTGCGGCATGGTGCACCCCAACGTGTTACGCTCGGTTGGAATTGACCCGGAAGTATACAGCGGTTTTGCGTTTGGGATGGGCGTTGAGCGGCTAACAATGCTGCGGTATGGCGTCACTGATCTCAGATCTTTTTTTGAAAACGATTTACGCTTTTTAAAGCAGTTCAGATAAGCGGAGTATTCCTGGAATGAAATTTAGCGAAATGTGGTTACGGCAGTGGGTTAATCCGGCAATAGATACCGCAGCCTTATCTGAACAATTATCGATGGCCGGTTTAGAAGTCGATGGTATTGAGCCGGTGGCTGGCGTCTTCAGTGGTGTGGTAGTGGGGGAAGTTGTGGCTTGTGGCCCCCATCCGGATGCGGATAAGCTGCAGATTACCCAGGTTAATATTGGCCAGCCTGAACTATTAGATATAGTGTGTGGTGCCAAAAACTGCCGGCTGGGTTTAAAAGTCGCAGTAGCTACAGTGGGCGCCGTGCTACCTGGTGATTTTGTGATTAAAAAGGCCAAGCTTCGCGGCCAGCCTTCAAACGGCATGTTGTGCTCGTTTTCTGAGCTGGGCATGGCGGACGATTCAGAGGGTATTATGGAGCTGCCGGCTGACGCCCCGCTTGGTATTGATATCCGGCAGTATCTGGAGCTGGATGACTATACCATTGAAGTTGACCTGACCCCAAACCGGGCTGATTGCCTGGGGATTAAAGGCCTGGCGCGGGAAGTCGGTGTGTTAAATAAGCTGAGTGTTTGTCAGCCGGAATTTCAAGCGGTTACTCCCACAATTACTGAGCAAAAAAACATTACGCTGTCAGCGGCCGAGGCGTGTCCACGCTACCTTGGCCGTGTTATTAAAGATGTTGATCTTAGCCGTAGCAGCCCGTTGTGGTTAACTGAAAAGCTGCGTCGTTGCGGCGTGCGTAGTATTGACCCTGTGGTAGATGTTACCAACTATGTGCTGCTAGAGTTAGGTCATCCGATGCATGCCTTCGATTTAGACCGGTTAGCTGGTGACATAGAGGTGCGTTTTGCCCGTGACGGCGAGAAATTAGTGCTGCTTGACGAAACTGAAGTGGTATTAAAAGCCAATACCTTGTTAATTGCGGACAGTGAAAATGCACTGGCGATGGCGGGTATTTTTGGTGGCTTGCACAGCGGTGTCACCAGTAAAACCAAAGATATTTTTCTGGAAAGTGCTTTTTTCTCACCATTAGCTATTGCCGGCAAAGCGCGCCAATATGGTTTGCATACGGATGCGTCTCACCGCTATGAACGTGGGGTTGATCCTGAATTGCAACGCACAGCCATGGAGCGTGCTACCGCCTTACTGCTGCAAATTGTCGGTGGTAAAGCTGGGCCGATAGTGGAAGCTGTGGCGCCAGAGCACTTACCTAAGTCTGCAAAGATTGATTTAACTGAAGCAAAATTATTACGCTTGCTGGGGCACCCGATTGCCAAAGCTGAGGTTACCGATATTTTAAGTCGGCTGGGCCTGGCGGTAACGCAAATCGATGGCGGATGGCATGTCTCAGTACCTGGTTACCGGTTTGATATCGGAATTAGTGAAGATCTTATTGAAGAAATTGCCCGGGTATATGGCTATAACAATATTCCGAATGTTGCGCCGCAAGCGGCACTCAGTATGCGTAAATTCAGCGAAGCCGAGCTAAATGTACAACGGATGCGTGAGCTGCTGGTTGACCGCGGTTATCAGGAAGCTATAACTTACAGCTTCGTTGACCCGAAAGTGCAGCACACCTTATTTCCGCAGCAGCAGGCGCTGGTGTTACCTAACCCCATTTCGGCAGATATGTCGGCTATGCGATTGAATTTGTGGCCAGGTCTGCTACAGGCAGTGCAACACAACCAGAACCGCCAGCAAAGTCGCATACGTTTGTTTGAATATGGTTTAAAGTTTATTCCTGATGCGGCGGCGGAAGGAGGGGTGCGGCAGGTTGCGGTAATAGGTGGCGTGGTGGTGGGCTCGTTCAGCAATGAGCATTGGGCCATCGCTGAGCGTGCTGCTGATTTCTTTGACGTTAAAGGTGATGTTGAAGCTTTGCTTAGCGTCACCTCTGCTGGCGCTGAGTTTGCGTTTGAACGTGGCGAGCATTGTGCGCTGCATCCGGGCCAGACAGCCCGGATCAGACGCGCCGGTAACGTTGTGGGTTATGTTGGCGCATTGCATCCGGAAGCGGAGCGAAAACTTGGTATAAAGGGCAAAGCATACTTATTTGAACTGGAACTGGCGGCCGTTGGTCAGCGTGCTATTGTTGAAGCAGAGGAGCTGTCGAAATACCCGGCGAACCGACGTGATTTAGCAATAGTAGTAAAAACGGATGTGCGTTTTGCTGATATTACTGCTAGTATAAAAAAAGTTGGCGTAAATCAATTAGTTGACCTAAAATTGTTTGACGTATATACCGGACAGGGTGTGGCAGACGGATACAAGTCACTTGCCATCGCTCTGACTTTGCAGGATAAAACGCGTACCCTTGAAGATAAAGATATTCAAGTTGTTGTAAATCAAGTGGTTAACGTGCTTAAAGACGAATTCGACGCAACGTTGAGGGATTAGGAATGGCGCTTACCAAAGCTGATTTAGCAGAACGTTTGTTTAGCAAGTTTGGCGTTAGCAAACGTGATGCTAAATTGATCGTTGAAGCTTTTTTTGAAGAAATTCGTACCGCATTAGAAGCGGGGGAGCAAGTAAAGTTATCTGGCTTTGGTAACTTTGACTTACGGGTTAAAAACGAACGGCCAGGGCGCAACCCTAAAACGGGCGAGGATATTCCTATTTCCGCTCGTTGTGTGGTGACATTCCGACCTGGGCAGAAGTTAAAATCACGGGTTGAAACGGGTACCAGTAAATCCTGATGTTGTTTGCTGTGCAGTCATTAAATGGATTACCGGTACAACGTTGTTGTTAAACGTTGAGTGACCGTGTTTATCTGGCTGCTGGTTGCTAAGAACACGGTACCAACTTTGTCGATAAAAATACGATAGTTGCCTTAATGGCAATTATCGTTTTTTTTTGTCTGAATTGTCTTAGAAAACTGATCCAGTGACAAACTTTTATTGTAAAGAAAAGAGTTCACTACCGTACTTGGTACAGGTATTACTGTTTAGACTGCAGGGCTCAAACATAGTATGACAATTAAAATAGGAATTAGTGCTTGCGTGCTGGGTGAACCCGTGCGGTTTGACGGCGGCCACAAAGCATCGGGCTTTTGTCTGCAGCAATTAAAACCATTAGTACAATACATTGCCGTGTGTCCGGAGCAAGCCATTGGCTTAGGGGTGCCAAGGCCAGCCATCCGGCTGCAGCGCGACAGCGCCATGCAGATACGGTTGGTACAAAGCCGTGACCCGGCAATTGATCACACCGCAAAAATGCTCAGTTATACCGAAAAGTTACTGCCTGAACTGGCCGTATTGAGCGGTTATGTGGTCTGCGCCAAATCACCCAGCTGTGGTATGGAGCGGGTCAGGTTGTATGATGATGCCGGCCAGCAACTGGGTAAAATTGGTGTTGGTATTTATACCCGTCAATTAATGCAACACTATCCGTGGTTGCCTGTTGAGGAAGATGGCAGGTTACTGGACCCGACAATAAAAGAGAATTTTATTACCCGCATCTTTGCTTGCCACGACTATCAGCAGCAGATGCAGGGCGGCTTTACCGTAGCAAAACTGGTGCAGTTTCACAGCCGATATAAATTCCTGGTGATGGCACATAGCCCCGTGGCGTACCGTGAGTTGGGCAGGCTGGTGGCCAGCGCAAAATTATTTACGCCAGCAGATTTGTCAGAACGTTATCTGACAGATCTGATGCATGCCTTGAAAAATATCGCCAGCAGACAACAGCATGCTAATGTGTTGCAACATTTACAGGGCTTTTTGAAGAAATCCCTTAATCGCGCTGAAAAGCTTGAACTTACCGATTTAATTCATCGTTACAGGCAGGGGTTCTTGCCACTGATGGCACCGTTAACCCTGCTTAACCATCATTTGCGGCAGTTTCCTAATCAATATGTGGCGGCGCAGCGTTATTTAAATCCTTACCCGGAACAGCTTGGATTGAGAGCCTGATATGTCAAAACCTGTTGCATTGCATGTCGTCTGGCTACGGAACGATTTAAGAGCCTATGATAATGCCGCCTTATTTCATGCGGTAACCGCAGCCAATAATGATGCTGATAGCGCTGTGCTGGCCGTGTTTGTCGCTACTGCTGCTAGCTGGCAGCAGCATCATATGTCTACTATTAAGCAAGACTTTATCCGCCAACGGGTACGTCAGTTAACTGTAGAGTTGGCTGAGCAGGGTGTCGCTATGCTGGCGTTAGAGGCAAATCATTATCAGGATTGTCGTCCAGTTTTTGCCAAATTGAGTGCATTGGGCATGGTGGCGTTGTATAGCCAGCCAGAATACGAATTGCGCGAGCAACAGCGCGACCGGCAGATCACTGCAGATCTGCAAGCCGCCGGGGTTGCGGTTCATTGGTATGACCGGCAATGTGTTATGCCGCCAGGCAGCATTCTGACGCAAAGTGGTGATACCTATAAAGTGTTTACCCCCTTTAAGCGCAATTGGTTGGCCAGACTGCAGCAACTAGGTGTGCGTTGTTATCCCAGAGTCAGGGCTGAAAAATTTTATGATGTCAGTGCTATAGGTGAGCAGTTGGCCCTGCCTGCTATGCAAAACGGTGATAACAGCGCTGCAGCCTGGCCGGTAGCAGAGCAGCAAATTCTTGAGCAGATGCGTCAGTTTTGTCAGCAACAGGTGGCAGATTATCAGCGGACACGAGATTTCCCTGAGCAAGCCGGGACCTCGGGTTTGTCAGCTTATCTGGCAATTGGGGTTATTTCGGCTCAGCAATGTGTTAACCGGCTGCAATTGGAAGCCGCAGTAACACTGGAGCAGGATAAAAGCGGAGCCAGTGTCTGGTTGTCAGAATTAATCTGGCGTGAGTTCTATAAACATATCCTGGTAGCTTATCCTGATTTAATAAAACACAATCCATTTCAGGCAGATACTGCAGCAATTCGCTGGTCTAACAGCAAAACACTTTTTGACGCCTGGTGTCAGGGAAAAACCGGTTACCCAATTGTCGATGCAGCTATGCGGCAGCTTAACCAAACAGGTTGGATGCACAACAGGCTGCGGATGATTACGGCCAGCTTCCTGGTTAAGGATTTACATATTGATTGGCGCTGGGGCGAGCAATATTTTATGTCACGCCTAATAGACGGCGACTTTGCTGCCAATAATGGTGGTTGGCAATGGGCCGCCTCTACCGGCACCGACGCTGCACCTTATTTCAGAATTTTTAATCCAGTAACGCAAAGCGAACGTTTTGATCCTGCTGGTAACTTTATCAGGCGATATTTGCCCGAGTTAGCTAAACAATCTGCCAAAACTATTCATTGGCCACATAACAAAGGTACCCCCGCTGAGTATTGGCCAGCGGTGGTTGATCACAACGACGCCCGTAAAATTACACTGGCACTTTTTGCCGAGGTTAAAAAACCAAATGCCTGAGTTAACTGAAAGCAAATTAACGCGATTTTTAAAGTTCTATAATGCATTGTCGCATGACGGGTTACGTCAACTGGCAGATATCTATACCGCTGATGTGGTATTTATTGATCCGGTACACCAGATCACTGGCCGGGATCAGCTTAGCCGTTACTTTTCTCATGCCTATCAACGGTTGATTTATTGTAAGTTTGAACCTGTATCGCAAAGTGATAATGAGCAACAAAGCTTTATCAGCTGGGTGATGACCTTATCGCATCCGGCGATTGCCAAGGGGAAACCGCTGGTTGTGCACGGTTGCTCCGAGCTACGTTGGCGGCAACAGCATATTTATTATCATCGAGATTTTTATGATTTGACCGAACTGGTTTATCAGCACTTGCCGGTTCTGGGCTGGGCAACATCTAAAGTAAAACAGCGAATGGCGCAAGCCTGAGTAAGGAAATAGAAATGCGTATAGCAGTAATTGGTGGTGGTATTTCCGGGATGCTCAGCTGGTATTTATTGCAGCAACAGCATCAGGTAACGTTGTTTGAAGCAAACGATTATCTGGGCGGGCATACCGCTACTGTTGATGTCGAAGTAGCGGGCAAGCAATACGCTATTGATACCGGTTTTATAGTGTTCAATAACTGGACTTACCCGTTCTTCAATAAGTTTATTGCTGAACTTGCAGTTGAAAAGCTTGATACAGAAATGAGCTTTTCAGTCAAAAACCCCCGGCAAAACCTCGAATATAATGGTAACACCCTGGCGAGTTTATTTGCGCAGAAGCGCAACATTTTCCGGCTGTCGTTTTGGCGGATGCTGGCAGATATTGTTCGCTTTAATAAGTTGGGTAAGCAATTAGTGGCTGATGATCATCCGGATTTAGATTTAAAGCTGGGCGAGTTCTTAAACAAGTATAAGTTTGGCAATGCCATGCGGGATAACTATTTGCTGCCAATGGGGGCGGCTATCTGGTCTGCTGGTTTGACCGAGATGCCGTCATTTCCAGTGCGCTTTTTTCTGCGTTTCTTTAACAACCATGGTTTACTGAATATTAGTGACAGGCCGCAGTGGACTGTTGTTAAGGGGGGTTCTAAGCGCTATGTCGAGGCCTTGTTAGCCAAGCTCGGTACGCAGCAGTTGCGGTTGTCACAGCAGATAAGCCTGGTAGCTCGTGATGAAATGGGCGTTACCTTACATTTTACCGATGGTCGCAGTGAGCAGTTTGATAAAGTGGTCTTTGCCTGCCATAGTGATCAGGCACTAGCGTTGCTGGGGAGTAATGCCACCGCAGATGAAATCGCAGTGCTGGGAGCTATTGCCTATCAGCAAAACGAAGTGGTGTTGCATACAGATACCCGGCTGTTACCCCAGCGGCGCCGTGCCTGGGCGTCCTGGAATTACAATCTGGATGCGACCGAGCGCAGCAGGGCAACCCTGACTTACAATATGAATATTTTGCAGCAACTGGAAGCGCCGGTAACCTTTTGTGTCACTTTAAATAACACTGCTGCAATAGCGAAAGATAAAATTCTCGGCGTCTATCACTATGCCCATCCGGTTTACAATATGATGACAATGGCGGCTCAGTCGCAGCGAAGTACGATTAATGGCCAGTATCACAGTTATTTTTGCGGTGCATACTGGTATAACGGCTTTCACGAAGATGGTGCGAAAAGTGCCGTTGATGTTGCCGCCATGTTTGGGATTGACTATTAATGCAAACAGGACACGCCTTATATTGCGGTGAGGTAGGGCATAAGCGTTTTTTTCCCAAAGCTCATGGCTTCAACTATGCTTATCATCTTTACTGGCTGGATAGCCAGGCTCTTGACCCTGCCAACTTAGCAGAGGTAGGGGTAAAGTATGAAGGTTTTGCTGCGCTGAGTTACCGGCGACGTGATTATTTGCCGGGTGACGATAATCTGCTAACGGCGGTGCAGCATAAAGTCCGTGCTTTGGGTGGGTTACAAGATGTGGCTAAGGTTTATTTGTTAACTCCGCTGGCGAACTGGGGTTATTATTTTAGCCCTATTACGCTTTACTACTGTTATAACAGCAATGCTGAATTTAGCTATTTACTGGCAGAAGTCAGTAATACGCCCTGGAACGAGCGTCATTACTATTTACAGCACATTGACGCTGAGACAGCGTTCTATCAGCATGATAAGGCCTTTCATGTTTCACCTTTTAATCCGATGGATATGCAATACCGCTGGCAAATTGCCGCACCGGCCGAAGCACTTTTTTGCAGTATTACTAATATCAAACAACAGCAGGCGGTGTTCAGTGCCTGGATTAGACTTAAACGCTTTAGTCTTAGCAGGGCGAACCGGCGGCAGATCCTGATCCGCCGCCCGTGGCAAAACGTACAGATAATGTGGCGTATTTACTGGCATGCAGTAAAACTTTATCTAAAAGGTGTGCCAGTGCATCAACATCCAAAATCCAGGGAAAAGAAGTTATGAGTTTATCGCTTACCGAACAGGCGGTGTTTGCTAATTTAGGCTGGTTTGACCGGCTTTGCCGCAAGTTTACTTTATCGTTTTTAGGCCAACTTAAAGAAGGTGACATTACCCTGATTGAAGGGGAAGAACGGTTGCAGCTAGGTGAGGCCGGTAGTGAATTAAAAGTTACCCTGACGGTGCTCGACCCTGCTTTTTATCAGAAGCTGGTATTGGCGGGTTCTGTGGGAGGCGGTGAGGCTTATATACAGGGCTACTGGCGCTGCGATAACTTAACTGCGCTGGTCCGCATTTTTGGCCGCAATTTACCCTTACTGGATAAGATGGATTCAACCTGGGCAAGGCTGAGCCGGCCGTTACTAAAAGCGCTCAACTGGCGCAACAGTAATTCTAAAGATCAGGCCAGAAAAAATATTGCTGCCCACTACGACCTCGGCAATGAAATGTACCAGCTTTTTCTTGATGACAGCATGATGTATTCCAGCGCAGTTTTCCCGAATGACGACACTGATCTGGCCGCGGCTCAGCAATATAAGCTAAAACAAATTTGCGATAAATTACAATTGAAAGCGGGCGATCACCTGATTGAAATTGGTACCGGCTGGGGCGGCATGGCGATTTATGCTGCGCAACACTACGGCTGTAAAGTGACGACAACCACGATTTCAGCAGAACAGTTAGCTTATGCTAAAGCAAAGGTTGAACAACTGGGTCTGCAAGACCAAATCACCCTGCTGTTTGAAGATTATCGGGATCTGACAGGTCAGTACGATAAATTAGTGTCAATTGAAATGATTGAGGCGGTAGGAGATAACTATCTGGATGAATACTTTGCGAAGTGCGCCAGTCTGTTAAAGCCTGATGGTTTAATGGTGTTGCAAGCCATTACTATTGTTGATCAGCGTTATCAGCAGTATGTACGTGAAGTAGACTTTATTAAACGCTATGTTTTTCCTGGTGGTTGCTTACCGTCAATCAGCCGGATGGCTACTGCTGTAAGCCGCAAAACAGACCTGGTGATCCGCCATGTGCATGACATTGGTTTTGATTATGCGAAAACTCTTAAGTTTTGGTGTGATAACTTTATGCACCAACGTGATGCCGTGCATCAACTTGGTTATGATGATAATTTTATCCGGCTATGGCACTTCTATTTATGCTATTGCGAAGGGGGCTTTATGGAGCGGGCGACCAGTGCTGTTCATATGGTGTTATCTAAGCCTGCGAACCGCAGTGTTTGTTAGGTAAGTCGCGGCGCAGCGACAGGCTCGTTTGCAATTTTTTCAAACGAGCCGGTAAATAATTCGGTGTAAATTTATACTTATGTTAAACAAAATTATCTATTGAAATATTAATTCATTAAAATCAATAGCATAAGTTTATCTGTCTATTGGTACATTGTTTGCAATGTTATGTATGTTGCAGCTACAGTTTTTATGATTGCGAAATAACTGTAGTGAAACTATGTCTAACCTGATGGAGAAAGATGATGAATAGTGATATTGCAGAAGGTAAATGGCGTCAACTTAAAGGCTCTGTTAAAGAAAAATGGGGCAAACTAACTGACGATGACATTCAGCAAGTTGACGGTAGCTTTGAAAAGTTCTGCGGCAAAATGCAAGAACGATATGGCATGAGCCGGGAGCAAGCTGAGCAGGAATTTAATCGCTTTAAAGAGTGAACATCGTTAATTCTACATAACAAAAGGGCCATCTGGCCCTTTTTTGCTACTTGCTATTTACTTAGCGTTGTTAGTGTTTGAATGGTGGCAGTACTATTTCAGACTCAGACTCAGACTCAGACTCAGACTCAGACTTGAGTTTGGGCTCAGTTTGTACCGGCTCGATTAGTGTGGCGTCCGATTCATGAGGCGGCATACCATTGGCTATATTAAGGTTAACCTTAAAACGCGTGAGGCCAATTAACCTGCCTGATTCGGTCACTACCTGAACCTGCCAATTACCTGCGGGATAGGGTGGGAAAACCTGTTTATGGCTCCAGGCCCTATAGCCTGCTTCCCGGCCTCCACGGATATCTAATACTATTCGGTCAACTTCCCGGCCGTTCAGGAGCCAGACATGGTGGATTTTCTCCCGTAAACCGCGAGGTGCCCGTACCGCGGTCCAGGCGTAGAGACCTTGCTGCAGATCAGCCACTGAAAGCTCGTTGATCTCAGGTCCTGCTTCACGCTGGGCGGTATCAACCTGATGTGAAATAGTTACAGCAGTCAGCCGCATACCTGCGGGGGGTACCCAACTGCGTAGCTGCCATAACACCAGCGCCATCAGGCACAACATACTTAGCAACATGGGTAAGCGCCACCAGCGTCCCGGCGGTAGGATCCGGTCTAAACTTGGCAAGCTGAAGATTAAAGCGGCACTTATTGCCGCGATCAGACTTTGCTGGGTGGTTAATTGTAGTAACAGCGGTAGCACCACCAGCATGACGACAAACAACGCCAGGGTATGAAAAGCCACGAACAATGCATAGCGGGTGGCCAGATGTTTATAATAGAGTGGGTCGATAATTGACACCAGCGCGCACAGGATCAGCAAACTGGTAAACAGCGCCTGGCCATGACCCCAACTTGTTACTGCCAGAAAAAAAGGCAAGGCAAAAAACAGGCTTTCCTGATGCACCAGCTGAGTTAGAAACCGCACAACAATGGGCGAGAGGTTCCAGCCAAATCGTCGTTCCAAACTGGCTCTTAGCCAGTTATCGGCAATCAACAGTACCCAAATCACCAACATAAATGCGGCTATAAACTGGGCGATAGATTCTTTGCGGTCAATAAGCACATAACTGGCAATGCCAGAAAGAAACGCCAATATGGCCATCAGGCCAGCATGACGTTGAAACAATTCAAGCAACCAACTAATGGCGGGTTTCAACGTATGTATTCTGGCCGCACCGGGAAATTTAGCTGCCAACTAACATGATACCTGCGTCTAAGATTACGATTTTTTTATCTTTATACAGGCTGCCAATAGCTTGCTTGTAGGCTTTCTTACTGACACCAAAAGCGGCATAAATGAGTTCTGGAGAACTTTTGTCTGTTAACGCCAGTTTACCGCCATTCTGCTGCAACTTAGTAAGAATTTGCTCGGTCAGTTCCTGCGCCTGCTTATAAGTGGTAGCCGTTAATCTTAAATCAATTTTGCCATCGTCCCGCACTTTAACAATATAAGCATGGCTTTGGTCACCACGGCGTAAAGGTTTAAATACTTCATTTTTATACAATACGCCCCAGTGTAGCTGGTTAACCACTACCTTATAACCGATGTCGGTTTGTTCACTGATAATAATTTCAACTTTATCGCCGATATTGTAGCGGGGCTCAGTTTTATGCAGATGACGGTCTAGTTTGGTTGAAGCAACAATGCGGTTGCTAAGATCAACATAACAGTACACTAAATACTTCTGGCCTTCTTTCAGGGGGATTTGCTGTTCACTAAATGGCACCAGCAAATCTTTCTTCAAGCCCCAGTTTAAGAAAGCACCCACCTTGGTTACGGCAACAACGGGTAACATGGCAACTTGTCCTACCATAATTGCCGGTTTTTCTGTGGTTGCAATTAACTGGTCTTCAGAGTCCAGATAAAGAAATACAGTTAGCTCTGTACCAACTTCCAAACCAGCTGGTGCCACATTATTAGGTAGTAAAATTTCTCCCCAACTTAAGCCGTCAAGATAAAAGCCAAATTTAACCTGCTTTTTCACGGTTAAGGTATTCAGGGTGCCCAGTGCAATCATTGTTAATCCAGTCATATTTTACTAATAACGTATTGTAACTGCTTTTACCTGACGCTGCAGGGCTTATTTATCGCAGCCTTAACGCCGAACACTGCTATCATTTCGCAAAGTGATTGTTATATATTGAGGTTGATTGTCTGGCTTGTTGTTGGTGTTGCAGACGCTGCCATATTTTTTCATGAAAAAAATAAGCTACGGTATTGGCAGCCGGTTCGATAACCGCAATCAGGCCACCCAGAACTAAATCGCCGGTAATCGCGTAAGTAACACCAAAAGCAATACTAAAGTGCATAATGGCGAAAGTTGTTGTTTTTAACATGAGTTTTGCTCCTATTCGATTAGTGTAAATGTTAGCCTTTTTCACAACCTGATAAAGTGAATTAAAGCGCACAGGCTAATCGAAAATATGAATGCTGGCGTCGGGTAGTACGCTGCAAAAAACGGATGATAACAAACATAGGAAAACAGATGGATTGTCGGCAGTGGTTAGATATTAAACAGTACGAATTTTTGATGAACTGGTTTATGCGACAGCAGCGGCAACTGGGCTTAGCCGATCTCGACGAGCCATATTCTTATGATGGTTACAGCCAGTATGACCAGATTTTTCAGCAGTTGATCAAAGCCGCTGAGATTGCATTTATAGAACGGTTCGGTGAGCCAGTACCGCCAATCGTTTACACCAATTTGTTTCATCTGGCTGAACTGGAACTGGCGGGGAAAAGAGCAAAACTGAAAGCACCTAAAACCTTACAATAAAACGCGAGGGTTAGTCTGCCGGCTCCAGCCGTTTTAATGCATCTGTTAGCATGGGCGTGTCCAGCTTTTCGTTTAGCGGCAGCAAGGTACCGGCTGACCAAACTCCAAAGCTGCCATCCTGGCGCAATACCACCATCTTATCTTTTCGGATACTGACAATATCCTGCAAACTGATACTGAGTTTGGGCAGCGCGGTGCTTTGTAGCAGGTTATCGCCAAGCCAACTGCTTTGGCTATTGCACCCTGCCGAACTGAGTAACGTAGGCAGTAAGTCCAGGTGCTGCGAGCTGTGCTGCCTTAACTGACTGTTTAATACAGGCCAGCGGATCATTGTCGCCACTGGTGCCAGCACAAATTTAGGTTGCTGACTGGTCAGTGGTAACAACACGATATGTTTATAGTGCTGATAGGCTGGCCAGTTACTGGCCGGCTTGTCATCAAATATAATATTGAGTGTGGCAGCCGCGTGAACAGTATCCAGCCAGGGGAGTATGCTGGTAATATCCGTAGACTGACTGCTGATACTCAGAGTGTTGGCCGGTAATTGTTGCAGATATGCCGGTGGCTCACTTAGCTGCTGATGGCTGTTATGATGCAGCAAAAACTGTCCGTACAACAAATTAAGCAATGCTTCATTTCGGTTATTAGGTGCAAAATGTTGCTCATGCCAGCGCAGCCCTTGTTGCCGCATAAAAAGTGTCGTTTCGCTCGTCAACTGACTGGCAATTAATACTAACACCGCATCCGTGCTGGTGGCTGAGCATTGAAATTGGCCCAGGCTAAGTTCGGAGTTAGTAATGCTTAGCCGGTCTGCCTGACGCTGGGCACGCTGGGCTAAGTCAACCAACTGGTATCTGGCGAGAAAGCTTTTGGCAGTAGCAGGGTACGAAAAAGGTAAAACATTATCCAGTTTAGTGACATCCCATTTCAGTCGGGCATCAGCATAAACATGGATAAGGTGACTTAGCATAAAGCTGCCAATAAACAGTACCAGCAGCGGCCGGCTAAGCCCGCTTTGCTTCAGTCTGGCGGTTTTCTTCCAGCAGAAATTGCTGATAGTAAGCTCAATGGTTACCAGTATGGCGGCAACACAACCGGTGATAATAATAAAATTACGCAGGTTGGTGACAACTTGCTGACGTAAAAGTTCAATAGTCTGGTCATAAGACGTGCTGCCAATATGATAGCCGAGGCTGGCATAAACATAGGCATCGAAAATCAATACTACCATTGCCAGAGTTGCCAGTAATGCGGCTAACCCCCGCACATGCTTCTGCGACGGAAAAAGCAGAGACAGTGGGAATACGGTAATAATAAAGAACATAAAACATAAAAATGCAGTATGGCCCAACCAGTAGCAAAGTAAATACAGCCAGCCCAGTACAGTTTCTGGCGATGGCTCTGACAGCCAGTAAACGCTGGTGACGGCCAGTGCCAGTAAAATATTGAAAAAAGTAAACCAATGACCCCAGCTGAGCAGCCGGTTGACTTTTTTTACCAGTGATAAATTTTGTTCGATTACCATACCGGTTTAGTTGCTGCTACTGGTTATGGCGTCGGTGAGTGCCTGACTGAAATGGCTTGCCACCGCGGCGCGTTGTGCTGCTGGTACGCTGGTGTTTATCACATGGCTTACTGCGTTACCTAAGCACATCAGGCTCAGTTCCGTGGTAGCATTATTGGCGTGCAGGGTGTCCAGTAGCTGATTTACCAGATTTTCAATTTGCGCAGTGGAATACTTTGATACAATAGGCATGCGATACTCAGATCCAGATGATATTAAAACTAAAGAATAGTATCAGATTTCAGTTAAAACAGGAAAAATTATGTCCGTCGATGTGCTCCATTTCGCAATAAATTACATTGAACTGTCAGACAGCGGTGAGCACAGGGCGCATTACCGTGAGCAATTAATTGGCACGACAGGGTCGGTTGCAACCTTACTGGAGCAGTTGCATCTTGCTTATAACGGCAAACCCGCTAAGGGTTATGCCAGTTTTTCGGAAGACAAAGATCCTGCAGTAGCGCAAGCTTTAGCCAGTTGGCAGGCAGGAGACACCGACTACCTTGGTTTTGCCAAAGCCACAACTGATGCGCTGGTGACCCAGTTGAGTACTCACCAACTGCCGGAAACAGGCTATTTACTGCTGGGGCACTATCGTTATTTAGCCAGTGAATTTCTGCTGGTGGGGTTGCTCGGTAGTAAAGACCATTTTGCTTTAACTGAGCAGCTGGATTTATCCACTTCCCGCCACCTGGATATTGCCCGGATGCAATTAGCCGCCAGGCTTGATCTGACCGAATATCAGGTTAATGCGCACGCGGGCAATTACATAAGTTTTATTCGCGGCCGAGCCGGGCGCAAAGTTGCTGATTTTTTTCTTGATTTTCTGGGTTGCACTGAGGGTGCCGATGCCAGGCAGAACAGTAAAAAGGTACTTGCTTCGGTGGAAGAATATTTCACCGCTGCTGAGTTTGAGCAGCCTGAAAAGACCTCTGCCCGCCGCCAGATCTTTGATTATTGTGAAGAGCGGGCCAAGGCCGGACAAGATGTGGTGTTAGCAGAACTGTCGGCGGTGGTTGATCCGGAGCAGGAAAATGGCTTTTTGCATTATTGCGCTGAGCAGCAGCTTGAAGTGGCAGAGCAATTTCCGGTTGAGGTAAAAGAGCTGAAAAAGATGGTTAAGTTTAATGGTGCAGGTGGCGGCCTGTCGCTGAGCTTTGATGAAAAGTTACTGGGCGAGCGGGTGCAATATGATGTCGGCACAGATACCCTGATTATTAAAGGAACCCCACCTAATTTGCGCGATCAGTTGCAACGTTTTACTCAGGGGTATTCGGCTTTTCAGCGTCAGGCTGATGACGAGTAATATTGTTGGCAGTGACTGCAGGCTCAGACTTGGTGATTTTGCTGTTTTTCACTGTGCGCATGCTGATTTTAGCCGCGTGCTTCAGCAGCAAAACATTGCCAATAACCAGGCCAAAGGCCAGCAACAATGCCCAAAACAGTGGCCAGTTCATTGCGGTTCCTCAGCATTAGCTTGCACTGACAAAGGCTGCTGACAAATGTTGATAATGTAATCCCGATATAACTGCGGTAAATTCGCCAGTACAGCGTCTTGTTCCGCTATCGGATTTTGCAGCAGGCACTGACGCAGGATAGACAGAGTAAAAGCTTGCTGGTAGGTTGTGGCAACGGGGGCGTAGCTAAGGTGCCATGGCTCGGCCGCGACCCCGCCACGGTAGTGCTGATAGGGTCGGAAAAAGCCAAAGCGGCTGGCCTCCGTACCCAGCCAGTGATTAAGTCTGGCAAAGGGCCCGTCTGCCTGGTACTCGCCTGGTATTAGCTGCGGCTGATAATCATCTGCCACTGTGGCACCATCATAGACATCTACTTCAGTGCCCCAGTGGTGCCGGCTGGCACCTGGCAGGGCCGAGTACAGCATAATTGCCTGTAATTTAGCCAGGCCAGTTAAGTTGGTTACCGCCACCTGTTGCTGCGTCAGATCATACACTGGCCGTAAACCAGAGCATTTTGCTTGCCAGATAGCAGCCTGACGCTGAAAGCCACGAAAAGCAGAAGCAATTTTAATGTCGATACCCTCAGCCGCCGCTGCCTTAAGCAGGGCATGCCAGGCTGTTTGCATCTGGTGATGAATCGCCATACCGTCTGCCAGGGTAACCAGGTGCATGTCGCTGCAGCCTGTGAGTATGTCAGCATCGGGTATTGCGATTTTCATGCTGTCAGCTTGTGTTGCAGCTGTTGCAACAATGCCAGATAGATTTCTGCCAGCACGGTCAGATCATGGATAGAGACACATTCATTCACTTTGTGAATCGTCGCGTTGCAGGGGCCTAACTCGACAACTTGCGCGCCGGTAGGCGCAATAAAGCGACCATCTGAGGTACCGCCAGTGGTTTCTAACCTGGGGCTAAACCCCTGCACTTGCTCAACAGCCGTTACCACAGCTTCAACTAAACTGCCGCTATCCGTTAAAAAGGGCAGGCCGTTTAAAATCCAGTCCAGCTGATAGTTCAGGCCATACTTATCCAGCAAGGCATAAACCCTTTGTTGTAACTGCTCTGCTGTAACTTCAGTGCTGTAGCGAAAATTAAACATGACCTTAAGTTCACCCGGCACAATATTGGATGCGCCGGAGCCGGCGCTGATATTAGCAATTTGAAAACTGGTGGCTGGGAAAAAGTCGTTGCCATTGTCCCACTGCTCAGCGGCCAGCTCTGCCAGTGCCGGTGCTGCTTTATGTACCGGATTATCGGCTAAATGCGGGTAGGCGACATGGCCCTGAATGCCTTTTACTGTTAAATGGCCGGTTAAGGAGCCGCGCCGGCCATTTTTAATTACATCAGCCAGTTTCTGGCCGCTGGAAGGCTCGCCCACCAGACACCAGTTTATTTTTTCTTGTCGGGTTTCCAGCGTCTCAATCACCCGAACTGTGCCATTGATGAAAGGGCCTTCTTCATCACTGGTAATTAAAAAGGCAATATTAAAAGCCGGATTTGGCTGCTCTGCAATAAAACGCTCGGTGGCCACCACCATTGCTGCCAGACTACCTTTCATATCAGCTGCACCGCGGCCAAACAAGTTGTCACCAATAATTGTCGGGGTAAATGGAGGGGTATGCCACTGTGCAACAGGGCCGGTTGGCACCACATCAGTATGGCCGGCAAAACAAAACAGCGGCTTGTCGCTGCCATGGCGAGCCCACATATTCAAGGTGTCTGCAAACTGCAGCATTTCTATGTTAAAGCCAATGGCGGCCAGGCGTTGTGCCATTAGCGGCTGACAGCCTGCATCTTCAGGGGTAACCGATTCCCTGGACATTAGGTCCATAGCCAACGACAGTACCGGGTTTTGCGAGGGGTCAAGCCAGTTCATATTAGTTATCCAATAGCTGTTGATACTGCCCGGCATTGAAGCCCAACATATAGGTACTGTTCTGCACGAGCAACGGTCTTTTAATCATCGCTGGTTGTTGTAGCATCAGTGCCAGTGCGGACTGTTCATTCAGATTTTCTTTGGTTGCAGCGGGTAATGCCCGGTAAGTGGTGCCTCGGGTATTTAATAGGTTTTGCCAGCCAAGTTGTTTGCTGAACTCGGCCAGCTGTGCTGTGCTAAGACCGTCCTGCCGGTAATCAACAAACTGATAATCCAGCTGGTGTTGTTCCAGCCAGTTTCTGGCTTTTTTGATGGTGTCACAATTTTTAATGCCGTACATTTTGATCATAAATAATAGCTTTCCATTATTTGGCGTCGGCTGGCACGGCTGCCTGCAGACGTTTTTGGCAATATTAACGTAAAAAAAAATTGTTTTCTGCTGTTAGTTAGGACTATTTACAGAATTTGACCGGTTGCAACAAGGCTGAACCAGCACAACATAACAAAAAGAAGTCTTAAAGATGAATTTCTAGTGAAACTGTTATTTTAATTGGTAAGAATACTGACAGTAACAGGTAAACAGGCTTCTTAGCACAGAAACTTGTCCACAATTTCTGTGGGTAAGGTTGTTGGTAACAGGCTGACTTCAACATAAAGTATTAATAATATGAGTAAAAATATCTGGCTCAAAATTTGCTTAAAAGTTACTCAAACAATTTAGCCTACATTTAAGTTAAAATGATCACCTGGCGCAGTGTTAATGTCAGTTGCCTGAGTGAGACCAGCCAAATAATCATGGCTGGTGACGCAACTTAGTCTGCGCATCGTATTACATCTATGCTAGAGTAAAGTTTGGCCGTTGTAATGAAAAGGGGCTAACCAACATGAAATTATTTGCATTGCTGCAAGCCGGTAGACAATACAGCCAGGTTTGGCCGCTTAAGTCTGAACTAAATGCCTTGTTCCCAGAAAATAAAATTATTCAGTTAACCGGTCTGGGTTTTCGTTACCTGCCGGTACTTGCTGTATTAACCGCTTTTTTGCAATTAACGTTATTAGGCAGCGGTTTTACCGGACAAATTCTGGCGATGATGCTGTTTATTATATCGCTGCCGTTGCAAGGCTGGTATTGGTTAGGAGTGCGCTCTGCAACCAACTTGCCCCCGGCGTTGGTAACCTGGTGTCGGCAGATCCACCAGCAAATGCTGGAACAGGGAGTTGAAACACAGACGGTAACGGAACCTCGTAGCTATTTAGATCTTGCCAAGATATTGGCGACGGCATATCAGCAACTGGATAAAACCTTTATGCGACCATGGCTATAGGCCACATAAAGGGTTAGCCAGGTTTTGACTAGTCATTCAGTTTAAATACCGACCACACCGGTGCATGGTCAGATGGGCGATCAATACCACGTAGTTCGTAATCTATACCGGCTTCAATACAATGTTTCGCCAGCGGTGCTGTGGCCATTACCACATCGATTCTTAGCCCACGATTATCATCAAAACCCCTTGAGCGATAATCAAACCAACTGAAACGACTGTTATCGTCCGGATAAAGTTGGCGGTACGTATCAATTAATCCCCAGTCTTTCAGCTGTTGTAACCAGAGTCGTTCTTCAGGCAAAAAGGATGTTTTACCTTCCCGTAACCACCGCTTGGCATTGGCTTCGCCGATACCAATATCAACATCAAGCGGCGATATATTAATATCGCCAATGACACTCAGGTAGTCTTCTGGTGTGTGATGTTGCTCAATATAATGCTGCAAATCTGCATAGAATTTGGCTTTTGCCGGGAATTTTGTTGGATGGGCCCGGTTTTCACCCTGTGGAAAGTAACCATTCAGGATGGTCAGTGTTTTGCCGTTAGCTAATAGGTATTGGCCAATTAACATTCTGCGCTGAGCATCGGCCTCATCTCCGGGAAAACCGTATTGCATGTGAGTGGCAGCTTGTTTACTTAAAATGGCTACGCCATAATGGCCCTTCTGGCCAAAGTGGTATACGTGATACCCCATCGCCAGCACCTGGGTTAACGGAAACTCGTCATCGTGAACTTTGATTTCCTGCAAGCCAATAATATCGGGTTGATGTTTGTCAATCAGTGCTTGTAACTGATGCAGCCTTGCCCGAATACCATTAATATTAAAAGAGATTATTTTCATGTTGCTCTATATGCCTCAACCTGGAACAGGCTGGTATCATAACATGCGAATACCACCGGCGCTAAACCTGCCAGGCTCTGGCCACTGATGTCGCTGCTTCCTGATTATCATATTGTCTACAGCCAGCGCCGAACACTGGCTATTGTTGTCAGCAAGGGCAGTGTGACGGTACGAGCACCTGTAGGCTGTCACATTGGCCAGATCCAGCAGCTACTCTCAGCAAAACAAAGCTGGATCAGCCGGCACTTGCTGTGCCAGCAAGCTCAAGCCCCGCTAGTGAGCTGGCAGCAACGAGCTGAAATATTATACAGAGGCCAATTGCTAACCGTCACTTTCAGTCGGGCTAAGAAAAGTGACGTGAGTATTACCACCTCTACATTGTTAATCAAGGTGAGTCAACGGGTCACTGCAGCCAACCTGGCTGACTGGCACAATACCTTGCTTAACCGCTGGTTATACGCCCAGGCGGGCACATGTTTTCCTGATCGTTTAGCTGGCTGGGCCAATGTTTTGGGTGTGAGTTTTCATCGGCTAGAACTGGGGCAATGGCAGCGGCGCTGGGGTTATTGCACTAGTGATGGGGTTATTGGTCTGAATTGGCGACTGATTATGGCGCCAGAGTGGGTATCTGACTATGTAATGGTTCATGAACTGGCGCATCGGCTGGTGATGGACCACTCGCCATTGTTCTGGCGGGTAGTGCACCGCAATCTGCCAGATTACCCGCAGGCACAAGCCTGGCTAAGTTATCATCAGCAACAACTTGTTGCATAAACTCAATGATAAATAACGGTATAAGCCGACAAAAAAACGCCGGTATAAAACCGGCGATAAAATAAGGACAACTTAATTTCAGGGAGAGAAGTAAACACAACATTACAACTATTAACTCTGACTGGCATATTTCAAAAAAATTCCATAAAAATTATTTTTTTTCACTTTTGCATTTTGTTTCAGATCTGGTTTACTCTGCCAGACAAAATTTAGCAGGGTAGTAATATGGTACTTACCCGCTCTGCCTCTTAATAATGGAAGTATCAGTATGACCAACCGACTGCGATTATTACAGCTAAGTAAACTGCTTGATGTTACCCGATTGAACGATGCTGATGACGCCGGGCAAATGGTTGGCTGGCTAAACCAGCAACCGCAGTTACCTGTGGCTGTTGCGGCCTATTGTGTATACCCACACTTTTTACCGCAGTTAAGCCAGTTTGTGGGCCAGCGTGACCAGCCAGTAGCGCTAGCTACGGTGGTTAACTTTCCAGATGGCGAGTTACCAATAAGCGACGTTTGCCAGCAAATAACTGCAGCCTTGGCTGCGGGTGCTACAGAGATTGATTGTGTCATGCCCTATCAGGCGCTGTTGCGTGGTGAGCAACAGTTCGTCAGTGAATTTCTGGCGGACGTTCGCCGCTGTTGTGGTAGCCATTGCCTGAAAATCATTATTGAATCCGGTGAACTGATTACTGCACAGCAAGTGGCTAAAGCAACTGAGCTGGCCATAGCCAGTGGTGCTGACTTTGTAAAGTCATCAACTGGTAAAGTGGCGATAGGCATTACGGAAGAGGCTGCCCGCATTATGCTAACTATTATTGCAGCCGCTGATCGTACTGTTGGTTTTAAAGCGTCAGGCGGGGTGCGCACTGTGGCGCAAGCGCTGCAACTGATCGATTTATATGAACAAATCACGGGCCTAACCGCGACCAGCGCGACCATGCGAGTTGGCGCCAGTGCATTGGTAATGGAACTGGCTGATGCCTTAGATAATAAGTAAGTGACGGGCAGCTAACTGCATGACAGGAAAAATGCTTACCGACGTTTTTCCTGCTGCAATTGTGTGAATTGACTCAACAGTTCCTGATATCGTTTCCGGTGATGTTCAGGTAACGGCATATTATCCACAATCCGGAAGGCTTTTTTACAGCGGTCTAATAAATTACCACCTGGCCCCTGACTACGTGTTTTAAGAAGTTGCAGGCTGGTTTGAATTACATTTAAGGCGCAGCCGGTATTCATTGGGGCTAATTCCAATGCCTGTTCAAATAATGCCAGTGCCGCCAGATGCTGTCCCTCTTTATATTGGCGAATGCCGTCTTTGTTTAACTGACTAAAGTGTTGTTGTTGTGCCTGATTATGGCGCTGTTGCTCTGACAACAGGCGTTGCAGTACAGGATCGGCTTGCAGCGCTGGATCGATTAAGGCAGCCAGTCGGTCAGCTTGCTCAAATTCACCAATTTGATTAAGTAGAAATACGGTATCAGGCAGTACCTGTTGCTGTGTCTCTGCATGCTCAGCCACTGCCGCATAGGTTTTCTTTGCCTGAAATTGCTGACCACTTATTGAATCAAGCCTCGCCTGACATAATATTTCAAACAGGTCAAAGTCAATCTCGCGGATCAGGTTGTCATCTCTTCTGGCCCGTTGCAGGGCTATAGCGACTTCCTGTAAATAGCGATTACGCTGTTGTGGATCGTCAGATAGGGTCGCGGCCGCGATAATACTGCGGATATAATTGAGCAGATGCACCACGTCCTGTCGTATTGAACGTCGGGTAATTTCATAAAGTTGTTTACTGGCCAGCACCTTAGCATTGGTATCCTCTAACGCATGGGCAATGTCCATATACAGATACTGACGTTGCATAGAGAAGGGCGCGATTTCTGTGGCCGCCTGAATACAACTGAACGCCTGCTCAGCGTCGTTTTCAGCCAGAAAACAGCGGGCTTTAATATCATAAGCTTCCGCAAATAAGCGGTTTTCTTCGATGGCTTCATCACACAGTTCCTGACTTTGGCTAAATCGTTGCAGCTCAAAACAGAGCCTTGCCATTAACAGCAAAGCCCAGCCATTACGTCTTTGATCCAGACAACCTAGTAAAACTTGTTCGGCTTCAGTATAACGATGTGAGTTTAGAAAACTTTCTGCCAGAACTCTTTTACAGAATTGTTGGTAACGACCTGCTTCGCTTATCTCCCGCTGGCAAAGTTCTATGACCTGTTCGGTATTGTTGTCATATAACGCCTGAAATAATGCTGCCAGGTGAATTTTTTTCTTTTGGATGCGTAAGATCCTACTGCGCAGCACACTTTGCGAGAAGGGTTTGACCAGATAGTCATCGGGTTCCAGCTCTACTGCGCTTACCACGACCGGCACCGAATTTTCTCCGGTTACCAACATAAAAATACTGTGGGGTTTTAACAGCTTTTTTTCACGTAAATCTTCCAGTAGTTGTTTGCCATTTTTGCCAACTCCCAGATGATAATCAACGAACAAAATATCAAAATCAACATTACTGCTTTTGGCAAGTGCTTGCTCGCCGGTTGGAGCAAACGCCACATTGGTGGCGCCCATAGAATAGAGCACACCTTTAAACATTAACTGGAATGCGCGTTGGTCATCAACGATCAACACCCGCTGATTTTCCAGAGTCTTAGTTTGCATTGGAGCCTTAACCATAGCGTGAATAAGCTAAGTGTCGGAAATATGGTGTGGTTTAGCAAGTAAATTCATGTTAAACGCTGGATTTGTATACGAAGGCAGGAAACAGCTGACAAGGGATGTCTTAGTAAAATTTTACAGCAGGATAGACGTTAAGCAGAAATTAAATGGTGGAGGGGGAAGGATTCGAACCTTCGAAGGCAGTGCCGGCAGATTTACAGTCTGATCCCTTTGGCCACTCGGGAACCCCTCCACGAGTGCGCGCATCTTATCAAACTGTCTTTTGATGTAAAGCATTTTACTTAACTTTTTTGGCTAACTGCCGATAATCCAAACAACTACTGTTAATTAAGTTGTTATGACGAGCATTATCAACGAATGGCAACTTGATTGCCGGCTGAACAAGGCGATAAATCAACATCACAGAGCAGACTTTGCCCTGTGGTTAGCTTTTCTGTCCCCCGCGATTGACGAAATGGCGGAATTTCAAACGCCACAACTGCAGCCTGCAGTTGAAAAAGCAGATTTATATACCAGGTTTTCTTTGATGCAGGCCCGAGGTTTTGGTTGGCATGAGCAAGATCTTAATACATTAAGCTGTCACAGCAGAGCATTACATACTGGCGGTTTACACCAGCTTAAATTGCAACAGTATTTAGCCGCAGGACCGCTGGTTCTGCAGGATGATAAGGCTAAATTAGCGACCGAGGTGGTTCAGAATCTGGATGCGCACAGTCTGCGGCGGCGCGAAGGCAATACCGTCAGGCGTGATGAAGCCGACCCCACTGCTTTGTACGATATTTTGCAGCAATTGCATCAGGATGATGCCGCCTGATAGCACATTAAATAACTATGTTAAGTGAGCCGCCGGTGTGCCAGACATCAGATGGGGGGCGCAGCGTTTAAATTTTTTGCCACTACCGCATGGGCAGTTATCATTTCGGCCTATTGTTGTTGCAGTAATGCGAGTAGCGCCGTCGTAATAATACCAGCGTTGATTAAACTCAAAACGGGAAGTCTCTGTCAGGGTTTCCAGCTTGTTATCATTTATGTAGCTGGCAACAAAACTGACCACACCATTGTTGCTGCCAGCGATAGCCATATTTTCTGGGCAGTCAGTAATAGATAGTCCGACAAAATGCACGGTATTAGCAAATTCCGCTATCTGAGCTGTTGCATTCGCAGCGCGTTGCTCAGGATGGTAGGTTTGAAAAATATACTCAATATTTTTACAACAATAAGCACTGTAACGCGAGCGCATCAGTTGCAGACAGCTCTGTGCAGCTGCCTCACCAGCAAGCAACGGCTGACAACATTTACTGAACAGCAGACCAGAACAACAGTAACAGTACAATACGACCTCGGCTACCTGATGCGGTGGTTAAGGCTGGCAGTATATCTTAAATGCCGGCTCTGGTGCAGCCCTACTAATGGGTTGGCGTTGTCAGCTGATTAAACTGGTAAAACCAACGCTGCTGGCTGGCCGCGTACTGGCTTAGCTGCGCGCTGAGCCCGTCTGATACCAGCTGACTAAAATTAATAATGACCCGGCAACTGTTGCTATGTAGTAACTGCTGCAGGGTTTTAGCAGGATCTTTAATCGCATCAGCATGAATAACCAGTATTTTATCTACCGGCAGATTTAAATAGTTGGCTAGCGCCTTTGATGGGAGTTGTTGTGGTGCTACTAATACAATCCAACCCTGTTCACTGCTATGGCGTTGCAACACTTTAACCAGTAACTGCTCGGCACTGGTTGCGGAGCAAGTGGCAAGTTCCTGATAAAATGGTTTGGCTGACGCCACGGCTGCGGTTAATCGTTGTAAGCGCCCGGTGCTGCGTTTAGCCGGCAAGCCAGTGGTGTCTGCAATTGGGTTAGTTGATTGTGCGGTTGCTAACATAGTGTACTCCAGCTGTGTATTTATACAGTGTATGGATATACAGTAGTTGCTGTGCAAAATAAAGGCAAGTATTTTTATTAATTAATTCGCGTGCTGGTATGAACTTAACTGCGGCCTTTATCTATTTATGACTGGCTAGACCATTTATTAGCTAAATTAGGTTAGAATTGCCGGCTGATGTTTAAATAGTGAGTGCCTGATTGATGTTGTTAGACGATTTTGTCACCCGTTCTGCCGAAGGTTTTAGTTTTAGCCGCTTACAGTCTTGCAGTTTTGCCAAACAAATAGCGACCGATTTTAATCCTATTCATGATGTTGACGCGAAACGGTTTTGTGTGCCTGGCGATTTACTGTTTGCTTATTTGCTGAGCCATTACGGTTTGACGAAAGAACTTAGCTGTACCTTTGCCGGCATGGTTAGTGCTGATGTGCTGTTGCGCTGCGACAGGCAAGGCGATGAGTTACGAATTTGCGATCAGCAGGGCAAAGTGTATCTGGCGTTGCAGCAACAAGGTGAAGCCAGCCACGATTTGAGCGTCATCGAGCCGCTGATCCGCGATTATGTGCGCTTTTCCGGACAAAACTTCCCCCATATTTTACAACCCTTAATGCAGCAACATAATGTGATGATCCATCCTGGCCGACCTTTAGTTATTTACGAAAGTATGGCGTTGTCTTTTGACACCTTACCCACTGCTGCGGTTGAACTTAGCCTGGCAGCATCGTCTTTGCAGGTTGAAGGGAAGCGCGGCAACGTGTTGCTACAGTTTGTACTTACTGCAAATGGCCAGCAAATTGGTCGTGGTGAAAAGCGGATGATCTTAAGTAATTTGCAAGCTTATGATGAAATGCAAATGCAGCAAATGATTGCTGAGTATGATCGGCGGAAAAACCTGATCAGAGCACAGTGTTAAGCGGCTTTTAATCAGCCGCTAAGATAAGCTATAGTGGCAGCCTGTTGTCACTTAAGGCTTTTTATGTCGCAGGCTAGCTTGTTACAACCCGGTTTTCTGGTGGTTCATGCCAATGCACCCGAGCAATTGCGCGCTTTGGTGGTTAATTGGTTGCAGCGCTACCCGCTGGCGCCATTGGAGTCAGAGCAGATCCTGGTGCAAAGTAACGGTATCGCCCAGTGGCTGAAACTGGCATTGGCCAGCGAACCCGATGCGCCCGAGCCAGGCTGTGGTATTGCTGCTGCGATCGACGTGCAATTACCAGGGCGTTTTATCTGGCAACTATACCGCCAGGTGTTGGGGCGTGAGCAGATAACAGAGCGCTCCGCCTACAGCAGGGAGTTGTTGCGCTGGCATTTACTGAGTTTGCTGCCACAATTGCCGGACAAGCCGTGCTTTGCGCCATTAAAACATTTTTATGCCGATGATCCGTCGTTAATCAGAACCTATCAACTGGCTGAGCAACTGGCCGCACTCTTCGATCAATACCAGGTATACCGTGCCGACTGGCTGAATTTATGGCAACAGCAACAGGATCAGCTGCTCAATGCCAGGGGGCAGCGCACGGCGCTAAAGCCCGAGCAACAGTGGCAAAGTGAGCTATGGCGCTTGCTGCATGCCAGGATCAGTGAGCAACAGCTTGGTGACAGCCGCGCCGAAATTCATCAGCGATTTATCGATAAATTAGCGACTTTATCAGCGACTGAAGCAATCAAGCTGTTACCCCGGCGCTTAATTATTTTTGGCATTTCGGCAATGCCGCAGCAAAGCCTGCAGGTGTTATCGGCAATTGCGCCTTTTTGTCAGGTGTTGCTGGCAGTGCATAATCCCTGTCAGCACTACTGGGCCGATATTATCAGTGAAAAAGAACTGTTGCGCGCTGAGCGGCATCGCCAGCCTTATAAAGCTGGTATGCCACCGAACATTAGGGAGGAGCAGCTACATGGCCATGCCCAGCCTTTGTTAGCGTCCTGGGGGCGGCAGGGCCGTGATTACATCAGGTTGCTGGACGAGTTTGACGAAACCGCGCAATTCAAAAACTTGTTTGTGAATCAGCGGATAGACTTATTTCAACCACCTGAGGCAAACCATTTGCTGGGTATGCTGCAACACGATATTTATGATTTAAGAGCTGTGCAGGATAGCCAACAGCACTGGCCACCGATAGCTGCCACAGATCAATCCATTCAGTTTCATCTGGCACATAGCGCTATGCGCGAGGTTGAGATATTACATGATCAGCTGTTGGCGGCGTTCGAGCAGGATCATAGCCTGACGCCACGCGATATTATGGTCATGGTGCCCGACATCAGCGGTTATGCACCGCTGATCCAGGCCGTATTTGCCGCATTAAAACCAGAAGATCCGCGTTATATTCCCTTTACCATAGCAGACTTACCACCAGGCACCGAGCAGCCGCTGTTTAAGGCTGTGGAACAATTAATGGCTCTGGCACAAAGCCGCTTTCAATTAAGTGATATTCTGGACCTGCTGGAGGTACCGGCAGTGCGGCAGCGTTTTGCAATAGAAGAGACAGCAGTCCCTTTATTGCATCAGTGGCTGCAAGCGGCAGGTGCACGTTGGGGGCTGGATGCCACGCAGCGGCAAAGCCTTGATTTACCGGCCGGCCTGCATCAGTTTAGCTGGCAGTTTGCACTGGATCGGATGTTGCTGGGGTTTGCCACCGGGCCTGTTAGCGAGGCAGAGCAGCACAGCGACGGCTGGCACGGCATTGAGCCTTTTACCGATATCAGCGGTTTAGAAGCCAGTATAATCGGCCCCTTATACCAGCTACTGGCCAGACTGAAACACTACTGGCAGTTGTTGCAACAACCTCATAGTGCAGCACAGTGGCAGCTATTACTAAGCAGCATGTTGCAAGATTTTATACAGCCAGAACTTACCGATGAACAGGCGTTGCTGGCGCTGTTAAATGAAGCCTTAGATGAATGGTACAGCCACTGCCAGCAAGCCGGGCTTAACACCTTGCTGCCGGCGCAAATTGTGGCAGAAAGCTGGCTGAAATTAGTGGCCCAACCCGGAGTGCAGCAAAAGTTTTTGTCTGGCGGGGTGACCTTTGCCACCTTGCTGCCGATGCGGGCCATTCCTTTTCGGCAAATTTGCTTACTCGGCATGAATGATGGCGCATTTCCACGCCAGCAACCACGGCAAGATTTTGATTTAATGCAGGCTGATCTCAGGCCCGGTGACCGCTCCCGGCGGGAGGATGATCGTTACTTGCTGCTGGAAGCACTGCTGTCAGCCCGTGACCGGCTATATATCAGCTGGGTTGGCCGTAGTGTTCATGATAACAGTGAGCGGGCGCCATCGATGTTAATTGGCCAGTTGCGGGACCATCTGGCGCTGTGCTGGCGTGCTGCCAGTGAGCCTGTTGATATCAGCATTAAGCAACAGGATTTATTGGCACAACTTACCACCGAGCACCCGTTACAACCTTTCAGCCCGCGTTATTTTAGCCAGACCGAGCCAGCGCTCTTTAGTTATCAGCATGAATGGCTGGCTGAAACTGCACCCGCGACACTAACCGAGCCGCTCAGTGTCTGGCAGCCTACAGAGCCAATCAGCTTGCGCCAGCTAAGTGACTTTGTGCGTGACCCGGTAAAAAGTTTCTTCACACAACGTTTAACCATCTGGCTTGGCCAAGCGGAGCTATCTGGTGACAATGATGAAGCCTTTGCCCTTGATGGTTTGGCCCGCTGGCAATTGCAACAACAGCTAATGACCAGGGTACAACAAGCGCTGGCTGACGAGCAGCCATTGGTAAGCGCGGTAAACCAGGCTTTAGCACAAATGCAGCGCCGCGGTGCGCTTGGGGTAGGGGCCGCAGCCAGTTTGCATGCACAGCAGCTGGCAGAGCCGGTACTGGCGTTAGCCGGTCGGCTTAAACAACTGCAGCATGCTTATCCTATCAGCCAAAAAGCCCAGGCCGTGCACTGGCAATATCAGACACTTGAACTGCAGGACTGGCTAAGCCAGTTGAGACTTAATAGCAGTGGACAGCAATGTCAGCTGCTGTTAAGTGCCAGTGCGCTGGTCCGTGACCGCAAATATCAGTGGCGACATCTGGTGCTGCCCTGGCTCAGCCATTTGCTGGCTAACACCCTTCAGCCTTGCCAGTCCATAGTATTAAGCCAGGCCGGCGAGTTACACTTTGCTGAACTGACGGCAACCGCAGCGGCTGCAAAACTGGACCAATTACTGGGTTACTATTTGCAGGCGCATCAGGCGCCCTGGCCGCTGGAGTTAGAGTGCGCCATGTTGTATTTACAGCAGACTGATAGTGGCAAACTCAGCAGCGAACAGATTTTGCAGCAGTGCGAAAAGCGTTATCAGGGAGACAGTTACAACCCGGGCATTGTGCAGCATAACCCTTATTTACAACGCTTGTTTCCTGATTTTAAGCAACTTGCCCGACATGGCGATTTTATGCGCCTGGCAGAGCAGTTGTACCGCCCCTTATTACATGCGGTGACGCAGGCCGATGCGGTTGGAGCAGCAGAATGAAGCAGCCTGAAGCGCTTAACCTGTTAACCTTGCCATTGCAAGGCAACTGCTTAATTGAAGCCAGTGCCGGTACTGGTAAAACCTTTACTATTGCAGCGTTGTATTTACGGCTGGTGCTGGGGCATGGCAAGACGCATGCATACCCAAGAGCACTGACACCACCGGAAATTCTGGTTGTCACCTTTACGGAGGCCGCAACGCAGGAGTTGCGTGACCGCATCCGGTTACGCCTAACCGAGGCTGCGCAGGCGTTTCGCCAGGGGCAAAGCAGCGATAGCGTGCTCTCAGCACTGTTAACTGACTATGCTGAAGCAGAATTTGCATACTGTGCCAGACGCCTGGAACTGGCTGCACAATGGATGGATGAAGCCGCCATTTCTACTATTCATGGCTGGTGTAACCGGATGTTGGCAGAGCATGCTTTTGCCAGTGGCAGCTTGTTCAGCCAGCAGCTGAGTACCGATCTAAGCGCTCTGAAATTGCAGGCGGCGCGTGATTACTGGCGCAGTTTTTATTACGAGCTGCCAGCAAGCGGCTTGACTGAATGCCTGGCTTACTGGCAAACGCCAGAGCAGTTATGGCACAGCGTGAGTAAGCTCACCAGTCATTATCTGGGGCAAACCAATGCTGGCAGTGCTGGTTACGCGGCACCGGTGGAGGCCATTGCCGCAAGCCAGGCGCAACGCCAGGAACAATTGCAACAGCTTACGGGGCAATGGCAACAGTGGTTACCTGAGTTAGCCGAGCTACTGCAGCAAGCCATTAATGCCAAAGCGGTAAATGGCCGGCAATTACAGCAGCGTTATCTGGATAACTGGCTGCAAAAATTGCAGGCCTGGCTGGCATCTCCGGATGCTAAACTTGATTTAGGTACTGGCTGGCATCGGTTATCACCCGATGGCATAGCAGAGTGCTGGAAACAGGGACCGCCACCGGACCATCCGGCCTTTGCGGGGATAGTGCAGTTGCAGCATGCCTTGCAACATTTAGCCGAGCCACGGCAATTACTGATGCAGCACGCAGCGAGCTGGCTGGCGCGGCGCATTCAGGCTGAGTTAGCGCAACAGGCACTGATGGGCTTTGATGATATGCTATTGCGGCTGCACAGGGCGTTGCATAGTGAGCGGGGCGCAGAGCTGGCCGCACTTATCCGCAGGCAGTATCCGGTTGCGCTGATAGATGAGTTTCAGGATACCGATCCCGTCCAGTATCAGATATTCTCCGCCATCTATCTGGATAAACCCACATCAACGGCTGCCAGTGCTGAACCGGACAACCCACATGCATTGCTGCTAATTGGCGATCCTAAACAAGCGATCTACGCCTTTCGTGGTGCCGATATTTATACCTACCTGAAAGCTAAGCGGGTCACCGCGGGCCACCACTATACCCTGAATACTAACTTTCGCTCTGATGCCAGGCTGGTCAGCGCCGTAAATTACATTTTTGCTCAGGCCGAACAGCGCACTGCCGGGGCATTTCTGTTTCGGCAAAGCCTTGATATTGAGCATGGCGATCCACTGCCCTTTCATCCGGTTAAAGCGAAGGGGGCGAACTGGCAATTGCATATTGCCCAGCAAGCTGCGCCTGCACTGACGGCCTGGCTACCTGACTCAGCCCCTGATAAAGCGCTCAGCCGCCAGGCATATCTGGAGCAATACGCGCTGGGCTGTGCCAGTTATATTACTGACATCCTGCAACAGGCCGCGGCAGGAACTGCCTGTTTCGTGAATGAGGCGGGCGAGCAGCGGCCGCTTAATCCTTCTGATATTGCGATTTTAGTTAACAATCAGAACGAAGCGCTGGCTATTCGGCGTCAGTTGGCCTTGCGCAAAGTTCGCAGCGTTTATTTATCTGACCGTGAATCCGTATTCAGCTCCGCTACCGCCGCAGATTTACAACTGATTCTAAGTGCCTGCGCTGAACCCGAACAAGATAGCTTATTGCGCTCGGCGATAGGTTGCCGCACTATTGGCCTTAGCCTGCATCAACTTGATCAGTTGCAACAACAGGAGCTGAAATGGGAGCAGTTGTGTCTGCAGTTTAAAACCTACCAGCAACAATGGCGCCGCTTTGGGGTGCTGCCTATGTTGCGCAGCCTGTTGTTTGATTTTGCAATACCAGCACGCTTGCGCCTGAGTTCAGATGGTGAGCGGGCCCTGACTGATTTATTGCATCTGGCCGAGCTGTTACAACAAGCCGCTCAGCAACTGGATGGCGAGCAGGCCTTGTTGCGTTTTTTAGCAGAGCATATCCAGCAACAAGCCGGTGGCGACAGCGAGCAGCAGAAAGTGCGGCTGGAAAGCGATGCCGAGCTGGTGCAGGTTGTTACTATTCATAAATCCAAAGGGCTGGAATATCCATTGGTGTTTCTGCCTTTTATCTGCGCAGCGAGGGCGGTGAATGCCGGGCAATTGCCGGTCAGTTACCGGGGTGAACAAGGTGAGCAATGTTTTAGTTATCTGCCAGACCAATCCATTTTGGCTGCAGCTGAGCAAGAGCGGTTGGCCGAAGATATTCGTAAATGTTATGTGGCGTTAACACGGGCTAAATATGCCTGTTGGTTGGGCTTAGCGCCTTTGGCTGAGCAAAGTGCTATCGGTTATTTACTGGCAACCTCATCGTCTGAGCCCGCCACTTTTACGGCGCAGGTGCAAGTTGCCTGGGCTGGTTGTCCGGCCATTAAACTACAAAGTCTGCCAGCGACCAGCCAGCGTCTGTACCAGATAGCAGGTCAGGGGGGAATAGCGGCTTCTGCCCGCCAAATTTGCCATAAGTTTCGCCAACTGTGGTGGATTGCCAGTTATAGTGCGTTAACCCGTGAGCTAGGAGAGCACAGCAATCTTGAGCAAAGTACGCCACAGCGCGCCCGCGACAAAGTATTACCGGAACTTAATTACGAGCTGATAACACAGCCAGCTGCAGAGCAGCAGGATCCTGCTATCCAGTACCAGTTTGTCGCCGGGCCGCAAGCCGGTATTTTCTTGCATGGTATGTTGGAGTGGATGGGGCAACAGGGCTTTGCTTATATCAGCCAACAGCCGGAGTTATTGGCGGCAGAATTAGCGAAACGCTGTCAGTTACGTGGCTGGCATGCAGACAGCAATGCTGCACAGCAGTGGTTAATCCAGCTGTTGCAAAGTGCTATCTGCCTGCCAGATCTCGCAACCCCTGCAGCATTAACCCTGGCCGGGCTTAGCAATTATCAGGTAGAGCTGGAATTTTGGTTGCCCTGTCAGCAGATTGATATCAGGCAACTGGATCAGTTGTTACAGCAACATATCTGGCCGGGTAAATCACGACCAGCTCTGTTGGCAGGGCAGCTTAACGGTATGCTGAAGGGTTTTATTGATTTGGTTTTTTGCCAACAGCAGCGTTATGTGGTGTGTGACTACAAATCTAACCGGGCCGGGCAGTGCGCGGTGGCTTATAACACTGAAGCATTGCAGCAGATTATGCTGCAAAAGCGTTACGACTTGCAGGCTGTATTATATTGTCTGGCGCTGCATCGGTTATTACGCAGCCGGCTTGCCGATTATGATTACCAGCGACATATAGGGGGGGCTATGCACTGGTTTATCCGGGGGGTGGCGGCACCAGAGCAGGGGATGGTGTGGTTACAACCCTCTTTGGAGTTGATCAATGCTTTGGATCAGCTGTTTCGCGGGGAGGCGGTAAATGCAAGCTGAACTATTGTTGGAGCAATGGCAAACCCAGGGCTGGTTGCGCCCGCTGGATCAGGCCTTCGCCAGCTTTATTGCCCGGTATCAGCCTGCAGAGCCTTTAGTTTGGCTGGCCGCAGCGCTGTGCAGTTATCAGTTAAAACAGGGCCATGTGTGTCTGGATTTAGCAAAATTACAAGCTGAGCCTTTGTTAACCCTGGGGCTGGCGGCAGAGCTGGCACCCAGTGAACAAGCGGAGTTACAACAACAATTTACTGCGATAAATCTGGCGCAGTGGCATGCGGCCCTCAGCCAGTCGGCTGTGGTAGATAGTGGCACGGGTACTAATCCACTGGTGTTAGCGGGTAACCGCCTATATTTACGCCGTTACTGGCAATATGAGCAAGACATAGCTTTGCAAGTT
Organism: Arsukibacterium ikkense; assembly: GCF_000987775.1. Classification (GTDB taxonomy): domain Bacteria; phylum Pseudomonadota; class Gammaproteobacteria; order Enterobacterales; family Alteromonadaceae; genus Alishewanella; species Alishewanella ikkense. The sequence continues at coordinate 203,463 of NZ_LAHO01000005.1, forward strand.
AATCAGCGCTTAGCACAACACGAAGTACTTACGGCCCAGTTATCTGCAAGCATGCTATTACCTTTGCTAGGCCAGCTATTTAAAACAGGGGGGGCGCAACCCGACTGGCAGCAGCTGGCTTGTGCTTTGGCATGTCGCAGTGCTTTTACCGTTATTACCGGTGGCCCGGGTACCGGTAAAACCACTACAGTGGTGCGATTGCTGGCCTTGCTGCAGCTATTGCAGCTTAGCCGTGGGGAACCCTTGCTGGATATTCGGCTGGCCGCGCCTACCGGTAAAGCCGCTGCCCGTTTGAAAGACAGTATCAGTGGTGCTATCAGCCGCCTGGCAGCGCTTAATATCGTGGGATTTAGCCAGATTGAACAGGCTATTCCTTCTAACGTCAGTACACTTCATCGTTTGCTGGGCGTGCGTCCTGGCAGCAAAAGTCTGCGGTTTAATCGCTACCAACCCTTGCCATTGGATATTCTGGTGCTGGATGAAGCGTCGATGGTAGATGTCGAAATGATGGCGGCACTGCTGCAGGCGTTACCCGTGACTGCCCGCATTATTTTGCTGGGGGATAAAGATCAGCTTTCCTCGGTAGAGGCGGGGGCGCTATTAGCGGAACTTTGCAACAAGGCCAGTACAGGAGATTACCTCCCGGCAACAGCCGCCTGGTTAGCAGAGCAAACCGGCCAGCACATTCCCGCTGAGCTGGTAAATACCGAGGGCAGTTTGTTATCGCAGCATATTGTCATGTTGCGTCACAGCCATCGTTTTGGCCAGGACAGCGGCATTGGTCAATTGGCTGCGATGGTTAACAAGGGGCAACTTAATCCTACTATTTGGCAGGACTACCCAACAGAGCTGCTGTTACTGAAAGAAGCTGCTACTCTCAGCGCTGCCTTTGCGCAGTTAATTCTGGCGGGCAGTAACGTGGTAAATGGCTTTGGCTATCAGCACTATTTATCTGTGGTCACTGCTGCACCTGTCGAGCCTGAGTTGCAGGATCGCTGGGCCCAAGATGTGTTGCGCGCTTATAGCTGTTTTCAGGTATTGGCTACAACCCGCAAAGGTGAATGGGGGGTTGAGCAGTTAAACCTGCAAATTCAGCATATTCTGGCAAAAGCTGGTTTAATTGCTCCCGTGCATCAATGGTTTTCCGGCAGGCCGGTAATGGTCAGCCGTAATGACTATCAATTGGGGTTGATGAATGGCGATATCGGCATTTGTCTGCCAAAATTATTACCTCAGGCAGATGGCAGTCTGGTCAGCACCTTAAGAGTGGCGTTCGCAGTCGCCGATGGTATTAAGTGGGTAATCCCGGCCCGCTTAAATGCCGTGGAAACGGTTTTTGCGATGACGGTACATAAATCACAAGGCTCAGAGTTCAGCCATACTGTGCTGGCGGTTGCAGCGCAAGATAATGGTTTGTTAAACCGTGAACTACTCTATACTGCTATTACCCGGGCGTCGGCGCGGTTTAGCCTGATTTGTGCTGAACCGAGACAATTAGTTAAGGTAGTACAGCGTCAGACAATAAGAGCAGGCGGTTTGTTATTAGCGCTGGCAGATTAGTTTCAGCCTGCCTGGTTGTTTTTTAGGCAAACGATTTGTTTTTTTAAAATAGCGCTTGCAGAGTATTTTAAACTCCCTATAATGCGCATCCACAGACGGGGCAGC
>NZ_LAHO01000014.1 GCF_000987775.1 Arsukibacterium ikkense
TGGAATGTGTGGTTGGGGTTACGCTTACGCTACTCGTAACTAGAATACGACATGATTTTAGCGCTAACGCCCGCCACAAACACGAGCAACGTGTTGCGAGTCGAGCGCCCAAAGGGCGCGTTTGTGCTGGCGATTGCTATACATTTAGATTAATGCACCAAAAATTAATGTCCAAATGCCAAACAACACTGCGATAACAACAAGAATCTTCTTCGCCCAATCATTTACGATTGGGCTAATATAATTGAGTTCTGTTTTATATAAACCAAAGATCAAAAACATTGCCGCATAAATCAAAAACACTATTTCACTTAGTGGCACTTTATTCAATACTGGAATGAAGGCAGCTAATACTAAGAAAAAAGATATAGCAAAAAACAATATCGCTGACGGATTATTTTTAGACGCAGACTCTGTGTTCAAACTTTACGCTCCGAATGCATAACACTTATTGGGCGGAAAAATTCGTATTGAAACACGGACTCTTCTGCCTTTGTAAATTTTATGTTGATGACATTACATCGGATTTAGCTTATTTACAATAACTTATGGGCACAGCTAAGTTTACCAGAGGATAGAATCTCTTTAGAGGGAGTCGGGGAGTGTCACTCGCTTTCGCTCGCTCAGACACTCTGTGTCGACCAGAACGGGGTTCTGCTACCACCAAAGCCGTAGCAGGCTGGCGGCAATTAATGCCAGGTAGGTTATCGCGACAGTGGGTTTTAGCGCTTGTTTGGCGTAGCTCAGTATTAGCTGCAGCGGATTCTGGCGCTGGTAACGCCACTGGCTATGCCACTGACAGCCGATATCCTGCGCTTGCAATATAGCCTGCTCAAGTTGCAGCAGGCGGTTGGCGGCGCGCTGCTGCCAGGTTTTAAGTAGGGCTTCGTGCAGCCAGAATAAGCCAATAACACCCACTTGCAGCTCAATACCGGCGGCGTTTTTTAATAGCCACAGCCACACCAGAATGGTCACCACTTTCAGCCATAGCGCTTGCTGTTCTTGTTTGTCGTAACTTTGTTGCACTAGTAGCCATTCGGCCTGATTTCTGTCGGTCATGATGCGTCCCTGCTGATTGACGGTAGCTTAAATAAACTTAAGTTGCTGCTTCAGTTTAGCCGGTAATTGCTGTAAGTCAGCATCATTTTCACTTACTACCACTATATCGGCGGTTTTTAACGCCAGGCTGCGGCCGCGATAGGTTTCATCTGCAAAATGGTGTTCAAATTTTAGCTTGTTGCCCGCCGGCACAATAAATACCGTGGCCAGACCATGCTCGGTTTGCAGCACCAGATGTAATGATCGTGTGCCACGAAAGTCACAGAAATTGGCAAACAGAATACTGTGCTGCCAGTCGCTCAGCTCAGCGCCTAAGCTGGCAAGTTTAAGATTAACCTGATGCAGCGGTTGTGGCGCCAGCATCTGCTCCATATAAGGTGCTTCATGGTAAACATGGGCCAATGCGTGTTGGCCCAGGGTCATTTGTGGGTAACCATAGTTAAACCAGTTCAGGGTCAGGCCTGCCACAAACGCGATTGATGCTGCCAGGGCAATAGCGCCGGCAAAGCGTTTTTGCTGGGTTTGTTGGCTTAATACCATTTGCTGGCGCAATAATTTCAGCGGCAGCGTTTCTGGCACCTTAAATTCCAGTGCTTGCTTAATGCTTAGTTGATCCAGCAATAGCTGGCGCTGCAGCTGCTGCAGTTCATGATCTGCGGCAAGGGCCCGGGCCAATTCAGGGTTACGTGCCTGCGGATCGGCAATCAGCGCCTGTTTTAATGTTAAATCAGCCATCTGCTTACCCCTTATCCTGCGCGTTCTGCTGCGCGACCAGACGTTGTTTCAATAGTTGGCGGGCCCGGAATAAACGGGTATTCACGGTATTCACATTTAAACTTAATAGTTTACCAATTTCTTCACTGTTAAAACCGGCCAATGCCTGTAACAACAAAGGTTCGCCATACTCCGGTGGCAGCAGCAGTAGCTGACGCTGCAGCAGCGCGTTGTCGTATTGCTGCTCCAGTGCCGGGTTAATCTCATCGGTCAGGCTGTCTTGTTCAATATCGCTGTAATCAAATTGTTTGCGCTCAAACCGCCGGGCATTTTCCCGGCGTAAAATGGTAATAAGCCAGCTTTTGGCGGCGTTATCATCCAATAAAGCATCCAGCGCTTTCCAGGCTCGTAAAAAGGTGTCTTGCACTATATCTTCTGCAATATGCTGGTCGCGACACAACCAGAAGGCATAACGATACAAATCAGCATGATATAGCCGCACCAGCTGCTCATAGCGCTGGCTGTTACTCTGAGCTTTGCGTTTAAATAAAGAGACCGGCAAACTGAACAGGCTATTTCGTGATTGCGGCATGGCGGCAGGCTTTTGTGCAGTGGCAAGAGTGCTAAGACTAATAGACATCGTCTGATCCTGTAAAGGGGGCATTTAACTTAAACCCGCTGCTTAGGTGCATCGCTTTGTGTCGCTGCGCTGCTGAGACAATGCTGCAGCCAGTAATCCGCACTGACATAACGACCCGCGCCACTAAATAGCAGGCTTAGCAGCATGGCAAAATAAAGTGCCGCAAACTCAATACCATTGTTTAAGATCACCAGCCTGCCACTGGCGCTTAGCCAGTCGTAGTTACCATGTTGCTGCAACAGGCCGCGGGCAGCTGCAATTTTATCGCTGCTGGCCATTACCCGTTCATTGAGCAAAATGGTGCCATCAGCCAGCCAGCTGCTGCTATCGGAAATGGCGGGCCAGCCATTAGGTAGATGCACCGCAAAAATGGCAACCAGCATGGTAACCAGCAAGGGTATTGCCACCAGCCGGGTAAATAAGCCCAGTAACAGCAAAACACCGCCCAGCAACTCTGCTGCAATGGCCAGGCTGGCTAACAATGCCGGCAGCGGCAAACCCAGGCCCCAGTCGCTGTTACCAAACCAGGCGACAGTATCGCTAAAGTGACTGAACTTATTCCAGCCAGCCTGAATAAGCACCGGCGCCAGGATCAGTCGCAGTAGCAGTGGTGCCAGGCCATCTAATGGCGTCAGGAGTTGAAGTGACTTTACATAACTTTGCTGGATGGATTGAAACATTGCGCTAACCTGCCTAAATGAGTGTATTAGTTATAAGACAGAATCAGGAGCAGAAATCTTTCGGAAACCTTTATAAATAAAAATGAAAGTGCAGGGTGTGCAACATTACTAATAGTTAATCAATAAAACGCTGACGTATGCCACCACTGACAGCGGTCAGCGGCACTATAATGCTCAGTTCATAAGCCTGGCCAAAGTCAGCATCCAGTGCTACATCGTCAAACCAGATGGCGTTGCCGACACTGAGATAAGACTGCAAAACTGGTGGTAGGCGGCAGTCAAGCGGTTTAAGGTGTTGCTGCAATTGCCGGATACGGCTGCTTGCGTCGAGCTGTTGCCAGCTAGTAAAGTCGGGCGCGAATGACGCCTGATATTCTAAACCGGCTTTTGCCATTAGCATGGGCTTGGGTGGGCGGTAAAGTTGCTGACAGTATTGCACCATGCCAGCTATCGCCTCATCACCAAGGCTTTGATACAACGACACATTACCAAAAAAATACTGCAACCCCGGATACAACTGCGACAATGCTCCTAAGCCGGCCCACAGTGCGTAAAAACCGAGTAATGCTGCTTTGGCATTGGGGTTTACCACCGAGCGGCCTAACTCAATGCTGTAGGGCAACACTTGCTGTTTAAAGGTTGTGCTGTAGTCAAACAGCTGGCTGGTACGCAAAATGGCATTACCAAAATGGGCAGCTTGCCAGCCTAACTGATAGCGATACATCGCCACCAGCTCTGTTCTTTTTGGGTCCCACACCAGCAACTGGTAATAGGCGGCTTCACCATAGTCTAACGCATCCAGATCGCGCTCCAGGTTACGCCCGGCACCAGCCTGGCGAAATATCAGCTCGCGCAGCCGACCTATTTCCAGCATGGTGACTGGTATAGCAGCGGCCTGCGCACTGAAAACCTGTAAGCCTCTTACGCTGGCAATAGGTGTGAGGGTGGCTAGCTCTTGCGCAATAAGCTCAGCCGGCTCGGCGGCTGCAACTGGGTTTAACAGCGGCATCATGCTCCTCCCGGTAAATAGTCGGTAATTGATAGCAACGGCGTTTCAGCCAGGCCATGCGCTGCCGGTCGTTATCGGCCAGAGCATCAAGCTCAACGGCATGCATAGGGATGTCCACATAAAGCCTTGGTACACGCAGGGCTGGGTTGAGCATTTGCCGCACCAGCAATAGCATCTCCAGATTGGCGCTGATGCCAAACTTCTGACGTAGCCAGGCCAGCGCATAAAACCCGCGGGAGTTATAACTGTGTAAATGCAGTACGGTAAGACTGCGCTGCTCGCGCCGGGCCAGGGTGACGGCCAGCTTAGACCAGTCACCATCATCCAGGGCACCGTTGGCGGTTTTTCTGGCGGTGCGGCCAGCCGGAAAAATCACTAACGGGCTATTACCGGCAAAAGCGGCCTGCACTGCAGCCAGCGCTGCTTGCGGCCGGCCAAACACCGGTATTGGCACTATGCGCCCGGCCAGTTGCTGCACCTCAGCCAGCGCCTCGTTGGCCAGCACCTGGATATCGGGGTAACGTTTTTGCAGCACACTCAGTAGCAACAAGCCATCAATACCGCCGGTAGGATGATTACAGACAAACACCGGTCTGCTGGCAGCACTGGGCCAGCGACAGGCGATAATCTCAGGCGTAAGCTGCAAGCGCTGCAGCGCGGCATCACAAAAGAGATCTGCCGGCAGCCGGTTTAGTGGCTGCAGCTTCTGATTAAATGCTTTTTCTGCTAACAACCAGCGCAATAAGCGCCACTGCCAGCCGGTTAGCCGGTTAGCCAGCGTAGGGTTGTAACGGCGAAATAATGCCTGCCCCTCCAAGCGGCTGCTAAAATCACCTGCTGTCACTACAGTGTGTTGCAGCGGTAACGCCAAACGGTCAGTGGCATCCTGTTGCTGCGATGACGGGTAACCATCCCAGTACTGCATGTCAATACGGTCAGTGTCGATAGTCAATTGGGTGATGCTGACGGTTTGCACCTGACTGCGCTGCATGGCAATACCGCTAAAGGCGCAGAATGGCTTAGCCTGACGATGTAATTGCTGCAGAGTACTCAGTGACGGCGAGCGGGCCATGGCCCGTTGCCAGTGCCAGACTCTTAGTGTCGGAATAAGCCGCGGCCAGGCGCTGGAGCTGGATACCGGCGAGGTCAGCGCCAGCTGCTGGCGCAGCTTGCTGCCATCCCAATGCCACAGTAGCGGCTGTTGCAAGCCGACAAAGACTAGCAGGCGAAATGGTGCATAGCAGCGCAGTTGCTCTGGCTGCAACAGGGTATCCACTGCCTGCCAATCGGGGCTTAATGCCAGCGCCCGCAGCAGCAGGCCCCGACTGCGCCGGATGGCAGCGTCAGGCTGATAGGCCGCGGTATAGTCGTTTAACAGACACAACACCAGGCCTTTACTATTGGCCGCGACCCAGCTGCCACCACCTGCCGGGTCTATCGGCATAATGGCATCCACGCCCTGCTGACTAAGCCGTACCGGTAGTTGCGCGCTGGCGCGGCCTTTTTGCTCATCCCGGTTAAAGACAATGTGCATTTGTTCATCTTGATACCACCAGCTTAAGGTGCACATTGTTGCTGATACTCCTGCGTTGAACTGTGCACACCGGCGCTGTCTGGCCAGGCATAATCCCATTGCTCCAGCATCGCATGAATAAGCGCAAGATGATGCACACTATGGCTGGCCACAAAGTCCAGCTCACGTTCCACGCTGGTATAGGTTTGCCCTTCGGCAAACTGATAGGTTAACTGGCTATCCAGATCAGCAGCGTTCAAACTGGCAAGCCACGGCTTCAGTTGGCCAATCCAAAACAACGCTTTTGCCTGGTCCGTTTCTGCCCCTTCATCGCGCAGACGCAGCCGGTAATCGAGCCGACCGCTGGCAACGGCCAGCCGCAGCTGCTGATAGTGGTCCAGCACATGGCGCACATGTTTACCGACCGAAGGTTGGCCGGGCCAGTCTTTAATGCAACGATAATGCTCAGGCTGCAGCTGAAGCAATACAGTGCTCAGTAATTGAAGTTGCTGCAGGTTGTGTTCAATTACCGTCATGCCGCTCTGCCCTATTTTTGGTTAAATCATTCAGTCGCTGTTTTGCAGCACTGTAACTGGCGACCGAGAAAGGTACCAGGTAATTAAGCAGCGCCATGCCCCAGCGCCACTCTTGCTGACCGAGCAAGGCATACCACTGATTGATCAGGTTTAGTAAAGTCCCCACCACCAGCGCCACCTTTAAGGCATTGCTGATAAGCGATGGCTGACGCAGTTGTCGTAACAAGGCTTTCATCCGCGGGCAAACCTTATCAACTGCTCCAGCGGAATATGCGTAATAGACTCTTCGATCATGCGCTTAATTAACAGATTATCGGCTTTGGGTTGCCATGCCGCCACAGGGGCTTTTTTGCCGGTGGGTTTTACCCGCAACTGATGATCTTCTTCACATAACCTCATTTCACTATGACACACACTACAAGCCAACAGGTCGCCTGGTTTGTCATCGCTTTGCTGCAACACAGTGGGGCCACAATGCGGGCAAGTATGCAAGGGAATACCATTATCGCTGTGTCCCATAATGGCATCCAGCACACCCTCTTCCGCCAGCGCCAATAAATGATTGCACCAAAACTGGCTGAACTGCCGGCCTGATTCAGCGCGCAGGATGTTCAAGACCTTATCCAGTGGCATCGGCTTGCGGTAAGCCCGAAGACTGGTCATGGCGTCAAAGGCATCACAAACACCGATAATGGCAGCATCGGTTGGGATCATGCTGGCGGTAAGTCCATAAGGATAACCGCGCCCATCCGGCCGCTCATGGTGCAATTCGACAGCTGCAGCCACCAGATGCCCCAGCGGATGCCCTGCCAGCATGCGGCCACCCGCTGCAGGGTGCGTTTGGATCAGGGTAAACTCGTTGTCATCCAGCTTGCCGGCTTTATTTAGAATAGCATCGGGAATGGCCACTTTACCCAGATCATGCAGAAAACCACCGAGCGTCACCCGGGCAATATCAGCATCTGGCAAACCACCAGCCCGGGCCACTAAATTGGCATAGCGCGATACTCGCCACAAATGCCCGCCGGTATAAGGATCTTTGGCTTCAACAAACCAGGCCATTACCATCAGGCTGGCAAGCAAGTCTTTGCTCAGCTGGCCAGCATCGGCAGGCAAAGCCTGATCTTTGTGGAACTGCTGAAACCACCTGAACATAAAAACCTCTAATTTTAGTTAATGTTTTGCATGCAACTTCAATAGCTTAGAAAAAGCATCTCGTTTGATAGCATCTGCCAGATCATCTTTGCAAAAATACAATGCGGTGGCTGGCTGGCCAGGATGCGCTGCACCTACCATTTGTCCTGCTGCAGCAATGGCTGCCTGCTGATGATGCGCCTGCATTAAGCGCAGAATACTATTTTGTACCCGTTCAAGTGGCAGTAAACTGGCAAAAACGATTGGCATGGACGGTTTTATATGGCGAATTGCGGCCAATAACTCCTCTGCAGATTGCGGCAGGGGGGATGTTATGGCAAGGGAAATGACTGCAGCATCGGCCTTAGCCAATTCATCATTTAGGGCATCCAGATTTAGCAAACGGTTAAATCTAAAGCCTTGCTCTTGTAGAAAAGGCGCCATTTCACTGACGATAAAAGGGTGCGGTCTGGCTAATAATATATGTGGCATGCTTTTTCCTAACGTTGATTTCTAGTTGCAATGTGCCGCAAACTGCTTAGACTAAATTATTCATTAAGCTTAGGAAGTTCCGCTACTTATCACAATGACCAAAACACCGGCCCTATCCACCGAAACACCCGAACCGCTGGAACAGCTATTAGCCCAGCTGGCATTTGGCTCAGAACTGCATTTCGAATCTGGTTTTTGTGATCATTGGAACTTGCTGACCAGCAAATCGAATAAGGCGGCGTTGCATGTAGTAACGGCAGGTACCTTATGGATGGCAATACCCGGTCGTTTGCATGAGCAGCTGCAGTTGCAAGCCGGTGATGCGATTTTCTTCAGCCACAGTTTCCGGCATTGGCTTAGCGATAAGCCGGTGGATGAACACACCACTGAAGTCGATTTTGCTAATTTTTGTGTACCCGACCACTTAGAGCGCGGGCTGGTGTGTTACGACATTGCGGTCGAATCGCCGTTAACGGCTAATTTGTTTCAGGTGATGCCCGACTACATTCATTTGCCGGCCAGCCAGCAGTCCGGCCGGTTAAGCCCGTTAATTCAGCTGATCCGCGAAGAGGCGCAGGCGCGCCAGCCAGGTTATCAGGCGGCCATTAGCCGCTTAAGCGACGTGGTAGTGTTGCACTTATTACGTCAGGTGCTGAGTGACGACAGCATGCAACAGGGTTTGTTGGCCGCGCTGAAAGAGCCGGCACTGCGCCGGGTAGTGTTGGCTATTATGGATGAACCGGGCGCGGACTGGACAGTAGACAACATGGCGGCACTGGCGTTTTTATCAAAAAGCGCCTTTGCCGAGCGCTGCCATAAAATAATGGATATGACGGCCAAATCGCTGCTGGACGAACTGCGACTGCAACGCGCCCGTTTCTTACTTATCCACTCCGAACTGAGCCTGGAGCTGATTGCCGAACAAGTCGGTTACCAATCCGCCACGGCCTTTATCCGCTTTTTTAAACAACGCGAGCAGTTATCGCCCGGTGAGTTCAGAAGTTTGCACGCCTGAATCCAGACGGTCCCCGCTCAGCAAAGCGGCGGGGCCATGAACATTGCCGCCTTGGTGCCAACAAAGGAACAACCTGTCTATCAAGCACACGGGACAAATACGCCTTTGTCTACTGCAGTGAGCACGGTTTTGTGATAATCGGCTCCAACAGTCCATTGCCTGGCGTTTAGCGGACGGTTAGAGATACCCTGGAGTCCAGCTATGCAGACATTCACAGGTTACATTGTTATATCCTCCGAAATGGATGCAGTAGTTGAGATAAGTAGCGAGTAGGATAATCGGGCTCTGTCGCAATACCCAGGTCATCAACCCCTATCACCCGCTCAAAATCAAAATAGGCGGTACCCAGCACACGATCTGTCAAGGTTGTAAATAATCCAAAATTTACATTACCTTCAGCAGATGTACGAAGGTGATGAAAGCGGTGCACTGAATTTATGGCGAGTATATATTTAAAGGGTCCTGCAAAATAGGCAACATTCGAGTGCTGTAGCAACAACTGTATGATTACGGCTGTGGTCAGCAAAATTAACACATCCTGAGGGATACCGACAATGAGCAGCGGCGTTATACCTGCGATCGTTTCCAGCAATTGATGTAGCGGGTGTTTCATAAGACCATTGAATCCGTACATACGCTTCACACTGTGATGAACAGCATGTAGTTTCCAGAGAAGCGTCAGCCGGTGGCTGGCGTAATGAGCCAGAGTAATGCCGATGTCTGCTACTATCACCGCTAGCAGTAGCTGAACAGCGAGTGGCCACTCCAGCGGCCACCAGTTAACCACGGTCAGAGCACCAGCGATAAACGGCAGCAAGCTTAAACCTATCAGATTCATAAGCTCGTTGTTCAGCGCATGCAGTACGTCACGTGCAGTGTCCTGTTGCGGGATGTTAAAGGTCTGATTATATGCCACCCATCTTTCGGCAAGAAATGACACTCCGATCAACAATAATAATAATGGGATCAGCCAAATTTTGGGATAGCCGGCTGCGACGATATAGATCGCAATACCATTACCGCCAATCAACAAGGCTGGTAAGTATAAAACTTTCACTGCTACAGTGGTCAGATGCTTCATAAACTGAAACTCCTCAATGGTTTGAAGGAGTCAGTTTGCCTTTGAAAGGTTGCTCAGAATTGAACATAAGTGCTATCTATGCAGAAAGAAGTTGTTTAATGGTAGCTGGACTGACACCAAATCCCTGCTTAACCGCACGGCAGAAATGTGCCTGATCTGAAAAGCCCGCTGCTAAGGCTGCATCAGTCAGTGACATTGTTCTTGATAATTCAAAACCGACAATTAGCTTCAGCCATTTTTTGTAGCTGCGTAGGGGTAAGCCTGTTTGTTTCGAGAACCAGTGCGAAAATCGGCTGGGAGAGAGATGCACCTGTTTTGCTAATGTAGCACGCGATGTATCCATGCCACAGGCAATGTCGTGTTTTAGGGTGTCCAAAATGTACTGCAGTCTGTTATGCATCTGTGACTGGTCAAGGTTGCCGTATATCTGGCAAAACCGCTGAACCGAAACGTGTAAGTCGCCAATTCCGTTAAAAATTGTCATGCAACCCTCGACAAGTTGGTCACTCAAAGGGGAAAGCCTATCCTTTGGGGAGGCAAAATCTTGCAGCAACCCCGGACAACCAATGTGGAGTGGATCGATGTATATACATAGAACGTCAGCAGGATCTAACTGATGTGCCACCCCCGCAGGGATCAGAACGCCTTTATGATGAGCAGAGTAATCGCCTGAGCGTACACAGATGTCGTTATAAAAGCCAATGACGAGTTGATGTGCCCAATGCTTATGGGGCGTGTTATCACCTGAAAGACCAACGAACACACCTATGCCAGCAGTTATCGCAGCAGAACCATGCCAACGTCTATTCAGTTGCGGTGTCTTATACACTGTTATAACTCCCTGGCTCCCATGATTTGCGTTTCCTTTTATATTTAGAGTGACTTACTAGTAAATATAGTTAACGCGAGGCTGGCTCTTGCTTACGGCGGTGTAGCTCAAAAACTAAGGACGTTTAGTGGATTCTTTACGCCCCTCTTCCAATCCCCGGCGATAAGCTTCCTCTTCACCAGGATGCTTGTCTGCGTCGTGACTGTGCCCGCCATGCCCCTTATGCATAAAGATGTGCATCAGTGGGCACAACAGAATAATCAAAAAGGGCAGATACGGCAGGACGTGTTCAGCGTGCTCCACAAAAATGAAATAGAGCGCGGCGCCGATAAGTGTAAGCGTGGCCAGTCCGTGCAGGCTGGTCCAGTATCCGGATTTATTTACCATGATGACTTCTCCTTCTTCAACTCTGCGAATCGATGTTTAATTGCTGGGGGGCTTGCTTGCATTCAGCTTTACCCGCTTAAGTAACAGTGAATTACCAATCACTGACAGTGAGCTTGCGGTCATCGCCACCACACCGATCATCGGGTGCAGCAAACCGATAGCGGCGATGGGTATGGCGGCCATGTTGTAGGCGCTGGCCCAGATCAGGTTTTGCACAATTTTGCTGAAGGTGGCGCGAGAGAGGTACATGGCTTCCACCACACCGGTCAGTTCGCCGCGAACCAGCGTCACATCGGCCGCCTCAATGGCGACATCGGCACCAGCGCCGATAGCAATGCCGACATTAGCCTGTTTCAGCGCTGGCGCATCATTGATGCCATCGCCCACCATGGCCACATGGTTACCGTGCTTTTTCTGCAGTGCACGGATTGCATCCACCTTGCCTTCCGGCAGCACACCGGCCTGCACTTCGTCGATGCCCACTTCCTCGGCAACGGCGCGCGCCGCGCGTTCGTTGTCGCCGGTAATCATCACCACATGCAGGCCCAACTCGTGCATGCCGCGAATGGCTGCGACCGATCCTGCCTTGATGGTATCGGCCACTGCGACAATGCCACATGCTTTGCCATCTACAGCGACCAATACGGCGGTGCGACCACGTCCCTCCAGATCATCCAGCTCCTTGTCCAGGGCCTCCAGCGCTGTTACCCCTTCTTCGCTCAGTAACTTGCGGTTGCCAATCAGTACCAACGCTCCATCGACCTTGCCGGACACACCACGCGCGCCGGTAGAGCGAAATTCAGTTACCTCACCAGGTGTCACATTGCGCTCGCCGGCACCCTCAACAATGGCGCGGGCAATCGGGTGCTCGGAGGCATTTTCCACCGTGGCGGCCCATTGCAATAATTGTTGTTCGGTCACGCCGTCAGCCGTGACCACTTCGGTCAGTTTTGGCTCGCCGCGGGTAATGGTGCCGGTTTTATCGAGCACCATTACCTTGATGTCTTTAAAGGTTTGAATGGCCTCGCCGGAGCGGATCAATATGCCTCGCTCGGCACCGATACCCGATCCCACCATCAGTGCGGTTGGCGTCGCCAGGCCCAGGGCACAGGGGCAGGCGATAACCAGCACCGCGATAGCGGCGAGAATGGCCAGCACCGGGGTGCTTGCTGTGGGGTTGACCCAGGGTAGGGTTCCTGCGGCCCATTCCAATATTGGACGCAGACTGTCGGCGGCGACAAACCATACCACAAAGCTCGCCAGAGCAATCAGGATGACGATAGGCACAAAACGTCCGGTCATGCGATCGGCGAACTCCTGAATGGGTACCCGTGATCCTTGCGCCTGTTCAACCAGCTTGATCACCTGCGACAAAAAGGTATCGCCACCCACCTTAGTGGCCCTCACCCGCAATCGCCCCTCTTTATTGATGGTTGCGCCAATGACGGTATCGCCCGACGATTTATACACCGGCACCGATTCGCCGGTGGCAATGGATTCATCCAGATGGCTTTCACCTTCGACCACCTCGCCGTCTGTGGGCACCTTGTCACCAGGGCGGATCACCATAATGTCGCCTGGCTGCAGTTCCTTGACGGCAACGTCCTGCTCCTGACCATCGCGTTCGACCCGGGCGGTTTTAGCACCCAGCGTCAGCAACTTGCGGATGGCCTGGGAAGCTCGGCCCTTGGCCTTGGTCTCAAGATAGCGCCCCAATAGATGGAAGGTCATGATGGTGGCGGCCATTTCCATAAACGACGTCATGCTGACAAAAAAGCCTGCCAGTCCAATCAAATAGGGTGGAATACTGCCCATGGAGATCAGCACATCCATATTGAAGGTGCGGTTGGTCAGCGAGCGCCAGGTGGACTTGTGAGTGGCTGCGCCGCCGTAAAGAAAAACCACGGGAAACGCCAGCAGTGTTACGATCAACAGATAGCCGGGAATGGGCTGCCAGAACATGTGGGGGATCATCAATAACATGATCAGGGTGGTGGGTATGCCGGCTATCCAGAGGCGCTGCAGGGCCTGGCTCAGGTAGGCGCTTTCAATATCAGCATCCTTTTCGGCAGCGTTATCGTCTGAGTCGGAACAGATCTGAGCGACATCGTAACCGGCTTTTTCTACGGCAGCGCGGATCTCAGCCAGGTTTAACTTGCCGGGATCATAGCTAGCCTCAACACGGTGAGCTGCGATATTGGTTGTGATCTCACCCATGCCATCCAAGCGCTTTAGCGAGGTTTTTACAATACCCGCGCAGTGGTCTGATCCCATTCCTGGCAAAGTCAGTCTTGCCAGGGCTGTGATATGTTTTGTTTCAGCGCTCATTTTTTCTCCCAGATGTCTAATCAGCCAGGCTGTCGACGGCCGTGAATCGCGATTGCCAGCAAAGCAAGCACCGCCGCACCAATAATGACCAGCATTGTCGTCGGTAAATAAAAGGTGGTATACACTTCCCAGCCCAGCAAACGCAGCACGTCTGAAACCATCGTAGGGTTGCCGATCAGATGGCCGCCCAGTGCGCCGGTGATGGCAAGTAAGTCGGCGCCCAGGATACCTAAACCAAGTATGATCCAGCGCGATACCCCGTGCCATAGCGTCTCGCCGTGCCGCCATGCAATAAACAGCAACATCGTCCAATAGCCCAGCGACCAGCTTGCCATCAGCAAGTGATTACGACCCAGTGGTGAGGCTGATAGCGCTTCGTACGGCCATACCAGAAAACCCAGCGCAAAGGTGATAGCGCCTGTCACAGCACCCAGTGCCAGTAGCGGCACCAAAACTCGGCCTAAATTGCGCGCCAACTGGCGATCTGAAAAAACACGGATAACAATAACCAGCGTTGCCGTCAGCCACAGCGCCACCGGAAAGTGCGACATTACAGCATGATAAGGCCCCATTACCGCTCCCCTTGTTTGGATAACAGATTATTGAGAGCGAGTGCAAATGCAGCGATTAGCAGCAAGCCGGCGAACAGGGTCAGCAACCACTGCAATTTAATTTCTGCCAGAAACTCGGCTTCGACGCCGTAATAAGCCAGTTGTTTTGCACTGTGGCGAACCCGTACCGGTACGCCCGCCCGCATATGCGCTGCACCAGCATGTTGCTTGCTTAATAAAGTAGTCCAGTTCACCTGGCCCGGATAAAACAATTCCAGGGTATGGCTGTCGACCTGCGTCCAGTCGGGTTGGCTGCCACTGAATTTGTGGGCGCGGATTTCAGCATCGCGGCCAAGCCCCATTTCCAGTGGTATGGACACATAATGCCAGCGGCTGCCCATTGCATTGCGGTGCACGGCGATGGCGATGTCATACAGTCCTTGTTCTTTAAAAACTTTGTCCTGCAATGGATCCCCGGTGTCTTTAGCGCGAACCAGCGTCACGCGCCAATAGCCGTCCTGCCAGCGGGCCTGGCCATCTACCCGGATGTCGCCACGGGATCCTGAGGGCAAGCGCAGCACCCGGCGGGGCAGGGTGTCACCTTCCTGCCAAGCAAGGCTATTGTCAAATGGCAGCGCCATCGATTCACTTAAATAGTAGATCGCATCGAAGTCTGGGCGTCCGGTAGTCACCTCAGTCCAGTTCAGGGCGTGAAAGCCGGTTTTTGCCGGGTTGAACATCAGGCTGGGATGGTTGGCGCCACTGTCCCAGTTGGTATAGAAGGGGCCGATGCCACTATCACTGTGCCGGAACTCGGCCACAAACTCATCGTCTGACACATTAAGCGGGTTGGAACGATGGGCCCGCCAATGCCACAGATCAAGAAAATAGCCAACCTGACGTTGCTGAGTCAGAGCTGCATCGTCTACCACTGTGCGCCAGTCATTGATATCAGTACGGGTGGCCGGCAGGCTCTTGCGTACGTCAGTGGCGCCAAGTTGTTGCCCCAGGTAAGCATGCTCCCTCACCTCAGTGGCGCTGGCCTCCCGGCTCATAAAACGGTGGTTTTCGCCAACCGTAATGTAGCCACCATAGCGCTTAAATTCCGGTACGCCACCATCGTCTACCAGCATGCTGACGCGATCTTCATAGACGCCATCAGGCTGCTCACCAACGGGGCTGCTGCCATGCCGGATCCATTCGCCGCCGGTATAGCGCAGCATGTCCAGGTAGACGTGCGGCCGCTCGGTTGGCCATTGGTAGCGGAAGTAGATGTCATGCTCGTTGTAAGCCACCTGCAGTTGCAGTGGCATGATGAGCGTTTTGGGAATAAAAATATTGCGCGCGGTATCGTTATGAATAACCCCCCGGCCATGCATCAACCAAGAGGCTGTCAATACGCTGATAAAAATAGCAATAGCAATGTACAGCAGGTGAGCCCGGGACATGAAATTTGATTTCCTTATTTATAAGGTCTGCACTTTGGATTTTCCTCAGTTGAGTTTTTAGTGCCTGATCGTCAGGCCCCTGTGGTGAGGAATGGGTATCTATCGAAAACAGAATAAGGGAGCTAAGCTAGCATACTCTGTTTAGTCTCCCGGAAGTGAACTACGTATAGGTATAGGACAAATACTCCAATATGTATAGATAGTGGCTTGATGCCACCCTGCTAGTGCTTTGCCGCTTAAGACAGAGTTAAGCCAATCACCACCGTGGCCCAGGCCGTTAGCCCCAGCACCAACGCAGCAGCTATCATCTCAATACAAATAACGGTTCTGAGCCGCTTGATCACACCGGGCATGGCCACCCTTGGTACCAGCAACAACTTATTGGTCGCGCCAAGCCCCAGTAGTAATAACACCAGGCATAACTTAGCTAACAACGTCAGGCCATAAGCCGTTTGCCACAGCAGGCTTACATCGCCCAGCAACACTTGCAGCATTAGCACACCCATCAGCAGCAACAGGCTGACAAAAATCAAGGCTGCTTTGCCAAAATCCGTCATTACCCGGGCGACTAGCTCAGGGTTGTCTATATGGCTGATCCGCCACAGCGGCAGCAAGGAGCCGATCCAGCAAGATACCCCAAGCAGGTGCAACATTAATGCCAGCTGGCCATACCAGGGCGTGCGGATCAAGTGACCGGTAAAAATATAAGACAACAGAATACAGGCAGCCACTATTAGCATAAGCACAGGCAAACACTTACCGCGCCAGTAAAATGTAGCGGCAAGCCAGCAACTGACAAAACCTGCTACTGCCAGGCCCCAGCTTAACCCCATATTGCCGTCCAGCAACATAAGGTACATTTCCCAGTCATAAAAACTGGCAAGGCCCTGGCCACTGAACAGCAGCAACTGCACCCCAAATGCCAGTACCACACTTACAACGCCGAGCAGGGCTGAGCCGATACAATAAGCACCTAACCAGGGCAGTATTGATTCATCCCGGGCGCTGAGCCAGCGGATAAAATAGCCGCCTATCACGCCTGTGGTGGCAAGGTATAGCAGCACTTTTGCCAGCCAGGTCAGTAGCAAGTACAGGTCCATGCGTTATTCCTTTGTTGCAGGGAGAGCAAGCCTCCCCCTTGAGTATATTATTTTGACCAATGAATATGGGTGATCTGCCAATTACCGCCGCGCAGTTGCAGGGTCATGGTTTCCATGCCGGTGTGATCTATTGATTTGTCCTTGAACTGGCCGCTAACCTTCGAGCGAGCCAGCGACACTGCGCTATCGCCTTGTACCCGCACGTGGTGCTCTATGGTTGCCACAGACAGGTCTTTTAGAAACGCCATATCGGCGGCCATATGATGGCTTTCATATTCCGCTCTGGAGCGTTCAACACTACCGCCTTCAAAAATGATCACATCCTCGGCCAGCAGGCGCTTGACTGCTGAGGCGTCTGCGGCTTTAAGGGCGGCATGAAACTCCGTCACCGCCTTGGCCGCAGGGTGTTCCAGACCGCTAAAGTGCAGCGCTGTCTTTGCAGAGTGCGCTTTGGCGTCAGTGGCTGCTGCATTGGGGTCAACGACAAAACTAAAGGCCCCTTCCATTCGGTGGCCATCTTCTCCCATCCCCATCCATGCTGCCTGATACGCGCCCGCCGGCAGCGGCACAGCAATCAACACCTCAAACCGGCTTTGCGCGGCACTGCTACGTTTAAAGTTCAGGGCAATGTCCTTGCCGGACGCATCGGTTAGTGTCAGGCTCATCAAGCGCAGTGGCCCGCTAAACTGCAGGCTTAACTGGCTGGCAGCCACTACCGTCTGCTTATCTGCCGGAACAGAAGAGCTTAAGCTGGTATGGGCCAGAACAGTAAGCGGGCTCAATACTAGCAGCAGCAAAGCTAACCGCTTTGCCGCTGCGTGAAGCCGTAGGGTATTTTTCATCAGTTGCATTCCTTAGTGTCAGTTGTGTGCACGTTAAAGGTGCGGTATTTTTTCAATGGCGGTAACGACCAGTGCGCTGCCGACTTTCTCAACTTTAACGCGCACACTATCGCCCGGCGCTAAACCGTCAAATAAGGCTTTGTCCTGTATCTGAAATACCATAGTCATTGCTGGCATACCGAGACTGGCTATGGGTTCATGCTTCAGGGTGATTTTGCCGTACTCTACATCGAGTTTGCGCACTACTGCTGCGGTCATATCATCAGTAACGGCTGCGGTATCACTTTGAGGGTGATGTTGGGCATGATCCTGCTGTGCCAGCGCAGACGGCAGCGCTAAAGCTACCGATAACGCTAATAAACTCATTGCTATTGATTTCATAAATTCACCTGTTACTAGTTATGCCCACTATGGGCTTTGGGTTTACGTACTGTGACTTCCACTTCTGCTGCCACCGGCTGTTCTGTCGCCATTAGTTGGCCGCCGTGTTGTGCTGAGCGTTTTGCCGCCGGCATGTCGCCGGTCCATTCGCTGGCCACTGTGCCTGCGGGATGCTTAAACCAACCCGGATCGGTATAGTCATTCGGCGCTTGATCTGCTCTGACTTTAAGCACACTAAACATGCCGCCCATTTCTACCGAGCCAAAAGGTCCTTCGCCGGTCATCATCGGCAGGGTGTTATCTGGTAGTGGCATGGGCATTTCCGCCATATCGGCCATGCCGCGCTCGCCCATCACCATATAGTCAGGTACTAAGGTTTGAATTTTTTTCGTCATACCACTGTGATCCACCCCGATCATGGTTGGAATATCATGGCCCATCGCATTCATTGTGTGATGTGATTTATGGCAGTGAAACGCCCAGTCACCTTCCTCATCTGCGATAAACTCAAGCTGACGCATCTGGCCCACCGCAATATCAGTAGTCACTTCAGGCCAGCGACTGCCCGGAGGCGTTGGGCCACCATCTGTGCCGGTAACGGTAAATTCATGGCCATGCAGGTGAATGGGATGGTTGGTCATGGTTAGGTTGCCGACGCGTATGCGTACCTTGTCATTTTTACGCACCACCAGCGGATCAATTCCGGGAAAAGCGCGGCTGTTAAAGGTCCAGAGGTTAAAATCCAGCATGGTCATAATTTTCGGTGTATAAGCACCAGGTTCAATGTCGTAAGCATTCAACAGAAACACAAAATCACGGTCTACTTGCTCAATATAAGGGTGTGCATCTTTTGGATGAGTTACCCAAAAACCCATCATGCCCATGGCCATTTGCACCATTTCATCCGCATGCGGATGGTACATAAAGGTACCCGGGCGCCTGGCAACAAACTCATAAACATAGGTTTTACCCACCGGAATAGCAGGTTGATTCAGCCCCGCCACGCCATCCATGCCATTAGGTAAACGCTGGCCGTGCCAGTGAATGGAAGTATGCTCAGGCAGCTTATTGGTGACAAAAATCCTCACTCTATCACCTTCGACCACTTCAATAGTTGGCCCCGGTGACTGGCCGTTATAGCCCCATAGGTGCGCTTTCATCCCCGGCGCAATTTCTCTGATCACCGGTTCTGCTACCAGGTGAAACTCCTTTACACCCTGGTTCATCCGCCAGGGCAGCGTCCAGCCATTTAACGTCACTACCGGATTATAGGGCCGGCCAGATGTCGGCAGTAAAGGGGCCATAGTGTCAGCAGAGGTTTGACTCACCACTTCCGGCAGCCCCGCCATGGCTACACGGCTGACCGCCGTTACCCCAACCCCGGCGGTAATGGCGCCGATCCCTTTTAGTAAATCACGACGTGAAAACATAACATGCTCCTTAATGGCCGGCTGCCGTATTGGTGTTAATTAATGGCGTTTCGCTGGTATTGGCTGCCGTTACAGGCACGCCCATCATGGCGAAATCCAGCTGCGACCTGGCCAGCCAGAAATCACGGTTGGCATTAACATAACCGGTTACGGCATTAATTTGGTTACGAGCGTCGGCAATAAGCTCAAACACGCTGATAAACATACCGTTGTAACGCAGCTGATTCTCTTCTGCAATTTGCTGCTGTATTGGCAGCATGGCATTTTTGTAGTGCTGTGCTAATTCATACCTGGACTGGTAGTTAAAGTAACTTTGCCTTAACTCAGAGCGTGCCGACACCCCTATGGCAAAAGCGTGATTAAAAGCTTGTTGATATTGATATTCAGCTTTTTTAAGCCGATAGCTGCCCCAGTCAAATAGCGGCAACTCCAACACGGCTTTGTAGCTGCGTTCTGAGCGGTCTTGCATATTGGCGCCCACTTCTACTTCAAAAGCATTGATAAAACGAGTGGCCCGCGTTAAGCCTGCGCCTTGGGCAATGTGCTCCAGCTTTAGTTTTGCCAGCTTTACGTCCAGCCGCTGCTCAAGCCCACCTTGCACGACGTAGCTCCAGTCTGTCAGTTGTGTTGGGATCTCCGGTAAGCGATCCGGCAATATTAACTGCTCGGAATCCTGCCATAACCCCAACTGGCGTTGTAGCGCTTGTTGGCTGCTGTAGGCTGACTGCCTGGCTTTGACTAAATTAAGCGTAACCTCGGTGAGCAGGCTCTGCTCGCGCAAGAATTCTAATTTGCTGAAGTTACCGGCCTGCAACATCCGTTTCGCCAGCTCGGCACCGGCGGCGGTGGTGGCGTAAACCTGCTCGGTGTAATGCAATAACTCCTGCGCCGCCACGGCATTCCAGTATGCATGATGCGTGTCAGCAATGATGCCGGCAATCCGCTGCGCGACCTGCAGTTTCACTTGCTCAAACTGATTGATTTCCAGCTGACGGACTTTAGGCAAGGTCAGTAATGACAGCAGATTAAAGCCAAATTCCAGCTCAGTAGTATAATGGCCATCAGATACCTTGCGAGTCAGGCTGATAGACGGGTTAGGCAGTTGTGATGCTTGCTGCAACTGGGCAGCCGATATACCCAGTGTCAGCAGCTCGCCTTGGACTGCCCTGTTATTCAGTACCGCTATTGCCACAGCGTTATCCAGCGTTAAAGGTGTCTTTAATAGCTGTTGAATACGCTGATCAGCCTGTTGCTGTTGCTGCTCAGTGTCAATTTGCTGTAATGGCGTCGGGTTAATCGCGGCAATTTCAGCCTGTACCTCACTCAGTGGCTGGCCCGGATTGACTGCGCATCCAGCCAGGGTACTGACTATCGCCAGCAGTGCCGTCAGTTTTAATGTCTGACGTTTGCTGCCTGTTGCTTTAGAACATGCCATTACTGATGCCCCTTATGGTTATGCGGCTGCTGTTCCGGCTTGGGTTTTGGCTGCTCCGGCTGCTCAGCGTGCTCTGATTGCTCCGCTGCGCCCTCTGCGGCATAAAACATCCAGCCACCGATCTGACTGACCCGCTGATTAACCTCAAGCCAGTTGCTAACAGCGGGTATCCTGGCCGCTGGTGTGGTTACCGGCTTGTAAGGTGGCGCGGTCAGCACTGTGTCACGCTGCAATGAGGCGGGCAGGGGTAATTCTTTTGCTGACAAAGCCGTGGCAAAAGTAAGGCTGAGCAGCCAAAGCCCGGCAACAGCCCGCTGTTTTATGGTGCTACTGCAGTGCATAAAAAATCCTCAATATAATAAATAGCAAAATGCTTTAGCGCATAACACCAGTGATAATGCACGGGCGCTAGTTAACGCAATGATCGTTAGAACCTATTGGGATTAAACAGACTTTGGAGGGCGTTCTTGCGGTACAACCACACTACTGGTATGGAAGTAAGTACGTTGTAATACCTTGTCGTGGTATTCACTGGCTGCGGCTGTGAATAATGCCGACGGTGAAGCGCAATGTATCGAACAACAATGGTCGCATGCTTCACAAGGTTCAACCATGGTATGGCTTACATCTGATTCTGCAATGGTTTCAGTGTCAGAAGTGCTGGCCGCCGCATGCTGATGATGACCGGTGTGAATAGCCGGATCAACAGTAGCATGCAGATCCGAGGATGTAGTGGTGTCGAGATGGTGTGGCATGGTCTGGCAATGTACCATAGCATAGACGCCCGTTGCCTTTAAAAGGAACAGAAAGCACAATGCGATGATATACCAATTGCCTGAACGCATACATTATCCAGAGTAAAAACTGATACATAATAGACCTGGCCGATTGAGAGTTCAATACCTTGGTCCTCTTAGTTAAACATCCTGACAGTCTAGATGGCGTGAGTAACATCAGCATTAACCAAAACACCGGTGTAATCGACTTAAGCACTTTGAAAATCGGGTAGTAAAATACACCGGTGTTTTGGTTGATTGCACCGTTGCTTTGGCTGATGTTCAGGCTGTTATTCCTCTTTACACTGGCACAGTCATTTGACTTAGCTTAAGAGGAATACTGATGAAAACCCTTATTACTGTAGTGATTGCTGCTGTGGTGCTGTTAGCTGCTGCCTTATTTATTTTTAATCCAGCCAATGCCAGCAACGAGCATTTAGAAAAGCATAAACACGCCTTTACCGCAGAATTGTATCAACAGGCAAAAGCTGAAAACCGTCTGGTGCTGATTGATGTGTATGCGCCCTGGTGCCCAACCTGCCGTCGCCAGCACGGCGTACTGAACGACTACTTTGCGGCCAACCCCAACAGTGACATTCAGGTGTTGCAGGTAGATTTTGACAGCCAGAAAGACTGGGTTACCCATTTTAAAGCACCACGCCAA
Organism: Arsukibacterium ikkense; assembly: GCF_000987775.1. Lineage (GTDB taxonomy): Bacteria > Pseudomonadota > Gammaproteobacteria > Enterobacterales > Alteromonadaceae > Alishewanella > Alishewanella ikkense. Next base: position 22,045 of record NZ_LAHO01000014.1, read on the forward strand.
TCTACGCTGGCGCTGTACCGTGGTTACGAGCAGCTGTGGTTTAGTGTGGCGCAAACCAAGCAAAAAACGATTTTTGCTGAGCTGCAAAAACACGACACTGGCGCGAACTGATTATGGAATTTACCGCCATTCCACTGGCGTTATTAGCAGGCTTACTTAGCCTGCTGTCGCCTTGCGTGTTACCGATGATCCCGGCTGTTACAGCCTCAGCGATGCGGGCTTCTAAAACCGGCGTCTGGTTTTTAGCCGCAGGCCTGGCCCTGACCTTTGCCCTGGGCGGCTCCTTACTCACTTACCTGTTACTTAGCGCCGGTTTATCTCCCGATGTGATGCGCACCTTCGCCGCAGGCTTTATGCTGCTGATGGGTATGGTGTTAGTAGTGCCCTGGCTAAATCAGCAGTTTACGCTACTGCTGTCACGGCTCACCAGCCGCTTACCTTCGGGCGGCCAGGTAGCAGACTCTTCCGACAGCCCTGCCTTTCAGTTTGTGATTGGTGGCTCACTGGGCCTGGTGTGGCTGCCTTGTGTTGGCCCGACACTCGGTGCTGCCATAGCACTGGCCTCTACCGGTGATAGCATGCTGATGTCGTTTACGGTAATGCTGGCCTTTGGTTTAGGCACGGCCCTGCCTTTAGTGGCCTTAGGTTATGCTGCAGGAGCTAAGCTAAATACCTTACGTGCCTCCGGTAAAATAGGCCGCCTGCTGCTAGGCTATGCATTGTTGCTGATTGCACTGATGATATTCAGCGGCTTTGATAAGGTGCTGGAAATCTGGGCTATTGAGTTTTTGCCGGATTGGGTAACAGTGATTTAATTTGCTGAGCTGTTCAGGCGGCAATAGTTGTCGCCTGGCACGGCAAACGTTTAACAAAGCCTAGATGGCGTGCAGCCAAGTCTTCAGTTTGATTCTGAACAACCGCAGATAGCACCTTTATTGGCGAGATCCTGCAGCAGGGGCAGGGCGCCCTGCTGTAACTGTTGCTCAGTTAAACCCGGCAATTGTTTGCTAATAGCGCGAATAAGTTGAGGCAAGGTCAGGCCTGGCTGTTCAGCCAGGTGGTTTAGTAGTAATAAGGTCGCCTGGCTAAGTTGTACAAATTTTACCTCGTCATCGATGTTGCGATATAACAGAAAAAACACCGGTTGCGCAGGCTCAGTCGGCTGAAAATCAACCCTAATTTGTTGTACCGGGTACTGATAAGCACAGAGCATGGCCAGTTCAGACAGCTTTAGCCTGGTGCTATCCAGCGCTGCGCCGGTTAGCTGCACAGGCGCAAGCGATGGCGCCTGACTGGGCACCAGCGTCGCAATATACAACTCGGCCCATTCATAATGGGCCAGCTCAGCTAAAAAAGCCGGGTCGTCGGCTGTTGGCTGGTAGTCTTGTAAAAAGGCCACAAACTGTTCGGCTATGTGCAGAAAGTAGGGGCTATGGCAGGCGTAGCGGCTGAAAAATTGCTGGGCCAGGGCGGTCCAGTTGCGGTCGCTGTACAGGGTTTTTAATACCGGAAAAGCGGTGTCGAGAAAGCCTTTTACATTATTAAAGAACAGCTCACGATAGACGTTTAGCCGGCGTGGTTCGATACCCGGCGGCGGTGCATTATGTTGCGGGTTACGAATATAAGCGGCAAATTGCTGCTGTAGCTGCTGAAAGTCAGCGCTCTGCTGCTTCATAGCACAGGCCTGTTGCCAGCCTTGGCGTTTTGCGCTTGCTGCTGCAGCGTTCTGATAGTGGCCAGCTCGTGTTGCAGGCTGCTTAGCGATGGTATATTGAAATCCCGCTCATACAGGGTAGGCTTTACTCCATGCTGCTGGTAAGCCTGTTGCAGTAACTGCCACACCGGGCTTGGAATATCGGCGCCATGGGTGTCGATTAATAAGTCTGGTGCTTGCTGGTAGTGGCCGGCCACATGGTAATAAGCGATGCGCTCGGTTGGCAGTGCCTGCAAAAAAGCCAGGGCGTTATAACCATGATTTATGGAATTAACATAGACATTGTTGACGTCGAGTAACAGCTGGCAATTGGCTTGCTCAAGCACGGCGCAGATAAAGTCCAGCTCACTCATTTGCTGGCCGGGCGCAGCATAATACGACACGTTTTCCAGCACCAGTGGCTGCTCCAGAATGTCTTGTACGGTGCGTACTCTGGCTGCCACGTAGTTAACGGCTTCTTCAGTAAAGGGGATCGGCATTAAATCGTATAAATGGCCGCCAGCAGAGCAATAGCTAAGATGCTCACTGTATAGCTTGATCTGGTGCTGTTTGAAAAACGGCTTTAACTGTTTTACAAAATCGATATCCAGTGGGTCCGGGCTGCCGATAGATAGCGATAAGCCATGGCAGGCAAAGGCGTGACGCTCGGTTAGCGCCTGAAACTGGCTGGCCAGTTTGCCGCCATAAGGCAGCCAGTTTTCCGGTGCCACCTCAAAAAAATCAATGGCCAGATTTGTGCTGGCCAGCAGCTCTGGCAGCATTTCCCGGCGCAGGCCAAGGCCGGCACCGGTTAATGTCATTGCTGGTGTCACAGCTTAAGCCGCACCACACTTGCCTTCACCGCACTTCATTTCTTTGGCTTTGTCTTCTGCTTTGGCTTTGGCATCGTCTTTCATTTTGCTGGCTTTATCGGCACCGCATTTGCCCTCGCCACACTTCATTTCTTTGGCTTTGTCGCTGGCTTTCGCCTTATCAGCACCGCACTTTCCTTCACCGCACTTCATTTCTTTGGCTTTGTCTGCTGCCTTATCTTTAGCTTTATCTTTTGCCTTGTCAGCGCCACACTTACCTTCACCACATTTACCTTCAGTGGCAGTAAGCTGATACGCCATACTCAGTTCAGCAGCAGCAAAAGGGTTGGTATCGGCCTGGACAGCGCCAGAGGCTACAGAGCCTAATGCCATAGCGCCAAGGGCGAAAGAAAGTTGGGTTTTGTTCAGAGTTTTCATGGTGTGTTACCTTTGTGGTTGTCAGAGTCAGTTATAAGACCTGCCCACCAGCAAAGGTATTTCAAAATTGTGCTGATTTCAATGCACCCGGTAAAAACGACAGAAAAAATCGATAACGCTGTCTGGATCAAGCTGGCTGAAGCGCACCTTGCGATTGGCTACTATCGCCTCGCCAAGGGCTCGCAATGTATGATCGAGTGGGGCACCTGCCGGGCGCTGCGCACCATGGTCGGCGAATAAGAAATTAAGGGCCGTGGCAGCGTAGGATTTACCCGGCTCCAGTTGCACTAATTCCAGTTCCTGTAAACGAACACCGAGGTTACGGATTTTCTGCAGACAATTTTGTTCGTTCATACTGGCCTCGACTGATGTTGATTTCTGTTGCTAAGCTTGTATCGGCGCCATTGCCGGATTCTTTAACCGGCGTGCTGAAATAATAAAATAGCCAGCACAGTACGCTGGGTTTTTGGTAGTATGGCAGGCATTGCGTTTGCGTTAATTATTCTTCAAATAAGGGATTACATGACCCACACCCCTATGCCGTTAGCCTTGACTCCTGCTCAGTTGGGCCCTGTTTTACACAATGACCAGATAGATCAGGCACTGGCCACCCCAGAGCTTATTCCAGGCTTTATTGGCCAGGAGCGGGCGAAGTCGGCACTGGCATTTGCTATTGGCATGGATATGCCGGGCTACAACTTGTATGTGATGGGTGAGCCGGCGTTAGGCCGCTTTACGCTGGTGCAGGATATTTTGCAGCATGCTGCTGCCGAAAAAGCCACGCCAATGGAGTGGTGTTACCTGAATAATTTTGACGATGAACGGGTACCGAATACGCTGCGTTTGCTACCCGGCGATGGCCGCCTGCTGGTGAAAAAGCTTGAGGCCTTAATTGACGAATTACTGGATACCTTTCCGGCAGCCTTTGATAACCCGGGTTACCAGCGTAAGAAAAAGGCCATTGCCCGCCAGTTCGACGATCGTTACGAGCAGGCAATCGAGCGGGTGGAAAAAACCGCGCTGGAAAAACAAGTGGTATTGTACGAAGACAACGGCGTAGTGAGTTTTTCGCCAATAATTGACGGAAAACCACTGGATGACAGCGAGTTCAGCAACATGACTGACGAGCAGCGCCAGTATTTCTATACGCTGGTGTCCGAGCTGGAAACGGTGCTGAATGATGCGTTGCTGGAGCTGCCGCGCTGGAAGCGGGAGTTATCAGAGAATTTACGAAGCTTGCGAAAAGAAACAATAGAGCAAGCTATTAAGCCGATGCTGAAACAGATGGAGCATGATTACAGCACGGAGCTGGGGATACTGAAGTACCTGAAAGAAATGCGACCGCATTTGGTTAAGGCGGTGCTGGAATTGCTGCCTGATGAGTCAGACGGTGAAAAGCAGGAAGAAATCGACAACAGGGAGATTTTTGTCGAAGAATTTGTACCCAATGTACTGGTGCACCATGAAACCATGTCGGGCGCGCCGATTATCTTTGAACCGAACCCCAGTTACGGCAACTTATTTGGCCGGGTAGAGTATAACTCGTCCAGTGGCGCACTTTACACCAATTACCGGATGATTCGCCCCGGGGCGCTGCACAAGGCCAATGGTGGTTATTTAATTCTGGATGCTGACCGCTTGCTGTCGCAAGCCTCGGTGTGGGATGCGCTGAAACTGGCGCTGAAAGGCGGCGAAGTGGTGATTGACACCCTGAGCGAACACGCGGTCACTAACTCCACCATTATTACCCCAAGGGCCATTCCGTTAAACGTCAAGGTTGTGTTGCTGGGCTCGCGTGACTTGTACTATCTGGTGCAGGAGGTAGACGAAGAGTTTAACGAGTTGTTTCGGGTGCTGGCTGATTTTGAACATTACCTGCCCTATAACGAGCAAACCCTCAGCTATATGTCACGCCAGATCCAGTTGCAAATGCAGCAGCTGAATATTAATCAGCTGACTAAGTGCGGCTTGCGCCAGTTATTACAGTTTAGTTTTCGCCAGGCGGAGCATCAACGTAAATTGTCGGCTCGTTTTGCCGACGTGCTGGAGCTGGTGCGCGAGGCCTGTTATTACGCCACTCAGGCACAGAGCGATATCTTAAATGCAAGCCATGTGCAGCAGGCGTTGCAGGGTAAACAGCACCGCACTGGCCGCATTAGTGAGGGTTTTTTAGAAGATATTCAGGAAGGGCAGATTCTAATTGATACCGATGGCCTGGCGGTGGGTAAAATTAATGGCTTAACCGTGCTGGAAATCGGCGATACCGCCTTTGGTACCCCCGCGCGGGTTAGTGCAACCGTGTTTGCCGGCTCCAGTGGTGTGATTGATATTGAGCGCGAAGTAGAGCTTGGTAAAGCCATTCACTCTAAAGGCGTGCTGCTGCTCACCGGTTATCTGGGCGCAAAATTTGCCCGTAAGTTTCCATTGACTTTAAGTGCCAATATCGCGATGGAGCAGTCATACGGCCATATCGATGGTGACAGCGCCTCTCTAGCCGAAGTATGTGCGCTGATTTCGGCTATCACTGATATTCCCATTAAGCAAAACCTGGCGGTAACCGGCTCGATTAACCAGCATGGCCAGGTGCAGGCCATTGGTGGCGTGAATGAAAAAATTGAAGGTTTTTTCCGGTTGTGTCAGTCACGCGGCCTGACTGGCGAGCAAGGCGTGATTATTCCGGCCAGTAATCAGCTGAATCTGGTGCTGCGGGATGAAGTCATCGCGGCAGTAGCCGAGCAAAAGTTTCATATTTATGTGGTAAAAACCGTAGATGAAGCACTTGGCCTGTTAACCGGCGAAGAAACCGGCGAACTGAACCGGCGCGGCCAGTATCCAAAAAAATCGGTAAATGGCCGGGCCATGCAACGTTTGGCAGAAATTGCCGAACTGGTAAATGGAAGTCTGGATGAATAACCTGCTGCCGGATGGCGAACCACTGATTTTGCTCTATACCGATATCGATCAGCAGCGGGTTCAGCAGCAGATATTACCGCTGCTGAGCAGTCGGTTAGGTGAGAGGTTTAGCGCCTTAACATTGCAGGTATTTAACGCTGAGCAACCGGAGCCGTTCAACCCGGGCAGCAGGCTGCTGTGTTATTTAAGCGATGAGCAATTACGTGAGTTAGTGTTGCAAATCCAAAACCAGCCGCTGACTCTGGCTTTATTACCTCACCCGGAGATGAAGCATGCCCGTTACGGCTTTGGCATTGCCGGTAAACTGGAAGATGCGCTGAGTGATGCCTTGAGTAATGATGCGGTTGAAGCCGATTTATTGCTGTGCAACGAAGTGCCGGTATTTAATTCGGTGGTGATTGGTGATGCGTTAACCCTGACCCCCGGCGAAGCGCTGGCCGAGCCATTGACGCTGCGGATAAAACGGTTTGTGCGGCTGGTGAAAGGTATTGGCGATGTGACCTTTAATGCTTTTAAAATTGCTACCCATAAAGAAAAGCTAGTGGATACCGCCGCCCTTGGCATCGTCGTGGTAGAGCATGGCCGCAGCTCGGTGTTGTCGCGCCGGCTGGTGGCAGATTCCAGCGTCAATGACGGCATGTTACATGCGCTGGTGCTGGCACCGCGCAGTGTGTTTGAAATGTTACGGTTTTTATTTGCCTCGCTGTTTTTACGTGACTACTGGAATAATAACAGCCCGTCTTTTGTCGGCCATATTAAAAGTCGCAGCCTGAGTATCAGCAGCCCGAAGCTGATTAGCTATACCCATGATGGTTTGATTGAAAAAAGCAATACGCTGCAACTGAAAGTAGAGCCCCGGGTATTGCAACTGGCACCGGGCCGTTATCTGGCGCTGGAAGACACTGAGGTAGAGAGTAAAGAAGTGGTACGAACCCAGGCGCTGCCAGCGGGCAAAGCCAAAACAGAATTGGTGACCTATCCGCTGCCCTGGATCCACCATGCCGCCACCGACGAGTTTAAAGAACTGTTTCTGGCGCTACGCGAAAGCGCTAAGGCGTCGCCGTCTTATTTAACCCTGATGGTGCTGGCGACGTTATTGGCAGTGTTTGGCTTGTTTGCCAATTCTACCCCGGTAATTATCGGGGCGATGATTTTAGCACCGCTAATGGGGCCAATTATCTCGATGGCACTGGGTACTTTGCGCCAGGATGAAAGCCTGATGTTAGTTAGCAGCCGTAGTATAGCGGTTGGTACCGGCCTGGCAATGGGCTGTGCTATGGTTGCCACCTGGTTTATTCCGCTAACCACCATTAACAGTGAAATCGCCGCCCGGATCAGCCCGACCCTGCTCGATTTAGGCGTGGCCGTTATTTCCGGCATAGCCGGTGCTTACGCCCATGCCCGGGCTGAGGTAGCGAAAAGCTTAGCCGGCGTGGCCATCGCTGTTGCACTGGTACCGCCGCTGGCCGTCGCCGGTATAGGTTTAGGCTGGCTGGACTTTACCGTGTTCTGGGGCGCGTTTTTACTGTTTCTGACTAACCTGGTGGGCATTATTCTGGCTGCGGTGATTACCTTTATGTTTTTGGGTTATAGCCCCTTTCATCGGGCCAGACGTGGCCTGGCGCTAACACTAATTTTGGCTGCGATTTTATGTATTCCGCTGGCTATTAGTTTTAGCCATATGGTGGCGGAGCACAGTATTGTGCAGCAGCTGGATGGGATTGAGCTGGATGAGGTGAAGTTGCGTGATGTTAGTGTGCGGCCTGGTAAGCCACTGCGGATAAGCCTGACGTTAGTCTCAGGCAGCGCGGTAGATGATGCCACTATGGATAGTGTAAAACAACGCATTGAGCAGAAGTTGCAACAACCGGTAGAGCTGGAAATCGGTGTGAAGATTATCCGTTGATCACAATAAAAAAGCCGGTGCTTTGCACCGGCTTGCTGTCAATGTCTAGTGGTTAACCACACTTTTTCGGGCCGCCTTTACATGGAGCAGGTTCGGTACCGTCATCGCCGCCGTCATCGCCACCGCCAGTATCACCACCCGCACAGCCATTGGCCAGCAGATAATCGTAAGCTGCTTTAGCTTTAACAATACCCTTACCAAATTTCACCGGGTCGCCATTAGCTGGCAATACTGCGGTTGATTTTAGCGCGTTACGAATTTCGGTGCCTGTACATTGCGGGAAGTTAGACCAGACTAACGCAGCAACACCGGATACCCCAGGCGTAGCCATAGAGGTGCCGCTCATGTAACCATAATCGCTAGCTGACGCTGAGATAGTAATGTTAGCAGCGCCCACGATGTCGCTACGTGATTCAAAAGCTGCACCGTATGACGGAATATTAGCTGAGCCAGAAACGTCCATATAAACCGGGCCGTCGCCAGCAACGTTATTAATTACTACAGCGCCGATACCACCGGAGTTTGCACAGTTATTGATTTTGTCAGCAAAAGAAATGCTACCACGGTCAATAGTACAGATTTTACCGTTGGCAGCGCTATCAATCGCTGAAGCTAACCCCATATGGTAAGTCGCGCCGTTCAGGTTGCCGGTGTTATCGGAAGGCGCTGCGCTAAAACCAGTACCGTCAGCGGTTGCTGTAACCAGTGCAGTACCGCCTGCCGGGTAGGTTGATAAGGTATCAACGCCGCCTGCTGTTACTTCAACACAAATGGTTTCATCAGTGGTGGCACTTTTGCCTCTGCCAGTAGTACAGCTGGGGAACTGAGAGAAATTAGCAATGGCGTTGTTAGCGTCGTTGGCACCAATCATCATTACTGAAGAGTAACCAGCAGGGTAAGAGCGGGTAGTATTACCATCGTTACCAGCGGCCGCTAAGACTAAACCACCATTATTGGTAAAGTTGATAAAGGCATTTTCTTCGGTACTGTTAGCGCGGCCACCGCCTAAACTCATGCTGATAATTTGTGAACCGTTCTGGGCGCACAGGTTGGCAGCATGAGCTAAGTCTGACGAGTAACCCCAGCCAGCATCGTTAAATACTTTGATAATATGCAGTGGGTTGCCCGGCGCCATCCCAACTACACCAAAGCCGTTGTCGGCTGCTGCAATGGTACCGGCTACATGGGTGCCGTGCGGGCCGCCGTCACGGAACCAGTCACCGGTGCCTGAGTTGCTGGTACCGGTAATGTTTGACCAGTTAAAATCGTTATTACCGCCACCGGTTTCACCGGTATCGCGGGCAATACCAGAGTCAATAACACAAACCCGTTTAGCATTACCCATATTCAGGCTAACCTGATTAGCTTGTGACTGATAAATAGCGTAAGGGGTTAACTGCTGGGTTTCCGGATTGCCGGCATCATCATTAAACAGCGCCATTGGATAACGCTTAACATCGGCTTCAATCAATTTGATATGTGGGTTGTTCAGTAAACCTTTTACTGAGCTAAGATCCTGACCGCTGAAGGTTGCGGCAATAAAGCCATCAGAATCAACTTCAATCTGGCCGCCCATGCGCACCGTCAAGGCTTTAATCAGGCCTTTGTGGTTGTTGTCTACCTGGATAACATAACGATCTGACGCCTGTGCCTGCACTGTTAGGCCTAAGGCAAGTAAGGTGGCGACAGTAACAGGAGTAATCTTCGAAAATTTCATGTAGTACTTCCTTCCAAAGTGTTGCAATCATTGACTCTTAAGAGTTCTTTAATGGTATTTATCGTGGATAAAATGCGTTTTGGCGCAATAGTGGTTGCGCACTGAACAAATTTAATCTGACTTTATTCAGGGGGAAATGCAAGTAATTTTTTAGAGTTACCTAAAGCAACAACAAAATTGTAATGATTTGTAATAAAAAAATGAAAGGGAAAGGTTAAGTTTTTTTTGCGCTTTGTTAAAGCATGACACTGCAATTTCTACCCTGTCGTTTGGCCTGGTACAGCGCTTTATCGGCCTGGTTCAGCAATACTTTGTCGCTGATGTCCTGGCCAACATGCAGGCAAGCAACGCCAAGACTGATAGTAATGATATGCGCGGTTGGGCTGGCCTGATGCGGTAGCATCAGCGCCATAATCTCCAGCCGTAATTGTTCGGCCATGGCCATGGCTTGCTGCTGACTGGTATTGGGCAGGATGCAGGCAAACTCCTCACCGCCGTAACGCGCCACTAAATCGACCTGGCGCTGCAAAGTGTTTGCCAGGGTATTGGCAATGGCTTTTAAGGTATCATCACCGGCCAGATGACCATAACTGTCGTTGTAGGCTTTAAAGTGATCAACATCGAGCAATATCACGGCCAGTGGCTGCTGCATCCGTTTCGCCATGGCGACCGCGCTATGTAACTGGCTGTCAAAATGCCGGCGATTGGCAATGCTGGTCAGGCCATCAGTTAAAGACTGGCGTTCCAGCGCGGTTTGCTGGGCGGCAACAGTGGCACTGTACTGGGTAAATGAGCGGGCGATATCGGCAATTTCGTCATTGCTGGCAAATAAGCGATCGTCATCATCAAAGCCACTGCCAGCCTGTACTTTGTCGTTCAGTATTTTCAGCCGTTTAATCACACGCTTCTGGGTGTAGGCCATAATCGCCAGTAGTAACAGGATAGCGGCTAAAGCCAGGCTGATACTGAACTGATTTTGTCTGGCCAGCGCCTGAGAAGATTGTTTGCTAAGCTGCATCAGTGATGCCGCCGACTGGTAGGCATTTAATTCGGTTTCACTGGCATAGTCGGTAACCAGACTGCGTAAAAAGTTGGCTTTACCCGTTGCTTTGGCAATGTTGGTGAGCTCAGCCTGACGCAATGCCAGAATACCGCGTTCTGAGCGCAACGCTGTATCAAGTTGTGTTGCTAAGGCTGTGGCGGCAACCTGTGCCGGGCCACTAAGCTGATTAAGTAATTGTTGGTTGGCCAGCCATCGTGATTCCAGCTCAGTCCGGCTTTGCCGCAAGTTGTACAGCCGGTCAATGCTATACAGCGCCGTGACATCCCGTAGCAGGCCAGAGTAATGCAACAGCCATGGCTGGCTGGTACTGCTGTTGGCCAACTGCTGGCTTTGTTGTTGCAGCTGCTGCAGCGTCTCCAGCCACTGCTGACTAAGTTGTTGTAACACCAGTCGTTCGGTAATGAGTTTATTCAGGCTGAGAGCTTCATCAGCGATCAACTGCAAGCGTTGTTGCTGATACTGGTGCTGCACATACTGTTGATGGTCCAGCGTGCTCATCTGCACAATGATCTGGCTTATCTGCTGGTAGGCCCTGGCTCTTGCAGCCTGGCTGATGGCCTGACGCAGCAGTTCAGATTGCAGGTTTAGTTCTTTCACTTTGTTGTGCACCCTGCTGGCTTCCAGCACGGCAGGCACGGCTTGCTCAGCCACGTTATTAACGATTTGCTGTGCTTGCTGCAGGCGGTGATAAAACAGCAAACTAAGTAGGATAAAAAGTAACAAAATCAGTAATAACGAGGTAAACAATAGCCTGGCGCTGGAGTAATAACGCTTGCTGAGCAAACTCATGGTTGGCTCCGCTGGCTAACGTCCTGCAGCCTATTATCGGTTTGCAGGGTAATGTGTTGCTGGTTTTTGATGGCTGCTGCGACAATATCGGCAATATTGCGATCATTAGGGTTAAAAAAGTTCAGCTTGCTGCGCTGATTTAAAATGGCAAAACCATCGCCGCCATCTGCCAGGTATTGCAGGGTAGCAACTTCATACATGCGTTCGCCGACCACAGGTTTGCCGTTGACCAGCAGTTGCACAATTCTGTTACCCGCAGCTGCGCGGCTGTCAAATTGCAGGGTGAAACCGGAACTGTGCAGGAAAAAACCACGCTGATTATCCAGCCCGGTTAAGCCGTGTTCGAAAATATTGATCAGATCCTGGCCACTCAGTTCCAGCAGCACCGGTGTATTGCGAAATGGTAATTCGGCCAGGATGTCGCCACGGGTCAGGATAGTGCCTGCCGGGTAATCTCTGACACCACGAATGGTGCCGCTATTTATAAAGGCTAATTTGGCACCAGTATAATTTTTCAGGGTATCGGTGACAAAATTAGCAAAGGCATTTTCACGATTACGCACTTCGTCGCGACGCGTTGTAAAGCTAACCACACTTTTGCCCAGCGGTTCGCGCAATAATAATTGCAGCCGGTTGCTATGGTTCTGAATTTGCCGGGTTACTGCAGGGTCGGGCGATAGCTGGGCAAGATCAACATAGCGGGTGTTAAGCGCACTGATATGGTGGTCTGTGCTCAGGCTGACATTAACCACCACAGCCTGATGCAACTGTTGTTGCAAAATAATTTCTGGCTGGTCAGGCAAAAGCTGCTGGCTATCATAGTTGTTACGAAATGCCAGCTGGATCACGCCCTCTGCCAGCAAACCGGGTAAAAAATCATGCTCGGTGGTGTGCATCAGCACCACTACATCTGCCCCCTGAGCTTTTAATTTGCGGGCCTGGCGCACAACTGCCTGCTCTGCCGGCTGGATCTGCAGTCGGTCCAGCGAATATTGTTGCACAACATAGGGCGCGACCAGCGCAATTATCCCCAGTTTACGCTCGCCTCGCTGCACCAGGATACTGTTTACCAGGCCATCCAGGTTGCCCTCGGTCATCGGATCGTACAGGTTACTCAGTACCAGTGGAAAAGCCGCTTCATAAGCGCGTTGTGATAATTCTTCAGAAAAGTAGGCAAAGTCGCGGTGTGATACCGACATTGCATCCGGGGAAAGCGCATTGAGAATATCAATAACATGGGCACCACGGTCGAAAAAGCCCAGCGGGCTGGGGCCAATACTGCCGCCGCCAAACAAAAAAAACGTCGGCGTATTTGTCTTGCGATACTGGGCCAGTAATGTTGCCAACTGAGCATAGTTGGCAACAGGATGATCGGCTTCGGCCATTTCGGCGGCATAAATAATAGTGAAGTCAGCTTCTGCCTGGCTGTGAAATGCCACACTGTTTAACAGCAATGCCAGCAGCGCTAACCGGAAAAACACAACCATGCGCGTTACTTATGCCTGAAAAGTAATCATAAAACGCCAGTTTAGAGGATCTGTCGCTGATGCGCAAAGTAAAGTATTCAGTGTTTGCGTTGCAACCCTGCCAAAACCAGCAGCCCCAGGCAGCCCAGATACAAGGGCCAGTCTCCCAGCCGGCTATACCAGGTTTGGCCACTGCTCATCGGTACCCTATCCTGCAGCACCGCTTGTTCGAACTGCGGTAAACGCTGGCGAATGCTGCCATCGGCACTAATAGTGGCGGTAATACCATTATTGGTGGCGCGTAGTACGGGTTTGCCAAATTCACGGGCGCGCATCTGGGCAATTTGCAAATGCTGGTGCGGCCCGATACTGTCGCCGAACCAGGCATCGTTACTGACGGTCAGAATAACGTCAGTAGCCGCTGTCAGATTGGCGCGAATTTGGCGCGGGAAGGCAATTTCGAAACAGATGGCACTAAGCAGCTGATAACCATTGGCCAGCAGGTTAGGCTGCACATAGCTGCCCCGGCTAAAAGAACTCATCGGCAAGTCAAAAATGGGGGCCAGCGCCCGCAGCCAGTTTTCAAAGGGTACAAATTCACCAATAGGCAACAGGTGATGTTTACTGAAACGATTGCTATGGCCGTAAAAGTAGTGGCCGGCGTTGGCTTCAGGCGTATCTTTACCCAACACTATTAAATTGTTCCAGGCTTGCTCTGTTTGAAAGTGGTAATCCAGAATACCGGTCACCAGTGCTGTGTCGCTATAAAATGCGGCCCGGTTCAGATTGTCCAGAAATGCTTCGGCCAGGGGTTCCAGTTGTGGAATGGCCGCTTCGGGCCAGATCACAATATCAGCGTGGGCAAAGTGCGGCCGGGTCAGATCCAGATAGGTCAGCATGGTTGGCCATTCCTGCTCCGGTTGCCAGCGCAGGTCTTGTTTAATATTGCCTTGCACCATCACCACATGCATGTACTGGCCACTATATTGCCAACCTTTCAGTTGCCAAAGCAAAGGTGCACAGCTAAGTAACAGCGCAGCTACTGCCACGGGAGCGACCCGCGCTACCAGCGGGCCGTGCTGGTACAATTGTGCTAAAGCGGTCGCACTGGCGACCAGCATAAAAGTAATACCGGTTTCGCCAACAAGCGGCGCATAGTGGGCTAAGCCGGCTGAGGTTTGACTGTACCCTAAAGATAACCAAGGAAAGCCGGTAAGTAAGTAACTGCGCAGCCATTCGCTGAGCACCCAGGCGGCGGCAAGCGTTAAGATAGCTGAGTAGGGCGCAGGCTTACTGCGCTGGAAACGCAGCCCGTAACTAAGCACGGTGGCTAGCGCAGGAAACAACGCCAGATAGGCAACCAGCAACGCCATCAGTGCCAGACTGGCGATCAGCGGTAAGCCACCAAACTGGTCAATACTGACATGCACCCAGCTAATACCTACGCCAAACCAGCCCAGACCATAGCTAAAACCAGCCAGCGCCGCCTGGCGCCAGCTGGTGGCTTTGTTCAGTACACCAGCTAGCAGCGCCAGGGTAAAAAACGGTAGCCACCATAGCGTAAAAGGGGCAAAAGCCAGGGTATTTAAGGCGCCGGCGCCGATCAGTAGTAGTGCCGTCACTGCGGCCTTAACAGTAACAGCAGCTATGATCCGACATCCTCTGTTAACGCACTTTCTTTCGCCCTAATTACCTGTAATTGCAGCAGGCGACGGCTATTGGCTTTACTGACTTTAAAGGTTAAGTCGCCCAATTGAATGCTCTCGCCGCGTTCTGGCATATGGCCAAACGCATGCAGCACTATGCCACCTATGGTATCGGCATCTTCTTCATCAAACTGGGTATTAAAGCTTTCATTAAACTCGTCCAGCGGAGTCAGCGCACTGACCTGAAACACCCGCGAGGCCATTTTTTTAATGTCGTTATCTTCTTCATCGTCGTGCTCATCTTCGATTTCGCCGACAATTTGTTCCAGAATATCTTCAATGGTTACCAGACCTGACACCCCACCATATTCATCAACCACTATCGCCATATGGTAACGTTTCTGCCGGAATTCTTTTAACAGCGCATCAACCCGTTTACTTTCCGGGATAATCACCGCCGGGCGCAGAAAATCTTTGATATGCCAGTCAGTCTGATTCGGGTCCAGTGCAAATTGCAGTAAGTCTTTTACCAGCAAGATACCTTCAACGTGGTCTTTGTCTTCATTGACCACCGGATAACGGCTGTGGTTATTTTCCAGCAGAATAGGTAAAAAAGCGCTGACCGGCTGCTCGATGTCGATGGTTGCCATTTGCGAGCGTGGCACCATAATGTCGCGGGCCCGCATTTTTGATACATCTAATACGCCCTGCAGCATACTTTTGGTATCACTATCAATAAGTTCGCGGCTGGCCGCTTCACTTATGATGTCTTCCAAATCTGAAATATCTTGTGGTTCTGCGCTAAATATACTGGCAATTCGCTCTAACCAGGTTTTGCCGGCAGAACCGCGGCTAGAGTGGGGGTTGTCGTCACTCATTCGTGAACTTATGCTCCGTTAGTTATAAAAACCTAGTTATCATCCAATAAATAGGGGTTGTTGATGCCAAGACTGGCCAGGATCTGAATTTCTTCGGCTTCCATCTCTGTTGCATCGTCGTCATTTATATGGTCAAAACCTAACAAATGCAAGCAGCCATGCACCACCATATGCGCCCAATGGTCATTTAGCGCTTTGTGTTGTTGTTCAGCTTCTGCCTGAACCACCGGCGCGCAAATAACCAAATCGCCTAATAACGATAGCTCAATACCGGGGGGCGCCTGAAAGGGGAAACTTAGCACATTGGTTGGTTTATCTTTACCTCGATATTGCAGATTAAGCTGCTGGCTCTCGCTGTTATCGACAATACGTACGGTGACTTCCGCATCGGTTTGAAAAGGTTGTATTGCTGCCACAAGCCAGCACTGAATAGCGTTGGCGGAAGGCAGCATAGCCTCGCTGGTAGCCAGCTGTAAATCAAGCACTATGCTCATTAGTCAGCTTTGCCCTGCAGTTTTTCGGCTTCGTGCGCCTCGTAGGCCTGCACGATGCGTTGCACTATGGGGTGGCGCACCACGTCTTTGGCATTAAAAAAGTTAAAGCTGATTTCATTAACGTCGCTCAGCACGTCAATGGCATGTTTTAAGCCGGAGTATTGGCCGCGCGGTAAGTCAACCTGAGTAATATCGCCGGTGATCACTGCTTTGGCACTAAAGCCAATACGGGTTAAAAACATTTTCATTTGTTCAGTAGTAGTATTCTGACTTTCGTCCAGAATAATAAAAGCATCGTTCAGGGTGCGACCACGCATGTAAGCCAGTGGTGCAATTTCAATCACACCGCGCTCCAGATACTTTTCGACCTTTTCAAAGCCCAGCATTTCAAACAGTGCGTCGTATAACGGGCGCAAATAGGGGTCGACTTTCTGAGCCAAATCACCGGGTAAAAAGCCCAGCTTTTCGCCGGCTTCTACTGCCGGCCGTGTCAGCACGATACGTTTTACCTGGCCGCTTTCCAGCGCATCGACGGCGCAAGCCACCGCCAGGTAGGTTTTGCCGGTACCGGCCGGGCCCACCCCAAAACACACATCGTGGCGTAATACGTTGGCCACATAACTGGCCTGATTAGGATTACGGGCTTTAATTAAGCCTTTCTTGGTTTTCAGGCTGAAATCGCCGGTACTGACGTTGTCATCCTGATACTGAATATCAAAATTTTCACTGATGGTCAGATGCACTTGCTCAGGAGTAATAGCGGCAGCTTGCTGCCGCCCGCCGCCAGTTAGCTGAAAAAGCTGGCGCAAGATATCACTGGCTGCCGCCACATTGACGTCAGGGCCGGCCACTTTAAACAGATTTTGCCGATAGCTGATATCAACCAGCAAGCGCCGCTCAATATGCTTTAAATTATCGTCGTAAGGGCCGCAAAGCAGATTTAATCTGTTGTTGTCGGCCGGTTCCAGCACCAGCTCTGCTACATTCAGGTTGTCAGTATTCAATAGTATACTCGTGGTTAAGGCCTGCTCAGGGTGTAAACGTGGTCACACCCAGAGGATCAAGTTTCGGTTGCCTGGCTAAAATCTGCGCCGGCGCTACTTCACGACGCAAGCCCATTTCTGCTTCAGTGCGGATCAGATCACCGCGCAATGAGTTACTGAACACATCAGTAATTTTAACGTCGACAAACTGGCCAATCATGTCAGGTGTGCCTTCAAAATTCACCACCCGGTTGTTCTCCGTGCGGCCAGTCAGCTCCATAATATTCTTTTTTGACGGGCCTTCAACCAGAATTCGCTGTTCACTGCCCAGCATATTACGGGCTATTTTCAGTGCTTGCTGGTTAATCCGGTCTTGCAGAATGTACAGTCGTTGCTTTTTAGCGTCCTCGCTGACATCATCCGGCAAATCGGCCGCCGGCGTGCCGGGGCGGGCGCTGTAAATAAAGCTGAAGCTCATATCAAAGTCGATGGTCTGAATTAAATCCATGGTAGCCTGAAAATCGGTATCGTCTTCACCGGGAAAACCGATAATGAAATCTGATGACATGCTTAAATTCGGCCGTATTTTTTTTAGCTTGCGGATTTGTGCTTTGTATTCCAGAGCCGTATGGCCGCGCTTCATCAGATTTAATATCCGATCTGAACCAGATTGTACCGGCAGGTGTAAGTGATCAACCAGTTCTGGTACATCACGATACACTTCAATAATATCGTCAGTAAACTCAATGGGGTGCGACGTGGTGTAGCGAATGCGGTCTATGCCATCAATGGCTGCCACTAAGCGTAGCAGCTCAGAGAAGTGGCAAATATTGCCATCAAAGGTATCACCACGATAGCCGTTAACGTTCTGGCCAAGCAGGTTAACCTCACGTACGCCCTGTGCTGCCAGCTGGGCTACTTCCACCAGTACGTCGTCTAATGGCCGGCTGACTTCTTCGCCACGGGTGTAAGGTACCACACAGAAAGTACAGTATTTAGAGCAGCCTTCCATAATGGAAACGAAGGCGGTCGGACCCTCGGCTTTCGGTTCTGGCAGACGGTCAAACTTTTCTATTTCAGGGAAGGATACATCCACCACCGGTGAATTGGAACCGCGTACCGCGTTAATCATTTCTGGCAGGCGGTGCAGGGTTTGCGGGCCAAATACTATATCAACGAAAGGCGCGCGCTCGCGAATGGCCTTGCCTTCCTGTGAGGCGACACAACCACCGACGCCAATAATAAGATCCGGATTCTTTTCTTTTAAAGGACGCCAGCGACCGAGTTGGTGAAACACTTTCTCCTGCGCTTTTTCCCGGATCGAACAGGTGTTCAGCAGAATCACATCTGCCTCTTCTGCTTCTTCGGTCAGGGTATAGCCATGTGTTGCATCCAGTAGATCTGCCATTTTTGACGAGTCATACTCGTTCATCTGGCAGCCCCAGGTTTTAATGTGCAGTTTTTTGCCCATCGTTGGTCGTTACCTGTGTTGTCGCGTCTAAAAAAGGGAGCGTATTTTAGCCTGTTCGGCGCCGCAGTACCAGCGTCGTTGGCAAAAGCTTTGTTGCCAATGTTGTGCGGCTAAAACAGGCGCTGGCGGGTAGTGACATAACCGGCATAAAAAATAACCATTACCCCCGCCAGCCAGCCCCAGGTTACCGGCTCCTGCCAGAACAGATAACCAAAGGCACCGGCAAACAGTACACTGCTGTAAGTCCACATACCGATATCGCTGGCCGGCGCAATAGCGAAGGCACGGGTCATCGCCAGCTGGCCTATTGCCGCCAGAATACCCATAGCAACAAACGCCAGCCAAACCTGGCTGCTTAACGGCTGCCAGTAAAAGGGCACCGGTATGGCTGAAAGCACGGCAGTCAGCAGTGAAAAGTAAAACACAATACGTACCGCCGACTCGGTACTGGCCATCGCCCGGATGGTAGTTTTGGTAATAGCCACCAGAAACGCCGAAAATAACGCCAGCAACAGTACCAGGTTCAGGCCCGGATCGGGGCTTGGCAGCGCCAGTACCACACCAATAAAGCCCAGGACGATGCCAAACCGGGTAGCACGGCTGGGGCGTTCATTCAGCCAGAACCTGGCTAGAATGGGCACGATAAAGGGTGATAACATAATCACCATCATGGCCTGAGCTAATGGCAGTTGTGATAACACATAAAAAAAGCAATACATTGAAATCAGGCCCGACAAGGCCCGGCTTAAATGCAGATGCCAGCGTTGGGTTTTTAACATAGCAAAGCCGTGCCGGTACAAAAATGGCAGCATTAATACCAGTGCAAACAGGTTCCGGAAAAACACAATTTGCGCTTCGCTGGCCAGATCGCTACTGTACTTTACCACGGCGCCAATACCGGCAAAGCAGGCTTCTGCCAGCAGCAATAACAGCGCGCCTTTTAACAAATGAGGTTGCATTGCAGTCCTGGCCACAGAATATTCAAGCTGCGCAGTATAGCAGGGCAGCGCAGTTTATCGTGCCGGGTTGCCACATTTTAGTCGCACAGACGGCGCGGGCTGTCCTATTCGCTTTTGGCCGCCAGCTGCTGTTGCCAGAATTCAGGAATTTGCTCGCCGGCAAGGGGTTTAGAGAATAAAAAGCCCTGAATCAGCACACATTGGCGCTCGGTGAAAAATGCCAGTTGTTCTTCGGTTTCAACGCCTTCGGCTATGCAATACATGCCCAGACTGTTAGCCATGCTTAGCATGGCGTCAATAATGGCTTCATCGCTTTGATCGATACCAATATCACTGACAAAACTACGGTCAATTTTTATCGCATCTATCGGTAGCTGTTTCAGGTATTTTAAACTGGAGTAGCCGGTGCCAAAGTCATCCAGCGCTAACTGGATCCCCAGTGCGTTCAACGCCAGCATGGTTTCAATGGCACCTTGCTGATCATTCATCAACGCACTTTCCGTGACTTCAAAACGCAGGCAGCTGGCAGGTAGCTGATATTTGTGCAGTAACGCCGCGGTATGGCTGGCCAGGTTGCTTTGTTCCAGATGCTGGGTCGCCAGATTTACCGACAAATAAATATCGATGCCTGCACTGCGCCATTGGCATAAATCGGCCAGGGCGCGTTCCAGCAACTGCTGGGTCATGCTGATGATCAGCCGCAGCTCTTCGGCCAGCGGAATAAATTCAACCGGTGACACTATGCCATCAACACTTTGCCAGCGCATTAATACCTCAACCCCTACCATTTTTTGTTGCCGGCTATCGATAATAGGTTGGTATACGTTAAAAAACTCTTTGTTTTTATGCGCTTTTCTAAGCCGGGTTTCTCTGGCCAGTTGCATGTGAGCTTTTTCGTTCATTTCCTGGGTAAAAAACTGAAAGTTATTGCGGCCGGCTTCCTTGGCATGGTACATGGCAACATCGGCATGCTTCAGTAATTCCTGAGCGGTCAGGGCATCATCCGGATACAAAGCAATGCCGATACTGGGTGATACGCCAACGGTGTGGGGTCCTAACTGCATGGGTTCACTTACCACTGATAACATTTTGCGGGCCACCATACTGACATTTTCACCACGGCGATAACCTTCCAGCAATACCACAAACTCGTCACCACCCAGTCGGGCGACAGTGTCACGCTCGCGCAGCGACAAGCCCAGGCGGCGTGCTACTTCTTTTAGCAGCAAATCGCCAATATCATGACCCAGCGAGTCATTCACCTGTTTAAACTTGTCTAAGTCGATAAAACACAATGCTAATGACTTTTTCTCACGGCGTGATTGTTCCATGGCGTGCAGAATACGGTCCATCAGCAGTGCCCGGTTTGGCAAGCCGGTAAGCGCATCGTAGTTAGCCAGATAGCGCAGCTCTTCTTCAGCCAGCTTTTGCGCGGTAATATCAGTAAACACCAATACATAAAACGCGACCTGTTGCGCCTCACCAATAGCGCTGATATTTATAAGAGTAGGGCGTTCCCGGCCATCAGGGGTAATCACTGATTCTTCACCCTGCCAGTGAGCGCCACTGGCCAACTCGTGCAGTAATTTAGTATAGAAGCGTCGCCTGACCAGACTGATACCCAAATGGTGGGTACGTGGATTATCCAGGTATTGCTCCACACTGCCAAAAGCCGTTGAGAATGACTGATTAGCAGCAATAACCCGTTGCTTACTATCCAGAATGACCACCCAGTCGCGGGTTTGCTGGAATGCTTCACCAAACAGTTTGGCTTTTTCCATATTGGCCCGTGTTTCGGTGATGTTGCTGTAAGTACCGGTAACTTTGATTACCTGCTCGCTATTGTCTAATGCGGTGGCCCGGCCCTGATCGCGAAACCACAGCCAATGGCCATCTTTATGTTTTAAGCGATAAGTAATATCGAAGCTGCTGGTGGGGTGTTGCAAAAAGCGTTGCCATTGTTGCTCATAGCCGGCGCGGTCTTCCGGATGAATAAGCGACAGATGCTGTTGCAGGGTGATATGGTTCATTAAATCACCATAGCCAAGCATTAGCTGCATTCTGGAACTGTACAAGGTGTTTTTATCCGCCCGCCATTCAAAGGCGCCACTGTCTACCGAGGCCAGTGCCTGTTTCAGACGCTGCTCGCTGGTGGCCACTTCCTGGTGTGCTTCATTAATCAGCAACTGTTGTTCCCGGCGTAAGCGGTATAAATAATAAAGCAGCCACAGACCCAGCAAGGTATAGAGCAGCAATGCCCAGTTTGAACGCCAGGGTGCGGGTGCGATGTGCAGGCTGATGGAGCTGACTTCACTTTCCTGCCCGGTATGCGGCGCAATGGCCACCACATTAAACTTATAGCTACCGCTTCTCAGCCTCGGGAACACGACGTTATTAGCCCGTTGTTCGGGGTACTCAAGCTTATCGCGACCTTCCAGCCAGATTCGATAGCGCATTTTATGGTTGTCTCTGAAATGCATGGCACTGAACTGCAATTGAATACCTAAGTCTTCATGGCTCAGCTGCAATTGCTTATTATTAAGAATGCCGCTACGTGCGGTAAAATCACCTGCTAATACACTGATATCTGTAATGTTAACCTTGGGGCGCGGTTCTGAATTGTTCAGCAGCTCCGGGTTCACCAGGGTAACGCCGCGCATACTGCCAAAGGCAATCCGGCCATCCGCTAATACCGTTGACGCTGTACCATTGTATTCATGCACTCTTAAACCATCGGCTTTGCTAAAGTGTTCAATTTGCAAGGTGTCCGGTTGTAGTCTGCTCAGGCCGCTATGCGATGAAAACCAGATATTACCAAGTTTATCTTTTTGCAGCGCATAGGATTGTTCGGCAATCAGTTTATCGGCGGTGCTAAATTGATGTTTTAATTCCAGTGATTCGTTATCAAAACCCAATAAGCCTATGCCATTAATCCCGATCCAGAGCACGCCATAATCATCCAGCACCATTTTGTCAGCGTGGCGTTGCAACATAGGTTGGTAAGGGGTTGCCTGAAAAATCAGACTGATTTTGTCTAATGCGCTGTGATACAACCAAAGCTGATCAGAGGTGGCAACTAAAACCTGCTCAGGCCGGCCGGGCAATGAGCCGACAATACCTGAGTAATAATGAATAGGTAGTTGCTGAAAAATCGTCAGCTCAGTTATCACACCGCTGGCCGGCGTATAGCGATAGACTTTGCCGTCGTGATAAAAATACAGCTGGGTATTGCCCTGAAGTTTTGCCACATGAAAGTAATAGCTGGTTTGCAGTAATTGCAGGTCTGCTTCGTTTGCCACCGGCAACGGCAACAGCATTTCGCTTTTAGTATCAAACAGGTTAAGGCCGGTAGAGGCGGTAAACCATAGCAAGGTGGGGTTATCCAGATCGAAAAATAACTGCTGGATTGAACCCGCGTGCCAGTTAGCTTTTAAATCAGCAGATACAAAGAAACTGCTGCTGGCACCGGTGCTGACATTGAGTTTATTCAGGCCATTATTGGTAGCAATCCATAAATTTTGCTCTGGGTCTGAGGCCAGCTGGAAAACTTTATCGTTACTTAGCTGTTTGCCAAGCGTGGTTTGGCGACTGACATGTTCAAACGCCAGCGAGCGCGGGTGCCAGTAAAATGCACCGTCATCACGAGAACCCAGCCAGTAGCCACCAAATTCATCGGCAGCCAGAACGATAATGTTGTTGTCATACAGCCCAAGCTCGCTGTCGCTAAAACGCAGCAATAGCTGCAGGGTATTGTGCTCGCTGTCAAAGTTAAATAGTCCTTGCTCGGTGGCAACCAGCGCCTCTGTGCCGCGCCAATGCAATTGCCAGATGTTGTAATCGGTAATATGCAAGCGGGTTTGCTGTGGCGCTTCGGCAAGGTCGGCTGCAAGTTCCAGCTCAGTTAAACTCAGACTATACAGGCCTTCTACTGTGCCAATATATAAGCGCTCTGCTGCTACGCTAAGGTGTTTGACATTAAGTTGATCTTCGGCAGCGCTTAGCCGGTCGATATATTGCACAAATTGATGCCTGCCCGTTGCCAGCTCGTATTGCAGCAAACCATTCACGGCGCCCAGGTACAAGTAATCGCCATGCAAAAACAGAGTTCTTAACCAGCCATCAGTGACATCATATTCTTTAAGGCTGAATAACCGCATGGTTTGACCGCTCTTTTTATGTAAGCGGTGTAGCTCATCGTTAATGAGCAGCAATAAATGTTCGGCATCTTGTTCTATTACATCATTAATAGATTGATATTTCTCGATTTCACTGAGCGGGGGGATGGCCATAAAGAGATCAAAAGTGCCTTTATCCGGCTGATATAAATATAAGCCGATATGTTGAGCCGCTGCCCATATTTGCCCTTGCTGATCTTCAAGCACCTTAACAAATGCGATGTCGTCAAAGCCGTGTTCAGCGCCAGCCATCCTGCTCACTTTATTGGCGTCAAAGCGATTTAGACCACCCGCGGTCGCAACCCATAAGAAACCGTTGGCGTCGATCATCAGATCATAGACTGAACCTTGCGATAAGCCCTGATCCGGCGTCAGTGGCTGCAACAGAGGTATTTGTGCCAGGCTGGCACCAGATACGATCAACAACAGGCTAAACAGCGCAGCTCTGGCAATTAACCAGGCTTGTTCAGGCAATAGATCAACTCTGAATATCACGTAATGTTCCCGCCCCGGCAGCTTTATTTTATTGTTAGTGCTACAGCATAGTAGATGCGGTAGACCTTATACTGAGTGTCACGGCAATGTCCAGTGCTCTGTGCAGCTTAATTTTGCAGCAAGCTGCTGGCAACATATAGCGCTACTATGCTGCTAAGTAACAGAATTAACGCAGTTTGTTGGGCTTTGATCAATACTATAGCCCGCAGCAGTACCTTTGCATCTGGATCCTGGCCACGGCCAATACGCGGGCGGGCTGTTTTAAACTTGCCGTAGTACGCCGGGCCGCCCAAAGTGGTATGAAGGGCGCTGGCTGCGGTTGCCAGTAACAGCCGTGTCGGCCAGCTAAAAAACTGCTGGTCAGTGGCACGAAAAGTGCGCCATGCCGCAAGCATGCCATCTTGTACCGCCAGCAGCAGGGCTGAAATGAGTACCCCGGGCAGCAATACCAGCTGGTATGCCAGCGCAGCCGCCCGGCCAAAATAACGGTAGTGCGGCAATTTGCTGTTCCACTGCCTGGCAGCAGTCTGCAGCAGGGTATAGGCCAGTGCCAGCACGCCGCCGCCTAACAGAAACCAGCAGAGTACCGCCACCTGATTTGCCGCCTGTTGCAGCAGCAGGCTTTCGGTGCAGGCTTTGCTCAGGCCCATGGCTGATAAATTCTGACGATCACGCAGCAGTAAAGATTTTGCCTGAGATCTGGCCAGGCTAAGTTGCTGGCGGTTAAGACTGCCAGCGATATTTCTGGCTGGCTGAAACAGTTGTTGACCACCCAGGCAGAAATACAAAAGCACGGCGTCCAGGATAAGTGGCAGCTCGGAGATTAAGTACAGCCCGATCACCATGGCCAGCACAACCACTAATACCAGCAGCAATGCCAGGCCGCCTGATAATTGCTGCTGAAAGGCACTGCGTTGAATGTCCGGATGCACTTGGGTTGCCAGGCGTTGCAGCAGCACAGCGACAGCAGCAAGTGGCGCCCTGGCACCTGGTAACGTTAGTAACCGGTTTGCCAGCAACAGCAACAATGCCAGGGTTGGCCAGGCAGGCAGGGTTTCAAGCCAGTGCATGGTTACAGGCTTACATCGCCCAGTTGCCCCAGTAAGGCAACCACCATGGCAGAGCTGTTTTTTGAGGCCACTTCAAGATAGGCATCAAAAGACACCGGTGATTCTTTGCCGGCGATATCGCTAAGGCTGCGGATCACCACAAAAGGGGTATGCAGCATATGGCATACCTGGGCAATAGCGGCCCCTTCCATTTCTACCGCCAGCATGGTGGGGAAGCGTTCGCGGGTTTGGGCAATCCGCTGTGGGTCACACATAAAACTGTCACCGGTGGTAATCAGGCCGGTTTTGGTTTGGCAAAAACCCAGGCTGGCAATGGTTTGTTCGGCTGCGTTAATCAGTGCCGGATGGGCTAAATAGGCTGCCGGCATTTGTGGCACCTGGCCATATTCATAACCAAAGGCGGTAACGTCAACGTCGTGGTGCCGCACCTCGGTACTGATCGCAATATCGCCGACATTAAGCTGTGGGTCGAAGCCACCGGCTGAGCCGGTGTTAATGATACAAGCTGGTTTAAAGTGGTCAATTAATAAGGTAGTGGCGACGGCGGCGGCAACTTTGCCAATACCAGATTGCACTATAACCACATCCTGGCCGGCCAGCTTGCCGCAAAAAAACTGATAACTGCCGATTTGTTCGCTGCTGGCTGAGCTCAGTTGCTGCTTTAATAAGGCAACTTCTGGTTCCATTGCACCGATAATACCAAATAAACTCATAACAGGGCCTCTTTACTGAAAACAGTAGTATAAAGACCCTGTGCCAGAAAATCCTCTGTTAATAGCAGTTATGCTGGCGTATTCAGCTCAATTTGCGCCGCCGGGCCACCGGCGGTCAGTTTGCCTTGCTGATAATCCCGAATGGCCAGCTCAATTTCGGCATTGGTATTCATCACAAAGGGACCATATTGCGCTACAGGTTCGGCAATCGGCTTACCTGCCAGTAAAATTAAACTGGCATCGACCGCCGCGCTTAAGATGACATGGTCGCCATCTGTTAACAGGCCGGCATGATGCTCATTAACATGCTGCAGGGTGTCTTGATCTTTAACCGCAACCTTACCGGCAAACGGATAAAGCAGCGCATGGTGTCCTGCTGGCAGCTGGACTGTCAGTTCGCTGCCCGCTGATAAGCGGATATCATAAAATTGTGGTTCAGTACTTAAGCCAAAAATTGGCCCTTGCACTTCGTTACCAGCAAAATGAAAACTACCGGCAATAACTTTAACCCTGGCCCCTGCTGCTGGCAGACATTCAGGGATTTGCTCTGGCGGAATATCAGCGTAGGCTGCCGGTTTCATTTTTTCTGCCGCCGGCAAGTTGATCCAAAGCTGAAAACCTCGCATCAGGCCGTGTTCCTGCTGCGGCATTTCTGAGTGAATAATACCGCGACCAGCCGTCATCCACTGCACACCGCCACTTTTTAAATGGCCCTTATTGCCCAAATGGTCTTCATGCAGCATGTGGCCATCAAGCATATAGGTCACGGTTTCAAAGCCACGATGCGGGTGTGGCGGAAAACCTTTAATGTAATCATCAGCTTGCTCAGAACCAAAACAATCAAGCATTAAAAAGGGGTCAAAGCGCAGTTGCGCATTCAGGCCCAGGCTACGTTTAATCTTAACCCCGGCACCATCTGATACGGCAACGGCCGGAATAATCTGTTTTACACTACGGCTGCTCATGCTTTGCTCCTGTCAACGGTTTTAACTATTAAAGCGCAATTAAACTGAATTAAAAATGCCATTTTTGGCCTGTATTCGTTCGATAAAACTGAAAGATTAGGGCAAAGCACGCTAAGTTCAGCAGCTGTTAAGTCTCAGAGCGTAATATAACGGACATATTGCGACACTGACTTGTAGACTTGAAAAAGTAATGGAGTAACAAAGATGAAAAAATTATTAGTAGCATCAGCCCTGATGGCAATGGCAGTTAGCGCAAACAGCATAGCAAACCCGGTGTGGGATTATGTGGGCGCCGGTTATACCGATGCTGCCGGCGATGGCCCTTACATTGAAGGCTCGTTCCGGTTGAATCGTAACTGGGTGGCTGATGCCAGCTATACCCGTTTATCAATGGGTCGGTTCGACGCTAATCAGCTGAAAGCTGGTTTAAATTATATCATGGGTACTACCCTGGATTTTTCACCTAAAACGCAAACGTACCTGTTAGGTGGTATTGAAAACTGGTCGGGTGATGCAGATGAAACTGGCGCCTATGCCGGTGTGGGTATTCGTCATCCATTAACACCACAGGTTGAATTATATAGCGAAGCCACTTACCACACCGTGTATAACGACCACGGCAGTCTGGCTGGCGGTATTGCTTATTTTTTAAGCCCGGATTGGGCCATTCGCGGTAATCTGGCATTGAACAGTGGCAATACTAAAAACGAGTTCCGTTTAGGCGTGTCATACCAGTTCTAATTGCAGTTTTTGCTTGCAGGTTTGCCGGGCTTAGCCCGGCTTTTTTATGGCTGTTCATTGGCACTGGTGTCAGCTTCTGGCCGCGAACTTTCGTTCATGCGCCAGCAACCAGGCTTTATTATCCAGGCCACCGGCATAGCCGGTAAGGGAACCATTGGCGCCGATAACCCGGTGGCAGGGTACCACTATGGCAATGGGGTTTTTGCTGTTGGCTGCGCCAACCGCTCTGACCGCTTTGGGGTTGGCAATTTGCCTGGCTATGTTGGCATAACTGCATGTGTGGCCAAATGGCAGCAGGCTAAGCGCCTGCCATACCTGGTGCTGAAATACCGTACCGCTGGCGGCAAGTGGCAAGCTAAAATGGGTTAACTGACCAGCGAAATAATGGTGTAACTGGCTGGCTGCCAGTTGGGTCAGTGCCGATGATAAGTCAGGCCCGTCGCGCTGCATCCCAAGTGTGATCTGGCTGATCCCCTGCGCGTTAGCGCAAATCTGCACCGGCCCCAGCGGGCTGTCGATAGTTTGCTGATACATATTAGTCTCCTGTCTGACACCAAAGCTGAAAGGTCGCATAACTACGCCAGGGCGCTAAGGTATCGGTATCTGTTGTGCAACTTCCTGTTCTGGCCAGGGCTTTTTGCACGCCTAAATCGCCAGCCAGCCAGATATCACTGTGGCCAAGGCCACGCATTTGCGCGTAGTTAACGGTCCAGGGGCCAATGCCTTTAATGTTAAGCCATTGTTCTGGTGTGGCATCAGGCTCAGCCAACAACAGTGTCGCTAAATGCTGCAGCGTTTGCCGACGCAGCGCCGGTACTTTAATCATCTGTAAGTCGCTTGCTAATACAGCCTGAGGCGTCGGAAACAGCCGTTTGTCTGTGCCAACGAGGGCGCCTAACGCCTGTACCAGGCGGTTTAGCTGGCTGCGGGCGCCGGCAACGCTAACCTGCTGGCCAAGTATGGCTCTAACCCCTGCCTCCCAGCTGTTCCACAGCCCCGGAATTCGCAGGCCACTTAGCAGAGCGCGGCTAAACAGCGGATGACGGCTTAGCTGCTGTTCAATTTGCAGCATATTGGCATCTAAATCCAGTAAACGGCGCAGGTGTTGCACCAGGCCTGCCAGCCCTTGCTGGCCAGGCCAATGCAGCGTTAATGTCAGGCTGCTGCTGGTTTTGGGGCATACTTCAAACCAGCCCGGCTGTTCTAAATAGTCGAAGGTTCGGCCATAACGCTGGTCCGCCACCCAATCTATACCATCCAGCGTCCGCGCTTGCCAGAAGCTAAGCATCTCATTCCAGGCCAGCGGCGGCCGGTAACTCAGCTCCAGCTCAATGCCGTTACCGTTAACCGGCTGGCGCTGGCGGCGAATAGCAGAGGGGCTGAGTTGCAATTGTTTGCCAAAGGCGTCATTAAAACGCCGGACGCTGTTAAAACCCGCCTGATAAGCAATGCTGGTAATGGACAGCTGGGTTTCATGTAATAATTTTTTGGCAAACAACACCTGGCTATGCAGTGCATATTGGGTAGGGGTGAGTCCCAGTTGCTGACGAAACAGTTTTCGCAGGTAGCGATCACTGATCCCCAGCCGCTCTGCCAGTTGTTGTTGGTTCTGCTGTTGCAATCCACCTTCGGCAATTAAACGTAATGCTCTGTACAAGGTGGTGTGAGTACCATGCCAGGCGGCTGAACCCGGAGCGCTGTCAGGCCGGCACCGCAGGCAGGGCCGGTAGCCGGCACGGCTGGCTTCTGCTGCCGAGAAAAAGTAGCTGACGTGCTGCTCAGCCGGGGCTTTGGCCGGGCAAATGGGCCGGCAGTAAATGCCGGTGCTATTAACCGCCGTAAAAAATAGGCCATCAAAGCGTGGGTCGCGGGCTAGCCTGGCTTGCTGACAAACGGTATGGCTTAACATAGGGCTGACGGGTTGGTGTTTAATGGCCTGAGTATACCAACAGTGCTGCTAAAAACTGGCCGGATCCGGCACTAAAAGGTAAATTATTGTTACTGCTGCTTTAGTCGTATTGCAGTTCGGGGCGCTGCGGCTTAGTATCAGCTAAAACAGTGTCGGCAGGATAGCAGCGGCCAGCGAGGCCGGAAAAACGCAGGAGTTGCAATGTTAGAGAGCTTTTTTATTCAATTAAGTACTGAGCCGGAAACCATTAGTTTTCAGCAAAGTATTAACATCATTGACCAGATGTACCATTTTCAGCCCTGTGCATTTAGTAACGGTTCGCTGCACAATCAGGCTGGTGAAAATATCGGGTCTTGTAAAATTCTGGCGTTTGGCTTGTTACACCAGTTATCTGAGCCGCAAACGCTGCATTTATTTGGTGACTATTACCGGGCGGTGCTAAATAACGCCAAAGGTGATGACCATGCCAATATTCGTAATTTTATGCGCAGTGGCTGGGATGGCATTAAGTTCAGCGAACAACCGCTGCGTTTAAAAGAATAAAGCACCTGCGCAGCGCAGGTGCTTTAGCCGGGGTTACTGCTGCCGGCCCTGCCTTTAAGCGGCGTCTTTGTTGTCGTTTACGGCGTTATTTTCTGCGGCATCTTTGAGCACGTTAATATTGTCGCTGTGTGGCAACTGATGCGGTGGCAGCGTGGTTGCGCCGTGCTTTAAGAAATGGTCCATCCAGCGGATTAACCGCATGCCATAATCCAGCTGGGCAGCCGCTTTCTGGTTACCATGGCCTTCACCCGGGTACAGTACTAAGCGTACCGGCACCTTGCCGTGGGTTTTCAGATAACGGTATAACTCCATCGACTGGCTTGGGTGCACCCGGGTATCGTCTTTACCGTGCATGATCAGAATAGGTGTTCTGGCCTGCTCCGCATAATAAATGGGGCTGCGCTCTAAATACCACTGCCATTTTTGCCACGGATAACTGCGGGCATGCACCAGATGCATTTCGTTGGCAATATCGGTTGTGCCAAATTTCGACAGGTTGTTACTGATACCAACAAACATCACACTGGCAGCAAAATGTTCAGTTTGCTTAGTGGCCGCCCAGGCAGAGGCATAACCGCCGTAAGAGCCGCCGGTCATTCCTACTTTGCTGGCATCGACTAAGCCTTGATCGACCAAATGTTGCTTGGCATCGACTAAATCATCAAACTCTTTACCGGCATAATCGTTCTGTCCCAGTTTGGAGAAGGCGACACCGCGGCCGGTGCTGCCCCGGTAGTTAGGGAAAAACTGCATATAGCCCTCGGCCGCCATCAACTTGACCGGGCTGGCGTAACGATCAAGCCAGCCATTTGAAATATGGGCCTCCGGGCCGCCATGCACTACCATCACCAGCGGGTATTGTTTGCCTTTTACATAATGCAGTGGATAAATCAGGATCCCCTCTAACTCCAGGCCATCACGTGCCTGATGGCGAATGGTTTGCTGTTTTGGCATGCTGATACCGGCCAGCCAGGGGTTAGAATCTGTTAACCGGTGCAGGGCGCCGCGATTATGCAGGGCATACACTTCTGTTGGGTGCTCTGGCTTATTCAACAGCACTCTGGCCTGTGGGCTGTTGGTGGCAACCTCTAACCGGGTAATGATCCCGTTGCCCGCTTTTACCAGGCTGCTGCGTTTGGCATTACGCACATTAAGCCGGCCTATTTCAGCCTCGGTGCCAACATGACCCAGATAATCCAGTTCAGTATTGCTGCGCCAGGCAAAATCCTGCACATGGCCCATATAGTTGGGCAGGAGTTCGGTGATGTTACCACTGCCAACATCTGCCAGCAGCAGCCGCCCGGCTGACGGGTCATGGATATCTTCACTACCAATCAGCGCCACTTTGCTGCCATCCGGTGAAAAGGCCGCTTTATCCAGCTTGCCGGCGGTGGCAAAGTGCTGAACGGTTTTGCCGGACAGGTCGACCAGCTGGTACTGACTGGCCATATAATCATCGTCAATCAGCGCGGTGGGTGCTGTGCGGATCAGCAAATGTTTATTGTCCGGCGCAAAACTTAGCGACAACACATTGGCGTCAATACTGATCAGTTGCGGTTTTAGTTCTGCAGCAGTTAAATCGGTCAGCCACAATTGGCTTAGCTGCAAGTCTTCTTCATATACTTCGGCTTTAAAGCCCTTTTTGCTCAACTCGGCTTTGGCTTTAGGCTCGGCGGGCTTCGCCAGAAACGCCAGTTTACGGCCGTCCTGGCTGATATCATAGCGAGCAATGGCGCTGCTATGACTTAGTACCTGAACGGCTTCACCACCATTGACCGCAATTTTATATAAACTGGCAAATTTATCTTTAGCACGCTTACTGACAAAATACAGTTGGCGATTATCGGGGCTGAATTTAAGATTACCCAGCCGGATATCGCCAGTAATAAAGGGGGTTTGCTGGCCTTGCTCGTTAACCATAAATAATTCACGATAGCTGCTGCCATCATCTTCGCGGTAGGGGTTGCGTGGCCGGTTGCGGACAAAAGCAGTATGTTTGCCATCATTACTGATGGCCAGCTCAGTAACACTCTGCACTGAGACGGTTTGTTCCAGGCTGATAGGGTTAGCCAGCAGCGCGGTGCTGCACAGTGCTAAGCCAACTAGCACTACTTTGGCTCGCAGCAATTGGCTTAACAGATTTTTAACGGAACTATGCATTACTCCTCCGGGCGTTGTTATTATATGCGGGCGGATAAATAGCCGTCTTGTCGGGCTATTAACGACTTATGTGCAGTCTATCTGAGC
Organism: Arsukibacterium ikkense; assembly: GCF_000987775.1. Classification (GTDB taxonomy): domain Bacteria; phylum Pseudomonadota; class Gammaproteobacteria; order Enterobacterales; family Alteromonadaceae; genus Alishewanella; species Alishewanella ikkense. Next base: position 54,131 of record NZ_LAHO01000014.1, read on the forward strand.
ATATAAATGCAGAAAGTACCAGTCACGCTAAGGCAGGGTGCTGTTGCTTGCGATACACTGCGGCACGACTTAAGCTTAGCGGCTATTTTCGCCAGTCAGGCCGCTGTGCTATGTTGGCGCCATATTGTTGAAGCAAAAATATATAATAAAATAAGCAGGAGCTGTTATGCCACAATCTACGCCTGTCTTTACCAATGATGCCGTGGTGCTGGGGTTGCTGGCGCTGATTCTTGGTCTGGTGTTTTACACCAGTCATAGCAACCATCGATTATGCAAAGGTTTTTACCGGTATGTCCCGGCTTTATTGCTCTGCTATTTTATCCCCTCTTTATTGAACAGTTTTAATATTATTGATGGTGAAATGTCATCGCTTTACAAGATGGCGTCACGGTACCTGTTGCCTGCCAGCCTGATTTTGCTCACCTTAAGTGTTGATTTCAAAGCTATCTTAGGGTTGGGCCCGAAAGCACTGATTATGTTTTTCACTGGTACCCTGGGCATTATTATTGGCGGGCCACTTGCGCTGGTCAGCGTGGGGTACTTCTTTCCCGAGCAGCTGGGTGGCGATGTCTGGCGCGGTATGACAACAGTGGCCGGCAGCTGGATAGGCGGAGGTGCCAACCAGGCCGCAATGAAAGAAGTATTTGCCGTTGAAGGTAATTTGTTTTCGGTAATGATTACCGTCGATGTACTGGTCGCCAACGTTTGGTTGGCCGTGCTGCTGTTTATGGCCAGCCGGGCCGCACAAATTGATAAAGCCAATGGTGCTGACACCCGGGCTATTGGCCATTTGCAGCAGAAAATAGAGCAATATCAAGCAGAAAACTCTCGCATTCCCACTATTCAGGATATCATGCTGATTGTGGCGGTGGCGTTTGGTGTCACTGGTCTGGCCCATGCGCTGGCTGATATCATTGCCCCCTGGATTGGCCAGGTGGCACCCCACTTAGCGAATTACAGCTTAACCAGTGGTTTTTTCTGGCTGGTGGTAATTGCCACCTCGGTTGGGTTGCTGTTGTCATTAACGCCAGCCAGGAAATTAGAGGGCGTCGGAGCCTCGAAAGTGGGTACCGCTTTTTTATATATCCTGGTGGCGACCATCGGTATGCAAATGGATGTCACCGCCATTTTCAGCAATAAACTGATGTTTCTGGTGGGTATAGTCTGGATGCTGGTGCACGCCAGCTTGTTGCTGCTGGTGGCCAAAGCGATAAAAGCGCCGTTGTTTTATCTGGCGGTAGGTAGTCAGGCCAATGTCGGTGGTGCTGCGTCAGCACCGGTGGTGGCAGCGGCATTTCATCCGTCGCTGGCGCCGGTGGGGGTGTTGCTGGCGGTGCTGGGTTATGGTTTAGGCACTTATGGCGCCTATATTTGTGGGTTAATTTTGCAACAGGTCGCGCCTTAGTGGGTAGCACAAATGGCCGCCAAATTTAAAGGGAGTTGCTGGTGAAAAGCCAATTTAAAGCCGAACCCGGGCACTGGGTACTGATTGGTGCGCTGGCGCTGGCATTGTATGCCAGTTATTTATTAGTGGCACCCTATGTGGGGGCTGTCGTGCTGGCCTTTGTATTATCGCTGTTATGTTTTCCGGTTCATCAGAAAATTGCCAGCAGAATTCCTGATAAGCCAAATTTGGTTGCAGCACTTACCTGCTCATTACTGGTAGTGGTGATTCTGGTACCCGCCATTCTGGTGTTTATTGCCATAGTGCAGCAAGGCATTGTTTTTACAAAGCAAAGTTATCAATGGATAGAGCAGGGCGGCGCAGAACAACTAATGCAGCAGCCCGTCGTCGAGCAAACACTGGCTAAATTCAACACGGTGTTGCCGCTGGGTCAGATTAATGGTGAGAACATTGTCGAGCGTCTGGCTGAGTTTGCCTCGGGCTTTGGCAAAGAAATGCTGGATATCAGTACCCAAGTGCTGGCCAATATCACCGGCTTGCTGTTCGGTTTTGTACTGATGTTGTTTGTATTGTTTTTTCTGTTAAGGGATCACAGGAAAATCATTGAAAACCTGCATTGGATTATTCCCTTGTCACGCTCGCAGGAGGAAGAGTTGCTTAGCGAAGCCAGTACAGTGGCGCGCTCTGCCGTGCTGGGTTCGTTTTTAACGGCTATTGCGCAAGGGGCTGCCGGTGGTATTGCCATGGCTATTGTCGGTATGCCGGGGTTGTTCTGGGGTACTATGATGGCCTTTGCCTCTTTTATCCCTGCCATTGGCTGCGCTTTAATCTGGGTGCCAGCCAGTATTTATCTGTTGCTGACAGGTGACTGGCCCTGGGCGCTGTTTTTAACCTTGTGGGGGGTAATAGTGGTTGGCTCGATTGATAATATCTTACGCCCGATTCTGATGCAGGGTAGCTCCAGCATGAGTACTTTGCTTATATTCTTATCGTTACTTGGTGGATTACAGCTATTTGGGTTAATTGGCCTGATTTACGGGCCCATTATCTTTGCATTAACCCATGTCTTGATCAGACTATATACCATCGAGTTCAGAGACTTTCTGGAGAAACAAGACAAAAGCTGATGAGGCAAGTCGTTAAGAGCAGGCTGTCAGCTGTATTCTGTTATCGAGGTTTAAGGGTGTTAAAGACGTTAGCCGTTCCAGCTTTACTGCTGATATTGACCGCATGCGAGCCCGGCGGGCAGGCAACAGCGCCTGCGGCAAGTGTGCGGGAGTTGCCAATAGCGGCCGCCGAAGTAAAGCCCCGTGATTTATCGCGACGCTTAACCCTGTCGGCAGAGGTTAGAGCCCGGCAAACAGTCAGGCTAACTGCCCGTACCCGCGGCATGGTAGAGCAAATTCTGGTTGAAGAAGGTGATGCGGTGCAAGCTGGCCAGTTGTTGCTGGAACTGGAGCAATCTGAACAGAGGGCGGAGCTGGCACGCGCTACGGCACTGTTAAAACAAGCTGAACTCGCCTACCAGCGGCAGGCTGAATTATATCAGCGTAACCTGAGCAGTGCCGCCGAATATCAGGCACAGGCTGCTGCGTTGCGAGTGGCAGAGAGTGAGCAACAGCTCTGGCTTACCCGGGTAGCCTTTGGCCGGGTTTATGCGCCGCGCGCTGCGGTGGTTAGCCATCGGGCGGTAGAGTTGGGCGAGGCGGTGCGCGAGCAGGAACTGATGTTTGAGCTGGCCGGCATGGATGAGCTGGTCGTCAATTTTGGCGTCTCTGAACGAGATGTGGCGCAACTTGCGGTTGGTCAAGCACTGAGTTTGCAGTTGGATGCGATGCCCGCAGTGGAATGGGCTGGCCGTATTCGCCGGATTTTCCCGGCCGCAGATCTGGTAAGCCGATTTGTTACGGTGGAAGTGGCGTTGCCCACGGATGCATACAATAAAGGGGTAAAACCGGGGTTTCTGGCCCGGGTGAACCTGGTCATCGATGCCCGGCAGCAGGCGCTGGCAGTACCGGTTTCGGCGGTGTTGCTTGACGACAATCAGCACTATGTGTTGCTGGTGCAAGATAATCTGCTGGTCAGGCAAAGGGTTGAAGTTGGCGTGGAACGCGGCCAGTGGCAAGAGATTATAGCTGGCTTAGTGGCTGGTGATATTGTCATGGCTAATGCCAGCATTGATATGCAACCGGGCCAGGCGGTGCGTATTGTTGGCTGGAGGGGCTGAGTATGGCATCTGCCCGCAGCGGCATTACCGGCTGGGCCATTGGCCGGCCGGTGGGTACCCTGGCATTAAGCTCGGTGGTATTAATCATTGGCTTGTTTTTTATTCAGCGTTTAGCCGTCGACTTACTTCCTCATATTGAATACCCGCAAATCCGGGTGTCGGTGAATTACCCGGGGGTGGCACCTGAGGTGATGGAAGAACAGGTTACCCGGGTGCTGGAGCGCAACCTGGCGGCAGTTGAAAACTTAACCCATATTGACAGCCGCGCATCGGAGGGGCGTACTAACGTTAATTTACATTTTGAGTTTGGTACTAATCTGGATATCGCCCTGCAGGATACCTCGCGCTCACTGGAGCGGGCGAAAACCCAGTTGCCACTGGATATTGACCCGCCGCGTTTATATAAATTTGACCCATCTGAAGCCCCGGTATGGCAGGCAGGTTTCAGCTCGGCGGTACGCACCGAAGTGGAGGTGCGTGATTGGATTGAAAACCGCCTTACCCCGCATTTAATTGCTATTGCCGGGGTGTCGTCGGTTGAAGCTGCCGGCGGCTTAGAGCGTGAGCTGGAAATTATTGTTGATCAGCACCGGCTGGCGGCGTATCAGCTGACGCTGGATAATGTGGTGCAGATGCTGGCGCGGGAGAATCTGGATATCGCCGGCGGTTGGGTTACCTCCAGCCGGTTTGATGTGATGGCCAAAACCGAAGGGCGCTTTCGCTCGGTAGCTGAGCTGGAGCAGCTGCTGCTGCCGTTGCCTGACAGCCGACAGCAAGTGCGGCTAAGCGAAGTTGCTCAGGTCAGGGATGGTTACCGGGAGCAGCGGGTATTTTCGCGTTTAAATGGTGTGCCAGCGGTACAGGTGTCTATTTTTAAATTGCCGCAGGCCAATACCGTCGAGGTGGTGGAGCAACTGCAGCAGGTGCTGGCCAATTTGCAGCGCAGTCAATTTATTCCGGCAGACATTGAACTACAGGCCATTGATAACCCGGCCTATTTTATCCGTGGTGCTATTGCCAGTGTCAGCAGTGCGGCCTTGCTGGGCGGTGCGCTGGCAATGCTGATGGTACTACTGTTTTTAGGTAGTATCCGCAAAAGTTTTGTGATTGGTTTATCCATACCGATAGCGCTGATGGCGACCTTTGCGATGATGGGCCAGGGTGGCTTAACCATTAATATCATCAGCCTGGGTGGGCTGGCGCTGGGTATTGGTTTGCTGTTAGACAACGCCATAGTCATGCTGGAAAATATTTTCCGCCATGTTGAGCAAGACAATACCTCGCCAGAACAAGCTGCCCGCAAGGGCGCGGCCGAAGTGGCCTCTGCTATTGCTGCCGGAACCCTGACAAATTTGGCCGCTGTAGTGCCTTTTTTACTGATCAGTGGCATGGCAGCGCTGATCTTCCGTGAAATGATCCTGACGATTTCCTTCGCTATTCTGGCAACCTTGGTCGCTGCGCTAACCCTGGTACCGATGCTGGCCGCCTTGCTGGGTAAAGTTCGTTGGCAAAGTGGCCTCTATTATAGCTGGCCAGTCAGGCGTTTTAACCGGCTGATTGATGCCTTGCGCCGCGGTTATGCGGCAATAGTGCCAACCCTGTTACAGGGGCGCTGGTGGGTATTGCTAGTAGTAAGCTTGTTGTTTTACGCCAGCCTGAAGTTGTCAGAGCAACTGGGTGCTGAGTTCTTGCCGCCGGTGGATGATGGTTCAGTCAGTGTGCGGATGGTATTGCCACCTGGTACGCCGCCTCAGGAAACGGATGCTGCAGCGCGCAAAGTAGAGCAGGCTATATTGCAACTGCCATACGTGCAGTCACGTTTTATTTTAGTCGGTGGCCATCTAAGCGGTGGTGTAATTAACGAACGTCCCGGTGTGGCGAATTTCAGGTTGCAACTGGCGCCGGCCAGCGAACGGCCTGACATGACGGCTGGGCAGTGGGTTACTCAGGCACAGCGGGTTTTAAGAGCATTAGATATTCCCGGCGCCAGGATCAGCGTGCGCCCACCCAGTATTCGCGGCTTGCGTTTCGGCAGAGGCGGAGCCGATTTTTCGGTGTCTATCGTTGGGGAAGATCTGGCGTTATTGCAGCAACTGAGCGTGGATGTGGCCAATCGCTTGCAGGGTATACCAGGCCTGCAGGGTATTGAAACCGCCAGGGAAGAGCAAAGCCCGTTGCTGCAGGTGAGGGTAGACCGGGAGCGGGCGGCTGACTTTGGTCTTAGGGTATCCGATGTCGGCAGAGCGATTCGTCAGGCGGTTAATGGTGCGGTGCCTACCCGCTATATCGATGGTACCCAGGAATATGATGTGCGGGTGCGCTTACCCCGTGCGCAGGTGCAGGATGCAGAGCAGCTGGGCAACTTGCTGTTGTTTCGCCAGGATGGCCAGACCGTGCTGCTGCGCGACCTGGCTTATTTTGAGCTGAGCGAAGGGCCAGCCCATATTGAACGGGAAAACCAGAGCCGGATTATACGGCTGACCGGTGATATTAATACCGCCGAATCGGATGTGGCCACTGTGATCAGTCAGGTGGAGCAACGGTTAGCCGATTTAGCACTACCACCGCAATTCAGCCTGGTGTTAGGTGGCCAATGGCAAACCATGCAAGAGAGTCAGACAGAGCTGTATACCGTGATAGCCCTGGCTATTTTTCTGGTATTTGTGGTGCTGGCGGTGCAATACGAAAAGCTAAGTAATCCGCTGGTAATTATTTTAACCGCGCCGCTGGCACTGATTGGTGTAGTAATAGCGTTGTGGCTGACCAATAGCTTGTTGTCGGCACCGGTGCTGATTGGCGTGGTACTGCTTATTGGCATAGTGGTAAACAATGCCATTTTACTGGTGGAGTATATTGAAATTGAGCGCCGGGCAGGGGTAGCCGTTGAGGTCGCTATTGCTCATGCCGCCAGCCTGCGGTTGCGTCCCATTTTAATGACTACCCTGACCACGGTAATGGGTATGCTACCACTGGCGCTGGGCTTGGGCGAAGGCGCTGAAATTATGCGGCCGCTGGCTATCTCTGTGGTCGGAGGCCTGCTCGGTTCTACGCTGTTAACGCTACTGGTAGTGCCCGCTTTGTATTCAATTATCAGCCAGTACGCCGATAGCTTGAGTCGGCGGCTAACCGGCAAGATAAATACGATCGCTAAGTAGCAGTTCTTCAGAGGCCCGCCTGGATATGTGATATTGTTCTTTTTTATGAAACATATGGTTATTTCAAAAACGATAGCTATCTTTAGTTAAAGATTAACATAAGGATGGTTAATAGTATGCGACGTAACTCACCGGTTACCAATAATGAACGGACATTTGGCCAGGACGTAAAGTTAATTTCCACTACCGATTTAAACAGTAATATTTTGCACTGCAACGATGCTTTTATTGAGATCAGTGGCTTTAAAAAAGAAGAGCTGATTGGTCAGCCGCATAATATTGTGCGCCACCCTGATATGCCGCCACTGGCGTATCAGATAATGTGGCAACATTTAAAAGCCGGCAAGCCCTGGATGGGGCTGGTAAAAAACCGCAGTAAAAATGGTGATTACTATTGGGTTGATGCCTATATTACGCCGGTAACCGAGCATGGCAAAGTGGTCGGGTATGAATCGGTGCGCTCTTGTCCGGAGCGGGTAGACATTAAGCGTGCTGAAAAGCTGTATCAGGCAATAAATGCCGGCAAGGTTAAAAAGCAGCACTGGCAATTAACTGCACACAACTGGTTTTTGCTGGCGGGCCTTATTTTGTCTGGCTTACTGTACACTTTTACGTCGGCTAACTGGGTTATGTTGGGGCTGCTGGTTACCCTGCTGGGTTATGTGGTGATCAGCAATATGAGTCGCGGGCGGGCGTTAAACGGTGTGAAAGAGTTGTTGAGCACTGCTTTTAAACATGAACTGGCGGTGATGACATTTACCGATGATCAACCAGAGATTGGTGAGCTCAAGGTTGCTATTAAGAGCTCAAAAGCGCACCTTGGCGCAATCTTAACCCGGATTGAAGATTCGGCTATTAATGTCGCGCGCCAGGCCAAGCAGGGGCTGGCCCAAGCTGAAGCCACCTCAACAAAAATTAAGCAGCAGCAAACCGAAACCGAACAAGCTGCCACTGCCATGCATCAGATGACCGCCACTATTGCTGATGTGTCATCTCATGTGCAGGAAACTGCCGAGCGGGCAGAGCAATCAAACGAGCTGGCAGGGCGTAGCCGGCAAACCGCTGCCACCACCCGTAAATCGATTGAAACGCTGCGCGATACAGTCAGTAATATCAGCCATTCGGTTACCGAAGTGGCCGAACAAACCCAGAAAATTGCCAAAGTCGCGCAAATTATTGCCCAGATTGCCGAGCAAACCAACCTGCTGGCGCTAAATGCCGCTATTGAAGCGGCACGTGCTGGCGAGCAAGGCCGCGGTTTTGCGGTGGTGGCTGATGAGGTACGCAATCTGGCCAGCCGCACGCAGGATTCCACCAAGGAGATTCATGGCATTATTACCGAGCTGACGGCCCGAGCCAATACCGCGGTAGAGGTGGCGCAACAAGGTCGGGATGGCGCTGAGGCCGGGCTGCAACAGGTCAAGGATACTGAGCAAATGCTTAATGGCATTTCAGATGCAGTGGGCGCTATTGCGGCCATGTCTATCCAAATGGCCGCTGCGGTGGAAGAGCAGGCGCATGTCGCTGAAGATGTGAACCGTCAGGTAGAGAATATTTCATCATTGGCACATAGCAGCCTGGCAGAAGCCGACAGTTCAGCCAGCACCACCCGTAAGTTGCAGGAAATTGCTGGTGAACTGCATGAGCTGGTGGTGCGGTTTAAGCGCTAGCGCTTAAAGTTAATTCAGCCGAGTGTGGCTTAGGTTTATCTAAGCCACTTTAAACTGACTGGCCAGTTGCTGTAGCTCGGTGCCCAGCCTGCTTAAATCGTTACTGGCAGCCGCGGTTTCTTCACTGGCGGTGGCTGATTGCTCGGCTACATCCCGAATACTGAAAATACTGCGGTTAATCTCTTCGGCCACGGTACTTTGCTCCAGCGCTGCGGCAGCAATTTGCTGGTTCATTTGCTGAATGCTGGTTACTGCAGTATTGATGGCCTGAATAGCATCGCCGGCATCATCAGCACTTTCCAGGGTATTATCGGCCAGACCTGAACTTTTATGCATATTACTGACTGAGGCTTCGGCTTTTTGCTGCAGGTTAGTGATGAGCTGTTCAATCTGACCGGTAGACTCCTGAGTACGAAACGCCAGCGCCCGCACTTCTTCAGCCACCACCGAGAAACCGCGGCCCGCTTCACCCGCCCGGGCAGCTTCAATAGCGGCATTTAGCGCCAGCAGGTTGGTTTGATCAGCAATGCTTTTAATCACATCTAACACCGAGCCAATATTGTTAGTTTGCTCTTTCAGCTCGCCAATAGCCGCTGCTGACGTGCTGACTTCATGGGCCAGCGCCTTAATCTGACCAATGGTTTTCTGCACGATTTGCTGCCCCAGCGTTGCCTGTCCTGACGATTCTGTTGCCGCAGTTGAGGCATCTTCGGCACTTCTGGCTACTTCCTGTACCGTCGCAGCCATTTCATTCATCGCGGTGGCCACTTGTTCGGTTTCTTGTTTTTGCTGATTGACGCCGGCGGCATTTTGCTCGGATATCGCCGCCATTTCTTCGGTTGCGGTTGCCAGTTGGGCAATACCCGCAGTCAGGTTGTTGATCAATGCCCGTAAGCTGATACTCATTTTTTGCATCGCCTGCATTAACTGGCCCGGTTCATCATGGCGATCGGTTGGTAAGTCTTCAGTAATATCACCCGCGGCAATTTTCTCTGCCACTTGTACTACCTGCTGCAGTGGGGTTACCACCATCTGAGTAATAATAATTGCTGCAGTAATGCCAAGTAATACTGCAATGATGGCCGCAATAATAATCAGCCTCTCCAGGTGATTACTTTCCTGTTCCATAATTACTAACTGATTTTCCACGGAACGGCTGCCTGCATCGTCGGCAGCTCTGGCTACGGCGACTATCTGCTGTTCTATTGCTTGCAGTTCGGTTTGGGCGGTTTGCAGGTCCAAACTTGCCAGTTGGCTGAGTAATTGTTGGTACAGGGTAATGTTATCGAGCATTTGCTGCATCAAATGCATACTTTCCGGGTGAGTGAACATACTCAGGCTATGCTCTCCCAAACGTTTCGCCCGAGAGCTCAGTTCGGTTGCTTGCAGGATATACTGGCGATCGTTGCGCAATAAAAAATTTTTTTCTTGTTGCCGTGCTTCACTGATTAACAGATTGGTTTCGCGTACATCGTTAACCACACTAAAACGGCTAGTCATGCTGTTAAGGGCGTTGTAACTCATTACAGAGCTGATAATTAAAATGATTAATACCAAGGCAAAGCCGGTAAATAATTTCGCCCGGACACTAAGGTTTTGGGTAAAGGTAGAAATAGCAGACATGATGTAGGCCTCTCGTTATTAGGGTTTGGTAGTTGCAGAGCATGCTCCTCTGAATCAATCAGTAGCAGATCACTAATTAAACTTGTGGTTTAAGCTTAAGTGCTAAGGTGGTTAATGCAAGTTTTTAGCGGTGAAGTGGTTTTAAGCAGCGCGGCAGAAGAAAGGCCAGCAAACGCTGGCCTTGGTTTAGACGGAACACAGAATGCAGCTACACGCTGATATTAATATTCTGCCCGATATTGCCTACTGGTGAGGCGGCAGAGGTTTGCTCGACCGTTTGCATGGCACTTTGTACTAACATTGTAGTCATCTGTGCTTGCTGGTTTTGCTGCTTCTTTGCCATAACGGCGCCCAGTATTTCAAAGCTCTGTGCAGTTGCCAGAGCACCAACGGATTGACTCATAGTACCTCCTATTAACAATACGTCAGCACGTTATCGGCCGCAGTTTGCAAAACTTTAGGTATTTTTTTGCCGCTGTTATTTTTAAATCGTAGAAAAATGAATGCCGCCCGTTGCAGCGGGCGGCATTCCAACTTAGCGCGGAGTGACTCATTTCTCCAAAGCGTTAAGAAGCCTGTATCAGCGCAGTTTGTTGCGCTTTAATCTGGGAGTGCGATAACACCGGGGTTAGCTCTGTGCCAGGCGCTGGCGCGGGTTTAAATGAACGCACCGGCCGGGTAGGACCTTTTTTAACCAAGCCTTTGTACATTGGCTCAGCTTTTACTGTTGGTTTGCCCAGGCGCTGGGCCAGCGCTTGCTGTAAATCTGCGGCGGTGTAGCCCGCCTTAATTTTAATTCGTAAGTAAGGCACGCCAGCGGCTTCCAACGCACCACTGACAAACCAGTCTGGTGCAGCTTTGTGGCCGTCTTTGTTGCTGTTGTTCACTAAATCCAGCACCGCAATAACCCGCAGATCATCTGCTGAGCACAGCACAAAATCCAGATACTTGGCATTTAATTTTACCAGGGTACTGCGGCGGGCTTTTTCATTAGCATTTTCTTTTACTTCGATAAGATCGGCAAGTTTAATCCGGTTTAAAATTTTATATTCACCGGCCACCGCTTTCTCCAGTAAGTTTTGAAACGAACGTTCAACCGGACTAAATAAGCTGCTGCGTCTTTGCACCTGAAACGGATTGCTGTTATCGATAAAGCGACTGGCTACCATAGCTACCAGCACCACCAGTGCTACCAGCAACACCATAATAAATTCCATGCCCACCTCCGACGATAATTTGACATACGCAGTTATACTTAAATCTTAAAGCACAAGTCGTGCCAGAAATTTGAAGTGTTTAGCTATCTGGCTATTGTTTTTGGTGATGCTAAGCATTTTAGCCATTAATGGCATTTATAGTTGGAAAGGGCTTATAGTTAGGTAACGAAAAGCAACAGCAATAAAGGGTCTGGATATGTCTGACACTACTACCCGGGCGGGTTTAACCATAACCGGCCAGCTTAACAGCGACTATGAGCAAATTTTAACGGCCGATGCCTGCGCTTTTGTTACTGAACTGGTACGCGAATTCCGGCCACGTTTAACGGCGCTGCTGGCCAACAGGATTAGCCGCCAGCAGCAGTTCGATAACGGCGCGTTACCGGATTTTTTGCCAGAAACAGCAGCTATCCGAGGCTCTGACTGGCAGGTTGCGGCTATTCCTGCAGACTTGCAGGATAGAAGAGTAGAAATTACCGGCCCGGTTGATCGGAAAATGATTATTAATGCCCTAAATGCTGATGTAAAAGTGTTTATGGCCGACTTCGAAGACTCGCAGGCACCCAGCTGGGCCGGAGTGATGGAAGGGCAGATTAACTTACGCGATGCTAACCTGGGTACTATCAGCTATACCGATCCGCAAAGTGGCAAGCACTATGCGTTAAAGGACAAGCCGGCGTTACTGATCGCCCGGGTGCGTGGTTTGCACTTGTGGGAAAAGCATTTATTGGTCGATGGCGCTCAGGTACCGGGCTCTCTGGTCGATTTTGCGCTGTATTTTTACCACAACTGGCAAACCCGCTTAAACAATGGCTCTGGTGTCTATTATTACCTGCCAAAACTGCAAAGCCACACCGAAGCCAAATGGTGGGATGAGGTATTCAGCTTTACCGAGCAGAAATTTAAGGTAGCAGCAGGCACTATCCGCGCCACGGTGCTGATTGAAACCCTGCCGGCCGTGTTTGAAATGGATGAAATTCTGTATAGCTTAAAAGATCATATAGTGGCGCTGAATTGCGGCCGTTGGGATTATATTTTCAGCTATATCAAAACCTTAAATAACCACGCAGATCGGGTGTTGCCAGACCGGCAGGTAGTCACCATGACCAAGCCGTTTTTAAATGCTTATTCGCGCTTACTGATTAAAACCTGTCATAAGCGCGGCGCGCTGGCGATGGGCGGCATGGCGGCCTTTATTCCGGCCAAAGATGCCGCGGAGAATGCAAAAATACTGGCGCGGGTTACTGCAGATAAAGAGCTGGAAGCCAGCAATGGCCATGATGGCACCTGGGTAGCCCACCCCGGCCTGGCTGCCACTGCCAATGGTGTGTTTGCCAAGTATTTAGCCGGTGACAAGGTTAATCAGCTGGATGTTAGCCGCGAGCAAGACGCGGAGATAACCGCGGCTGAGCTGTTAGCCCCTTGTGAGGGCGAGCGCACTGAAGACGGTATGCGAACTAATATAAGAGTGGCGCTGCAATATATTGCCGCCTGGATCAGCGGTAAAGGCTGTGTGCCTATCTACGGCTTAATGGAAGATGCGGCCACGGCAGAAATTTCACGCACGTCGATTTGGCAGTGGATTAAGCATGGAAAAAGTTTAAGCAACGGTAAGTTAATTACCAAGGCCCTGTTTGCCGACTTTTTAGAGGAAGAGGCAAAAGTAGTGTTGCAGGAAGTAGGGGCGGAAACCTGGCAAAGTCAAAACTTTGACCGGGCCAAGCAACTGCTGCTGGACATTACTACAGCTGATGAACTGGTCGAGTTTTTAACTTTGCCGGCATATCAGCTGCTTGATTAACCTGAGTAAACCAAATCAAAGGCGCTGCCATTGCTGACAGCGCCTTTTTTGTTTTCGTTAAACCGATACTAGAAAGAGAACGGCTGGAACCCCGTTTTGGTCGACACAGAGTGTCTGAGTGAGTGCGCAAGCGCGAGCGAGTTGCTGTGGCGAGCCAAGGCGGGTGTTGCAGTTGTTCTCTCTCTCTGCATGCCGGATACAACACTCTTCCTCACTCGCCGGGGCAACTCGCCCGTTGCCTGCGGCAGGGGCTCAGACACTCCCCGGCTCCTTCAAAAGAGGTTCTATCCTCTATTCTTTAAGCCAGTTAGTTTAACTCATCTGCTGTTTCAACAATCAGCCGTCTGAACCAGATATGGCTGGCATCCTGGTGTAGTAGCGGGCTCCAGATCATTTTCAGTTCAATCGACGGAATCGCAAAGGGCGGGTCCATAATGGCCATGGTCGGGTCGTTTTCATACAGCTTAGCGGCGCGGCTGGGCAGGGTGGCAATTAAATCTATGCCTACCGCTAGGTGCATCGCCACATGGTAGTTGCGGGTAAATACCGAGATATTGCGCTGCTTGCCGAGCTTAGCTAAGGCTTCGTCGACCCAGCCGAGTTTTTGCACATCTTTCGGATCCATGCCGACACCGACGCCAAAGCCGGTTTTACTGACCCAGATATGCTGCGCTTTTAAATAACTGTCTAAATTAAAGTGTTTAACGACCGGGTTACTGGCGTTAATCAGGCAGGAAAAACTGTCGCGCCACACCGTTTTCTGGTGAAACGACTGCGGCAGCTGATCAAAACGGTTAATGGCCATATCTACCTTGCCGTTTTCGACATCATGAAAAGTGACATCAGACGGCGTCATAATATCCAGGCTGGTCAGGGGGGCTTGCACACGCATCTTCTTTAATAATGCAGGTATCAGCGTTGAAGCGGCGTAATCGCTGGCCATAATGCGAAATACCCGCTGGCTGTTAAGGGGGTCAAAATCTTTATTTGGTTGCAGCGTTTCCTCCAGCGTTAACAGCACGCCACGTACTATCGGCGCCAGCTCACGGGCGCGCTCGGTCGGTACCATACCATCCGAGGTACGCACTAAAATCGGGTCATTTAATAAATCGCGCAGCCGTTTTAAGCCATTGCTCATCGCCGGCTGAGTTATGCTGAGCTGGTTAGCTGCCCGGGTGACGTTTTTTTCGCGCAGCAACACATCCAGATAAACCAGCAGGTTTAAATCCATCTTATTAATATTCATCTGTAAAATGCCTCTGGCGTTAACTATCACTGGTTTGAATCATAACATCGGCCAGCCCAGGGTCGTCAATAGCCAAGTTGCATTCACTGAAGAAATGATGGGCATCATTAAAATCAGCTATATGAATTGTGGTTTTGTTATCTATAGTGAATACCAACAACACGCACAACAGTTTTAGCAAGAGGAAACGGCCATGACAGCTTATCAAGATGATATCAAACACTTCGACCAGGTATGTAAAGACGCCGGTTCAGCCTGGGCTGCTATTAGCCCGGAATATGCGGCGCGGATGAAACTGCAAAATCGCTTTAAAACCGGGCTGGATATTGCCCAGTACACCGCCGACATTATGCGGGCTGACATGGCGGCTTATGATGCTGACAGCAGTCAGTACACCCAATCGCTGGGTTGCTGGCATGGTTTTATCGGCCAGCAAAAACTGATCGCTATTAAGAAACATTTCGGCACTACCAAGAAAAAATACCTGTATTTGTCGGGTTGGATGATTGCCGCCCTGCGCTCTGAGTTCGGGCCGCTGCCTGATCAGTCAATGCATGAGAAAACCTCAGTGCCAGCTTTAATAGAGGAGCTGTACACCTTTTTACGTCAGGCCGATGCCCGCGAACTGGGTGGCTTGTTCAGTCAGTTAGATGACGCCACCGATGCTGCGAAAAAAGCTGAAATTCAGGCGAAAATCGATAACTTTGACACCCACGTGGTGCCGATTATTGCTGATATTGACGCGGGTTTTGGTAATGCCGAAGCCACATACCTGCTGGCCAAGAAGATGATTGAAGCCGGTGCCTGTGCTATTCAGATTGAAAACCAGGTGTCGGATGAAAAACAATGTGGTCACCAGGATGGCAAGGTTACCGTGCCGCATGCTGATTTTCTGGCAAAAATTAACGCCGTGCGTTACGCCTTTTTAGAACTGGGCATCGATAACGGTATTATTGTGGCGCGCACCGACTCACTGGGTGCTGGCTTAACCAAGCAAATCGCGGTAACTAATGAGCCGGGTGATTTAGGTGATTTGTATAACAGTTTCCTGGATGGTGATGTCATCAGTGGCGCCGACGATATTGCCAATGGCGATGTGGTAGTGAAAGCCAATGGCAAGCTGTTAAAACCGAAACGCTTAGCCAGTGGCTTGTTCCAGTTTAAAGCCGGCAGTGGTGTGGATCGGGTGGTACTGGATTGTATTACCTCACTGCAAAACGGTGCTGACTTATTGTGGATTGAAACCGAAAAACCGCACGTTGGCCAGATTGCGGAGATGGTTAACCGTATTCGCGAAGTGGTGCCCAATGCTAAGCTGGTGTACAACAACAGCCCGTCCTTTAACTGGACGCTGAATTTCCGTCAGCAGGTATTCGATGCCTGGCAGCAGGCCGGTAAAGATGTTAGCAGTTTCGACCGTGCTGCGCTGATGAGTGCAGATTACGACAGCACCGAGCTGGCGCAGGAAGCGGATGAACGCATTCGTACCTTCCAGGCAGATGCCGCAAGGGATGCCGGTATTTTCCACCACCTGATCACCTTGCCAACTTACCATACGGCCGCGCTGTCAACCGACAATCTGGCAAAAGAGTACTTTGGTGAGGCGGGTATGCTGGGCTATGTGGCCGGAGTGCAACGGAAAGAAATCCGTCAGGGTATTGCCTGTGTTAAACACCAGAATATGTCAGGCTCTGACATTGGTGATGATCACAAAGAGTACTTCTCTGGTGAGGCGGCATTAAAAGCCGGTGGTAAGCACAATACTATGAATCAGTTTTAAGACTTAACCTAAGGTTATGTTTTGCTACGTGGTCAGTGGATTGACCCCAGGCAGCCGCAAGGCTGCCTTTTTTATTCAATTAATGCGTTTTAGCATGTTATGTTGTGTAGCATTAATCAACATAAGCATTGGCAACAGAATCTGACGATGAGTAACACTTTCTTCTTTGGCGATTGGCAGGTTGACCCTGCCGCTAATACGGTGCGCAAAGGTAAGCAGCTACAACAGCTTGAACCTAAAGCCATGGATGTGTTGCTACTACTGTGCCGCCATGCCGGTGAGGTGCTCAGCAGCGATGATATTGTCAGCCATTGCTGGCCCGGTACTGCCACTGGCGATAACCCGCTGCATAAAACCATTACCCAACTGCGCAAAGCGCTGGGCGATAACGCCACGCAGCCAACATATATTGAAACCATTCGTAAGCGTGGCTACCGTACTTTGGCTGAGGTGCGTTTTCCCTCAGGGCAAGAACAAAGTGCCACGCCGCAAAGCTGGCAGCAAGGCTCACCGTTTCCGGGCTTGCAGGCCTATGACGCCCGCTATGCCAGCGTTTTTTTTGGCCGCGGTGCGCAAATTGATACCCTGCTAAGCCGAATTGCCCAGCAAATTAAATTCGGCCGCGATTTTTGTTTGTTACTGGGCCCGAGCGGCAGCGGCAAGTCATCGTTAATTAATGCCGGGGTTATGCCTAATCTGATGCAGGCCGGCGGCTTTAATGGCGTTGAAGTGCTGTCTTTTAGCAGCCTGGACTTAGCCGATGTCAGTAAAGGCCAGTTGTATCACAGCTTAGCCAGTACCTTACTGGACTGGGAGCTGGGGCCGGAGCAAACCCCGGTGTTTAGTGGTGATAGTGCCGCCAGCCTGGCTGATAAACTGCAACAGCAACCCGAGGCGCTGCTGCAGCAGTGCCGTCAACTACTAGCCAATGGCCGCCAGTACAGCCGGCGTTTCGCGCTCTTTGTCGACCGTTTAGAGGTATTGTTATCCTCGCCAATTTTCAGCGAGCAAGAGCGCAGCGGCTTTGTTGCCCTGTTGGAGCAATTTGCCAGTAGCGGTACAGTGCTGGTGCTCAGTGCTTGTCGCAACGAATTTTATCCCAACTTAGTCGCCTACCCCAGCTTAATGGCGGGTAAAGCTAAGGGCGCTCATTTTGACCTGGCCGCACCAGGGCGTGCCGATTTGCTGCAAATGATCCGCTTACCCGCCCTGGCCGCCGGGCTGAGTTTTGAAACTGATCCTGCGACTGCCATGCCACTGGATGAAATACTCTGCAGCGAAGCGGCCAGTAACCCCGATGCGCTGCCAATGCTGCAATATACTTTGCAGCAATTGTATTTACAGCGCAGTAGCGACAATCAGCTGCTGCTATCGGTCTATAAAGCGTTGGGCGGTATAGAGGGCGCCATTGGTAAAAACGCTGAACAGGCAATTAAAAACCTAAGCAAAGCCGAGCAGGATAGCCTGCCACGGGTGTTGTCGCTACTGGTAACCTTACGCGAAGACGAGCAAAGCATTACCAGTCGCAGCGCCCGTTTAGCGCAACTGCAAACAGATGCTGAGCGCACTTTGGTGAATACCATGGTTGAGCAGCGCTTATTTGTGTCGCACCTGCAACAAGGCGAGCCCTGCTTTAGCATAGCGCACGAGGCATTGTTACGGCGTTGGCCACGCGCCACCGCCTGGATCAGCGAACATTTTGATAGCTTAAGCGTAAAAAGCCGTATCGTGCATTTAAGCCAGCGCTGGCGCAGCGAAAAACAAAACAGTGCCTATTTGCTGGCCGAAGGCAAACCGTTGCAAGAAGCTTTACTGTTAAAGCAAAACCGCTTATTTCAGCTTGATAATGAAGAAACTGAATTTATTCAGGCATCTCAAAACAAAGCCCGGTTAAAACGCTGGACCCGCCGCGGCACCATCGCCATGCTCTGCCTGCTCACCTTTAGCGCCGTAGCAATGGGGATCCGCAGTTTTAACGCCGAGCAACAAGCGCAGCAAAAACGCCTGGCAGCAGAAAACCTGTTGGGATTTATGGTCGGGGAGTTTGCCGATAAGCTGCGCAGCATTGGCCGCATGGATTTACTCGACGGTATCAGCAACAAAGCCCTGGAATACTTTACCGATTATTCTACCGATGATACCAGTTTAAGCACCGCAGCCAGGCTGCAGCATGGCCAAACCTTAGAAGCCATGGGCGAGGTGGCCTACTCGCGCGGTAAAACCGACGAAGCCAGTGCTGCCCTGCAAGCCGCCAGAGTGCAGTTAGAAGCGGTGCTTAAGCAGCAACCAGATAATCTAGAACTGTTAAAAACCCTCGGCGCTAATGCCTTTTGGCTTGGCCAAATTCAGTATGACGCCAGCAACTGGCAAGCCACCCAGCCGGAATTTGAGCGCTATTACCAGTATAGCGAGCGAATGTATCAGTTAGCGCCGGATAACCTCGATGCCATTATGGAGCTGTCTTACGCCACCAACTCGCTGGGATCATTGGCGATGAAGCAGCAGATGTTTGATAAGGCGAAGCAGAATTTTGCAGAGTCATTGCGGCTTAAATTACTGGCACTATATCAGAAGCCCGACAGTAGCCAGTTAATAGCAGACGTCGCTGATACTCGATCGTGGCTTGCCAGTGCCGTGCTGTCGCAAGGTGATCTTTCCTCCGCTATTACTATACATGAGGAATTACAACTGCAGCTTGAAGGATTTAAATCGACTTCAGAGCCCTATTTATTGGATATTTTGACGAGTAGTTATCAGTTGCTGGCCGATTTATTAGATTATCAAGGAAGAACTGCAGAAGCACTGAGCAAAGCTAAGCTTGGTTTTAGCGCTATATCAAAGGCTTTGGCACAAGACCCTGATAACAGTACCTGGAAGCGCCGCAGACATTACTATTACTTTCAAAACTTTAAGTTTCAGACAGGCCAGGATTTAGTGGAAATTGAGCGTAATTTTGCATTTAATCAAGCCGCATTAAACTTAGACCGCGAAACAATGACCCAGATTAATATTAAGGAAATTGAAGTAAGGCTTTGGCGAACAGCTGCGCAGCAGTTACAAAACTTAAACCTGTTTGCTAACAGTAAAGTTTTTGCAGATCTTGCTTATCATGCCTCTGATGAACTAACGGCGCAGTATTCAAAAAATATGAGTTATATCGCTTTCTTAACAGATAGCCAGCTGCTACAAGCTAAAACT
The DNA here is from genome assembly GCF_000987775.1 of Arsukibacterium ikkense. Lineage (GTDB taxonomy): Bacteria > Pseudomonadota > Gammaproteobacteria > Enterobacterales > Alteromonadaceae > Alishewanella > Alishewanella ikkense. The sequence goes on from NZ_LAHO01000014.1 coordinate 73,453, forward strand.
TTAGTTGCTGAAAGTCAGGATGAGGCCGCGACATCATTGTGCGAGCAAGTTCAGCGGCGTTTAGCAGATGTTGTGCAAACGAACAAGGATGCTCGATACGTTAGCGCCTACGCAAAGTCGCTTGATTGTCTTGGCATACTGGCAAGCCAACCCGAACTTATCGCACTGTTGGAAAAAAATAATATTGTGAATTATCACTTTTAACCCCAACCATAAGGAAATACGTTATGCCTTTAACTCAAGCGGCCAGTTTAATTCAGGTTGTTGTCAATCTGGAAAATGGCGAACCGGTATTTAGTTACCAAACTACCGCTGGCCAACCTTTAGCCAACGGTGATGTTACGGTAACAGAAGCCGGTACTATTACTTACCAGCTGGTAGATAATACCGGCAAAGGCCTGAAGTTTATTGGTGTTGGTTTTATAACACCCTTTGACGGTATTATTGATGCTATTACGGTAAGCAGCGATGGTCAGTTAGTGCAGATGTTGGATATGGACCGTAGTGCCGGTACCACTAAATTCCAATTTGTACTTACCAATAGCAGCAATACTCTGATGCTGTTGAGTCCAGATCCGCAAGTTAAAAACGAGCCCAACGGCTGATTGCACCCACTAAGGCTGTTTCATTATCTCCCAAAAGCCCCGAAAGGGGCTTTTTTAATTGTTTAAAATCAATAAATTAAATAGGAAGGTTGTCAGAAGGTTATCGCGGTAGGTAAAGGTTAAAGTTGGCAGCAATTAAGCCAACTAAGTAAGACTCGCCGATGAAAACTGCACATAACAAAAACCAGCTGCCAGCATTGGCCATGAACGACAACGGCCTGTGGCCTGATGATAACGATATGGCAAGCGCTCTGGATGTAGCTAGTTTTATCCAGTATCTGGCCGAGGCAGTGCTGATTGTCAGCCCGGATGGGGTTATTGAATGCGCCAACGCCAAAGCCGCTTTGTTACTTAATTGCATTAGTACGCCGCTTATTGGCCGGCGCTGGCCTGAGTTTTTGCTTAGTCGTTGTCAGCAACAGTATGACGGTCTGGTAAAAATGGTAGCAAAGCGGGTACTTTCATTGCAGACGGGCCCGTCGGAATTTGCTTTACGTTGTGTCGATGGCAAGATTAAAGACATCGAGCTTACCGTGTCGTTTTTACCAGAGCCCGAAGCGAGGTTGGTATTGGTACTGCGCGATTTAACGCGTTACAAGGCAGAATGTGAGCACTTAAAGCTGCAGGCTACGACCGATGCGTTAACCGGCCTGGCCAACCGTCGTGGTTTTGACGAGCAACTGCAGCAGCAATGGCAGTTGTGTACCGATGCACGCCGGCCGCTTAGTGTGGTGATTATCGATATCGATTTTTTTAAGCAGTTTAATGACAGTTACGGCCATATTCAGGGCGATGCCTGCCTGCGTAAGGTAGCCGGGGCTATAGTGCAGGCAATGCCGGTAGAGGCCAAACTGGCCGCACGTTATGGTGGTGAGGAATTTGCGCTGATTTTGCCTAACCACAATGAAATACGCGCGTTAAAAGTGGCGCGCGACGTGCAGCAGATAGTGCGACAATTACAGTTTACCGACGCCGGTTTGCCGGCGGCGGTGAATGTGTCAGTCAGCCAGGGAGTGTCAACCGAAATAGGTGGCCAGTACCGCACCAGCCAGGCGTTGCTGTGCGCAGCAGATACCGCCTTGTATCGGGCTAAATCGGATGGCCGCGACTGTATTAATACCAGTAGTTAACGGCGTTATTTACGACCCTGCTTTAAGGATCAGGGTTTCGCTGCCAAAGCTCAGGGTATCGCCGGCATTCATTTGCTTGCGCTTCTGGGTTTCGACCACACCATTTACCTTCACCAGGCCAGCGTCAACTGCGGCTTTGGCTGCGCCACCACTACTGCATAAACCTTCAAATTTTAAAATTTTATACAGTTCTACCGGTTGCTTGCTAAGGATCACTTCACGTTTGTTGCTGCTCATAACTTGTCGCCTTTAATGATGTTCTTAAGCGGGTTCGCTTAAGTTTAAATGGGGTTTACCCAGCAGATAGGCGCGGCGAAACTCGCTGAAATACTGCGCCAGCAGTCTGGCGGCCTCGGTTTCGTTGGCCAGTGCTAACACTTCAATCGCCACTTCTGCAGTACACAGCTGATGCAAGTGGGCCGCTTCGCGCAGCGCATAACGCGACGCTTGCTCGGGCTGAATGCCCAGTACCGGCATCGCGGCCAGATAGGGGCTTTTAAACATTTTTTTGGCTTCACGCCAGGTGCCATCCAGCATCACAAATAGCGGGATTTTGCCGGTGGTGGCCAGGCTAAGTGCGGCGGCATCTGGCAAGCAGCGCTCAGGTGCTGCGTATTGCTGCGGAAACACCAGCACTGGTGCATAGCGGTTATCATTTAACAGCGCCAGTAACGCTGGATCGGGCCGGGTGCGGTCCCAGACAAAAGCATGGTTATCGGCTATTACATCGCAAATCAGCCGGCCGGTATTGCTGGGTTTGTAGCACTCACCGGTATACATAATAAAACAAAAGGCGCAGTTGCCGGCAGCAACAGGTTTGGCGGCACAAATACAAGCGTTGGCGGGCAGCAGACATTGCTCACAGCGTACCACTTTACTGCCGCGGGCATTGAATACCCGCTGCGACTTGGCCAGTTCATGTTGGCGCAATAGTAATACAGAATTCTCGGTCAAAAGTGCGTTCGCTGGCAGCCAAAGGAGTAATTGTAAGGCTTTTATGCTAGGCTGGGCAGCCTTTTTCGTGATTTTTTGCGGATAACCAAACTGTATTGAAAACCTTATCGTGTCAATAGCCCTGCGCCCCTCAGAAATTACTTTGCCAGCAGTTAACAACGGCTGGCTTACGGTACTGCAGTTTTTATGCGGTCAGTTTCCTTTTATCAGCGAAGCGGTTTGGCGCGAGCGTATAGCCGCCGGTAAGGTACACTGGTTTAACGGCGACGCTATCACACCTGATACGCCATTTTCGCCTAGTAAACGGCTGTGCTATTACCGCGAAGTGGTGGCCGAGCCACGGATCCCCTTTGCCCACCGAATCCTTTATCAGGATGCGCATCTTATTGTTGCCGATAAGCCGCATTTTTTGCCGGTAACCCCGGGCGGTGACTATGTTAATGAGTGTCTGCTCGCAAGGTTGCAGCGTGATACCGGTATTACTGATATTGCGCCGCTGCACCGCTTAGACCGCGATACCGCAGGGCTGGTGTTGTTCTCAGTGAACCCGGTTAGCCGGCCAGCGTACTATCAGCTGTTTAGCCAGGGCCAAATTAGCAAACAATATCAGGCGGTGGCCCGTTTAACGGCGGCAGCTGAAAAGGCTGAACTGCCGCAGCTCTGGCATATCGCCAACCGGATTGAGAAAAGCAGCCCGCGTTTTACTAATGCCATAGTGGCGGGCGAGGTCAATGCCATTTCGGATATTTGCCTGATAGCTAAAAACGATAACTTAGGGCTATTTCAGCTTACCCCGCATAGTGGTAAAACCCATCAGCTGCGTTTGCATATGCTAAGCCTGGGCATGCCAATTCTGCATGATACCTACTATCCGGTGTTGCAGCCAAAGCAGTTGCCACAGTTGGCAAGGCCGCTGCAGCTGTTAGCACAACAGCTAAACTTTACCGATCCGTTAAGCCAGCGCCAGCATCAGTTTTGCAGTAAGCAGTTACTGGCGGCCTGGCCAGGGTAGCGGGCTGTATTAACCCGCTTGCTGGTGTTGTTGCAGCAGTTTGTCCAGCTGATTGGCAAAAGCCTGGCGATCGCTCTGGTTCAGTGGTGGCGGGCCGCCGGTATGCACGCCACTACCACGCAGGGTGTCCATAAAATCGCGCATGGTCAGTTTCTGCTTGATGGTATCGGTGCTATATAACTCGCCGCGCGGGTTTAACGCCCGGCCGCCTTTGGCCAGCACTTCAGCGGCTAATGGAATATCGGCCGTTATCACTAAATCGCCGGGGGCGCAGCGGCGGACAATTTCGTTGTCGGCTTCGTCAAAGCCGTGGGCAACCTGCAGACTACTAAGATAAGGCGAGGGCGGTACCCGGATTTGCTGGTTAGCAACCAAAATGGTGCTGATTTGCCGTTTTATCGCCGCCCGGAACAAAATGTCTTTGATCACCACCGGACAGGCATCGGCATCTACCCAGATTTTCATTGCAATACTCTCTTATTCGTTCAGTCTGGTTTTCCGCCAGACTTGGTTTCAGCTACCAATGGCAATATCAGCCTGAACTCGGTGCCTTTGCCGCTCTGAGTTTCCATATCAATACTGCCGGCCAGTACCTGGGTGACCAGATTGTAGCACAGGTGCAGCCCCAGCCCTTTGCTCTGACTGGCGCGGCGGGTCGTTACAAAGGGGTTAAAGACAATGTCTTTAACACTGGTATCAATGCCTTTACCGTTGTCGGCTACTTTAATCATCAGTTGTTGCTGATTGCATTTTACTGCCAGCCTTATTTCGCCACTATCGTCCGGTTCAAAGGCGTGCAATAAAGCATTCTCCAACAAATGGCTTAACACTGTGCTCAGCGCACTGGCCCGCAATTGCAGCTTAAGCTCATCCGGGCAATCCAGAATAATGCCAATAGCGGCATTAGGTGGATTAAGCCGGGCAATTAAATGTTGCAGCCAGGGTTTCAGCGTTACGCTGACGGTATCGGTTACCGTTTCATTTACCGCCAGTTGTTTAAACTGGGTGACGAGATCCGCCGCCCGTTGCAAGTTGTAGTTAATCAGTTGCAGGTGTTGCTCACTATCGCTGACAAATTGGCTAAAGGCTTTAGTGCTTAAGGTTTTATTGTCAAAGTGCTGTTTTAACTCGCTTACCTTGCCAGCAAGTGCGCTGCTGGCTGTAATGCTAACGCCAACCGGCGTATTGATCTCATGCGCTACTCCGGCTACTGTTTGGCCAAGTGCTGCCATTTTTTCGTTTTCTAACAAGCTTTGCTGGGCCAGTTTTAGTTGTTGACTGCGCTCTTCCACCAGCCGCGCCAATTGCTGCGCCTGCAGCTTCGACACCCGTGTGCGAAAGCGCACTAACAGGTAGACGGCCAGCACCAGGCCCAGGGTAACCAGCACTACAAACCACCATTGCTGCCAAAATGCGGGTTTTACCGTAAGTTGCAAGGTGTTTTGTTGCTCACTCCACTGGCCGCTGCGATTGGTCGCCTGAATTTGTAGCTGGTAGCGGCCAGGCCATAAATTGGTATAACTGGCCAGCCGTTGCGATGCATCAGAATATTGCCAGTCTTGCTCAAAACCCAATAAGCGATGGCGATATTGCAGTTTTTGCGGCGCGGATAAATCCATTGCGCTGAATTCAACACTAAAGCTACGTTCATCGGCTTGCAGGGTTAAAGTTGGCTGCTCGGGGGCTATTTGCCGGTTGCGGCCTTTTACTCTGAGCTCGGTTAATAACACTCTGGGCTGGTATTGCCAGGAGTTGAACAACGCGGGGTCAATGATTAGTAAACCGTTGCTGCCACCAAATAACAGCAAACCCTGGCGGGTTTTGGCAAAGGCGCGATACCAGGGGCTGCCGATATCGACACCGTCGGCAGGCGTAAGCTCATACAGCTGGTTATTGGCCGGATTAAAATGGAACTTGGAGGTCCAGATATTGCCCTGGTTATCCTCCAGCAAATTGGCACCAAAATCTTCATTCAGAGTGCTATTAGCAAAACTGACTTTGCTGAAGGTTCCATCGGTTGGCGATTCGCCAGGGTGATAGCGATACAAACCCGCCGGGGTGTCCAGCCACAGCCGGTTCTGGCTATCGTGCAGCAAACCCAGAATAGTGCTGGCTTCGACAGCCAGCACGGCTTCTGCCGTGGGCAGTGTAGCCTGGGTGCCCGGCGCTATCACAAATAACCCACTGGCACCGGTACCCAGCCAGATGTTGCGTTCAGCATCTTCCACCATAGTATTAATGTAGTCTTGTAGTGGTTCACCATTGTGTTGCCTGATCCGGACAAAACGCTGTTGTTCAGCTTGCCACAAGGCTACGCCGGTACTACTACCCAGCCACAGCCGTTGCTGGCTGTCGATAAAAAAACTACGGACATTCGTGCGCCAGATCCCCTGTTCCGGGCCCAGCAGACTAAAGCTGCCGTTATCAGGCTGGAAGCGGTATACCTGACCAGGATTGACCCCCACCCAGACAGTACCATCGGCTTGCTCTGCCATAGCGGTTATCCAGCCATGTTGCAGCTTGCCGGGCATATCAGTTTGTGGCAGATGACGCGCCACTATACCAGCAGCCGGGTCAATAACCTCAATGCCATTGCCGCGACTTCCCAGCCAAATCCGGCCATTAGCCAGCTCCAGCACGCTGCTGATATTGTCGCTGGCAATGCTGCTGCTTTTGGTCAGACTCTGGCGTAAGGTACTGACCCCAGCCTGACCATCAAAGCGCTGTAAGCCACCACCATAACCACCAAGCCATATTTTGCCGGCAGTGTCTTTGAGCAGGGTACGCACATCCTGATTGGCCAGGCTAAAAGGATTAGAAATATCGTGCTGATACTGGCCCAGTAAGTTTTTATCGGTTACCGCCAGCCGGCTGATGCCATTAAAGCCAGCCAGCCAGACTTCCTGGCTATTAATTTGCAAAATATCATATACCGGCCCTGGTACCTGGCCGGCTTGTGGCAGAACAGTCAGGCTATGATCGGCATTAATAACATAAGCGCCGGCCCTGTCTGTTCCCAGCCAGATTTCAGATGCCACTCTGGCCAGGGTTAATACCTGGCCCAAATCACCTGACGGGCTGGTCACCGCTTTCGGGGTGGCACTGCCCGGCGTTAACAGATATAACCCGCTGCGGCTACCAATCCATAAATTTGCGGCATCGTCAGTCAGTAATGCCCTGATATCCTGCAGCTCGGTATGAGACGGAATAAATTGCAGCAGCTGGCCTTGCTGGTCCAGTAAGGCTAACCCCTGATTGCCAGCCAGCCAGATGTTGCCCGCGGCATCTTCGGTAACGGCCTGAACCTGATAAGCGAAGTCCGTGCTGATGCCGGGTGCGGTGATTTTAGGCTGATAAAAACTGTCTGTGACACTGTCATAGCGCTGAATACCACCTGGCGCCGTTGCCAGCCATAAAGTGCCGTCGCTGGCCTGAAATAAATAACGAACAAAATTGCCGGCAATAGCCGTGTTGCTGATAGTACTGCTTTGCTGTTCATGACTGGCGGGGGGCAGATTTTGCTGGCTTGGTTGTAAATAGCGCCGAAAACGATAACCGTCGTAGCGTACCAGGCCGCCGGCACTGCCAACCCATATACGGCCATATTTATCCTGGGCCAGTTTGGTCACAATATTATCGGGAATATGCTGCCGACTGGCGACGCTGACAAAAAACTCACTGGCGGGCGGAAAATACTGGCTGGCAGAGGCGTAAACCTGTGCTGGAAACAGTAAAGTGGTAACCAGGGCTGACAGCGCGGTCAGCGCAAGGCGGCTCAGTAAGCTAAACGACAAGTTATACTGCTCACGGTCAAATCGTAGTAGGTTAAATTTACGTCTGTTTTTATTAAAAATCAATTAATTAACTGTAGTTTTAGCTGGCTGATTAAATCAGTGGCTGTTAACCAGGATTGCCGCTGCTGCTGCAACAGGGAGGCCGCAGCGTTTAGGTGCAGCCAGGCCGCAAGCTGGCAGGCCGCACTGCCATCAAGACCCTGCGCCAGCAGGGCCGCAATGATACCGGTGAGCACATCGCCCATACCGCCGCTGGCCAGCGCCGGGTTGGCGGCTGCCAGCAGGCTTACTTCGCCGTTTTGATCACAAATCAGGGTGCCAGCGCCTTTAAGTAACACCACCCCGCCATAACGCTGTTGCAACCGACTGACGGCAGCCAGCCGGTCTTGCTGAATATCAGCGGTGCTGCAGTTCAGTAAGCGGGCTGCTTCACCCGGGTGTGGCGTTAGCAGCCAGTTTTGCCTTTTTAATCGGGTTTGCTGTGCCTCAGGCAGGCTGGCAATAAAATTCAGCGCATCGGCATCCAATACCAATGGCTTGTTACTGGCCAGAGCCTGGGCCATTAAGGCCTGGCCCCAGCTTTGCTTGCCTAGTCCGGGGCCAATAGCGATAACGCTGGCACGTTGCAGCAGGGTGGTGCAGTCGTTGCTGCTTACCATTACTTCCGGCTGGCGGCCTAACATGGCGCTGCTATGCTCGCTACGGCTATATAAACTTACCAGGCCAGCTCCGCAGTTAACCGCAGCCTGGGCTGCCAGTATAGCGGCGCCGCCAAAGCCATAATCACCACCTATTACCAGCACATGGCCAAACAGACCTTTATGGCTGTTAGCCGGGCGTACCGGCAATAGCGTGCTGATAGCTGCAGCGGCCAGACTGCTGCACGCGGGGCTCTGCGCTGCCAGCTCTGTGGCCAGTTGTAGTGGGCTTACCCAGAGCTTACCACTATGGTCCAGGCCATCTTGCATCAGTAAACCGGCTTTCAGGCCAATAAAACTAAGGGTACAACTGGCTTTTACCGCCAGTGGCAGGGCAGCACCGCTATCTGCTGCCAGGCCGCTTGGAATATCCACAGCCAGTACCGGCTTGCCGCTTCGGTTAATCTGCTGAATAAGTTCAGAGGTGGTTTTATCCAGTGGCCGGTTCAGGCCAACGCCAAATAACGCATCTATTAATAATTCAGCCGCGGCAAACGCACTGACCACCGGAACACTGGCCGCAGCCGCCGCATTGGCTGCCTGGCGGGCAGCACTGCCAAGAGCAGTATGATCGCCGTGCAGATACAACCGCACGTCGTAGCCGTTGCTGCGGGCCAGCGCGGCCAGCAAATAGCCATCGCCACCGTTATTGCCATTACCGGCATACACCAGAATAGTACAAGGGGGCGGCCACAGCTGCTGCAGCAGCGCGAGCAAGGCTTCGGCTGCCCGCTGCATCAATATAAAGCCGCCATTGTGGCCAAGCCCGGCTATGGCCTGCTGTTCCAGCTGACGAATAGTTGCTGCCCGGTATAACGGCTGCTGGCAGGCTTTATCTATCGGATAAAGATCGGCTGTGGTGGCGCTGGCTGGCATGGGCTTCTCATTTTTGGCAACTGGCGACTATTGGTTGCTATTAGCATAGCGCAGACAAAAGCGTAGCTTGTCAGGGTAAGGAAAAATATCGTCGACAATGCCGTCGCGGATCGCCTGTTGTTTAGCACGCCAGTAGCTGGCATCCAGCAATTCAGGGTGTTTACTGAACAGCAACTGGCGAATTTGCGGCTGCGGCGTAACAAAGGTGGCAATTTGCTCAGGAAAGACATCGCCAGGCGCAGCGTAACAGTTGGCCTCGGCGTTAATGGCATCTTCAAAGTTATCGGTTTTGGGGAAGGCGCGGAAATTAACATCCAGTAAATACTGCACTTCGTCGTAGTCATAAAACACTACCCGCTTATGCCGGGTAACCCCAAAGTTTTTCAGCAGCATATCGCCGGGAAAGATATTGGCAGCAATCATTTCTTTAATAGCATTGCCGTAGTCGTTCATGATGACGGCTTTATCGTCGTCGCTGGCTTGTTCCAGATAAATATTCAGCGGCACCATCCGCCGTTCAATATACAAATGCTTGATAATGACTAAGTCGTCTTCAAATTGCAGCGATCCCTGGATGCTTTGCTCCAACTCTGCCAGCAGCTCAGGAGTGAAACGCGAGCGGGGCAGTGCCACATCTGAATATTCCAGGGTATCGGCCATCCGGCCGACCCGGTCGTGTTTTTTCACCAGCAAATAACGTGCTTTAACAGTGGCCCGGTCAAACTCTTTGCTGGGGGCGAATTTATCGCGAATAACCTTAAACACATAAGGAAACGAGGGCAGGGTAAATACCATCATCACCATGCCGCGAATGCCTGGTGCAGCCACAAACTGATCATGACTTTTGGTTAAATGGCTAAGTAACTCGCGGTAAAACTCGGTTTTGCCCTGTTTATGCAAACCAATGCTGGCATACAGCTCGGCCAGGGTTTTATGCGGCAGTAACTCGCGTAAAAAATGCACCAGCGCTGAAGGTACCGGGCACTGCACCATAAAATAGGCGCGGGAAAAACCGAAAATAATACTCATATGTTGTGGATCGGTTAGCAGGGTGTCGAGGTATAAACCGGCACCTTGCTGATGCAGCAGCGGAATAATAAAAGGTTGCTGACCGTCAGGTGTCACCACACGGCCCACAATATAGGCTGCTTTATTGCGGAAAAATACCGATTTAAGCATATCAAAGCGAATTTGATGCACCGGATAGCGGCCATGCGCTGATTGCGTAATAAAGCTTTTTACGATGTAACGAATGTCCCGTTCCAGATTAATAAAGGGCGTGCTAAAAGCAAAGTCGGCGACTATCTGGCGGATGCTTTGTTTCAGGCCATCCTGCGCCGGGAAATAACTCTGGTATACCGACGATATAGGTGCCGGCAAATGTTGCAGGTTTAAGGTCGATTCAACAAAAATATTCTGGTTGTGATAGTACTTGCGGGCAAATAAGCGGCAGAACACCGAGTTATAAAAGGTTTCTGCCAGCTCAGCCTGAGGGTGAAACAACAAGTACTGTAAATACTGTTGTTTTACCTGTTGCCACAATGGCTCGTTCAAACAATCTGACGGCATCGCCTGTTTCAGCGCCGTTACCGTTTCGGCTACCCGCTGATCGTAGAACGAGATCCGCTCTGAGCTATCTTGCTGATATGCTCGCCAGTCGGCGAGCTCAAACCGTTGTTTCGCTTTAGCCGTTACTTTTTGAAATAGTTGAAAGTGCTTGCGAAAGCCTTGCAGAATGATCTCAGCGATTTGTTGGGCTTTAGCCATAGACCTTATTCTTGTTATGGTGTTATACAGCCAATATCATAGCATGTAACGTTGGCGTCCTCAGCCACTGCTTCCCGGGCAATATACACTGTCCAGTATTCAACATGCGGGCTTGACCATTGGTAGTGAAAACCCACGCCAAGATGTAACTGCTGCTGGTAAAAAGGCAGCTCGCCAAGTAAGTGGCTGCGATGTGCTGTAGAGGATTTAAACGCCTGCCAAACCTCCTCTGCCGTGCTGTACCCACCCGCCACAGCTTCAACCTGGTTACCAATAGCGCCACTGTAGAAAGGCGGCAGATTGTAGCCCAACATTCTTAAGCGCTGATTTGCGCCCAAACCGCCAACATAGTGATTTACCATGCCTTTTTGCGCCATAACTTTAGCTTTGTCTGCTGCAGCCTGCGTCAGCAATGGATGGCAGCTAAGTTGGATTCGTTGCTGCAAAGGATCTTGTATTATAAGCAGTGCCAGCTGCTGGGCTGCCTCATTCAGGCCACAATCTGTCATGGTAATGGGCTTACTTGCAATGCCCTCATTCCCCGTGTTGTTAAGCTGCGGTGGCTTGGTATCGGCAGGGGTTGGGGCGGCGAAAGCTGTAGCTGAAAAAAACATCAATATAATTATAAAAATCAGCAATATAACAAGCCTATGGTCTTATGTTGACTTTACGTTAAACCCACGATGAACTAATGTCAATACTAAAGCAGGTCGCTGCCGCTACCTGCTTTAGTCAATCATTTAGTGACTGATAACACTAATGCCCGTTGCTGCTGGCGGCTGCACATCATCACCATAGCCAAATACCACGGCCAGCACCAGCACCACAGCTGCTGCCAGCATCAGTTTTAAAATCAGTGGCAGGCAGAAACGGAACCAGTGACCATAAGGAATGCCGGCAATACCGATAATACCCATTAAAATGGCGTTGGTAGGAATAATCATATTAGAGAAGCCATCACCAAACTGGTAAGCCAGTACGGCGACCTGACGCGGAATTTCTAATAAATCCGCCAGTGGCACCATTAATGGCATGGTAACAAAGGCCTGGCCACTGCCGGACGGAATAAAGAAATTCAGCAAGGTTTGAATAATCAACATGCCCACTACCGCGATTTCAGCACCAACGTAGGATAACGGCAGCGACATGCCATGTACCAGGCTATGTAAAATCTGGCCGTCTTCCATTACCAGTGAAATACCACGTGCCACCCCGATTAAAATAGCGGTGGTGGTCAGCTCCATGGCGCCATCGATGAACTTTTTAGCGGCCACATCCACTTCCAGCCGGCTGATAATGACTGTCAGTAAGCCCCAGGCGATAAAGCAAGCGCCCAGTTGATACAGGTACCAGCCATGGATGCGAATACCATAAGCAACCATAGCGATAGTGGCCAGGAAACTGCCTAAAATCAGTTTATGTTTCAGTGCCAGCTTGGGGTAATCAACGGCATTGCTATCACCCAGCGGGCAGGGTAAATCGGCCACCATGGAATTTGCCGGGTCGGCCAGTACTTTTTTCGAATAGCTCCAGACATGATGAAAACCAATTAATACAAAGGGCAGGAAGATTGCCGCCCGTAGCGGCCAGCCCGACAATATCGGTAATTCGGCTATTTGCTGGGCAATCACCAGGGTAAAAGGGTTAACCGCTGAAATACCATAACCGATACCATAGCCTGCCACCGTCATGCCGACGGCGGTCATCGCATCCAGCCGCATCGCCTTACACAGCGCTACCAGAATTAACACAAAGGGAATGTATTCACCCGCCGTACCAATAAAGCTGGAGGCCATGGCAAAGCAGAACACCACCATAAAAATCAGAATTTGCGGCTTTTCGCCGAAGCGTTCCAGCATCCGGCCAATTAGCGCATCTACCGTACCGGTGGCACGGGCAATAGATAATACCCCACCTAAAATCATTACAAAGAATATTACGTCCTGAGCACTGGCAAAGGCGCGCGGTATGGCAGTGAGTAACTGCCAGGGCGTCATATAATTTTTATCTTCTATCAAGGTAAACGTACCCGGCACCACGGCCTGGCGGCCAGAGTCGAGGGTTTGCATTTCAAATGCACCCTGCGGCACTATCCAGGTGGCGATCATCGCGATGACCATCATGGCAAATAGCAGGGTAAGGGTATGCGGTACTTTAAACTTTCCCATGAATTAACGTTCCCATAAATAAAACATTGGTTAACAAATGTGCGGTTTACGCAGCGTTATTTTGATAAAAGCACTGGAGTCTACCCCAAGCGTGGCTGCACCACAAATCCGACGTTACGGTTGTTGTAAAGATGATTGAGACTTGCCTGCAGCCCAGCCTTTGTATAGGCTGGCGCCTTTAACTGTTATTGCTGATTATGGAGCCTGCCTTGGCTTTGTTTCCCCTGACGATTTTAGTAAGTGCGGCGTTATTGTTTCTGGTACAGCCAATGCTGGCCAAGCAGTTACTGCCGTATTTTGGTGGTGGCGCCGCAGTGTGGACAGCCTGTATGCTGTTTTTTCAAAGCCTGCTGCTGGCCGGCTACGGTTATGCCCACCTGCTTAGCCGTTACCTGGCGCCCAAGCAGCAACGGCTGGTGCATAGCTGCTTATTGCTGCTGGCGTTGGCCAGTTTACCGTTGTTGTGGCAGGCTAAGCTTAACCCGCAGGTGCTGGCCTCGCCGCTGGCAGCGATTTTACTGTTATTAACGCTGACGGTTGGCCTGCCTTATTTACTGCTGTCGGCTACCGGGCCCTTATTGCAACACTGGTTTGCCGGTCGCTTTCCACTGCGCTCGCCTTATCGTTTATATGCATTGTCTAACTTAGGCTCGCTCGGTGGCTTGCTGGCTTATCCGTTTGTGCTGGAACCCTTGTTTAGCCTCAGCCAGCAACGCCAGTACTGGGTAATGGGTTTTGTGCTGTTTGCGCTGTGCTGTCTGGCGTTGATGTGGCGCGAGCTGGGCCAGTTATCGCCCGCTATCCGGGCGGTCAGTGCCCGCCTGAATAAACGCTATGCCCTGCGTTGGCTGGCATTGTCGGCCTGTGGTGTGGTGTTACTGTTAGCGGTGACCCAGCAGTTAACCCAGAATGTGCCGCCTGTGCCGTTTTTATGGGTGCTGCCGCTGTGTTTGTATTTAGCCAGTTATATAGTGGTATTTAATAAACCGGCCTGGTATCAGCGCGGCCTGTGGCTTTATCTGTTCTGCCTGAGTATGGTATTTGCGTTGCTGCTGTTTTATCTGGGCCGCCAGTTTGATTTAATCTCGCAACTGCTGCTGTACCTGACCATCTTACTCAGCGGTTGTATGCTGTGCCATGGCGAACTCGCCCGCTTAAAACCGGCGCCGCAGTACTTAACCGGTTTTTACTTGTTGCTGGCAGCCGGTGGTGTGCTGGGCAGTGCCGCGGTTAACTTAGTGGCGCCACTGCTGTTTAGCCAGTACTGGGAGTTTTTACTGGTTATGCTGGCTATTTATCTGCTGTTGCTGTGGCCGGAAGAAACGAGTAAACCGCGTTGGCAGCAGGGGTTATGGCTAAGCGGCGCTGCGGTATTTGCGTTAAGTGTGCTTGGCCTGGAATGGCAGCTGGGCCAGCATAATGTATACAGCGAGCGTAATTTTTATGGCAGCCTGCTGGTGCGGGATCTCACGGTTATTGATGAAGCAGGCAACGGCCAGCTGCAACGCCAGTTGATCGATGGCACCACCAGCCATGGTGCGCAGTATCTGGCGCCGCCATTGGCGGCCACGGCGCAAAGTTATTACCGGCCGGGTACCGGTGCGGCGTTAGCCATGCAGCATTTTTTACCGTCGGCCTTGTCACGCAATATTAACCAGTTACAGCAACGTAAGTTTGGCTTAGTGGGGCTGGGCGCTGGCGCACTGGCGGTATACGGCAAACCGGGTGACACTATGCTGTTTTATGAGTTAAACCCGGCGGTGATAAAAGTAGCAACCGAGTATTTCAGTTATTTGCGTGACAGCGCCGCCTCCATTGAGATTATTGCCGGTGATGCCCGGCTGACGCTAACAGAGCAGTTATCGACACAACAGCAAAGTGGTCAGTTTGATGTACTGGTGCTGGATGCTTTTAGCAGCGACAGTATTCCGCAGCATTTACTGACAATAGAAGCCATGCAGCTCTACTGGCAGCACTTACAAAGCGACGGCGTGTTGGCGGTGCATGTGTCGAATAATTATCTGGATTTAACCAGCTTGCTGCGTAATCAGGCGGCGAGTATGGGCCAACAGGCCTATTTTATCGCCACCCAGGCAGCAGGCATTAACCCGGCGGCAGAGTGGGTGCTAATTACCAGCAACCAGCGCTTTATGCAGCAGCCCATTATCCAGCAGGCACTCAGCCCCTGGCCAACGCCGCTGAATTCCGATGTAAGCTGGACAGATCAGCGCAGTAATTTATTGCAGGTATTGAAGTAGCAAGGGCAGTTTGGTGTTGGCTTAACGGCGGCAGAGTGGCTGGTGATACTTACTTCACCGGCTTCAAGGATCACCTCCCTGTGCCCCTTCAGCCTGCGCAGCATCCATGCTGCTGTTCCGTAAGCACACCAGTCACCCTGCGCCTGCGTCCGAGAAAAAATGGGTCAGAGTGATTTACTGATTAGGAACGGCTTTTCCTCATTTCGCAAAGGGGGAGATATGTGAGCCAGTTGTCGTGCAGCTATTCTCCAATCAGGATCTTGGTGACTTTATCTATTAATTTTTGCAAAACGACTTCATCATGACTGGCTAATTCCCGCGACGCCAGAATGGCATAAGTAAATTCAGTACCCGCCCCTAATTCGGTTGATGGATTTTTACATTCCGCTGCGTTGTCACGAATAAATATCATCTGGTTCTTAATCGATGCCAGTACGTCGGCAGAGGTGTGTTGAGGCGCCTGATTGTTGATAAAATACACAACATTGTTTGCCGCTATATGTAGCGCTTGGTAATCCATATTAGGGACGTTATAACTTACGCAGGACATCCAATAAACCACCTTCTTTTAGCAGCCGATCTGACACTTGGATTTCCTGGTAGTTTTCCCTAAATTTAATACTGTCGCGGCTTGAATTTATTAGAGTAAAACCTTTGTCACGATCGTCGCCAACCGACATCACCCGACGTACCGTCAATTCTTCACCAGCAACTATTTCTGTTACAGAGTTTTTCCCTGACGCTTCTCCACCCTCTGCTGCAGACTTCCATAAACGATTCTCGATAGTGTTAACCAACCAAGCCGCTGCAGTCCGGGGAAACTCGGTTTGATATAACAATAGTCCGGGTTCATCTTGTCTGTTTTCATATGGCGAAGGTGATTTTTTAATGAAAACCAGTTCATTATCAGAAGCAACAATAAAAAGTTTTTCATCGTCAAACAGCAGATAATCCATGCTGGCTTTCACTTGATAGCCGCTAGGTAAATTGTCAGTATGAAGTAACATAACTCAGCCTCTGATGGGTTTTGCAGGTAATATGGCTACGGATGAACCAAGCTCATTTACGGTTAATGGATCACGTTCAAAGGTAAATGTTTCTGCGACTCCGAATTGTTGAGGAACATCTTTACTATAACGATTCTTACTATTAACTTTCGTCAAGCCATTGCCTGAGTATAAAGGAGACTAACTGACACCTAATTGGTCAAATAGCGGAAGCAATACTTTTTCTACCCGTTCATCTGTTATTTGGAATTCTTGTGGCCAGGAAGCTAAAATATGCGACTTGCGGGATTTATTTACAATTTTAAAGCCAGGTTTTCCGTGCCTACCGGCATTCATACTTCTACCAATAATAATCTCTTCGCTGTCGAAGGTTACTATGCACTGATGCTGATCTTTAGGTAAACCACCTTCTGAGGGCAGCTTCCAAAATCCGTTTAAAATTCTGTCTTTAATCCAAGCGGCCGCTGCTAGCGGTAATTCAGTTTGATATTCAGTATTTCTGATTTTGCCACGGGTAATTTCGTAAATTACGACTAAATCTGCGTTGCAGTAATATCTCACTTCCTTGGTGCCTGCTTCATCGAGTAATTCACTATCCAGCATATTAAAAGATGCGATTGTAGATGCATTGTTGAGGAGGGCTATTTTTTTCATTGAGTTCATCATTTTCCTGAAAGCCTGAAAGCCTGAAAGCCTGATAGCTTTAACTGTCTTTCGAGATTCCAGGAAAAATAAGGTGTTACTTCCCCTTTTCGCTCCAAGCAGAAGCGTGACTCCCTGAATTCAATGTGAAGCGTCGTAAGAGCAAAATATTACAGTCGGCGCAGCACATCCAGTAAGCCCCCCTCCTTCAACAGCCGATCGGAAAACTCTATTTCCTGAAAGTCTTCGTCAAAATTCACACTTTTACGGCTGGAGTTGATTAGGATAAAGCCCTTATCGCGATCATCACCAACCGCCATAGTACGCCGCAGGGTTAATGTTTCGCCTGCGACTTGTTCTCTAACCGAGTTTTTCCCCGATGGCTCGCCACCTTCTGCCGCAGAGCGCCATAATCTGCTTTCTATCGTATCAACAATCCAGGCAGCAGCGGCTTTAGGGAATTCTGTTTGAAAGACCAGGAGCCCAGGCTCATCTTCATGATTAGGGTATGGTGAAGGTGTCTTTATAATAAAAACCACATCACTTGAAGAGGCAGCAATAAAGAGTCGTTGTTTCTCATAAAGCACGTAGTTCAACTCAGCGATGACTTTATAATCTGTTGGTAAGTTACTTGTTTGTAATAACATTTCTTAGCCTTTAATAGGTTTTGCTGGAAAAATTGCAACAGATGGACCAAGATTTTCAATTGTCAACGGATCTCGCTCGAACGTAAATGTTTCAGCAACACCATATTGTTGTGGAGTATCACTAGAATATCTGTTGTTGTGATTCACTTTTGTAAGGCCATTACCTGAGAATAACGGATTCGCCCCGAACTCAGCCTGTACTTTATGTCTAAGTAGGATTTTTTCCTTGGTTTTTTCATCAGCCCCAATAATTTCAAGATGTTTTTTAATTAACTTGGGGTCATGCTGACTTCGCCCTGTAGCTGCGTAGTCCGCCATAAATGCTTGGTATTCAGCTGAAAATTCTTTGTTTAGTACTTCTGTTACGTCAGAGTAATTACCCATTTCTTCAGGCGCTAGCTCCTTGTTACAAAACGTCGTCATATTGTCGAAGGTAGGCACAAAGCTCTGCCTTTCTGCTTGAGGCGGCAGATTGTGCGTATCAATAATAACAAGACTAAATTCACCGTCTGGAGAATAATTTTCGATACCAAAAATACACGCCAGTATCTCCGGATCAGTGTCAGCAGCTTCCGCCATGTCAAAAGTGGTGGCCCAATATGGGGCTCTTCCTGACGTCCTTCTAAAGCCGAGAGTTGAATCCATGGCTTTATCTGCATTATTAAATATCAGGCGCACCTGGAAACGGTCGTCAGCTATATCACCCGCCTCTGCCATCGCCAGTAATTCAGCATCCGAATATTTTGGCTGATAACCAGTCTGTTCAATTTGTTTACGCCGAGCTGCCAGGATTTGCTGAGCATGCTCAAGGTTCTCTGGTTCTACCTTTTTAGACGGTGCAGCTTTGGTGGCGGGTGTGCTTGAGACCTCATGCACCGCTGCTTTGGCTGTTACGGGCTGGGCTGCTGAGGTGCTGCCGCCTTTGGGCTTACTGGCTTTACCGGTGGTAGAGGGGGCGGCTGCTACACTGCCGCCGGCCGTGGGGGTACTCCCTGCCATTACGTAAGGCCCAGTGTGTTCTGGTGGCTTGGCCCAGCCATCGGTCAGGCGCCAGGCTCGCAGTTCGTCGCGCTGAAATAAGTTAATCAGCTCATTAACTAAGCGGTCGGTATTCAGGCCGGATAAATCGGTTACCCAGGGTTTGGCGTAGCGGTACAGGTCACGCATTATGCTGTCGCGCTGCCAGGAGGGTTCAATATCATATAGAAAATAACGGCCGTAAATATTGTCGGCGGTATTTTGTACCCAGGCACTGTCGGGCATATCGGCATAGGTCATCGGGTTTTTACTGACAAAAAACAACTCGCCCCATCTGCCATAAAACAATCTGCCGTCAAACAACAGTGGCTTTAAATCTGCAGGGATTTCCGCTTCCATCAACATCCATATCACCTGTATTAATTTACTGCCAGCACAGCAATAATTAACGATTATTTAAATAATTGTGCATTTTGTTTTCTTGGGTGGGAGTTGTCAACCGCAAATGGTGAATGCAGATAAAAAAAGCCAGCGCTATTGCACTGGCTTGTCAGTGAGATGATGTTTAGCAAGTGGCGGCAGAGGTCAAGTGTAAGGGCTGGGTAGCTGGAAATACTTACTTCACCGGCTTCAAGGATCACATCCCTGTGCATGCTCCTTATAGCTAGGGGCAGCCTGCGCAGCATCCATGCTGCTGTTACGTAAGCACACCAGCTACCCTGCCTTGCAGATCTGTGATCCTGCCAGGAGGCGTTGCTTGCTATGACTCGTCGTCTTCTACCATGGTCATCAGCGAGGTATTACCGCCCGAGGCCGTGGTATCAATACTGATAGTCTTTTCCGTAATTAACCGCTTAATCAGCGTATCGTAGTACTCGGCGCTGATCACCGGCAGTATCGCCCCGTGGCGCTTGGCCAGTTGCTGGCTAAAATACCCTAAACGTGAGGAGCGGGCGGCTACCACGGCACCGGCTAAGTGCGGATGGGCCAGAATCGCCTGCAGCTGATCAGGCTTCGCCACCTGAAACACGCCTTTTGCTACGCCAGTGGCAATAAACTTATCGCGAAATGCCAGTGCTTCCTCATAGAACAATTCTGATGCTACCGTAATCACGGTATTACCGGCAGCCAGCGCGGTAATAATCGAAATAGTCCAGAAGTTAAATGAGGTGCTCTTATCGGCATAGCACACTACACAGCCGCGTGGCTCATAGTGCAGGGTATTCGACTCACCGGTTGGTCCGGGCAGCACAGTGGGCTTGCGCATATGCTTTTCCAGCCGGTTCAGCTGGGCCCGGGCATCGGCCAGGGTAGAGCCTAAATCGTCGGCCAGTTCGTCAATAATATCGACCGTAGCAATTTTTGCCAGCAACTGGCGCACAGCCGAGATGCGGTCATTTAATTTTGTGGCACGCCAGGTTTTCTCGTCCCGCAAGGAATTTGCCATTAGCTGCTGTACCTGAGCCTCGGCGTCAGCAGTATGGTGCAAGTTCAGCTCGTCCGGGGTCAGGTTGGTCATTTGCACGTTTTCAGGTGAGGCTTGCTCTTTAACCAGCCGCAGTAAATAGTTTGGGCCACCGGCTTTGGGGCCGGTGCCTGATAAGCCGCGGCCACCAAAGGGCTGCACACCAACAATAGCCCCTATCATATTGCGGTTAACATAAACGTTGCCGGCCCGCGACATTTTGGCCAGGTACTCGCAGCGCTCTTCAATCCGCGAATGAATACCCATGGTTAAGCCAAAGCCGGTACCATTGATCTGGTCAATAACCTTATCCAGTTCTTTGGCTTTAAAGCGGATGATATGCACACATGGGCCAAATACTTCACGCTTTAATACCGATAAATCTGTAATTTCATACAGCCGCGGTGCAAAGAAATAGGCACCGTTTTCACTGTTATCCGGAATGGCGCACTGGTAGTGCAGGGTGGCTTTGTCTTGTAAATATTCGACATGCTCGTTGAGGTTTTTCAGTGCTTTGGCATCAATTACCGGGCCAATATCGGTGCTTAGCAAAGCAGGATCGCCCACGTGCAATTCTGCTAACGCGCCTTTAAGCATGGTAATAATGCCATCGGCCACATCTTCCTGCAAAAACAGTACCCGCAGGGCTGAGCAGCGCTGGCCGGCGCTTTGAAAGCCAGAGCTTATCACGTCATCTACTACCTGCTCGGGCAGGGCAGTGGAATCGACTATCATACAGTTCTGGCCACCGGTTTCGGCAATCAATGGCACCTGAATATCGTTACGGTTAGCCAGGGTTTGTGAAATAAGGGTGCCGGTTTCAGTTGAACCGGTAAACATCACCGCCTGAATGCGCGGGTCTGGTACTATGGTTTTACCCACTTCACTGCCGCGGGCAATCACGGCCTGTACTACGTGCTCAGGCAGGCCAACAATATGCATCAGTTCAATAGTGCGCAGCGCAATCAGACTGGTCTGCTCGGCCGGCTTGGCAATAACGGTATTGCCGGTAACAATAGCCGCCGCTACCTGGCCTAAGAAAATGGCCAGTGGGAAGTTCCAGGGGCTGATACACAAAATCACGCCGCGTGGCTCAAAGCGCTCATCTTTGGCCAGGTCTTCAGCCCGCGCCGCGTAATAGCGACAAAAATCGACGGCTTCACGTACTTCGTCTATGCCATCCTGCGCTACTTTGCCGGCTTCTTTGATACAAATGGCCACCAGTTCGTCGTGGTGCCGCTCTAAAATATCAGCAATGCGTCGCAGCAGATTAGCGCGCTGGCTAATCGGCGTTTGCGACCAGCTTTTAAACGCTTCATCGGCATTGCTTAGCAGTTGCTGCATCTGTTCGCTGTTGTGCAACTTAACATGGCCAATAATTTGCTGATGATTGGCCGGGTTTTTCACCGCAATAGCGTCTGCTGGTAGCTGATCGGCACTGAGCAGGTTTTCGCTGAACCATTTGTCGAGGTTGGCTTTAAATGGCAGCAGGGTATTAATGTCGGTTAAATCCAGGCCACGCGAGTTGGCCCGTTCAGCGCCGAACAAATCTATCGGCATTTTAATCTGGGTATTGTATTTGTTACGCAGGCCCTGCAAGGTTTCTACCGGATCGGGCAGCAGCGCTTCTACCGGCTGAGTGGTATCAACAATGGCATTAACAAAAGACGAGTTGGCGCCGTTTTCCAGCAAACGCCTTACTAAGTAAGCCAGCAGGTTTTCATGTTCGCCCACCGGAGCATATACCCGGCACTGAATTTTTTCTTCGCGCACAATCTGGTCGAACAGCGATTCGCCCATGCCATGCAGGCGCTGAAATTCAAAACCAGTGTTATCGCCCTTAGCCACTTCTAAAATAGTGGCCGCAGTGTAGGCATTGTGGGTGGCGAATTGCGGGTAAAGACAATCACGTGCCTCCAGCAATTTAATGGCACAGGCTTTATACGATACATCGGTAGAGGCCTTGCGGGTAAATACCGGATAATGGTCGAGGCCATCTTGCTGGGTGGTTTTAATTTCAGTATCCCAGTAGGCGCCTTTTACCAGCCGCACCATCATTTTGCGGCCGACCTTGCGGGCCAGCTGGGTTAGCCATTCGATCACGAAAATAGCGCGTTTCTGGTAGGCCTGCACCGCTAAACCAAAACCATTCCAGTCGCCTAAATCGGGGTCACTGAAAATCGCTTCAATAATATCCAGCGAGATATCTAAACGGTCGGCTTCTTCTGCATCGATGGTAAAACCAATATCGTAGCTTTTGGCAATCAAGATCAGCTCTTTTACCTTTGGCAGCAGTTCGCTCATTACCCGCTCGCGGTGGCTGAACTCGTAACGCGGATGAATAGCCGACAATTTAACCGAGATACCCGGGCTTTTTACCGGGCCGCGGCCTTTACCCGCTTTACCAATGGCATGAATGGCTTGTAAATAGCTTTGGTAGTAACGCTCGGCATCGGCCATAGTGCGAGCGCCTTCACCCAGCATATCGTAAGAATAGACATAGCCTTTTTTCTCGGTATCAGCGGCGCGTTCAATGGCATCGTCAATGGTGGTGCCCATCACAAATTGTTTGCCCATAATTTTCATGGCAAAGTTTACCGACTTGCGAATCACCGGCTCGCCGAGGCGGCCGAGGGTTTTTTTCAGAATGCCAAACTGGTGGGCTTTGTTCTGATCAGAGTAATTGACCATTTTACCGGTAACTAACAGGCCCCAGGATGACGCATTAACAAACAGCGAGTCGCTGCTGCCTAAATGCGAGCTCCAGTCACCATTGGCCAGCTTGTCGCGGATCAGGGCGTCCTGGGTTTTTTTATCAGGCACCCGTAACAGGGCTTCGGCCAGACACATCAGTACCACACCCTCTTCGCTGGACAGCGAAAACTCATTTAACAGTGCATCAATGCCACCCTGGCCATCCTGATCTTTACGGATATTCAGCACAATTTGCCGAGCCCGCTCCCAGGCGCGGCTGCGTGCTTTCATGCCCACTTCAGCCAGTGGTAGCAGCAGGTCAATAATCTGATTTTCATCAATCCGGTAATAGTCGCGGATCTTCTGTCTGATAGGACATTCGGTAGTCAAATTACCCGTAAATAACATAATTTACCCTTAACAAAATGGAGGCTGGTGCAAGCTGCACCTACCGTCTGGGGTGGCACTGATTCAAGCGTGCATACTAATCAAAATGTAGCAGAATGTGCTGGCTTAATTGCAGTATTTTTCCCTAGTTTACAGGGTTTAAAAGCATTTTTGCCGTATAAAATACTGCCGTTTTTGCCAAAATGCCGGCCTGGCAAGCAGTCCGTCAGCGTGCTGGCTGATCGAATTACATCTGTAAACAGTAATAAGCCAGACAGTGTTATATGCTGCAAGTTCAGCTAAACGGTAAAAAGCAGGGCAGGGCGACTACCCTGCCTGTATAAACTGTGGTTATATTTACTGCCAGTTAGTATCCAGCATTAGCTGCTCTTGGGCAGCGTCGAGCAACGGGCCTTCAATGAGTTGGTCTAACAAAGGATCCAGTTTTGCGGCTGAGCTCGCTAACTGGTAAACATGGTTTTTTTGTAACGTTAATGGCTCACGGTAACTGGCTACCAGTTGCCAGTTACCTTCAAGACGACAAGCAATATTTTCACTTTGAGCTGCGGGTTCGCGCAATATGAAATGGCGGCAAAATTGCTGTTGTTTGTTTTTAAATGTGAGTTGTGGAAATAAATGGTAATCTTTACCGGCACTGTATTGCTGGCCACTGGCTGCGTTCTCCAGCAGGGCAAATACGGCGGGCCAGGGTGTTGCCAGCGGTTGCCTGACCAGAGGTAAAAACTGTCCCAGCAAAAAGCCGGCTAGCAGGGCCACACTGGCAGCCAGGGCCAGTTGTTGCTGAGCAATCTGTTGCAAGCGTTGCCAGGCGCTAACCGCAAGCTTGCTTACCGGCGCAGGTTCCAGAAGTTTTTGCAAATTAGCTGACAACGGCACTTGCTCAATGGCTGAGCTGTAGCGGCTGACTAAGGCCGCTGTAGCTGCCAATTGCGCCAGCCTGTCGGATAATAGGGGGTCAATGGCCAGCTGCTGGCGAACCAGCTGCATTTGCGATTCTGGCAATTCATTATCTAAAAATGCCGATAATTGCTCATCTGTAATCATGCTAGTCGCCCTTTCTGTTCCAATAACAACATTTGTTTGGTCAGTTGCACTCTGGCCCGGCCCAGGCGGCTCATTACTGTGCCCGTGGGTATTTGCAGGATATCTGCTACTTCCTGATAAGACATACCCCGAACGGCTATCAGCGCTAAAATCTGCCGTTGCTCGGGCTCAAGTTCAGCCAGCGCCAGCTGCACCTGTTTCAGGGTTTCATCTAGTTGCATCGTGGCTTCACTATCAATAGCCGCCGTTGCCTGATGCAGCTCGTTGTCAACAGCATTGTTACGGACTTGTCTGGCACGATATTCATCAATCCACATGTTAGAACAAACCCGAAACGCCCATTTTAATACCGGCACCTCTGCCGGTACCGGTTTACGTAATATTTTCTCTAATACGCTTTGCACCAGATCGTCAGCATCAGCTATAGAACCGGTAAGCGAATAACAGTAGCGGCGTAAATCTGGCAATATTTCGCCAAGTACTTTTCGATTCAAATGTATTGGCTCCTAAAGTAGTAACGTCGCAGTGGCTTTTTTATTCCATGCTGTGGGAATTTTTTTTAACCTGATACGTTATAGTACACAATAACGTTTTTAATCGCAGGATAGGTTGCATGTTTAAATCGGCAATAGCGTTAATGATATTGTTGTTTTGTCGTGATGCAGTTGCGCAAGCTGCACCGCCAAACCGGCCTGATCGCCCTGAGCCGCCAGCGCGGCCAGTAATTGAGCGCCAGGCCGAGCGGCAATTAGAACGGCTGGAACGACAGTTAGACGCTATAGACCGCCACACGCCGGCTGCTGCCGATGCCGGTTTGCAGCGGGCGCAGCAAAATATTGCACGTGGTTTGCAACAGGCGGATCTGGCCCTGGCCCAGGCAGGCTCTTTGCGTCGCAAGGTGCTTAGCCGCACTGGTGAACCGTTATTTGTCGAAGTAGAAGTAGAACAGGGCTGGCGGGCGATAGAGCGTGAATGGGTTATGTTGCTATCTGCTGAGGAGCTAAGCCAGCTGACCACTCAGTTTCCGGCAGTGTTGAATTATCTGGCAGAGCAACAGTCGTTACCAACGCTTAATTTAACGTTATTGCGGTTAGTGTTGCCAGAGCAACTTAACAGCTACCAGGCGTTACAGCAGTTGTTACCTGAAGCATTGGCATTAACGGTAGATCGCAATCATCTATATCAGCCGCAGGCTCAACTGGCAGCGGCAGCTCAGGGTGGCAGGGCAATGCCAGCAATGGCAGGATCCTGTACGTACCCAACCCGGGTGGGTGTTATCGACTCTGCAGTAGACGTGACGCATCCGGTATTTGCCCAGCTCGCTACACCTGTGGTAACAAAGCATTTTATTAATGAGCAGTTACCGTTTTCGGCTGCACATGGCACGGCGGTGGTATCCCGTTTATTGGGCCTGCCTCAAGCAGCTGTGGCCAGCGCCAGCGATTCAATGGTTATTTTGGCTGCGGCTGCATTTTATCAGGCTGAACAGCATGATGCCGGTGCGTTAATTGCAATATTACAAGCATTGGAATGGTTAGCAGCTAATGATGTGCAGATCATCAACATGAGCTTAACCGGCCCCGCTAACCGGGTATTGGCGCGCGGGGTAACGCAAACCCAGGCCGCCGGTATTAGCCTGGTTGCAGCAGCCGGCAATGCTGGTCCGGCTGCAGAGCCGCTGTATCCGGCCGCCTATCCTGCGGTCGTTGCGGTAACGGCAGTGGATAACGATAACCAGATTTATCGCTGGGCCAACCGTGGTGACTATATCGATTTCGCGGCGCTGGGGGTTAAGGTTGATGTGGCGCAGCCGGCCAATAGTTATGCCAGCTTGTCGGGTACCTCTATGGCGGCGCCGGTTGTAACTAAGCTGCTGGCCTGCGAACTGGCTAAGGCAGCTGGTAATCTGAGTCAGGCACTAACTGTGCTGCAGCAAAGTGCGCTGGATTTAGGCAACCCAGGCAAAGACCCGGTATTTGGCTATGGCTTATTAAAAGTTCAGCCGTAAACTCAGGCTGTGGCTGGCTTCCTGATAATTGGCATCATCCAGGTTAGAGCTATAGTTAACCCACTCTGTGCCTAACAGCAGGCTGAGCTGCGGGCTGAAAATAAATTGCAGGCTGGCGTCTAGGCCAACATGGTTATCTGTTCGGGTGCTGGCAGGGGGGGCCAGATAATCGGGGTAGCTGCGCTGTTCAACCCGGCCACCCAACCTTAGTTTATGTTCAGTTGAGTTAAAAATGATTGGCTCAGCTAACTGCAACCGTATTCGGTTTGCGTTGTAACTATAGCGTAAACCCTGGCTATCTTCACTGGTGTGGGTGTAGCTTAACGCCACGAAACGCCGCCTGTTGGCAGCAAACCAATATACATCGAACTGCAACGCCAGGTTATCTGCGTTTCGCTCAGCAAGCTGCTGAAACGTTTTGTCGGTAACGCTTACGCCGGCCCTGACATAGAACTGCTGCCGCAATACCTTACTGGCATACAGGCCAAATTGCTGCTGACTCAAAAACGCCTGGCCAGCAAGGTGTGCATTGCTGTGCTGGTAATTTATGCCCAGCGTAACTGGGCTAAAAGCGTAGCTGGTGTCCAGATAGACACTGCGCAATTGCAGGTTGTAGTCGTCCAGAGTTTGAAAACGCCGGTTGTTATAACTGCCGCCAATATCCACGTAGGCATTGCGGCTGGGCTGCCACTGTAAATTGAGCTGAGTTGCAAACGTCATAGCCTGATCACTTTGCTCAGAAATCTGCTCCAGCTCAATCACGCTTAAGTTATTGCTGCTAAGTACTCCTGCTTCCAACTTGCCATCCCACTGTACTGAGGCGGAGGTAAAGATACTGAAAAGTGCTGCGTAGTTCAATATCAACAATCGGACATAGACCATGCTTTAAACCTGAGCTTTAGTTTCAATATAAGCAGCAGGTTATCTGATATCAGATAATTTTTCAGCTGTAATTCTGCTTATCTTTCCAGACTGCCAGAGGAAGCATACTGACCTGTCAGATAAAAAAATTAATTAATTTGGAATAATTTTGCTGCTGATACGTTAGTGCTATAAGGCAGGCACTATATCGGTACGAAGACTAATGGGTGCCTGATTTGATTATTGGTAGAAATTTTCTAGAGGAAGAGATCATGCATCAGTTTAAAATTGTCAAACTACTAACAGCGCTAAGTTTGCTGGGCTTAACTGCTTGTGGTGGCAGTGAGCAGGAGCAGCCACAGAATACCTTATTTAGTTTAGGGGTTAGTGATGCACCAGTAACAGAGGCTGCGGCGGTGGTGGTATGTTTCTCAGGCATTCAGCTGGTGGGTAATAATCAGCCGCCGCAAAGTTTCACCTTAGGGTCTGGCAATTTTACCGCGGAAACGAATGATCTTTGTCGTAATGCTGCCGGTAATGTGATCCCGAATACTCGAGGTATTGATTTACTGCAACTGCAGGGAGCAACGGCAGAGGCACTGATTACCAATGCGACCGTAGCCCCGGGCAGCTATGGACAGCTGCGGTTGGACATTGCTGAGGGGAGTTATCTGGAGCGACTGGACGGCAGCCGGCATCGCATTCAGGTGCCATCTAATCAGCTGCGTTTAAATGGCCCAGTGCTGTCAGGCGGCGGTAACTTTAGTTACACCCTGGAGTTTGATTTACGTAAGGCGCTGGTCGACCCGGTAGGTATTCCGGGATACTTTGTTAAGCCAACGGGCTTACGGCTGGTAGATAATAGTGAAATTGGCCATTTGGAAGGACTGGTCGCAGAGGGGTTTCTGCTAGACAACCAGTGTACTGTTAACCCCGCTGATGAGCGCGCTGCGGTAGCGGCTGTATATATGTATGAGGGGGCGGATTTACCCTTGGCTGAATTATCAGACAACGGTGGTACTAACACTTATCAACCTTACGCCAGTACAGCAGTATTTTTTAATAATGATGCCACTGAGTATCAATACGCCATCGGTTTCGTTGATGCTGGCAGCTACACTGTTGCTATTACCTGTGAGGCGAATGATGATCCTGAAAATCCGGATGATATCAGCTTTATTAAGGCAGAGAATGTGACCATAGAAGCCAGACAGCAGCCGCATAAACTTGATTTTGAATAATAAAGCCTCTTAAAACTGCGGCCCTGAGGGGCCGTTTTTTTATCGGCGTAAAAGTCAGGCAGTCATAGCTTTATGAATCCGGCGTCTGCGGTCTTCAGTGCAGGGGGCTGTCAGCAAAATCTGATGAAGCCGCTGTATTTTGTTAACATAAGTGTCGGGTATTTTTACAATCCACGAGGGCCAACTGCCAGCTGACGTTTTAAACCTTTGAAATATAGTTGCTGTATATTCTGGCACTTTTATTGCGTTATTCCTGCTGCGTAACCACTTGCTACTGGTTTTTATCCAGTTCAGCAATAAAAAAGGATAACTCAAATGAAAACTTTAACCGCGTTGCTAGCAGGAGCAGCATTGTGTTTATCAGGCTTTGCTCACTCGGGCATTATTTATGATGAAGGTGTAGACGGTAATATTGAACAATATGGCACGATAAACCTGGAATTAGGTTCAAATACGATTATTGGTGACAGTTGTTTCAGCGCCGAATGCAACGAATTTAACTGGTACATTTCTTTGCCTGACAATACCTATCTTGCTGCCGCTACCTATTTTTGGAGCAGCCCGGTATTAGATACCGATGGCTTTATCACTGACTTCTGGAACGGTCGCTATGTTGTGTTCGATGGCATTACTATCATAGACGTTGTTGGCACGCAAAGCTGGCTGGACGGTGGCGTGGGATTTTCGGTTACTTTTGATGAGTTTGATTTGCTTGCCGGCGCCTCACCGTGGGGAGAGAACAGACTATTGTTCGGCTATGATTCAATAAGGAATGGCAGGGGCGGTTTATGGGATTTTACTGCAACCTTTACCGTGAATCAGTTAACGCCAACATTAGTGCCGTTGCCCTCTACCCTTGCTGTGTTTGGTTTGGGGCTGTTTGGCCTGGCTTGGCGGCGGCCTGATTGACTCCTCGCCAATGTATGGCTCGGCCCCTGATGTAATGGGTTATGCCTTGCAAAAGCTAGGCGTGCCCCATTTCTTTGCTATTAACTATAGATATAGTTGCCCGGTCTCAAATGAAACATTTGATTAAATTCGGTTGTAACCAATTGCGCTATGGTCTGCAGGTCTAGCGCTTCCTCAGAAATAGCATTCCTGAACTGCTCTTGTTTTATGCGGCTATTCGCTATGCCCGCAAAGGCTTTTCGCAATGCCACTGCCGACTTTCTATAGCCCGGAGGTTTACAGGGCGTTAATATTACACACAAGATAGCCGCCGAAAACAGAAAGTCGCCGGTATTTGGCTTAGTGTTGTGTTGTATCCCTCTTTGTACGGTGAATATGTCTATCAAGGTCACCAGATCATCAATGGATTCTCCTAAATAGAGATGGTCTTCTAGTCCCTTCGCAAAGTCTCTACTGGTCATGGTTTTTCCTCTGCTCGTTGATTATTTTGATTACCGTCCCTGCTGAGTTAAAGAAGACTAATATATGGGCATTATCGCTGTTGTAATTCCAGGTATTGGTTTCTGCGTCCTGATCAGACGGTAAGCCCCATAATTGGATCACCTCTGTGTCACGCATGCCCAGACTAATTGGCGCGCGCAGTAACACAACAGTTTCGAGAGCGATACTTTCTTTTTTCGAAAATGCTCTTGGGTTTAGCTCTAACAGGAAAAAAAGCAACAAACATGCAAAACCTGCCGCAATTAATCCATACATAATGGCATTTGCGGCGATAAGTGAGCTGTTTTTATGCCAACTTAACATCAATTTGTCGTTAGTTACCTTGGTGCTTGCAATCGAAAAAGCTTGCCATGTCGCGATGACAATAACTGCAAAATAAATTGCAATAGCAGCGAGCAGAAAGTCAATATCAGCAGTTGGAACTTTAGTGACTAAATAGCTTGTGAACACTGCAAGTATTGGCACAACAATTCCGAGTACCTGAATAGAGAAGTTGGTGGGCAATTTAAATAGATCCCGGTCAAAATCATGCTCAGTTTCACCTGCACCGTCTTTATTATAAAAATAACGTGTGCAAAAGAAGATTAGCACCGCAAGGATGATTGCTACAGAAATGGGTATGATAACCGCCAAAGAGTAATAGCTCTCTAACATGAAAGTGCTATGCCGTAGTGCTTTTTTATTCAATTATAGTAGTCTAGTGAAGTAAATCTGCAAATCCACAGCCGGGGGACAGGCACGCTCAGGCTCCTGCAAAAGACGTTTTGTCTCCTGTCCGTTAAGTTACCGGTTGGTAAAATCACCAGCTGAAACTATATGAAATTTAATTTCGCACTCACTTAATATCGCAGGTGCAGCAAACAAATTAATTAGGGTGCGTCCCAATTAATTAAACAAATTAATTAGGGTGCGTCCCAATTAATTAGGGTGAAATAAATTAATTAGAAATTAATTAGGGTGCGTCCCTGAAATTAATTAGGGTGCGTCCCTGAATGACTAATTAGGGTGCGTCCCTGAATGACAGGGTGCGTCCCTGAATGACTGTTCAGTATTGGGTGTGCCGCCCGGTCCCTTAGTGCCCTTCAAACGAGATAAAATCCAGGGTAATCTCGCAGGTTAATAGTTTGGATATAGGGCAGTTTACTTTCGCTTCCAGCGCTGCTTTTTCAAAATCGGCGCTATTCATACCCGGCACTTTGGCCTCTAATCCTATTGCCGATTTGGTGATAATAAAGCCATCACCTTCTTTTTCCAGGCTGATTTCTACCTTACACTCCAGGGTACCGCCGGTGAAGCCTTGCTTGGCTAATCCAAAAGCCAGTGCCATAGTAAAACAAGATGCGTGCGCGGCAGCAATTTGTTCCTCCGGGTTAGTGCCTGCTTTATCCTCAAAGCGGGTATTGAAGCCATAAGGTTGGTCTTGCAAAGCGCCAGATTGGGTAGACACCTGGCCGTTGCCCTCTTTACCCAGGCCTTGATATTTTGCCATTGCCCATTTGATTATTGCCATTTTATGCTCCTAAATTGCTAACGTGAGTTGTCGGTACCGAGGCAGTACAAGCAATAGCCGTTCCAGCTTTGCCAAGCCGCGCCCGCTGTGGCTTTAGCCAGCAAGGCGCTGGCCTGGTCCGGTAATGACTTCATAGTACGGCGTAAAAATTGTAAAATTTGCACAGGAGCGGTAAATGTATATTGGTATATTTTTAATCATTTGTGCGGCGGCTTTTATGTACAGAGTGGCCCAATATGAAAAACGTCGGGGTTGGCTGTGGGGTAGCGTAACAGCCATGATTATTCTGCTGCTGTCGCAGGTGATTTTATCAACCTATCTGCCAGCATTAGTTGGGGTAATAGTGGCATACATGTTAATGATGGCAGCGAATATTTATCAGCCAGTAAAAAAAGGGCCAATTTAATCACGTCAGTGGAGCTCCCAACTATGCGCGACAGCTTAAGACAAAAAATTATTACCGTTTGTGACAAAAAAATGCTCGCTAAAGGCGAGACAGTGGGCGTGTCGTTTTACGCCTTTTTCGCCAATAAAAATGATGATCCAGACTTATTAATGGAAGCGGCAAGCTGGTGGATCCAAACCCACCGGCTGGACCATTTTGAAAAAGCGCTGAAAATAAAGCAGCTGGTTACCGCAGGGCTTTAAGGTGTTTTGCTTGTTGCCGCAGACCGCCGTTGATTAAAGTTATATTTTAAGGACTAAGGTGTCAGCGACTTTATCCTGAATAGCTTGCCGGTTTGGGTCCCAGTATATTTGAATAAACCCCAGCAGCCCGGTGGCAATGCCTGCGCTGTAGCCACCCTGGCGACCAAATGCCTGCCACAGCGAGAGGGGAGTATTATTTAGCTGCACCACTTTTATCGCCATAGCGGCTTTGCCAAGCGTTTGGCCACCGTTCCAACTGATAAACAGGGTGAAATAAAACACCGCCCAGCCAAAACCAATACCTAAGTCGGTTAACATACCTTGCAGCCATTTCAGCACACTGTGCTCCGATTGCGCTAACGGTTGCCACCAGCTGCTGTTTGCCCCGGGCTGAGTGGTCGCCTGAATTAACG
Source organism: Arsukibacterium ikkense (assembly GCF_000987775.1). Taxonomy (GTDB): domain Bacteria; phylum Pseudomonadota; class Gammaproteobacteria; order Enterobacterales; family Alteromonadaceae; genus Alishewanella; species Alishewanella ikkense. The sequence goes on from NZ_LAHO01000014.1 coordinate 105,691, forward strand.
CCTCTGTAGCCTGCTGCGCGGCTTGTTGGCGGTGCTGCTTAATGTTACTCATCACTCTGTTGTGTGCAGCTTTCTGTTCAGCCTCAGTTAGTATTGAGTCTTCAAGTAACTCTTTAACTATGCCGTCAATTTCGTTGTCGGTGAGCTTACTGCCACGTAATTGCTCGCTGATATTGTCTAACTGCCTATCAGCGCATTCGGCATTGCAATCTGTCTTGGTAAGCGTAATGGCGCTGGCGGTAATTAATAAACTCGCTTTCACTTTGTAGTCGCTGCGCTTGTCGGTTTTCTCCGGCATGAATGGCAGTAACAGCATTGACAATAACGCGAAGGCGATGACAATATTTCTGCGTTTGTTGTGCTGTTGCAGATGGCAGCGAAAAGCCAGATAAGCCGCCACCGGCAGCAGAAATAACAAGCTAGCTGAGGTAAATAAAGCGATTAGCAGCAGATCCAGCGCTATTGCCACGCCACGGCGCCATGGCTTTGCCAGGGCGCGACCTACCAGCGCACTGGCTACGGTAAAATCATGTGGAGTAACCACCTGACGTACTTGCTGCACTGACAGCTGCTGGCCAGCAAGATCAACATATACCCCCGGCGTCACTTCGGTAATGCTGGCATTATCGTCAAACTGGTGCAAACTCATAAAAGTGTGGCTCTACCATGTAAAAGCTCAATTTACGCTAAACAGGCGCAAAAGCTATTGTAATATGTGTCTTTACACTTGAGAGCTGAGTAAGTAAGTGGGGGCACCGAGGCGGCGTAAAAACCTCAGTGGCATAACTGTCGTTCTCACCACGAAAGGCGGGCGACGACACGCGCTTGCTTAAGGTACAGTGAAAACGACCAGCCATTGCGTTCACACAGCCGTTGCACAATGCCCAACCCCAGACCGTAGCCATGAGACGATGCGTTGTTCGCGGTGCGCCGCTCATCAGCAGCATGGCTCAGCTGATTGGTGACTAACAGCTCGTGCGCTTTGATGCAAATGGTGATGGGGCCGTGCCCGTCAAGGGTGTGCTCGAACGCATTTCGTACCAGATTATTAACCGCGATAGCAAAAGCCTGCGGATGGCCGCAGATTTCGGGTGCTGCCAGTTCTTCAATATCGACATCAACTAACTTGCGGCTGAGCAGGTAGCGTTGCTGTTCTATTGCCTTGCTCACCAGTGGCAGCACTGAAAACTGCTCGCTATACAAGCCATCGTCGGCTTCGCGGGCGAGGCACAAGAACATTTCAATCGTGGTTTTGATATCGAGTGTGGCACGCCTGATGCGATCTAGCGCCTTCATATCAGCCGCGGCCAGTGCGCTGTGCTCCAGCAGCTCAAGCGCACCTGTTATTACCGTGACCGGCGTGCGCAGCTCATGGCTGGCTGAATCGGTAAAGTAGCGTTCTCTGGCAATAAAGGCACTGATCCGTTCAAGCGTCTTTTCAATGGTCTGCGCCAGCATACCCACTTCATCATCGCCAAAGCGGCCAGACTCTATGCGTTTATAATCATCCATCGACAGATGTTCCAGATCGATGGCCGCAACCACGTTGGCAAGTTGCGCAACAGGGGCGATAGCCCGGCGCATCACCAGCACGCCCAGCCCGAAGCCAACAGCCCCCAGGGTTCCCACCACAGCGCTAATCACCAGCAGCCACCACCAATCCTCTACTGATGCCGCCTCAATGCCGGCAACGTCGAACACCACAAAGGCGCGACGCGGCTGGTTGCCGGCGGCTGGCTGTTCATGGTCGATAAATAGCACTGCGACATGCAACTCTTCTTTTTCAAATTCGTACAATCCTGCTTGGGGGTTGCTCTGCGCCCATTGCCGGAGTGATGCCGGCAGGCTATCAAGCTCGTCGTAGCCACGAAGGTTCACCGGCATAACGGGATAACTGTCGGCGGCCAGCTGCAGCTGATTGATCAACACCCGGTCTTCGCTCAATTTGATGGCAGCGAAGAAGGCGAAGCCCCAGAGCACGCTCAGTACGGCAACACATAGCGCAAAGGCCAGTGCGACACGCTTACGCAAACTGTGCCGGAACATGCTTAGTTATCCTCTGCAATGCGGTAGCCGATGCGATGCACCGTATGGATTAGCGCTTTGGCAAAGGGCTTGTCGATAGCCTGGCGCAACTTGTACAGGTGCGAGCGCAGCGCATCACCATCGGGAGGCTCGTCAGCCCATAATAGGGTTTCCAGCTCATCACGCGCCACCACAGACGGCGCTTGTTCCATCAGGCGTTGCAGCAGTCTGATACCGGCAGGGCTGAGATCGATGCGCGTTCCGGCACGCTGTACTTGCAGCGTAGATTTGTTCAGCGTCAAATCAGCAACGGTTAACACTTTGTCGGTTCTGCCGTAGCTCCGTTTATATAGCGCCTGCAGTCGTGCATGCAGCTCTTGCAATGCAAATGGCTTAACCAAATAGTCATCGGCTCCCGCCGCAAACCCGTTAAGTTTATCGGCAAGCGTGTCTCTGGCGGTTAATATCAGCACCGGTGTGGCAATATCGGCATCGGCTCGCAGCTTTTGGCAGAAACTCAGGCCATCCATGCCTGGTAGCATCAGATCAAGCACAATAATGTCGAACCTATTGGTCAACGCCAACTGCAATGCCCTGATGCCGTCGTAGGCAAAATCCATGATGTAACTATACTTTTCAAGATAGGCGGCAATGTTGTCGCAAATGTCACGGTTGTCTTCAACAATTAATACTCTAATTGGTGTCGCTCCATATACGTTTACCATCTGCCGCCACTCCTTACCCGCTTTGGTCCGTGTTTGCCGGCTCTTGCCCAATGCTACCAGCTGTAATCCAGCCGCAAACCAATCAGCGGCTCTGTTTCACCACTGTCTGCTACCAGCACTCCGCGGCGGTAGTCAAACTCGTTTTCATCGCCCGACGACGCTGCCGTTACATTGATCACATCAAGAAAGGCAGTTACATCTATCGGACCGAAGGCGCGTCTATAGTCAACCCGGGCATTCAACAAGCCGGAACCACTGGTGCGCCCGACATTACGCTCAGTGATCTCTTTTGAATAGCGTAGCGGTTGTCCGGGGCCCAATACGTCGGAGTGAATAATAAAGTTATCATCTGGTCTGCCAGAAAGATATTTGTAACGCCCGGCGACCTTCCAGCGGTCGCTGATTTCCCAGGTCAGGCCCAGGGTGGCAACATGCTTGCGGCTAAAGTCAGCGGCTAACTTACCGCGGCCGTCTTTCCTGTCAACTTTCGCATCGTTGTAAGAGTAGGTTGCGCTGGCATACAAACCTTCGCGAATGGTACCGTTAATCACAATATCAACACCATAAGAGCTGCCATCACCACTATTGGCAAAGGTACCGCTGGTGCGATCAAGGTCTACCACCAGGTTGTCGAGCTTTTGATAATAGGCTTCGGTTAACACCGACCAATCTCCACCCAGAAAGTATTTAAAACCAACACTGCTGTGGCTGATTTTTTCGTTCTTAAGATCATTAGACTCGTTAGCAGCAAGCTCTAAAAACCGAGGCGACTGATGAAACAGTCCTGCGGTGGCAAAATATCTAATCGTTCTAACCGGCTGCCAGTTAACGCTGAACCTGGGCGAGGCAAAGCTTTCATTGGCAAAGCCGTCCCGCTCCAGCCTTAAGCCGGTGCCAAAATCCCAATCACCTTGTTGAAAAATCTGCTCAACGTAGCCAGCATAGCTGGTTTCTTTGCGACGTGTTGCCGAGTTAATGTTGCCGGGCTCAAGCACAATAAACCGCTGCTCTGGATCTGCTCTGAAATCATCGGCGTCGTAAGTAAAGCGGATCCAGTCACCATTCAGCACAGTGTTGTAGTCCAGTTCAAGTTGGGTTAGCCGCACTCCGGCGCTGAATATACCCCATTGGTTCAGCGTCTCAAAATCGCTGCGCCAGCCAATCTCGGTTTCAGCCTCACCAATGGTAATAATGTTTTCCCGCACCGGAAAACTGGACGCCGGTGAGCCCTCCGGTACCAGATCCGGAAAGGCTTCACCTTCTGAGCTCACCTTGTCGCTTGTCCGATAATAAAGCTTATTGGTCCAGACTGCCGTTTCCCCGATTAATGAGCGCAATGTCAGGCCATACAAATCACTATCCTGTTCAGCATATTGCAGCGCAACATCTTCGAAATTGGGCGATTCAAACACGTGTGTTACGTCGCGGCTGTAGTCTTCGTGGGTATCTATCAGCAGAATTTCCAGGGTGTGGTTCTGGTTAAGGGGTATCACCGACTTAACGATGATATCTCTTAGCACTGGCTCGCCAATGTCCAGCTCTTCAATAGTTTCAAACAACTTGCCGAAATCCAGCCGGCGGGCAGAAATAAGCATTGTTGCATCTTCGGTGATACCGGCAGGGCCGTCATAACCCACTTCATAGCCGGCAAGGTCGAGGCGCAGACTGGCTGAAGGGCTTGGGTTGCCACCGGCGACATCCAGTTTTAGTAGCGAAGCCGCGCGGCCACCATAAGCCGCTCCCCAGCCACCGGGTGAAAACTCGGCACCGCTGATCACATTAGGGGCGAAAATCGAGAAACGGCCACCACCGCCAACATCTTCTTCTTCACCCAATGTGGCATCAAAGTGCACGGCCTTATCAAACGGAAAGTCGTCAACGAATATCAAATTATCTCGCGGGCCACGGCCGCGAACACTAAAGCTGGCGAATTCACTGGCAGAGGCCAGGCCGGGTAAACCGTCCAGGGAGAGCAGTGGGTCTGCGCCACCGCCGACAGCGCTTCTGAGCGCTTCTCTGTCGAGATAGGTGCTGGAACCAGACCCAAATGTATCAGATTGCCGTCCCCGAACCAGTACCTTTTCAATATCCACTTCGCTGAGTTTAAATTCAATTCTGATATTTTTACGGGTAATCACCCTTAGGCTTGGCTCAGACACGGTAGCGAAGCCGCTTTTCGTCAGGTTCACCGAGTACAGGCCGGGGTCGAGCTGCTCAACAACAATACGGCCTTGCTCGTCAGTTTCTAGCGTCTGGCTGGAATTGGTTTGTCGTTTCCTGAGCGTGATCTGCACAGCGGGTAGTGGCCGGTCAGTTTGCTGATTTAAAACAACGATAGTCAGCGCACCGGGGGCTTCTGCGGCACTGGCATAAATTGGCAAGCCAAACAGTGGCAAGCCAAGCAACAGCGTCCACAGTTTCAACCACCAAACCTTTGTTAATTGCCTGCTTATATTCATATCCTTATTTCTCCCACTTTCAGCCATTTTTATTTGATGCATCGCTGCTAGGTTAGCAAAGCCAATGTGACTAAAACGTCGCTGAAATGCGGAAGCTATCCACATTGTTTTTTTGTTGCATACGGTATGCTGTTAAACTACGCTGCGCTTTACCTTCACTGGAAGCTTATCCGTTTAAGGCTGTTATGGATCCCCCCTGTCTGTTAACAACGAGCAGTATGGGTTCGTCAGCCTGATGCCACTAAAGCGGAAGCTAAACAGGACATTGATACTATTATGATCAAGACAATTTGCCTGCCCGCCTTAATGGCGTTTTTATTACTAATAAGCGTGCCTGTTAGTTCAGAGCCCTTACCGCACTCAGAATCAGTAGTGGCGTTGACGATTAAAAACCTGTCAGCCAATGTTGATAATCGAATTTCTAACATGAAGCTGCTGGCCAATACCATTGCCAACGATGCCCATATTCACGCATGGCGGGAGAATGGTTTTACACCAGGCGAAGAGCCGGTGCTGATAAGTAAACTGGGTTATTTAGTACAACAATATGAGCTTACCAGCGCCTCTTTTGCTGATACAAAAAGCCATAAATATTGGAATCATGAAGGCTTTTTACGTGTGCTGGTTCCCGAGGTAGATACCTGGTATTTCGCTTATTTGCAAAGCGGCAAGCAAGATCAGATAAGCGTGTATCATGACAAAAACAAAAACCGCGTCGATCTGTATATTAATTACCGACAAGCGAATGGCTATGGTTTATCGGGTATTGCAACGTCGTTTGATGGTGTTGTTCGTATGTTGCAAGACTCGCCGTTAAGCCAACAGGGTGAGTTGTTTATCGTCGATCACAAGGGCGTAATTCAGGTACACCCTGATCCTGACGTGGCGGGCAAATTTAGCTTAGAGCAACGTTATTCAAAAGAAACCTCGCAGCACCTTCTCAAGCCACAAGCGTTTAATCATACCACCACGGTTGGCGCACAACAGCAGTATTTAGTATCCAGTTATATCCCAAGTATGGGGTGGTATCTCGTCGCGCAACTTACTGGTGAATTATATTGAACCGCTGTGCCTGGGCCCCAAGGATGCTAAAGGACAGGCACAAAGGTGTTTTTGTTGCGTTGAAAAAGGGTATTCACTGAACCGGAGTTTATGTGATGCAGCTACTGATAGTAACCGATATCTTCGGTGTGTGTAACGGCCTTAGCCGCTTGTTGCAGGATTTAGCCGCCGTTGCCAGCCGGGTACAGCTTGTCGATCCTTATCATGGACAGGCACAGTATTATTCGGATGAACCGCAGGCCTATGCCGCCTATAGCGCACAATGCGGCCACGATGCTTATGTACTAAAAGTGCAACAGGCGCTGCAAAACGCGGCCCAGCCGTTTGATTTGGCCATTGGCTTTAGTGCCGGTGCCAGCGCCTTATGGCGTGCTGTGGCGCAAGCTAATGTTGGCATGGCAAAGCAAGCGCTACTGTTTTATCCGGGGCAAATTTATCAGCATTTAGCGCTGAAACCGCAAGTACCCACGCGGATTATCTTTGGCCACAGCGAGCCACATTTTGCAATTAGTGATATCTGCACTCAATTACAACAACAGCCGGGTGTGACAGCCGTTAGTACAATGTACGCACATGGCTTTATGAATCCGGCGTCAACAGCTTTTAATGAGGCAGGTTACCAGCAGCAGCTAAGCAAGTTGCTTGGGCTTTTGGCTTAACGCTGTTTCCCAGCTTGTCTTTGTTACTGCAGCTAAAGCGGCTAAAGAAGTGTGAAAAGGGGAGCGGTTTTAATACTGATCACATTCTTCCAATCGTTGTTCTGATAGCATTTACGGGTTGGGTTGGCTTAGGAGTTGTTGCAGCGGCTCTGCCAAATGCTGCAGGTGTGAGCCAAGTATATGACAAACCGCCATGCTGTTTAAGGCGGCGGCATACCAACTGCCTTCTGACCAATCGGTTGCGGTCGCCAGATAGGCGGTAGCAGAGGGCTCATCTTCCAACACGATATCGGCCCGTTTTTGCTGCAACAAGCCAAAAGCTTGCTCAAGACTTGCCACCTCCAGCCGCTTTCCTGCAAAGTGCGTCTGCTCTGCCATCTTAAAGCCACGGATATGCACCACGATAAGGCGGGGGTTGTTTTGCCAGTTTTCCAGGGTTTTGCTTGAAAGCGCGTAGGCTTTTAGTGTGAAATCACCAAGAGGCACTGGGATCATCAGAATATCCGGGTATGCATTTTGAAGATCACAAAGGCGAAACAGATCGGCATCGAGCGCCTGTGAGCGGACTAAGCGTAATCGTCGCTCAGATGGCAGGGGCAAGAAAATCGGTTGATACCCCAGCTGCTGATAGGCCAGCTGCAAACGTTGCTCTATCAGAGAGCTTAGTTCAGATGGGCTTTGCGTGCTGCCAATACTGATTTCAGGCAAGCTGTCGGCCAAGGCATTGCTCACGATCAGCAAACCGCCAAGAGTTAGACACCTTATCCAGGGATGGCCACTTATTAACAAAAGCATCGAACCCCTGTGCTGTGTAGACGTCCCTCCCAGTATAGGTTGCGATTACACTGCCGCCCAGAGCGAACAGGCTCTTTTTTGTTGCTTTAGCCGCTCAAGCCAGGCCAGCTATAGGGCCTGGAATTCTGGAAGGTATACACAAACTGGCCGGGGATAAAGTCGATTCCGGCGAAGGTGACTGGTAGGTTGATATCACCTAAATCGCGTTGTAAGTTTTCATTGGGTGAATACCCAGCGCTTAGTGTATTAACGGGGAAACAACTCTGCGCAATTGGTTATCGGTTTAAGCTCAGTTAATTGCTCCAGAAACACGACATGAACCTGATTAATTAACCATTTATCGTTTTCACTACGGTAAGCCAGGTTAAACTGCAGTGGTTGTTGCTCACTGTCCTGGCCTGCTAAGGCCAGGCAGCCGGTATTGCCAGTGATAAGCTCTGCATGCTGTAACTGTTCTGCCATCATGTTTTTAAACAGTAATTGCTGCGTGACCGAAGAATCATTAAATGACTTAGGTAACAGGCTGGAGCTAAAGTAAGCCGGTGCCAGTTGTTCGACGTTTTCCGCATTAATCTGGCTACTGTAATCAGTGTAAGTTTGATACAAAGAAACCGGCTTTGTCGCTGCGCAGCCGAGTAACGCCAATATGGCTGCAACGCTAACGATATATTTCATCGCTAATTCCCTATAGATGACTGTGATTCCATGGGTTAGATTACTTTGAAAAAAACCTAAAATGAAGAGCTGGTTACAGCAGGGCTTTAGTCGCCACCAAAACCCCATTATTATCGGCATACACAAACTGACCGGGGATAAAATCGACTCCGGCAAACGTCACTGTTAGGTTGATATCCCCTAAATCGCGCTTGTCGGTTTTCATCGGGTGAATACCCAGTGCCTGCACACCGAGCAGGGTTTGGCGTATTTCGTCAATATCCCGAATACAGCCGTTGATAATAATACCTTCCCAGCCATTACTTGCGGCTTGCTCGGCCAGCATATCGCCCAGCAGCGCATGGCGCTTTGAGCCGCCGCCATCGACTACCAGTACCTTGCCCTGGCCGGGGGTGGCCACCAGCTGTTTTACTTTGGAGTTATCTTCAAAGCATTTTACCGTAACAATTTGCCCGCCAAAGGCCGCATTGCCACCGTAGTTTTGAAAAATGGGTTCAGCGACGCGAATGCTGTCAGCATGGGCGTCGCAGAGATCGGGCAGGGTGAAGTGGGGCATTTGTAAACTCCTTCTTAACATCAGTCTTTTGCCGTCATGCTTTAGAGCATGGCTCGAACCGGTTTGCCTGCTTTTTTGAACCTGCAACAGGAAATGATAAAGCGAGATTAGGTTTACTCTAAGCTAACCGTTGAAGCCCTGGACGGGCGGATAAATTCGTCAGGAACGAATTTAAACAGCCCTGCTGGCCCGAAGGGTGAACTTCATGGATGAAGTTCATAAACGAGCCCCCAGGGATGGGTTTACGGCGTGTCAGCGTGGGTAAGCCGGTTCGAGCATTTCTCCGTATCCAATGCTAAGTCAAAGTAACAGGCTTTTACACCTGCAAATAATCCAACATCCCTTCAGCGGCTTTGCGGCCCTGGGCAATGGCGGTTACTACTAAGTCAGAGCCCAGCACCATATCGCCACCGGCAAAGATTTTCTGCTGGTTGGTTTGCAGTGCATAGGGACTTTGCTCAGACGCTACTACCCGGCCTTTAGCGTCCAGCGCTACGCCCATATCAATTAACCACTGTGGCGGGCTGGGTTGAAAGCCAAAGGCGATAACTACCGCATCGGCTGGCAATATTTGCTCTGAGCCTGGCACTGGCTCTGCGCTGCGCCGACCTTTGGCATCGGGTTTGCCCATTTCGGTGGTAATGACCTTAACGCCACACACCTGACCGGCACTGTTCACCTCTATGCCTAACGGCTGCAGGTTAAACAAAAACTCTACCCCTTCTTCGCGGGCATTTTGCACTTCTTTACGCGAGCCGGGCATATTGGCTTCATCGCGCCGGTAAGCGCAGCTTACTTTGCTGGCACCCTGACGAATAGAGGTGCGTACGCAGTCCATTGCGGTGTCGCCACCGCCTAGCACCACTACGGTTTTGTCTTTTAAGCTAACGAACGGATGCTCGGTTTGCCAACCCATCAGGTTATTAACGTTACCAATTAAAAACGGCAGCGCTTCATACACCCCGGGCGCGCCTTCGTTCACCAGGCCGCCTTTCATTGGCGTGTAGGTGCCAAGGGCTAAAAAGACCGCGTCGTATTCATCCAGCAGACTGTCAAAACTGACATCAACGCCCACTGTCGTATTTAGCCGAAACTCAATACCCATCTCTGTAAAAATTTCACGGCGCAGGCTAAGCACGCTTTTTTCCAGCTTAAACGGCGGTATGCCAAAGGTTAGCAGGCCGCCAATTTCCGGGTAACGGTCAAACACCACCGGTGATACGCCATTACGCACCAGCACATCGGCACAGGCTAAACCGGCCGGGCCGGCGCCAATAACCGCCACCCGGCGGTCGGTTTTAATTACTGCCGATAAATCCGGCCGCCAGCCCATTTCAAAGGCTTTATCGGTAATGTACTTTTCAATACTGCCAATGGTTACTGCGCCAAAGCCTTCATCCAGGGTGCAGGCGCCTTCGCACAGGCGGTCTTGCGGGCACACCCGGCCGCACACTTCTGGCAAGCTGTTGGTTTTGTGCGCCAGCTCGGCCGCTTCAACAATTTTGCCTTCGTTAGCCAGCTTTAACCACTGCGGAATATAATTGTGCACCGGGCACTTCCACTCGCAGTAGGGGTTACCGCAATCCAGACAGCGGTCGGCCTGACCTTCCACCTGGGTGTTGGTCATTGGTTGATAAATTTCCACGAACTCGATAGTGCGTTCGCTGTGTGAGCGTTTTGGCGGATCAATCCGTTTCACGTCAATAAACTGATATACATTCTGGGCCATAACTCTTCCTTACATCGCCTGAACCCGCAGCTCGGCAGAAGAGCGAGCGCGGTGTCCCAGCAAGGTATTTACATCGCTGGTTTTGGGTTTGACCAACTTAAATTTGCTTAAGTAGTTATTAAAATCTGACAGGATGCGCTGGGCTTTGTCGCTGCCGGTTTCCTCTACGTGTTGGTGCAGCAGGCTGCGCAGGTGCTCTTGCAATATTGGCGTGCTGACGTCCAGCGCCTCTACCAGCTCGGGGTTTAGCCTCAGCTCTAAATCGTTTTGCTCGTCCAGCAAATAAGCAAAGCCGCCGGTCATACCGGCGCCAAAGTTAACCCCGGTGCAACCCAGCACTACCACCACACCGCCGGTCATATATTCACAGCAGTTGTCGCCGGTGCCTTCCACTACCGCTAAGGCGCCCGAGTTACGCACGGCAAAGCGTTCGCCGGCCTGGCCGGCGGCATAAAAGCGGCCGCCGGTAGCGCCGTATAAGCAGGTATTGCCGGCAATGGCAAAGCCATTTTTGGCAAAGCTGGCGCCTTTGGCCGGGAATATGGCTATCTGGCCGCCGGTCATGCCTTTACCAACGTAATCGTTGGCATCGCCCTGCAGCGCTAAGTGCAGGCCGCCGGCATTCCACACGCCAAAGCTTTGGCCGGCAGTGCCGGTAAAGCGCAGGCGGATTGGGTCGGTCGCCATGCCCTGATTACCATGCAGGCGGGCAATAAAGCCCGACAAAGCCGCGCCAACCGAGCGGTCGGTGTTGCGAATGGGCAGGCTGAGCTGGCCGCCGGTTTTATGCTTAACCATCTGCTCGCAGCGCTCCAGCAACAGCTGATTTAGCTTCCCTGAGTCAAACGGTGTGTTGTTTTTAACACAATAAAGTGGCTTGTCTGAGGTAACGCCGCTGGCTTGCAAGATAGGGCTTAAATCTAACTTGGCTTGCTTCTGGGTTTCACTGGCTTTGGCGGCCAGTAAATCGGTGCGGCCTATTAGCTGGGTCAGTTCAGTTACCCCAAGCTGCGCCATTAGCTCGCGTACTTCTAAGGCTAAAAACTTAAAGTAATTCATTACCATTTCTGGCAGGCCGGTAAAGTGATCGCGGCGCAGGGTTTCATCCTGGGTTGCCACGCCGGTAGCACAGTTATTTAAGTGGCAAATCCGCAGGAATTTACAGCCCAGCGCTACCATAGGGCCGGTACCAAAACCAAAGCTTTCGGCGCCTAAAATAGCCGCTTTAACCACGTCGAGGCCGGTTTTTAAGCCGCCATCTACCTGTAAGCGCACCCGGTCGCGCAGGCCGTTTTCGACTAAGGCCTGATGTACTTCTGCCAGGCCAAGCTCCCACGGGCTGCCGGCATATTTAACTGAGGTTAGCGGGCTGGCACCGGTGCCGCCATCGTAGCCCGATACGGTAATTAAATCGGCGTAGGCCTTGGCCACGCCGGTGGCAATGGTGCCGATACCCGGCTCTGACACCAGTTTTACCGAGATCAGTGCCTGTGGATTGACCTGTTTTAAATCGAAAATCAGCTGGGCTAAATCTTCAATCGAGTAAATATCATGGTGTGGCGGCGGCGAAATTAAGGTAACGCCGGGCACCGAATAGCGCAGCCGGGCAATTTCGGCCGTAACCTTTTCGCCGGGTAACTGGCCGCCTTCACCGGGTTTGGCGCCCTGGGCGACTTTAATCTGAATCACTTCAGCATTAACCAGGTAATGCGGGGTTACGCCAAAGCGGCCTGAGGCCACCTGCTTAATCTTGGAGTTTTTCTCGGTACCAAAGCGGCGTGGATCTTCACCGCCTTCACCAGAATTCGAGCGCCCGCCCAAGCGGTTCATCGCAATAGCCAGTGCTTCGTGCGCTTCCGGGCTGAGTGCGCCAATCGACATCGCCGCGCTGTCAAAGCGCGGATATAAACTCTCGGCCGCTTCCACTTCAGCTAAAGCGATACCGTCGGTGTCAGTGGCCAGTTGCAGTAAATCACGCAAATGGGCTACCGGCCGCTGGTTAACATGGTTGCTGTACACCTGGTAATCTTCGTATTTGCCCGAACGTACCGCTTTTTGCAAGCTGGTGACTACATCGGGGTTGTAGGCGTGGTACTCGCCATCGTGCACGTATTTTAATAAGCCACCGTGGTTCATCGGCTTGCGCTTTAACCAGGCCATATTGGCCAGCTGCTGCACGTCTTGTTCAAAGTCGATAAAGTTGGCACCGCCAATCCGCGACGGCACGTCGGCAAAGCACAGTTGCATCACGTCTTTGTTAATACCCACGGCTTCAAACAGGTTAGAGCAGCGATAACTGGCCACAGTAGAAATGCCCATTTTCGACATGATTTTATAAAGGCCTTTGTTAATGCCTTTGCGGTAATTCAGCACGGCCTGGCGCGCACTTAAGTTAATAGTGCCTTTTTCCACCAGTTGCTCAACGGTTTCATAAGCCAGAAACGGGTAGATGCCGGTAGCGCCCAAACCAATTAGCACCGCAAAATGATGCGAGTCGCGGGCGCTGGCGGTTTCAATAATAATGTTGGAATCACAGCGCAGCTGGGCATTAACCAGCGCCAGTTGCACAGCACCGACCGCCATGGCCGCCGGAATAGGGATCATGCCTTGCTCGATGCGCCGATCGGTTAAGATCACCAGCACTACCTTATTGTCGCGTACCGCGCTAACTACCGCCTCGCAGAGCTGGCGGGTGGCTTGTTCTAAATTGTGTTGCTGCGGGTCAAAATTTAACGAAAACACCTGGTTTTTATAGTATTTTTCATCAGCCTGCCGCAGTTGCTTTAAGTCGGAATACATCATTACCGGCGATTCAAACTGAATACGGCGGGCATAACCAGCGGTTTCTTTAAACACGTTATGCTCGCGGCCAATACTGGTAGCCAGCGACATTACATGCGCTTCGCGCAGCGGGTCGATAGGTGGGTTGGTAACCTGGGCAAATTGCTGGCGAAAATAGTCAAACATATTGCGGGGCTTGCGCGATAAAACCGCCATTGGCGTGTCATCACCCATTGAACCCACGGCTTCCTGGCCATCTTTGGCCAGTACCGTCATTACCTGCTCAATTTCTTCATAGCTGTAGTTAAACAGCTTGTGATACACCTGCATGGTGTCGTCGTCGAATACCCGCTTACCAATCAAGTCCGTTTCATATTTTTCATAAGGTACCAGCCGCTGCACGTTATCGTCTAACCAGCTGCGATAGGTATGGCGGGCCATTAAATCGGTGTCTATTTCATCAGAGCGCCAGATCTTGCCGGTGGTGGTATCGATTGCCAGCATTTCGCCGGGGCCAACCCGGCCTTTTTCGACCACTTCATCCGGGGTGTAATCCCAGATACCGACTTCTGAGGCCAGGGTAATTAGTTTATCGCGGGTAATGACAAAGCGAGCCGGGCGCAGGCCGTTGCGGTCCAGGTTACAGGCCACATGCTGGCCGTTGGTCATGACGATACCGGCCGGGCCGTCCCACGGCTCCATATGCATCGAGTTAAATTCGTAAAAGGCTTTTAAGTTGTCATCCATTACCCGGTTGCCCTGCCAGGCTGGTGGTACCAGCAAGCGCATGGCGCGGAATAAATCCATACCACCGGCTAACAACAGTTCCAGCTGGTTATCCAGCGAGCTGGAGTCAGAGCCCGTCTGGCTAACAAAGGGCGCGGCTTCCTGTAAGTCGGGCAGTAACGGCGAGGAGAACTTGTACTGGCGGGCACGGGCCCATTGGCGGTTACCGGTAATAGTATTAATTTCACCGTTATGCGCCAGATAACGAAACGGCTGCGCCAATGGCCAGCGTGGCATGGTATTAGTAGAAAACCGTTGGTGAAACACGCAAATAGCCGTTTCCATGCGGATATCGGCTAAGTCGGTATAAAAACGCGGCAAGTCGGCCGGCATCATCAGGCCTTTAAATACCGTTACCAGGGACGAAAAACTGGGAATATAGAAATCCGCATCGGCTGCTAATTGCTGTTCAACCCGGCGTCTTACCATATACAGCCGGCGTTCTAAATCGTGATCGCCCCAGCCATGCGGTGCATTAACAATAACCTGCTCAATTTGTGGCATAGATTCCAGCGCCAGCGGGCCTAACACGCTGCTGTCGGTGGGTACGCTGCGCCAGGTCACCAGGCTTAGGGTTTCGCGGGCAATTTCTTTATTAATAATGGCTTTTGCTGCGGCCGCTTTCACTGGATCCTGGCTTAAGAAGATCATGCCAACGCCGTATTTTTTTGCCAGATTCCAGCCGTTTTCCTCGGCGATAGCCCGAAAGAAGCTGTCGGGCTTTTGCATTAATAAGCCGCAGCCATCACCGGTTTTACCGTCGGCGGAAATGCCACCGCGATGCTGCATCCGATCTAAGCCATTAATGGCAGTTCTGACAATCCGATGGCTGGCCGCACCTTCCAGATGTGCTATCAGGCCAAAGCCACAATTTTCCCGTGCCTGACTATGTTGATACAACGCCATGACTTACCTCCAAACTTGCCTTGCAAATGTATAATTATTTAATAAATGTGAATTATTATTCTTTTATTTGGTTTCGTCGCTGCTGAAAGAAAATAACGAGAGTTCTTTCAGAGGTCAATGCGTTGTAGTGTATTTACTCTAACTCTTTTGGCCGTCTAAACCCACCAAGCTGAACAGGTATACTAAGAAAAAGCCGAAAAAGCAAGTGAAGTTTATCCGTCTGGCCGTCTATTTGAATTTGGAACTGGTCGGTTGAAAATGAAAATAAATTACATGAATTGGCGTTATTTCCACCATCAATACCAGTTTGGCATAAAAAAAAGCTGCCGGGGCAGCTTTTTTAGCTGAAGTATAGTGGTGGCTTTGCATATATTTATGCTAAAAGCTGTTCAGCTGCAGGATTACTGCTCGAACATGCCTTTTACCGTGGCCTGGCCAGCATTAACCAGTTGCTTACCCATGGCAAATACCTGGTCAATGCTCAAATCGTCGCGGTTCAGTAACACCAAATCGGCATCGAGCCCGGCGGTCAGCCTGCCTTTTTGCGACAGGCCCAGCATAGCTGCCGGTGCCTGGCTAATAGCACAGATTACATCGCTGATAGCGGCGTTGTGCTCTACGATAGCCTCGCGCGCCGCCTGATACAAAGTGCGTACCTGGCCCACCTGCAGCCCCAGTAATTCGCCATTGTTACTGTAAATGGGCAGGCTTGCATTGCCATCTGAGCTTAACGTCAGTTGCATTGGCTTAACACCAGCCTGCAGTGCTTCGGCTAACGCCGCCGCCGCTGCCACTTCACCATGCGCCAGATCGTATGCGGTAGTGCTGGTGGTAAAGTCGATAACGCCGCCACGACCGGCAAACTGCAGAGCGGCTTGAAATACCGCACGGTTGCGGTTCATATGGGTAGGGTAAAACTGCTTTAAGCTAAGTTCAGTGCCTGCCACGGCATCATAAATAGGCTGCAAAATACGCTCACCTGCGCCCATATGCACACTGACAATACCGCCTTTACCCGCCAGAATGCCGCCGACTCTGGCCGCAGCCGCTACTTTTCTGATTTCATCAGTGGTGGGTTGCGATGAGCGATGATCGCTAATGGCAATTTCGCCCACACCAATAAATTTATCAATCAGAATAAGGTCGTCAGTAATGCTGCCGGTAAGGGTACGACAGGGCACCTGGTATGAGCCGGTATGACAATAAGTGGTAATGCCTTCAATTTGCAGGGCATGGGCTTTGGCCAGTAAATTGCTCAGGGTGCGGGTGGTGGCATCGGTGCCCAGTACGCCAATGGCGGTGGTAACACCGCCCAGGGTGGCATCTGTTAATTGCATTTCCGGCGTGCGGGTGGCAAAGCCGCCTTCACCACCGCCGCCAATAAAATGCACCAGCGAGTCAACAAAGCCGGGTACGGCAATGCTGCCACTGCCGTCAATCACTGTTAGCGGTAAATCGCTGCTGCCAGCAGTAAAATGCTGACCAATGGCAATTATTTTGCCACCGGCCAGCACTATGTCTTGTTTACCGAGCGGCTGTGGTGCGTAAACCTCGACATTTTTAATCAGAAAAATTGTGTTCAAAATAACCTCGTTATTGATAACCAATAGCCACTGCCAGCAACATAAAACCAGTGGCCAGCGCGAACAGCCATAACTGCAGCTTCCAGGCAAATTTAAGCCAGACAGTCCAGTCGACCCGCACCACGCCCAGACAGCCGATAAGGGCCGCAGAGGTAGGAATAATGCAATTGGTCAGGCCATCGCCCAGTTGAAAAGCTAATACCGCAATTTGCCTTGATAGTCCGACTAAATCGGCCAGTGGTGCAATTAACGGCATAGTCAGCGCCGCCTGGCCGGAGCCAGAGGCGACAAAGAAATTAAATACCGACTGGATAACCAGCATCAGCCAGGCAGATAAATAAGCCGGTAAATCGCCCAGAGCCTGGCCGGAGTAATACAGCAGGGTATTGAGTACTGACGGTG
Organism: Arsukibacterium ikkense; assembly: GCF_000987775.1. GTDB lineage: Bacteria > Pseudomonadota > Gammaproteobacteria > Enterobacterales > Alteromonadaceae > Alishewanella > Alishewanella ikkense. Next base: position 122,834 of record NZ_LAHO01000014.1, read on the forward strand.
TTTCCGGATTATCCCCGCCGAGCATCAGCACTATGCCCTTCGCCATACCGACAATTAACGCCGCCGGTAATAATTCTGCTGCGCCCTGTTTAAAACCGTCGGCAGCGTCATTGACCCTGAAGCGTTTACCCAGCACTGCGACCAGGGCAATCACCAGGCCTATGGTGAAAAACTGGCTGGCAATTTCCGGGATATAGTATTGCCGTACTGTTACCCCCCAGATGATCCAGCCGAGCCCTGCAAAAAACACCAGCAAAATAATGCTATCCAAACTGGTATAGCTGCTGCTTGCCTGTTGTTGTTGCTCGCTGCGAAGTCGCTGATCAGTGTGATAACTGAGCGACAGTTCAGGTTGCTGCTTAATTTTGGCGGCATAGCGCATGGTGAAAATCACCCCAAACAGGGTGAAGACTAACCACATGCCAATCCGAAAGCCGGTACCTGACATTAACGGAATGTCGGCAATACCCTGGGCGATGGCGACATTAAAGGGGTTCATCCAGCTGGTGGCAAAACCGATTTGGGTGGCTATGTAGGTGACCAGCACCGTGGTGATGGCGTCATAGCCTAAGGCCAGCATCAGCGGCAGCAACACAATGCAAAAGGCAATAGCCTCTTCCCCCATGCCAAAGATGGCGCCGCCTAAGGAAAACAGCAAAAACATAATCGGGATAAACAAAAAGTCCAGCCGTTTGGTTTTGTCGATTAATGCCAGAATACCGTTATGAATGGCGCCGGTTTTCATAATAATGCCAAAGGCACCGCCGGTAAGCATAATAAAAGCCACTACGCCTATGGCAGAGCCCCATTTTGAACCAGAGACTAACCCTTCAAACGCATAGTTAAAAAAGCCAATACCGCCACCTTCGGCAAATAAGGGCACGCCATAATCACCGTCACGGTCAAACTGAAAGCTGCCGGGATCTATCCGGCTTTTAGTTTTTACGGCGCTGTCCGTTTCGGCCGCCACTTCAATAATATCGAACGAGCCTGCCGGAATAAGATGCGAGGCAATGGCCGCCAGTACCATCACAAAAAACAGGATGACAAAGGCGTCCGGCATCGACACCGGTTGTTTGGTATTTATAGACATAACTTAAACCTGTGCTATCGCGCTAAGAAAAAGGGAGAGCGAGCTCTCCCTCCTGGTTTCTTTACTAAAAGTAATAAGTAAAGGATAGGCGATAGTTACGGCCCAGCGCATCATGATTGATCGAATCAAAACCGCGAGCTGCACCAAACACCTTAGGTGGATCTCGATCCAGCAGGTTGTTCACGGTAAAGCTGATGGCCGCATTTTCAAAATCGTAACCAATATTCGCTTTTAAGGTGGTCCAGGCCGACACATCCCGGGTGCCATCCGCCCTTAGCACACCAAGATCTTCCATCTCGATAATATTACGACTTCTCAGGCGACTGATGTCGTCAGCATAAGATGAGGTATATTGCGCTGATAAGCCGGTAAAAATAGCCTCACCGCGCCATGAGATACGGGCTGTACCAATATTACGTGGATAGCGGTAAGTGCCCACCAGCGACTCCAGTTGATCTGAGCCTGCTTTATTGCGCTCAAATGACAGATAATGCGTCCAGTCTGCATCCAGCCCTAAACGACCGCCGGCAAAATCCAGTGTATGTTTAAAGCGGATATCGGTACCTTTCACCGTTTGCTGGCCGACGTTATCCAGTTGGATCACATGGTCGCGCAGTAGCGGCAGGCTGTTCAGCCTGGCCGGAGTAGACTCAACCCAGCTGTTCAGGATCTCGGTCATATTGGCGTTGGCATCGGTCAGATTGCGGCCCTGGCTGTCCAGTACTTCACAAACATTAAAGCTATCACGGCCAACTGCCGCATTGGTGTTAAGCGCAATACCGGTGGCGCCATCCGGTACCAGTCCACAATGGCGCTGGCTGACATCGGTAATACTTCGCGCCAGGGCAGCGGTCATATCGGTATCTACCAGCCGTTTGTGTTCAAACTGCCAGTAGTCAACTGTTAAGGTCGTATCGCGGCTTGGGCTCCAGCCAAAACCAAGGCTGACTGACTCTGAGGTTTCTGCCTTTAAGTCAGGGTTGCCCAGTTCCAGTACATTGGGTGTGCCGGTGCCTCCCTGGCCACCACAGTAGAACTGATTAACCAGATCATTGGCCGAGCAGTCGAAACGAGCGGTAGTGGTTCTGAGTTTAACCCCGGCCTGGGTTAGTGACGGTGCACGGAACGAAGTGGCCCAGGACGCGCGCAAAATCAGCTCGTCAGTGGGCCGCCAGGTAAAACCGACTTTCGGATTAAAAGTACCGCCGAAATCGTCGTAATGGTCGTAGCGGCCTGCTGCCAGCAACTCAACCGTGTCAGATAGCGGCACATAAAATTCACCAAACACTGCTGCCTGGCTGCGGCTGGCAACCGACAGGCTGGAACCAAAACCGAACACATCTACCAGATAGGCATTTTCAAACCTGGCCTGGGCATTGAGTGAGGGTTCATCACTGATTTTCTCTTTGCGCAGTTCCACGCCAAAAGCAGCACTAACCATTTGGTCTCGAAACTCAAATAGTTCGCCGCTAAAACGGGCATCCCAGCCATAAAGGGTACTTAAACCGTCCCGGGTGGGTACTTCCTGGGCCAGGGCAAGAGTGGCTTCATTGTCGGCGTTATTCTGAATAAAGGGGTTATAAAAGCCAGCCAAAGTGCTGCTGCCACAACTCAGGCTATTACCGTTACGGCTGGCTATGCTGCCATCCTGACACAACTCACCGGCGATAGCGGCATGGTATTTATAGCGGTTGTAAATTCCGGCATTGGCTTCCTGAGTAGATTTTGAGCGCGACAATAATACTGCACTTTCCCAATCCCAGGCACCGATAGAACCTTGTAACGAGGAGACCAGGCGGATAGCTTCGGTGGTAACGTCAACGGTACGCGGGTCATTAAAGCGGGCATCAAACTGGAAGCCCCACAAACGCTGGCCGGTAGGAGAGAAGAATGGATCGATCCAGATTTCATCATCGCCAAAATAAATAAAATCGTTATCACGGGTTACGCCAGGGAAATGATCGAGTGCATTTTCAGGTGCCCAGGCGCCTTCCGCATCGTTTAACTGGTTAATGGGCGCCGGGCTGGACACTGCAGTAGATTTGGTTCGTGAGTAGAACAGGTCGGTATTCCAAACTACATTGTTTGCCAGTTCACGATTAAACATCAGGCCGCCAGAAACGCTTTTAATCGGGCTGCGCAGTACGTCATCTTCATTAGCATAGTAGGCACAAATTTGTTCGCCAAACTCAGTGGTTACTAGCGGCGTTGCACACTGTGGGTTACCAATCTCATCACCACTATTGGCTGAAAAGTAATAGATATTCGGCGTGCCTTTGGCCAGGTAAGAATAGTTACTGGCTAAAATGGGGTTACGGCTGAAATCGCGGTCCTGGGCGGTAAAATCTTGGCGGTCATAAAAGTCAGCAAACAAGGTCAGGTTGCCGCCAGCTACTTGCTGGCCAAAGATAAAATTGATATTGGCTGTACCTTCGTTGCTGGAGGCAGTGCTGTTGCCGTAAGAAACATTTAGCTCGGCTTTGTCGTAGTCTTTTTTCAGGATGTAATTGATAACCCCGGCTACAGCATCTGCACCATAAATGGCCGATGCGCCTGTGGCCAGAATTTCTACCCGTTCAATAGCGGCCAGCGGAATACTGTTAATATCTACAAAGTTCTGGGTACCTGCGGCAAAAGAAGATGCGGCAACCCGGCGACCGTTAATCAGCGTCAGGGTAGAGGAGGGGCCAAGGCCACGCAGCGAGGCTGCGGCCTGACCGGCTGGAGTAGAGGTCGATGTTGCGCCGCTCTCCGAGGTAGAAAAGGTGCCACTGCCGCCGCGTACCTGGCCCAGATCCCGTAACAACTCATATACAGAGCTGGCACCGGAGTTTTTAATGTCTTCGGCCGAGATAACCACCAGCGGTTGAGTGCCCTCCAGGTCAACGCCTTTTATCCGTGAACCAGTGACTTCTATTCGTTCAACTTTTTGTTCTTCTTTGGCGGTTTCCTGTTGGGCATAGCTAAAAGGAGACGCGAGTAAGCTGCCGGCAATAGCCAGCGCCAGCGGGTTTAATTTACGCATAGTTACACCTGTGTTTTATTTGGGCACACGATCAGCTAACGATCAGGCACACCTGTTATTTGCTTTATTTTTGCTTTAATGGGTTTGTTTAAATAGAGAACCTCAGGTCAACCGCAGTTGCCTGATAGGTTTCTATTCGTTAAACCACTCAGAAAGGTAGTAAGACGAATAGTGATATGAGCCGAGCATGAGTGCTTTCTTTAACATATCGCTACTTTAATGTGGTTAATTCACTGCTAATTTTGGTTAGTTGTGCGCCATCGATTCAAAAATCGGCCAGCAAACACAATCTTATTTCTACTTCTAATTGGCAAAGATGTCAATACAGGATAATCTACAACTACTAAATATGGGGATTAGCGCTTTGCGCATTATCAGTTGTCAGCAGGCCCAGAGCGCCTGAATAACAATAAGAAAGAGCCGATGAAAAAAATAACAGCTTGTTTATCAGCCATTTTGATGGCATTGCCGGTTTTTACCCTTAGTGCTAATGACGAAAATAAAACTATGCCAGACTACTCTATGCTGTTGATGGGCGGAGGGCTGGCTACTTGCAGCTCAACAGCTACCCGGCATTGTCTGACGGATGATGTTTTTTCTGCTGCGGCGAAAAAGCAGAATCAATACCAATTAAAAGCTGAGCATTTGCAGGCGATTAACAGCGCTGGTTTTTGGTCTGAGGATCGGATTATTGAACAGCAGCAAATGCTGGCTATCTTAGATTTTTTACGCACCCAGTTGGCTGAAGAAACCATCTCTGAGCGTGAGTTACTAAGATTATGGCGCGGAGCAGAAATTGAAGTGGACGGTATCTGGGTATCGGGCCGCGCCGTTTATGCCGGCCTGAGTGGTCGCGAACTTAACTTTGTATTAGACCAACTGGAAGTGCCGGTTCTTAGTAGTGGCAGCGGCCGCAATGCCTCGCGTAGCCGCGAATTTGCTGATTTAGCCAGAACTAAAAATGCGTTTAGTGTAGAGCTGCATCAACGCTTTGTGGCGATGGCGCAGCAAGTGGCGGGTGATAAACGCAAACCACGGATCCTGGTGGTAACGGCCTCTTCGCGCGACCCTTTTGCAGCAGTAGACTTTTATACCAACTTATTTACTGAAGCAGGTGCTGAAGTTAGCTGGTTGCCTTTAAGTGCCGCCTATCAGGCCGCCTGGCAAACCGGTGATAGTAATAGCTGTGCTGAGCTGGAGCGACACCTTGCCGAGCAACACGGCAGCTATCAACGGCAGCGGGTTTACCCGGATTTGATGACTCAGAAGGTTCAATTTTGCCGGGCTGGCAGTAAAGGCGCCGTTGCACAAATTCGGCGGGCTGATGCTATCTTTTTTAATGGCGGTGATCAGAGTTTAACGCTAAAAGCATTACGACTGGCTGATGGTTCAGCTTCGCCTGAGCTGCAACAAATTGAACGGATGCTTGAAGCCGGCCAAATTGTGGTGGCTGGAACCAGTGCCGGCACAGCTGTGATGTCGGGTGGTAGTTTTAACGGCCAGCGCACACCAATGATTACTAATGGCGACAGTTATAATGCCATGCAGTTTGGCGCCTTTGATTTGCCGGCACCGGCTGTCGGCTGTGATAAAGACCAAAGCTGTAGCAATGGATTGGCAGAAAATCATCTTACCTACACTGGCACCGGTGGACTGGGTTTGTTTCGTTATGGGGTACTTGATACTCACTTCTCGGAACGCGGCCGTCAGGGGCGGTTAATTCGGTTGTTACATGACACCCAAAGCCGCTTTGGTTTTGGTATTGATGAAAATACCGGTTTACTGGTTGGTTTTCGCCGTAACGCTGATGATCCAGAGGTTCGGCTGACGGTTGCAGGAGAAGCGGGTGTTTACGTGGTTGATATGGCAAATGCCACAAGCAAAGGCGAAGGCGCTGCTTTGAATCTGACTAAAGTTACTACCCATTATCTGACCCGGGGTGACCAGATGGAGCTAAACGCTAATCAATTACGCAGTCGTTTTGCCGATTGGAAGTTTGCCCCTAATAACCTGGCACAGCCATTGCTGAGCTCTGGTGACATTTTCGAGCGTGATAATTACAAACAAGTGAGTCACTTGCTGTGTAGCACTCAGGCACGCCAGGCTGAAGGGCGGGCAGTTCGGGTTGGCCAGGGCGTTGCACTGACTATTTATAAAGACCACAGCTCCTACAGCCGTCAGGGCACGTTCAGACAGCAGAGTGAAGAGGTTGCATACTGTTCATATCGGAATATGATGGTTGATCTGCAACCTGCCAATTAAGTGATGGTTGAGGTTGCTAATCGCGTTAACGGCAGGGCCTAATGCAAAGTCCGGTACATCCACAGGTTAAAGCGTTCGCTGGACTGATCAAACGCTGGGGTAAGTTGCGGCTTGGCGTGCTGATATTAGCTGCAATGCTGGCATTGTTGGTACTGGCACACTACACCTATGCGGCATTGTTTGCTGTGGTAGTAGATTGGCCGATGCTGAAATCGCAGTTGTTGCTAACCTTGCTGGCAAGCCCGGTAGTTATTCTGATTATCTTTTATCTGGCCTTGCATTTAGATGCAGCCATGCTGTATCTGAAAGACTCAGCGCATCAGGAACGTTTGCTGAATCAGAATATGCAAGACAGTATTCGCCAGCTTAACTTCGAGATTGAAGAGCGGAAAAAAGCATTTCAGGCAAAACGGCGTGCGGTAGATGAACTGCGCAAAGAAATTTCCGAGCGTAAAAAAACCCAGCAGGAGCTGGAAGAACAAAGCTTATTAATCCGCTCTATTGTTGATAGCTCACCTGATTTATTCTATTACCGTGATGAAAATGGCCACCTTGCCAGCTGCAATAAAATGTTTGAAATTATTATGGGCAAATCAGCACAAGAGCTAATTGGTCACCATCCGGCTGAACTTTACAATGAGGATAGTGCTCAGGCCGCTATTCTGACCGAGTATCAAGAGGCTGCAGAGCATACCGAGCTGACACTGGATGTTGAATTTGTTAAACCTGACGGTCAGCTGCTCTGGTTTGAAATGCGCAAGGTACCGTTTTACGATGGTCAAGGACGTTATATCGGCTTGCTTGGATTTGGCCGGGATATTACCTCACGAAAGTTGGCTGAACAGGCGTTAGAAAAGGCTTATCAGGACAAAGGCAAATTTATAGCGACCTTAAGCCATGAACTCAGAACTCCTCTTAATGGCATTGTGGGTTTAAGTCGGCGTTTGCTGGACAGTACCCTCAGGCCGGAGCAACACAGCTGGGCTAATACGATTTTTAGTAGTGCAGAAACTCTGGGAAATATTTTTAACGATATTATCGATTTGGATAAAATTGACCGGCAGGATTTAGACATTGTCTATCAGAGCATTCATATTCAGAATTTTCTGAATGATATTGCTAACTTTGCTGAGCTGATCTGCCAGCAGAAAGGTTTGCATTTTGTAATGACTACCGACGGCGAGCTGGACACTTATCTGAAACTGGATGCAACCAGGTTGCGACAAGTGTTGTGGAATTTACTGAACAACGCTGTGAAATTTACCGCTCAGGGTCAGATAACCCTTGATTGCACATTGAATATTGTCAGCGCCGGCCAAGCTGAATTGTTGTTCAGGGTGCAGGATACCGGTATTGGTATTGCCAGCGCTGAGCAGGAACGAATTTTCGATATGTACTACAAATCTACCGATGGTCGAAGACTAAGCATTGTAGGGTCAGGTATTGGTTTGTCTGTATCGCGTGCTTTGGTAGAAGCGATGGCTGGCAGGGTATCGTTACATAGCGAACCCGGCCAGGGTAGCTGCTTTAGTGTGTCGCTGCCAACGGAGCGGGTTGCTGCGCCCAGCGATCACACCATAGCGTGCCCGGAATTAACGATCCTGTTGATTGAAGATGTGCCGCTAAATGCTGAAATAGCTATTGCCCTGTTGGAGCAGCGCGGCCATGCGGTTATTCATGCTGAAACAGGCGAAGATGCCATAGCCTTACTGGAGACAGAAGACGATATTGATTTGGTGTTACTGGATATGCAGTTACCTGATATGAGTGGCGACCAGATAGCCCGTTATATGCGCAGCGAAAGCCACTTGCAGGCTATTCCAATAGTGGTATTAAGTGCCAATGTCCGAAAAGCAGAAGAGCAACTGATTGATGTGCAGGTAGATGGTGCTTTGGCTAAGCCTATAAACACCAATAAGCTTGACCAAATGCTGGCAAGATTATTCTCACCCAGTGCCCTGAAACTGCAGCAGCCTAACCCGGTTAAACCCACTAATAGCGATAATCAGGTACTTGATGTCGCAACCTTGCAGGATTACTTACAGTCACTTGGCCCTGATGCAATGAAACGCAGCGCCCAGTTATTTGCTCAGTTATTACCTGGCTATATAAACAAGATGATTGAAGCCGCGGTGCAACAGCATCAGGATGATTTTAAAGAGTCGGCTCACAAGCTAAAAGGCGCTGCAGCGTCAGTTGGGTTATTGTGGGTACAACGGCAAGCGAAAAAATTTGAACAGGAGCCTGCGTTGTGGTCTGGGCTAGAGCGGCAATTAGTGGATTATCATTTAACAGCAGAGCAGCACCTGGCTGCTCTGCATGAGTTTATTGAAGCACACAGCTAAGGTGCTGTGCTGAATCAGCCGCAGCCTTATTTGTCGATTTTGCCAACAAAGCGGTAACCTTCACCATGAATAGTGCTGATTAACTCAGGGCTATCAATGTCAGACTCAAAATGCTTACGAATACGGCGGATAGTAACATCAACCGTCCGGTCATTCGGGCGCAGTTCACGACCAGTCATATGGCGAATGAGTTGCTCGCGGGTAAATATTTTACCGGGAGTATCCAGCATTAAGCGCAGCGCGCGGTATTCGCCTTTGGGTAAGCGTCGTGCCATACCTTTGGGTGACGTCAGATTGCGGCTGTTTTCATCTAAGGTCCAGCCATTAAACTTAACAATACTTTTGTGCTCTTCAACCACTGGCTGAGCAACAGTGCGACCGAGCAGGTTACGGGCACGAATGGTCAGTTCACGCGGGTTAAAGGGTTTGGTCAGATAATCGTCAGCGCCAATTTCCAGGCCAAGGATCCGATCTACTTCACTGTCGCGGCCGGTTAAGAAAATTAAACCGATATTTTCTTTCTGACGCAGCTCACGGGCCAGGATCAGACCATTTTTACCAGGTAAGTTTATGTCCATTACAACCAGATTAACCGGATTCTGTTCCAGCTTTTGATACATCTCTTCGCCATTAACTGCTTCGATGACATCATAACCTTCACCCTGGAACAGATTAACCAGATTGAGTCTGGTAACTTCTTCATCTTCAACGATCAGAATCACAGGTGTTTGCATTAGAGTTAAACCTTATGTGTTTTTTGTGAACAGTATAGCGTACTAATTACTATAGTTGACGTTGACCTGTCAAATAATGGCGCAATTATAGCGGGCCAGCCAAATGTTAACAAGAATTTTGTTAACATTTGGCTGAGTTTCATCTGGCAATAAAACTTAAAAGCTAAAATAATTAATAAATACATCTAGTTATTGTTAGTTACGTTGTTGGTGGCTATTATTGATTACCGGAAAGTCTATTAAAATTTCCACGCCATGGCCAAGCGTGCTATTGAAAATAATTTTACCGTTTAATGCCTGTGTAACCAGGTTGTACACAAGATGCAAGCCAAGACCACTGCCGCCTTCACCGCGCTTCGTCGTAACAAAGGGGTCGAATATGCGCTTTTTAATCGTTTCTGGAACGCCACTGCCATTATCCCGGTACATTAACTGGCAGCGCGTGCCGCTGATTGCAACGCTAATGTTTATTTCACCCTGGTCATTGTCAGCAAAAGCATGAATAAGGCTATTCATCACCAGGTTGATTAATATCTGGTTTATTGGCCCGGGTTTGCTTTCAATTACCAAATCGGCGGGGCAGTTAACCAGTAACTGATGCCTGGTCTTTTTCAGGTTTGGTCGCAACGATAGCAACACCTCGTTGATTAACTGGGCCATATTAAAGCTGCGCTGGCTGTCATTGGACTGATCAACGGCCACTTGCTTAAAGCTACTGATTAAGCTGGCTGCCCGATCCAGATTGCGATAGATAATGCCCAGGTTTTCTTTACTCTCGGTTAAAAACCGCTCCAGCTGTGAAGACGTCAGTTTTTTTTCGGTGAAAGCCCGCTGAATGTCGGTTAGTTTATCCTGCAATAAGGTTGAAGCTGTCACCCCCAAGCCAATAGGCGTATTAACTTCATGGGCAACGCCGGCGACCATTTGTCCCAGACTGGCCATTTTCTCGGTTTCAACAATTTGATTCTGATATTGATGCAAGGTAGCCAGGGTGTTCAGCAACTCTTGATTTGATGTTTTCAGCGCCAGAGTTCGCTCACTTACCTTATGTTCAAGACCTTGATACAGCTCTCTGATTTCGGTCTCTGATTGTTTTTGCTGAATCAGTTGGCGCTCAATCTTATCCAGCATAGTATTCAACGCTTTGCCGAGTTTGTTGAATTCTTCAATGCTGCTTTGAGGTGCCCGCACCTGGTAGTCTTTATCCTTGGCGACTTTTTGCACTAACTGTAATAGCTGATTAATAGGCGCGGTGAATTTCTGTTCAAGTTTACGGGTAAGCAGATAAACGACCAACAGGGCACATATAATGATAAACAGATCGAATAAAATTCGGTTTTGAATATAGTTTTTCAGTTCTTGTTGGCTGGCTCTGATAAAAACATAGCCTGCCAGCTGGTCGTTTTGCAGGATTTCCTGGCTTAATTCAATATAGTTATTGCTAAGCTGCGGCTTAGTATATGACGCTACCTTGTCAAACTGCGCCGGATAAGGCCCCAAGCCCCGGGCATTATAGATTGAGTAAAGCTGCAAGTTATCAGTTTGCGGTGCTAAACGATAAATATGGATATGGTGGAACATTGGCACTGCGGCAAAAGAGCGGAGCCGGCTTTCTTCCAGTTTGGCATAATCGTCGAAGATGTTTTCCTGCTCATCGGCAAATTCAACTTTTGCTTGCAAGATTGTTTTTTCAGCTTCTGCAAAGCTGGACTGAGCGTTAAATGCAATAATGCTGGCATAGCTTTCAAGCTCATTCAGCAGCGCGGTACGCTGTTGTTTAATATCCTGCAAAGTAGATACCAGCATAGAAACACAGATAGTCAGGCTGCATATTGTCATTACGCCGGTAAACAGCGCACTTCTGATGGTACTGGTTCTGGTTGTGCTGGGTGTTACTGCTGTCATCTTATGGCTGCAATTTTTCTGATTATGCTACTGATGTTATGCAGTTAATGTCGTTTTAGCAAACCCGTTTGGTGTTTTTATGGCCAAGGGTTATAGTTAGCACGGTTGTTTTCAGTGGGTATAACTTATGTCGCTATGGGAAGCATATAAAAACAGCGTCTTTATCTGCCAGCAAAGTCTAGCAACCAAAATCGATTTTGCGATTATCAGTGCCCAGAACCCGGCTGGAGAGTTGCAAAGTCAGCCACTCAATTTATGCCTCGATAAGCGCTTTGAAGGTTTGCTGCAACAGACCAGAATTCCTTTTCGCTCGGTAATTGGTGCTTCAGCTGATTTACGTTTTCAGGAAAAAAGCTGGATCGTGTTCTGCGATAAACAGCAAGCTGTGCAGTTGGGGCGAGAGTTATGCCAAAATGCCATTTACTGGGTAGAGCAAAATAAACTGTTTCTGGTGCCGGTGCTCTATCAGCAGCCAGAAGAATATCTTGGCTTGTTTCAAAGCCGTTTAATTTTGCAGGTTGATTAGCGCTGGCGTTTTAAGATGGCCAGAATGACGGGTAAATCCTCGCCAAACTGCACTTCAAATTGCCGCCTGGTCATATTTTGTTCTATTTTTTGCTGATCGCCATCCGTTTGCCGGAGTAAAGGTTCAAAATCGGAAATGCAGATACAAAGTAACTGTATGTTACTTTGTGATGGCAATTTATCAGCCCGGTATAATTGATGCGGACAGGCCTTAATGCGGTTTTTTGCCTGAATACACTGCTGTGGCACAGCAGCCTGCGCCGGCATCAATCCTGACAACATTGCTATTAAGCCAAGGTTGATTAATGTCGGCATCTTCGACCGCTGTGTCATCGTTTTACCTTTTAATTGCCTGATAAATAACAAAACCATTCGTTTTTGCCAGCACCGTCACTTTGCCAAAAGTTTGCTCCAGCAAGGCCTGATACGCCAGATGTGAATTTGCCACCAGGGTTAAGCTTCCTCCGGTATTTAACCGCGCTTTACTCTGGCTGATAAAAGCTTCACTGATACTATAGTCGGTTTTTATACCTGTATGGAACGGCGGATTACTGACTATATGATCAAAATGCGCAGGTTGGGCCGGTAAGCCATCAGCAGTTACGACTGTACCTTGCAGGCCATTGGCACTTAACGTCAGGCGGGTTGCTTCGGTTGCCAGTGCGCTGACGTCAGAACAATACAGGCTAATCGCTGGCTGACGTTTTTTTAAAAAGGCACCAATGACACCGCAGCCGCAACCAAAATCTAACACACTGCCTTTATTAATGTGCGTCAGGTGTTGCAGTAATAAGGCGGTGCCGGTATCCAGTTTGCCATGGTTAAATACCCCGGCCACAGAGTAAATCTGCAGTTCAGTATTATTAATGCTTAAGGTGTGCTGGCTGAATACGGGTGTGGCTAACGCCTGCAGTGGGCCACTCAGGTAATACCACAGACAGTGTTTGGCATTATCCAGTTTATTCGCCTGCAACCCCAATTTTGTTGCATGACTGTTCAGGCTCTTAATCCCGCCTTTGTTATCGCCCACCAGATATAGCTGGCTGTTACTATGCAGCGCCGGGGCCACGGTGGCCAGAGTTAAGCTTAGTTGCTCTTTGCTTTTTGGGTAGAAGATCACCACAGTATCAAACTGTTGCTGAAATTCTGGCAGCGCACTGAAGAAGCAGTTTGCGGCGGTTTGTTGCCAGGCGTTGGCGACAGCGGCATTGGTGGTGTAGCAGCTTAATGTTGCGCCAGCTGGCAGGTTTGCCAGTAAGCTGCGAGCCAGTTCATCGGCTTCGGGTTCAACAATAAGAATATTGCCGGTTAAATCAGCAATGTTGCGCAGCAGCATCTGGCTGGTGTTAGCTAGCATTAGTTTATCCTTTCAAACATAAGATCCCAGACGCCATGCCCAAGCCGCTGGCCACGTTGCTCAAATTTGGTTAATGGCCGCTGTTCAGGCCGCTCTACATAGTCATTGCTGGCAGACAGATTGCTAAACCCAGGTGCGGCCTGCATCACCTGCAACATATGCTCGGCATAATTCTGCCAGTCGGTTGCCATATGGAACACGCCGCCTATTTGTAGTTTCTGGCGCAGCAGCTGCACAAAATCCGCCTGCACTATCCGCCGCTTATGGTGGCGTTTTTTATGCCAGGGGTCGGGGAAAAACAGTTGTACGGTGCTTAGGCTAGTGTCGGCAATGCTGTCCTTCAACACTTCAACCGCATCATGTTCAAACACCCGCAAGTTGCTCAGTTCCGCCGCTGCTGCATCACCCAAACAGGCTCCGACACCCGGTTTGTGTACTTCAATGCCAATAAAATCCTGCTCGGGGGCATTTTTAGCCATTTCAACTAAGGACTTGCCCATACCAAAGCCAATTTCCAGCACAACGGGGGCACTGCGGCCAAACACCTCAGGCAGATTAAGCGGACTGGCCTGGTAGGCTAAACCGTAAACCGGCCAATGATTATCCAGTGCATTTTGCTGGCCCTTGGTCAGCCGGCCTTCCCGCAACACAAAAGAGCGAATTTTCCGCATATATGGCATCTCACCGGTTTGCTCTGTTTGTTCTGGTTGTTGCTCAGGTTGCTCTGGGGTATTGCTCATTGTTGGCTCCGTCATCTAACTGCGGCGCACATTATGCGGATATTAAGCGACAAGCTCAACTGACGTTTTACGTTGGCTTTATATGTACTGGCTGCTTATACTGCGCTGCTAGTGGCCAACCGGAGATGGGTGTTGCAAAAAGATATTGCTAATTGGTTTTCAGATCAGCTGCTTAGCTGGTATCAGCTGCATGGCCGTAAGACCTTACCCTGGCAAATCAATAAAAGCCCTTATAAAACCTGGCTCAGTGAGGTGATGTTGCAGCAAACTCAGGTTGCTACCGTCATTCCCTATTTTGAGCAGTTTATCCAGCGCTTTCCCGATGTTAAACGTTTAGCGCTAGCACCATTGGATGAAGTACTGCATTTGTGGACAGGCTTGGGTTATTACGCCCGGGCCCGTAATTTACACAAAGCAGCGCAACTCATCGCTACAGAACACGACGGTCAGTTTCCGCTGGAATTTGAGCAGGTTTTGGCATTGCCCGGGATAGGGCGTTCTACCGCTGGTGCCATTTTATCCTTAGCATCTGGCCAGCATTACCCCATTTTAGATGGCAATTGCAAACGGGTGCTTAGCCGTTTTGCTGCTATTGCAGGCTGGCCGGGTAATAAAGCGGTTGAGCAACAGTTATGGCAACTGGCAGAGCAGATTACCCCTGGCGATGGACGCGTAACCGCCTTTAATCAGGCCATGATGGATTTAGGGGCAACCTTGTGCAGCCGCAGTAAACCACGCTGCGTGGATTGCCCGCTCAAGTTACATTGCCGGGCGGCACTGGCTGGCGAGCAGACGGCTTATCCAGGGAAAAAACCAGCGAAAACCATGCCGGAGAAACACAGTTTCTGGTTAATGTTGCAGTATCATGATCAGGTATTGTTGCAGCAGCGCCCGGCTAGTGGTTTATGGGGAGGGCTATATGGCTTTGTTGAGTTTAGTAGTGAACAGCTGCGAGCAGATTATCTGCAGTTGAACCATCTGGCGGTAACCCGCAGTCAAATACAGCCCGCTTTTCGGCATACTTTCAGCCATTTTCATTTATGGATAATGCCGATGTTAGTGCAGATAGACACTAAACCAGGCAGTGTGCAGGAGCAAACTGGCGCACAATGGTTTACAATAGCGCAATTACCGCAGGTGGGATTATCAGCGCCGGCAAAAATCCTGCTACAGCAGCTGCAGGCATTACAGCCGCCGAAATAAGGAGCAAAAGTTAATGAGCAGAACGGTTTTTTGTCAGTATTTGCAACAGGATGCACCGGGATTGGATTTTCAATTATACCCGGGTGAGCTTGGCAACAAGATATTTGCCTCTATCAGTAAAGAAGCCTGGAGCAAATGGCAGGCCAAGCAAATTATGCTGATTAATGAGAAAAAGCTGAATATGATGAACCCTGAGCACCGGCAGTTTCTGGAACAGCAGATGGAAGCTTTTTTGTTTCAGGGCCAGGATGTTGAAATTGAAGGCTATAAGCCACCAGCCAGTTAATTGTTGAGTTAAGCGAATTTTATGGCGCGTCGTCTGCCACCACTAAATGCACTAAAAGCCTTTGAAACAGCGGCCAGGCACCTTAGTTTTACTAAGGCTGCGGAAGAAATGTATGTGACTCAGGCGGCCATTAGTCATCAGATAAAAGCACTGGAAGACCATCTGGGCCTGAAGTTGTTTATGCGCAAAAATCGCTCTTTGTTACTTACCGAAGAGGGCCAGAGTTATTTTCTGGATATTAAAGAGATTTTCCTGCAATTGCATGAAGCAACTGAAAAGCTGTTGGCCCGTGGTGCCAAAGGCTCATTGACGGTAAGTTTGCAGCCCAGTTTTGCCATTCAATGGCTGGTGCCACGTTTAAATCAGTTTAGTGAGCAGCATCCGGATATCGATGTCAGAATTAAAGCCGTTGATTTAGACGAAGGCTCTCTGACTGATGATGTTGATATTGCTATTTATTATGGCCGTGGTAACTGGCGCAACTTGCATGCCGATAAGCTACATACCGAGTACTTGTTACCGGTTTGCTCACCGTTGCTGCTTAACAGTGGCAAGCCGCTGAACGAGCCGACCGATTTAGCCAGACACAACCTACTGCATGATGGCTCGCGCCGTGCCTGGAAAGCCTGGTTTACCAGCCAGGGCTTTAAACAGTTTAATGTTAATCAAGGGCCGATTTTCAGCCATTCTTCGATGGTGCTGCAGGCAGCTATTCATGGCCAGGGCGTGGCATTGGCCCATAATGTGCTGGCGCGCCCTGATATTAACTCTGGCCGCTTAATCGTGCCGTTTAATCATGTATTGATCAGCAAAGATGCCTATTATCTGGTGTGCCGGGAAAGCCAGACCGAGCTGGGTAAAATTACTGCCTTTCGCCAATGGATGGTCGATATGGTTACTGCAGAGCAATTGTTGTTTACTGAGCAGCAATTTACCAATGCCGTTGCCATTGATTAAAGCAAAAGCCCGCTTAATTCTGGCGCATGGTGCGGGTGCGCCCTGCGATAGCCTTTTTATGAATATGTTGGCTCTGGCGCTGGCGCATTATCAAATCGAGGTGCAGCGCTTTAATTTCCCCTATATGCAGCGCAGTATTGAACTTGGCAGCAAAAGGCCGCCTGATAAAATGGCGGTGTTACAACAACATTTTATGGTACAGATTAATCAGGCCGACAGCAGCTTACCGCTATTTATTGGCGGCAAATCGATGGGGGGCCGGGTAGCCAGTATGCTTAACTTGCTGGATGTACCGCAGGTTAAAGCAGTATTTGCCTTTGGTTATCCATTTCATCCACCAGGCAAAAGCCAGTGGCGTACCGCACATTTTGATACACTGCCGTTACCTTTACATATTGTGCAGGGTGAGCGCGACCCTTTTGGCAAACGTGCTGAATTAGCTGAGTTAAACTGGCCGCAGGTTAAAGTACATTGGCTAACGGCAGCAGATCATGATTTTAAACCAACTAAAGCCAGCGGCTTAAACCAACAGCAACTTATTGCGGATGCAGCCGCTTATTGTAGTGGGAAAATTGATGAAATACTTCTGGCCGGCGCTAGAAACTAGAGAAATTTTACATTTCCGCCTTAGCGCCGATAGGTGGACAAATTTTGATTATTGGCTGGTTGATGCTTGTAATAAGCGCCTGGCAAAAGGATGTTAAATGAAACAACTACTATTGTACTGTCGGGCTGGTTTTGAAAAAGAATGTGCGGCGGAAATTCAGGATAAAGCCAGTAGCTATGATGTTTTTGGTTTTTGCAAACTCACTGCGAATTCAGCTTATGTTATTTTTGAAGCTTATGATGCTGACGGGCTGGCTGAGTTTTACCGCGATTATCCGTTTGAACAGTTTATCTTTATTCGCCAGTGGAGCTTGTTGCAGGCTGAATTACTAGAGCTGCCGCCAGCTGATCGTATCGCACCGGTAATAGCAGCAGTGCTGGCTGCTGAGTTGAACGGCTGTGGCGAGCTAAGGGTAGAATATCCTGAAACTAACGACGGTAAAACATTGTCGACGCTGGCACGCAAGCTCACTGTGCCGCTGCGCCAGGCGCTGCGCCAGGCTGGCGTTATGCTGCCCAAAGAGCAAAAGCGGGCACCGGTGCTGCATGTGTTTTTGTTGAGCGGCCAGCAAGGCTATGTTGGCTTGTCATATCCGGAGAACAACAGCCCGCTGGAAAATGGCATTATGCGGCTGAAATTTCCCAATGAAGCACCCAGTCGCAGCACTTTAAAGCTTGAAGAGGCCTTCCTGCAGTTTATTCCAAAACCTGAATGGGACAAACGCCTGGGTGGTGGGTTAAATGCGGTTGATTTAGGTGCGAGCCCAGGTGGTTGGACTTATCAACTGGTAAAGCGCAGCATGATGGTTACGGCTATAGATAATGGCCCTATGGCGGAATCGCTAATGCAAACCGGCCAGGTTAAGCATTTAACTGTCGATGGTTTTAAGTTTGAGCCGCAAAAAAAGAATGTGTATTGGGTTGTCTGCGACATGATTGAGCAGCCACAGCGGGTGGCAGAACGGATGGGAGATTGGCTGATTAATGGCTGGTGTCAGGAAACAATATTTAACTTAAAACTGCCGATGAAAAAACGCTATGAAACCGTAACGGATATATTGGCTCTGCTTGAGCAGCGCCTGCTAGATGCAGATATTAAGTATCGCTTACAAGTTAAGCACCTGTACCATGACCGTGAAGAAGTTACGGTACACGTGCAAAACCGGGTATTAAAGTTCTGATCTTTATTATCAAGTCTAATAACTCAGTGCTGACTATTCAGCGCTGAGTTCAAGCTTCACCCAAACCAGGCGATGATCTGAGCTGGCATCACGGCTGCCTACCAACGGGTAATCGGGGGTGTTTTTTGCCGGCCAGAACACGCCACCTTCTTTAATATTGAAGCCAAAGTCAGACGCCAGTACATAATCTGCCCGCATGCGCCAGCTGGCAGTATGGTATTGCGCGAACTTACGCTCTGGCGTGTGTTCTGCGCCGCCTAAACTGGCAGGGGTAAAGCTGTTATCTATTCTGCGGTGGTTAACCAGAGAGCGGATGGCGCTATGAATGGCATCACCTTCAGCTTCGGCAGAGGCATTTAAATCACCCAGCAATACAAAGCGACGGTTTTCAGCAAGGCCACCGTTATTGCCGTTGTCATCATAAATGTAACCTGCGTTACCTGGATTCAGATAATCAATCCAGAAGCGGATTTCATCGTGGTTGCGAATGCCATTGCGATTTTCCGGGCCATCAAACACCGGTGGCGTTGGATGGCTGGCCAGAAAATGAACTGATGTATTGCCAACGATTACCGGTACATCCCAGTGAGATTTTGACGACAAAGGCATCTGCTGCCAGGCGTCATCGCTATACCATGGGCTGCCATCAGCTTTTTGGGTCGGCATAAAGTCTGGCATATCGCGCCACTTAAAATGTTGAAAAGTTCTGACATTAGCATGATCAATCGGGTACTTAGATAAGATCGCCATACCATACTGGCCTGGATAAAAGCCGTAGCCCCAGGCATCGGCGCCGACACCCGTTGCCTGGCCATCATTGTCCAGATCAAAGGGGCTGGGCTGGCCGGTATTGACAGTTGCATAAAAGAAATAAGGGTAGTCTATCGGCTTACTGCCGTGTTGTGACTGATTCAGATAATTCTTGATAAAGGCTGCAACACCCTGCTTGGGATCTTCGATGTAGTCAAATTCATTTAGCAACAGCACATCTGGCCTTACACGCTGAATGATAGCGGCAATATTTTGCACCTGCGGGTTATTGCCATTAGCCAGAATGCTCGCCAGCACGGTGTTGTCACCGGTTTCACCACTGGGCAGGTAGTTGCTGGCCTCCATGCTTACATTGAAAGTAGCGACTTTAATATCAGTAACTTGTTCGGCCATTGTTACTCCGGATAATAACAGTAAAAAGCCCAAAAAAAGAGAGTCAGACATAAGGGAATAGTTGTATTGATAGCGGGCGTACAGCATAACCAAGCTATTAACGAAACACCAGCGCAGTGCAGATTTATGCAAAAAAATGATATTTTTTAACCAATTTAAGGGGGGATTGTTCGCAACTCTGACCAGCCATGTTACACTTGCGTGACAGGTGGCGTTTGACCAAAGAAGGACTTAAAAGTTCCCGGTTAAATTGCAGTGTAACTAAAATGACATAAAACTTAGTTACACTTACTCCCCAAATTGAAAGCAGCCTTTGTATTTCAAACGGAATTAAAACACAACTATCAACTACCAGGTGAAAACGATATGAAAATAAGACATATAGCGTTGGCAGTAACACTTGCGCTCGGTGTTAGCAACATGGTGTATGCTGATACCTCTTCTGCAATTCGTGGTAATGTTGTTACGGCAACAGGTGAGGTTGCGGCAAATGCACGCGTAGAGATTTTACACGTACCGTCAGGTACCCGCTCCGTGGCAACAACTAACCAAAGTGGTGCTTTTGCCAGCACCGGCTTAAGGGTAGGTGGCCCTTACACTATTACTTTCACCAGCCCTGCAGGTGTAAAAACGTACAACAATATTTTCATTTCGTTAGGCGAGTCGTTTCGTCTGAATGCGGAATTAGAGTCAGTGCAGCAGGTAGAGCGTATCGCTGTTACCGGCACCGCCATTTTAGCCGGCAATACTGGCAGCAGCAGTTACTTTAACGCAGCAGATGTTGCAAACAGCCCGAGCTTTGACCGCGATATCAAAGATATTGTGCGCAATAACCCTTTAGCGGTATTAACGGCTAAAGACGGTGAACTGGTTGTTGCCGGTACTAACCCACGGTTTAACAGCATTAGTATTGATGGCATAGCGCAAAATGATGACTTTGGCTTAAATGCCAATGGCTACCCCACTACCCGTTCACCTATTTCTCTGGAAGCAATTGATCAAATCACTATCGATGTATCGCCATTTAACGCGAAAGACAGTGGCTTCCAGGGTGCAAAAATCAATGCAGTAACCAAGTCTGGTACTAATGATTTTTCTGGCTCATTATTTTATGAAACACAAAGCGACAAATGGGCCGGTACGCCAAAAGAAGGCCGGTTTGAGCGTCCGTTGCAGTTCGATGAAACCACCTGGGGTGCTACAGCAGGTGGTGCAGTTATTAAGGATAAATTGTTCTACTTTGTGTCTTACGAGTTTTATGAAGCTGATACCCCATTAGAATGGGGCCCGGCAGGTGCAGGTGCAGCAAACAGCACGGTAGCCACCTTAGCTGACTATGAAGCCGTTCGTCGTATTGCCCAAAGCGTATACGGTGTTGATGCCGGCAGCTGGGATTTATCACCAATTACCGATGACAAGAAATTATTAGTGAAGCTTGACTGGAATATTAGTCAGGACCACCGTGCTGCAATGACGTATCAGTACAATAAAGGTAACAGAACAGCAAATACTACCGGGCGGGCAGATCGCTTGCGCTTGTCGTCACAGTGGTATAACCGGATTGAAGAGTTAAATAACTATGCGTTTAAACTTTATTCTGACTGGACGCCTGATTTCTCCACCCGGTTAAGCTTAACCTATATTGATAACCCAACAACTCAGGCCTCTTTTGGTGATTACGGTGATGTTACCGTGAATATCGGTGTTGGTAGTAACGCTGTTGGTCTTGGCTCTGATTTTTCCCGCCATTCAAATGATTTAAGAAAAAAATCAACTATTTTAGCTTTTGACGCTGACTATCTGATTGGTGATCACAACTTAAGCTTCGGTTATCAGTTCAAGCGTTTAGATATTTTTAACCTGTTCTTACAAAATACTAAGGGTGCTTATACCTTTGACAGCCTGGAAGATTTTGAGAACAGACAAGCATCACGTTTAATATATCAGAATGCGACATCATTAAACCCTGATGATGCAGCTGCTGAATTTGTGCGTGATGAGCATGCCATTTATGTTCATGATCAATGGTTTATTACTGATGATATTCAAATTGATATGGGCTTGCGTTATGAAATGCTCGCTTCAAGTGACCGCCCTAAGTTTAACCAGCAAGCCAAAGAACGTACCGGTTTTGATAATACTGAAAACCTGGATGGCGTAGGTATTTTACTACCGCGTTTTGGCATTAAATGGGATGTGGACACGGATCTGACTGTGCGTGGCGGTATTGGCCGGTTCTCTGGCGGCCAGCCAACCGTTTGGGTGTCAAACTCCTATTCAAACCCGGGCGTAGGTATTGCGCGTTTTGATGTGCGAAATACTGCGAACAACCCGCTGGCTGCGGCATTAAGTGGTGTTAGTATTGATGATGTACCACAAGCGTTTAAAGATGCTGTGGCTAACTCAACAGTATTTGCCGGCACCAACTTTACAGATCCAAACTTTAAGTTGCCATCAGATTGGCGGGTGCAAATTGCAGCCGATTATCTGATTAATATTCCTTACATTGCTGACAATGTAATGTGGACAACCGAGTATCAATACAAAAAGTCAGAGAATACAGCGTTTTGGATTGACCCAAGCCTAACAGGCAAAGAAGCTGGCACTACCGCCGATGGCCAACGGATTATTTATAATGCCACGCAGCCACGCGATATTATGCTGACCAATGCTGATGCGGAAGGTCGCTCTAAAGTGTTTACTACTATGCTGAGTAAAGCCTGGGATAACGGCATCCGGGTAACAACCTCTTATGCTAATCAGGATATTACCGATGCGCATACCAGTACCAGCTCAACCGCAAGTAGTAACTATGGTTTTAATACCACCATTAACCGTAATGAAGCGGTAGTTGGCCGGTCGGCTTTTGAAACAGAACACCGTTTTGTGGTTAACTTTGGCTATGAGCATGAGTTCTTTGCGGGTTATAAGACAAACGTCAATATGTTTTACGAGCGTCGTTCAGGTAAGCCAATTACGTACTTCTTAAATGGTAACAACGGTAACTTTAACAATAGTACGGGCTTTGGTAACCCTTACGACTTGTTAAGCCCGGGCACTACCTCGAACTCTATGCTGGCGTATATTCCAACAGCGAATGACCCGAACGTGGTGTTTGTATCTGATGCAGCGCGCACCAGCTTTTTTGAAACCATTAATGCACTTGGTTTAGATAAGTATGCTGGTGGTTATGCCCCTCGCGGCGCTAGCACTACGCCATGGGTAACAACGTTAGACCTAAACTTCCGGCAGGAAATTCCAGGTTTAATGGATGGCCATAAAGGTTCTGTGTACTTCACTATTGCAAACTTCCTGAACTTACTGGATAGCTCGCAAGGCAAAGTATACGGCAGTGATTTTGGTACTATTCAGTTGGTTGATTTTACTATTAATCCAGCTACAGGCCAGTATGTTTATGGCAATACTACCTCTAACACTAATAATTACGATAAGTTCTACAACCAATTCTCTACCTGGAGAATGAAATTGGGCGTATCTTACCGTTTCTAAGCATTCAGCTAGAATTAAAAATGCCAGTCAGTTGACTGGCATTTTTTTTAGCTATTTTTATTTCTATCTGCAGCATTATTAGCGATAATCGCCAGCTGTTTTGTTAAAACTAGGCGAGCTTGTGGCTAAAAATACCATTATTGCGATTGCTGGTGCTTCGGCTTCTGGTAAAAGTTTATTCGCATCGACGGTTTATCAGGAGTTGGTGGCTGAGTTAGGTGGTGAGCGGATTGCTATTTTATCTGAAGATGCCTATTACCGCGATCAGAGCCATTTATCTTTTGATCAGCGAATTCTGACCAATTATGATCATCCCTCAGCCTTTGAACACGCTTTACTGGTCGAGCATTTGCAGCGTTTACGTGCTGGCCAGAGTATTGCGATGCCGCAATACAGTTACAAACTGCACACCAGGCTGGACGAAACTATTAAAGTACAGGCCGCTAAAGTAATTTTAGTGGAGGGTATACTGCTACTGAATGATGAAAAGCTGCGCCAGCAGTTTGATATCAGCGTCTTTATGGACACGCCACTTGATATATGTTTACTGCGACGGATAAAACGTGATTTAGAAGACCGTGGCAGAAGCCTGGCCTCGGTAACTGAACAATACGAAACAACAGTGCGGCCTGCTTTTTTTGAATTTATAGCGCCCTCAAAGCAATATGCTGATTTGGTCGTTACCCGGGGCGGTAAAAACCAGATTGCAATTGATATTATAAAAGCAAAAATCCGCCAGTTACTGGCAGAATAAGAATAATCAGGGAATAACATATGATGGGAATAGTGGGCATTTTCGCCCTGTTATTAGTGGCTATTGCGGCATCTGCGCATCGCAGCCGTATCAACTGGCGTACCGTTGGTGGGGCTTTCGCTATTCAGTTAGCGATTGGTGCCTTCGTGTTGTATGTGCCTTTTGGCCAGGAAGTGTTGTACAGCATCTCGCAGGTGGTTGCTAATGTTATCGGTTATGCCAATGCCGGTATTCAGTTCTTATTTGGTGACTTAGGTAACTTTTCGCAGGGCTTTATTTTTGCCATTCATGTATTAACCATTATTATCTTTTTCTCATCGTTAATTGCGGTGTTGTACCATATTGGTTTGATGAGCTGGGTGATCCGCTTAATTGGCGGTGGTTTACAAAAACTGCTGGGTACCAGCCGACCAGAGTCGATGTCAGCCGCGGCCAATATTTTTGTTGGTCAGACCGAAGCGCCCTTAGTGGTTAAGCCGTTTATTCCAACGATGACCCGCTCTGAATTATTCGCAGTAATGGTCGGCGGCCTGGCCTCAGTGGCCGGTTCAGTGCTGGCAGGTTATGCGGGCTTGGGCATTGAGCTAAAGTACCTGATAGCTGCCAGCTTTATGGCCGCGCCGGGTGGTTTTTTAATGGCCAAAATAATACTGCCTGAAACTGAACAGCCCAAAAATGAATTAACTGAAATCAGCACCGAAAAGCCGCACACTAACGTTATTGATGCCGCAGCAGCAGGGGCGTCCAGCGGCATGCAATTGGCACTGAATGTTGGCGCTATGCTGCTGGCTTTTGTTGGCTTAATCGCTCTGGTCAATGGCATTGTTGGTGGTGTCGGCGGTTGGTTTGGCATCGACAACCTGACCCTGCAACTTATTTTTGGCTATGTGTTCCAGCCACTGGCGTTTATTCTGGGCGTATCCTGGGATGAAGCGCGGTTGGCAGGCAGCTTTATTGGACAGAAGCTGGTTATTAATGAATTTGTCGCATACCTCGACTTTGTGCAGGTGAAAGAGCAGTTAAGCGCACATACACAGGTAATAGTTACTATTGCCTTGTGTGGTTTCGCTAACTTTTCGTCAATTGCCATTCTATTAGGTGGCCTGGGCGGTATGGCGCCGGGTCGTCGGGCTGATATTGCGCAGCTGGGTTTAAAAGCCCTGCTTGCAGCGACATTGGCTAATTTAATGAGCGCTGCAATTGCAGGGTTCTTTTTTTCCTTAGGCTAACAAACAGGTCTTTTATATGACACAGCAAGTTCCAACGTTAGATATAAGACGGTTTGCCACCGACAAAGATAACTTTGTTGCCGAAATTGGCAAGGCCTACACTGAGTTTGGATTTTGTGGCATTAGCGGCCACGGTATTTCAGATGAGGTGGTAGCAAATACCTATAATATGATTAAGCAGTTTTTTGCTTTACCGAGTGATGTTAAAGCTAAGTACCATAAGCCCGGACAGGGTGGGGCGCGAGGCTATACTGCAATTGGTGTTGAAAAAGCCAAAGATTCAAACCATCCTGATCTAAAAGAATTCTGGCATGTTGGTCGTGAGCTGACAGGCCCTGCACCACACCCGAGTTTGTATCCGAATATCTGGCCTGCTGAAGTGGCTGGTTTTAAAGAGGCTACTTATACCCTTTTTACTGAACTGGAAAAGCTGGGTAACCGGGTGTTGGAGGCATTAGCGTTGTTTTTAGGCCAGCAGCAAAGTTACTTTGCTGATAAGGTTAATTACGGTAATTCTATATTGCGGCCAATCCACTATCCGCCGATTAAGGACACCTCGACAGAATCTATCCGCGCTGGCCAGCATGAAGATATTAACCTGATTACCTTGTTAGTGGGTTCGAATGAAGCCGGGCTTGAGATACTGCGCCGCGATGGCAGCTGGTTACCGGTTACCACCATTGAAGGCACCATAGTGGTCAATATTGGTGACATGCTGCAACGGTTAACCAACCATGTGTTGCCATCTACTACTCATCGGGTAGTTAACCCGGCTGGGGCAGCGGCAGGTGAGCCACGTTATTCTATTCCATTTTTTATGCATCCGAATCCGGATTATGTTATCGAAACGCTGGAAACCTGTATCAGCGAGCAGCGGCCTAATCGTTACCCTGAGCCCATTAACTCCAACGATTACTTAATGCAGCGTCTGGAAGAAATTGGCTTACTGAAAAAGGCTAAGTAAGCAGCAGCTTGCTCAGCAAATAAGCGAACGAGCAAAAACGAGCAGAATAGTTGCATTCAATAGTTGACTAGTTTTTTTGAATAGCTATACTGCTCGCCATGTTAGGCACCTGGCGCAAAACGCTGGTGTTAGACATGATGCAGATGTGGTGGAATTGGTAGACACGCAAGCTTCAGGTGTTTGTGCCCACAAGGCGTGAGAGTTCGAGTCTCTCCATCTGCACCAAATTAACCGGCTAAGGCCGGTTTTTTGGTTTTTACCATCCCTGGTAAAAACCTGCTGCGCAGGCCAGCTAAAGCTGTCCAAAAACGTTCCTGACGTTTTTGTGTCCCCCCAATTTATCGTTTTAGTTCAATGCGGCGGATAAAGTCTTCGACTAAGATATCGTACAGCTTATTACCCAAGTGCAAGTCTTCTACGCCATCATCAATATTTGGGTTGTCGTTCACCTCTATAACATACACTTTGTCACCATCCTGCTTTACATCTACGCCATATAAACTGTCGCCGATAGGTGCGCAGGCGCGAATGGCTGCATCCAATACATGTGCCGGTACTTCATTAACTGCGCAGGTACTAAAGCCGCCACTTTCAGTTTTAGCTTTACCGTGTTTATAAATCTGCCAGTGGTTACGCGCCATAAAGTATTTGCAGGCAAAAATAGCCTGGCCATTCAATACGCCAATGCGCCAGTCGTATTCAGTAAAGGTGTAACGCTGCGCCAGGATAATGGCACTTTGTTCAAATAGCGTTACCAGGGTAGAACGCAGCTCGGTCAGGGTTTTTACTTTAATCACGCCGCGGGAAAAGCTGCCATCCGGTATTTTCAAAACCAGCGGCAGGCCCAGGCTGTCAGCGGCACGTTCGAGGTTGTCTTCATCCTGTTTAAAGAGCATCAGGCCATCAGGCATTGGCACTTTGTGCTGCTCAAACAGGGTTTGCAGATAAACTTTATTACCACAGCGCAAAATTGAACTGGGATCATCAACCACCGCCAAGCCTTCGCGTTCAGCTTTTTGTGCCATATAAAACGTATGATGATTAACGGCCGTGGTTTCCCGGATAAACAAGCCATCAAATTCAGCTAAACGGTGAATATCCCTTGCGGTAATCTGCTCTACGTCCATTGCTGCTTTCTTGGCTGCCCTGACAAATAGTTCCAGTGACTTTGGGGTACAGGGTGGAAACTTCTCTTTCGGATCGACCAGTACTGCCAGATCGTACTTGAACTTACGGTTAGTTGGCTCTAGCCGCCAGATCTTATGGCTGTATTTTTCTAGGATATTGCCAAACAAGCTTTGCTCGGTTTCCGTCAGCTTGTTAACACTGCCAATTTTCAGCGTTTTTACCTGCCAGGTGATTTTCTTTTGTAGTTCAACCCGCAGTATGGGTACCGGGAAAGCTTCAAACAGGAAAGACGCCACCTTCTTTAAGGCTTTATGCTCGGTCTCTCCAAAATAAATATTAAAGGTTAATTGGCAAGTGGTTTCTTCAGTCAGCGCTTTGTTCAGCTGTTGCAACAATGCCTGTGGCACTTCATCGGCGATATCGGCAATCTCATGACGGTTAAACTTGTTAAACGCCCGCACTGATGGCATTACATGGTGGCCCCGAGCCTCGGCCAGTAAAGAGCAATAGTAGCCACTACCAAGATAATGAGATTGACGGCACAGGTTAATTACCCGTACCCGCTGTTTTTGCTTCGCTGACCATTTCAGGTAAGCAGGCAAACTCATTACCCCGTCATATTGATGAAAGGGAGCCCAATCCTGAGCTTTATCTACTATTATTATCAGTTTCGCCATGTTGCCTCCTGTTAGCGCGCTTAGCCTGACCGATTATGGCATTGAAAGACAGCAAATTATTTTTCAGCATAGCATCAGAATTTCTTACTGGCATTTCAATTGGATAACTGTTGTGATGCACAGGCAAGCTTAGCTAAGTAAGCAAGTTATGGGAAACCAACAGATGACTGAGCAGTTAGTAACATCAGAGAAAATGCATTGCGTAGCGCTGAGATATGCTGCTTTGGCCGATGTGGCCACTTTGCATGTACTTGAGCAGCGCTGTTTTAGCTCTGATCGGCTTAGTGTACGCAGCTTCCGCCGTTTTATTACGGAAAAACGCAGTGATTTAAGTGTGATCGAGGTTGATAATCAGCTTGCCGGCTACTTTTTGCTGATTTACCGGCGCGGCACCAGCCTGGCAAGGTTGTATTCAATAGCAGTAGACCCGGTTTTCAGGCAACGAGGGTTGGCTGAAAAACTGATGGCCGCAGCAGAGCAGCAAGCAGCTGCCCGACACTGTGCTTTATTGCGACTGGAGGTGCGTAAAGATAACAGTGCGGCGATAAAGCTTTATCAAAAGCTGCAATACCATGAATTTGCCATTAAGCATGACTTTTATGAAGACCACTCAGATGCTATTTGTATGCAGAAGCAGGTTATTCAGTTCAACAGTGACTCCGTTACCCGGCAAGTGCCGTACATAGCACAAAGCACCCCCTTTACCTGTGGTCCTGCCAGTTTGTTGATGGCTTTTAACTACTTTAAACCGGGCTTATTTGACCCGTACCAACTGGAGATAGAACTATGGCGGGAAGCGACCACCATTTTTATGACCAGTGGCCATGGCGGTTGCGGCCCAAGGGGGCTGGCACTTGCCGCACACCGCAGAGGTTTTGCGGTGGAGGTGTATCTGAATAACGATGGCCTGCTGTTTGGTGACAGTGTCCGTAGCGAGGCAAAAAAAACCATATTGCAGCGGGTACATGACTCCTTTAAGCAGCAAACTGAGCAACAAGGTATAGTGGTGCACCATGCTGAGCTTAGCCTCAGTGCTATTAAGCATCAGTTACAACAAGGGAAATTGATTATTGCCTTAATCAGTACCTGGCAGTTCGATAAAAGCAAGGCACCACATTGGGTGGTGTTATGCGCTGCTGATGAGCACTTTATCTATATTAATGACCCGGATATTGCTGATATCCCCTGGCTGTCGACCGCAGAGCGGCAATATATTCCTATTGAGTACAAAGTATTTAGTAAGGCTTTCAGTTATGGTAAAAAGCGCCTTAAAGCAGCTATCGTTATCGGAGCAGATTAAAAAGCAGCCGGTTTTGTAGTTATTTTAGTTAAATAGCCTGTTTTATATGCGAACAGTTCGGCAAATCTGTTTTTTACTCAATAATCCCTTGCGCCAATTCTTAAACGCCCTATAAT
>NZ_LAHO01000011.1 GCF_000987775.1 Arsukibacterium ikkense
GAAGATTGTCATTAAGGAGTGTTGTTGTGCCTGTCCATGTTTCTGTTCGGTTTTGAAAAATCGGCATTCAGCCTCTATAGTAATAATCTGGAACGCTAGCAGCAGGTTTAGCCATGTTAAAGTGTGGCGTGCTAATTTGGTCACTGACAGCAACGCTGTCCTCGTTTTATTCTGTCGCCGATATAGCTGCAACATTAGATGAAGCGGAAGATTATCTGACAGTGAACCCAGCGCGCACACTTATGCTACTGGAAAGCATCACGGAGCCAGCAGCGCTGCCGCTTGATACATTTATCCGGCGGAATGTTTTAATACTCAGAGCAGCAGTGCCAACCAATCAGATGGAGCTGTTGATCCAGACGTTAGACGCCATTTTTGAATATCATCTGCATCCATACTTTCAGCAACAACTTACGCCAATAACCAGCGCTCTTGGCATTTGGCTCAGGCGCAATAATTACTTAGATGATGCGCTGCACAGTTTTGAGTGCTCTAACAAATACGCCAAGACTGACCGACAACGTCAGACGCTGAGCAACAGCATGGCTTTGGTGGCCAGAGAGTTAGACGAAACCGAAAAAGCCCGTGCATTATTTGCCAGAGCCCGGCTGCTGGCAGAGCAGTCTGAGCAGATCAATGTCTTGGCGATGACCGAAAATAATCTTGGCTTACTTGCACTTGACGAAGCTAACATAGAACTTGCAGAACCACATTTTCGTGCAGCTTTGGCACATTACCAGTCTTTGAGTCTGCGTGCAGGACAAATCTCTGCCGGGGTCAACCTCTTGTTTGTTTTTTTGCTGCAGGGCGATTTAACAAATTTTCAACGCCTGTACAGCCCTACTGCCAGGCTGACCATAAACTTCCCGAATCAGGCTAAACAAGCATTGCTGTTTTGGTTGCATACCCGGTTTGAGCAATTGCAAGGACAAACCATTACTGAGCAAACTCGCCAGCAACTAAACGAGGCCTACCAGCAACTGGAAGACAATAAAGTGAAAACGTTGGTTCACCAGCATCTGGCGCCACCACTACAGGTTAACATTAAACTTCCTGAGCCGGTTGTACGCAAAGCCTTCAACCGTTCATGGTTTGACAACGTGATACTGTGTGAATGGCCACAGCATGATGCATAAAAAAGCTGCAGACAAGCTGCAGCTTTTTATCGCTTCTAACAGTTTATTGCTTGGTTATTGTTAGCTCTGGCGTTTCGGTTAACGTGGCATCTAACAGGAAGTTATATACCGCGTCGTCGGCGAATGTCATATTCAGATTGTCGTTACTGGCTTCTATTCGCAACGGATTACCTTCGGTTACCGTGGCCCCGTCGGCACCAGCGCCCATATTTACGGTAGCCCAGTCGCTGGATGCGACTTTAAACTCATAACTGCCGGCGCTGATACTGATATCCACGCTGTACAGGTTTGCGCCCAGATACGCAAAGGCGTCCACTTCACCCCAGCCATTCATGCCACCACGCAGGAACACGGTAGTAGCACCATAAGGCACATACTCGCGCACTGTCAGGGTTGGCGCCGCCGGGTTAACGGCATTCAGGGTGAACACATAGGAAGAGCTGTTGGCAATATCAATCCGCAGGTTGTCGTTGCTGGGTTCAATCACGATGGGAGTGTTAACCAATACCTGATTACCGGCTGCACCTGCCCCCAGGTTTACTGCTGCCCAGTCACTTGATGCCACTTTAAACTCATAGCTGCCCGCGTTGATATTTAAGGTAGCGCTGTAAATGCCGGCACCAGCATACTCAAATGCATCAACCACACCCCAACCATTCATACCGCCGCGCACAAAGACGTCAGTTGCTGCATAGGGCGGAATATCAGGCGCGCCCAGCGTGGCATCGGCCGCTAAACCGGCACCTTGCTGCCCCTGCTGGGCTTTAACAAACACGGCCATGCTATATGCTGGCACAGTAAAGGTGCCTTCGTCTGTACCGGCAGTAAAGCTGGCCATGCTCACCATATTATCTACCGAGGCCTGCTGTATAGGGTGCAAATCAAAGCCGGCAGCGGTCGGTACAGTGTGCGACCGCTCTTGCGCCGTACCGTTAATCATTACAACTAAGGCGTCATGCATCGGATCAAGATCAGCCAGGCCAGTGCCGTCGTCAATTGACATCACAATAACGCCCTGGGTCTGGTTGCTGCCGATATTGTGAAAACCTACCCGGTCCATTACAGCCTGGCCAGTGGTCAGACGGAACAAAGGGCTGCTGCTGCGAATGGCCAGAAACTCGCTAAACACATCAGAAGCAAACATAATGTCGTTACTGCTAACCCGGGTATTCGGGTTTAAAAATAAGGTCGCAATACTGTCCCAGGCAGTGCGGTTTTTTTCGGCCAGCGGTAAACCCACCGCCCAGTTGTTGCTTTGCATGCTGAAATCAACAAAGTTAAACCAGTCGCCTGAATCATAGCTGTCACGGTCCATTGACTTGGAGCGCAGGAAATCGCCGCCCATTTGCAAAAATGGAATGCCCTGGCTCATCAATGGAATGGCAATAGACATGTTCTGCGCCCGCACCCGCTCGCTGGCACTGAAGGTAGTGGGTAAGCGTGCTTGTAAAATATCCCACAGCGTTTCGTTGTCATGCTTCGATACATAGTTAATCACATCAGCCGGATCTTCAGCATAGCCCGCCGCCTGGCCATTCCAGTTTGCACTGGATGCCGGGCCGGTGATATCACGGTAATTTTTCAGCACATAGTTTTTTAAGGTACCCGCTAAACTGATACGGATAATATCCTGCTCGGCCAGATTGCCGTCGTTATTAACGCCGCTGAAAATGGCAGCGCTGCGCACGCCCTCACGAATACGGTCGTTAAAGCTACCGAACTCAGTGCCCGCCATATCCTGTTGCTTGGCCTGGGTAAATAAGCGGTTATTGGCTACTTCGCCAAAGTTCCAACCTTCACCGTAGAAGTAAGTGTTGGGGTCAACCGCCCTTACCGCGTCGCGCGCGGCTAACAGGTTTTCTTTCGGGTGGTGGCCCATGATGTCGAAGCGGAAGTCATTAAAGCCAAAGTCGCGGGCTAAAATCACTAACGATTCTTTAATAAACTTATCGAACATTTTATGCTCGGTAGCGGTGTTTTCGCAGCAGGTAGAGCGTTCAATATTACCGGTGGTTTCGTTATAACGGTGATAATAGCCCGGTACCAATTTATCGAATACCGAGTTATTAAACAGGCCCGAGCTGCTGGTGTGGTTGTACACTACGTCCAGTGCCACCCGCAGGCCAATATCGTTTAACGCTTTGACCATGGCGCGTACTTCTTTAATCCGCACTTCGCCTTCCGGGTTTGAGGCGTAGCTGCCTTCTACCGCAATAAAGTGATGCGGATCGTAACCCCAGTTAAAACCGTCAATCCGGCGCATCGATTCTACCAGCGCCTGAGCATCATCACTGTATGGCAGGTAGCCTTCCAGTAACGATTGCAAGGTTGCATTGGCATTTTCCACACCGCATACCGGCGCTGTGGCATTTAACGCACACAGTTGGGCAACGGTATCCGTTAAGTTAATGCGCCGGTTGGCACGCTCTTCAATATTGGCCTGATCGTTTAACGGTAATACGTGAAAATGGGTTAAACCATTGTCCGCCAGCTTTTTCAAATGCTGTACCGGCAGTGACTCCATCTCGGTAAAGGCCAGATACTTGCCGCGATTGGCCGCACTGGTACTCATATCGCGCACGCTGAAATCGCGCACATGGCCTTCGTAAATCACAATATCTTCCGGCGTAGCTACCACCGGCACCGTCCGCTCGCTCCAGCCCTCTGGCGCCAGGTCGGCATCGCCCAGGTTAACAAACTGGCTGTAAGCACCATTGGTAGACACACTCAACGAATAAGGGTCGGTACTTTCAATGGTTTCAACCGCGCGGGTTAACGGGTGATAAACTGTCACTTCATACCGGTAGAATTTGCGGTCTAATGCACTGCTGGCACCGGTGTACGACCAAACCCCGGTTTGCTGGTCCAGGCTCATCGGCTGGCTGGCGGCTAAGGTTTTATCGCTGTTGTACACTTTTAAGGTCATGCTGCGGGCAGTAGGGCCCCATACCGCAGCGGTGATATTGCCGCCTTCATAATGAATACCCAGTGTGGCGTCTAAGGCGCTGTCATCGCCGCTGGCATATAAATCGTCCAGTACTTTGGCAACCTGCACATAAGTAGCGCCAACCAACTCGCCGTCGCTGCTGTAGGCGGCCAGTGCCAGCTGGTTTTTCGCCATAGCTTTCGCTTCACCAGCGGTAAAGTCGGCACTAAAGGCTGCGGCATTGGCCATATGCGGTACCAGCGTGCGCTGCATATCGTTTAGCTCAACAGGCGTCAGCTCCATGCTGCTGCCAATCAGCTGATCATCGTTATTAACAACCAGGCTGGCATCGGTTGAATAAAACAGTTTTACCACAGGCACAGTATTTGCCAGGCCGGCATTCCAGATAAAGGTATTGGTATCAAGCCAGTGGCCGGCGGCACCCTGAATACTGACCCCCAGCGACACAATCGGGAATTCAAACACACTGCTATTGCCAGAGAATACCCAGTTCATCCGGGCAAAATCCGGGTCATCCTGCGATAACGGCATTTGCATATCCGGGCCGGGGTCTTTACCGGCGTCATCAGTACCAATATGGATAATAAAGTTACCGCAGGCATCTTCAGTACCGGCATAACCGGGCTTTAAATTTAAGATCCAGTAAGCACCATAATTCGGATCCACGCCGTTATGCACCAGACCGTTATCCCAGGATGGCGCAATAGAGGAAGGCTGATAGGCATCGCAGTTTTCGTTATTCCAGGTATGCAAGCGGTAACCGGTATAAGCACCATCTTGTGGCCGCTTGTAAAACAGCACGGCCTGATCCGGGCCGGCAAACACCACAGGTTGCGGCGCATCGGGGTCTTTACCTACCCGGCAACCGTCGTTGGTGTCATTCGGAAACTGGCCGGTAGGGCAGGAAAACGGCGGCGGATCAATACAGGCTGTGCCAGCACTGTTTGGTATTTGCGGCACGCTACAGGTTAGCAGTACCTCACCCGGGCTGGTGGAATCACCACAGCCGTATAACAGACCGGCAGTTAATGCCAGCGCGCTCATTCTGAGCATTTTTGTTGGGTTAAACATTATTCAGTTACTCCAGTGTTATTCTTTTCCTCGCCGCAGCCCGGCACCGCCGGTGTTGCAGCGCTATGCTGGGTTAAAACGAGTACACCGCACCGACAAAATACTGCCGGCCGAAAAACTGCAAGGTGCCGGTTTGCGCCGGCTGGCCAAAGTAGCTTTTGGTGGGTTCGTCGGTCAGGTTATTCACCTGGAACAATAACTTCAGGTTATCGTTAAACTGATAACCAAACTGGAAGTCCAACACCAGCTCACTGTCAAAATTAGTAATCTGCTCATCAATGCCCACCTGCGACGATACAAACGGTGAGCGATAACGGGCGTTAATCCGGGTATCTATCCCTTGGTATTCCCAGAACAGGGTGGCGTTAACCACATTTTTCGACAGGCCTTCAAAGGTGGTTTCGATAGATTCACCACCCAGATTATTAATCAGCTGCACTTCACTCTCGGTATAGGAGTAGCTCAGCTGCATGCCAAGGCCCGACCACAGATCCGGCAGGAAATTAAACACCTGGGTATAAGCCAGCTCGATACCGCGAATATAGCCACCCTGATCGTTATTAACGGCAGTTGAGAACGCACCATCGAAGGTGGTACGCGGCACGCCATCTTCATTGATAATCACGTCAGGCACCGCAAAGCCGGCGCCACGGAAGTCAAAACCCTGAATGGTAAAATCGTTGATAAAGGATTTAATATCTTTGTAGAACAGCGCCGCTACCGCAGCACCGCTACCAAAATAATACTCGTACGACAGATCAAACTGGTTCGCTTCAAACGGCCGCAGGAACGGGCTGTTGGAGCTGGAACCATTCACTT
Source organism: Arsukibacterium ikkense (assembly GCF_000987775.1). GTDB lineage: Bacteria > Pseudomonadota > Gammaproteobacteria > Enterobacterales > Alteromonadaceae > Alishewanella > Alishewanella ikkense. The sequence goes on from NZ_LAHO01000011.1 coordinate 5,974, forward strand.
CACCATCGTCGCTGATGCTAATGGAGGTATTCGATGCCAGCCGGTTAATCGGCGGCCGCGAAATCACTTTAGCCGCGGCAAAGCGCAAGATGGTTTCATCAGTCAGACTTAAACTCAGGTTCAGGCTAGGCAGATAATGCGTGTATTTTTCACCTAGAATGCCAGGCGCATACTGGTTATTCACCAGGCCGGCTTCATCCACAATATTCTGCGCACCGCGCAGTGGGTCACCGCCGACATCGGTTAAATCGGTGGCCGACTGATCGGTAGTCACCCGCCGCACGCCAACATTACCGCGCAGTGGCAAATCGAAAATTTCGGTATCCAGGTTAGCCATCACATAGGCTGCCAGCACGTCTTCGTATACCTCACCGCTTTGCAATACCGACCAGCTGGTGTTCGCCGAGGCATTCGGGTCGCCGTTAATCACCCCCGGGTTACCAGCGCCCCAGGTTTGCACCGGCTGCGGGATGCCCTGCGGGAACCAGGCATTGAGCGCTTTATCTAAATCAATTGCCAGATAACTGGGATAGTTCGAAAAATCGCCTTTAAAATTCACCACTTTGGCCATATCGGCCGTTAAGCGTAGTGGCGGTTGTGAATTTAAAAAACTGCCATCACTGCCATATTCAAATACTGAACGGTCATTGGTGTATTTGCGTTCTGAATAGCGAGCGCCCACTTCAACCGAACGCAGCAGTGGCAAATCTAAGTCAAAGCTTAAATCCAGCCGCACGGCATTTACTTCATCGGTATTCACAAAAGGGTAAATACCGTATTTGCTGACCATCACCCGATCAATATCGCTAAAGGCTTCAGCCTGGTTAAAACCAATACTTGGCAGGTTTAAACCATTTAGCAAATAACTGATTGAAACATTGTTATCAAATACCGGATTGGCCACGGTGGCATCTTCTGCGACCAGCGCCCACAATAAGCCGTTTCTGAAATCACTGCTGGCACGGGAATGCGACACATCAAATACCAGGTTGGTACGATCGTTAATATCCCAATCAGCCTTGATGCCATAGCTGTGTACTTCATCGTAATCACGGTTGTCATCGTTTACCAATTCCACCCGGGTAAAGCTCTGGCGCGAGCGGCTGACATTGCCGCCAATAACCGAGGCGTTATTTAATACCGGGTTGGCATAATTGGCCTGCTCGCCGCCAAACTTTACCCGAAAACCGCGGGCAAAAGATTCACGGTCAAACTTGGAAATAAACACGTCGCCTTTCAGGCTAAAGGCATCGTGTGGCTGCCATTCCAGCGAACCCAGGTAACCATTACGGGTTTCTTCGCCGCCTAAATGCTGAATTTCAAAGCCTTCGCTGATAAATTCATTCTGGCCATTGCCGGTAACATCTTTCTGGCCGTTGTAAGCTAAACCAATAAACTGGGTGGCAACACTGGGCTGATACAAGCGGGCATAGCCCAGCGCCAGGCCCAGGGTATTGTCTAAAAACTTACCCTGGTAAGAAAAGCTCAGGCGATGGCCGGTGTCTTCGCCGTCGGGCACTTCGTTGGCCCGGTCGTTAAACATACCGCGCACGTTAACGTTAAAGCTGTGATCTTTATCGTTTTGCAGCACACTGCCGGTGTGTAATTCAACAGTACCTGCAACACCACCTTCGATTAACGAAGCCTTCGGTGATTTATATACGGCAGCAGAGTTAATCAGCTCAGACGGGTACTGATCAAATTCAATATTGCGTTTACCACTGGTCGACACCTGCTCGCGGCCATTCAGGGTGGAAAAGACAAAACCACCTGACATCCCCCGAATGTTAATCTCAGCGGCCTGGCCACCGGTACGTACCGCAGAAATACCCGGTAAGCGGGTTAAGGCATCGGCGATAGACACATCGGGCAAGGCACCCAAATCGTCGGCCGAGATGGTTTCCGACACCACATCGCCAAAGCGTTTACTGTCCAGTGAGCGAAACAGGCTGCTGGCAAAGCCTTTTACCTGGATCACTTCAACCTGTTGCTCATCTGCAGCAGGCTGTTCCGCTGGCGGTTGTTGCTGAGCAACCGCCAACGAACTTAGCCCTGCTGCACTGACAGCAAGGCTAAGCAGACTAAGCTTAAACTTATTCATACCTTCATCCCCGTTTTGTTTTTATTGTTGGTTGCGCCATCCATGCGATACGGGCCATCCGACTCGGGCACGAAATAATGCAGCCATAATTTTTCTACGGTTAGTTATTAACCTATTTGGGGCAACTGGCAATATGAATACGTATTCACAAGCGCTAAAATAGCGCAGCAAACGGCGGCATGCGCCCAAACTGGTGCAAACGGGCAGGGCTTTTCATTAGGGTTAACTCAGGCTATGTTACATAGCTGCAGGCTTAAACAAACTATCAGATAAGAAGGAAAGCGTTCGTTGAAAAAAACAGCCAAAAGTTCGGTGATGGTGTACCGGCTGGAACGCCTGCTGGCCAGCTTGTATGCCAATGATGAACACTGCTTTTTTCAGCGCAGTAAAACGTTTTTTGCGCATTATCGTCAGCAGCAAAAAACGCTGCATCAGGCCGAACAACACTGGCAGCAGTTGCAAACGCTGCAAACAGCCAGCCAGGCTGAACGCCTGCAGGCCCGCCAGCGCTACAGTGAATTACAGTATCAGGACGAAAAAGCCCGCTTACAGCGCTGGGCTGATTTACAAATGCTGGCAGAGCAATTGTTACAACTATCTGAAGGCGAGAATAACAACGAAACCCTGGTGTTTAGTGCCCGGCTGCTCGGTTGCCTGCAAATTATGGTACCTACCGCTAAGCGTCAGCGCGAACTGGTGCAATTTGCTTATAAACCGTTATACCGGGCGGTATTAACCTTACGTTTACTGGATCATTTACTGGCGCAACACATGCTGCACGACCCCACCCTGCAGGGCCATTATCAGGCGCGCAGCCGCCTTACCCCAGATGACTGTCCATACCGCCAGCATGTGCAGCTGCCGATTGTTATGGCAGTGTTGCTGCAGGATATTGGCTTATTGCACCCTGAAGCAACAAGCATTATTCAGGGCGAGCTGGCCCAGTTCGACCCGGGCCGGGCGCTCAGTATGCAAGAGCGGCAGCAGTTGCTGCAGGTCAGTAACGACGCCAGCCTGGCGTTACTGCAACAGGGTTTTGGCATAACGCCCTATAAAGGTAATGATAAAGTCGAACGCGACCATTACTTTGCCGCCCAGCAACAACGGCTAAAGTGGTTAAGCCAGCTGCTGCAATTAAACCCTGGCGATAAAACCTTGTTTGGCAGCGTCTTAAAAGTACCGCAGGTGTATACCTCTATTGTGTTGCCGGGCCGGCAACGGTTTAACTACGCCTTGCTACCCAAAGCCGCGTTGCTGATGCGCGAGGGAGCCAAACGCAATGAATACAATGGCCTGCTGGTCGATCAACTGCTACGGATCACCGGCCTGTTTCCGCAGGGCTACGGCGTGGTATTCGCGCCGCTGGGCGGCGATCAGCAACCGCTCGACCGCTACGAATTTGCCATAGTCAACGGCCTGTACCCGCAAAAACCCGAGCAACCCAATTGCCGGGTGGTCAGCCGCCAGCAGCAGTATCGCAACACCGGGCTGGATATCAGCCTGCAAACCGATTACAACCTGTATTTTAAAGTCGCCCGCCAACGGCTGGAGGTACTGCCCGAACACCGCCTGAAAGCTTTACTGAACGCCTTATACCAGGATGGCGAAGCGCGCTACCTGCGCAAACTACTGCCCCGCTGCTGGCAGCCCGAGCAGTTTTTTCATGAACCGGCGCACCAGAATTTGTGGCAAAACGCCACGCTAAAGCAAAACTGAAAGACGCTCGTGGAACACCTCATGTCGCGCTAATAAAAAATCGCTGACAGCACGCTATCAGCGATTTTTATTAAGCTTAAGAAAATTAAGCAGTTAGTTGTTTTTGAATCATCTCAAACAGCTGGTCTTTTAGCAGTAATCTTTGCTTCTTACGTTGCTCCAGATGTTCATCTGCCGTTGTTTCCACACCGGTTTCAATACGCCGTACTTCATGATCAATATCATGGTACTCATCAAATAAACGGGCAAAATGATTATTTTCCAGTTTCAATGTATGAATCACGTCTTTGTGTTCTGGCAATTCATGAATTAAATCGTGCTTCTCATTTAACATTAACAGTACCCCTAACGGTATGTGTTTGTGGTGCTACTACGTTAACACATAGCCAGTGCCCATGGTCTGATCCAGATCAACAGACCTCGGCGAATTACCGGTTTAACGCCCCAGGTACACCCGATAACCCCAGGCGGGCAATGTCAGCACAGCCGGTTAGTCATAGGGTAAAGATTAAGCTCGCTGACAGCAGCGATGTCATACTCCGGGCGTAAAACATAGTAGTGTCCTTTGGTGGTTAACCCCGGCTAATCATGGTTTGAATATAAGTATCATGATCAGGCAGCTTGCTTAGCGGCTCCTGCTTAATGGCCTGAATATTGGCCAGCATCTCGCGCAGTTTTTCGATACTGAAATTACTGGCAATCGGATGGTAGTCTTTCGGTTCAATGCCCTGGCCTAGCATCACCTGCAGCCAGGAGCTTTCCAGAAATAAGTCGTTTTGCTCGCGAAACAGCTGGCCGTTGTCGGCGAAAATTGCCATTTTCTGGCGCAAACTGTCCGGAATGGCTAGCTGCTGCATATCGCGCCAGAACTGGCTGTCGCTGCGTTCATTAACGTGATAATGCAAAATCAGGAAATCACGAATTTGTTCAAATTCCAGCTGAGATTGCTTGTTGTATTCGTTGATGGCACTCTGGCAAATACCGTTGTGCGGGAACAGCTGAATAAGCCTTACTACGGCTGACTGGATAAGGTGAATACTGGTCGATTCCAGCGGTTCTAAAAAGCCACTGCTTAAGCCGACCGCAACCACATTACGCTGCCATTGCTGACGGCGGCGGCCGGTTTTAAAGCGTAGAAACTTAGGGTCGGCCACGGCTTTACTATCCAGGTTCGTCAATAATAAGTCGGCAGCCTGCTGATCGCTATAATGGGCGCTGCTGTACACCAGGCCATTGCCATTGCGGTGTTGCAGCGGAATGCGCCACTGCCAGCCCGCACTGTGAGCAATAGAGCGGGTGTAAGGTAAGGTTTTTTCAAAGCGCTCTGACGGCACCGCTACAGCGCGATCGCAGGGTAAAAAGTGGCTCCAGTCGTCATAACCTGCATTCAGTTTGTCCTGAATAAGCAAACCACGAAAACCAGAGCAGTCGATAAATAAATCGCCGCTCAGCTCACGGCCATCTTCCAGCACCAGACATTTTATATCGCCATTCGGGTGTTGAAATACCTGCTGTACCTTACCCTCATGCCGGGTTACCCCCATTTGCTCGCTAAGCTTGCGTAAATAGCGGGCGTAGAGGCCAGCATCAAAATGGTAGGCATAGGGTAGTTCCAGAATACTGTCTTTGGCGTTAATCGGCGCAAATTTGCCCGCCATGGCGCAAAGGTAGTTTAAGTCGTACTGCCATAAATCGGTTTTATCACCATGCTGGCGGGCCCGCAGCCATAAATGATGAAAGTGACAAAACGCCAGGCTTTTGCCAGGTGCGCCAAAAGTATGGAAATAGCCTTCGCCTGGCACCCGCCAGTTATCAAATTTGATCGCCAGTTTAATGGTGGCTTTGGTTTCGCGCAAAAACTCAGCTTCATTAATACCCATCACATTGTTAAACAGGCGAATGGGCGGAATGGTCGCTTCCCCCACCCCCACAGTGCCAATGTCTTCCGACTCCACCAGTTCAATGTCAATTGCGCCAGCCAATACCTTTTTCAGTAAAGCCGCTGCCATCCAACCGGCGGTACCGCCACCTAACACCACGACTTTTTTCACTGCGTTATTCATAATCTCGTACTCGAAAAAAAGCCCAGCCCTTAAACCAGGCCGGGCTTTTACCAGGGAAAACCTGCACTGCCAGAGGCCAGCCTGTTGCTCAAGCAACCAGCTGAGCCTGGCAGAGCTATCAGAACTTGTAGTTTAACCCTAACATAAAGTTCCGGCCAAAACTCTGATAGTCAGTAACCTGACGGGCATCAGCGCCATTGGTTCTTAAGGTTGGCTCGTCAGTGATGTTTTGCACCTGGAAGGTGACCCGCAGGCCATCCAGTGCTGCAATACCCGACTCGCTAAAGTCATAACCAATCTGCGCATCCCACAGTTCAGCCCCACGGTCTTCAATGGTCGCCAGTGACAAACTTAAGCCACGGGTTTCACTTAAGAACTCATCACGTTTGGTGCCGGAAATCCGGAACTCAAAGCCTTTGTACTCATAGTAAGCAGTTAAGGTGTAGATTTCATTGGATAAACCCGGCACCCGGCCACCGTCATCCAGTTTACCATCCATAAAGGTGGCGCTGGCAACAATACCAAAACCATCTAACGATTGATGCAGAATTTCAAAAGGCAGACTGGCCTGAAACTCGTAACCACGAACAAAGCCCTGCAAGCCATCGGTTACCCGTGATAAACCGCCAACAAACAACACTGGAGGCAGGTTACCCGTTTCATTTGAAGACTGGTGGAAGCCCGGAATATACACGTCAGAGAAGTCAGCAATCACGGTTTCATTGCGGTGCCAGTTTTTCAAATCTTTAAAGAAGAAGCTGGCGGCAAAAAAGCCGTTGTCGTGGTAATAATTCTCGTAGGCTATATCAAACTGGTTTGCTTCCAGTGGTTTAAGCTTGGTATTACCGGCACTGCCGCCCCATGGGCTATTAGCAGGATCATTGCTCAGGATATTGCCATCGTTAAACTGGAAGGTTACCTGGGCATTGGGCCGCATATCGTCCATCCGTGGCCGGCTAATCACTTTTGACAAGGCGGTACGCACATACTGGCGATCGGCCACTTCAACACTGAGGTTTAAGGTAGGCAAAATATCGGTGTAGCTATCGCTATCACTTACTGGCGTGGCCACGGTAAAGCCCTGAGCATTACTGGTGGTACTGAAACCTTGACCGCTTTGCTTGGCATTTACCACTTGCAGACCAAAGTTACCCTGCACCATCATGCCAGCCACTTCAGTATTTAAATCAAACTTGGCAAAGGCAGTGGTCAGTTTTTCATCAATTTTATAGGTGTCACCAAAACGGCCGTTTTCCAGCAGCGCGGCATCGGTTTCGATATAGTAACCACTGTTATATAAACCTAAGCTGTCATACGCCGTTACCCCGGCAATACCAATAAAGCTTAAATCGGCCACACCCAGTGGGTTAGGAATGGCTACATCGCCCGGCCAGCTTGGTGCGGTTAAAAAGGCACCGTTGTTAATTTTGGTTTTTGAACGTTCCTGATATACCAAGCCGGTTTCAATGCCGGTGATAATACCCCAGTTCACAAAACCATTTAGTTGCAACCGGATGCTATCCAGTGTTTCTTCAAACTCAGGCTGGTTAACAAAGCCATCCTGCGCGTTAGTACTGCCAGCAAACTGTGGAATTGCACCAAGAGCTCCACCCCAGCCTTGCGGTCCGGCTAAGCGCATCAGGCTGGCATTGGTATAGTCAACTGACGGCAGGCTTGGGTGGTCGCTGTACATCACGCCTGTTGGCGTCATGGTCCAGCTGCGGGCTGCCAACGGCCGGCCATCGATACCGGCCCGGCCAACACCTGAGTAACTTTCAACATCGGTAATGGTTTTTTCCACTTTACCGCTGGATAAATCCAGTTGGGCGCTCCAGTCGTCGCTTAGTTCATACTCCAGGTTTAAACCAAAAGTCAGCAAATCGGCTTCCTGACGGCGGGCATCGTTACGCACTACCGAATGAAAACCATCATAGTAACCCGAGGTAACCAGGCCATTTTCGACACCGGTAATGGTGTAAGCGCCAGTACCCCACTCAGCGCCACCTTCTTCCAGGCCGCGACGAATGTCGTTTTCAACAAAGTCGATATATAAGGCGTCAAACTTAACGGTAAGTTTATCGCTTGGCATAAATTCGATAATAGCCGCGAATGAATCACGCTCGAGCATGGCGGAGCGGGTAAAGGAGTCATGACCACCCAGCACTACTGTGCCTGCAGGTACCGCTACCGTATCGGTTGCCCGGCGTGGGTTTTCAAAATTGCCGTTAGCATCGCGATTCAAGTTGACGTCAGCATAACCCCAACCACGGAATTGCTGCTCCTGGCGTGGCGTTTCCATTGATGACACTACCAGCGCAACGCCGACTGTGTCGTTTAAAAATTTGTCGACAAAGTTAATCGAAAAACGATGGCCCTTGTTATCGAAATCAGGGTTGCCTGACGAATAATCATTTTGCTCAAAGTTAGCGTTAAAGGTCAGGGTAGATTCGGCTGTGAGTGGCCGGATGGTTTGTAAGTCGATGGTGCCACCAATGCCCTGTGCCAACACGGTTGCATCCGGTGTTTTATACACGACTGCGGTTGAGACAATTTCTGATGGATATAAATCGTATTCTACGCCGCGGTTATCTCCCATACCCAACAGCTCACGGCCATTTAATGAGGTACCCACGTAGTTTTCGTTAAAACCGCGCACCGATAAACCGCTGGTGCGGCCATTACGACGCTCACCGGCCAGGCCGGGTAAACGCGCCAACGATTCGGCGATACTGGTGTCAGGCAATTTACCAATGTCTTCAGCCGATAGTACTTCTACTACCGAGCTTTCACTCATTTTAATCGCCTGGGCGCGTTGCAAACTGCCCCGATAGCCGGTAACGGCAATCACTTCGATAGCATCTTCTTTAGCCTGTTCGGCGGCTTCAGCGCTTTGCTGGGCCACTGCAGCTGAGCTGGCGCCGGCTGCAATCAGCGCGACAGTCAGCATATTTAATTTAAAGTTTTTCATTACCCTTATCCCCGGTGAGGTTGTTATTTTCAGGCCGTAATTCTCACCGTGCTTGTAACGATACGACGATGAAAGCTTACCAACCAACTTTTACTATGGTCATTTATTAAACTTATTCGGGCCTAAGCTCAACATGAATACGTATTCATAAGCGGCTTTATGCACAATGCCGGGGCAAAGCGGCTACTTGGCGCACAATTGCGGTGCGCCCACTGCCATCGGCTTTGAATGCTGGCCAGCTAAGCCGGCTTTGTGGCTGCGCCGGCCATTTAGCAGCCTGATCAGCCGCTTTTTTTTCAGCTCATTTCTGGCTATTTTCGCTGCATACGTATGCAGCATGTTTAAATATGGACCAACGTTGCTTTATGCTTGCACCAACTAACGGCAGCTTTGGGCAAAGCCTGGGATTTTGCTTTGCTGCCTCTTGGAGCAATGCAAATGACAATCGGCACTTTCAATTTACTGCACTACCACGCGGTAAATAACCGTAACGACCACAGCCTTAATACGCCGCTGATGCTGTTACGCCAGCAGATTTACCAGCAATTGCCGCAGGTACCTCGCTTAAGTATGACAGCCAAAGCATTGCACATGAGCAGCCGCTCGTTACAACGCTTTTTGCAAGGCAAAAATACCAGCTTTCGCCTGTTGGTAAGTGAATGCAGGCACCGGTTGGCCCAGCAATATTTACAAGAAAAAACGTTTAGTATTCAGCAAATTGCTACCCAGTTGGGTTTTGAAGAGCAAAGTAGTTTTCAAAAAGCATTTAAAAGCTGGCAAGGTTGCTCGCCAGGGGTGTATCGCCAGCGCAGCAGCACAATAATTAGCCGACCTTACCCAGGTAATACCCTGGCCAGCCGACAGGTGATGTATGGAACCAATTAAGCAACTTGCTGCATTAGCGGGGCTGCAAGACAGCTATGTGCACGCCCAGGGCCACACCGAGCATATCGCGCTGGCCGATCAGCAAGCTATTCTGGCAGCAATGGGTTACGACTTAAGCAGCAGCAAAGCCATAGCGCAGCAAACTGCCCGGCTGCAACAACAGCCGTGGCACGAGGTTATTGCGCCGGTGCAGGTATTGGCCGCAGAGGCCACCGTTACTGTGCGCCTGCAACAAGCCGCCGCGGTTGCCTGCAGCCATTGGCAATGGCAAATTGTTACCGAGCAGCAGCAAACTTTCAGCGGTGAGCAACAGGTTGCCACCCGTGATATCATCGACCGCCAGCAGCTGGCCGATACCGAGTATCTGGCATTTAAGCTCAGCCTGGATGTGGCGCTGGAACAAGGCTACCACCAACTGACCTTGTCAGATGGCCAGCAACAGTATCAGCAACACCTGATCGTTACCCCGGGCCGCTGCTTTCAATTACAGGACCAGGCTACCCTGCATAAAACCATGGGCCCGGCCATTCAACTGTATGCGCTGCGCTCCAGCCGTAACTGGGGTATTGGTGACTTTGCCGATTTAAAAAACATAGTGGCGCCGCTAGCCGAACTGGGTAACGATTTTATTGGCTTGAACCCGCTGCATGCTTTGTATCCTGGCCTGCCACAGGATTGCAGCCCCTACAGCCCAAACAGCCGGTTATGGCTCAATACCCTGTATGTCGCGCTGGAGCATAGCCCGGAATTTGCCGAATGTGCACAAGCCCAACAGTTACTGCACAGCCAGCCATTTCAAAGCCGCTTGCAGCGTTGTCGCGCCACCGCCGATGTCGATTACCCTGCAGTAAGCAGCCTGAAAGCAGACATGGCTGAGCTGTTATATCAGCATTTTAAACAGCAGCATCTGGCCAGTAACAGCGCACGGGCACAACAATTTCAGCAGTTTGTCGGGCAAAGCGACCCCAGCCTGTTGCAACTGGCCAGGTATCAGGTATTACAGGCCGTGCTGTTTAAACAGGATATGCAGATGGCCTGCTGGCAGAACTTCCCGGCGGAGTACCAAAACCCGCACAGCGACGCGGTGCAGCAATTTGCCGCTGAACACAGCGATGCCATTGCGCAGCAACTGTATTTGCAATGGCTGGCCCAGCAACAGCTGGCCGAGGTAAAAGCAGAATGTCAGCGCCAGGGTATGGCCATTGGCCTGTACTGCGATGTGGCGGTGGGTGCAAACAGCAACAGCGCCGAAAGCTGGGCCGCCCCGGAAGATTTCCTGATGCAGCTAAGCGTCGGCGCGCCACCCGATATTATGGCACCCAAAGGCCAGAACTGGGGGCTGCTGGCCTATAACCCGCACACCCTGCGCCAAAAAGCCTACCAGCCGTTTATTCAGCTGATCCGGGCCAATATGCGTTATGCCGGCGCCTTGCGGCTGGACCATGTGATGGCACTGCTGCGCTTATGGTGCTGCCCGCCGGGTGCCGATGCCACCGCCGGCGGCTATATCAGCATGCCGGCCGAAGATTTATTCGCCATTATGGCGCTGGAAAGCCAGCGTAATCACTGTGTGGTTATTGGCGAAGACTTAGGTACGGTACCGGTAGCGATCAGTGAACTGATGGCCAAATATCAGGTATTGTCGTACCGGGTTTTTATGCTGGAGCAAAAGCACGGCAGTTATCAGCACCGCGAACAAACCTATCCGGCACTGGCATTGGCCACGGTAACAACCCACGATATGCCAACCTTAGTCGGCTTCTGGCACGAACACGATCTGGCGCTGCGCCACCAGCTGGATCTGTTCCCCAGCGCGCATATAGCCGCCAGCCTGGAGCAGCTGCGTAAAGACGAAAAACAACTGCTGTGCAACCAGCTGCAACTGGAACCGGGCAATGTGCAGCAGCTGGTGCAAAACAGTCACCTGTATCTGGCGGCCACCCCGGCCCGCTTAATGGCTTATCAGCTGGAAGACTTATTACTGGTTGCAACGCCGGTCAATATTCCCGGCACCAGCACCGAGTACCCGAACTGGCGGCGTAAATTGCCGCTGGAGTTTGAACAGCTGCTAACGCAGAGCGACGTGCGCGCACTGATAACAGCCATGGCGCAGCAACGCCGCAACAACTAAATAATGCGTTAGTTTTGACAGCTAACGATTGGTAAAGAGGCTGAGTAAGCCTTACCACTTATCATAGTTGGATTGGGCCTGATGGCAGTTGATGAAAATATTCATTAATCAGCCCTTCGGCAATCATTGATTGAACAGCATCGGCTAAACGCTGCTGCAGATTCGCATGTGGGCTGGCTCTGGAGAGGCCTAAATGCACAAAGCGCGGCTCGGTAAGTTCGAAGGAGACACTGGCGAACTTAAACTGGCCGTGGTATGACGGGTTGCTTCTAATCCTGTTACGGGCTATTTCTGCAGTACTAATTAAGGCATCGCCACGACCTCTGAGTAACAATTCCAGGCCGGAATCCTGCGAGTCCATCATAATGGTGTTTCGGTGCGTGGTCAGCATTTTAATAGTTTCGGCATTGTAGGTGTAGCCGCGAATAAGGATCAGGTTTAGCTGCGTCAGCCCGGCCACCGATTCGATATCCGGGCTGTCTTTTCGCAATAGCAATACTTCTGAGCGGGCATAATCAACGGGGATCATAAACATAAAGCGCTCCCGCTCGGGGCTGGAGTTCAGGCGGATCATTACATCAGTTTTACCTTGCTCCATCAGCCTTAAACAGCGGGCAAATGGGGTGTTAGGGCTGTACCTCAGTTTTACTCCTGCGCGTCTTGCTACCTCTTGCATAAAATCCACCGTTGGCCCAAATGGCATACCGGTTTCAGGGTAATTATGCCGGTCAGGTAAGTGATCTAAACACCATTCCAGCTCTGGCCGAATATCTTGTTGTGCCACCGCATAACAACATATTGTAAGCCAAAGTAGCACACCGCTTAGCCAACGCATTCGCATTATGACATGACCTTATTTTGAAAAATTATAAGCGTCGTTAAAGCATAGCATAATATATATATACAAAATTTTTCTGTTGAAGTCCGATGTGCCTGTCCACCATGTACGCTGATAACAGCAATGGCGCAGCAACGCCGTACAAACAAAGCCGCACTTTTAGATTATTTTGTTACACATTGTTTGCATAAATCCATTTACCCACCCTTTTGTTTCAGTTATAAACACAACCGCGAAGCGCTCGCTAAGCTCCAATCACTTAATAAAATAGGATGTTTTATGCTGTTTAAAAAAATTGCGTTAGTCGCTGCAGTATTCAGTTGCACCGCCGTACAAGCCAACACTGCACCAAGTTATCGTTACCTGCAGGGTTCAATAGAGCATATCTCACAGTCTGGAGACGAAAGCTTTTCAGATACCGGTTTTGGGGCAGCAGGCGCCTGGCAGTTTAATAACAACTGGTTTATCGCCACAGAATGGCAGCGTTTTACTGACAGTGAGTCTTATACTGAAAGTTTTAACAATGAACGGGTAGACATGTCACTTAAGCTAACGTTAGACCGATATTATTTTGGTACTGGTTACGTTATGCCGATCAGCGATATTACCAATATCAGCTTTGCCGGCTATATAGGCAGCTATCGTGTAGGTGTGAGAAGCAGTTTCCAGGCTTTTATTAATAATCAGCTGTCTTTCTCTGATAGCTACAGCGACAGCAGTTCAAATGAATCTGTTAAAGTTGAAACGGTAGTTCGCTCTAATATCAACAACAACGTAGAGCTAACGGGCCGGGCTTACTATGAATACCTGAATGCCAATCTGGACGACAAAAGCCAGTATGGTTTAGGCGCAGGCGCCCAGTACAATTTCACCCCAAACTTTGCGCTGAGAGCCGACTTAAGTTACGGCAGGCTGCTGGATGAAAACACCACGCAATTCAGCCTGGGTGCGCGTTACCACTTCTAAAGATAAATTTATTCAACCACTGGCTCAGCGCTCATTAGTGCCCACTGAGCCAGTGTTACCTGAGGCGGTTTAGTCAACAAACACCGCTAAACCTTGTGCGTTATGATAATACTTTATCACATCCCGAACACTTGACTGTACACCATCAAATGAGGACACGCGTTCTTTTACCGCTTCTTCCTCAAACTTAGTTAACACAACACCATTAGCACCAAGCGCAGCCGCTTCGGATATTAATGCATTTATCACTTCATCCTGTTTTGATTGCTTGCCAGCAACTGTCGAACCAATACTCCGGGCTGACACAATTGCTATTTCAGTAAATTGAGCTGGTGCTTCGTTATAAACAACCACTGCTGAGGATGAAGTTGCCGCGCGAACCTGACCGGTCAGCTGATGTGAGGAGTTTGAAGAGTTTAAAGAGCAACTGGCTATTAATAAACAAAGTAATATACAAGCGAATAATTTAAGCATTTCTTAGTCTCTTTAGCTATGTGGTTTTAACTGTTCCGCTTATCGCGGTAGTGTTTACCAGACTTTTGGCCCGATAATGAACATATACCATGTTGCCTTGTTATACATCATCTTTAAGCAACTTATAACGCTGCCGTTAATCTCGGGCAACTTATTGGCCGTCTATTCAGACGGCTTTGAAACGTCTTGTTACTTAGAAGCCAAGTGATCATGATAGAGCTCTGCATCTACAAGCCCGACAAGGACGTTACCGATCACCATCGTTCCGTTTGAGTCGATTATTCCGCCTTCACCGTCGACAATGACTGAGAAATATGCCAAATCTTGGCGAGTCGCCTGCGCGGGGGCCGCTTCCAACCGATTTAGTTCAACCTTTACGGCTTGTCCGCTGCTAAGAACTAACTCCATCGCATTAGAATCATTAGGGTTCAGAGCAACCAACTCTGCCAGGACCTTTGATACTTCATAAATGTGAGCATAGGTTTCTTGTCCCGTTCTCGAGACTTTCTCTTTTCCCCCTAATTGGAGCAATCCAAAAGTAGCAACAGCGCCAAATGCTATTGCAGATAGGTGGGTTAGTATTCCTTTAGTCATATCTACTCTCCTAGAGACGTTTAAGGCCCGCCACAGATGCGAGCAACTTATTGCGGTACTGCGATAGTGAACAAGTCGACCAGAGTATACGCAAGCAAGCCCGATACTTGTGCAACAGATTTTAGAATGTCAGCAGGTATGGCTACGGCAGCACCAATACCAATAATAGCTATTGACGAATAAGCTAGGGCAACACCCAGAATGACGGCGACTACCCAATTTTTAAATTGATCCATCTACTTACTCCTTTTTTTGCCTAACGCCACCAGCAAGCGCGGCTTTGTAGTGAAGGCGAAGCCGCAACGAAAAAGACGTCGCCGTGCCTGGCTTTGATAAATTTTTATAGCGCCATATGCAAAAGTGGATAAGGCTTACCCTGACCATCGACTGGTGAGCGGCCAGTCACTTTAAAGCCAATATACTGGTAAAAACCTAGTGCCTGTCCATTCTGTTCGTTTACATCGACCTTTGATGCGCCCTGCACTTTGATAGCATTAGCTGCTAACATGGCACCAATGCCTTTTCCGCGGGCATCAGGTGAGATGAATAACATTTCAATATTACCGTCATGGACGCCACAAAATCCCTGTATTTCACCGTTGCCGTTTTTAGCGCACCTTAAATCAACAGCGTCAAAGTACTGTTCCAGAATTAACGGCTTTAACTCCTGCAGATCATCTTCAGCTAAAAAGTCGTGGGTTGCTCTGACCGATGCCTCCCAGATTTCTATCAGCTTAAGGTGATCTGCTTTTTCTACGATCTCAATATTCATCACTACGCCCGATTGAAAATTTAACAGCTTAATAATTTGTAACTTCCACCCTCTTACGCTGTGTAAACTACACTCCACCTTTTGTAAATCAATTGACGTTATCCAATAACTATCAGTGTATCAACATATTTTTGGTGTGGTTTCTGGTACGTTACGGTAAAAGCGGGGTTTATGCTGGCAATTTACGTGGTAACAACATATCACCATTATATGGCGGCTACTGCAGTAAAAAGGGCTGCAGTTGCAGCCCTTTGGTTGATGGTTGTAAATCGTTAACTAGCGTTATGGCGCCACAGCTGGCGTGGCGTTTTTTACAAACTCATCCAGCCAGCTCTGGGTTTCCCATAGCATATGCAATACTGATTCGCGGGCGCGGTAGCCGTGCGATTCCAGTGGCAGCATCACTAAGCGGGTAGTACCACCATGGCCTTTTACAGCCTGGTACAGGCGCTCGCTTTGCATCGGGAAGGTGCCGGAGTTGTTGTCGTCACTGCCGTGGATTAGCAGTAAAGGCGTTTTTAGTTTATTGGCATGGAAAAACGGCGACATGGCCAGGTACAAATCCGGATCATCCCACAGCGTACGTTGCTCACTCTGAAAACCAAAAGGCGTTAAGCTGCGGTTATAAGCGCCGCTTCTGGCAATACCAGCTTGAAATAAGTTGGTATGCGCCAGCAGATTAGCGGTCATAAAGGCACCATACGAGTGGCCGCCAATGGCTACGCGCTGTGGGTCGGTTACACCACGGCTTACCCCGGCTGCTATAGCGGCTTCGGCATTGAGTACCAGCTGGGCAATAAAGTTATCGTTTGGCTCCACTTCACCTTCGCCAACAATTGGCATGGTCGCGTTGTCCAGTACTGCATAACCCTGGGTGGCCAGAAATTGCGGGGTCCAGTAACTTACCCGGTTAAAGCGGTACGGCGAATCAGCTACCTGGCCGGCGGCCGCGGCATTGCGAAACTCGCGCGGGTAAGCCCAGATCACCGTTGGCAAAGGGCCATCGCGTTTAGCATCATAGCCTGAGGGTAAAATCAGGTTGGCCGACATCGGCACGCCATCGCCACGCTGGTAGTTTATCAGCTCGCGGCTGATCCCCAAGGTATGCGGCATCGGGTGTGGCGTGTTGGTTAAGGCGGTTAACTCACCGCTTTGCAGATCGCGCAGGTAAAAATCGGCCGGCTCGGTGGGTGCTTCGCGCTGAGTCAGCAATTTGCCGCTGGGTAGCAGCGTAATAGGGTATTCATAGTACGGGGCGGCTGAGCGCCACAAGCGTTCAGTATTGCCAGTGGCCAGTTCGAACTTGTCGATAAAGGGCCGGTTACCCTCTTCGGACGCACCTACCGCCGTAAGATACAGCTGCCCTTGCTCTACGCGCAATAAGCGCTGGCCATTGGCGGCGGTGGTCATTAATGGCCGGCCCGGATCGGCATAGCGGTCTTCGGTAGAGCGCTGCCAAAGCAAACGCGGTTCGGCACTGCCATCGGGGCTAACCAGCCAGACTTTTTCCTGCCGATCCTGCCACCAGCCTTCATACACCAGTGCCGTACTGGCATTGGCCGCCAACAGATTGCGAAACCGAAACGCCATATCCAGTAATTTTACCGGTTCAGCGTTAAAAGGTGCCGCCAGTTGCCACAGTTGATCGCGCACCTCAGCCGGGTTTTTCGGGTCGCCGCCATCAGCTGCCTGCGCCCAGTGCAAAGTAGCCGGGGCATCGCTGCGCCAGCTAACACTGCGCGGCCCGGTTACCACCGCATCAAAGGCGATTGGCAGGTTGTCGGCTACCGGCTGGTTAGCCACGGTGTAACTTACTTCACCGCGCAGGTTCCATACTTCGGTGCTGTTGGCAAAACGGAATAGCGGTACTGCATAAGAAAACGGCGGTTCAATCCGGTTTACCAGAATATGCTGGTTGTCAGGGGACAAACTAAAGCTGCGAATTAACGCTGGCTTGCCAATGTTAGTGATTTTATTTTTCAGGCTGATTTTCAGCAGCTGGCTGCTGAAATAGTGGCTGAACAGCGCTTCGTCATGCTGATCTTTTAATAAATCCTGATAGGTACGTGCCGGCGCAGTACGACCACGCGCTTCGGTAACCACCGGCCCGGCCGGCACTTTAGTCGCTACCGGTGCGGCACCACGTCTGGCAGCAACGGCCAGCAGGTACAGCTCTTCATTGTTAGCAGCCCATTCCAGCCGCGCACCCTGAATGGCATTGGGTTGCAGCTTGCCCCAGCGCTTGGCGGTAGCATTTTTGGTATCAATCCGCCATAAGCTGCTTTGGTTATCATCCAGTTGTACCACGGCAATATAGCGGCTGTTAGGTGACCATTCTGCAGCAATCACTTTCAAGTTTGCCGGCAGGCCTTTAATCGCGCGGCTGTCACCACTGGCGATATCAATAAGAGTAACCCCGGCAATATAACGCGGCTGGCTGGGGCCGTTATTCGCCGGGTTTAAACGCACCCCGGCCAGGCGGTGTTCCGGCGCCGCTAAATCAGCCAAGCTGGGCAAGGCCGGAAACTGCAGACTTAACAACATTAAGCCGTCAGGGCTTAAACTGGCACTGGGGGTGGGCGCTGCATCAACAATGGCGGTGATTTCGCTGGCAGGTTCGCGGTAGCCGGTATCAACAGCCGTAGCCAGCAGGCTAAAAGAGAGCAGGCTCAGCCATAAACTGGCAGCCAGCAACAGTGTTTTTTGCATGGTTTCATCCTTATTTTAGCAATACTTCAGTTGTAACATAGCCACTACCAGCCGGCAGCAGTTAAGCGACCACATCCCGATTTTGTACGGTAAGGTTCAGATAAATTTGCAAATCTTAATTTTGTTCCTGTAACAGTTAAGTCTCCGTTCAGCTGCGAATTCGTACATTAGCCACACCAAGCAGCCTTAGCTTAACCTTATTGCTCAACCGAGCTTACAGCAGACACGCTTTTAACAGCGCTATGATAGTTACCTGGCTGCAAGTAGCCGACACTCAGAAACATTTTTTATTATTTAATAAGGATACACATATGTTCAAAAAAATCTCTTGCCTGGCGGTTATTGCCGCCCTTAGCAGCACATCGGCGCTGGCCAATGAAGGCCTATATATTGGCGGCCAACTGAGTAGCACTAAACTGAAGGTGGCAGTAGCGGGTGAGTCAGACTCGGAAAGTTTTAATGTGTTATCGGGCCTGGCCGGCTATAAGTTTAATCCGTATTTTGCACTGGAAGCGCGTTTAGGCAAGGGCATTAGCGATCAAAGTGCTACTGAAGATGGTTTTCGCGAAAGCATTTCAGTTAGCCATCAAAATGCCTTTTTGGCCAAAGGCATCGTACCCATAAATGACGTATTTTCTATGTACGGCGTCGCCGGTTTTGCGGCGGTAAAATACAAATTTAAAGAAAGCGGTGATGGATTTTCGGCATCCGCTAGCGAAACCATTGATGGTTTTTCTGCCGGTGTCGGCGCAGCGTTTAACCTGAACAGTCAGTTGTCACTCACCATAGAATATCTGCAATTACCCAACAAAAAATACTCCGTTGGCCCTGCCAATATTAAATTGAAAACTAACAGTGTTACCGCAGGGATCAATTACGCATTTTAATGATTAAGCGCTCCTAAAAAGGGTCGCTGCTGCGACCCTTAATCATCCGACATTAACCCTTACCAGATTTTTACCCGCACATCTTCTTCACGGTACATGGCATCGCCAGGCTTCACCTCGAATGCCTCGTAAAACTCGGGCATATTCGACAGCACACCCAGTACCCGGTACATGCCCGGTGAGTGCGGCCCGGTGATCACTTGCTGGCGCAGTGCTTCATCGCGGAATTTAATCCGCCATACCTGAGCCCAGCCCATAAAAAACCGCTGTTCCGGGGTAAAACCGTCAATCAGTAGCGCTGGTTGCTCTTTAGTGGCGGTTTGGTACGCTTTATAAGCCACGGTTAAGCCACCTAAATCCGCAATGTTTTCTCCCAGGCCCAATGCGCCTTGTAAGCGTAAGTCGTCAATCGGGTTAAAATTGCTGTACTGGTCAATCATCCGCTGTGCCCGTTCGCGGAACTGGCGTTCATCTTCTTCGGTCCACCAGTCGCGTAAATTGCCGTCACCGTCAGAGCGACGGCCCTGATCATCAAAGCCATGGGTAAATTCGTGACCGATAACGCCACCAATAGCACCGTAGTTTACTGCGTCGTCTGCAGCAACGTTAAAAAACGGTGGTTGCAAAATAGCGGCCGGAAATACAATTTCATTCATGGTAGAGCTGTAATAGGCATTCACCGTTTGCGGGGTCATGCCCCATTCATCGCGGTTAACCGGCTGGCCCAGCCGGCCAACCATCCGCTGGTATTCACATTCGGCACTGCGGCGTAGGTTGCCAATTAAGTCATCGGCAGCAATAGTCAGGCAGTCATAATCGCGCCAGACATCCGGGTAGCCAATTTTAGTGTTAAATTTGGCTAGTTTGGCCTGCGCTTCCACTTTTGTTGCCGGGCTCATCCATTCTAAATCGTCAATCGCCTCTTTAAAGGCCAGCCGCAGGTTCTCGATCATTTCATCCATCCGCGCCTTGGCTTCGGGCTGAAAATGCCGCTCTACATATTCTTTACCCACCATAAAGCCCAGGTTACTTTCCACCGTGCTGACAGCGCGCTTTTCCCGCGTGCGTTGCTCCTGCTGACCACTTAAAATACGGCCGTAAAAATCAAAACTGGCAGTAGCAAAGGGCTCACTTAAATTGCCGGCGTTGGCCCGCAGTAAATGAAACTTTAAATATTGCTGCCACTGCGCCAGCGGTATCTCGGCCTGAATTTTGGCAAAGGCGGTAAAATAGCTGGGCTGACGCACCACGATATGCTCAATATCTTTAAGCTCGGCGGCCGTTAAAAAGCGGGCCCAGTCAAAACCGGGGGCTAATTCAGCCAGTTCGGCCTGGCTTAACTTGTTGTAGGTGGCGTTGCGGTCACGGTTTTGAATGCGGCTCCACTGCGCTGCGGCCAATGTCGTTTCTATCGCCAGAATGTTGGCCGCCGCTTGCGAGGCGTTATCCCAACCGGCCAGCTGCCACAGGGTTTCAATAAAGCTACTGTACTGGCTGAGTAAGGTTTTGCTGCGTTCATCATCTTTTAAGTAATAATCACGGTCGGGCAACCCCAGGCCAGCCTGGCTGGCGCCGGTAATATATTGATCAGACTGGCGTTGGTCCTGGCCTACAAATACTGCCAGCGGCGTACCAAAGCGAAAACGCTGGTTCTCGCCCCAGTACTGGCTTAATTCGGCACTGCTGCTCAGGTTGTTAATGCGGGCTATTTCACCCCGTAGTGGGTTTAAACCCAGCACATTGATCCGTTCTTCATCTAAGTAAGAACGATACAAATCAGCCATTTTCTGGCCATCAGAACCGGCAGCATGCCCGGTAGCAGCCAGTTCCTCAATAATTGCCAACACTTGCTTGTCAGCACTTTCTCTCAGCTCGTCAAAACTGCCCCAGCGGGCTTTATCGGCCGGAATGTCGGTATTGGCCAACCAGTTACCGTTAACGTAGCGGAAAAAGTCCTGCTGCGGCGCCACGCTGGTATCCATATTAGCCGGGCTAATGCCCGAGCTAAGCTGGCTTTGCTGTTGCGCGATATTGCTTGCAACAGGCTGGCTGCTGCACGCTGCCAGCCCTAAAGATAAGGCCACGCCTAACGCGAGGGCAGATACTTTATTCATAATGGTTCCTTGGATGTCTGATACGGTTGTTTTAATAATATTGTTATTTTAAGCAGCATAGTTTTGCAATTACAACCGAGTGTAAAAGCTCTGAGTCTGATGTAAAGCCTGGCAGGTTAGCCCGCCAGCAGGCTGCGACAAAAGGCGAAATAAGCCGCACTAAGCCGGTTTTACTTGAAATACACCAGCTTTTTGCGCAGGATCAGTGCTCGCTCATACTTGCAGGACTTTTTTATGTTAGACACCGCGTTAACCTCATTGGCTGGTATACCGTCATTTTTAGCTTATTTCGTGCTGGCCGTGGTATTGCTGCTGCTGTTTATCCGGCTGTATACCTGGGTAACGCCACATGATGAATTTGGCCTGATCCGGGCCAATAATCCGGCTGCAGCCATTGCCTTTGGCGGCGCCTTAATTGGTTTTGGCTGGCCGCTGGGCAGCGCTATTACTAACTCCATGTCACTGCTCGACTGTGCAATCTGGGGCGCAGTAGCGCTGGTTGTACAGGTGCTGACGTTTCTAATTAGCAGCGCTGCGCTAAAACAACTGCCGAACCGTATTACCCAGGGCGAATTAGCGGCCGGTATATTCTCTGCTGCCTGTTCCATTACCGTCGGTATGTTAAACGCCGCCTGCATGAGTTATTAAGGAGTATCAGATGACATTACGCCCGAGCAAACGCAGCCACAAAGCTGCCCTAATTTTTATGTTGCCGGCTGCCGGTCTGGTATTAAATGGCTGTGGCGAAAAGCAGGTGCAAGCCCAGGTATTCAGCACACCGGACGAGTGCGCTGCTTTTTATAACCCACCAGCCCAATGTCAGGCAGCGTTTGCTGAAGCCGAACAACTACACCCGAAAGTGGCCCCGCGCTACGCCAACAAAGCAGAATGCGAAACCGACTTTGGCCCGGGCCAGTGTGAAACCGCACCTGAGCGCCACCAGCAGGGCAGCTTTTTTATGCCGATGATGATGGGCTTTATGGCCGGCCAGATGTTAAACCGCGGTGGTAGTGCCCCGGCGACTGGCCAGCTGGCAGGCCAGCAAACGGCTGCCGCAGCAGGCCGTAATAGCGTGCCTACCCAGCCGCTATATAAATCGCGCGATGACCGCAACACCTTTCGTACCGCCAGCAATACTGCGGTCGCCAGCCAACCCGGCACTACTAATATCCGGCCCTCAGCCGTGCAACCAAAACCAGCGGCATTAGCAAGGCGCGGCGGTTTTGGCGCCCAGGCGGCGCAACGTGCTACCACCGCACAACGCCAATCTGCCGGAGGCTAAACCATGCAAAGACGCGACATTCAACCACGCCCGGGCTGGCAAGACTTTGCCGAGAGTGTCGGCTTTGCCTTTCATACTATCGACAACGAGCCGTATTGGGATGAAAACGCCTATTACCAATTCAGTCTGCAACAAGTCGAGCAGGATTTAGAAGCGCCGACTGAAGAATTACACCAGATGGCGCTGGATCTGATCCCGGATATTCTGGCCAGCGAGCAACAGCTGCAGCAATTAGCCATTCCCGAGCA
This sequence comes from Arsukibacterium ikkense, assembly GCF_000987775.1. Classification (GTDB taxonomy): domain Bacteria; phylum Pseudomonadota; class Gammaproteobacteria; order Enterobacterales; family Alteromonadaceae; genus Alishewanella; species Alishewanella ikkense. Next base: position 28,722 of record NZ_LAHO01000011.1, read on the forward strand.
ATTCTGGGATTACATTGCCACTAGCTGGCGCAGTGGCGAGCCGCACTTATATGGCAGAATGGATTTCAGCTATGCTGGCACAGGCCCCGCTAAATTGCTGGAACTGAACTACGATACCCCCACCTCGTTATTTGAAACCGGCTTTTTCCAGTGGGTCTGGCTGGAAGATCAGCTAATGCGCGGCCAGTTGCCGCAAGGAAGCGACCAGTTTAATTCGTTGCAGGATAAACTGGAGCAAGCCTTCGCCCAGCTGCCACTGGCGCAACCGTTTTACTTTAGCAGCGTTACCGAAAGCCTTGAAGATAAAGGCACCGTCGATTACCTGATGGACATTGCGCTGCAGGCCGGCCTGAATTGCCGCTATATTCAGCTGGAGCAACTGGGTGATATTGACGGCCAGCTGGTCGATAGCGATGGTTTTCCGATCAACGGTTTATTCAAGCTGTATCCGTGGGAATTTATGCTGCAGGAAGACTTTGCCAGCACCATTCTGACCAGCCAGACCCAGTGGCTGGAGCCGAGCTGGAAACTGTTGCTATCGAACAAAGGGATTTTACCGCTGTTATGGCAAAAGCATCAGGGCCACCCTAATTTACTGCCGGCATTTTTCACTGGCAACCAGCCAGTAGCAGCGGGCTGGGTGAAAAAGCCGCTGTTCTCGCGTGAAGGCGCCAATATCGAACTGGTTACGGCCAGCGGCCAGCGTTTCAGCGAGGATGGCCCCTACACCGACAGTGGCTATATTCGCCAGGCCTTAGCGCCCTTACCAAAGTTTGGCGACAGCTACACCTTAATCGGCAGCTGGGTAGTCGGCGACAGTGCGGCCGGTATTTGTCTGCGTGAAGACAACAGCCTGATCACCAAAGACAGCTCACGCTTTTTACCGCATATTATCCTCGATTAAACCATTAACGGCAGCCAGCACCTGATGCTAACCACTGCGCCTGCCGTTAACAACTTTCCCGTAAAATGCCTGTTCCGGCCCGATAATCTGTAAAATAAACTGACAACCAACTGTAAATATATTTCATTTTATTTCAGTGCGTTAGAGTTTTATCAACAAAATATCAGTTAAAAATCGCCTGCAAATTTTGACAACGCTGTCATTTTTGTCATAGTCATAACTGCTCATTTTACAGACAACTCTCAGCAGAGATGTCAGGCCCAAAATCCTGGAATGAGCCCGTTGAAACGCTGTGCCAGGCCATAGCCTGCAGCGTAAACAAATAACGCAAACAGAATATAAGAATAAACAATACCGGAGGAAGTTATGTTTAAACAATTAGTTATAGGTGGTGGCAGCCTCTCACTCCTGCTGCTGGCAGCCCAAATCCAGGCGAATACCCCCAATGCCCCGGTGATCAGCTGGATGCCGGCCGATTACCAGTTACAACACGGCAGCGTGCAGGTGCCCGTGCGCTGGGATATGTGGTGGGGTAGCAACGGTAACAAGTGGTATTTGCACAAAAATGACAGCGCTGTCTACAGCGCTGCGCTAACAGCCGATGGCCAGAATGCCCAAAGCGGCAGCACTACCCTGACCTTTACCCAACCCGGTAGCTACCAGCTGCAGGTAAGCTTATGTCAGGTTAGCGGTGCGACAGAAGAATGCGCACAAAGCGGCATTACCACTATTACCATTGGCGGCAGTGGCGGTACTGTACCCGACCCGGTAGAGCCAGACCCTGTCGAGCCTGATCCAGTAGACCCCGACCCGGTTGAGCCCGCGCCCACCAACCCGGCAGCGCCGGCTAAGCCGGTGTTTGGCTGGAGTGAAAACAGTGTCACGCTAACAGGCGGCAGCGCCAACCTGAACCTGAGTTGGAATATGTGGTGGGGCAATAACGGCAATCTGTGGCAATTAAAGCAAAACGGCGCCGTAGTGCACAGTGCTGCGTTAACGGCCAATGGCCAGCAAGCCCAAAGCGGCAGTACCAGCGTTAACTTTAGCAGCACCGGTAACTATAACTTTGTGGTGAGTTTATGTCAGCAAAGCAGCAGTGCTCTGCTGTGTACCGACAGTGATATAAAAACGGTGGCAGTGACGGCTGGCAGCGGCGGGGATAATGGTGGGGATGGTGGTTTTAACCCCTGGACCGATCTGGATATGACTGCCTGGCCACATCCGTTAAAGCAAAGTAATCAGGCTTATAGCAACACCACAGGTAAAAAAGTCGGTGCGTATTTTGTGGAATGGGGTATCTATGGCCGTGCCTTTCATGCGGCCGATATTCCGGCGCAAAACCTGACCCATATTTATTATGGTTTTATTCCGGTATGTGGTGCCAACCCGTCATTACAAGCCGCTAACCCGCAGGGCCATGCGGCGCTGGTGAGCCAGTGTGCTGGCAAGCCCGACTATTCAGTAGTGGTACACGACGCCTTCGCCGCCCTGGAAAAAGGCTACCCTGGCGATGTCTGGGATCAGCCCATTCGCGGTATTTTTGCCGAATTGTACCGGCTGAAACTAGCGCATCCACATGTTAAAATTCTGCCGTCAGTCGGTGGCTGGACCTTATCTGATCCGCTGTATCAGGTGGGCGTAAACCCGGCAGCACGGGCAGTGTTTATCGAATCGATGATCGACTTTATCCGCACTTACGACTTCTTTGACGGTATTGATATCGACTGGGAATTCCCGGGCGGCGGCGGCGCAACACCCGAGCTGGGCAGCCCGCAGGACGGTGCCGGCTTTGCCACCCTGATGCGTGAATTACGCGAAGCGTTAGATGCGTTAAGCGTGGAAACCGGCCGTGATTACGAACTGGCCGCCGCGATGTCGGGCGGGGTGCAAAAACTCAGCGTAGTGGACTGGGAAGATGCCCATCAGTACATGGATTACATCAACCTGATGACCTACGACTACTACGGCGCCTGGAATGGCGTACTGGGTCACCAGACCGGCCTGTATCCGTCAGCAAACTCACCAATAAGTGGCTTTAGCGCCGATGAGGCGGTGCAATACCTGTTAAACCGTGGTGTACCCCCAGACAAAATTGCGCTCGGGGCGGCGATGTATGGCCGCGGCTGGCAGAATGTGGCCGGAGTCAGTGGTAATAATCCGTTTAGTGGTACTGGCGGCGCCGGCATCGGCGGCGGCTGGGAGCCCGGCATTATGGATTATAAGAAAATCGAAGCTGACTTTATGGGCGGGCCAGAAGCCAATGGCGTTAACGGTTTTACCGTGGGCTGGGATGATACGGCTAAAGCCAGTTATGTCTGGAACCCGGCAACCAATACCCTGATAAGTATGGATACCAAGCGTTCAGTGCGCGAGAAAGGGGCTTACATTCTGCAACATCAGCTGGGCGGTATTTTTGCCTGGGAAATCGATGCTGACAATGGCCATATTTTAAACGCGATGCACGAAGGCTTAGGCCATCCGCAACAATAATTCATATTGCCGCAAGCCCTATGCTGACTAGTTGGCTCGGGCTCTATACCCTAAGTGATTGGAGTTGCAGTGAGGCGACGAGTGAGCGAGATCCCATGAGCATAGACAAACTATGTGATTGGGGCGAGCAAGCGAAGTCAACAAAGCTGCAGCTTCAAGCACGACGGGTATAGCCGGCATTTTGCAGGAACTTTGATATGAAACTCACTACTACACTGTCATTGCTGGCCCTGGCCAGCAGTGCAGCCTTTTTTGCCCAGGCGCTTGATTGCAGCAACCTGGCGCAGTGGCAAAACGATGCCGCTTATAATGGCGGCGCTCAGGTACAACAGCAACAACAGGCCTATCAGGCTAACTGGTGGACGCAAGGCAATGAGCCACTTAGCCACTCTGGGCCTTATCAGCCATGGAGCCTGCTTGGCGCCTGTGACGGCGCCGAGCCTGAGCCCGATCCTATTCCGGAACCAGAGCCAGAACCTGATCCGGACCCACTTCCAGACCCCGAGCCAGAGCCGGAACCACTTCCAGACCCCGAGCCAGGCGACAACAGTTGCCGGCCCGATGGTCTGTACCAGACACCGGGCATTGCCGTGCCCTACTGCACTGTGTATGACGCTGCGGGCCGCGAGCTTATCAGCCCCGATCACCCGCGGCGGATTATTGGTTACTTTACCAGTTGGCGCCATGGCAAAAACGGCCAGCCGGCCTATTTAGCCTCAGATATTCCGTGGCATAAAATTACCCATATTAATTATGCTTTTGCTCATGTTAACAGCGCAAACCAACTATCCATTGGCGATGCAACCGACCCCGACAATGCCTCTACCGGCATGGCATGGCCTGGGGTAGCAGGGGCAGAGCTTGACCCCAACCTGCCCTATGAAGGTCATTTCAACCTGCTGACTAAATACAAGCAGCAGTACCCGCACGTTAAAACCCTGATCTCAGTTGGCGGCTGGGCCGAAAGTGGCGGCTATTTTGACGCCGATGGCAACCGGGTAGCCAGCGGTGGTTTTTATACCATGACCACCAACAGCGACTTAAGCATTAACCAGCAGGGGATTAATACCTTTGCCGACTCGGCCGTGGCTTTTATTCGCCAGTACGGTTTTGATGGGGTGGATATTGACTACGAATACCCCACCAGCATGAATGATGCCGGTAACCCGGACGACTTTGCCATCGCCAACAGCTTACGCGGCGGCCTGAACCGCTCTTATATTGAGCTGATGAAGGTACTGCGCCAGAAACTGGACGCCGCTGGCGCAGCCGATGGTAAACATTATCTGCTGACCATTGCCTCGCCCTCGTCCGGCTATTTGCTGCGCGGCATGGAAGCCTTCCAGGTCACCCAGTACCTGGATTACGTCAACATTATGACCTACGATCTGCACGGCGCCTGGAACCAGTTTGTCGGCCACAATGCCGCCTTGTTCGATAGCGGCGAGGATGCCGAACTGGTCGCCTGGAATTACTACAACACCAGCCAGTATCAGCAAATTGGCTATCTGAACACCGACTGGGCCTACCATTATTTCCGCGGCACTATGCCGGCCGGGCGGATTAATATCGGCATTCCGTACTACAGCCGTGGCTGGCAGGATGTACAGGGTGGCAGCTTTGGCTTATGGGGCAGCGCGCCTTTACCAAACCAGAGCAACTGCCCGCCGGGCACCGGAGGTAGTACCGTCAGTAAATGCGGCAACGGTGCCATTGGCATCGACAACCTGTGGCATGACAAAGACAGCAATGGCCATGAAATGCCGGCTGGCTCTAATCCGCTGTGGCATACCATGAACCTGGCCGAAGGCATCAGTGGTAGTTATCTTGGCGTCTATGGCCTTGACCCGGCCAACCCTGAGCATCAGCTCACTGGCAATTACAGCCGGCACTACGATGCTACGGCCGTCGGCCCCTGGCTGTGGAACGCCCAGAAAAAGGTGTTTTTATCGGTAGAAACCGAACAAAGTATCGCCACTAAAGCACAGTATGTGATTGATAACGGCATTGGCGGCGTGATGTTCTGGGAGCTGGCCGGTGACTACGCCTGGGATGCGGCCAAAGGCGAGTACTTTATCGGCAATACCCTGACCACGCAGTTTTACGACAGCTTCAAAGGCGCCAGCCCCTATGGTGCAGTAAAAGCCGAGCGGGTGATGCCGGCACAGGCAGTTGATGTGCGCCTGAGTATCAGCGACTTTAAACTGGGCGATCAGAACTTTCCCATCAACCCCAAGTTAACCCTGACTAACCACAGCAACAGCACTATTCCGGGTGGCAGCAACATTAGCTTTGATGTACCAACCGCCATACCCGATAGCATCAGCGACCAAAGTGGTTTTGGTTTAACGGTAATTGACAGTGGCCGTAACGCCAGCGGCAACAATATTGGCGGCCTGAGCAATAACTTCCATCGGGTGGCCTTTAACCTGCCGGCGTATTTAAGCGTGGCACATGGTGAAAGCGTTAGTGTAACGCTGAATTATCAGCTGCCAATGCCGATGCCGTCGAACTGGGTATTACATGCCAACGGCAACGACTATGCCTTTGCCGCAGAGTACCCGCAGTTGCCAGTGGTGAGTATTGGCGGCGGTGATGATGGTGGAGATAACGGCGGCGGGCCGGGCAATGGTAACAGTTGCGGCGGCATTACCGCGCCCATCTACCCTTACCCGCAGTGGCCGCAAACTGATTGGCAGGGCAACCCCAGCCACGCCAACGGCGGTGATCATCTGTCATATCAAGGCGGCGTGTATAAAGCCAACTGGTGGACCAACTCGCTACCCGGCAGTGATGGCAGCTGGAGTTTTATTTGTAATTTATAACAGCTGACCAACTAACAGGTCGTGAACTTTGAACTTGGAAAGCGCAGGGTCGTGTCCTTTTCAGGGCGCCACAGAGTGTCTGAGTAAAAATCGCTGCAGCATATAGCTCCGGGCCGTAACGCCCGCCAGGCTCCCTGCAGCAACTCGCGCCCGCGGTGCGGGCACTCAGACACTCTACAGGGACCTGTCAGGGTCACGCCCCTCACTGTTTTACCAAAACTGGAGTGGTAACAATGAAATCCGTATTCTTAAAACCAGTATTACTAACAACCAGCCTGCTATTTATCAGCCTGCAGGCCAACAGCCATGGCTATGTCGATTACCCCAAAGCCCGGCAGCAAATGTGTAAAGACGACGGCGGCTACTGGTGGCCGGCCGATGGCAGCGGCATACCTAATCCGGCTTGTCGCGCAGCGTACCTGCAGTCGGGTGGCTATATGCTAACCCAGCACCATGAATTCTCGGCCAATGTCGCCAACTATCGCAATATGGCGGCGGTGCAAAGCGTGGTTAGTGATGGCAGCCTCTGTGCCGGCGGCGACAGCCGTAAAAGTGGCATGGATATTCCGTCTGCCGACTGGCAACGCACCCCTATCGACCTGGCACAACACAGCGAGCTAACTCTGCGCTTTCGCGCCACTACCCCGCATAACCCCAGTTTCTGGCAAATTTACTTAAGCAAACCCGGTTTTGATGCCGCTGCGGCGCCATTAAGCTGGAGCCAGCTTGAGCTGATTTACCAGCAAAGCGATGTGCCGGCCGATGCCGGCTACTATACCTTGCAGGTACCGCTGCCGACAGATCGCAGCGGCCCCGCTGTATTGTATACCCGCTGGCAACGGGTAGATGTGGTGGGTGAAGGCTTTTATAACTGTTCGGATATTGAACTGATAAACGGCAGCGGCGACACCCCGCCGCCGGCGTGGTTTGATAAAGGCGCTTATCTGAACCTGCAAACCCCGGCCGAAGTCGGCGGTTATGCGCAGTTGCGCTTGTTTGATGCTGCAGGCCTGGAGCTGATAGACCAGCACTGGCAAATCAGCAGCAGCAATATTGCCAACGCGCTATGGGCCACCGAATTGGCAGCACAGGTGAATACCCAGTACAGCAACTTGCTGCAGTTGGGGGTGTTACACGGTGAAAATGTGACCTTTAGCAGCGATCTGGCGGTAAACCGCGCCTATGTGCGGGACGACAGCTATTTTTATAACCTCGACCTGCGCCCGGCTGCTGATAACGGCGGTGACGATGATGATAGTGGTAATAACCCGCCAGGCAACTGCCCGGGCTATGATCTCACCACCGTTAACAGCTACCCCAACTGGCCACAAACCGACTGGCAAGGTGCGCCCAGCCACGCCGCCACCGGCGATAAGCTGCTTTACCACAGCGCGCTGTATCAGGCCAACTGGTGGACCCAGTCTCTGCCCGGCAGCGACAGCAGCTGGACGCAGCTCTGTAGCTGGTGATAGTTTCGCCAAGCCAGATGCCCGCAGTACAAAAGGTGGGGGCGGAGCGCTCGCCCGGACGAGGGAATAAATATGCTTTAAAAGTGGATATTAACCCACAAAGCGCATAAAATGCCGACTTTGCGGCCGCAGAGTTGGCATTTTGTCACTTAGCTGCCATCTTTATGTTGTATATAGCTATTGTTTAATCAGAAGGAAGCCTCATACCCGTGCGTACTACTGAACTTGTCTCCGGTTTTCGCCAGTCAGCCCCCTATGTTAATGCGCACCGCGGTAAAACCTTTGTGGTGATGCTGGGTGGTGAAGCCATTACCCAACCGGGCTTTCGCAGTATTATTAACGATATCGCTCTGCTAAACAGCCTGGGCATTAAAATAGTGCTGGTATATGGTGCCCGGCCGCAAATTAACCAGGCGCTGGGTCTGGCCGGGCTGGAGCCTACTTATCACAACCGGGTGCGGGTAACAGATGATGATTCGTTTAAGCTGATTAAGCAGGTGGCTGGTGCGTTACAGCTGGATATTACCGCCCGCTTATCGATGAGCTTAAGCAACACGCCGATGCAGGGTGCGCAAATTAACGTGGTCAGCGGCAACTTTGTTATCGCCCAGCCTTTGGGCGTGGATGAAGGCATTGATTATCACCACAGCGGCCGGGTACGACGGATAGATGCAGCCGGTATTCGTCGCCAGTTAGAGAGCAACGGTATCGTACTGATGGGGCCAATAGCGGCCTCAGTCACCGGTGAAAGCTTTAACTTAACCGCGGAAGATATTGCCACCCAGGTGGCGATAAAACTGAAAGCCGATAAAATGATTGGCTTTAGCGAAGTAGGTGGTATTACCAACGAAGATGGCGATATTATCGCCGAGTTGATGCCCAACTTTGCCGAGCAAAAAATGCTGGAGCTCGAAGAGCGCCCTAATGCCTGCCCTGGCACCATTGCCTTTTTACATGCGGCTATTACCGCCACCCGCGGCGGCGTGCCGCGCTGCCACCTGGTGAGCTATGACGAAGATGGCGCCCTGCTGCAGGAGCTGTTCTCACGCGATGGTATTGGCACCCAGATTGTTACGGAGTCGGCTGAAAAACTGCGCCGGGCAACCATTAGCGATATTGGCGGTATTTTAGATTTGATCCGGCCGCTGGAACAACAAGGCCTGCTGGTACGCCGCTCACGCGAACAGCTGGAAATGGAAATTGATTACTTTACTTTAATCGAGCGCGATGGCCTGGTGATTGGCTGCGCCGCACTCTACCCCTTTGTGGATGAAAACGTCGGCGAATTTGCCTGCTTAGCGGTGCACCCCGACTACCGGGATGCCGACCGTGGCAGCCTGCTGCTTAAACATATTATTCAGCAGGCCCGCCAGCGCCGCTACGACAAAGTGTTTGCGCTTACTACCCGCAGCATTCACTGGTTTTTAGAGCAGGGCTTTGAACTGGTTACCGTGGACGATTTACCGAGCCAGAAAAAGCAGCTGTATAATTATCAGCGCCGCTCAAAAATTCTGGCGATTACCTTATAAAAGCGCCGGTTGCAGCAGGTTCGTGCTGCAACCGGCGGGTTCCTTGGCTAAGCTTAATACACCTGCTGCTGAACAGAGTTGGCAATGTTCTCTACCCTCTGGCGTTACAAAACCCTTTGCCTGACAGTACTGCTAACCGCGGGGCTGTACCTGCTGTATCTGAGCAGCCTAACCCCTGGCCAGCGCTGGCGTGAGCCCAACCCGGTGCAAGGTGTAGCGCCGCAGCAAGCCGGCCCGCTGCTGCAGGTCAGCTCGCATATTCGCTACAGCCCGCGCCCGCCTGACCCTTATCCTTACCCAATACCCCTGGGCCAGCCCGGGCCGCATATACCCCTGTACAGTGGCGGCCTCAGCTATCCGTTGTATTGTGACTTCAACCAGCAACAGCTGCCGCCACCGCTGGTCGACAACCAGCAAGGCTTTGGCGTGGCAGTGCAACAGCAGGGCAAAACCCTGGGCTACAGCAAAGACTGCCTGCAGCCAGCCAGCCTGCAATACTTTTACATTACGGCCGATGGCGCAATCAGCCACTATCAGCAGCAAACCGTTACCGCCGATGCGCTGCTGGTGCGGCTGGAACTGGGTACCATTAACCGGTTTTTCTATTACCTGTTGATGCCGGTGCAGCTGGCAGAAATCACTGAACGCAACAGCGCAGCGCTGTGGAATGGCAAACTGATTTACCAGTTTCACGGCGGTGTGGGCATTGGTTACCGCCAGGGCTATCTCCGAGCGGAGCGGCTGATCAGTGAGCGCTTGCCGCAGTTACGCCAGGGCTTTGCTGTCGCCAGTGCCAGCATTAATAAAACCAGCTATGGCTATAACTTTTTACTGGCTGAAGATACCGCCAGCCGGGTGAAACGCCAGTTTATCAGCCTGTACGGCCAGCCCCTTTATACTTTGGGGATCGGCGGCTCCGGCGGCGGTATCGCGCAATATCTGCTGCTGCAAAACAATCCCGATTTGCTCGACGGTGGCATTGCGCTCTACAGCTACCCGGATATGCTAAGCCAAACCCTGTACGCACTGGACTGCGATTTGCTGCACAACTATTACCACTTTACTGCAGTTGATAAAGCCCGCTGGCAGGATCTGGGCCAGCGCCAGCTGCTGGAAGGCCTTAGTGTTACAACTGAGCACCCGTTAAAATTTGCTCCGCAGGTGGCGCTGGCTCAGCTAAGCGCAGGGATTTGGCCCAGCCTGCCGCATGGCGCCAGCCAGTGTCATAATGCCTGGCTCGGCTTAGCATCGCTTATCCATAACCCTCACCAGGGAAAGCTGAAACGGCTGACCACCGATCCGCTACTGGCGCAGGTAAACTGGAGCTACTGGGGCAATATGGCCGATATCTATGGCCGCGACAGCCAGGGTTTCGGCCATAGCCTGTGGGATAACCACGGCGTGCAGTACGGCTTACGCGCTTTAATCAGCGGCGAGCTTAGCGTGGCAGATTTTATAGCGCTAAATGCCGCTGTTGGTAGCTGGCGGCCACAGGCAGCAATGCGCCCAGAGCAGATCAATTATCTGCCATTTCTCGGCACACCGCTGTGGCGCAGTGCTTTTGGCCGGCAGAATATTATCAGCAGCACCAGTGCTACCCCCGCAGCACGCTACAGTGCAGATCAGGCCGCAATCACCCGAGCCTATCGCTATGGCCAACTGTTTCTGGGCATGACCGACAAACCCATTATCGACCTGCGCCACTATCTCGACCCTGAACTTGATATGCATCATCTGGAACCGTCGTTTGCCGCGCGCAAGCGTCTCATCCAGCGCAATGGCCATGCCGGCAATCAATTAATCTGGGTAAGCCATCCCGACTATACGCCAACGGATCAGGCTGTGGCGTTAATGGATATGTGGCTGACAACAAACCAAAAACCAACGCTGGCCGTTGATCAGTGTTTTGCGGCAGATGGCCGCGTGATCGCCGCAGGCGATACTGTCTGGCTGGACAATGGCGACTGCAGCACCCATTACCCGCCATTAAGTAACAGCCGGCTGCAGGCTGGCGCCCCGGGTCATGGTTTAATGTTCAGCTGCGCTTTAATCAGCGTCGAACAGGCGATTGCCCGGGGTATCTACCACACTGTGGATATGCAGCCCTATGCGGCAGAGCTACGCGCAGTATTTGCCGACGGTGTTTGTGATTACAGCATGCCGGACCAGGCCATGCCTGCCGACCTGACGTTTCCCTACTGACTGGCAGCGACTGACCGGCTCACCTGCTTAGCCAGCGCCCGGGCGGTGGTCCACTTGCCGCCCGAAACCGTTAACAGCTGGCCTTGCCAGTTCAGCTGATACTCGCGACTGGCCTGACTGGCATTAGCGGTGCCACCCAGTAGCGGCCTTACGCCGGCGAAATCTGCCAGCACCTTGCTGCTATCCACTGCCGGTCGAAAATAGTGGTTATAAACCGTCAGCAAATAGTCGCGCTCAGCAGCCGAGCATTGAATGGGCTCTGCCAGTTGCTGGCGCACTTCCGTGGTACCGAGCAGGGTGTTACCCTGATAAGGCAGTACAAACACAATTCGTGCTTCGCCCGGTACTTCCAGCATATGGCCATAGCGGCTGATCGGCGGCAACAACAAATGACTGCCGCGCACTAAATCCAGCGGTTGCTCTGGCAAACCGGATTGCTGTAATAACTGCTGACTCCAGGGGCCGGCAACATTAATCACCCGATCAAACTGTTGCCAACCGCTGGCCAGCAACACCCAGCCATCGGCAGTTAGCTGCAGTACCGGTTGGTTTTCATAAAGCTGTACACCGGCTTTAGTACATTGTGCTGCCATCCACAGGCCCAGTTTCTGATCGTCCATCTGGCCGTCAAAAAACAAGTAAGCACCTGTTAAGCCATCCGCCTTTAACTGCGGCGAGCAGCGCAAGGTTTGTTGCGGCGTCAGCCAGCGATGGCGGCCGATGCCCCTGCGCCCGGCAAACGCATCATACAGCCACAAACCTACTTTTAACTGCCAGCGGGCGCGGTGGGAATCAGCATAGATCGGATAGAGAATGGGCAAACGCCGGGTTAACTGTGGCGCCTTTTTTAACCACCAGCGTCGCTCCTGCAGTGCTTCACGCACCAGGCGAAACTCACCCTGCTCCAGATAACGTAAGCCTCCATGCAATAACTTAGAGGAAGCACTGCTGGTGGCAGCCATTAGTTTATCCCGTTCAAACAAGCTAACCTGGTGGCCAGCCAGCGCGAGCTGCCAGGCACTGGATAAGCCGTTAATGCCGCCCCCTACTATCGCCAGCTTCATTAGTACTCCTTAAACTTATTTAGGTTACAACTTGTCTGGTGGCGAAATTACTGACTAAACTGTGCCGATAACCGTTGTTTTTTGTGGTAACGGCTACTGAGGATCACGGTAGCCCGCCAATGTGGCTCTGATGCTCAGTGTTAGACAATACAGATTAACTGATGACGGAGCATACACAATGAAAACATGGTTAAATGGGTATTTTTTATTAACACTGCTGTTATTGCTGGCTGGCTGCAGCGACCCACCGCAACTGGACGCCGTAAAAAAACAACTTGCTGCCGAGATCCCGCAAGGCTGGCAGGTGACTAAATTTAAGGTTGAAGCCAGCGAAGACGCTGGCAGCAAGGTCGAGCCGTTATGGCAATACCGGATTGCCGCCAGCATAGCCCCGCAGGAAAATCTGCACTATAGGGTTGGCAGCTTACTGGACACCGATATTCTGGAAATTGCTCAGAAGAAAAATCAACAGTTTCAATTGCATGGCATAGCTTATTCTGCCCTGGATGGTGGGCAATGGCGCAGCCGGCTCGATTTACAAAGTGTGCCGCCGTTTCGTGCTGGTCAGCCGGCCAGCGCTTTCAGTGGGCAACATGTAGTGCAAGGCAGCTCGGGTTATAAGAAACTGTTAAAACAGGCAAAAGCGGCCTTAACCGAACAGCAAGCTAGAATTGCGGTTGATGAAGAGCAGCTGACGAAAGGTATCGCCCGCTACAATGAGCTCAACCGGGAGTTGCAGGAAAAAACGCGTCTTTCTGCAGAACATCTGGCGACCTTGCAACAACAGTTTTCACAACAACGTTCTGAATTACAGCAACACGTCAGTAGCCAGAGCCGGGAATTGAGCAGTCAGTTACAAGCAGAGCGGCAACAACAAACCGCCCTGTTTAAACAAGAGTATGATAAAAAAGTGGCGGAGACCGATGCTCAGCACCGGCTGGCCAGTGCCGGCTTTGCTGCAGACCGCACCCGCGCCCGCGAAAACCGCCAGATGGAACGCAACAAACTACGAGACGCCTTTGCGGCCGATACCAGCAATGCCCGCCAAAATATGGCCCGTGCCGACTATACCGTTTATAAAGCGCAATCAGACGAAAAGCTACGTTTGGCCTATCAACAGGTAGAGAGTCAATACCAGGCGCAATTGGCCGGGATAAAAAAGCAAGAAGACCTGCACAATGCCACCCGACGCAACGCGCTGGATAGTTTGACCGCGGCGTACCGGCAGCAGGTTGCTGCACTGAATGAGCAACAAAGCAGCCTGAGCAATACCGCCCGCGCTGAACTAAACCAACAACAGCAGGATACCCGCACTAAGCTCGACAGCGAATTGCAGCAAGCGCGTAATAGTCATCAGGCGTTATTGCAGGACAATAACCGCCAGTTATCAGAGCTTCGGGGACAACTGGACCGGCTGCAACGTCAGGTAAGTGAGGCTAAAAACAAGCATGGTCAGCAAAGCCAGTTACTGGCGCGGTTAGAGAGCAAGCCAGGCAATTAATTTAACAGCACCAAATCGTTGCGGTGGATCACTTCTTCACTTGGGCAATAACCCAGCACCGCAGCGATATGGCTGCTGTGCAGCCCTTTAATTTTGCTTAGCTCCTGCGCGCTGTACTGGCTGATACCTTTGGCTAGCGGTTGCTGTGCATGATCAACAATCATGATAGCATCGCCTTTATCAAAATGGCCACTGCTGCTGACGATACCACTGGCCAGCAACGATGCGCCTTTGCCTTGCAAGGCGGCACTGGCACCGGCATCCACCGTAATCACGCCGCATTGCTTTAGGGTATTCAGGATCCAGTGTTTTTTAGCGCTCAGCCGGTCTTGCTGCCGGCTGAAGTGGGTACCAGCCGTGCCACCAGTCAGTAGCCGCTCAAAACTGGTCGCATCCTGACCATTAATAATCAGGGTATCAATACCAGCTTTGGTGGCTTTTTCTGCCGCCTGAATTTTGGTCAGCATGCCGCCCGTGCCAATAGCATGATGGCTGCCGCCTGCCATCGCATAAATAGCGCTGGTTACCTGTGCTACTTCAGCAATATGCTGCGCCCCGGGGTCTAATCTGGGGTTGGCCGTGTACAAGCCGTCAATGTCCGAGCAGATCAGCAGCACATCAGCATCAACGACTATCGCTACCAGCGCCGCTAAGTTGTCGTTGTCACCCAGTTTTAATTCTGCCGTTGCCACCGAGTCATTTTCATTAACGATGGGCAGCACATGATTGGCCAGCAAGGTACGCAGAGTGTTATCAATATTCAGGTAGCGGCGGCGGTCTTGCAGATCGGCATGGGTCAGTAAGATCTGAGCACAGTCAAAATCGAACAGCTGGCTCCAGCTGGCCATCATCCGGCTTTGCCCGACCGCCGCCATAGCTTGTTTTATATTAATAGGCAGCGGCTGTTGTTTGGCCAGAATGGCATTGCGCCCCGCAGCAACGCTGCCGGATGACACCAGCACCACTTCTTTGCCTGCCAGCCGGCACTCGGCAATAAAGCGGGCAATGGTAAGTAAATAGCGGGTAGAGCAGCCCTGAGCAGAAGGCGCAATCAGGGCACTACCTACTTTAATAACGATCCGACGCCAGGAAGAAAAAGCCATAACACACTCCCGCACAATAATGGCAGCAGCTTAAAGTTCAGGCGTCTATATGTCTATTAATTTTTTGCGCTAACGATCGCCACATCGCATTCACCGGCAGTCAGGTGGGTAAAGTTACCATAGGCAGCAATAACCAGCTCCTGCTCAGTGTAACGACGCACATGCCAGCTGACCTGACCGCTACCAAAGGCAGGGTGATCAATCACAAAGTTACCCATGCGCTGGCGAATATTGTAGTTAAAAATATCCTGACGCTGGCCTTGCTGGATATGTTGGGTCATTTGATGCTCAGCAAAAACCCAGGTTTTGCTCAGCGACTCGTCCCGATAC
The DNA here is from genome assembly GCF_000987775.1 of Arsukibacterium ikkense. Classification (GTDB taxonomy): domain Bacteria; phylum Pseudomonadota; class Gammaproteobacteria; order Enterobacterales; family Alteromonadaceae; genus Alishewanella; species Alishewanella ikkense. Next base: position 44,139 of record NZ_LAHO01000011.1, read on the forward strand.
ACGGTGCCATCCAACACTTTAGAGGTACCCAGCTCACACCAGCTGCCACTAAGGATAGCTGTAGGTTCCTTCACTGCCTGCTCACCAAACAACATATCAATCCGCGCCTCAGTACCTGAGACACAAGGCGAGCCCTGAAAAACCACATTGCCATCTTCTGCCGTGCATTTAAACACGGCAGCACTCGCTGCCTGACTCAGCCCTAAAAAAAATAACAAACAAAAACAACGAATTATAATTATCATTACAGTATGTCCTGATTGTTCTGCACTACGGGCTACGTTTTATCGCACCCAAAACCCGCTTACCTTACCCAAAAATGCAGCGAAAGGGAATTCTATTTACATTGCATCTACATGAATTAGGCTGGCCTGGCACAATTAAGCATTTAATTAAGTTCAGCGCCAATTCAGAGAACAGTGCTAAGCTGTGGCTATAATTAAAAGGAGTCCGTTATGAAGTTAGCCTCTATTGTTGTTACCACCCTTGCTGCCAGCCTGATTTTAGCCGGCTGTGCTGACCAATCTAATGCCACCAAGGGCGCCGCTATAGGTGCAGTTGCAGGCGCCATTGCCGGTAAGGCAACCGGTAACCATAAAGATAAAAGGCTGGTAATTGGCGCAGCAGTGGGTGCGTTAGCCGGCGCCGCTGTCGGTAGTTATATGGATAACCAGGAAAAAGCGCTGCGTGAAGAGCTCAGTGGCTCTGGCGTCAGAGTAATACGTGATGGTGATATTTTAAAACTGGATATTCCGGCGCAGCTGACATTTGATATTAACCGCTCAGATATTAAGCCTAACCTGTATCCGGTGTTTAACGACATTGCTAAAGTATTGCGTGACTATGAAAAAACCATGCTGGTGATTGCTGGCCATACTGATGATACCGGCCCGTATCAATACAATATGAACCTGTCACTGGCCCGGGCTGATGCTGTTAAAAATTACTTAATGGCGCAAAACGTGCAATCTATCAGGTTAGAAACTCAGGGTTATGGCCCTAATTACCCTGCTGTTGCCAATACCTCTGAAGCTAACCGCGCCCAAAACCGCCGGGTAGAAATTCATATTGAGCCTATTGTTCAATAACTGTTTACACTAGTCATCATACCAAAAGGAGCCTCAGGCTCCTTTTTTTACGTCAAAAAAACATTACACCACCAACTTAACCTCTACCCCATTATTTTTACAAAATACAAGTTGTTAGCTATGCTGATGCTGTTTGTCTGTTTTATGACAACAAACTCCAACAAAGCGTGCGCTAAACCCGCTGGTTGCCGGGCTTAAAAGCTGTAGCCGGCTAAGCAACACCCAGCATGTTTAAAACAATTACAATAAGGAACAGCTTTATGCGAACAACTTATACAAAGTTAAGTTTAGCTATTACCAGTACCCTGCTATTTAATGCACCACAAGTGCTGGCACAACAAGCCGAGACGGCCAATGTAGAGCGGATCGAAGTAACCGGTAGCCGGATAAAACAAACCGAGCTGGAAGGCAAGAGCCCGGTGCAAATCCTGGATCGGGATTTTATTGACCGCTCAGGCTTATCTTCAATCGGCGATATTATTCAGAATATAACCGCTTCAGGTTCTGCCCTGAATACCAAATTTAATTCCAGTGGTAACTTTGGCTTCCCTCCAGATGGCGGCGGCGTAGGCGCCGGCGCCACGACTGTTGACTTGCGTCATTTGGGTGCCAAACGGGTATTGGTACTGGTAGACGGTATCCGCTGGGTAAACGAAAGTTCAGCATCAGGTGTCGGTGGGGTAGTCGACTTAAACACCATTCCGCTGGCGATTGTTGAACGCATTGAAGTACTGGAAGATGGCGCATCTTCCATCTACGGCTCGGATGCCATTGCCGGGGTCGTTAACATTATCACCCGCAAAACCGACGACAAAGCCCGCTTTACCAGCCGGGTTGGCCAGTTTACCAAAGGTGATGGCAAAAACATGGACTTCGAGCTGAGTTTTGGCGGCAGTAACGACAAACATAGTTATTTTATTGCGGCCAGCTACAACGAGCAGGAAGAAGTTAACGCCAGTGATCGTAGTCGCTCCAGCGTGCCTGTACCGGGCACAGGTGTCGCGTTGGGTAGCTCTGCCATTCCTGCCGGACGTTTTCTGTTTACTGACCCGAACACCGGCGCTAATCTTGATTTAGTGCCAAATGCCGGCATTAGCAATCCACAGTATGACCCAGCTCTGGGAGCCAGCTGTAACCGCACCGATGATTTCCATTGCTTTACCAATGACGACCGCTTTAATTTTGCTACCTATAATCTGCTGCAAACCCCGAATAAGCGTATGTCGCTGTATACCCAGCAAACCTATCAGTTAGCTGACGATACCAGCTGGTATTTGCGAGCACTGTATAATCAACGTAACAGTGTCAACCAGGCTGCACCAGAGCCGTTTTTTATCGGCACAGCCGCACCCACCAACTTCTGGGCAGATAACATCACTATTGCTGCAGATAACCCATACAACCCTTTTGGTTTTGATTTAATCAGTACCGGTCCGGGTGCCAATCTGGCCCTGGCGGGTCGCCGGCCATTGGAGGGTGGGCCGCGACGCTTTGAACAAAAAGTTGATACTTTTTACATTGCTACCGGCATGGAAGGTCAGTTTACTGCAAGTGGTCAGCCAATTTACTGGGACATTAACGCGGCATACAGCACCAACCGCGCCCGTCAGGATAACTACGGCAGTTATAACGCCCGCCGTTTGTCAACAGCATTGGGCCCCTTAGCAACTTGTCAGGCCGATCCAAACTGTGTACCACTGGATATCTTTGGTGAAGGTAGCATTACCGCGGCCATGCTGAACTACATTCAACCGATAGTACGCGATAGCAGTGAAAATAAACTTAGCCTGTATTCGGTCAATCTGACCGGTGATATTATTGAACTGCCAGCCGGCCCGCTCAGTTTTGCCAGTGGCTGGGAGTTCCGCAAGTATACCGGCGAGTATAACCCTGACGGTTTAACAGTTTCCGGCGAGTACAATGGCGTGGTATCACTACCAACCTCAGGCTCACTGGATGTCAATGAACTGTATCTGGAGCTGAGTGTTCCGCTGCTCAGAGATGCCGCCTTAGCCGAGCAACTGGATTTAAGTCTGGCCACCCGCTACTCTGATTACTCCACCTTTGGCTCTGAAACCACCAGTAAAGTGGGCATTCGCTGGTTGTTATCCGATGAAATGTTACTACGCGGCAGCTGGTCTGAAGGTTTCCGCGCACCCAACATTGGTGAGCTATTTGGCTCTGCCAGTGGCTTTGATGCCGTCATAGCAGACCCATGCTCTAACCCCGCCAATAATACTATTACAGCCAACTGTTCTACCCTGGGTGTGCCTGTCGGGTATCAGCAGCCAAATCCGCAAATTGGGGTTATTACTGGTGGTAATCGGAATCTGGAACCGGAAACCTCGACCAGTTATAACCTGGGTGCGGTATATAGCCCGCAATTTGCCGCGCAGCAAAGCTGGTCAGAACGGCTGGATATCGGTGTCTCCTGGTATCAGCATGAGCTGAAAGGTGCTATTCAGGCGCTTGATGCGCAAACCCAACTCAACTTATGCGTACAAACGCTGAGCAACACATTCTGTAATGGCATCAGCCGCAATAACCTTGGCGCCATTAACAGTTTTAATAATGTATTGACCAATATCGGCCAAATTGAAACTTCAGGTTTTGATTTTGATATTAACTGGCTGTTACCGGCAGCAGAGCATGGTCAGTTTAGTGTTAACTGGCGCACAACTTATGTCGAAGACTATAAGGTACTGGATGCCAATGGCGTGCGCCAACCGAAAACCGTCGGCATTGAAGTGAACAATAGCGGTATACCAGAGTGGAGCAGCAATCTGGCAGCGAACTATAACTTTGAAGCCTGGCGGGTAAGTTGGACCATGCGCTACACCAGCGAACTGATAGAAGAATGTGGCGGTGCCGCCAGCTTTGCTATCTGCGGCAACACCCCTCTGGTCGGCTCAAACAAACTCGGCAGCACAACCTTTCATGATGTGCAGCTAAGCTGGACTACTGACGCCATGTTCTCAGGTTTGCAACTTAGCCTGGGCATCAACAATGTGTTTGGCAAAGAGCCACCGGTGTGTTTGTCATGCTCACTGAATGGCTATGATCCCTCTACTTATGATATGCCTGGCAGTCGCTTCTGGTATCTGCGGGCCTCTATTACGCTATAAAAATACACTGGCGGAGCTTGCTCCGCCTTTTGCTACAGCCGTTACGACCAGCGGCCGTCAAAAAGCAAAAAGCCCGCGCTACTGCGCGGGCTTTTTTAACGTTACAATAATTAATTAGAGGTTTGAGCGTATTGCCGCTCCAGGGTAACTACCTGCGCCTGCAAACCGCGTAACGTCGCGCGCTCGGTGCTAATCCGTTCGGCATAACGTTGTTCAGTTCGCTCAATTTTCTGCGCAATGGCCGTAAGCTCTTCTGCCCGCGGGAAGCTGCGCCGCAGTTTATATTGCTCAGATTTAAGCTCGTCCACTGCCTGCGTTCTTTCCTGTTCCAGTTTGGCTATCTGAAACTCAACAAAACGGCTTCGGCGCTTAACGGCATCGACCTGCTGCCGGAACTCACCTGGCGTACCAGACAAAGCCGTTCCTACCGGACGCATATCTAATGCTTCAGCATTATCAGCACAAGGGAACTGGCTAAACTCGACTACGCCGTTCGTGTCACATTTATACACCGTCGCCTGCGCTGAAAAAGCCCCAAAAAACAATAACGACAAGTATCTCATATTACTTCACCTTTGTTATGAGCAATAAATGTACAAAAGCCTTGCCAATTAAGCAAGTGATGTTTGTTATTTATTTTCGGCGTTCAACTGGCGCAAAGCTGCTTTGTCTACTTCAGCCACGGTTTAACTGGCTTCCAGTGCTTTGCGCATAAAATTGGGTAACGCACTGGCCGCTTTATGAATGTCTACATTGTAATACTCGGTAGCAAAAGGTGCTTGCTGGGCATCGGCTTCACGAAAGCCATTAAACGCCGCACCTTTGCGCGCCAGAGTGCAAGTCCACCAACCTGACGGATACACCATCTGCGGGAAGTTCAACGTTTGCAACGCCGCAAAGCCAGCATCGCTCATGGCCTGGCGCATGGCCGATAGCAGTGGCATATGAATTAACGGCGACTCACTTTGCTGCACTAAAATGCCACCAGCGCGCAACGCTTGCAGGCAACTGGCATAAAAGGCGCGGTTAAATAAGCCTTCACCTGGGCCAATGGGGTCGGTGGAATCGACAATAATCACGTCAACTGATTCAGTAGGTGCTTCGCGCATAAACTTAATACCATCAGCAAATTGCAGCGTTGCCCGCGGGTCGTTGTTGGAGGCGCACAGTTCCGGAAAGTATTTTTCTGCCATCCGGGTAACCTGTTCGTCAATATCAATCTGGGTGACGGTTTCAACCCCGGGGTGCTTTAATACTTCACGCAGGGTGCCGCAATCGCCGCCACCAATAATGACTACGTTTTTCGGATTAGGATGGGTAAATAACACCGGATGGCTCAGCATTTCGTGGTACAAAAAGTTATCGCGGCTACTGAGCATAATCACGTCATCAATTACCATTAAATTACCGAAATGACTGGTTTCGTACATCGCAATTTTCTGAAACGGCGACTGAACTTCGTCCAGTTTTCTGGTAATGGCCAGGCCAAAGACGCTGCCGCTGTCGGCAAACACTTCGGTTAACCACTTTTTGTCATCAAATACTGACATCTTTATTCCTCTTAAACGTATAGGTCGCATATTTTGCCTGTATGGGCGGCAACAAACAAATTTTTATCGTTTTTTGCTGCAGCTGAGCGGCATAGGCTTTACACTATCTGACAGAGAAATTTTTAAGGAATCGTAATGGCTGATTGGGGTATTGAAAAAGCACGTTCAATTTATAACGTGGCTGTGTGGAGTGAAGGCTATTTTGATGTGAACCAGGATGGCAACTTAATTGCGTATCCGGATCAGGATCACAGTAAAGCCGGCATCAGCTTCCCGGAGTTGACCAACCGCTTTAAAGAAGAAGGCCTGACTCTACCGGTACTGGTGCGCTTTACTGATATTCTGCAGCACCGGGTTGATACCCTGATTAAGTCATTTAGAAATGCGAAAGCCGAAAAAGACTACCAGGGTCAGTATACCGCCGTTTACCCGATTAAGGTGAACCAACAGTTTTCAGTGGTAAAACGGTTAATCAGCCACGAAAGCGGCAAAGTAGGTCTGGAAGCTGGTAGTAAGCCAGAGCTGATGGCCATTTTGGGCGTGACCGAAAAGCCGCTGCAAATTGTTTGTAACGGCTATAAAGACAGCGAGTTTTTGCGCCTTGCTACCATTGGCCAGATGATGGGCCACACCGTGTATGTGGTGGTGGAAAAGCTGTCTGAGTTAAAAACCCTGCTGCGGGAAATTGATAACTTAGGCGCGGCACCACGCATTGGTATTCGCATTCGCTTAAACTCGGTTGGTAAAGGCAAGTGGCAAAATACCGGCGGCGAAAAAGGTAAGTTTGGCCTGACCGCTACCCAGGTGCTACAGGCCATAGATGTACTGCGCGCCGCTGGCAAACTGGATTTGCTGCAACTGGTGCATTTTCATATCGGATCGCAAATTGCCAATATCCGCGATATTCACAATGCCATTCGCGAATGTGCCCGCCACTATGCAGAACTGCGTACCTTGGGTGTGCCTATTACCACTGTTGATGTGGGTGGCGGTTTAGGGGTCGACTACGAAGGCTCGAAGTCGCGCTCGGCCTGCTCCATGAACTACACCATGATGGAATATGCCCGCAATGTCGTTAACGGCTTAAAAGAAGTGTGCGACGAGTACGACCTGCCGCACCCAAATATTATTACCGAGTCGGGCCGGGCGATGACGGCTCACCACGCAGTGCTGGTAACCGACGCCATTGATATTGAGCGGGCGCCAGGCCTGGTGAATTTACCTGAGCCAAGCGATGATGCCCCCACCGTTATTTTAGGTTTATGGGAAGCCTATCAGAACGTTACCCCGCGCTCAGCGGTAGAGGCGTATCATGATGCCATTCACTACTTTACCGATGCCCATGCCCAGTATGTGCATGGTTTGCTCACCTTGCAGGACTGGTCGCTGCTGGAACAAATTTACTTTGCTACCATTAACAAAGTGCGGGCCAACCTGGATTTATCAGCGCGCTCGCACCGGGCAATTCACGATGAGCTGAATGAAAAACTGGCCGACAAATTATTTGTTAACTTTTCCTTATTTCAGTCGATGCCGGATGCCTGGGGTATCGACCAGCTGTTTCCGGTAATGCCACTGGAACGGATGAACGAATCACTGGAACATCGGGCTATTATTCAGGATATTACCTGCGATTCGGACGGCCAGTTAAAAAGTTATGCCGATGGCAATGGTATTGAATCAAGCTTGCCGCTACCCTTTTACAAAGAAGACGAGCAGTACCTGCTGGGCATGTTTATGGTTGGCGCCTATCAGGAAATTTTGGGTGACTTACATAACCTGTTCGGCGACACCGATTCAGTACACGTTGAACTAACCGATGATGGCGGTTACAAGCTCACTAACATCATTAAAGGTGATACCGTCGCCGACGTACTGCGCTACGTGCAGTTTGACGCGACAAAGCTGTTAATGTCATACAGTAAACAACTGGCGAAACTGGATATGAGTAGCGAGCAGAAAGATGCCCTGCTGGATGAACTGAAATCTGGTGTTTATGGTTATACCTATTTCGAAGATTAAGCTAGAATAGCCACTGATCGGACAAGTGCAGAGCAGCCAATGGCTGCTCTGCTTGTCTTAAGCTTATTTCCTGTTGCCAACCCCGGCAGCACTAAATAATCAGGTGCGTTATGTTTGCATTTTTACCCAAGCCTATTGTCGGCGTGTTGTCGGTGTTGCTGTACTTTATCAATACCCTGTTCTGGTTTGTGCCGGTTGTTATTTTGGCTATCTTAAAACTGCCCCCTGTTAGTCGCTGGCAAAGCTGGATGACCTACCTGCTGGATGCCTGCGCGGTTGCCTGGATCAGCCTGAACAACCTGACAACCCAGATGTTTACCCGTATTCGCTGGAATGTGCAGGGGCTGGAGCAGCTATCGCGCAAAGACTGGTATCTGATCTTAGCCAATCATCAGTCCTGGGCCGATATTCTGGTGCTGCAGAATATTTTTAACCGCAAAATCCCCTTTATAAAATTCTTTCTGAAAAAAGAGCTGATCTACGTACCCTTGTTGGGCATTTGCTGGTGGGCTCTCGATTTTCCCTTTATGAAGCGCTACAGCAAGAAGTTTCTGCAGAAAAATCCGCAGCTGCAGGGAAAAGATATTGAGACCACCCGTAAGGCCTGTCGTAAGTTTCAGTTTAAACCGACCACTATTATGAATTTTGTTGAAGGTACCCGCTTCACCAAACAAAAACATGATCAGCAGCAATCGCCATTTAGCCGTTTATTAAAACCCAAGGCCGGCGGCGTGGCCTTTGTGCTCGGCGCTATGGGCAGTCAGCTGCATAAAATGCTGGATGTGACCATTCATTACCCGCAGGGTATCCCGACGTTCTGGGATTATATTTCCGGTAAAGTTCGTGATATAACGGTGCAGATTAAGATATTGCCAATCAGTAATGATTTAATTGGCGACTATAACGACCCGGTTTACCGCGAGCGGTTTCAGCAGTGGGTTAACCAGTTATGGCAGCAAAAAGATCAGGAGTTGGCCGCATTAGCGCAAAAAGGAGTAGGCTGATGTTAAGTGTGTTACCAGGCTGGTTACTGTTACCTATCAGCTTTAGCTGTTTTGCCCTGAACCTGGCATTCTGGGGCTTAGTGGTGACGCCTATTGGTATTGTTAAACTGTTGCTGCCTTTTAAAGGCGTGCACCGTCTGTTGGCGATGGCCGGGCGCAGCTGCTTTCGTGGCTGGACCATTGTTAATACTGGTCTGATTAATGTATTTAATGATGTTGACTGGCAAGTCAGTGGCGAGCAAACACTGGATCGGGAAAGCTGGTATTTACTAATCGCCAACCATAAAAGCTGGCTGGATATTCCGGTTGTCAGTGGCTTTGCGCACAGGCTGATACCTGAACCAAAGTTTTTCTTAAAAGATCAGTTAAAATGGATTCCTTTTTTAGGAACTGGCTGCTGGGCGCTGGATATGCCCTATATGAAACGTTACAGCGCCGCCACCCTGGCTAAGCACCCGCATTTAAAAGGCAAGGATATTGCGACCACCCGCAAATCCTGCGCTAAGTTTGTAACGGTACCCACTACCATTATCAATTTTGTTGAGGGTAGCCGCTGTACCGAGCAAAAGCGGCTGGCCAAGCAAAGTCCGTTTCAATACTTACTGCCGCCGAAAGCCGGCGGCATTGCCTTTACCCTGGCCAGCATGGGTGAGCAGTTTAATGCTATTTTAGATTTAACCTTAATTTACCCGGACAACCCGCAACACGTGGCTTTAGATATGCTAATGGGCCGCTTAAAAAGGATTGTGATCAAGGCAGAGGTGCTGGCAGTAGACGAGCAGGTGATGGGCGACTACTTTAATGATCCGGTCTTTCGGGAACACTTTCAGCAATGGCTTAACCAGCGCTGGCAAGCAAAAGACCAGTATATTCATGATTTTTATCAGCAACAGCAACAAGCCCGCAGCGAGCAACAACTGGCCTGCTGATGCCGCGGTTCAGCATGCTGCTCATCACTTACTGACGCCAGGCCTGTAACAGCAAATTACGCGGTGTCACCTGATAATCACAAAACGCGTTTAACTTTACCTGATAGCCTTGTTGCTGCAGGTATAAAGCGCGGTCCAGCACCAGCCACAGTTCCAGTGGCCTGCGAAACAGATGCCTTACCAGTTCAATGCGCCGCACCAAAGCCCCATGCACTGCCCCTTGTTGTAAATAATACTGCCAGTCTGGCGAGGCTGGCAGGCAAAGCTGATGCTGCGTAGCGGCCCAGCGGGCAAAGTCAGCAAAATCGCCACTAAACCAATGTTTCGCTACTGACGATAACGGCCGGTAGTCAGGGTCGCCCGTAAGCTCGGCACGCAGCGCCTGATAAGCCAGCCGCCATTGCACTTCGGTGTGGCGCAGCTTCTCAATACGGGCTCCCGCCGTCACCTGGCCCTGCACCGCCAGCTTTAAATCGTGCTGGCTCAGCGTTAAATCTTGTTGCTGGGCCGTCACCGATAACGGCTGATAATACTCGTCAGGGATTAAATGATAGCAACAGGGCACCACATGCAATTGCTCGCAACCGGTGGCGCTGGCCTGTTGCAGTAACTGAATATGCAACTGGCCACAGGCATGCAGCGCCAGTACCTGTTGTTGTGGCGCTAATACCGCACTGCCCTGGGCCGTTAGCACATCAGCATGCACAAAGCGTTGTGGAATATGAAACTGGGTGGCCAATGCGCTGCCAGCAACACAGAGCTGCTGTTGCCATTCAATACTGGTTACTGGTCGGTTAAACTGCCAGGCCAGCAGGCGGCCTAAGTGACCTTTACCGGCGCACCATTCCAGCATCGGTAACTTGCTCGGTGGCAACTGCTCAGCGAACGCCGCTATTTGCGCCAGCTTGCGCCCGCCAATGCCATTGGCCAGCCAGAAAGGTAGCGGTTTCAGTTGGGCAGTAGCCAGCGCAGCAGTGGAAAACTCCGGGCTTGCTACTGTCAGATAAGTATCGAGCTCAAATAAGCCACTGAAAAACCCGGCAAAGTGCTGTTGCTGCAATAGCGGGTTTTGGTCAATGTCTGCCAGCTGCTGCGCTGGCAGACTCATTAGTTTTTCTGCCAGTGCGCTGTTATGCCAGGGCAGTTGCTGGCAGGCAAAGGGCACCAGTTGCCAGTAAGCCTGGTATTGCTGCAGCAAGGCGCTACAGCGGATAAAAGCCTGCTGCAGCCCCGTATTGTCGGTCATTAGTACAATAGGCTATACAGTTTACGCCGGTACTGGCTGGCTACCGCATCGCCTTTGGGTAGGGCTGCCAGAATATCCAGATACAGTTTCTTGCTGTCACCGAAGTTAAGATCTTGCTGCAAGATACCCAGTAACAGCGCCAACGCTTCTTCACTGCGCTGCGCTGCCTGATACTGCACTGCTAATTGCTCTTTAATGTTGCTGTCATCGGGTTTGGCTGCCAGTTGTTGCTCCAGTGCCCGGATTTCCGGGGTGTCGGCTGCTTCCAGTGCCAGTTCTAATTTGGCCAGCACCGCTTTATAAACACTGTCCTGATCAGCCAGTTTCACTTCGGCCAATAATGCCTGCGCCTGCGGTAACTGGCCCAGGCTAACGGCGGTATCGGCCAGCCAGACTTTCAGCTCAGCGCGCTCAGGGGCTAACTGCAGCGCCTGTTTAAATAGCGGATAAGCTTCGGCCGGATTTTGCTCGGTCAGAAACTGCTGCGCCTTACCGATAAGTTCATCCTCTGGTTTGGGTAAATAAGGCTGCAAGCGAGCCATAATGGCTTGTTCGGTTTCCACGCCGGCAAAACCGTCTATCGGCCGGCCGTCTTTAATCAGCATCACGGTGGGCAGCGACTGCACGCCGAACTGCATGGCTAAATCCTGCTGCTGGTCGCAATCTACCCTGGCCAGCAGCAGTTGCTGCGGGTAACGCTGCACTATCGCCGTTAAAATGGGGGCCAGTTGCTGACAACCTTCACTGCGGGCTGAATGGAACTGAAACAGCACCAGCTGGGTGTTCGATTGCTCCAGCACCTCACGGGCATTCTGGAGAGTGACATCAACGATGGGGCTTTGCATAACTGACAGGTCCTGTATTTCGCCGTAATGGCCATACTATGTGGTCGGAAGCGTTATTTTACAAGCATTGAGCAACTCACGGCAAATCCGAAAAAACCATCGACTTTCGTTGTCACATCCCGTAAATTATCTGAGCGTTCAGATAATACGACTTCAACAGAAGCAATAACAAGAACGTCATAGTGACCAACCCGTCCACGTAGCAAACAGGCAGTGCCATTTCGCGCACTGCAGAATTTGACGCTAATGCTGAATTTTCAGCGTTAGACATACGCTTTTGCTATAAAAACTATGAGACAACACCATGACAAGCCAAACGAAACAAACCGAGATGTTATCGGGTGCCGCTATGGTTATCCGGGCGCTGGCCGATGAAGGGGTAGAATACCTTTATGGCTATCCGGGGGGCGCAGTACTGCACATTTATGATGCGTTATTTCAGCAAACCAAAGTAAAACATGTACTGGTGCGCCATGAACAGGCCGCTACCCATATGGCCGATGCGTATGCCAGGGCTACCGGTAAAGCCGGCGCGGTGCTGGTCACGTCCGGCCCCGGCGCCACCAATGCCGTTACCGGTATTGCCACGGCCTACATGGATTCGATCCCGATGGTGGTGCTGACAGGCCAGGTCATGAGTCATTTAATTGGTGACGATGCCTTTCAGGAAACCGATATGTTGGGTATTTCACGACCGATTTGTAAGCACAATATGTCGGTGCGCCGGCCGGAAGATATTCCGGCCATTATCAAAAAAGCCTTTTATATCGCGCAAAGCGGCCGGCCCGGCCCGGTGGTGATCGATATTCCAAAAGATATGACCATCCCCAGCCAGACTTTTCCGTACCTTTATCCCAGTGAAGTAAAGCTGCGCTCGTATCAGCCAAAATTAAAAGGGCACAGTGGCCAGATTAAAAAGGCCATTACAGCGCTGTTAGCGGCAAAAAAACCGATACTGTATGCCGGTGGCGGGGTGATCATGGGCGGGGCATCGGCGGAGTTGACTGAACTGGCGCAGCTGCTGAACTTACCGGTCACCAATACCTTAATGGGCCTCGGCTGCTACCCGGCCAGCGACAAGCAATTTATCGGCATGCTGGGCATGCACGGCAGCTATGAAGCTAACCAGACTATGCACCACGCCGATTTAATTCTGGCAGTCGGTGCCCGCTTTGATGACCGGGTAACTAACAACACCAAAAAATTCTGCCCCGATGCCACTATTATTCATATTGATATCGACCCGGCCAGCATCAGCAAAACCATCAATGCTCATATTCCGATAGTGGGCCTGGTACAACCGGTGCTCAGTGAAATGCTGGAACTGCTGCAGCAAAAGAAGAAAAAACCGGACAGTGCGGCCTTAAAAAAATGGTGGCAGCAAATAGACGAGTGGCGCGCAGTGCACGGTGGCCGCTACGACAACGCTGCACCACAGTTAAAACCGCAATATGTCATTGAGCAGGTAAGTAAAATAACCAAAGGCAATGCCTTTGTTTGCAGTGATGTTGGCCAGCACCAGATGTTCGCTGCCCAGTATTATGGCTTTAACAAACCCAACCGCTGGATTAACTCCGGTGGCCTTGGCACCATGGGCTTTGGCCTGCCGGCGGCAATGGGCGTTAAACTGAATTTCCCCGATGCCGACGTGGTCTGTGTCACCGGCGAAGGCTCGATTCAGATGAATATTCAGGAGTTATCAACCTGTAAGCAATACGGCTTAGCGGTAAAAATTATTAACCTGAATAACGGCTATTTAGGTATGGTGAAGCAGTGGCAGGATATGAACTATGAGTCACGCTATGCCAGCTCATATATGGACTCCCTGCCCGACTTTGTCAAACTGGCGGAAGCTTATGGCCATGTAGGCATTCGGGTAACCGAACCCGAGCAACTTATTCCGGCGCTGGAGCGGGCCTTTGCCCTGAAAGATCAGCTGGTATTCCTCGACATTCATATTGACCCGAAAGAGCACGTTTACCCGATGCAAATTCCGGGTGGGGCCATGAATGAGATGTTTTTAAGCAAAACAGAGAGGACTTAACATGCGACATATTATTTCTGTACTGCTGGAAAACGAATCAGGCGCCTTAGCCCGGCTGGTAGGTTTATTTGCCCAGCGCGGTTACAACATTGACTCGCTAACCGTGGCCGCCACTGAAGATGCGACCTTATCGCGCTTAACCCTGGTTACCCATGGAAATGATCAGGTGATTGAGCAAATTACCAAGCAGCTGCATAAACTGATTGAAGTGGTAAAACTAACCGACTTAAACGACTCGCCGCATCTGGAGCGCGAGCTGATGCTGATTAAAGTTAAAGCCAGCGGCGCCCAACGCGATGAAGTAAAACGCTGTGCCGACATTTTTCGCGGCCAGATCATCGATGTTACCGCCAGCACCTACACCGTGCAGTTAGTTGGTACCAGCGATAAACTGGATGCCTTTATCCAGGCACTGGCCGGCACACCCATTCTGGAAGTGGTGCGCAGCGGTGTGTCAGGTATTGCCCGCGGTGAAAAGACCCTGGCGTTGTAAGGCGCTATTTCCACAGCATGGTAACGATATCATGCTGTGGGATCCTGCTGCATTTACATTGAACAGGTACAATGTTATTTTCGGCTGCTAGCCATTAAGGAGCCATGACAGCCAATGCTTTTTTTCCGCGTCATTTTCGTTGTTAGCTGCTTTGCCAGTAACCTTAGCTATGCGAACGACAGTTTGCCACCGGTATTAAACAGTTATCCAAAGTGTGAATACCCGCTGCTCATGCAGGCTAGAGCCTCTGATAAAGCCATTGTCATGGAAGATAATATTGAAGACGCAAAACAAGCCCTACTACAAAACGCGATTATTAAAGTAAGGCAGCAGGCAGCTGCAGCTGGCGCTGACGCAGTTATTTTGACCGAGGTTCAGGGGATCATGGGCAACAGTCAGTCTCTCAGAACCATCAGGCATTCCGGCTTCGAAGTAAAATATAGCCTTACAGGCGAGTTAATTTCCCTGTGTCAGGAAGACCTTTCATTACCCACAGTCTACACACCTTACAGCAGTGCAGGTGTTCGCCAAGGTCAGACCCAGCAGCAAGCCCTGGCCACCAATATACAGTTTGAAATTTCTATACCCGTTAAAAACCAGCAAGCCAGCGAGAAACTGCTGCCACTGGCGGAAGCTATCTCGCTAACACAAGGGTTTTATGGCGCTGAACCCGGCATGAGCACCGAGCAAGTACAGACGTTATTTGGCACGCCTGACGCCGTGCTGACCCTGAAAAATAACAACATGGCGTGGATTTATGGTCAGGAGCATCTGGTCATCTTTGCTGGCAGCACTGCCGTTGCTTTTCAACAGAGCAACCATATACTGTCAGCAGAGATTAAAATGCGTCTGGTCGAAAACCTGCGCTTTCAGCAGCACAACTGGCAACTTGATAACCGTTTTGGTCGGCGCACTGCAATCGCAGATATTAGGGCCTTTTATCAGGAGCAGCTCATTCAACTGGATCAATATCAATTTGCCCTGCAGCGGAAGGATCGCCAGTTAATCCTTGAGTTTGCTCCCTATCTGGATGTAAAGAGTAGTGAAAACCAATTACAGCTGGTTAATATCAGCCTGCTGTCACGCCCGGTTGCTCTCGAAAAAATACAGCTGAAGTTACCCTCGCCTGACGAACTAACGTCGCTGAAAAGCAGCCTGGCGAAATTGGCCACATTAGCAGCAGCAGGCTCTTTTACCATTCCCCAAAATACTATTTTTAATCGAATTCAGCTACGGGATGGTAATGAACTTAGTGTGTTAACACCAACCCTGGCCGTGAGCTATCGTAATGGTAATATTGCCGGCCTGCGCGTTACTAACATTATTAACGATTATGCAGTCAGTGATATTCAACAACAGCTGGCATTGCTGGCGTTGCCAGCTAGCCGGGATGACTTTATGGCGCAGTTTCCTGATGCTTTTGACAGCCTGAATCAACTGACCCTGTACGGTGATAATGTAGAAATAAAAGCCACTTACAACAATGAGGGCCTGCTCGACAGCCTTAATATCAACTGGTACTAAGGCGTGTTGAAATGTTCACGACAACAGCCCGCTGAACCAGGCTAAGAACAACAAAGCAAAGCCGGTCAGATACAACAGCCCCGCCCAGCTCAGTAGTTTCAGTGGCCAGCTTAAACCCATATCACCTTTGCCCGTCATCAAACTGTAGTTCAGCCAGGCGAACACCGGGGTGGTTAAAAACGCCAGGGTCATAGCAAAGGTGAGCAAAGGGCCAAGGGCGGCCTGGAAGAACAAAATCAGCGCCATGCCACTGGCCGCCTGCAGCAGCAACCAGCCACTCAGGCTGGCGCGGTTGTCCGGCTGTTGCCAGCCCAGCAGCGTGCACGACTCGTTCAGGGTGCGGGCATAACCATCCAGCACGGTGATGGTGGTGCCGAACATACATAGAAAGGCTATCAGTGCTACCAGTGGCCTGGCCCAGTCGCCAATAGTGCTGGCATACATGCCAATCAGTTGCTGGGCAAAGGCCGCCCCGGCCATGGCGATATCCTGCTCGGAGCCGTATTGCACCAACGCCCCCAAACTGACAAACACTAATGCCAGCGCAGCGGTAAGCCAGTAACCCAGATTAAAATCGAACAGCCCCTGCTCACGGCTAATGGTTTGCTGGCGGAGTTTAGCTTTAAGCCACAACGAACTGATGGCAGATATTTCAATTGGCGCCGGCATCCAGCCCATTAACGCCACCAAAAAGCCCAGCGATACCAGTTGCCAGGGCGAGGGGCCGGCAAAATCGGCCGGGGCATTACTGCCGTTACTTACGGCAATAATCACCGCCGCGACGGTGGCCACCGTTAACAGCAGCATAATCAGCTTGGCCACCTTATCCAGCGCCCGGTAATGGCCCAGCAACAAAATGACTAAACAGACAGCCAGAATTAATGCACAAAGCAGCGGTACCGCTACCGGCCAGGGCAGCGCATAATGCAGTAAGCTGGCCGTCAGCAACAGCACGCCGGCGGTATTAACCACAGCGGCAATAATATTTAAGCCGATAAAGCTGTAAAAGTAGGCTTTACCCTTGCGCTGATAGCCCTGCAACAAGCTTTCATTGTGCTGCAGGGTGTATTGCACCCCAAACCGGAAAAATGGATATTTTAGAATATTAACCAGTAAGATCAGCCAGATAAGCTGCCAGCCATATAAGGCACCGGCCTGAGTAGAGGCCACCAGATGTGAGCCACCAATAGCGGCGGTTGCCATTAATATACCCGGGCCTAATGCCTGCAGGCGGCCTCGCCAACGTTCGCGCCAACCTTGTTGCTGAACTTGCATAGTCTACACTGCTTATTGTTATTTGTTGCCGGCTAGCTTAGCCTAAGCAAATTAACGATGCAGCAACAGTTTGCCTACCCTGGCAAACAATACAAGGTTAGCACTATGCAGGATGAACAGCTCGATCAGGCCATGTTGTTTGAAGTGGTCGAAAACCAATTAGCCGACAACTACCCCAGCGAAGTAAAGGCTACCCTGATGCGGTTGCGGATGACCGGCAGCAGCTATGATGATGCTATTGCCATGATAGCCTGCGCCCTGGCGCCGGAAATGGTCGATGTGATAGAGCACCAGCAAAGCTTTAATTTGGCGCGCTATGTCAGCCATTTAAACTTATTACCACAAACGCCCTGGCTGGAGGAAAGCTAACCATGGACGCTGACGATATTATTCACCAGGCCTGGCACCAGCGTTTTGTGCTGGCCGGCGACGGCGAGCAGGCACAACTGGATTATCAGCTGGCCGGCAATACCATCAACTTTACCAATACCTTTGTACCACCGGAGTTGCGCGGCCAGGGCCTGGCTGAAAAACTGGTGCGCTACGGCCTGGCCTGGGCCAGAGCACAGAACTTAACCATTTATGCCAGCTGCTGGTATGTGAAAAAATTCCTGGACTAAAAAAGGACTTACTATGTTATCACGCCTCACTTTTGCCCTGGCGGTGCTGTTAGGGAGCACCATCCTGAGCGGATGTAACACCAACAGCACCATCGCTGCTGAGCAGAGCAGCAGCCTTAATGTGCCGCAATACAGTGCCGAGCAATTTTTTGCCACCAAAACCTATTTTGGTAATGATATTAATCATAATGCCACTGCGATGTTGGTCGCCTCGGATGAAAGCGGCGTATTTAACCTGTATCGGGTAAGCCTGGATGGCAGTAACTGGCAGCCATTAACGCAATCGACTACCGATCCGGCCTTTCCGGTCAGCTGGTTTCCACAAGATGACCGGCTGCTGTATACCGCCGATCAGGGCGGCAACGAGCTGAACCATGTGTATTTGCGTGAAGTGGATGGCACAGTGCGGGACCTGACCCCCGGCGATAAGCTTAAAGCTTACTTTGTTGGCTGGCATAACGACCATAGCTTTTACATTGCCAGCAACGAGCGCGACCCGCGCTTTTTTGACCTGTATCACTACAACGGCAGCGACTACAGCCGCCAGCTGGTATTTAGCAATAGTGATGGCTATGGCATCAGCGCCGTGAGTAAGGACGGCCGCTATGTGGCACTGAGCAAAGAGCGCAATAATGCTGACAACAACCTGTACCTGCTGCAGCTTGGTAACAGTAACGCCAGCCCGGTATTAATTACCGGGCACCAGGGTAATATTTCGCATCAGGTGTATGGTTTTACCCCGGACAGCACAGCATTGCTGTTTGGCGCCAATGGCAGCAGCGAGTTTGTTGCGGCCTACAGCTACAACCTGCAAAGCGGCGCGACCTCACCCTACAGCCAGGCCGACTGGGATATCAGCTTTATTTATTTCAGCGATGATAAACAATACCGGGTACAAGGGGTCAATGCTGATGCCTCAACGGTGCTGAGCATTACTCACCTGCCCACGGGCAAGGCCCTGCAGTTGCCAGAGCTGCCGGCCGGCGATTTACGCGGCGTGACCTTTTCCGCTGACAGTAAATATCTGAGTTTTTACTTAAACGCTGATAACAGCCCGTCTAATCTATATGTCTGGCAGCTGGGCAGCCCCGCTGCAAAACGTTTAACCCAGGCGCTGGACAGCAGCATCAACGAGCAGCATCTGGTACAAAGCAAGGTAGTGCGCTTTAACAGCTTTGACGATGTAACCATACCAGCGCTGTTGTACAAACCACATCAGGCCACAGCTAATACGAAGCTGCCAGCGGTGATCTGGATCCATGGCGGTCCGGGCGGCCAGTCGCGTACCGGCTACAATCCGATGCTCCAGCATCTGGTTAATCATGGATACGCGGTATTATCGGTTAATAACCGCGGCTCAGCTGGCTATGGCAAAACCTTTTTTCACCTGGATGATTTGCGCCACGGTGAGGATGATTTGCAAGACATTGTGTACGGTAAAAAATACCTGCAAACCCTGGACTGGGTAGCTGGCGATCGCATTGGCGTAATGGGCGGCAGCTACGGGGGTTACCTGACCATGGCAGCCATGGCCTTTACCGACGAGTTTAACCTTGGCATTAATATTTTCGGGGTAACAAATTGGGTGCGCACCCTGGAAAGTATTCCACCCTGGTGGGAGGCATTTCGGGAGTCGTTATATGCCGAGCTGGGTGATCCGGCAGTAGACGGCGAGCGGCTGCATCGCATATCTCCGCTGTTTCACGCTGATAAGGTTAAAAAGCCGGTGCTGGTAGTGCAAGGTGCTAACGACCCACGGGTGTTGCAGGTTGAAAGTGATGAAATGGTCGAAGCCATTCGCGCCAATAATGTGCCGGTAGAATATGTATTGTTCGAAGATGAAGGCCATGGTTTTCTGAAAAAAAGCAACCGGATCACCGCCCAGCAGGCCTATCTGGCATTTTTAAAGCAGTATTTGTAACAACAGGCTTTGCAAATAACCACCTGTCGCTGCCAGCGGCACGTGGTTATGCAGCAAAACCATTACTAAGCCACGATACCAAGGCCAGTTAGCGCAGCAGTGAAAACTGATTACCACCGCGGCTTTGTGCATGCAACATAGCAGCAGCTGCGCGCTCGATCAGCAAGCTGGCATCGTTACCATCTTCCGGAAAGCGGCTAATGCCAATACTGGCCGTAATGTCCAGTGGCTCAGGACAAATGCCATTAAGCAGGGTCAGCTTTTGCATCAGCTTTTCCGCCACCAGCACGGCATCATAGATGCGGCTGACATCGGTGATTAACAACAGAAACTGACCATCGGCCTGCTGACTGATGCTATCGCACTCGCGTACAACGGCCAGCATGCGCGCCAGCGTCAATTCGCTCACCTGCTTCGCTACTGTTATGCCATAGCGTTGCCCAATATTCTGATAATGATCCAGCTGTACAAATAACAATGCAAAGCCATGGCTGTGGCGTTGTGCCTGTTTAATCATAAATTGCAGCTGGCGCCGCATATGCTGTTTATCTGGTGTATCAGTGTGCTCAGCTGACTGCTGACTCTGGCGCAGCGCCAGCATTTCGCAAAGCGTCCGTTCAGTCAAATCTTCTGCCCGTTGCAGTGCCTGCTCTAACTGAGCATAGCTACGCCTGGGGGCCAGCAGAATTTTGTGATGCAGAATCGGCCAGACACCATAAATATGGCTGATACCATTAGGTTTACTTTGCATACTGGCCTCCTGCCTGCTGTCGCTAAATCCTGCGACCGCGGATCAGCCGCACTGCCACTACTACCAGGGCTACCACCAGCAAAATATGAATAAAGCCACCCATGGTGTAAGACGACACCAGGCCAAGGGCCCACAGAATAATCAGTAATACAATAATGGTTTCTAACATAACGCTTTCCCTGTTAACTGTCCAAAGAGTCTGACTATACCGCAATGTATTCCGCTGGTATGTGCGCTGTCACACATAGCTATTGATATTTTTCAGGGTGCGCTAACGCACAGAGAACGGCTCAATATCCGCGTAAGCTGGCTAGGTTATCAACTGAGGATCTGAGCATGAAAATACTAACTACTTTACAGGCGTTGCTGTTGACGCTGCCGCTGCTGGCTGTAACCGGCTGCGACAACAAACCGGCAGCAGCGGGTCAGAATAGCCAGCAACAGGACAACCGACTTGGCAGCGCCGTCACCGAAGCATTACAACGCGATGCCGTTTTTGCCCGCAGTGATATCAACGTAATGGTGTCAGCAGCAGGTCAGGTAACGCTGAGCGGCACTGTGGCATCGAGTGAAGACAAAAGACGCGCAGCTGAAATAGTGCAGCAAGTTGCCGGCATAAAAAACGTAAACAACGAGCTGGACGTTGTCAGCCCGGCTAATCCTGATTAGGTGCTAACCATCGGGCGTGCCATAGGTCAGGCACGCCATGCAGCATATCTGACCTGACTTTTCCCTCTATGTTCGACAACGAACAGAGTTAACAACTAGTCCAACTATACTGATAAGCTGTCAACATAACGATAAGGACAATCTTATGCCACAGTCGGCCAACAAGCAGCCGCTTGCTGCTACTTTGCACCAACCTGAACATAACCATCTGCTGAACGCGCTTTCTGCGGACGTGCAGCAACGGCTATTCCCGCATCTGGAACTGGTAGAAATGCCGCTGGGAAAAGTACTATACGAGTCTGGTGATGTGCTGCGCTATGTGTATTTCCCCACCGATTGCATTGTATCCTTGCTGTATGTAATGGAAAATGGCGCTTCTGCCGAGATTTCAGTGGTAGGGTTTGAGGGGCTGGTGGGTGTGGCACTGTTTATGGGCGGCGAAAGTACCACCAGCAGAGGCGTAGTACAAAGCGCGGGCTATGCTTATCGGTTATTTGGTAATCGGATGAAAGATGAGTTTAACCGCCACGGCGAATTACTGTATTTAATGTTGCGCTATTCGCAAGCGTTGATCACCCAGATGGCACAAACCGCGGTGTGCAACCGCCATCACAGTATCGACCAGCAACTCTGCCGCTGGCTGCTGTTATCCCTGGACCGCTTAAAAGATAACCACCTGATAATGACCCAGGAGCTGATCGCCAACATGCTTGGCGTGCGGCGCGAAGGTGTCACTGAAGCTGCTGGCCGGTTGCACAGACAGGGCGTTATTGATTACAGCAGGGGCCATATCCTGGTGACCAACCGCTGCAAACTGGAACAACTAAGCTGTGAATGTTATAGCGTGGTAAAAACCGAAACCGACCGCTTGCTGCCGTTTAACAAGTTAGATAAGGCCTTTAAAAAGTAGCTGTCTCTATAATTATTAATGCTAAAAATTCTAAAGCAGTACCAGCAGTTCTATGTACGATAGCGCACCGACTGCAGCGTAAGCACAGGCTAAGCTAAGCCATTAACATTGATGTTATTGGTTGCAGGTTACTATGCCTTTACTTTTTCGCACTACATTGGGTGCCCTTTTTCGGCCACTTTTACACACTTTTCGTACTTTAGTGCAGCACACCAGTGTTCGGTTTTCTCCTGCGCTATGGCAGCAAACTGCGCCAGTGCGGGCCGAATTATTCAGTGTCGAGCGACTGCAACTGCATGCCCATAGCCTGGCAGCTGCCCAGCCCATTGTCAGCGATACCACACTGTGGCAACAGTTCAGGTTGTATTGCCGCCCGGCCTTGCAACAGCGGCTGAGCGCCAATGCCCGAACCTTGCTGGCAGCTTACCGGGTCAGCGCAACACAGTTGCAAGCCGGGCATAGCATTGTCCCCGCCGCAGAATGGTTGCTGGACAACTACCATATTGTCGAGCAGCAAATCCGGGAAATTCGCGACGATTTGCCACCCGGCTATTACCGCCAGTTACCTAAACTGGCCAGTGGCCCCTTTCGTGGCTATCCCCGAGTGCTCGGCATTTCCTGGGCTTATGTCGCCCATACTGACAGTCACTTTGACCCGGCAATTCTAAGTCGCTTTTTGGCCGCGTATCAGCACGTGCAACCGCTGAGCATTGGCGAGCTGTGGGCGGTGGCCATTACCTTACGCATTGTGCTGATTGAAAACCTGCGCCGCTTAACCGACCAAATCAGCCGGGGTCTGGCGCAGCGCGCAGCAGCCGACGAGCTGGCCGATACTATTTTAGCCGGGGCAGACTGGCAGCATACCGTGCTCCAGTACCGTGGCGCACTGGATGACAGCTTTGCCGCTCAGCTGGCAAAACGGTTACGCGATCACGACCCTGGCGTCACACCCGCTTTGCAATGGCTCAGCCAGCAGTTAACCGCACAGAACGACAGTATTGAGCAGGTGGTACTCAGAGCCCAGCAGAGACTGGGCGCTTCTAATGTCAGTGTGCGCAATGTGATGACCAGCATGCGGCGGATTTCAGCCATAGACTGGACCGAACTGTTTGAAAAGGTCAGCCTGGTCGATCTGCAACTGGTTGCTGCCAGCCGTTTTGCTGAGATGGATTTTGCCAGTCGCAATTTATACCGCACGGCCATTGAGCAGTTAGCACGCCTGGCGAAATGTCCAGAGCTCACGGTAACCGCCAAGGTACTGCAGGCCGCCAGCGAGAGTGCCGCCCAGTGCAGCAACCCGGTACAAGCTGAGCGCGAAGCCGATTGTGGTTATCATTTACTCGGCCATGGCCGGGGGGCATTGCAACGGCAGCTTGGCATCAAACCCGGTATCTGGCACGCGCTGCAGCATTGGTTGGGCTGGCGCGGCATTACCAGTTATATCAGTCTGTTTATGGTGCTTTGCGCCGGTTTAATGCTGCTAGCCGGCACACTGTTAGCGATCAGCGGCCTGAGCTGGCTGTGGCTGGTATTGCTGGCCGCGATACCGCTCACTGAACTGGCCAGTGCTCTGCTGCAACATATGGCCAGCCGCTTTAGCACTGCCAATGTGCTGCCGGCGCTTGAACTAAGCCAGGGGATACCTGCTGAGCTGCGGACCCTTGTCGTCGTGCCTGTACTATTGAGCAATAAAGCCGAGTTACGCCAGCACTTACAGCGTCTGGAAGAACACTATCTGGCCGCCGGCAACGGAGATATCTACTTTGCCCTGCTGTCAGATTTTACCGACGCCCACCAGCAACACCTGCCGGCAGATCAGGCATTACTGCAACAAGCTATAGATGGCGTTGCGGCATTGAATATGCACTACACCACTGCTATAGCGCCTGCTGGTGCTGCGTCCTGCCCACGGTTTTTATTACTGCAACGCCAGCGTCAGTACAATCCCAGCGAGCAAACCTGGATGGGTGCAGAGCGCAAACGCGGCAAACTCAGCGATTTAAACCAGGTACTGCTGGCCGCCGGTAAGCAGCCGATGGCTGACGCTGGCAAGCAAAACCCGTTTTGTGGCAGCAGCGCAGCATACCCGCTGTTATCGAATGCCGTGCCGGCGCAGGTAAGGTATGTGATTACCCTGGATGCCGATACCCGACTGCCGCGCAATGCTGCGGTGAAACTGGTCGGGAAAATGGCCCATCCGCTGAACCGGCCACAATTTTGCCGGCAACAACAACGGATCATTGCCGGCTACGGTATTTTGCAACCACGCGTTACGCCTGCACTGGCATTCGCCGGGCAAGGCTCACGCTACCTGCACTTAACATCGGGCCCGGCCGGCATTGACCCCTACGCCAGCGCAGTATCTGATTTGTATCAGGATTTATTTGCTGAAGGCTCCTTTACCGGCAAAGGCATATACGATGTTGCGGCCTTCAGTGCGGCCTTACACAACAGGGTGCCCGCCAACAGCATGCTCAGCCATGATTTATTTGAAGGCATATTTGCCCGCGCCGGCCTGGTGTCAGATATCGAAGTGGTCGAAGAGTTCCCGACCCGTTACGACGTTGCCGTCAAGCGGCAGCATCGCTGGACCCGCGGCGATTGGCAGTTGCTGCCCTGGCTGGCTAAGGCACTGTTTAGCCGGCGTCAGCCTGCCTCAATCCGGATGCCCTTGCTGGGTCGCTGGAAAATGCTCGATAATCTGCGCCGATCAATGCTGGCGCCGGCCGGTTTTCTTGCCCTTACTCTGACGTTACTGCTGCCGTGGCCGCTGGCACTGCACGCCACGTTATTGCTCGCTGTGGTATTACTGCTGCCACCATTAATGCTGCACCGTTTTACCTTATTACCCCGACACAGTATTTTGCAAAACGGTGGGGCTGTTCAGCTACGCAGCCTTTACAGCAACTTACTGGCAGACTTTGGCCAAACCCTGCTCCAGTGCTTGCTACAGCTTGTATTACTGGCCGATCAGGCCTGGCGGATGAGCCATGCTATTACCATTACCCTGTGGCGTTTGCTGGTGAGCCGTAAACTGCTGCTCCAGTGGCTGACTACTGCCCAGAGTAGTGCTCAGCCGCAACGATCCCTGGCCGGCTATTACCGCCAGATGCTGCCCGGCTTAATCCTAAGCTGGTTCAGCGCTGTGCTGGTCATCTGGCAGGCGCCGCATAATCTGCTCCTGTTTGCGCCGCTGTTCAGTTTATGGCAGCTGGCACCAGCCCTGATGTATTGGCTTAGCCTGCCTGTCAGCCAGCAGCAAAGCCGGTCGCTTACCAGCACTGAGAGTAACAGCCTGCGGTTGATTGGCCGGCGCACCTGGCGCTTTTTCGAACGCTTTGTCAGTGCCGATGACAACAGCTTGCCACCGGATAATTTTCAGCAAACCCCCGAGCCGGTTATTGCTCACCGCACCTCGCCCACCAATATTGGCGTCTACCTGCTATCTGTGGTGACAGCCCGCGATTTTGGCTGGCTCGGCACCCACGCCAGCGTCTGCAGACTGGAGCAAACCTTTGCAACCTTAAGCCGGCTTAATCGCTTTCAGGGCCACTTTTACAACTGGTACGATACCCAGAGTTTACACATCCTGGCCCCCGCTTATATCTCATCGGTTGACAGCGGCAATCTGGCCGGGCATTTGCTGGCTCTGGCCAATAGCCTGGAAGACTGGCAGCAACTGCTGTTGGCACCTCAGGCACTGCAGGGGGTAAGCGACAACCTGGTACTGGCCCAACAAAGCCTGCAGCACAGCGGCTGTATGCTGCAGCATGATCCAGAGCTACACGCTTGCCTGGAAAGGCTGGCCGTTCAGTTGAAAAATACCAGCCAGCGCCTGGCACCGCTGCACACCAGCTTAATTGAACTGGCGAACCAGGCGCTGAGTCTGTACCAGAGTAGCAGCGAGTGCCACCCGGCCACGGCAACCGCGCAGCCGCACAGTGACAACCTGCTGTTTTATTTGCAGGCACTTTGGCAAACCCTGCAACAGCACCAGCACGACAACCTGGCCAGCAGCGCTGAACAGCTGCAGTTGCAACAGCGTTTAGCCAATTTGGCCGTGGACGCCAGAGCAATGGCGCTCAACATGAACTTTCGGTTTTTACTGAATACGGAACGTAATTTGCTGTCAATTGGCTACACCGTTGCCGACAATCAACTGGATAGCAGCTGTTATGATTTACTGGCATCAGAGGCCCGCCTCGCCAGCCTGTTTGCTATCGCCAAAGGCGATATCGACAGCAAGCACTGGTTTCGGCTCGGCCGCAGCGCCACGCCGCTGGGTAATGGTGCTGCCTTGTTGTCATGGTCAGGCTCAATGTTTGAATACCTGATGCCATCGCTGGTAATGCGTGCGGCAGTGGGCAGTCTGTTGGAGCAAAGTAACCGCCTGATCGTGGCGCGACAAATCAGTTACGGCCAACAACACCATATACCCTGGGGGATTTCAGAATCGGCCTATAATGCCCGCGACCTGCATCTCACCTATCAGTATTCTAATTTCGGTGTACCCGGGCTCGGTTTAAAACGTGGCCTGGCACAAAACCGGGTAATAGCCCCTTATGCCACTGCCTTGGCCAGTATGGTCGATGCACCCGCCGCCTGCCGTAACTTTGCCTGGCTGGCCCGGCTGGGTGCGCTGGGTGATTATGGTTTTATTGAAGCGCTGGATTACACGCCAGCGCGCCAACCCCAGCCCGACCAACCGGTGCTGATCCAGAGTTTTATGGCGCACCATCAGGGCATGACCCTGATCGCGATTCTCAATACCCTGCAACAGGGGCTGATGCGTAACCGCTTTCATCGCGAGCCTATCATCAGCGCCTGTGAACTGTTACTGCAAGAGCGGGTGCCCCGCGATATCCTGAATGTGCACCCGCAGGCTGAAACGGTCAGCATTGCCGCTGCTGGCAGCGAATCACTGGTGGAACTCAGTCCCGAGCCAACAGCGGCCGGCACCCCCTACACCCATATCCTCAGTAACGGTAATTACAGTGTGATGTTAAGTGCAGCAGGCAGCGGCTACAGTCGCTGGCATGGGATCGCGATTACCCGCTGGCGCGCCGATAGCACCCTGGATAATGGTGGCAGCTATATTTTGTTGCGTGAGCGCAGCAGCCCGCAATGCTGGGCGGTTAGCCTGCAACCCGCTGTCGTCAGCAACACGCCGGCGAGTGGCCATGCCGTGACCTTTAGTGAAGCAGCGGCAGAATTCAGTGTGCAGCAGAAAAAAATCAGCGCCCGCTTAACGGTGGTCGTGTCATCTGAGCACAACGGTGAAGTGCGTTGTGTCACCCTGTGTAATCATAGCCAGCGCGCGCAAACACTGGAGCTTACCTCTTATGCTGAACTGGTGCTGGGCAATACCCAGAACGACAATGCCCACCCGGCATTTTCCAAGTTGTTTGTACAAACAGAGTTTAGCAGCGAGCTCGGTGCCATTATTGCTACCCGCCGCCCGCGTACCCCTGCGGAAACACCGCTGTGGCTGGCCCATTTTGCTGTGGTGCAAGGGCTGAGCAGCGCTGATCTGGTGCAAAGTGGCGCCTTACAATATGAAACTGATCGGGCCTTGTTCTTTGGCACAGGCAACAGTTTGCAGCAGGCACAGGCGATGCGGCGCTATCAGCCGCTAAGCAACAGCACTGGCACTGTGCTCGACCCCATCCTCAGTATCCGGCCAACCGTCACCGTTGCTGCTGGCAAACAGCTAAAAGTGGCATTCTGGACCTTGCTGGCCAGCTCACGCGAGGAACTGCTGCAACTGATTGAACAACATAACGAGTTCAGTGCCTTCGAACGCACCGCTACCCTGGCCTGGACCCTGGCACAGGTGCAATTGCGTCACCTTGGCGTCAGTGTCGCCGAAGCAGCGCTATTCCAGCGCCTGACCGGCCCGTTATTATTCAATGACCCGCGCTTTCGTTCGCCGCCGGCAGCCATTAAGCGTGGTGCCGATTCGCAGGCTGGCGTCTGGCAACATGGCATCTCCGGCGATTTACCGGTAGTTCTGTTGCACATTGATGATATCGACGATATTGACAGCGTCCGCCAGTTATTGCGGGCGCACGAATACTGGCATTTAAAGCAGCTGGCGGTAGATCTGGTGATCATCAACGAGCGCGCCAGCTCTTACGTGCAGGACTTACAACAGGCGATAGAAACGCTGGTTCGCAGCAGCCAGAGCCGGCCAGCCGTCATACCGCCGGCCAGCGCACCAACGTTAAGCAGCGGCAATGTGTACACGTTGCGTGCCGATTTGATGAGCGTCGCCAGCCGCAGCTTGCTGGCGGCTATTGCCCGGGTGGTACTGTATGCCCGACGCGGCAATTTACAGCGACAGCTGCAACGTTTAGCCCCTGAGCCAGCGCATCAGCCCATAGCCGTGCCAGCAGCTGAAACCGTTGCCAGCGCACAACTGACCGACAACACAAGCGAGGCCATCGCGGGTTACCACAGCAGTAAACTGGAGTTTTTTAATGGCCTGGGTGGTTTTGCCAATGATGGCAGTGAATACGTCATTCTGTTACAGCACTACCAGCGTACGCCAATGCCCTGGCTGAATGTGATTGCCAATGCGCAATTTGGTTTTCAGGTATCCGCCTGCGGCAGTGGTTACAGCTGGGCAGAAAGCAGCCGGGAAAACCAACTTACCCCCTGGTCGAATGACCCGGTTACCGATCCCTGCGCCGAAGCCATCTATGTGCAGGACCTGATCAGCGGCCAGCTGATTACCGCCAGCTGTACCCCGGTCAACGATGGTGGCCCTTACAGCGCTTGCCACGGCTTTGGTTACAGCCGCTTTCAGCACCACGCACAGGGCCTGCAACTTAGCTTATTGCAGTATGTGCCGCTGAACGACCCGATTAAGATCTCCCGCCTGACCCTGCTAAACACGTCAACCAAACCGCGGCAACTGCAGGTCACCGCTTATGCCGAATGGGTACTGGGCAGGGATCGTGCGGCCTGCGCCCCGTATTTAATCAGTGAATTTGCCAGTGAGCACGCTGCATTACTGGTGCAAAACCCCTGGCAAACGGCTTTTGCCGGCCGGGTGGCTTTTGCGGCGCTGGGCGGCAACACCGCGTTATCCGGCTGGACCGCTGATCGCACCGAGTTTCTTGGCCGCAATGGCAGTAGCCAGAACCCACAGGCATTGCTGGCGCAGCACACATTGTGCGCGGCCAGTGGCGCAGCACTCGACCCCTGTGCGGCCTTGCAACACAAGCTGACCCTGGCCCCGGGCGAGCAAATTGAATTAGTGTTTTTTCTTGGGCAAAGCACTGATAACGCCAGTGCGCTGGCGCTGCTGACGCGCTACCGCCAGGCTGATTTAGCCGCTGTACTGCAGCAGGTGAAGCAGCACTGGCAACAGCTATTGCAGGCGGTACAGGTCAGAACACCGGACCGCGCTATGGACATTATGCTAAACGGCTGGCTGCTGTATCAAACCATAGCCTGTCGGGTGCATGCCCGGGCCGCCTTTTATCAGGCCAGCGGGGCTTATGGCTTTCGCGATCAGCTGCAAGATACCATGGCGTTAAGCTTTGCTGCACCAGAGCTAACCCGGGCCCAGTTGTTACGGGCAGCACAGCGGCAGTTTGTTGAAGGTGACGTGCAGCATTGGTGGCTGCCACACAGTGGCCAGGGCGTGCGCAGCCGTATTTCTGACGACAGGGTTTGGCTGGCTTTTGCCTGCAACCGCTATATCGAAACCTCGGGTGATAGTGCAGTACTGGATGAGGACATCAACTTTTTGCAAGGGCCGGCGTTAAAGCCTGAACAGCATGACGCATTCTTTCAGCCAATGCCAACCGACACAGTAGCGTCTTTGTATGAGCATTGTGCCCGCGGCCTGGACCTGGCAATCAGCCTGAGCAGTAAACGCGGTTTACCGCTAATTGGCAGTGGTGACTGGAACGATGGTATGGACCAGGTGGGCAGCAAGGGGCTGGGCGAAAGTATCTGGCTGGGCTGGTTACTGCTAAGCGCCCTGCGGCCATTTATTGCATTGGCTGTTGCCAGACAAGACCCGCGCGCTGCGCAGTGGCAACAGCATAGCGACACCCTGCTAAGTGCCATGGAACATTATGGCTGGGACGGCAACTGGTACAAACGTGCTACCTATGATGATGGTAGCTGGCTTGGCAGCCAGCATAGCGACGAGTGCCAGCTGGATTCGCTAAGTCAGTCCTGGGCGGTGCTATCCGATGCGGCTGAGCCGGCGCGCGCGGAAGCGGCAATGGCCGCAGTCGACCAGTACTTAGTGCAACAGCAACACCAACTACTGTTGCTGTTTACCCCGCCGTTTGACAACAGCGTCAATAACCCGGGCTATATCAAAGGCTACCCGCCGGGGCTTCGGGAAAACGGCGGCCAGTACAGCCATGCTGCCATGTGGGTAGTGATGGCATTTGCCAAACTGGGGCAGGCAGATAAAGCGCATCAGCTGTTTAGTATGTTAAATCCGCTAAACCATGCGTTAACCCCTGCTGCGGTAGCGCGTTATCAGCTGGAACCTTATGTGGTGGCCGCTGATATCTATTCCGTGGCACCGCATATTGGCCGCGGTGGCTGGAGCTGGTATACCGGCGCAGCAGGCTGGATGTACCGGGCCGGTGTTGAAAGCCTGCTTGGCCTGACCCGCCATGGCAACCATATTCGTCTTGCCCCTTGTCTGCCAGCACACTGGCCGGGTTTTAGCGCTACCGTGAACATTGCCAACAGCCGCTATGTGCTGGAGATTAGCCAGAACGTATTACCTGAGCAAGCAGGGCTGACGCTGGACGGCAACCCTATACCAGCAGAGTCTGCATTGTTTAGTCACGCCAACTGTCTAACGCTGCCGTTAGATCAACAGCAGCATCAGCTCAGCTGGCGCACCGCTCAGCAGACTGAACGTTAATGAAGGGCGTTGGGTGTTGTAGCGCACAGACGCAGACGCACGCTGGCAGTATCTTTAGGGTTCAAGGCTGCATGGCACCGGCCTTGAACCAATTGGGTCAACTCAGTGCTGAAGGCTTTAGTGATGTCTGCTGCACCAGTCCCGCTTATCAGCAATCATTTATTGCAATTATTAAACAATACTGCCCGGCAGGCGCTACTGCAACACTGTGACGTGGTGCAGTTGCAGTTTGCCGACATCCTGTGCCAGTCAAACCAGACTTATCAGTATTTATACTTTCCGCTCAGTGGTTTTATTTCGCTGGTAACCAAACTGGATAACCACAAGCCGCTGGAGTTGGGCATTATTGGCAATGAGGGCATGTTGGGCGCAACACTGGCACTGAATGTCAGCCTGGCCCCGATGCAAGCGGTGGTGCAGGGCAAAGGTAGCGCCTGGCGGATTAGCCTGGCTAAGTTACAGCAATGTATCCGGCAATGCCCGCAGCTGAAGCAGGTTCTGCAGCAATATTTGTTTGTGCAGCTGGGACAACTGGCCCAGAATGTTGCCTGTGCCCACTTCCATGAACTGCGGCCGCGACTGGCCCGCTGGCTGCTAATGAGCCATGACCGCGCCCACAGCAGCAGTTTTTACCTGACCCATCAGTTTCTGGCCGGCATGCTGGGTGCACGACGCAGCGGCGTTACTGTGGCAGCTGGCATGCTGCAACAACAGCAAATCATCAGTTATAGCAGAGGCATGATCAGTATTCTGGATCGGCAGGCGTTGCAGGGCATGGCCTGCGAATGCTATCAGGCAGCGCTGGACGATTACCACCGGATGCTGGGTGAACCTGCCCCGGACGACAGTAACGCCGTCAGTGCCAGCTAGCCACTGCCGCGCTGCGGATTACCTGACATCAGTACGGCCATAAAAAAAACCCGCGGTTGCGGGTGCTTTAACAGGCTTAACTGGCGTCTGGCCGGCGACGTGGCCGGTTTAACCACCAGCTGAGCAAGAGACCGCCGGCCACCGCCAGGCCAATTGCCAGCAGGGGGTTGCTGCGCACCCGGCTACGGGTACTTTTCGTCAGTTGCTGCTGCAGGTTATGCAGCTGCTCTCCTTTGTGCGAGATAGCATCAGCAGCATAATGGGCACCATCGGTCATTTTATTTACCGTATTATGGGCACTGTTGGTCATTTGTTTCAGCGCCGGCGAGGCCGCGGCTGAAGCGTTGTCAATGGCTTTGTGCATGCTGCCGGAGGCGGTATCCACCCCACGGTTAAAGGCGTTATTGTTGCTGCTTGGATCGGTTAAGTTGTCCATAATGATTCCGGTAATAAATGACAAAGGCCCTATTGCCGTTGTCTTAATCTCAGTATGCCAGTTGACGAACAAC
This sequence comes from Arsukibacterium ikkense, assembly GCF_000987775.1. Taxonomy (GTDB): domain Bacteria; phylum Pseudomonadota; class Gammaproteobacteria; order Enterobacterales; family Alteromonadaceae; genus Alishewanella; species Alishewanella ikkense. Next base: position 76,439 of record NZ_LAHO01000011.1, read on the forward strand.
CGCTCGGTGCGCCAACGCGCTTATGCCCGATCGTCGCCGCGCGGCTACCTCATGCCAGGCGCGGTTGTGGCTATTGCGGGATGTTGGCAATAATCACTTCTACCCGCCGATTCTGGGCACGACCCTCGGCGGTATTATTGCTGGCAAGCGGCATATCCAGGCCTTTACCTGAAGCTTGCAGCCGGCTGGCGGCAATGCCCTGGGCAACCAGAAAGGCTTTAACCGCTTCAGCCCGGCGCTGCGATAGCAGCACATTGGATGCGGCTGAGCCCACATTGTCGGTGTGTCCTTCAATCAGCGCCGTTCGCTCGGGATGTTTATTTAAAAACTGGCCCAGTTTTACCAGATGATTACTGCTGGCGCTTTTCAGGTTAGCCTGGGCGGTATCAAACAGTACATCGCCCAGCGTCACTACCAAACCGCGGTCCGTCGGTCGGGCATTCAGCTCAGCGATTTGGGCTCTTAACTCAGCTGACGTTGCGGCAGACGCATCGGCTTGCTCGCGGGCAGTGCGGGCGTCATCCCGGGCGCTGGCTGCCTCTGTCAGTGCCATGTTTTCGCGGTTGGCCGCTTGTTGCGCCTGTTGCCGTGCCTGCTCAGCATCACTGCGGGCGCCACTGGCATCCTGACGAGCTGCGCTGGCATCAGCCCTGGCACTGGCTGCCTCGCGGCTGCGGGCAGCTAAGCGGACCTCATCACGCTGCTGGCTTAACCCGGTGCGCTGTTGCTCCAGCTGACGGGTTTGCGCCTGCGTCAGCGCCAGTGCTACTTTGCGTTCGGCCAACACTAGCCGGTGGGCCGCTAGCACACTGTCTTTTTCTGGCTGCTCTGCCACTCTGACCGCCTGTTCGGCATCTTTAATGGCCAGCGGCGCCAGTACGGCCAGTTGTTGATCAGCCTGCAACTGATTGAGTTGCAGGCGCACGTTGGCGGCACCCTCCGGGCTGGTGGGGGCGGAAGCACAACCGCTTAGCACAGCGCCGGCAAGTGCCAGGCTCAGCAATGTTTTACTGCAAGGCTTGAAACTGTTCATGGTTTGACTCCTGACTGATTACGCTGTGCTTCCTGCCTGACCGCTTCAATACTTTGCTGCATATCCTGGTTTACTTCCCGGGCTTTTAGCAGTTCGGCTTTGGCCATTGCCAGCTCGGCACTTAATTGTGCCTGCAGCGCCAGACGTGCGGCCTGCGGCATGTTTTCTGCCAGTAGCGCCTGACGTGCGCCAGCCAGTTCCTGGCGCGCCGTATCCAGTTCAACACTGGTGTAACGGGTAACCTGCGCCCGCTCGGTAACGCTAATGGCCCGTTCAGCGGCCTCGAGTTCTGCAGACGGCGGCTGCGGTGCTGCAGCGCAGCCCGCCAGCAACACAATCATACTGGCCAGCAGCATGGCTCGCTGAGCCAGCATGCCTGGTCTGTGGTTTTTTGACTCGGTAGTAATGATGGGGGTATTCATCTGCAGCTCCTGCTAGTAAGGGGCAGCAGTAAGGGGCAGCAGTAAGGGTGCGCCCAGCGCTATGATGCGCCTGGCGCTGCCAGCTTATCTGTGCGCTGGCGCGCTTAGTACCAAACATTTGCCCCTAAGTGCGAAGCAACCGGACTAGCACGTTGTATTTCTCGTTTTTTTTGCAAGGTACATGGCAGCATCGGCATAGTTGATTAATGCTGCAGGGGTATCACCATCCAGTGGAAATATGGCAACACCAATGCTGGCCGACAGCGTGACACTGTGTTCATTAAACTGGCAGGGCTGAGCCAGGGTGTACTGTATCTTGGTAGTAAAGGCACTAATATCCTCGCGGTGTTTCAGATCGGTCAGCAGCAACAGAAACTCATCGCCACCGTGGCGGCTAACCGCGTCGCTCCCCCGCACTGCCGCCATTAACCTGGCACTCATTTGTTGTAACACGGCATCACCCGCAGCATGACCGTAGCGGTCGTTCACCGGTTTAAAGTTATCTAAATCGATAAACAGCAACCCAAACTGGCTGTGCTGACGTTTCGCCACACTGATGGCATGGCCAATCCGGTCCAGCATAGTACTGCGGTTCAGAGTTTGGGTAAGGGTATCGCACTGGCTATTAAGCATCACTTGCTGTAACCGCAACTGCGTATGGCTATGCAGTGTACTGGCCTGCAGCAGCGCCATCGACAACAGCTGATTACTTTGCAGCATCTGTTGCTGTTGCTGGTACCAGATATTATGTTGCAATAAAAACTCACAACGCATTCGCACCAGCTCAGCACTTTGTGCATCAACATGCAGCTTAAGTACTGAGTTTCGTAAAAGCTCTATATTAGGATGCTGAGGTTCATTCATACTATCCTTCCCTGTACCTACTCTGATTAACGGATCATTAATTATTTGTTTTATGGTTGCGTACTTCAGACATCAACAACAGGCAAATCACTTTTAAGTGAACGACAAGTGAATTATAAAGGTGCCTTGTGACATTTATCGGTGCGGTAGCGCGCATAAGCGGGACAAGATGCAACAATGACCACTATAGGTCAGTTTATCGTCGGTTATTGCCACCGCGCTGTTTGTGCTGCTGGGCAGCGCGCTGTCTTTTCTGGCGCGCTGCTAGGCGAAAAAATAAAGGGCTGATATCAGCCCTTAGTTAATACGTCTTTAGTTGAGCAGAATCGGCCTTTCCAGCACCTTTTTCCAAATGATATTGTAACGCCCTGCCCACGACAGCTGATCCTGCTCCAACTGCGGATAGCCGGTTGCACCTCCCCGGCCAAAACTGTCATAAAAGCGATGATCAATAACAATCGACAGTTCCTGCTCACCTGCCGCCGTCAGGTTGCCCAGATTATTCAGGTGAATCGCTCTGTCATTATATAACTGACAGCTATCTTCAGCTGCTGGCTGCCAGCCCGTCGGTTGGCAAATTCGGTTATTTTCATTGCTGCGATAACGTCTGACATGCAAAGCACCAGCTTCATCAATTTGCCAGAAGCCAGGTTGTTGCGCTATTTCATTGTCACTAATTACACCATCCCGGTTTGTATCTCCAATAGATACGGTGATTGCCGTATTGTCCTCATATAACTCAAGCCAGAACATATCCGTAACGTTGAGTGGATCAGCCGGAATAACATATATACCGGGCACTGAATCTTCTAACCACCGCTGTTCACGCTTCGCAGCCGCAGCATAGGTGATTGCCCGACTATAACCACCAACCAGTGAACGGACACTGACGACAGGATTATCCTGTGTCCGCCTGACGGGCAAAACGCTGATTTCGATGGTATCAGAATCTGATAGAGTAATAACTGCCTGGCCTACACCATTAATATGCCATGGATATGAGCTTGTCTCTGCAGCCAGCCCGTCAGGGGATACGTAGTCTGCCGTGGTAAAATAGGCTACACCACCCGTTTCAGGGTTCCCGGTAAACTCAACTTCTGCAACACTCAACAATGTAGTGATATTAAAAAGTGATTCAGGAGCAAAAGTAGAGTTCTGACCAGCATATGGCAGGGCATAGGCCTGATCCATGTCGAGTACGGTAGATGCGTTTATCAGGGCATTTGGTTTAAACGCTTTAAAAGAATCAAGCTTTATGGTTATTTCAGGGTCAACCATCCCGCTATCGCGAGGAGGCATCGCCAACACCTTTTTTGCTACGAATTGCACAATGTCTGTGGTCTGGCTGGTTATCGCTAATGTCGCCGACAAAAGATAAGTTTCACGTGACTCGTTGCTTAGCAGCAAACCTGGCGTACCGAAGTCAACAACAATGCCTTCGCTTGTTTGATTCCAGTTAAAATCACCACCTGCATTGCTTTGTAACCAGCTGCCTGTTTTATCTGCCCGGATAATAATTTGCGCAAGCTCTCTGCTGTTAGCCATTTCACGGTCAATAAAGTAGTGGCCAATCAAATCAGTGAGTGCTAACTGCGACCTTACCAATTTATCGTCTGCCAGGATGGCAGCTGACGCTTCGTCGTAGACAGCACTTGCCTTAAGCTTTGCGTGATGAACGTATTCTCTGACTGCTGTGCCATCAGCTAACCAGTCTGCAATATTTGCAAACTTTGCTGGCAGAACTAGGTCAGCGTTGTCTGCAGAGTAATCCAGCACCAGCTTTATTGCCGTGGCAATAGGTAGTAACAAATCGCCATTCATCTCCGACGTAGCCTGCTGCAACTCAGCCGGGGTAGCAGGTGCAGTCCCATTATTAGCGTGCATTAGTAAGGCGTAATGAGCTGAGGTAACATTGGTGATGTTGGTGGCAAACAGTTCATTGTTGGTCAATGTGCTATCGTTGCCTGCGGCGCTGAGGATTTCAACTGTTGTGCCTAGTACCGACTGAAAAGCCACAAGGCTTGAATCTGGCGACGTTGCATTTAACACTATCAGTTCATCACTTGCATCTAATCTCAACTGAACTTCAAGGTTATATTCGCCGCTGCCATTCGCTGTAGTTGCATACCAGACCCCATCAATTCTGGCATTGACTGCCGCATTGCGAATTGGAGCATCTGACACAACTCCCTGAATATTAAATGTTACATCAACGACTTTCACTAACACCACCACACCAGCAGTAGCGTTTTTACCAAAATTATCTGTTGCGGTGACCGTAAAACGCAACTCAGTATCACGCTCAACATCTGGTGTGGTAAAACTTAGCGTTGCGGTCTCTGCGCCACTTAAGGTAACAGCCGGCCCACCTGTTTGTTGCCAGTTTATCGCAGCAATTTCACCATCATCGCTGATGCTGGCAGTAAGCTGTGTTGTTGTTTGTTCATTCGCTTCAATATCCAACAGGGCGATTACCGGCGGTTGATTGAACTTAACCGTAACAGTGGCTACTGCTGAGGCGGTAGCCCCTTGATTGTCTGTCACTGTGACCTGAAAGCTTAAATGCTGTTCTGCGCTAACCGCTGGCGCAGTGAAAGTGATATTCGCAGAGCTGGAATCTGCCAGTGCTACGGCAGTGCCATTGGTTTGCTGCCAGTGATATTTACTAATAGTACCATCATCGTCGGTTGCTATAGCGGTAACAGTGACCACTTCCGTTTCATAAGCGGTAGCATTAGTTACTGCAACCCGGGGGGCTTTATTCTGCGCAACTGCAACGTCTTCGCTACCGTTACCACCACAACCCGCCAAGATAGCCAGCGCCAATAAAATCCATGAATTCTTCCTAAACAAGATAACTATCCTTTTATTATTTTTTATAACAACGTTATATGTTTTCCGTGCCTGAAATGACGAGGAATTATGCAGAAACCACATAAAAATGAACAGTATCTTAATAATAAAAATATCAAATTATTTTTTATTTGCCGGTGAATAAACCATTAACCCTGCGTTATAGTAGGTCGCACTACTAGCAGCAACAGGAGTGCGGTGTTGCAAACCAGTCAGTTATTAATTCAGCTTATGCTGTATGTGTTTTTGCCGCTGTGGGGTATTGCCGGTTTTGTCGACTGGTGCTGCCACCGCGCTACCCGCATTGAGTACACCTCGGGCCTGCGGGAGTCACTGATCCATTCGCTAATGGGCATTCAGATGGCGGTGCCGATTTTGCTCTGCCTGCTGTTTCAGGTGAATGTGCTGATTATGCTGATTTGCATTGTGGCCTGGCTGGCGCATGAAGCCGTGGCGCATTACGACGTACATTACGCTGCACCGAAACGGCATATCAGTGTGTGGGAAATGCACGCCCACAACTATCTGGCTACCCTGCCACTGTATATGTTGCTGCTAATCGTTGTAATTAACTACCCGGTATTTGTGAAACTGATTAGCTTTAACTGGCAGGGCGAATTTTACCTGCAACGCATGCCCTATGCGCATGGTGGCGATAGTTATTTACCCTATTATCTGGGCTTTATGGCCGTGGTCTGTGTCCTGCCATATCTGGAAGAAAATCTGCGCTGCTTATTCACCGCCTTAAAACATCCGCAGGTACGGCTATGAGTGTCTATATTACCAGTAGTGGCCACTTTTTACCGGGGCCGCCAATTAGTAATGAGCAAATGGAGCCGCTGCTGGGCTTGGTGCATGGCAAGCCCAGCCGCTTAAAGCGGCGCATTTTACAATCGAACGGTATACACACCCGCCATTACGCCATGGACGCCAACCACCGCACTACGATCAGTAATGCCGGCATGGCCGCCAAAGCTGCAGAGCACTGCTTAAGCCAGAGTTTTTTGGGTAAACGACAAATTAAAATGCTCAGTGCCGCCACCAGCCAGGGCGATGTGGTACTACCCGGCTTTGGCTCAATGCTGCAGGCCGAGCTGGACTTAAGTGATATTGAGCTGCATAGCAGCCATGGCATTTGCTCCAGTAGCATGATGGCGTTAAAGGCCGCCTATACCAACCTGCTAGCCGGTGAGCAGCACAACGCCTTAGTGGTGGCCAGTGAGCTAACCTCGCGCTTATTTAAAGCCAGCCGCTATGAAGCGGCCGGCAGCGAGCTGGACTTTAACGCCGAGTTTTTGCGCTGGATGTTATCCGACGGCGCCGGTGCCCTGCTATTGGAGCGCCAGCCGCGTGACAAGTGTTTCAGAATAGACTGGCTGCGCAGTTTTTCGCACGCCGATGCTTACCCTGTTTGTATGAGCGTGGGCTATCCCAGCAACAGCAGCGACAGCCGCAGCTGGCAGGATTATGCCACCTATGCCGAGGCCGAAGCAGCCGGTGCACTGCTGATCCGCCAGGATGTGCGGCTACTGGAAAATATCGTCAAGCTCGGCGTCGATGGCTATTTGCGTTTAATCAGTGAAGGCCGGGTGCAGCCAGATAACGTTAACCATGTGCTCTGTCATTATTCGTCACATTATTTTCGTGGCAAAATCTTCGACATGATGCAGCGCGCCGGCGTGGGTATTGCTGAACACAAATGGTACAGCAACCTGTATAGCCGCGGAAACACCGGCTGCGCCTCTATTTTTATTATGTTGGATGAATTTCGGCGCACACAGCAATACCAAAACGGCGACACTATTTTGTGTATGGTGCCGGAAAGTGGCCGCTTTAATAATGCTTATATGCAATTAACCGTAGTGGAGGCCTGAATGACGGAACAAGTATTAAGCCCAAAAGGCCAACAGTGTTTACAGGCGCTAATGCGGGTGTGGTTTGAGTTTGAACGCCAGCTCGGCCGGGTACCGCTGTTGCAGCGGTTAGAGCGTGGCCAGTTTAGTAAAGCCGATTATTGCCAGTTGCTGCTGCATTGGCGCCAGCAGGTAATTGAGGGCTCGCGCTGGATCAGCCGCTGCGCCTCCAGTTTCGACCGCGACTACAGCGACGTGCGCTCGGTGATTATCGGCCATGCCCGCGAAGAACACCGCGACTATGAAATGCTGGAACAGGATTACGTTGCCGCCGGCGGCAGCCTGGCCGATATTCAACACGCAGCACGTAATATCGGCACCGAGGCCTTACACGGCTTTTTAATGTATCGGGCCAGCCAGAGCAACCCGGTCGATTTAGTGGGTGCCATGTGGATTATTGAAGGCCTGGGCCAGAAAATGGCCAGCGACTGGGCGACACAAATAGACAAAACAACCGGCGGCGATGGCAGCTACAGCCGCTTTATGCGCTACCACGGCGCCAATGATGATGACCATTTGCAAAAGCTGTATCAGTTGCTCGACCGGCTGTGTCAGAGCCCGGCGCAGCTTAGCGCGATAGTGCGTACCGCCCGGGTTACCGCCAGGCTGTATTGCCTGCAACTGGAAGAGGTAGACAATGAGTACTAGCAAAAAACCAGAGCCAAGCGCCTACCTTAACGCCATTGCCAACGATAATTCCTTGCCAATAGAACAGGCTGCGCTGGATTTATGGCTCAAAGACTTACAAAACCCGCTGCGCTGGGGCGTGCGGCCACTGCTGCAGTTTATTTTTGCCATTTTACTGCACCTTATCTGGTTTTTTAAACGGCTGCCGTTGCCGCAATTCAGCGCCCACCAGAGCTTACAGAAACTAATTTGCTGGTTTTGCACTCACTTTGTCAGTAAGGAAGCCAACTTACTGATCCTGCGCCACTATGCCACGGAATCGAATGTGTTAAATTTTCTGGCCGCCAATAGCCCCGCCAGCGATATTGCGCCGGTACAACTGTATCCCAAATGTATTGCCGACATGCAGCAGGCCAGCTTTGTTGAACATGATCAGCAGCTGTTCCGGTTATTTGGCGAACTGGGCAGCTGGCACCATCCGCCGCAACCGTTGCCAGCCACAAAGGTAAGCTGGCAGCACTGGCAACCTATTGATATGGCAAAATTTCAGCTCGCTGAGAAGCGCACGCAGTGGCTGGATTTTGAAAGCGCCCATGCGCTGTTTATGTGTTTATTCTGTTTATTGTTAACCCGCGAGCAGTACCGCGATGCCATTAACGGCTTTAACCTGGATCAGTCTATTGCTATCCGGATTGGTGATCTAGTCGGTGACAGCAACCTGCGTGAGATGGCCTATAACAAATTTCCGCATTACTTAGTCGGGCCCTGGAACTTAGGCCAGCGCTTTTTAATGCACGGTTTTTTTACCGAGCAGCTGTACGCTTATCTGGAGCAACGACGGCTGGCCAGTAACTACCCGGCCTGATGCTACGGCTCCTGATGCTACGACTAAAGTCAGCCGGCCGATAGCTTGTCGGATTGGCCGCCAGTAGCTATGGTAAAGCAGGATCAGCAGCGGACAGCGCCATGCAGCTTTATCAGCAACCAATAGCCCAGCGTATTGCCTGGCTGGAGCAACTGGGTCAGGCTCACAGCAGCCACTTTTTAAGTGCGCCACAACAGCAGGCGCGGGCGCAGTATCAGGCGGCCCACCCCAGTGCCATCGTGGCGTTAAAATGCATGGACGGCCGGCTGCATCTGCCGGTGGCCACCCAAACCCCACAGGGCATTATTCAACCGTTTCGGAATCTTGGTGGCATTTTCGATTTAGGCTGGCCTTATCTGGGCGATTTAATTGCTGACACCGTATGCCAGGCCGAGCGAGCCAACCGGCCGGTACTGGTGCTGATCACCTATCATTTCTCCCGTGGCAGCAAAGCACGCGGTTGTGCCGGCTTTAACTGTAGTAAAACGGCGGCACTGGCCGCGGCCCGCCAGCTGCAACAGCAGTTTCGCCAGTTATATCCGGATCTGAGCCGGGTGTACCCACTGGTTTGTGGTTTTGAAACCGATAGCGATGGCTTACTGATCCATGGCGGCCTGCTGCCAGACGACCAGGCAATACTCGACCTAACTTGCCTGACACCTGACACCACTATTGCCCCCTTGTTACAGCAACTTCTACCCGATATGTCAGCGCGGTTGCAGGCCGACCTACTGCCGCTGTTGCAGGGCAACCTGGCCCATATTGCCGAAATACATGGCAGCAAGCGACCGTTAGCGCAGGAGCATCGCGAGTGGATGCTGTGCATTGGTCGCGGCTTCGACTTTCTGCATGTGCCAAATACCGCACTGATTATTGGCCCGTTCAGCCCCGATCTCACCCTGCCGCTGCGCCAGGCGGCGGCGATTATTGCCGCCAACATGCAACAACGGCGGATACCGGATGATGGTGCTTTGCTGCTGGCCTCAGTACCCTATCAGCAAGCCGGCGGCGAGCAACGCCGCGCTACCTTAAAAGCAACATTTTTAGCCAACTTCGCCATGGCCACCGTGCAACAGCACCAACCGCAACTGGCTGAAAAGCTGTATATCAAAACCGCTACCCTGCACTGGCCGAGCCAGCAACTTGAATTTTTTAGTCCGCAGTAATTTGCCTGCTGAACTTAACAATCACGTTAATATCATGCAAATATCATAATTCCATGTAGTTTATTTTTCGTTTCAGCGTAGGGTTGGTTGTTTAACAACTGCACACGAGGGATTGTATGCGTATCAGTTTTCCATTACCGGCTATCACGTTAATCACTGCCAGCTTAGTGCTGGCGGGTTGCAACAGCGCTACTCCGGAACCTGCACCTGAGCAGGAACAAGTCAGCATTACCTATACATCCTATGGTGTACCGCATATTAGCGCGACCAGTTACCGTGGTATGGGCTATGGGGTCGGCTACAGCCAGGCCGCTGAAAATTTATGTACCCTGGCCGAGCAGATCACCAAGCTGAAATCTGAACAGGCCCGCTTTTTTGGGCCGGGCCCGGGCCAGCAGTTTGTGCTAAGTGATCTGGGCTACAAGGGCCTGCGGTTAACTGAGCGCGCCAGCGAGCTGCTTAGCAGCTTACCCGACAACGCCAGCGCCACACTGCATGGTTATGTGGCAGGCTTTAACCAGCGTTTAAGCGAGTTTGCCAGCCCGGCAGCTTATCCCAGCCCCTGTCGTAACGCCGCCTGGGTAGCCCCTATTACCGCCACTGAGTTGCTGGCCTATCATCTGGATTTAGCCCTGTTGGCCAGCAGCCGCAATTTTATCAGCGCTATGGCCGCAGCCCAACCACCGGGCAACGATACCGGCTACCAGCTAACACTGGATGCCAGCCGGATATTTAATGCCAATGGCCTTGGCAGTAACGGCTGGGCACTGGGGCCAGAGCGCAGCCTTGGCGCCAATGCCAGCATCCTGGCAAACCCGCATTTCCCCTGGGATGGCGAACTACGTTTTTTTGAACAACACCTGACCATCGCCGGTGAGCTGGACGTTACCGGAGTCAGCATGATTGGTATGCCAGCGGTACTTATTGGTTTTAATCAGCAACTGGGCTGGACCCACACAGTGTCACAGGGTAAACGTTTCACCCTGTACCAACTGGAACTGGACCCGGCAAACCCCCTGCGCTATCGCTATGGTGATAGCTATCGGGATATTGAACAAACCGAAGTCAGTATTGAAGTGCAGCTGGCCGATGGCAGCCTGCAGCTAATTAATCACACCCTGTACCGCAGCCACTTTGGACCACTGGTTAACCTGGCCAGTATCGACCCCAGCCTGGGCTGGAACAGCCAGAGTGCCATTGCCATTAAAGATGCCAACCAGAATAACAGCCGGATGCTGCAACAGTGGCTGGCGCTGAATAAAGCCAGTGACACCACCAGCTTTTTTGCTGCGCTGGCAGAGCATCAGGGCATCCCCTGGGTCAATACTCTGCTGGCCAGCAGCGAAGGGAAGGCCAGTTACGTTGATGCGTCGCAAGTACCGCGCTTAGCCGGGCCGGTCGATGCCATGCTTAAAGTTGCGGTGCAACAGCCACCGCTGTCCTTGCTGTGGCAGGATGGCGATGGCAGCCTGCTGCTACCTGGCAATGACCCGATGTTTGAATGGCAGGATTCCGGCCACACGATCGCACCCGGCTTAGTGCCACTGGCAGAAGCCCCGCAGCTTAGCCGTAACGACTATGTGTTTAATGCCAACAGCAGCCACTGGCTCAGCCACCTGACTGCCAGGCTGCAAGGTTACCCTTTGGTGTATGGCCCCGAGCAAACTATTCGCAGCCCACGCACCCGCTACAATGGCCTGCTGCTTAATTCAGACTGGGTGGCCGACAGCGAGTATAAATTTGATTTAGCCGCACTTAAGCAGGTGTTTAACCACAACGGCTCGCTGTTTGGCCAGTTATTCGTGGCTGATATTGTCAGCCGTTGCCAGGCGGCACCGCCATTACAACTGCCTGGCCAGACAGTAAACTTAGCTGCGGCATGCCAGACACTGGCAGCCTGGGATGGCCAGTATCAGCTGCATAGCCAGGGCGCCCAGCTGATGCGCGAGTTTCTGGCCAGCTTCCGGATACCCAGCCACCGTGCTTTGGCTGATGTGCTGTATGCCAGCGGCTTTGACAGTAACGATCCGCTCGGCACCCCAGCCGGTATTGCACCAGCCACTGCCGTAGCCGAGCAGGATCCGGTGTTACTGGCGCTGGCCAGCGCGATGCAGCGCTTGCAACAGGCTGGCATTGCCCTGAATGCGCCCCTTAATGAAGTGCAATACCTGATTAAAGCGCAGCAGCAAGCGCCCATAGCGATTGCCGGTGGTTACTCGTTTGAGGGCGCGTTTAATATGGCCGAGGGGGTGAGCGGCTCACGCAGTACCTCTAAGCTGGCCACCGTGATCACCGGCCAGGGCCGGCCCGATTCACCGCTGCTAACCCTGAGCGAAGATAACCTGAGAGCAGATGCCTACCGGCTGAATTATGGCTCCAGCTTTGTGATGGCCTTGCAGTTTACTGAAGCTGGCCCCCAGGCAGAAATGTTGCTGGCCTACAGCCAGTCGCACGATCCGGAATCGGTGCACTTTGCTGATCAAACCGCAATGTTCAGCCAGCAGCAGTGGCGGCCAATGCGCTTTAGCGCAGCCGATATTGCCGCTGATCAGGTTAGCCAGCTGTTGTTAACGGTGCCGAACCCAGATTAAAAAATAAGAAGAGGCAGTGGCCATTTAGGCTTGATATAACGCAGGATGACGCTGACGATGGCGTTGAAATAAATACCGGCGCAATACATCACGGTTTTGTTTACAGGCGGTTATGCGAGTCGCCAGCATGCTGCCATGTTGTCTTACCGGTACCATACTTAATTGCAATAACTGGCCGTCGGGTAGCTGCAGCGTAATTTCGCTGCTTAGGCGCATTTGCGCAGCTACCTCGGCACAGTCCAGCTGCAATGCCATACCAGTACTGGACAGCGATAACACTTTCACTTTACCGGTATAGCTGGCATTGCTTACACTGAGTTCATCCAGCTCCGTTAAACGCCAGCTGCGCTGATTCCCTGCATATTCCACTACTTCCGGAATGCCTAGCACCGGATTCAGCTGGCCAAACTCATCCAGAGTCATCTCCATCGGAAACCACAGCTTATAGTGTCCCACTTCGGCCAGTAAGGTAAATTGCGCCTGACCGAGCAGCGAGCCAATAAGCTTTGGCACTTCCGCCGTAACCGAGATCATATGGCTTAAGTTGTCCGAACCAGCAGGGACAACCGTGATCTCTTCATCGAATAGCGCTGCAAAATAGCCGCGCTCTTCTTCGCTAAGTATTACATTCCGTTGCATCTTACTCACACCAGGCTTTCGTAAAAGTTTCACAAATCTAACACATGCTGAAATTTCAGGCAATTTTTTGTGATAACAACTTGCATATTATAAGAAGTTGAACTAAGGCCTAGAACCAATAGCCAGCGGCTATGCCACTATAATCGCTGTGCCAGTTGGCCGGCTTGCTGTAGCCAGCGTTGGCGCTGCGCTAAAGTAGAGCTAATCACCGGCCCCAGTAGCAGGCTTTTTACCGTTTTTATGCCGCAAAACCCCAGGGTGGTGCGGCTGACCTGCCTTAAACCCGGCGCGCCATCTACCCAGCGATAGTACCAGGGCGGGGTGTCCATGGTCAGCAGCAAATGGGCAGTGCGGCCAAGCAGTAACGGCTGCGGATATTTTTTACCGCTCTGGTATTTATAGGCAAAGCCAGGCAGTAACACCCGGTCAAAAAAGCCTTTTAGCAATGCTGGTACGCTGCCCCACCAGATGGGATAAATGAGGGTAATATGCTCAGCCCAGAGTATATCGGCCTGAGCGGCCTGTAAATCCGGCTCCAGCGCTGGCGCATTTTGGTAACCCTGCAACAGCGGGTTAAAGCTAAGCTGATCCAGTTGCAGACAGCGGATGTTGTGGCTTGCCGCTGCTGCACTGTCGGCATAGGCGGTGGCTAGTGCCTGGTTTAAGCGCTCTGTGCCGCTATGTATACTGATAATTAACAGGTTTTTACAACTCATGCTACTGCCCCACTGGCGAATGACTATCTGACAGATCGCTGCATACAGTCTGTCCCTAAGGGCAGAGTCAAGCGCGGGCGGAGCAGGCCGCAATGGGCGGTATCGGCGTCTGACTGCTGCAATCAGATATTTCCTGCATAATTAACTGTAATTGCTGCTGAAGGTGCTGTAATCGGGTTATTTCGCGGCAAATTGCCGCTTGTTTCGTCGCTAACTGTTGCGCCAGCGCCGGCCAATCCGGACTGGAGCCACCGGCATTGAGCAATGGGCTCAGCTCCGCCAGCCGAAAGCCCAGCCGCTGCGCCTGGCGGATCAGGCTGATCTGGTTTAACTGCGCCGGACTGTAATAGCGGTAAGCGCCCTTGCGCTGCACCTTACCCAGTAAGCCTAAAGCTTCATACAACCGCACCGCTTTCGCCGATGCGCCGGTTTGCTTAACTACGGCCCCAATAAACATAGTGCTTCCTTGTTCAGTTTAAACCGCTCCCCTGCCAGACACTGGAGCCGGCCGGTTAAAAGCGTGCCTGATTAAAAAACGGGATCAGCGCCAGGGTCAGCGCTTGTTGGTAGACACTGCTGCGGCTTAAGCGGTTTTGCGTTAATAAGCCAATGGCGCCACCGGCTTGCTTAATGTTGTGGGTACCAAACAGCTGGTCCATCACCTCACCTAACTCTTGCCCTTGCTGTAACGCCTTAAGTGCCGCCGGCGGCAGCATCAGGCTGGCCGAGCGGGCTTTACCCAGCTTGCCGTTATGGGCAATCAGCATCCAGGCAAAGGTCATATCACCGTCTAACCCGGCTTCAATCGCTACATAGAAGTCCGCCTTTACCTGCTGTTGCAGCGCCTGCAGGCGGTTTTGTGCGCCCAACAAGGTTTCGGCGCTGCTCATTGGCTGCTCCGGCACGCCGGAGAGCACGGCAATGCCGGTAACGGTAATAGCTTGCTCGGGGAAATTGCTATGAAAGCACTGTTTCACAGCATTAATTTTGGCCGGGTTGGCCGAGGCCACGGCGATATTCCACATGGTAAAAGTACGTATTGGTTGAGTTAGCTGTTGTGTAGCATGCCAGAGCAGCTAATTCAAATGTTACCTAGTTGCCATTAGCAGCATATTTAGTTTCAATGGTAGAAAAAGAATCATCTCCCAAGCGCTACCCTCCTGGCAGCACAACGCCTTAACCACCGTTTTTGAGCTGTGCTTCTTGCTGCAAAAACTGCTTGCTTGCCTGATGCTGTTTTTCTCTGGCACTTAAATGCTTTGCCAGTTGTGCAGTTTCATCTGCAGTGCCGCGAACGATAATCCGCCTTACATCGTTATCAAAACATAATGCTGCGTTTGTACTCCAAGCTGTCATAGTCACACGATTTGTCAATAATGTGAGCGCAGGGCAAGGCTGATAGCCGGCGTATTCTGCTTTGTTATCCCAGTAAGTGTTAATGGCAAAACTGCCCATAACTACCAATACTAAACCGGCCAGCACACCTATAGCTGTGATCTTACCGTTGTCAGCGGATAGCGGTTTTTGCCTTAGCCAACACCAAGTTCGATTAGCGGCATAACCCAACATAAACAGCAGCCCCAGCAAAGCACCGGGTAAATAGCCGTGAAAGCTACTCAATACAATGAGGGGTTTAGTGCTACTAATTTCAGCTAATTGGGATTGCAGTGAGTAAAGCAGTGTCCAAGTGCCTGCGATCAGCAAAATGCAAAAAAAAATCAGGGCAATAACGTCTTTAAGTATTGATTGCTGGTTCATCGTATTACCGGAATACCATTAAATCTGCGCAGTAGGCCAGAGATGTAACTACGAGTATGTGATTCTAATTGCCGACGCACAGCATGACCCGTTGATTGAATAATGTAGTAAAAACCATCGCGGATGTCGCTTTTTACGTTTCTCTCTGTACGCTCTAAATGATCTATAATTGCTTTGGTTATGCCAAAGTGGTTGTCTAGTGCATACAATGCGCCAGCTACAATGATACCCGCAATGATTGCAGCACCAAGAGGCAGGATAGCAATGGTGGCTGCTGTACCAGCAAAATAAATTCCTGCGGCATAGCCCGCAGCACCAGAGATTACCGCTTTTACTATATCCGTGCTGACATTGGCGATCCAATTAGTCCAACGGAATTCATCTTTCAGCACCCAATCAACTGAATTGAGCGTAACAGAGAAGATTAATGAGACGAAGAATCCTCCTTTGGCTGAGGCACGCAGTGCCTGACCGCCAACACCTATGTTCATCACCTTAGTGTTCGCAGCCAAATAGCGGGTGCCGGTAAGAATTTTTCGCAGCCCTGCTCTACCTTTGAAAATAACGTAATGTTTGCCACCACGAGTATCGATGTAATAGCGGCCAAGTATACTGCCAGAGCGCTTCATTTCCCCCGCAAGCGCTACCAACATTTTGCTATCTTTAGTCGCGGAGATCATATTTGAACCAAATGCACGACCTGCTTGTTCAAGCGCTTCAGCTAGTTTCCCGCTGGTAATTTCTTCAAAAGAAGATTCAATTTGTTGTTGGCTCTTTCCTTTACTTCGTTGCTCAGCGACCCACAGCTCAACTAATTCACGGCTATCCTGCACATAAATATCATGTTGGTTTTCTTTAAAGGCAGCTTCCAGCTCAGCACGAGCGGTATAAGGATGAGGTTGCGGCATTGCTTTTCTTCCCTGAATGATCTTAATATTAACAAAACGTTATTAAAGCATCTCTTTTTCGATATCGCAAGGCTAAATATAATGCCAGTAGCGGCATTGCTGCAGTATTGTCATAGTCATTTTTGCCTAAAGTTTACCGCTTAATATTGACGTTGCAACGCTACGTCCAAGCTGAGACAACTATCCCAAACTAGGCCCGGCGGCCTCCGAGGCGATACCCAACGCCAACCTGATACGCTTCGCCGACCTCGGCCACTCGCCACATATCCAGGCACCCAAGAGTTTTCATCAGGCGCTGCTGCAGGCACTCGCGCGTTAGACAACAAGCGAACGCCCCGCCAACAATGTTTAGCCAAAATTTAAACAGCTTGCTACTGCTCAATTAACTGACTAAGTTAAAAGCTGTTTTATTTTTTGAAGGTAAAAAGTAATCATGGAGGGTTTGGGTGCTTGATGTAATTGAGATCCAGTGTAAAGCCAGTCAGGGTAGAACTGAGCCTTATCTGTGTCGTTTATCAGATGACGAACGGTATTACATAAAAGGACCTCAGGCTGGGGCAAAAGGGCTTATAAATGAAGCTGTTTGCGCTTATCTTGGTAATGTACTTCAACTTAATGTTCCAACCCACTGCTGTGCCTATTTATCACCTGCGTTGCTACGATTTGATGATGCAGCCAGCCGTGTTTTAGGCCTAGGTGATAGCGTGGTATTTGCTTCAAAGTTAATATCAGATTTGCTGGAGGTGACACCAACCAGCGTGTCTAACATGCATGCTCAATTCGCCCGTGATCTTTTTTTGTTTGATTACTGGATTAGAAATGAAGATCGCACCATGACGGAAAATGGTGGCAACCCGAACTTATTCTTTCGGGCAGCTTCCAATCAATATGTAGTACTGGACCATAACCTTGCATTTGACAGCAGCTATAATTTTAAAGCAAATGCGTGCACACACTTAGCCTTTAATGCCTGGTTCAGCGCACAGCACGATGCCATTTGGCGATCACACTATAGTGCTAAACTAGCCATTGCGTTACAGGGGCTGGCCCAGTATGCTGCCACTTTACCACCTGCATGGCTGGAAGAAGCACCGGGTTATCTGGCAGAAATAAACGATACACTAACGTTGTTTAACAGCGACGAATTTTGGGAGGCACTGATATGAAAACATTGTATCAGTATGCGATAGTACGGTTTTTACCTCATGTTGAGACGGGCGAGTTTGCTAACGTCGGCATAGTGCTGTGCGCGCCAGAATTAGGCCTGTTTGATTTTCGTCTGGCTAACACCCGCTTCGCCCGCGTAACTGATTTTTTTGAAGATCTTGAAGGCAAGTTATATAAAGCCACGCTGCAAACTGTCGAGCAAGAACTGCAACGCTTGCAAAGCTATGTAACCCGGCTCACTCCTAAAGAGCTAGCACAGCAGATGCAGGAAGTGGTGCGGCCAAGAGAAACGTTGGTGCGCTACTCAGAGCTGCGTTCTTTATATCTGGACCAGAAGCCGGCAGCAGTGATTGACCAATTATTCGAACGGCTGGTGCACCGTACTTTCCTGACCGAAGAATATCAGGAAAGCCTGATGGTTAAAGTGATTCGTCAGCAGTTAAAGGAAGAAAAGCTAACACACTTTAAGCAGCAGAAAATTCACGATAACTTAATTGAGGTGACACTGCCTTTGGTTGCCAAAACCAATGACGTTTTCGTGATCAGGCCATTAGCCTTTCGCCAGCAAACGGCTATTCGCTTGTTTGATCATGCCGAGCAATGGCTGGGCCGATTTCGGCGGCTGGTAAACCATGATGTGTTACAAAAAGACCATATTTTGCTGCCATTGCAAGGGCCTGCCGATAAAGACAACAAGTTACTGGGTGCTTATAAAGAAGTAGAGCGTGAACTGGCAGCCTTTGGCGTGCAAACCTTAGATCACAAAGACAAAGCCGGCATCAGCCGCTTTGCCAAACAAGCTTTAGTAGCTGATAGTTTTAAACTTCAATAATCCCCACACAGTTCGCGGGCCCCGAAATTCTGGGTCTTGTTACATTTTTCTTACCCCTGTACCAAAAAGTGCTTTGAAATATCCCGCACTTCCTTTAGGTTAAGCCTATATACAATTAAGGACTACCTGCCTGCAGTAGTAAAAGGAAGTTATGACCAGCCGTGCCTATGCCATTTTTGAAACCGGAATGCAGGATGTCGCCAAGCTGATCCAGCTGTTTGATAATCTGGAGTCGCAAGAGCAACGCCAACAGTATGAAGTACTAAAACGCGCTGCTTTGGTAATGACCGCAGCTGCGTGGGAGACCTATATCGAAGCTTTTGCTATTGAACAGGTGGAAGCAAAGCTTGCCCTGTCTGAGGATGAGTTCACGGCGGCATATATTCGGCGCAGACTTGACCATGAAATTAATCGGCTGCATAACCCTACCTCTGACAAAGTCAAAAAACTCTTTATCGAATTTTTAGGTGTAGATATTACAGAGTCATGGCGTTGGAACAATTACACCCCGAAAGAAGCACGTGAACGATTAGACAAGTGGCTAAAAATGCGCGGTGATGCGGTTCATCAGATTTGCCAGAGTGGTGACCCGAAAAATGCACATTTGGTGAAGCGGGAAGATTTGGATAAGGCTGTGAGGTTTTTTAGGGAGTTAGCAAACTCAACAGACGGCATAATTAAATAGTTTGTTAATTGCTAAGTAATTCGAAGTCTTTTAATACAAATTATCTAAGGGTGAAATTTTCAGTGCTTGAAAAGTATAGTGGAAAAGAGATAAACCGAGCTGGCGAGATGCTGATATCTGAAATAGTTAAAGTAGATGAATCATCCTTTTCAAAAGCAATGGATATATTGTCTTTCTGGCGTTTTAGTCACGAGTCCCCATTGGAATCTGCTTTTAAAATAGTACAAGACTACGCTACAGAACAAGATAAAAATGCGATATGTGCAAAACGTTTGAAGCGGCATGCGTCAATTAGTCTAAAACTTAAAAGATTTAGCTCTATGAAGCTAAAAAACATGCAAGATATTGGAGGATGCAGAGCAATACTCTCGACGGAGAAAAAAGTATATCAGACGTTAATTGTGCTGAAAAGGAGAAAAGAATTTAGATTCAATGATGGTCTATTCAGAATAAAAGATTACATTAAAAAGCCAAAAGATGATGGATACAGAGGCATACATCTTATTGGAAAGTTTAATGATTTATTTGGAGGCAGCCGTTCTATTGAGGTTCAGCTCAGAACAAAGAATCAACATTACTGGGCAACAGCCATAGAGATAGTCGATCTCTTTACCCAGCAATCATTAAAAACAAATCAAGGACGAAGGGAGTGGAAAGAATTTTTCATTGGCGTATCTGAGATACTTTCAGTGATAGATAATATTCATATGTTTGACAAGCTTGAAGATAGGCTGCAATTCGAGAAGCTCCTCGAAGCTGCAATAAAAAAACCTGATTTACAACAAACAATATCCAAGGTAATTGATTCATGTAAAAATATAGGAATAATAGAAAAATTAAACGCTTTTTCTCGCTCACTACAAGTCATTAACGATAATGCTGCCCAGATCCCAGCTGATGGTTACGCCCTTATAAAAATTGAGATTAATAAAAAAGTTGCCACGTTAAATGCGCAAGTTTTTGAAAGTAGTCAAGATCAAGAAGCATCAGATGCTTTTGTAGAAGCCGAAAAAGAAGCAACAAAAAAAGAAATGGTTGTCGCATTGGTTTTCACAGATGCTATTGGGGGCATCAAGGAAGCATACCCAAATTATTTTGCAGATTCATCTCAGTTCATTAAATACCTAGTTTTCATTGAAGAAATACATAAACGCCTTTCGGAAGGCCAGTCTAGTTTTATTAGCTTGTTAAGGCGAATTTTTAAGTAAGCTAAACCATCTGTCGTTCTGACACTGTGCGACGGCACTTTCACTTAGTTAACTCACTCAGGTAAACCATATTTCTGACGGATTTCCCGCACAGTTTGCAACTTGCCCTGCTCGCTGTCGCGTAGACCATTCTCGATTGCCTGACGCACGTATATCTGCTCCATCAGGTCGTCCCAGGTGGCATCAGCAGGGAGTTGATCTATCAGCTTGTGCGCGTCATCTTTTTTAAGCGGGTTTGGCATAGGTATATCTCCGTTAACTCAGTAATTGTTAGCCGGATACAGGTGAAAAGCAATAAAAAGCGCCGTAGTGGCGTTGGTTAACAGAATTCGTAAAGCGGTGAAGTTCGGCAAAGCGGTGTAACTAAGTAGGCAAGGTGTAGCGACTGGCCAAAACAACAAGGGCGTAATCTTTTGAATTACGCCCTTTACGTTGGTAGGAGCCTTTGCCCTTTTTTGCCTTAACTACCTTGGGTTGAAACAACTTGCTGGTGACTAAGGCCTTTATCGCAGTAATGTCGGCGTTGCCGACGCTGCAGGAATGTTATTGAGCGTGTTGCATTAGCAAACTACATAAAGGCTGATTAATGTAATAGTTACTACGGCCAATTTTTTCTTTATGTAACAACTCGAGCTTAACTAATTCATCTAAATACTTAGTTGCCGTGATGCGAGATACACCAAGATCATTCATAACAAATTCGATTTTGGTGTAAGGGTGGTTAAACAGGTTATTGAGTAGCTCCTGACGGTAGATTTTGGGCAAATCATCACGGATCCGGTGCTTATAGTTTTGCATCAGGACTTTTATTTCGGTAATCAGCGAAATGGTATTGACGGCGGTATCTATAACACCGTTAAGCATATACACCAGCCATGGCTCCCAATTACCTGTCTGACGCAATTGTTGGAGTTGTGTGTAATACGCAGTTTTATCGCGGATCATAAACCGACTTAAGTACAATACAGGCAAATTCAACAGATCTTTGGCTACCAGATACAAGATATTTAAAATGCGTCCGGTACGGCCATTTCCATCATAAAACGGATGGATGCTTTCAAATTGGTGATGGATAACTGCCATTTTTACCAGCGGATCAGCATCGCACAGTTCATCATCGTTAATGTAATCGATCAGGTTATCCATTAAAGCGGCTATGGTTCCCGCGTGCTGCGGCGGGGTATATATGATTTCTCCGGTGCGAGCATTTTTTAGATCTGTACCAGGCAGTTTGCGAAGGCCGGCACTGTTTTTTTCTAAGTTTTTTTGTACTTGTAAGATATCGGTAAGACGAATGAGTTTCTGCCGTCTAACAGTTTGAAACCCTTCCTTCAGTGCAAAAGCATAGTCTTGCACTTCTTTAGCTGCGGGGTTGGCAACGGCATCTTCAAATAAGTTAGCTTTATACAACTCATCGTGGGTAGTGATTATATTCTCTATTTCTGAGCTGTCTTTTGCTTCTTGCAAACTTAGCGTATTAATAAGAATAGCTTCGTTTGGGATACTGGCAGCCACGCCTTTTAGCTCAGCCAAATATCGGTGTGCTTCTGCAGTTTTTTTTAATACCGTGCGAGTTTCCCACTGCTCAATATTTGCTAGCGGTAGTGATGTGAGTACGTACGACATGTAAGCTTTCCCGATATTTCTATACACATTGCTATAATATGTATAAAAAACAAGAAAAACTATACATGTTAGGTGTGATATCTATAAATTTTCTGATTTTCTATATTTGAGCAGGGTAAAGCTGATACAAAAGTTATCTTTTAATCAGTTTAGGTCAGATAAAAGGTTGCGCTCTGATGGCGATTGGCCAAAACAACAAGGGCGTAATCTTTTGAATTACGCCCTTTACGTTGGTAGGAGCCTTTGCCCTTTTTTGCCTTAACTACCTTGGGTTGAAACAACTTGCTGGTGACTAAGGCCTTTAATGCATTGTCGCGGATGTCGCCGCGGCCATGCTCACATGCCGCTGATTTACTCATCTTGCTACTCCTGTTTAAAAAACGCGCAAAGTGTAACTGGCTGCTTAGGCCTAAGCAATAGCGATAAGTTCCCCGGTCGTTACCCCGCCGTTAAAAACGTCTGATAACTGCGGTTGCTGCTGACCTGCTGATACTGATAACCCAGCTTGTCGAGATAGCTGGCAATATCGCTGTGTTGCGCCACTTCAAAGCCGGCCAGTACATCGCCGGTGGCGGCACCGTGGTTGCGGTAATGAAACAGCGTAATATTCCAGTGTTCGCCGAGCGTATTTAAAAAATTCATTAAGGCGCCCGGGTATTCCGGAAAGTTAAACTGGTACACCTGTTCTTGTAACTGACGCGGCGGCATGCCGCCAACCATATGCCGCACATGCAGTTTCGCCAGTTCATCATCAGATAAATCCTGATAATCATAGCCGGCGTCACTTAACAGCTTAGTTACCGTATCCAGCTCCTGCTGGCCATGGCGCAGCTTAATGCCAACAAAAATATGGGCTTTATTGTTGCTGGCGTAGCGATAGTTAAACTCGGTGATGGCCCGACCGCCCAGCGTCTGGCAAAAACGGCGGAAGCTGCCTTTTTCTTCCGGGATAGTCACGGCAAATACCGCTTCCTTTTTTTCGCCCAGCTCGCAACGCTCCGATACATAGCGCAGCGTATCAAAATTTAAGTTAGCACCGCTAAGCACAGCAGCAAATTGCTGTGGCTTGGGTAGGGTGCTGTTGTTAAGTTGCTGGCTGTATTTTTTTAAGCCGGCCAGCGCTAAAGCACCGGCTGGCTCGGCAACTGCGCGTAAGTCATCAAAAATATCTTTAATGGCGGCGCATATTTCATCGCTGGTGACGGTAACTACCTCATCGCAAAAGCGTTTGGCCAGATTAAAATTTTCAGTACCAATGCGTTTTACCGCCACACCATCGGCAAATAAACCCACCCGATCCAGCGTAACCGGCTCGCCTGCCGCCATCGCCGCTTTTAAGCAGGCGGCGTCTTCCGGCTCTACCCCTATTACCCGCACATTAGGCTGTATGGCTTTAATGTATACCGCCATACCGGCCATTAAACCGCCACCGCCAACCGGAATAAACACCGCATTAAGTTGATTATGCTGGCTTAGCAGCTCTTTGGCGACGGTGCCCTGGCCGGCTATCACATCGCTATCATCAAAGGGTGGAATGTAAATAGCGCCCTCAGTATTAGCTAGCTTGATGGCATAGCTGTTGGCTTCATCAAAGGCGGTGCCGTGCAGTACCACATTACCGCCCAGTGCTCTAACTGCCGCCACTTTTATTTCCGGGGTAGTGATCGGCATCACTATGGTGGCTTTTATCTCCAGTTTGCTGGCCGACAGCGCCACGCCCTGCGCATGGTTACCGGCTGAGGCGCAAACCACGCTGGCGTGCGGGCTGTGCTGCTTAACTTTATGCAGTTTATGAAAGGCACCGCGCAGTTTAAACGAGTACACCGGCTGTTTGTCTTCACGTTTTAACAGCACAGTGTGGCCGAGGCGCTGGCTTAGTTTAGTCATGCCATCCAGCGGGGTTTCCACCGCAGCCTGATATACCGGCGACAGCAGAATGTCCCGCAGATACTGCTGCATTAACTCGGTATCTGTCTGCTCTGTTTGGACTGTTGCCAGGTTATTCATTACTCCTCCAACTTCGACACATCCCGCACCGCGCCTTTATCTGCACTACTGGCCAGCAAGGCGTAGGCTTTTAAGGCATTACTCACCACCCGCTGCCGGTTCTCTGGCTTCCAGCCCTGCTTGCCTTTGGCGTCCATCGCCGCGCGGCGCTGTGCCAGCTCGTCATCGCTGATCGCTATGCCGATTTTGCGCTGCGGAATATCAATTTCTATTTTGTCGCCTTCCTGCACCAGCGCAATAGCGCCGCCGCTGGCCGCTTCAGGTGACACATGGCCAATCGATAAACCCGAGGTGCCGCCAGAAAAACGGCCATCGGTGATCAAGGCACAGGCTTTACCCAGGCCCATCGATTTTAAATAACTGGTCGGGTACAGCATTTCCTGCATACCGGGGCCGCCTTTGGGGCCCTCGTAGCGGATAATCACCGCATCGCCGGCCACCACCTTGCCTTTTAATATCGCCTCTACCGCCTCATCCTGGCTTTCAAACACCCGGGCGCGGCCGCTAAACACCAGATTTTCTGGCTCTACCCCGGCAGTTTTGACAATACAGCCTTGCGGGGCCAGGTTACCAAACAGCACAGCTAAACCACCGTCCTGCGAATAGGCATGCTCTTTACTGCGGATACAGCCCTCGACTCTGTCATCATCTACCGACGGGTAGCGGCAGTTTTGCGAAAAGGCCACAGTAGTGCGGATACCGGCCGGGCCGGCGGCGTAGAATTTTTGTACCTCAGTTGATGGGTTGGCCTTCAAATCCCATTGCTGCAGCACCGCACCCAGCGAACTGCCGGCCACATGCGGCGTATCAGGGTTTAATAAGCCGGCGCGGTTCAGCTCAGCTAAAATGCCAATCACGCCACCGGCGCGGTGCACATCTTCCATATGGTATTTCTGGGTTGAAGGCGCCACTTTGCACAGATGCGGCACAATGCGCGATAAACGGTCGATATCGGCCATGGTAAAGTCAACTTCGGCTTCAATGGCGGCAGCCAGTAAATGCAGCACGGTATTGGTGGAGCCGCCCATGGCAATATCCAGCATCATGGCATTTTCGAAGGCAGTTTTATTGCCGATACTGCGCGGTAAGGCACTGGCATCATCATTTTTATACCAGCGGTTACACAGCTCCATGATCCGGAAACCGGCCTGCACAAACAGCTCTTTACGATCGGCATGGGTGGCCAGCAAGGAGCCATTGCCGGGTTGGCCTAAGCCCAAGGCTTCAACCAGGCAGTTCATCGAGTTAGCGGTAAACATGCCCGAGCAGCTGCCACAAGTCGGGCAAGCACTGCGCTCAATTTGCTCGCTGTCGGCATCACTGACTTTCGGATCGGCCGCCGACACCATGGCATCGACTAAATCCAGCTTGATAATCTGATCCGATAACTTGGTTTTACCGGCTTCCATCGGCCCGCCCGAGATAAAAATGGCCGGCACATTTAAGCGCATTGCCGCCATCAACATGCCGGGGGTAATTTTATCGCAGTTAGAAATACACACCATGGCATCAGCGCAATGGGCATTTATCATATATTCGACCGAGTCGGCAATCAGCTCACGTGAGGGCAGGCTGTACAGCATGCCGCCATGGCCCATGGCGATACCATCATCTACCGCTATAGTATTGAATTCTTTAGCGATACCACCGGCATCTTCAATGCTTTTTGCCACCAGCTTGCCTAAATCACGCAAGTGCACATGGCCGGGCACAAACTCACAAAAGGAGTTAACCACGGCAATAATCGGTTTGCCAAAATCGGTGTCTTTAACGCCGGTGGCACGCCACAGCGCCCGGGCGCCTGCCATATTGCGGCCTTCGGTAACAGTGGCGGATCTTAACTTTGGCATTCTGATACTCCGTTATTTGTCTTAAATGGTATGAGTTTAGGCGCGTAGCGCGGCAATGTCGGCGCTGACCAGTTGTAAATCGCGCACGTCGTATAATTTATGCAGCTGACTGGTCAGCAAATGAATAGGCTTATCGCTGCTTACCGTTAAGGTAACCGATAAGCCAGCTCTGTCACTCAACGGTGTCAGCTGTAAGCCGGCCAGCTGGTAACCGCGATAGCGGGTCACTTGCAATAACCGCTCAACTACGCTGGCTTCATTATTGGTGGTGATGGTCAGGGTATGGTTCATTAGTTAGTCTCCATGATCATATCTTCATTGGCGGCACCCGGCGGTACTAATGGCCAGACGTTATCTTTTTCATCAATTCTTACATGCAGTAAATAGGGGCCGGGCCAGGTAAACATGGCTTCCAGCGCACTTTCTACTTCATCTTTGCGGGTAATGCAGTGGCCCGGTATGGCAAAGGCAGCGGCCAGCGCGACAAAATCCGGGTTGTCAGATAAATCGGTTTCGCTGTAGCGCTCGTTAAAAAACAGCTGCTGCCATTGCTTTACCATGCCAAGGCGCTGGTTATCGACAATGACTATTTTTACCGGTAACCGGAAACGCTTAATGGTGCCCAGCTCCTGCACGTTCATCATAAATGAGCCATCGCCCGACACGGCTATTACCGTATCCTGTGGCCGGGCTAGTTTGGCGCCAATGGCTGCTGGCAGGCCAAAACCCATAGTGCCCAGGCCGCCGCTGGATAAATGGTTACGCGGGTGGCTAAAGCGCATATGTTGCGCCACCCACATCTGGTGCTGGCCTACATCGCAGCACACCACGCTGTTATCTGGCATGCGGTCGCTTAACTGCTTTAACATCAGCGGCGCATAAATGCGCTCACCCGGGTGGTCATAACGCCAGCCATGTTGCTGCTTTAAGCTGCTGCAATGGGCTAACCAGTCGCGGCAATCCGTGCTGCTGGCAATCGCCGGCAGAATTTGCCGCATATCGCCTAAAAACGATACCTGGGCAAAACGCACTTTATTGATTTCAGCCGGGTCGATATCGACATGAATGACTTTGGCATTAGGCGCGAATTTTTGCAGGTTGCCGGTGACCCTGTCATCAAAACGGGCGCCTAAACAAATTAATAAATCGCACTCTTGTACAGCCAGGTTAGCGGCCTGGGTGCCGTGCATACCCAGCATGCCTAAATAATAGGGGTTGTCTTTGGCCACCGAGCCCATGCCTTTTAAGGTAGTCACAGAGGGCATCGGGCATTGGGCTAAAAAGTCTTGCAGCTGCGCCATAGCGCCGGCCATATGCACACCGCCGCCGATATAGGCCATCGGCTTTTTGGCATGGCTAATCAGCTGGCGGGCCTGAGCGCTTTGTGCCAAAGAGGTACTGATGCTTTGTTGTTGTGGTTTAGCCGCACATTCAGCCTCGCTGACGGCAGCTAACTGCACATCTTTGGGGATATCCACCAGTACCGGACCCGGCCGGCCAGAGCGGGCAATAGCAAAAGCTTCATGTAAGGTCGCCGCCAGCTCGTCGACACTGCGCACCATAAAGCTGTGCTTGGTGACACTTAAACTTAAGCCCAGCACGTCGATTTCCTGAAAGGCGTCGGTACCCATTACCGCCTGTGATACCTGGCCGGTAATGGCGACCAGCGGCACTGAGTCCAGCATGGCATCGGCCAGTGAGGTAATTAAGTTAGTGGCACCCGGGCCGGAGGTGGCTAAACACACGCCAACCTTGCCAGAGCTGCGGGCATAACCTATGGCCGAAAAAGCGCCGCCTTGCTCATGCCGGCACAGGTAGTGCTTAATCGGGCTTTGGTAGATCGCATCGTAAATCGGCATAATAGCGCCGCCGGGATAACCAAAAATGGTATCCACCCCATGCTGCTGCAACACCTTTAATACCAACTCTGCGCCATTCATCCGAAACCTCTTGCTGCTAATTAATTTTCACACGCCCTGAAACGACAAAACCCCCGGTCCTTGCGGAGCGGGGGTTTTGTTGGATTTCGCCTTAAGCTACTTTATTTTTCCAAAACACCGCCCCCGCGGAGATTAATAATCACCACGACCACGAGGACAATAATGTTCAGAACAGCAGCTAAACGCATAATTTGATTCTTACTTATTTGCTTGGTTGAATTCGTTTTTATTTTTGGCTCTGTTTTGCAGAGCAATTGCCTATTACAAATAGCCGTCTATCAGTCTGAAGTCAACCAATTTTTGTGATCTGCTGAAAAATAATCAGTTACAGCGGTGCAGGCTTTAAACCAGTTTGCCCACGACAACACGCCGTGAATACATCCCTGTAGGCTCGTTTCCGCCCGTCCAGGGCTTCAACGGTTGTCTTAGGGCAAACTGGTTTACGCTTGATAGTTAGTATGCACTCTCATTAAAGAACTGAGTTATTTGCACCTTTAGCCTGCCACAACGTACACTTAGCTTATTCATCAGCCTGCGCGGTAGCCTTGTGGATCAGCTAGAGCTATTCGACATACCTAACCCCTGTATTGGGGTGTGTCAGAGTAACAACCGGGGCTATTGCCTGGGTTGCCTGCGCTCGCGTGACGAACGCTTTAACTGGCACCAGAAACCGGCTACTGAGCGGGCGCATATTCTGAAGCTGCTAATGCAGAGGCGGGCAAGGCTGAATGCCAAAACCAAGAAAGAGCAGGACTTGCCAGAGCAAGGTGAATCACTTGATTTGTTTTGAATGTGGCCCGTAGCGCTTATCGTTACAACGCGCGCTACTCTGACATCCTACTGACAGCTAACTAGCTTTAAGAAAAAAGTGGCTAACTTCTTTTAATTAAGCTCACCACATAAATCAGCACTATCGCCCCGACAGTCGCGGTAATCAGCGAGCCAATAAAGCCAAATGATGCAAGGCCTAATAAACCAAATAAAAAGCCGCCCAAAAAGGCGCCAACAATACCGACCACAATATTGCCTAACAGACCAAACCCTTTGCCTTTCATAATATTGCCGGCTATCCAGCCGGCCAGTGCGCCAATAATTAAAAAAGCGATAAAGTTCATAGTTAGTTTCCTTTGATTGTCGTTTTAGCCAACACAGCGGGTTAGCTAAAGCGTAGACTCTTCAGTTAAAAATGCTAACTATGCTCCATAATTTAGGAAGTTAGCTGACTAAAAATGGTAAAAATACTCAGCACCAAACTGCGTACGCTGCTCTTTTTTGCTACCCACAAGGTTAAGTTTTAAGTTAATAGAATGATCCCTGTCAGGAAACCAACTTAGAATGGCTGTTGTATCTGCAAATTTGTTGGCATTCTTAATCTTACCTGTGCTTTTCTCATATTGGATATATAGCTTTGTGTCTCCAATAAGATTCATGACCACACCTGCTTTGGCATAAATAAATGCCTTAGAATGGGTAACGTCTGTTGTAAGGCCGGCTCCCGCCATAGCATAACTGATAATATCCCTATGCAGTCTCAAGCTTTTCCCTAAAGCACCAGATACCTCAAAGGCCGATGCCAACTGCAAATCTTGTTGATAACTTTGCCGATAACCCAGGTAAAACTCGCCAGATAGCACTGGGAAGGCAGCATGGTCAGGACTTATTGATCTAAAAGAATACAGGGTAAACTCTTCTAGCTGAATTTTATTTGTATCTGGTGTCACGGCAACAGATACTTTAGCAATAATCAGCTCTGATTCTGATAAATACTGACGGTTATCGTTATGCAAAAAGTGACCTGCTGGCAAATAGTGCAACAGTGCGCGGCTATTGTATTCATCCTGCAACCAAGTCACCCCAAATGCGGAGTCTTGAGGGGTTTTTGCGGGGTGTTTATAACCAGTAAAATCAAAAATAACGTCTTTACTTGCTGTTGGAACGGTAAAACCTGATTCCAGCACATCTTGCTCTATTGCTCTCTCCACTACTGAGGTAATGTACCTGGCAGCAAGCGGGTCTGCGGCCAACTTAATAAGTTGTTGCCTTCTCGTCTCGTTGGTTAGTGATTTACGGGCAAATACCAGTTGATCAATCTCCTTTGCATCTTTCTGTGCAATAGAGTCCCGAAGTGCATGAAACAACCAGTGTGGTGCCGTGTCCAATGACGTTGCAGTTACAACACCTTCAGTCACTGCAGCCTTAACCACATCTGCTGGGCTAACGATTGTGCCTCTATGCTTTAGTAAGCTGGGTTCTAATAATGCGAGCATTTCTAACGTCAGAGTTGCACAATTAAATGACTGAAAGTAATAAGTAATGTTTACCTGATTCAATTCCCAGATATGTAGCTGCAACAAATGCAATTGCCCAGGTGTCGCTTGCAAGCTAAATTGCCAGAGGTTTCTCTGCTCTTTCTTAATATATTGCTCAACATCTTTTGCAAAGGGTTTGACGCTAAAAAAACCAGGCATACCTGTCATAGTACTTTCTATAACCAGCTTTAATGGATTAAAAGTGGTTATTTCTGTGTAGTAAGCTAATGAATGTTCAACCGGTATAGCCCGGCTGTTTAAGCCACTGGCTTTAATGAAAATATGCCCCATCATACTGGTGGCTGAAGACAGTACCTCAGAGGCATAAACCAATTCGAGTGAATCAAAAGGAACATGCTCTAAGAATGCTTTAAGTTCCGGACACTTCGAGAACCGATCTTCGGGCAAATCAAACTTCATTTGCTCAGAGAGATAACTGATCCTGGCAGGAAACCGGCAAAACGTCTCGTATGGATGCTGCTGAAACTGCTCCAAGGTAAGTTTCAATTCACTCTGAGCAGAAAAGCTTCCGGCTGAAAGCAGGAATTTCGGATCGGTTATCTGAGCTCGATTTTCTTTGCTATGAATCAGCAATGACCAGATACTCTGCTCTGACAAATTATACAAATCAGCATTTGATGCATATGCTGTCGAAAACATAGTAAAAAAAAGAGCTGATAGAAACCAGCTCTTAAAACGGTAATACATAATATTTATCGATTTACTTTGTAGTGCAACTTACAACAACAGTTTCTTGGTAATCCCACATTTTGCCGGTAGATGCGTCAGTTGTTGAACCTAAAACTCCACCAATGATGATATTTCCAAAAAATACTGGGGTTACAGACTTTTTAACTGGTGTTGCAGAATCACAGCCTTCAGCAGAGGTCCTGACTACTTTATCCTTACCGTCGCGTAAAACCACTACAGTGCCAGGTGAGGTAGTTGTTTTATCATCAACTGTTACTTCTATTGGTTGATTGTTAGAGGCAGTGACATTGATGGATTGTTGCTCAGCTGTCATGATACTTGCACAACCGGAAAGTGATAAAATTGCGGCTGCAAAACAAATGTTTTTCATTTTTTTCCCTTTAATGATTATTAGTATGCTCCTAAAAGCGACGGCAATGCTACATTTTGATAAAATTTATGTCAATCGTACCTTTTATAAATAATCACATATATTTTTTAAAAAGAGCAACACTTGAATCAATCATTGAAAAGTCAGTTTTTAACTTTAGCCACTATTGGAATTGCATTTCTAATAGTTTTTCTATTGAAATTTTTTAACATAGAAATTTAATCATTGCAGTGAACATGATCAGCAGTCAGCTTCAGCGAAGTCGTCATCCGCCAATTCCGGACCACAAATTTTTTCAAGGTGCAATGATGATTCTGGTTTGCCAGCAAAACAGACCTGTATTCGTTTAACCTGATAACAACGCACCTCGTGAAAAACTTTCAGCGCTGTTAAGTTTCAATATCGCTACTTTGCCAGCAACTCAAGTTCGGCTGCGGTCAGCGCCCGATACTCACCCTCTGCTAAATCATCAGGCAACTGCAAACCGCCAATTTTCTCGCGGTGCAGTTGCTCGACTTTGTTGCCGATAGCAGCAAACATGCGTTTTACCTGATGATAGCGCCCTTCATGAATAGTCAGCAGCGCCTCGTGCTCGGTCACTAATTCCAGTTCAGCTGGTAAGGTTGGATCTTGTTCACCGCGCAGCATAATGCCTTCGGCAAACAGCCTGGCAGCATCGTCACCAATAGGGTCGGCGGTCCATACGCGGTAAGTTTTAGCGATATGGTGTTTTGGGCTGCTGATGCGGTGCGACCACTTGCCATCATCGGTTAGCAGCAATAAGCCAGTGGTGTCTAAATCAAGCCGGCCAACGGTGTGTAAGCGCTCGACTATTGGCTCGTTCAGTAAGTTAAACACTATCGGATGATCGGGGTCGTCGTTAGCACAAAGAAAGCCTGCTGGCTTATGCAGCATTAAGTACCGCAGGCCAATGATTGCCAGTGGCTTGCCGTCTAATACAACCTGATCACTGTCACTAACTTGCCGCGCAGCCTGTTTCACTACGTCGCCATTAATACTAACCAGCTTCTGCCGAATAGCTTTGCCGGCCTGGCTACGGGTCAGGCCGGTACAATCACATATAAATTTATCTAAACGCATAACACTAATCACCTAATTTGCAGGTAACTAGTGTACCGCACTGGCAAACATTAGTCGCCTAGCGCTGACACCATAAAATTCGGATTTAGCAGCTGTTCGCGCTGATAAACCTTAGCATCAATACCTGCAAAGCTTACTGTTGCACCGGCTTCGGTGGCAACAATATGGCCGGCACCGGTGTCCCAGGCCATGGTGGGGCCAAAGCGTGGATACACATCAGCTGTGCCATCAGCCACCAGGCAAAACTTTAACGAACTGCCCACCGGCACCATTTCATGCTCACTGAACTGGGTCAGATAACCGGCTAAATCCGGGCTGGGGTGGCTGCGGCTACCCACTACCTTTACCAACTGACTTCGGCTGGCCTGGTTTACCTGGATCGGTCTGACACCACTGGCTTGCTTTAAAAATGCCCCTTCGCCTTTCGCTGCATAATAGGTTTTGGCCAGTACCGGTGCGTGCACCACCCCCAGAATTGGCTCGCCCTGATCAATCAGCGCGATATTAACGGTAAACTCACCATTGCGTTTAATAAACTCTTTAGTGCCATCCAGCGGGTCAACTAACCAGTAACGTTGCCAGTTTTTGCGGATATCCCAACTGATATCAGCGGCTTCTTCAGACAAAATGGGTAAGTCGGGAGTAAGTTTTGCCAGTTCGGCGACAATAAGCCGGTGTGCCGCCATATCAGCAGCGGTCAGTGGTGAGTCGTCGCTCTTGGCACTGATCTTAAAATCAGCCTGGTCACGGCCGTATATCGCTAAAATGGCCTCACCGGCCTGTTCGGCAATCTTAATAATCGCCGGCAGTAAAGTTACTGTCATATCATCGTCCTTGCAGGATACTGTTGAATTAAAGTTTGCAGGCAAGCTTACCAGAATTAGCCTAACCGGGTTAGTGGCTGGGCAAATACCGCGCTGTTTGGCCTGGCGCCAAACCAATGCAGCTGACGTTGCAAACTAACCACTTCGCCAATAATCAACAGCGCCGGCGATTGCACCTGCTCAGTGCTGACTTTTGCCGCCAGCTCACTAAGCTCTGTAGTAATAATTCGCTGCTGCAGCCGGGTACCGTTTTCAATAATTGCCACCGGCGTAGTGGCAGCCCGCCCGGCTGCCAGCAGTTGCTGCTGAATATGTGCCGCTTTCATTAAGCCCATATAAATCACCACCGTCTGGTTAGCGGTGCTCATGCTCTGCCAGTCGGGCTCACTGCCATCGGGCCGGCAATGGCCGGTAACAAACTGCACGCTTTGTGCATAATCGCGATGGGTTAACGGAATACCGGCATAAGCCGCACACCCCGCTGCAGCCGTTACTCCCGGCACCACCTGAAAAGCAATATTATGCGGCAGCAACGCCTGAATTTCCTCGCCACCGCGACCAAAAATAAAAGGATCACCGCCTTTTAAACGACAGATTTTTTTGCCGGCCAGGGCTAAATCGATCAAAATCTGGTTGGTATCCCGCTGTGCTACTGAATGCGCGCCGGCTTTTTTGCCAACACAAATCAACTCAGCATCGCGGCGCACCAGCTGCATAATCTCGGGCGACACCAGATAGTCGTATACCACCACATCGGCTTGTTGCATTAATTGTAATGCTTTTAAAGTTAGCAGTTCCGGATCGCCCGGCCCTGCGCCAACTACATAAACTTCACCAGCCAGTTGTTGCGGTTCGGCCAACAACGCTGCCAGCCTTTGTTCAGCCTGCGGCAGCTGATTCGCCTGGACATCGCGCACCACATCAGAGTTAAACACTTTTTCCCAGAACTGGCGACGGGCGGCAAAACCTTTAATTCTGGCTTTTACCTGATCACGAAAGCGACCGACTAATTGTGCCAGTGGCCCTAAATGTTGCGGCAACAGCGTTTCCAGCTTTTCGCGCAAACGTCTTGCCAGTACCGGCGCAGTGCCAAAGCTGGAGATAGCAATAATAATAGGGTTACGGTCGATAATTGATGGGAAAATAAAGCCACATTTCGGCTGATCATCCACGGTATTAACCAGCATATTGCGCGCGGTCGCTGCGTTATAAACTGCAGCATTAACACTATCGTTATCGGTGGCAGCAATCACCAGCAGCTTGCCATCCAATAGTTCCGGGCTGAAATAACCGGTGATCAACTCCGCCTTGCCCTGCTGCTGCCAGTTAGTAAATTCCGGGGAAAATTCAGGTGATACCACAAACAACTTAGCGCCGGCACTGAGCAAGGTACCCGCTTTACGCAGCGCCACAGACCCACCGCCGACAATCAGCACCGGTTTATCGGTTAATTTAACGAATAAAGGAAGATATTGCACAGCGGCTCCGCTAGCTGAAACTATCAGCACTTAATAACGCTTAGCATAGCGCCGAGTACGTGGTTCGCAAAATAGCTTATCACGCTCATATATAACTAAACGGAATTAATGAACCAATCTTTATGCACAAGCTCCCGCAAGCAATTGTTGTTTGAAGTTATTATTTGCATTACATTAGCTGGGTAAAATATCGGCAAATGCCGCCCCTTTTGCCCACTTTTGCAAAGAAGCGCGGTAACAACAGCATATAAATAATCAGCGCAGCATTAAAAAGGATTGAATATGTCGACTCTTAGCCAGTTTATTGAAGATTTAGCGACCAACCCCAAATTGCAACAAGATTACCAGCAAAACCCAGCCACTGCGATGCAAAACTATGGCCTGCAAAGCCACGAAGCAGAAGCGGTATTAGCGGGTGACAAGGCTCAGGTAGAAAAACTGACGGGTAAATCTGTAAATATAGTGACTTACATGTTTCCCGTTAAGTAATGATAAAGTTATTCTGGATCTTTTGTATGACAGGAGTATTGTTTTTCAATGCTCCTGTTTTTTGTTTAACGCAAGAAACTATACAAGCTCTGTTAGAAGAAGCAGAGGCGTCCAGAACAAAATCTCCAGCGACTACCCTTAGAATTCTAGCCCAACTAGAGCCAAGACTGCACCAACTGCAGCCCGAGCAACATGACTACTTTGTTTTCATTCAGGCTTATATGTATGGATTTAGAGGAGAACAAGATCAAGCAATTACCTTGGCTAGTACTATAACTTCGAGTAGTTCACCGGTTGTCAGAGTGAAAGCCTATTTACTGCTAGCCACGGTATTCGAACATAAGAAAAAATATAAAGATGCTTATGTTTCTCTTTACGAAGCGTTGAAGCATGCCAAAGTGGTTTCAGACAGGATGTTATTGGTAAATGTATATACTGTAGCAACCCAGCTTCATATCAGTGCCAATGCCTATGAAAAAGCGGTCGAATTTGCTGAAACAATTGAGGAACTTGCCAACTCGCCCAGAGGTTATTGCATAAGTTACACCCAAAAACTACACGCACTAACTAAGCTAACCGGAAACTATCCCGCAGAATTAGTTGATCAAGCATCTGTAGCTTGCGAAGAAGCAAAAGAACCTTTAATGAAGTATTCCATTAGTATTTTTACCGCTGATTCGGACGTCATTAGAACACCTGAATATGTTAAAGCAACTATGCAAGCTGCTTTACCGGAACTCGAACAGATTGGATACTTATATACAATAATTCAAGCAAAATATTATCTCGGCTTGGCTCATCACAACCTAAATGAGTTAAACGAAGCTCGGATTATTTTAGAGCAAGTCTATCTACAATCAGTAAACCTAAATGACTACCAAACCTCCAACAAAGCCATGTTGCTGTTGGCCCAACTGCATGAAAAAAATGGTGACAACACCGAAGCAGCTATTGCCTATAAACAGCATATTGCCGCACTTAATAGCTATATTGATGAATTTAAGCAGCGCAGTGTTGCCTACCATCTGGCACAAGCTGACTTTATGGAAAGCGAAAATAAACTGGCGCTGCTGGCCAACCAAAACAAGCTGTTACAGTTGGAAAGTAAGCTGCAGCAGGATGAAAAGCTCAGAACCCTGCTGATTTCTATCGCCTTACTGGTACTTTTGCTACTGGTTATTTTTGTGCTTAACAGCAAGCGGGTAGCGCTAAACCGGCTGGCCACCACCGACTTTTTAACCAGGCTGTTTAACCGCCGTTATTTTAACCAAGCCGTTAGCAAACACTTAGCCAATCGCCGCCAGCAGGGCGAATACAGCCTTATTGTGTTTGATATTGATTTATTTAAACAAATTAATGACCAATATGGCCATGCCGCCGGTGACAAGGTGCTTAGCGCTATTGCCCAGTGTTGTCAGGCGCAAATTCGGCAGCAGGATATTCTGGCCCGAATTGGCGGCGAAGAATTTGCGCTATTTTTACCAGGCTGCGGCTTAACTGATGCCAAAGAGATTGCCGAGCAGTGCCGGCGTAGCCTGGAGCAGTTAGTTATTCCGTTTGAAGACCAGTCTATTCAGATCACCGCCAGCTTTGGCGTGGCAGCCAGCAGTAATGCTGATTTTGACAGCCTGTTAAAACAAGCTGATGATGCGTTGTATAAAGCCAAAACTGGCGGTCGTAATCGTATTATGGTGCACCCCAGCGCTGCTAGCAAAGGCAGCAGTTTTGCCTGAGCAACGCCATGGCAGCCTGATTTGCCTGGGGCTGGGCATTACCCTGGGTAGCCAGCTGACTATGTTGGCGCGCGCACAGCTGGCGGCAGCTGATTTGGTGTTTTTCCACAGCAATAGCCATTACCTTGCCGGCTTTTTACAGCAAATAAACCCCAACTTAGTGGATTTGCAGCCGTTTTATCAGGCTGGCCAGCCGCGTAGCCTAAGCTACCAGACAATGCTGGATGCGGTAATCACTGCGGTAACTGCCGGCCAGAATGTGGTCTGGGCCTGTTATGGCCACCCCGGCATTGCCAGCTGGCCACCGCATGAAGCTATACGCCAGCTGAAAGCGCTGGGCTACCGCGCCAAAATGGAAGCAGGCATTGGC
Source organism: Arsukibacterium ikkense (assembly GCF_000987775.1). Taxonomy (GTDB): domain Bacteria; phylum Pseudomonadota; class Gammaproteobacteria; order Enterobacterales; family Alteromonadaceae; genus Alishewanella; species Alishewanella ikkense. Next base: position 113,494 of record NZ_LAHO01000011.1, read on the forward strand.
GCTGACGCCTGCTTATATGCCGACTTAGGCATCGACCCGATGGCCGAAGGCTGCCAGCAATTTGAAGCCAGCCAGTTTTTATTTTACCAGCGCACGGTTGAGGTCAGTGCTTACCTGCTGCTATGGCAGGTGGCCATTGCCGGTGATTTCAGCTTAGCGAAACTGGAAAGTGACAAGGGCTATATTGAAATTCTGGTGCAGCACCTGCAGCAGTGGTACCCGCCCAGCCATCAGGTTATTTTATATGAAGCCGCCGACTTACCTATCTGGCAGCCCCGGGCTGAGCGCATAGCACTGGTGGCATTGCCCGGGGCCACGCTGAATCAGATCACCACGCTGGTGATCCCACCACTACGGCCGAAAACGGTAAACAGTGCCATGCTGGACAGGCTGGGCGTACCGGCCAATCACCCACTGCGCCAACAGCCAGCGGCGACTTGAAAAACCAATAAAAAAAACGGCAACCAAGGTTGCCGCCAAAGAGGGATGAGAGAGGTATCCCGTACTAGTAAAACGTTAAAAACGTTACCACATTTTAGTGGCGGATCAGGTAATCAAAGGCACCCAGTGAGGCATTGGCACCAGAGCCCATCGCAATAATAATCTGTTTATACGGCACAGTAGTGGCGTCGCCTGCGGCAAACACACCTGGCACTGAGGTTTGGCCGCGTTCATCGACAATAATTTCACCGCGCGGCGATAACTCCAGCGCACCGCGTAGCCACTCGGTATTAGGTACCAAACCTATTTGCACAAAAATACCGGCCAGTTCGACATGATGCGATTCACCTGTTTTGCGGTCGGTATAATTAATACCATTTACCCGGTTACCATCACCGGTAACCTCGGTACTTTGCGCTTCGGTAATAATGGTAATGTTGCCCATTGAATTGGCTTTTTTCACCAGTACCGCATCGGCCCGCAGAGTGGCGGCAAATTCCAGCACGGTTACATGCTCGACAATACCGGCTAAGTCGATCGCCGCTTCAATGCCCGAGTTACCACCACCAATCACCGCCACTTTTTTACCTTTAAATAACGGGCCATCGCAGTGCGGGCAATAGGCCACACCCTTGCCACGGTATTCCTGCTCGCCGGGTACGTTCATTTCGCGCCAGCGGGCACCGGGTGCCAAAATCAGGGTTTTACTGGTTAATACCGCGCCATTGGCCAGCTCCAGCTCTACCTTGTCAGCACGGCTTAACTTAACCGCCCGCTGATTGTTCATAATATCGACGTCGTATTCCCGCACATGGGCTTCTAAGGCGTTAACCAGCTTCGGGCCTTCGGTGTACTTTACTGAAATAAAGTTCTCAATGCCCACAGTATCGGCTACCTGGCCACCAAAGCGCTCGGCTAAAATACCGGTATTCAGGCCTTTACGCGCCGCATACACTGCCGCAGAAGCACCGGCCGGACCGCCGCCGACGACTAATACATCAAACTCCGCTTTGCTTTTCAGCGCTTGTGCCTGGCGTTTTTCGGCGTTAACGTCGATTTTCTGGATAATTTTCTCCAGGGTAATCGCACCCTGCGAAAACAGCTCGCCATTTAAAAATACCGATGGCACCGCCATTACGTTACGGTCGGTTACTTCTTCCTGAAACATGGCGCCGTCGATCATCACGTTAGTAATGTTCGGGTTAGTGGCCGCCATAATATTCAGCGCCTGCACTACTTCAGGGCAAGTCTGGCAGCTTAACGAGATATAGGTTTCAAAGGCAAACTTGCCGGGCAACTGGCGAATTTGCTCAAGAATGTCAGCTTCTACCTTTATCGGGTGGCCACCGGAGTGCAGCAACGCCAGCACTAACGAGGTAAATTCATGGCCCAGCGGTACACCGGCAAAGGTAATATGGGTATCTTTAGCTACCGAGCGCACCAGCATGGCGGGTTTGCGCTCCATAGCGGTGTCGTCACGGCGCAACGACACTAAATCGGAAAGTTCGGCAATTTCGGTTGCCAGCTGTTCTACTTCGGCGGCTTTGGCGCTATCGTCTAAAGATACCACCAGCTCAACTTGTGTTTTCAGGTTCTGCAAGTAAGTTTTAAGTGTTTGCTTCAGGTTAGTATCTAACATAAAAACTCCAAAAAAATTAAGACGATACAAATTCAGGCGTCACAAAGCCTCGGCCATAATGGCCGGCTGTTATCGTTACGTTTGGGGTGTTCCGGGCAGGCATATTGCCTGCCCGGCTACCAAACAAAAAGTTTGGCAGTAGGAAGCTGGGCTACAGCTTCTTAAGAAGGGCTGTACCTAACTTCCGCTGCAATCAACAGCAGTGGCTAACATTGGTTAGATTTTACCAACCAGGTCCAGTGATGGCGCTAAAGTCGCTTCACCCGGCGTCCATTTAGCTGGGCAAACTTCACCGTCGTGGTTAGCTACGTACTGAGCAGCTTGTACCTTGCGGAACAGCTCTGAAGCTGAACGGCCGATTCCTAAATCGTGAATTTCAGCTACCTTAATTTCGCCTTCCGGGTTGATGACGAAAGTACCGCGCAGCGCTAAGCCTTCTTCTTCAATCATTACGCCAAAGTTACGGGTGATGGTGCCTGTTGGGTCAGCAACCATTGGGTAAGAGATTTTTTTGATGGTCTCAGACGCATCGTGCCATGCTTTATGAGTAAAGTGGGTATCGGTAGACACGGAGTACACTTCAACACCGATTTCCTGGAACTTAGCGTAGAAGTCAGCCAGGTCGCCTAATTCAGTTGGGCAAACAAAGGTAAAGTCAGCTGGGTAGAACACTACTACTGACCACTTGCCGGCTAAATCCTGCTCAGTTACCGGAACAAATTTGCCCTGATGAAATGCAGTGGCTTTAAATGGCTTGATTTTAGTGTTGATAATTGAAGACATAGTCTTGCTCCTTTCGGTTAGTAAATAGATTGGTAAATTGCTGTGTTCTCAATGACGACTATCATAGCCGACCACATTAAGCTTTTAAAACGAATTAAATTAATTAGTCTAATCGATTTTATAAATTAGAAGCCAAATGCAGCTTAACGGTCTGGCAGCACAGCCCTTTAGATGAGGTCAGGGCGCTGCTTTCTCAAGCGCCCTGTTATTTTAACTGACCTTTTAACTGTTAGCTTAATCGTCTTGTCTGGTGAGCTGAATTGCCCGGATATCCATACCACTGGGGTGCTGATACACCCGCAGCCCGAATTCCGGCAAAATGGCCATTAAATGATCAAAAATATCTGATTGAATACCCTCATAGGCTAACCAGGCTGTGGTATTGGTAAAACAATAGATTTCCAGCGGCAAGCCATCGGCACCAGGCGATAGCTGCCGGGCCATTAAGGTCATCTGCTGATGCACCCCAGGGTGGCTGGATAAATAGCGTTGCACATAAGCCCGGAAAGTACCAATATTGGTAATACGCCGGGTATTGACCGGCTCTTTGCCCTGTTCGGCCAGTTCACTGTTCCAGCTGTCAATTTCCTGCTGTTTTTCGGCCAGATAATCCTGTAGCAGGCTAAATCGGTTTAAATGCTTACGCTCGTCGGCGTCGAGAAAATGAATACTTTGCTGATCGAGCATCAGGCTGCGCTTGATCCGGCGCCCCCCCGACTGCTGCATGCCCCGCCAGTTTTTAAAGGCATCGGTCATAAAACGGCGGGTAGGGATGGTGGTAATGGTTTTATCCCAATTCTGCACTTTAACCGTATGCAACGCGATATCAATCACATCGCCATCGGCGTTTAACTGCGGCATTTCGACCCAGTCGCCAACCCGGATCACATCATTTGAGGATATTTGCACACTGGCCACTAAGGATAGAATAGTGTCCTGAAAAATCAGCATCAGTACCGCTGCCATGGCACCCAGGCCAGACAACAGAATAAGTGGCGAGCGGTCGACCAGAGCAGCAATCATTAAAATAGCGGCCACGGTAAACACCAGAATTTTCAAAACCTGAACATAGCCTTTTATCGGTTTGGTTCTGGCGTCGGGGCGCTGTTCATAAATATTGTTAACCAGGCTTAGTACATTAGCGATAGCCAGAGCAATAGTTAACACCACAAAGGCGTTGCATACATTGACCACTATGGTGCTAACAGTCGCGGGCACACCGTCAATCAGGGTAATACCTTTGGAGATCACCAGCGCCGGTACAATATTAGCAAGGCGGGCGACAAATGCAGAGTGCTGAATAACCTGATGCTGGCCAATGGCGCTGGCCCGTAGCGCGCGGAAAATACCGCGGATCAACACTTTTTTTACGATGTAGTTGCTAAGCCAGGATAGCAGTAACAGTAGGCTCAGGCTAAACCATAAATTGGTTTCGGGGTGTTGCGCCAGCCAGCTCTGGACAGCGCTTAAATCGTAATCCAACATAAAATAGCGTATTCCCTGTGAGCAAAAGCGATATTACGGTGGCACCTGCCTGCAGCAGGGCGTGCAGGCGCTATTATGCCGCGTTAAAGCGCTTTTGCAACCGCCGACATTAAATGCCGTCGCCATCCATATGCAGGCCGCACTCGCGGCCAAAGCCATTAAAGCGGGTGTCTTCTTCGCTCATACCGGGTTCAAATTTAGCGGTAGAATGGGTATCCCCTACCGATAAATAACCTTGCTCCCATAATGGGTGATAAGGCAGGTTGTGCTGTTTTAAATAATAAAAGACGTCTTTATTACTCCAGTCGATAATCGGCTGCATTTTTACCACACCGCGGCTGATTTCAACAATGGCTTTATCAGCCCGGCTGCTGCTCTGGCTGCGACGTAAACCGGTAAACCAGCTGCCGGCGTTTAACTCGCGCAGCGCCCGTTGCATCGGCTCGACTTTATTCAGCTGATTGTATTGTTTGGTACCCTCGGCCGTTAACCATTGCTCGCCATAACGCGCCAGTTGCCAATTAGCGGATAAGGCGGCGCGATATACCTGTAAATTTAAGCCCAGTCGCTCGGTTAGCTGATCAATAAACTGGTAGGTTTCCGGAAATAAATAGCCGGTGTCGGTTAATACCACTGGGATATCCGGCTGTTGTACCGTTACCAGATGCAGCATCACCGCCGCCTGAATACCAAAGCTGGAGCTCAGTATCGGCTGTGCCGGCAAATTGGCCAGCGCCCAGCGCACCCGCTCGCTGGCACTCAGCGGGCTAAGCAGATGATTAATCTCTGCCAGCCAGGCTTGCTGAGTGGCGTTATCCTGCTGCAGGATCTGCCGATAATCGACTGCGACACTGTTGTACATGCTCTTTCCTGCCATCGTTATCTCCGTTGGCTTGCCCGCTTTGCCGAAATGAATGTTCAAGGCTTCAGGCATGAAAGTCCGTCTTGGATACTTTCACTTCAGCCACAACCCCTTGGCGGATCACAAAATCGCCAAAACACTCACCACTATGGCGCTCAACTGCCCACTGGCCAATTAAGTTATCCAGCTCACTAAGGATTTGTGCTTCGCCCACGTTGTCTAAATACAGCTTAGGAATACGGGTGCCGACTTTGTTGCCGCCCAGATACACATTGTATTTACCCGGTGCCCGGCCCACTAAGCCCACTTCAGCCAGCATGGCGCGGCCGCAGCCGTTGGGGCAGCCGGTAACCCGCAGCACAATATGATCGTTTTGCAGCTGGTGCTTCGCCAGTAATGCTTCAACTTTGCTGACCAGCTCTGGCAGGTAGCGCTCAGCTTCGGCCATCGCCAGCGGGCAAGTAGGAAACGAGACACAAGCCATAGAATTTTTGCGCTGCTCGCTGTGGCTATCGTCAATTAAGCCATGCTCACGGGCCAGCTGTTCAATTAACAGTTTTTGCGCTGGCGGCACGCCGGCAATAATCAGGTTTTGATTAGCCGTCATCCGAAAATCGCCCTGATGCACTTTAGCAATGGCGGCCAGGCCGGTTTTCAGCGGTTTACCCGGGAAATCGAGTACCCGGCCATTTTCAATAAATAAGGTTAAATGCTGTTTACCATCTATGCCGTCTACCCAGCCAAAGCGGTCGCCGCGCGTGGTAAACTCGAACGGTTTAGCTGGCGCAAACGCCACACCAACCCGCTGCTCTACTTCGGCTTTAAAAGTATCAACGCCAATGCGGTCGATAGTGTATTTAGTTTTGGCATTTTTGCGGTTGACCCGGTCGCCATAATCGCGCTGCACCGTCACGACATGCTCAGCCACCTTTAGCGTGTGCTCCAGGCCAATAAAGCCCAATACCTCGGCTTTACGAGGATAGGTAGAGTTATCACCAAAAGTCATGGCCAGGCCACCACCGACCAGCACGTTAAAGCCAATCAGCTTGCCATGCTCGGCAATGGCGACAAAGTTAAGATCGTTGGCGTGCACATCGATATCATTGTGCGGCGGGATAACTACCGTGGTCTTAAACTTACGCGGTAAGTAGTTTTCGCCCAGCACCGGCTCGGTTTCGGTGGTTTCTACTTTTTCTTCGTCCAGCCACAGTTCGGCATAGGCGCGGGTTTTTGGCAGTAAGTGCTCGCTAATCTGCACCGCCCACTGGTATGCCTGCTGGTGTAGCTCAGACTCCACCGGGTTAGAGGTACATAGCACGTTGCGGTTAACATCACCGGCGGTAGCAATAGAGTCGATACCAATGCTGTTTAAAAACTGGTGCATCGGTTTAATATTCGGCTTTAACACGCCATGAAACTGAAAGGTCTGGCGGGTGGTTAAGCGAATACTGCCATACAGGGTTTTTTCGGCGGCAAACTTATCTATCGCCAGCCATTGCGCCGGGGTAATAATGCCGCCGGGCATCCGCGCCCGTAACATCACGTTATGCAGCGGTTCCAGCTTTTGGGCAGCACGCTCGGCCCGGATATCACGGTCATCCTGCTGATACATGCCATGAAAACGCACCAGCATAAAGTTATCGCCGGTAAAACCACCGGTAATGTCGTTGCTTAAATCCTGCTTAATGGTACCGCGCAGGTGCTCACTTTCGGCCTTTAACCGCTCGTTGTCAGACAACTTACCGCTAACTTGCAGTTCGGGTTTAATCGGATATTGGCTCATTAGTACACATCCTTCTGGTAACGCTTGGCTAGCCGTAATTCATCTAAATACTGCTGGGCCTGTTCGGCATTTTTGCTGCCATTTTGCTGCACGATATCCAGCAAGGCCTGATGCACATCTTTGGCCATGCGGTTGGCATCACCACAAATATAGAGATGCGCGCCCTGCTGCAGCCACTGATACACTTCGGCTGCGTGTTTACGCAGCTTATCCTGCACATATACTTTTTCGGCATGGTCGCGGCTGAACGCGACATCGAGCTTACTGAGCAGGCCTTGCTTTAAATAGCCCTGCAGCTCAGTCTGGTATAAGAAATCCTGGGTGAAGTGCGGGTTACCAAAAAACAACCAGTTTTTACCGCTGGCGCCACGGGCATCACGCTCTTGTAAAAAGGCGCGAAACGGCGCTATGCCGGTGCCTGGGCCAATCATGATTACCGGGGTGTCGTCATTGGCCGGTAAGCGGAAGTTATTATTCTGCTCGATAAATACCCGCACCTTATCGCCCTCGGCCAGGCGTTCGGCCAGGTAGCCCGAGGCGCCACCTAAATGTGGCTGGCCAAAGGCATCGTAGCGCACCACCGCTACCGTTAAATGCACTTCGTCCTCGACTTCCGCCTGCGATGAGGCGATGGAATATAAACGCGGTTGTTGCTTACGCAGCGCATCCACCAGTTGCTGGGCAGTCATTGCACCAGCCGCGGCCGGATGGTCACGCACAATATCAATAATTTGCCGATCGGCCAGATACGCGCGCAGTGCGGTTTTATCGGCAGCTAATTGCTGCAACGCTTGATTGGCGCTGGCAGCAGCGTATTTCTCAGCAAAGGCCGGGTACGATTGCGTCAGTTCCAGCTGCTCGGTTAATGCTTCGCTCAGGCTTAAACTTTGGTTGGCCAGGCTGACCTGGGCTGCGCCTTCCAGCGAAGTCAGGCTCAGCAATTCATTAACCAGTGCCGGATCGTTATTAAAATATAAACCCAGGGCATCGCCGGGCTGATAGGTTAAACCCGAACCTTGCAGTGAAATTTCGATATGCCGCACATCTTTGCCAGAATCACGGCCGGTGATTTTCTGGTTGGTGTATAACTCAGCAGCAAAAGGTTGCTGCTTATTGTACTGGCTTTGCGATACCGCGGCGGCTTGCCCCGGCCAGTTAATCACCTGGGCCGATGGGGTTGCAGCAAATTCCGGTTCAACCACCTTAATTAAGGCATGGTTCCAACTACTGGCCGCCGTGTCGTAGTCCACGTCCAGATCAGCGCGGGCCTGCAGCCGTTGGCCACCTAACTCAGCCAGGCGTTCATCAAAGTCGGCGGCCGTTTTACAGAAGAATTCATAGCTGGTATCACCCAGGCCCAGCACCGCAAATTTAAGCTGGGGTAGCTGGGGAGCCTTTTTACTGAATAAAAAGTTATAAAAACTCACAGCATTTTCCGGCGGCTCGCCCTCGCCATAGGTAGAGGTGACAATAATCAGGTATTGTTCGTTTTTCAGCTGGCTGCTTTTATAGTCGGCTAAATCCACCACCTTGGCCGCAATGTTCTTCGCATTAGCTAAGGCCGCTAATGCCTCGGCCACATGGCGGGCATTACCGGTTTGCGAGCCATACACTATGGTTAGCGTAGCGCTGGTTGTAGCAGCGGCTGCCGGCGCAGTGGCCTGGCCGCCGGCCAGTTGAGCACTGGCTGCCAGGTAACCACTGACCCAGGCTTGCTGAATAGGGTTAAGCTGACTAACCAAACCTTGCAGTTGCTGCACCTGTTGCTCAGACAACGGGCTGGCCTGGGCCACTAATGATGATAAAAGCATAAACACACCTATATAAACTTTATACCGGCATTTTAGCCATCCAAACGTATGCCCGTAAAAGAATGGATCTGTCTGCGTTATTCCAAATAGTAATTAAAAACAGCTAATCCACTGCAATTACCCAACATCCGCCACAGCTGCCAACGCAGTTTATTAGATCCCACAGCCTGACAATTTCACTAAAAAATAGTAAAAAACACTAACAGCAGTTACTACTAGCCGGCAGGCAATAAAAATAAATGAATATAAACAATAAGATACATATTGGCACCGACTTTGCGTTAGCAGGTAGTCATTCAACACAGTGCAAGGATTAACTTTATGAAAAGCTCTCTTATCGCCAGTGCAGTGGTATGCGGCATCCTCAGCCTTAGTGCTCTGGTACTTAGCAACAGCGCTATGGCCCATAGCAACCACAGCTGTAATATCGAATTTGATAAAGATTTAGTGATCGACAGCAGCAGCGTGCAGTTGCAGGACAACGGTAAAACGCTGTGGCAGATTAACAAAGACGGTCAGTTAAGTCTGAACGGTAAAACAATATTAGTTAACAATGATACCCGGCTGCTACTGCGTGATTACCAGGCTGGTATTCGCAGCCAAACCAGCCAAACCGTTGCGCTGGTAGAAGATGCGCTGCTGATGGCTAATGAAGCGTTAACCACAGTGCTGAACGAGCTGACAGGGAAATCGCTGGACGATTATCCGGCCATGCAGAAGGCATTAAGCAAAATCAGTGATGCCGCTAACCAGGTTGTGGTGCAGGATGGCGACAACACTTACCTGTACGGCAGCCGGCTGCACAATATTGATCAGGCCTTTGGCCCTGAGTTTGAGCAGGCTATTGAAGAAGCTGTCAGCCAGTCAATGGGCAACATTATGCTGCTGGTAGGTAAAGCCATGGTAAGTGGCGAAGGCAGCTTTGAACAGCGGATGGAAGCCTTTGGCCAGAGAATGGAGAAGTTTGGCGAAAACTTAGAAGCAAGAATGGAACTGAAAGCGTCTGCACTGGAGCAGCGTGGCGAAGCTATCTGTGCCCAGGTTACCACGCTGGATGCGCTGGAAACCCGCATTCAGCAGCAAATACCCGCCATGCAACAATACGATTTATTTAACAATGGCAACAGCGCCTTAAGCGTGCGCCGTTAATCAGGTAACTCCCAACCAAGACCTTTAGCGCAGGGTTTTGCCTGCGCTTTTTTTAAACCTCCCCAACCTGTCCCAGAAATTAAATAAAGCCGAGCGCTTTTGCCAGCAGCGGATTAATTTTTTTTTTGCCGCGCAGCATAATTTGCTAAGCTGGCGGTCAATACCCTGAAGCTTTTGGAAAAAATGGCAATGTCTATCATAAAACGGCTGTATCTGGCTGGCATATCGGCGCTGGTTATTGCCGCTATTCTGCTGTATACCCTGGCCTGGCCGGCCTGGCAGCAAGCGCTAACCAACAACGAAAGCGCCCGGCTGGCGCAACTGATTGCCAGCGCCGAACTGGCCCCTGCGCAAAGCCGTTTAAACCAGTCCCAGTTACTGGCCGATTTAAACTGGCTGGCTCACCCTGACCGGCAGGGGCGTAAACCCGGCACGGCCGGCGGTATTGCCGCCCGTAGCTGGCTGGCAGAGCAATTTGCCGATATTGGCTTGCAACCGGCAGGCAGCGATGGCTATTTACAACCGTTTAGCGTTGAGCAGCATTTTGTATTAGGCCGCTGGTTACGGGGTAAAAACGCCACCATCGCCGCGCTGGATAACGCCGCCAATGTGCTGGGCGTATTGCCGGGTTTAAACCCTGAGTTAAAGCCAATAGTGCTGACCGCGCATTATGATCATCTGGGTATGCATGAAGATAAGTTGTTTGCCGGCGCTGATGATAATGCGTCTGGCGTAGCAACCTTGTTGGAGCTGGCCCGTTATTTCAACGAAAACCCTACTGCCCATCCATTGCTGTTTGTAGCATTGGACGCTGAGGAAGGCGGCTTACAAGGGGCAGTAGCTTTATTTAAGCACCAACTGTTGGAGCCTGAGCAGCTGGCCTTTAACGTTAATATGGATATGCTTAGCCGCGACACGGATCAGTTGCTGTTCGCCGTGGGCAGCTACCAGCACCCCTGGTTAACCCCACTGCTACAGCAATTACAGCAGCAAAGTGCGGTAAAGGTTATCGCCGGCCATGACCGGCCCTGGTACCGGGCAGGTAAAACCCAGGACTGGACCTTAAGCTCTGATCATGGAGTGTTTCACAAGCACAAGGTGCCTTTTATATACTTTGGGGTGGCCGACCACGCCGACTACCACACCTCGCGCGACACTGCGGCTAAAGTCGATAGCGATTTTTACTTTCAGGTAAGCGAAACCATCTTAAGTTTTATCGTGCTGCTGGACCAACAGCTAAGCCAGCAATAATAGTGAAATTGACCACTTTAGCTGGCTTTATTGCTGCAAAAAAGTTAACCGCTACGCTTTCAAAAAATAAGTTAATGATATATAACAACTAAAATTTTGGCATTTTTTGTGCAAACTAATGGGAAGCACTACATATAAGGATCTTGTTATGTCGATCATGTTGTTTTTAAGGCAAATCTGGCTGTTCAGTCAGGTCGAACTATCGCGGCTCTGGCTCACCCGGCGCGGTTTAATGACCCTGGCCGCCACTGCCGTAATCTGGTTTGTGCTGCTGCGCTACGCTATTGCGCCAGCAAGTGAAATTATGCAGGAACCGAATTTCCAGAAAACCTTAACTGCCGCCTTTGGTATGCTTGGGCTGCATCAGTTACTGAACTGGCCCGCACCAGAGCTCACCCTGTACTGGATGCTCAGCCTGATTTTGTTGCCATTGTTAAGCCTGGTATTTACTGCTAATCAGCTATCCAGTGACGCAGCCCGCGGTACGCTGCGCTTTATCAGTCTGCGCAGCAGCCGCAGCGCTATTGTGCTTGGCCGGTTCTGCGGCCAGCTGTTAGTGCAGCTATGTTTAATAGTGCTGTCGCTGGCCGCCACCCTCACCCTCAGCAGTTTGCGTCTGGGCGCCATAGATTGGCAGGCTATTGAAGCTGCACTGCTGATCAGCTGTAATTTACTGATTGTCTTGATGCCCTTTACGGCATTAATGGCGGTATTTTCGGCCTGGGCCCGCTCATCACGGTTAGCGCTGAGTCTGGCGATCGTTAGCCTGGGGCTGACCTTTGGTTTACTCAGCTGGCTGATCCATCATCAGCCTGCTGCCTCCTTTTTGCTGCAGTACATGCCGGGCGCCCAGATCTGGCAGCTGATCCCAACCCAGGGTTGGCAAAGCCTGCAACTGGCCGTAGTACCTTTAGCCCAAACTGCCGTATTACTGCTGATTGCCCAGCAAATATTAAGCCGGAGGGCATTATAATGACCACTCAACCTATTATTAAGGTCAGCCAGCTAGCAAAAAGTTATGGCAGGAATAAAGTACTGAATAAAATCAGCTTTGAAGTGAATAAAGGCGAAACCGTCGCGTTAATTGGCCAGAATGGTGCCGGCAAAACCACCTTATTCAGCCTGTTGTGTGGCTATATTAAAGCTGACAGTGGCAGCATGCAGTTACTGGGACAGCAACCGGGCAGTGCGGCGTTGTTTGGCAAAGTAAGTGCGCTGCCGCAAGACGCCCAGCTCGACCCGGCCTTTAGCATTGGCCAGCAGCTCAGTTTCTACGGCCAGTTGCAGGGCTTATCAGCCCAGCTGGCACGCACGGAAACGCTACGGGTGCTGGCGCTGGTTGACCTGGAGCAGCACTATCACACCAAAGCCGGCGCCCTTAGCCATGGCATGCGCAAACGCGCCTGTATGGCTCAGGCTTTTATCGGCTCACCGGCGTTGATCCTGCTGGACGAGCCCACTGCCGGGCTGGATCCGGCCAATGCCCTGCATATACGCGAATTAATTAGCGATTTAAGTCAGCATGCCAGCTTTTTAATCAGCTCGCATAATATCTTCGAGCTGGAGCGGCTGTGTAATAAAGTGTTATACCTGCAAGACGGCAAGTTGCAGCAGCACCATGCCCATGCGGCCAACAGCGAAGCCTGTTTAAGCTTACAACTGAGCGCGGCTGCCAACAGCGCTGAGGTATGCCAGCAACTGCAGCAACTGGCTGGCATAACTGACGTTACCGCAGGTCGCAATCATGAGTATCAGCTGAGTTATCAGCCGCAAGCGGCAGATGACTTCGATATTAGGCTATTACAGTGTCTGGCAGCCAACGGCTGGCAATACAAACAGCTGACCAAAGGTAAAAGCCTGGAACAACAGCTATTTGCCCAGAAAAAAGCAGCCCATGTTTGAGCTGGCATTTTGTCAGCTTTCTTTACAGATACCGCCCATGGTTAGCGGGTTAAACCACCGCAAACCGTGGGCTGCGCTGAACGGGTAAGGCCAACGGGGCCATTCCCTTTTTATGGCACAAACATTGCTAACAAAACTGATAGTTTGTTAACTATGTAAATAAAAACAAAAATCTGGCTTAAGCCACTTTAAAAAGGATGTTGTATGTATAAATTGTTTGTGGTTGCAGCATTGGCCATGTGCAGCATGCTATTTAGCGTTATGGCAATGGCAGCGCCTATTTCGGTGGTTGATCACAATTATGGCCGGTTTGGCTTTAACCCCACCACTTCTGGCAGTTGCGCCAATATTGCCAGCGATCATCTGTTAATCCGTAAAGCCAGCAACTGCAACGCTTTTACTGATATTTTTTCACTGGCGTCGTTTGATGCTGCCGCCATTGATTATGTTGAGCTGACACTGGCTTTCGCGGCTACTAATAACAGTAACTGTTTAACTGGCAATTGCCCGATGGAAAGCTGGCAGCTTGATATATTAAACGCCAGCGGCACTAAGATGAGCAGCTACCAATTGCTGCAAAGCAGCAGCACGGTACAACAAACCTTTATGATTAGCCGGACAACACTGCCTGCTTTTACCGAGTTATTCAGCCAGGGCAACCTGTGGTTCAGTTTCAGTGAACCCAGCGCAACTAACCATAACTTCAGATTACTCAGCAGCCAGTTAGCGGTATTTGCGTTGCCTGCACAGCAGCCTACGCCTGTGCCGGTACCTGCCACCCTGGCACTGTTTGGCCTGGGGTTAGTCGGGTTGTGTCTGCGCCGTAAGTTTCGCCGGTAATTATCTAGCCACTGAATGCTTAGCCTGTCAGCAAACAGAATACAGCTGACAGGTCGCCCGCCGGTTTTAGCTGAATTTCACCAACCGATAGTTACTGGCTCGCCAGGCGTGAGCCTGCGCCGACAACACCTCGAACACCCGCCACCGACATAGTTTATTACAAATGAAAAAGCAGCAAGCCGTTAAATTGATTGACCCTTTTATCTAACATCAGTTACTGTTCATGGCTAATTCGCTTATGCAGGATAAAGCTATGAGTATTGCAATGATCTGGATTATCGTTGGCGTGCTGTTAATTCTGTCGGAACTACTGGCAACCAGTATTGTTGCGGTGTTTCTGGGTATTGGTGCTATTGTAGTCGGCATTTTATTACAGCTGGGCTGGATAGAGTCGCCCAGTGCTCAGTTTCTGATTTTTGGCATTGTCAGCCTGGCATTATTATTTGGCTCCCGTGGCCATTTTAAACGCTGGTTTACCGGATATACCGCCGACCGGGGCGAACAGCCGTTTAAACTCAGCGAAGATATCGGTAACCGGGTAACCGTGCTGGCAGATTTCGAACAAGGCGCCGGCCGGGTAGTATTAAATGGCGTTCAATGGGACGCCCGCTCCAGCGAGCCACTGAAAGCCGGTGACGTGGCCTGGGTTATAGCCAATGAAGGCATTCATTTAATGGTCTCGGCGCAGCAACCATAACAATTTTTAATTAAAAAAGGGAACATTAACAATGGAAGAAATCAGTATCCAAACCATTCTCACGCTGGGCTTTGCCTTAGCCGTGGTAATTACGATTGTCAAAAGCGCCCGGGTAGTGCCGCAAAAATCTAACTTTGTGATAGAGCGCCTCGGTAAATACTCGCGCACTCTCGACTCCGGTTTTCATATCCTGATCCCCTTTGTCGATAAAGTGGCGTATATCCACACCTTAAAAGAAGAAGTCATCGACGTTACCCGCCAAACTTGTGTTACCAAAGATAACATTCAGGTTGGTATTGATGGCGTGCTGTATTTGCAGGTGGTAGATCCACACAAAGCCAGTTATGGCATCAGTGATTACCGCTACGCCGCCTCACAGCTGGCGCAAACCACTATGCGCTCCGTTATCGGCCAGACTGATTTGGATAAAACCTTTGAAGAACGCGCCAAAATAAACGAAGAAGTGGTAAAAGCGCTGGACGAAGCGGCCTCGCCCTGGGGTGTGAAAGTGCTGCGCTACGAAATTTCTGATATTGAGCTGCCACTTAGCATTAAAGATGCGTTAGAGCAGCAAATGCGGGCAGAGCGGGAACGCCGCGCCGCCATTGCTAAATCTGAAGGTGAGCGCCAGGCAATGATTAACGTGTCAGAGGGCCAGAAGCAGGAAGTGATTAACCTGTCTGAAGGTGACAAGATGCGTCAGATCAACGAAGCCGAAGGTCGCGCCCGTGAAATCGAGCTGGTGGCCATTGCCACCGCTGAAGGTATTCGCCAGATTGCTGAAGCCATTAATCACCCGGGTGGTTCAGAAGCCGTTAGCCTGCGCGTTGCCGAGCAATACGTGAAAGAATTCGGTAACCTGGCCAAAGCCAATAACACCATGATAGTGCCAGCCGAGCTGGCCAATATCGGCGGCGCCGTCGCCGGCTTAACCGAAATACTGAAAATAGCCCGGCCGGGTGGTAAGTAAAAACCTGTTGCTGCAAAATAGGTTAAATTAAGTAACGAAAAGCCAGCATCAAGCTGGCTTTGCTATTTTTAAGGCAACTACCATGAAAACAATTGGCTTACTGGGTGGTATGAGTTGGCAGTCGACCATTCCCTACTACCGCATAATTAACGAAACTGTTCAGCAGCGGCTTGGTGGGCTGAATTCTGCCAAAATTGTTTTATATAGCGTAAATTTTGCTGAAATTGAGCGCATGCAAAGCGCTGGCGACTGGCAAGCTGCCGGGCAACTGCTGGCCGATGCCGCCAGCCGCCTTGAAGCAGCAGGTGCCGACTTTATTGTGCTCTGTACCAACACTATGCACAAAGTTGCTGGCGCTATCGAGGACGCAACAACTCTGCCACTGCTACATATTGCCGACGCCACGGCCATAGCAATTAAGGCAGCAGGCTATAAAACCATTGGCCTGCTAGGCACCAAATTCACCATGGAGCAGCCCTTTTACAAAACCCGGCTTACAGAACAGCATGGCCTGAATGTGCTGATCCCCAATGAAGCTGCGCGCCAGCAGGTGCACCAGATAATTTATAACGAGCTTTGTTTAGGCAAGGTGCTGCCGGAATCAAGAGAGAAATATCGCCAGATTATCAAACAGCTTATCGAGCAAGGTGCCGAGGCCATTATTCTTGGCTGCACTGAAATTTCCTTGCTGGTATCAGAGCAAGATGCAGCAGTGCCGCTATTTGATACCACCAGCATCCATGCCTGCTGTGCTGCTGAACTGGCTTTGGGATAGTGATGATTAAATTTGATCTAGCAACCAGCTACCGATTTAATCCCACTACTATCGCCACAGCGCTATCTTTGCTATAGCCACCACCTAAAAATTCAATAAAAAATCAGATCGGAGACTCGAGAAAGAGCGAAAAAATCCCCCAGTTAAAGCCGCTGCTCTCTATTTGAATTGACCACTGTAGCAGGCATATCTCATTAAATACCTGCTTATTGGCCTATTTAGCGGGCAACAACTAAGATTTTGTTTTCTGTAGTGAATTTATTTAGCTTGTTGATGCCATTAAATCCACCATAATGAATAAAAACCTATTTTATTTCACTATAGCGTGGCTTTTCTTTAATTTAGAAGCCATAATCCATTATGGTGAATTAAATAATGTTGTCAGAGGCCAGCATGAGCATAAACTCAACTTCTAAGATAGATGCGCTAATTGCACAGCGGCAACAGATGTCACAACGCCTTAAAGATATTGACGATCAGTTGTTGAACCAAATTAGAGAAAGCGCAAAGTTGGTTAATGTACCGGTGACAAACGCAGCGGTTGCCAGGCTTATTGAGCAATACTCAGCCGGTATGTCGGTAACCGATATCTGCCTGATAGCAAATTTATCACCAACTACGTATTACAACATACTGAGCAAACTCGATACGGTTAAAATCAAAACCTTGCAGACTGTACTTAACACCATCGGCCTTGAGTTATATGTAGGGGAGAAAAATACTGGTGTCAGGAAGTGACCATGAAGGAGCTAAGAGTAGGTTACGTATACAGCCATAAAAGCAAAGCGGGGACATTGAGGGAACTGGATACGCCTACAGGCGCTATCTATGAATTTCAATACACAGAGCATTATTTGCGGTACGTTAATACCCCTATTGGCGTTAATTTGCCAGTGCAGTCAGCCCCGTTTGTCTTTAACACCCTACACCCCTTCTTTGCTAACCTACTCAGTGAAGGCTGGGTAAAGCGTCATCAAGCAAAAATGGCGAGATTAGATCAGGAAGATACCTTCGGCCTGCTACTTGCTAATGGCAGAGAGTTAATTGGGCCAATAGCCATCCATGTTAACGATGATGGGGATGTTATCGGTGGTTTTGAACTCATTGAGCTCCCACTTAAAAGCCTTCGCGGTTTTTCAATTGATTTCGCCCGGGCAGCGTTTAACGACGTGGCCGTAAAGTCTTTGCCTGGCACATCCATATCTGGCGTTCAGCCAAAAATGTTTCTTAAATTGGCCGGCCGGCCTAAAACACTGACTAACGCCCAGGGTATAGGCAATTACATTGTCAAACCTTCACCTGAGAGCTTTCCCGAACTGGCCGAGAATGAGTTCATGGTTATGCAATTGTGCCAGGCTGTCGGAATGCGTGTAGCAGACCATTATTTAGTCCCGTTTAGTTGTGGTGAGCTTGCCTATGTTACGACCAGGTTTGATATGGAAGAAGACGGGCATATTAATAATTTTGTCGAAGATATGGCGTCATGCATGAATGTTGCGCCTGGGCAAAAAGACAATGAAAAGCTGTCGTATGAAAAAGCCATTAAAACTGCGCACCGGCTAAGTGGTGGCCATGCCAAAATACTGATTGATGGGTTTACACTGGTGTTGATGGCATACGTTGTCGGCAATAACGATCTGCATTTAAAAAATATGACTTTGCTGCGTGAGCGTGGCAAATCGAATGTTAAAGGGTTTAGCCCGGTGTATGACATGCTAAGTGTCGCACCGTACCCCACATACGAGGGGTATCAGTTGGTATTGTGGTTGCTTGAGTCTGAAGTCGATAACGAGTTTACCAGTTCATACAACGCTTATGGCTATTACACCAGCCATGATTTCATTGAGCTGGGAATTCGCATTGGTCTTGGTGAGAGCATGGCCAGGTCAATCATACAAAAGGTTACTGCTAAAGTAGGCCGGGCCGCTGCTAAGGTTATCATGCAAAATCCAGGCAGTGAGAAGCTAAAGCAATGTGTGCTAAATCGAATTAAAGAAAGGTTGGCCGCGCTAACAAGGCCGGCGCTTTAGAATTCTTGAGAAACCAGTCACAGCTGTGATCCCAGCAACTATTGCCGCAGCGATCTCTTTGCCATAGCCGCTACTTAGCTGCTTTAGCGCTGTGCCAAGCCTGGCTTTATGCTGTATTGAGTAATAGCTAGTTAACCCGAACCATAACATTTGCCAGAAAACTACCTGCTTTTTCATACTTGATATTCACACCATCAGCCAACGGCCTGGTCACTGTCAGGTCGTGACCATTGGGAATTAGACTCTGACTACTGGCACTTTTAAGTGTAACGTCGAGCGTGACGCCGTCCTTGGTATTTTGGGGCCGGATCACTAACATAAAATCATTTGGTAGCGGCAGCTCAGCGGTCCTGCCAATATCAACCAGATATTCCAGACTCACTTCATTTAAATCGCCTGTTGCCAGATGTTCGCCACGGTATTCAATATTTAGCACTATCGTTTCTGCCGATACCCATGAAAAATAAGTGCTCCCTAATATCAGCAATGCTGCCGTCATGATGCCCAGACCAATTTTCACCAGATTCTTTTGCTTGGCGGGTTGCTCACTGTGCGCGATAAAATAGCGGGGCTCTTTGTTAAACGCCGCACAAATGCCCTGCAGTGAATCGTTGGATGCCACGCCCGATTTTTCAATACGCTGAATGGTTCGTAAGCTGAGACCAGCCACATCGGCCAGTTGCTGCTGGCTCCAGGCTCTGGCGCTGCGCGCTTGAGTTAACACATCGCGATTTATCTTCATGTCCATACCAATATTCCGAAATAGTAAAACGCAAGTATTCAATATTTCGGTAGGGTTACGTTAGGCCAGCATTATGACAGCTCTGCGACAAAGCAGCGACATTGCTAAGATATCTTGCTATTCGAAGCTGTGTGCTTAAACGGCATACTGATGACTTATATCAGGCAGTATTTAAAGCCGGCTGGTTTGTCAGAAATGGTCATTGGCATAATTAATAGTGCGTTTTTTCTGTAGCCAGAAACTAATTGAGAAAAAGGGGCGGAGGTATTTAGTCGCTAGCTGATATCGGTTATTAGCTCTGCCCCACTTTTTCTGGTTTTTCTTACTCTTGCAACTGTGTTGCGGACAACGTAGCCCGGCTGATGACTTTGCCATTCAGGATCACCAGCTCTATAGCATCATAGGCCTGCACATCCTGCAGCGGATTCGCGCCTAGCAGCAGTAAGTCGGCTTTAAACCCTACCTTTACTTCACCAATCTGCTGATGCAACCCCAATGCACGGGCATTGCCAATGGTCAGGGCACTGAATAGCTGCGATAAACTTAAACCACTTTCCAGCCAGCGGTCCATTTCCCAGCGGCCATTAATGCCCGGAAACTGACTGTAAAACGGGCCGCTTGGGGTGTCACTGCCAAATTGCAGCCGGGCACCGAGCTGGTTTAGCTGGGCTGTCATCTGTCGAACTGTGCCAAGTGGCTGTTGGTAAGCTGCGGTTACTGCCTGATACAACTGCGCTGGCGTGTAGCTGGCGCCAGCAAAGTTATCAGCCAACTCGCGACTCATCCATTGGCCGGCCTCGCTTTGATACCACTGGTTTAATAATGGTGGTATCGCATGCTGCAGTTGCGGCTGCAGCAATAAAGCCGGGTTAAGTAACTCCTGCTCGCCGTACAATACCTGAATAGTCGGCTGCACCGCGATATCAGCCTGCACCAGTTGCTGGGCTATGGTGTTAAGCTGGCTTTCAGTTTGCGCTGGTGCCACCCCTTTATGCGGATGCCATAAACCATGCACCAGCGTATCCACCTTGGTTTGCAGTGCAAATTCGTACGCCGCCTGGGAATTGCCATGCAGATATACCGGCAGCCCCTGTTGCCTGGCCTGCTGCACTACCCCGCTGATCAAGGCTACCGACGGCACTGGTAAGTTGCGCACAGGCCCAAAGCCGCTTTCATAGAACACTTTAATGCAGCTGGCGCCCTGCTGTTTGGCCAAGGCAACCACAGCTTGCGGGCTGTGCTCGGCGGCTATAAAGCTGGCAGGATATACGTCAGGCTGAGCCGGGTCGTATAACATGTATTGACTACCCGCCACCTGAAACTGCCCCTCTTTGCCCAGCCAGACCGCCGGATAACCGTTTGGGATCGCCACCGGCGCACAAAAATAGGCCTTGGGCGCCTCAGTTTGCTGGTTCCAGTTTGATATAAAGCTGGCATCGCCGGTTAAATCGAGCACGGTGGTAAAGCCAAAATACAGATAGCTGCGTGGCATCTGCCGCCAGGCTTGCGCCAACATCGGCTGGTCGCTTTGGCTATTGCCGTTATAACCAGGTACCCCTTCTAAATGGACATGGCTGTCGATCAGGCCAGGCAACAGATACTTACCCGTGGCATCTATCTGCCGGTCAGCGCTCAGCAACTCCGTACCTATTGCCTGAATTTTGCCATCGTTTAGCAGCACATGTTGTGGGGCCGAAGGCTTTGGCTTATCACCACTGATAATGCTGACATTACGCAGCAGCACCGATTCTGCCTGCAGGCTAAAGGGCAAACTGAGGGTTAGCAGTGCCAGCGCACTAACAGCGTTAAAACGGGCAGAGCAATTATTTACAATTAATAAAAATGGGCGCATCAGGGCATTCCTTAAGTTAAGTAACGGCCTGCAAGTGTCGGCTGTTTTGCCCACCGGCTCGACTCAAAACAGGATCGAGGTCTTAAAAAAAGTGCTTTTATGGCACCCAGGGCAGTGCTGCATTTACTCCGCCCATGGTTTATGATGATGGTCCTTACTAAGGTGTCCATATGCTCAGTTACATCACCGCTATCCAGCTTGCGAACGCGTTGCTGTGCCTGTTACTGGCAGCGCAGTTGCTGTTTATGCCGGCAGCACAACCCCTACCGAAACGACTAATGGGTGTCAGCTGTCTGCTGTATGCGCATCAGACACTGCTGCTGGTGGCGATATTGCACGGCGAAGCGGGCGAACTGGCCATTATGCGGCCTTTGGTTGCGTTGTGGCTGGGCCCTTTATTGTATCTGTATTTTCGGGCAGCCCAGCAACCGTCGATGCCACTGCGCTGGCGCGACCTGCTGCATTTTGGCACTGCGACAGTGCTGTTTATTGTGCTGATAAAAAGCCGGTTATTTTTTGCCGCTATCGACCTGACCATCATGGCCAGTTTTATACTGTATTTGCTGTTGATCGCCCTGCAAATGCGTCAAGGTAAACAAGCATTACAGCACCTTGGTAATTTCGCCTCGCCGGCCTATCGATGGTTAATCTGCCTGATGTTAATGGCACTGATTAATATTCTGGCTGAAATTGCGGTGCATCTGGAACTGCAAAGCGGAGTAGCCCTGCGCTCTTCGGTTGCGCTGTTTGTAGCCGGTTGCGCGTTTTTCCTGCTGAACCTCGGCATCTTGCTGGCGGCGCTGCACCGCAGTCACTCTCTGGAGTGGATGTATATGTTAGCCACCCTCAACCCAGCCAAGCCATTTTCGCCTGAAGCCCAGCAACACACGGCAGCTATTATGCAGCGCTTTGCCCAGCTGATAACCCGCGACAAGCTCTATATGCAGGAATTTGGTATCACCCTGCCACAGGCAGCAAAAAAGCTGCAGCTACCGGCCAGGCAATTGTCGCAGGCAATTAACCAGCAATATGGCCAAAGCTACTCGGTATATCTGAATGACCAGCGCATTGCTGAGGCCAAACGGCTGTTGCTAAGCGAGCCAGACCTACCGATTATCGAGGTAATGCAACAAGCCGGTTTTAGCACCAAATCGAACTTTAACAAGGAATTTTTACGGGTTGTTGGGTTATCACCCTCGGCGTATCGGGCAGGGCAATAGTTAATTTGGTTTACACTAAGCGCAATCCTGATTAATAAACTGATCAGTAGTCGACATAAAGTTATAAGCTTCATATTGGGCCTGATTTTTCGTAAATTCCAGCTGTTGCCCGCGCAGTGAGTACTTTTATCGCTTATCTCTTATAATTGTAAACATTACAGTCACGGCTGTTACGCCGTGTCAATCAGCTCTGATCTCAGGGGCGGGTTACCGCCATCCAGGCTATATCATCAGTTTTGCCGCTTGCCTGCTCAATGAACACACACTATGTTTAAGTTATTGATTTCTTGCATATGAGTACAGCCGTGTTTTTCAGGCAGGCGTTGTTGCCTATTTCATCGTTGTTTATTTCTATTGCCTTTCTGGCGACCGGCTACGGCATGCTGATGACTTTTATCGGGCTATATTTAAAGCAGGCTGGCTTGTCAGAAATGGTCATTGGCATCATTAACTCGGCGTTCTTTCTGGGCGCTTTACTGGCGGCGGTGTTTAGCCAGAAACTCATTGTGACGGTGGGGCATGCCCGCAGCTTTTCGGCATTCTCAGCAATTATGGTTATGGCATTTCTGGGCCACACTTTGCACTATAACCCCTGGTTCTGGGCCGGCTTACGGCTGCTATCCGGCTTTGCCTTTTATGCCCTGCTCATTGTGCTGGAAAGCTGGCTGAATGAAAAAAGCAGCTCGGCTGACCGCGGCCGGGTGTTAGCGGTGTATACCGTGGTGTTTTTTATGGCCACAGCCATTGGCCAGCTGATTTTAAGCTTGGACGTTGAATCCCACGTGGTGTTTGTGTTGGGCTCAGTGCTGGTATTAGCCTCGTTGTTTTTAGTGGCTATTACCCGGATCAGCCAGCCGGTATTACCTCCATTTGAGCGCTATAGCCTACCCAAGGTTCTGCATATAGCCCCGCTGGCACTGGTAGGCAGTGTTATTGGTGGTTTTTTTGTCGGAGGCTTTTACACCATGGTGCCGGTGCTTGTGCTAAATACCTATGGCCAACAGTCGGTCGTCGCATCCTTTATGGCCATTTCAATATTTGGCGGCTTACTGGCACAATGGCCGGTTGGCACCCTGTCTGATCGTTACGGCAGGCGTAAGTTACTGGCCTGGGCCGGCTTATTTAGTGCCGCTATTTGCCTGCTACTTGCGTTGCTGGCCAGCCAGACCTGGCTATTTTATTTGCTGGGTTTTTTACTGGGTACCAGCCTGTTTAGTATTTATCCGCTAAGTGTTGCCCGGGCCAATGATAGATTGGACCATGGTAAAGATCTGGTTGAAATAAGCCGCAGCTTGCTGTTTGCTTATGGTATAGGCTCGTTTTTGGCGCCCTTAATCCTGGGGGCGGTGTTAGGCATATCCGGCGGCCTGTTTTTTAGCGTATTGGCAGTCGCCGCTTTGATGCTGGGAGGCTATGCCTTAACTGCCGAGCGCATTGCCAATGATCAGTTAAGTGTGTTTGTAGCGGTACCCGCAGCGTCGGGGGCATCACTTGCCCAGCTGGATCCGCGTCAGGATGAGCAGTGGGTAGAAGACCATAAACCGATTTTCCCAGAAGACACACCGGTCGCTAACACAACAGATACCGAAACCGAAGAAACTAATCGATCCCATTACCGCGAAGATAAACAAGCTTAAGAGCTGGTATTGTTTAGCACTATGGTTTCAGCTTCAGTCAGTGAAAAGTAACGGGCCAGTTTGTGACATGCACGTCCGATTACAGAATTGGGGGGCACTACCAGACTACATGCGACGTTGTAATGCCCCCTGTTAAGTACTAAGAATCTTTGTCTCTGGCATGGCGTACCAAATTAGTCAACCAGGATCCCCCCGAGCACCAATTGGTAGTGGAAGATTCACTTGATGCGACCGCAACCACATAAGGGCCATCGTTCCAGAACCCAAACATCGGCCCCCCAGAGTTCCCTGGTGTTAAGTCGGCATTGGTGCTCATCGAACGTGCAGGCCCGAAATCATACCAAGGCTCATCCAGCGCTTTTCGATTTTGAAAGGTTGGCCGCATGCCACCCGCAATACTACCTGGGTAGCCAATATTCCACCAATAGGGCTCATCATCCCAGGCACTATTGTAGGTTCGCGTCCCCATCCAGCCAAAAAGATCGCCTATCCGAGATGATGTGACTAAAACCGCATAGTCCTCATCATTTTCAACCCAGGCAACGGTATTCCCTGTCACCTTGGTATAATACCAAACCCTGCTTATCGCCGTTACTGCCCGCACTGCTCCGGCAGATCGATGAACTTCAACGGTGCCGCCTGAGTTGCCACTCCAGTCAACAACATGGCTGGCTGTTAAGACATGTCTTGGGCCCACTATCACGCCAGAGCCCGCTCCAGCTGCAGTAATAACCCGACAAATCGTCCCCCATGGATAGCTAATGTCATTATATGTTCTACGATCATCCGGATTAAAGACTACAAGGGGATTGACCTCTCTGCCCTGATGAAGTACCCGGGTAGGGAACGGCAATCTGGCTTTGCAGGGTTTTGGGCTTGCTCCAAACCACTTCGGGATCATTGGTACAGTGGGGTTAACTCTAAATGCCTTCTCCCGCTTTACCTCGATACCATTAAATTTGTAAGGTTCAGGTTCTTCCAATAACATTGAACGCAGATCTTTAGGTATATCGCCTTTAGGACTTCTATCAAAAAAATCAATAATTTGTGAATAAGACAGAGGCGAACCCTCTTCTTTTCTGACATCATCTTTTTTTTTAGCCATCTCAATTTCTCCATACTTTATCTATGCGAACTTTACTCCTTAAGCCAAATCGCAAAATCAGCAAAAATACCTATGCACTTTTCTTTGATTTATTTGGCACTATGTTGTGAAACGAACTGCTGCCAAAGCAAAATAGAAACTCTTCTTTTTCATTTGCCAACACCGCATAAGCGCTAGTCAAGCTGCTCGATTAAGACTGGCATTAAACTCTAGCGCAAGATTATTTTTCTGGCCACCACACACCATTAACAGTTTTTAATCAATCTTCAGGAGGAAACGAAAGCAGAAGTATTGAGTGGACCGCCTTATTGGCCATACTGCTGTTTTGGTGTTAAACCTAGTGAGGGATTACTGCTACCACTTTGGGGGTTATCAGTGAGATACGCAGTTGGATTACTGATTGTGTTGCTATTACTGCCACTATTTTCAGGCTGTACCGCGCTGATCAGCGTGCCAGAAAAGGTTAGCGAACCCCGCACGGTGCAGTTGCTTACCCATGGCCGCCACAGCTCGATATTGCTAACTGCCGCTAATCAAACCCGACTGCGCTACGCCTATGGCGACTGGGCCTGGTATGTTGACAATGAACAAGGCATCGCCAGTGGTAGCCGGGCCCTGTTTATGCCCAGTAAAGCCGCCTTTGGCCGTCAGCTAATTGCCGCAGCGCAGCCTGGTGAACAGTTGGAGCGCGCGGTGGGGGTGGGCATTGGCCAGGCTTATTTGTTTCAGGTAGAAGCCGCGCGGGTCGATGCGCTGCTGGCCCAGCTCGAACAGCAGTTTACTGCCACGCCAGCCACGCCTTTCTACAGTACTGCGCGTAATCTAAACTTTGTACCGCACAGCCACCCTTACAGCCTCAGCCATAACTCCAATCATCAGGTGGCCGACTGGCTGCGCGCGCTCGGGCTGGAAATCAGTGGTAACCAAGCATTGGGTTACTGGCGGGTTAAAGAAAATGTTGCGGCAAAGTAATGCTGTTATTTAATTAACTACTTATGGTTTAGCGTGAATAATTATTTGGCACTAACCGCAATATTACCTCAACCAGAATAGAGTGTTAGAGCATCAATTGAATTATGAGTAGTATAGACAACTCTAACATTGCAACTATTGGCCTTTTTGTTAACATGCAGGTCTTTGTGCGGACACTTAAGCTGATGGCAATGCAGTTACTGGGCCCATGGCGAATTAATGTAGAAAATTTCTGTCTGGAAGACGATAACAGCAGTCTTGAATTAGAGCGACTGCTGTTTAATTTACTGCGCTATTTTCTGGCAAACTCACAGCGGGTGATCCCAAGACAAGAGCTGGTTGAACAGGTGTGGCAGCAAGGTTTTGTCGATGACAATGCCATTAACCGGGCTATCTCTGATTTGCGTAAAGCCTTACAACACCCAGGTTTAACTGAGTCACCATTAAAAACCCACCATCGCAAAGGCTATAGTTTGCAGTGGTCTGAGCAACTTCAGCGAGATTTTGCGGCGCAACATATCGCTGCGGTCGTACCACCAACTGCGGGACCTGAGGCAAACACCAGCGAGCCTCCGGCGCTAATTGCAGACACTTCGCCGCAATCTGCTAATAAAAAGGTGCTATTCAGGCTTAAACGCAAACGGAATTTGTTTGCCCCTTTACTACTAATCTGCGCCGCTTTGCTATGGCTGTGGCAAGCAGCGCTGCCAGATGCAGAACCTGTAGTACCTGCAGAAGTTGCGACCAGCGAGCGGGGACAGGCCTCAGTCAGCATTCAACACAAGCTCACCTGGCAAAAAGGTATCGAATACAACCTGGCACTGAGCAGCAATCAGCAATTACTGGCTTACAATCATACCTTTAACAGCAAGGCAAACAGTTTAAAGGTACGTCCTTATTCTTCTACTGTGCAGCAAGATCCGGCAGAGATCACCCTATCGCAGGAGGGGTATTCATTGTTTGTACTGGGTTGGCAGCCTGAACAGCAACGTTTATTGGTGCGGCTCAATAAAGATGATATGTCTTATTGTGCCTACCAGCTTTATGACTTTACTGCATTTCCGCAGTATAAAAGCAGCCCGCTAGACTTAGCGTGCGATCCTGTTTCCCGGAATGTCGCGCAATTGAATCGTGGTGGCGACCAGCTGTACCGCATTAAACCAGCAACAGAGGCAACAGGTAGCGAACGGCTGGTGATCGAGCATTTAAAAACCGGTCAAACCGAATTACTGTTACAGCCGCGCAGTAGTGGATCCGGCGCAGGTATCGTCGATTTTGCGTTGTCACCGGATGGTTTTCAACTGGCATATCTGCATCTCACCGACCGCGTCAGTGGCTTCGTCTATCTTTATAATTTAGTGAGCGCCGAGCAACAACAGCTGGCCAGTTTTAAACAGTCTGGCAATTTAATCAACATTAGCTGGAACCAAAGCGGCAGCCATTTGTATGCTGCCAATGGTCCTGAGCTGATTAGCATTAGCGTCGCTGATAAGCAGTTAAAAAAACGAGCTTTTCCAAAAGGTCATTACTTTGGAAAAGTGCAGTTAACCGGCGAGCGTCAGGCAATAGCTTCAAACTTTAGTGCGCATACTGCCGGTAAATTAGGTGGCTGGCATATGGCCGCAGTTAAGGACCTGTTCGTGGCTGAACAAACTGTGTTTAGTGAGTTCAGCCAGGACACCGGCTCAGTTGGCATAGTCCAAGTTAACCCAAAACAGCCACAGCAACTGGCTTACAGTGCCAATAAAGGCAATGGCTGGCAGCTTTGGTTACGCAATAACGACAAAGATATTCAGCTGACGACCATAGCCGATGGTTCAGCGGCGATAAATAATCTGGATTGGTCTGCCGATGGGCGGCAACTGGTTTTTGGGTATCAGGGAAGTGTATGGTTGTACGATCTGATAGAGCAAAACCTGCGGAAACTGAGCCACGCGCCAGAATTTAACTTTCCGGTATTTGAGCCAGACGGCACCAGCATAGTGGTACAGCGTCATCAAAACAACCAGTCTCATTTGTGGCGTATCGACATCGGTAGCGGCCAGCTACAACAACTTAGCCTGCAACAAGCTACCCAGCCACATTTTGATCAAGGCAAACTGTACTACCGGCAAGAGGGAGCGCTTTACCAATTTGTTGATGGCGCTAGGAACGACATTCAAATTACCGACAAGAGCCTTTATCAGGTGATCCGAATGCACCAGGGTTGGTTGTATCAGTTTAATCAGGCGACAGGCTGGTTCAGCCGCTATCCGCTGGACCAACCGACGCAGCTGGAACAAGTGTTACATCAGGATTTAATCCAAAGCGGTTTACCGATGTTTTTTACCGTTAACCCACATCAACCACAACAGATGTTTGTGTTAAGCATCCGATATCCAGCGGCTGATTTATATCATATTAAGTGGTAACAACAGTGGGGCGGTCAGCCAGTTCTGAACCCCCTGCTATCAGATTTTGCTCAAAAGCTATACCGTACGCCTAGACCAGTGCGCTCTCGTTTACCGATAGTAGACCATTGCAGGTACATTTCCAGATCATTGCTCAGCGGATAATTTAGTGACGCTTCAGTATATACGCCTTTTTGCTGCTCTGGTGCCGCACTACTGGCCCCCATATAACCCAATCTTACCCCTACCTGCAGTTTCTCGCCCCAGTAGTTACGCCCGAAAAATCCAGCGCCATATTGGTTATAACTGTGCTGCAACGCACCAGCATAATTGGTATGGTTAAAGCGTGTTTCGGCAAACAGCTGCAACTTATCTTGATTAATGAAGCTGTATCGCACTGCCAATTCAGCACTTTCGTATTTTAAGTCTGCCAACTGTCCCTCTGCGTATGCTGCACCAGCAGCCAAATCAAACTCAAGCCGCGGCGCAATCAAGCTAAACTGCACCGAGCTACCGTTAAAGTTTCTTTGTAACAAGGCGTCATGCTCTTTAAACAGTTGTACATTCGCTGCTTTTGATATTGAGGTGGTGCTATTATTTGCATATGCCTGTCCCATTACGATGACGGATAACGCGGTTACTAAAACTGATGTGGTCATTTTCATGCTCTGTCCCTTATTAGTGCTGATTCTAAATTTCCGGCTGCATTTTTATTGGCATAACCAGGTTGAACAGCACTTTATGAAAACAGCAGAACCTTGTCGCTTATCTGCAACTTATATAATTACCGGCGGTAAAAGTCACAATTAAACTGTTGTTTTTAAAGTGTATTAACAAATATTATTTAAGCCTTATCTAGCAACACCTCAAGCCATACATCAAGCGTAGTTGCGCCAGATAAGATGCCGTTACGGGGTAATTTTGGCTACTGCTGCTAAACAGACCCACTGTTGTTGGTAAGTTGCTACCGCCCGGCTGGTATTTAAAAGTGCCAAACAGCTGATCCCAGATAATCAGCGCATGGCCATAGTTGCAGTTAGCCTCGGCTGCGTTGGCCGAATGGTGCCAGCGGTGCAGCTCGTTAGTGCTAAACAGGTAATTCAACACGCCACTGCGTAAATCAATGTTGGCATGCTGCAGCATCACCACTGGCAGGGTGAGTGCCAGATAGCCCAGTAACAGCTCGGCTGGCACGCCAAGCAGCATTAACGGCAAGGTACTGAGCATAAACAGCAGTAGATAATTCAGCGGATGAAAGCGAAAGTTATTCAGCGCATACAACCGCTGGCTGCTGTGGTGCATCGCATGCAGCAGCCACAGCCACTGCTGGCTATGGTGCCAGCGGTGCACCCAGTAGCGGCAGAATTCCAGCATTAAGGTCACCAGCAACAATTGCAGAGCAAACGGCGCCTGGCCAAGCACTTTACTATACAGGCCTGACAGATCCAGCCATTGGTACAGCGCCACCACCACCAGCGGCGACAGATATTTAAGCAGCGGGTCCAGCAGCGCCAGCAGCACGGCGGCGCTGAACAGATCGGTGCCGCTGTCGTGCTGGCTTTGGTTCCAGTGGCCGGCAAACGGCAGCCAGCGTTCCAGCAGCATCGCCACTAGCAGGATGCAGACGGCACTGCCGGACACCAGTAATTCCAGATCCAGCCCCCGTGCCCGGCCGGTAAAAAACAGGCCGAGGCTGGCGGCAACTGCCAGTGGCAGCAGCAGACGGGCAATCAAGGGTTTAAGCAGCTTGGCAGCGGTATGGTGGGGCATGGCATCATCTCCTTTATCTGATAAGCGCCAGCCTAAACCTTGCCCCTAAGGGACGAGTCAAGTGTGTTTTTAGATCAGGTCAGCGGTGGCGGGCAAGCCGGATTGTCCGCCAGACAGGCGAGGATGGCCGCCTGATGTTGCTGTAACAACAGACGTTTTTGCTCTAATACGGCAATATCGTCGGCGATATGCTGTAATTTATCGCTGATAAGCTGGTTGACAACCTGCCACGGAATGCCCTGGTTACTGTGGCTGAGTGCCTGTCTAATGTCACGCAGGCTAAAACCCAGTTGCTGCGATTGTTTAATTAAACGCACCAACGCCAGATCCTGCTGCCGGTACACCCGGTAACTGCCATGACGCGCCGCCGGCGGCAGCAGACCGATCTGCTCATAATGACGAATGGTTTTGGTTGATACACCGCATAGCTGGGCTAATTTACCGATATACATAGATTCTTACTCTGTTATTGCTAAGTGACACTAAACACTTGCTGCCACGGATACTGACATAACTGACGGCAAAACCAGCTTAACGCATTGCCTTGCTGCTGTTTGTGCCAGGCCAGATATAACTTAGCGCTGTCGCGCGGTATGCTGTGCTGCTTGGCAATCAGCTCGCCACGCGCCAGTTGCTGTTGGATCAGGTGGCGTGGTAAAAAACCAACGCCTAAGCCTTGTTGCTGGGCGGCAATTTTTTGCGCCAGATTCGCCACCAGCACTTTTTGCCGGCTGTCGAACAGGCCGGTCGACAACTTCTGGCTGTCAATGGCAGTGTCGGCGACGATAATGGCCGTTTGCTGTTGTACATCGGCCAGTGTAATGCGCTCGCTGCGCTCGGCCAGCGGGTGATGCGGCGCCACCGCAAACACAAACTCAATTTCGCCCAGTAGTTGTAACTGATAGGGGCCGCTATGCAGACTGGCAGGCACACCGATGGCAATATCCGCCCGGCCGGTATGCAGAGCTTCCCAGCCACCGGCCAGCACCTCCTGACGCAGCTGAATTTGTGTCAGCTTGCCCAGTTGCAAAAATTCGCTGATCAGCGCAAACAGCGGCTCGGGCGGCACTATAGAGTCCAGCGCCAGTGTCAGCTGCGCTTCCCAGCCACTGTCCAGTTGCTGCACCGATTTTTGCAGTTGCTCTGCTGCCTTTAACAGCTCACGCCCTTGCTGCAATAACAGCTGGCCAGCCGGGGTCAGCCGGGCCTTTTGTTTACTGCGATCAAATAAGCTGACGCCAAGGTTTTGCTCTAACTGCGCCATGGTATAACTGAGTGCCGACGGTACCTTGTATAACGCCTCGGCGGCGGCAGCAAAACTGCCTTTGCGTTCTATGGCATCCAGCGCCCTTAACGCATCTAAATTAATCAGTTGCTGCATTGGCTGTGTTACCCCATGCCGTTGGCCTGGCTTGCACCCGCCGACATTCAAATTAATTGAACTAATAATACAAAAAGCCCCGCTTTTATAGCGTGAAGTATAGCGTTATCTTTAGCACATCGACAGGTTGTTTGTGGTCGAGTGAATAACCAAACTTTACTTAACCATTAAATATTTTGACAGGTGACATATGAAAACATTGATAGCAAAATTAACTTCGACAAACGCTGGCTGGTCTGCACTGGCACTACGGATCCCGGTTGGCATTATCTTCGCTGCACACGGCGCGCAAAAACTGTTTGGCTGGTATGGCGGCTATGGCCTGCAGGGCACCGCAGGTTGGATGGACAGCATTGGCCTGAGCCCGGGTATACTGATGGCGTTTTTAGCCGGTGCGGCTGAATTTTTTGGTGGCCTGGCGTTAATTATTGGCCTGCTTACCCGGCCGGCGGCTGCGGCATTAGCAGTGGCCATGCTGGTAGCGATTTTTGCGGTGCATTTTCAGCATGGTTTGTTTATGAGTAACAACGGTTACGAGTTTGGCTTAGCCCTGCTGGCGGCCAGTGTGTCTTTGCTGTTTAGCGGCGCAGGCAAGTTGTCTGTTGATGAACGACTTGCCAAAAAACTGAATAGCTAATTGCCTTTTATCCCGGCATACCAGGCAGCCGACACACTGACTTCACCGGCTTCAAGGATCACATCCATGTGCCCCTTCAGCCTGCGCAGCATCCCTGCTGCTGTTACGTCAGCATATCGGCTACCTTGCATTTACACCGCAATAAGTAGCGACATTATTTAGTAAAAAGGAGAGCCCGATGATTACATTACGCAAAGCAGATGAACGCGGCAAAGCCGATTTTGGCTGGTTAAAAAGCCGCCACAGTTTTTCCTTCGGCAGTTATTACGATCCGGGCCATATGGGCTTTTCAGCGCTCAGAGTGATTAATGATGACTGGGTGGCACCCGGTGCCGGTTTTGATACTCATGGCCATCGTGATATGGAAATCATTACTCTGGTGTTACAGGGTGCCATAGTGCACAAAGACTCGGCCGGTAACGAAAAAGTGCTGCCCGCCGGTGAATTTCAGTTAATGAGTGCCGGCAAGGGGGTTTACCACTCCGAATTTAACGCCAGCCAGACTGAACACCTGCGTTTTCTGCAGATCTGGATCATGCCTGATCAGCAAGGTGGTGCGCCGGGGTATCAGCAGCAGCATTTTGCCAGTAAGCCCGGCTTAACCCTAATTGCCTCAGCTGACGGCAAACAGAATAGCCTGCGGCTTAAACAGCAGGCCAAATTGTACCGGCTGCAGTTGGCTGCCCCAGAGCAACTGAGCTATCCGCTGGCCGGACGCAAAGTGTATTTGCATCTGATAAGTGGTGAGCTATCGGTTAGTGACAGCAACGCCGGAGCAACAGCAATGACACAAGTCCAACCGGGCGATGGCCTGCTGGTCAGCGCGGAAACCGCCCTACAGTTAACTGCCAGTCAGCAAAGCGAAGCACTGCTGTTTGACTTGCCTTAGCCTGCTAACAAAAGTCTGCTAACAAAATAAGACGGCAACCTCTTACTGTTGATCGGCAGTCGGCAAATCGGTTTGCGGATCGGCAGTGACATTTTGCGCCAGTAAGGCTGCCACTTGTAACTCCAGTTGCTCGAGTTTTTCGCGGGTGCGCAGTAATACCTGACGCTGTACGTCAAACTCTTCGCGGCTGACAAAGTCCAGATTGGCCAGCTTTTGCTGCAATACCTGCTTTACTTTGGCTTCGGCATCATCAGCAAACTGCTTTAACTGGGGTGGCAGCGCATTACCTATTTGCTTGGCGATCTCTTCAATTTTTTTCGGATCTAACATAACAGTCTCCATTTAACCGGTGTGGCGTCGTTATCAGGGTATTCTACGGAGATAAATCCAGAAGGCGAATGCTATTTGCCGCAAATTTTGGTTACAATGCCGGCCCTGATGCAAGGTATAGGCTATGCAGTTAAATTCGCAACAAAACGCCGCTGTTCATTTTATCGCCGGGCCCTGCCTGGTGCTGGCCGGTGCCGGCAGCGGTAAAACCCGGGTTATTATCAATAAAATTGCCTATTTAATTCAGCAATGTCAGCTGCCTGCGCGGCATATAGCGGCAGTTACCTTTACCAATAAAGCGGCGCGGGAAATGCGCGAACGTATTCATGCCCAGCTGCCCAAAACCGCTACCCGCGGCCTGACTATCTCTACTTTTCATACCCTGGGCCTGGAGATCATCAAGAAGGAATGTCGGCATATTGGCTATAAAGCCAGTTTCAGCCTGTTTGATGATCAGGACAGCATGGCGTTGTTAAAAGAGCTGACAGCGAATGAGTTTCAGGGCGACAAAGATTTATTAAAAGCGCTGCAAAGTAAAATATCCGGCTGGAAGAACGACTTAACCCTGCCAGCGTTGGCGATAAAGCACGCCAGCGACCCGCAAAGTATTAATTTTGCAAACTATTACCAGCAATACAGCGACCAGCTCAAAGCCTACAATGCGCTGGATTTTGATGACTTAATTCTGATCCCGACCTTGTTGTTTCAACATAACGCCGAAGTTCGGCAAAAATGGCAGCAAAAAATTCAGTATTTACTGGTTGATGAATATCAGGATACCAATACCAGCCAGTATGAACTGGTAAAAGCGCTGGTAGGCGAGCGCCAGCGTTTTACCGTGGTAGGCGATGACGACCAGTCGATTTATTCCTGGCGCGGCGCCCGGCCGCAAAACCTGGTGCTGCTGAAAACCGATTTCCCCAATTTAAATGTGATAAAACTGGAGCAAAACTACCGCTCAGCCGAGCGGATTTTAAAAGCGGCCAATATTCTGATCGCCAACAACCCGCATGAATTTGAAAAAAAGCTGTTCAGTCAGAACAGCTATGGCGTGCCACTTAGGGTATTGCCGTGCAAACACGAAGAAGATGAAGCGGAAAAAGTGGTGGCCGAAATTATTTCACACCGCTTTATTAACCGCAGCGAATACCGCGACTATGCCTTGCTGTACCGGGGCAATCACCAGGCGCGGGTGTTTGAAAAAGCCCTGATGACCAACCGCATACCCTATAAGATCTCTGGCGGCACCTCGTTTTTTGCCCGTAGTGAAATTAAAGATGTGATGGCCTACCTGCGCTTGCTGGTGAATCAGGATGACGATAATGCCCTGCTGCGAATTATCAACGTGCCCCGGCGTGAAATTGGTGCAGCCACCTTGCAACAGGTTGGCAACCTGGCGAATAGCAAAAATATCAGTTTGTTTGCTGCCTGCTGCGACATGGAGTTGTCGATGCATTTGTCGGCCCGCGCTCAGCAGGCGGTGCAGCAATTTGCCAACTGGATTAACCAGGTAGCCGATAATGCTAAACGGGCCGATCCGGCTGAAGCTGTGCGCGATTTAATCCGGCAAAGCCATTATGAAGCCTGGCTGTTTGAAACAAGTAACAGCCCGAAAGCCGCGGAAATGGCGTTAAAAAACGTTAACGAGCTGTACCGCTGGATCAGTAGCATGCTGGAAGGCGATGATGAACACGAGCCGATGACGCTGCCCGAGGTAGTCACCCGGCTAACGCTGCGTGATATGATGGAACGCCAGCAGCAGGAAGACAATGCCGATCAGGTACAGCTGCTCACCTTACATGCCTCGAAAGGTCTGGAATTCCCCTATGTGTTTATGGTGGGCATGGAAGAGGGCTTATTGCCACACCAGAGCAGCATTGATCAAGATAACGTTGAAGAAGAGCGCCGGCTGGCTTACGTTGGGGTAACCCGGGCCCAGCGCGAATTAATCTTTACCTATGCCAAAGAAAGACGCCAGTACGGTGAAGTTATCAGGCCCGAGCCCAGCCGCTTTTTGCATGAATTACCGCAGGACGATTTGGATTGGCAGCAGGCAGCACCGGTGAAAAGCGAACAGCAACGTCAGCAAACCGGCCAGGCCCATCTGGAGCGACTGCGCCAGATGCTGAAAAAAGACTAGCCGGCGTTATTCGGCGCCAAGCGCCTTGAGCATCTGATCGCGCATTGAGTCCTGGAAAATGGCATAACGGCCACGGCCCAACGCTTTGGCATGGTACATAGCCGCATCGGCGTCGCGCAGCAGTTGCTCACCATTATTGTAGTCTGGCTGCATCAGGGCAATACCGATACTCACACCCGAATTTACTTGCTGGTTTTCCAGATAGTAAGGCTCGCGTACTTTTTCAATAATGCGCTGCGCCACCTCTTCCGCGTCATGTTCGCCCTGCAGGTTTTGCAACAGCACTACAAATTCGTCGCCGCCCAGCCGTGCCGCCAAGTCATGCTCGCGAACTGCACTTAAAATACGCTTGCTGGTTTCCACTAAAAACGCATCGCCAATATGGTGGCCGAGGGTGTCATTGATCAGCTTAAAGCGATCTAAATCCAGAAACAGCATCGCCATGCCCTCTATCGGCTGGCGCTTATGTAAGGCAAACTGGCGTTTTAGCTGCTCTAAAAACATCTGTCGGTTAGCCAGGCCGGTTAATAAGTCGTGATTGGCCTCATAAAATAATTTTTGCTCGGCTTTTTTCCGCTCTTCAACCTGCAAGCGTAAAAATAGGTTGGTTTGACGCAACTCACGGGTACTTTCAAATACTTTACGTTCCAGCTCTTCCTGATGCTGCTTTTGTTTTTCGGCTGCCAGCTTGCGCTGAATGGCCACGCCAATATGCTGCGAGACAAAGCGTAAAATACTCAGTTCCTGCTCGGTGTATTGGTAGGCATTGTTATACGCCTGCACCGCGATCACCCCGATAACCCGCTGATCGATTAGTAACGGTGCCCCCAGCCAGCACGATGATAAACGAGCCCGTTGCAAGGGATCAGCCATACCACGACGAATTTCTCCTTCAGCAGCCAGCTGTTCGGCCGCTTCGCTGTTAATCAGCCGGGCCTCGGCACAACGAATAACATACTCGGTAAACCCCCGACTGATGGGCCGCTCCCGGGCCGGTGGCGAGAACTGGTCGAGGTAAAATGGAAAGGTCAGTTTGGTTTGATCGGCGTTAAGTAACGCGATATAGCAATTATCTGCTGACATTAAACCTGACAGTACTTTGTGCATGGCTTTGTAAAAACTTTGCATATCCCGACTGCTGGCAGTCAGCTCGGATATTTCATATAACGCCGCCTGCAGACGTTCAGCATTAGTGCGTTCTTTAATCTCTTTTTGCAACGAGGTATTAATTTTCTGCAATTGCTGCGTGCGCTCTTGCACTGTCAGCTCTAATAACTCGCGGCTTTTTACCCGATCCAGTGCCGTAACAGTATGGCCACCAATACTGATAAACATCGCCAGCTGTTCCGCTCCATAGCGATAGTCACTATCGTAGGTTTGAATGGCCATAACGCCAATCAGCTGTTCATCACGCCACAGCGGTATGCCCATCCAATGCGTGCACTCTGAACCCTGCGCCTGAATATCACCATTGGCAATCATGGTGATAAACTGATCTCTGTCACACAATAAAGGTTGACGTGTTTTCACCACATAGCCAGTCAGACCGCTGGAAAATGCCGTAGAGGGGACTTGCTTGATATATTGCTGGTCTTTCTCATCAGAGAAATACTGCAACTGATATTGTTCAGTGCTGGTGTCATATAACACCACATAAAAGTTTTCAGCATGCAGCAATTCCGACACCATTTTATGGATCGCCGGGTAGAAGTCGCGCATGTCACTGATGGTACTGGCCAGTTCAGACAGCTGTAACAAAGCGCCCTGTATGGTATAGGCCTGCTTATAACGGCTGATCAGCGTGGTGAGTCGGCGCGCTTTGGCCTTGATCAGTTGGAGTTGCGATCCATTTAGCTTCAACTTTTATCTACTCTGCTGTTTGCTGAAATTGAGTTTGCCTCCCTATTATGCACAAAGATTCACCACATGGAAGCGATCAACCGTCAAACAGCTGCATATTCGTGCCTTTTTCAAAAACAAAAGCCGTGCTAGGCACGGCTTTTGTTTTACAACGCTATTTATCTGCTACACACCATCAATCATAAAGCGGATAGCCGCAGCAATTTCGTCTTCGCTACAGGTAGCACAGGTACCCATAGCCGGCATATTGTTAAAACCATCAATAGAATGCTTTAACATCACATCAAACCCCTGGGCAATGCGTGGCTTCCAGCTTGCTTCACCAGGTTTAGGCGCATCTAACGCACCGGTGCCATGACACGCAATACACGCTGTATTGTAAACTTGCTGGCCAGAGCGCGGGCCAGTGGCCTGTACTGCAGCAGCTGGTTGCTGACCAGCAATATATACCTGACCAACAGGCGCAATACGCTTAGCCAGGGCTTCATCGTTATCAGTGCTGGCAATAGCACCAACTGTAAGCAGTGACAGGGCCAGCGCAAAAGTTAGTTTCTTCATTAAAAAGTTCCCATAGCTGAAGGCGGTAATAAATTCTGGCCATTATAGCCTGCATGTCGGCGCAATTAAAAGACTGCGATGCTATTCGAAACTGCTGTTTTATTATCCAGCTGTCTTTTTTGCCATTACGAGGCCGTGCAACTAAACGATCAACAGCACTTTGCCGGCGGTTGCAGCTCGCTAAGCCTTACCCAGTATGCTTTATGCTTTTCGCTGCTTTAAGAATGGGTTTTTAATAGCAAAATTATTTAAAACAACTACTATGCATCCGACTGCTTTGTGGTAGTCTTATCGACCTACTACGTCATGGATCGACAAGTTTGTCAGCACATTCCAGACCCTGTAGAAAGTGTTTTCCACAAAACAGATATAAAAATAATAATAACAAGGGCGTTAACGATTTCCCCCTCGTTTAAAATACAAATCAAGTAGTTAGCTTTTATTCCTACCCATCATTCAATCGAATGCGTGGTTGTCTGCTATTAGTTCTGCACAATGTTATCCACAGCTTGTTAGCGTTTTTTATCCCTGGTCAGGCAGCAGCTATTCTGGCTGTCGAACGATAGCTGTGGCATGCTATAGAAAATTTTTGCCGGACGATACAACCATGGTTTATATCCCAACGAATCCGCTGATCCTGGTAGACGGTTCTTCTTATTTATTTCGCGCCTATCACTCACCACCCCATTTAACCAATTCACGCGGCGAAGCTACCGGAGCCATCTATGGCGTAATCAATATGCTGAAAAGCCTGCTGCGCCAATACCAACCCAGCCATATGGCCGTGGTATTTGATGCCAAAGGGCCTACGTTTCGCAACGAGATGTACAGCGACTACAAAGCCAACCGACCGGCAATGCCGGAAGACCTGCGTAGTCAGATTGAACCCATTCATCAGATCGTCCGCGCCATGGGCCTGCCTTTGTTGTGTATCAGTGGGGTGGAAGCGGATGATGTGATTGGCACCCTGGCCCGTCAGGCCAGTGCTGCCGGCCGCCATACCCTGATTTCTACCGGCGATAAAGATATGGCGCAACTGGTTGACGCACACGTTACCCTGATTAACACCATGACCAACACCCTGCTCGACCCCGAATCCGTTGTTACGAAATTTGGAGTGGCCCCTGAGGCCATTATCGATTACCTGGCGCTGATGGGTGACAAAGTTGATAACATTCCCGGTTTACCCGGCGTGGGTGAAAAAACCGCTGCTGCGCTGCTGCAGGGGCTGGGTTCTATCAGTAATATTTACCAGCAACTTGATAAAGTGGCCGGGCTGAATTTCCGGGGAGCCAAAACCATGGCAGCCAAGCTGGCTGAACATAAGAGCCAGCTGGAACTGTCATATCAGTTAGCGACCATTAAAACCGATGTGGAACTGAATTGTCAGCTCGATGATTTGGCCATTCAACCGGCCGACCGCCTGCAGCTGGCCGATTTATATCGCCACTGTGAATTTAAGCGCTGGCTGGCGGAGATTTTACAGGATAAACAGCCTGACACCCGGCCAACTGACAGTAACAATGCTGAAGTAGCACCAAGCGAGCCAGTGCCAGCAACACTGGATCGCAGCCAGTACCAGAGCATCCTGACGCAAGCCGACTTTAGCAAACTGTTGGCCGTGTTAGCAGAAGCGCCCCTTACCGCCTTTGATACC
This sequence comes from Arsukibacterium ikkense, assembly GCF_000987775.1. GTDB lineage: Bacteria > Pseudomonadota > Gammaproteobacteria > Enterobacterales > Alteromonadaceae > Alishewanella > Alishewanella ikkense. Next base: position 153,052 of record NZ_LAHO01000011.1, read on the forward strand.
GAAACTACCAGTCTCGACTATATGCAGGCTGAACTGGTAGGGATGTCGTTCTCGACTGCCCCGGGTCAGGCCTGGTATCTGCCACTGGCACATGATTATGTTGGCGCGCCTGAACAGCTAAACCGGGAAGAGGTACTAAGCGCATTGAAACCCTGGCTGCAGGATAACAGCAAGTCAAAAGTTGGCCAGAATCTGAAATATGACATGAGTGTACTGGCTCGTTACGACATTACTCTTAACGGCATTGCTTTTGATACCATGCTGGAATCCTATGTATTTAACTCCGTTGCCAGCCGGCATGATATGGATAGCCTGGCACTGAAATACCTGGGCCACAGCACCATTAGTTTTGAAGATATTGCCGGTAAAGGCGCGAAACAATTAAGCTTTAACCAGATAGCGCTTGAGCAAGCCGCTCCTTACGCAGCAGAAGATGCCGATGTTACCTTGCAACTGCATCTGAAACTATGGCCTCAGTTAAGTGCCGAACCAGCCCTGGCCAAAGTACTGACTGACATAGAAGTACCCTTAATTAAGATACTGAGCAAAATGGAGCGTCATGGTGTGCTGATTGACAGTGCTCTGCTAGGAGTGCAAAGCCAGCAGTTGGCAAAGCGGATTGATCAACTGGCCGAGCTGGCATATCAGCAGGCTGGTAGCACCTTTAATATGGCGTCACCGAAACAATTACAGGAAATTCTGTTTAATCAGATGGGCCTGCCGGTACTGAAGAAAACACCGGGCGGCACGCCATCCACCGCCGAAGACGTATTGGCTGAACTCGCGCTGGAGTATGAATTCCCGAAACTGATTACCGAACACCGCGGCTTAAGCAAGCTGAAATCGACCTATACTGATAAGCTGCCTAAAGTGATTAACCCGCTAACCGGCAGGGTGCACACCTCCTACCACCAGGCTATTGCCGCCACGGGCCGCTTAAGTTCAACCGAACCAAATCTGCAGAATATTCCAATCCGCAGCGAAGAGGGCCGACGCATTCGCCAGGCCTTCATTGCCCCGGCGGATAAAAAAATTCTGGCCATCGACTATTCGCAAATTGAACTACGGATCATGGCGCACTTATCCGGCGACAAAGCGCTGCTGGATGCCTTTGCCAAAGGCCTGGATGTACATAAAGCTACCGCTGCAGAAGTCTTTGGCGTGGCGCTTGGCGCGGTAAGCAGCGAGCAACGCCGTCAGGCTAAAGCGGTAAACTTTGGCTTAATTTATGGCATGTCGGCCTTTGGTCTGGCAAAACAACTGGGGATTAGCCGCAGCGATGCCCAAAACTATGTCAACCGCTACTTTGAGCGGTTCCCGGGCGTATTGCACTACATGGAAGACACTCGCAAACAAGCCCATGAGCTGGGCTATGTCGAGACCTTGTTTGGCCGGCGCCTGTATTTGCCTGATATTAACGCCCGCAATATGGGCCGGCAAAAAGCTGCTGAACGCGCCGCGATCAATGCACCGATGCAAGGTACCGCGGCCGACATTATTAAAATGGCGATGATCAAAGTCGACAGCTGGCTAAACAGCCAGCAAACGACTGACATAAAAATGATTATGCAAGTACACGATGAACTGGTGTTTGAGGTGCCCACTCCAGCGCTGACTGCCGTGCAAACTAAGCTGGTGAGTATTATGGAAAGTGCCGCCAGTTTGCACGTACCGCTGTTGGCTGAAGCAGGCAGTGGTGATAACTGGGATCAGGCCCATTAAGGCCGCCTGCAACATGGTAATTTAATTACATAAAAGACCTTAAAAGCACCTGATAATAATTTTTTGTAGTTTTATTACATAAAAACTTGCATTTTTGGCGCAACTGGTTAAAATTTGACGGGTAGGGTACAGAGGTAAGATGTTCTATCTTTCAGCGCAATGCCACCATGGCAAGCAATAGAAAGTAGGCTTATTTAGCCGCCCCGCTGCTTGCAGCGGGGCGTTTTTTTAGCTGAAATTCAGCAAAACAACAGTCGATCTCAGTCAAAACTGAAATAAAGCAATCTTTTTTAGAGTAAATACTTTAAACATCCGGGTTTTGTTGTATAATGACGGCGTCTTAGCAATAAGACACCCTGTTGATTTGAATTATTAGCTTCTCCCCGATTGCTATAACCGACACTCTGTAGTGTCGGTTTTTTTATGGCTGTTACGAACCCGTGCTAAACCAGTTATCCAGAGTTTGCTCAAATTCGGTCATACCAATTTTGGTTAAGGAGCTGAACATGTGCACAGTGACATCCCCCATAAAAGCCAGTGAGGCTTCCCGCACTTCCAGCAAGGTTTTCTTACGGGCACCCGGTCCCAGCTTATCAGCTTTAGTGAGTAGAATAAGCACCGGAAGCTGGCTTTGAACCGCCCAGTGTACTAATTGTTGATCCAAATCTTTCAATGGATGGCGGATATCCATCAGCACCACTAACCCCTGCAAACTCTGCCGCTTCTCCAGATACTCTGATAACGACTTTTGCCATTTCTCTTTTACCGCCAATGGCACCTTGGCAAAACCATAACCCGGTAAATCGATCAATCTTTTGTCTTCAGCAAACACAAAAGTATTAATTAACTGGGTACGGCCCGGCGTTTTACTGGTTCGGGCTAAACTATTTTGGCGGGTCAGCGTATTTAATGCACTGGATTTACCAGCATTAGACCGCCCGGCAAAGGCTACTTCAATGCCGGTATCTGCCGGTAATGCCTTAATATCAGGTGCGCTGGTTAAAAATGTGGCTTGTTGGTAATTGAATTTTGCTTTATGCACTGCCTGCTCCGGCGGTTAAATTTGGGCTATTGTAACGGATCTGACGGATCGGAAGAAGCTTTTGCAGCACAGATGGGATTTTACTTTGAGCAGTTTCGTGTAAAATGGCTTATCTAATTCTTATAAACACCCCTAGTTGCCAGTTCGCTGGCGGTTTAATGCGGACAGAGACGGATATAAAATGAAAAAACTCGTACTTCCACTGACGCTGTTATTCGGTTTAATCGGTACAGCTCAAGCCTTTGATGGCGATGCTGCAGCAGGCAAAGCAAAAGCAACGACTTGCGTTGCCTGTCATGGTACTGATGGTAATAGCCCGGCTGATATTTATCCGAAAATTGCCGGTCAGCATGCCGAGTATCTTTATAAGCAGCTGACGGATTATAAGCTGGGGATGAGCAGCGGCGGCAAAGATGGCCGTAACAATGCCATTATGTTTGGTATGGTCGCTACCCTGTCAGATCAGGATATGAAAGATTTGGCGGCTTACTTCGCCTCGCAAACGATGAGCAGTGGAACCACGCCGGAAGATGTGATTACGCAAGGCGAAAAATTATATCGCGGTGGCGATCAGGAACGCGGCATTGCAGCCTGCATTGCCTGTCATGGGCCACGTGGCGTTGGCACCAGCCTGGCTGGCTTTCCCAAGATATCGTTCCAGCATGCCCCTTACCTGAAGGCAACGCTGGAAGAATTTCGCAGTGGTGCCCGTGCTAACGATATGAATGGCATGATGCAGGATATCGCCAAAAAACTCACAGATGAAGACATCAGAGTGCTCTCACTGTATTTAGGTGGCTTGCACTAATCCCCTCTTAGCACAGGGCTGCGGCCCTGTGCTAAACCAAAATTTGTGGGATATATCTTACAAAAGCGGTAAGAAAATCGCCTGCCTGAAAAAATATTGAACTTTTTTACTGCTAAGATAAATTTATAACCAACTGATTATCAGTCAGTTACCAAAAACCCCTCTACAAATAGTGCTTTTTTTTTCAGCAAAGACTTGTCATCTGTTCAGATCAGAGTAAATTAAAGCCAGTTACGTTTAGTAACAAATAACAACATGGACCAGCGCAAGCAGCACGGAAGTTAAGTGCCGATATCGGTACACTCTTTAGGCATCAGGAAGGTGCATAGCGTCGTAAGACGCCCAGGGATGAGTAATAAAGTACCAGGATGGTCGTGAAGAATAAAATTTAATACATGGAAGATAAGCAAAAATATAGGGAACTTGTACTAACAGGGTCGTTGTAAACGCATCAGGATGATTAAGCGAAATTGAGAGAAGTGTCCACCTAGGCACAAGTATAAACAGGGCGATAAGGTTATCTTATCGCCCTTTTGTTTTTTAGAAGAATGTGTTTTGTACAACATACTGTTGAAATGAGATAACATCAGCCCATGCCAGCTAATACCTTTTGCCCGCTATGCCAGGCTTTGCACCCCGTTTTATATTTTCAGGATAAGCAACGTTGCTATTTTCGCTGCGCAAACTGCGCATTGGTATTCGCCGATCGCCTTAGCCTGCTCAGCAGTCAGGCTGAATATGCGCAATACCTGCTGCACAATAACGATATGGACGATGACGGCTACCGCAGGTTTTTAGCGCGGTTAAGCCAACCCTTATTAGCGAAACTTCAGGGCAGTCGAAAACTCGGCCTCGATTTCGGCTGCGGCCCCGGGCCATTGCTGGCAAAAATGCTGAGCGACGCCGGCCAGCAGATGCAAGTCTGGGATCCGTATTTTGCTGATAACCCTGGTGCACTGCAGCAACAGTACGATTTTATTTGCTGTACTGAGGCCATAGAGCATTTTGTAAACCCCGGCAACGAGTGGGCACAGTGGCAAAAACTACTGAAACCTGCCGGCATCCTGGCGATAATGACCAAACGCTATACTGATTTACCGGCTTTTAGCCACTGGCATTATAAGAATGATCCTACCCATGTCAGCTTTTTTCATCAGGACACTTTTCACTGGTTGGCGACACGGGCAAAAATGACTGTCGACTTTGTCACGAATGATGTGGTGATTCTGCAGAAAACTGGTTAAAATATGCGCCCTTTTTTACAGGTATCCTGTTATGACGCGTCAAAAGAAAAGCCGTAATGCCGGCGACAATGGTCAGCGCCATTTACCCGCTGCAGAAGCTCGTAAACTACGCCAGCCCAAAGAAGAAACCAAGAAAAAAGGCGCGGGCAAAAAATCCGGTAGTCGCAACTCGGTTATCGAACAGAAAACAGAGCAACACGCTGGCCATAGTGGGCCCAAAGATCCCAGAACTGGCAGTAAAAAGCCGATAGCGCTGGTGGCTGAGCCGGTAGTAACACCACAGATTAAACCCGATATGCAGCCAAAAGCCCGCCTGATGAAAGCGGTACAGCCAGGCTTAAGCCCGGCCGAAGAACTGGCACAAATTGAAAACGACCTGCTATTACAACAATTGCTGGAAAGGGTTGAGAATAATGAAGTACTTACCGGCAAAGACGCTAAGTATTTCAATGCTAAAACGGCCAGACTGGAACAATTGCTTGAGCAACTAGGCCTGACAGAACAAGCAGAAACTATTGAAGACGACGATCCACTGGCGCAGTTTGAGCGTACTGATTGGCGTAAATCAATTTTAGGTGATGAGGATTAATGCATAACTCCTGGATGATAGTGTTGTTGCTAATAGCTTTGCTACTGATAGCCGGGCTGGCTTTTTATGCCGGTAAGTTGTTGTGGCTGGTAAGGCAACAACAACAGCAGCAATTACAACAGGTAAAGCAGCAACAGCATCAGCAGTTACAGAACCAGCTGTATGTCGAGCAAAGTATTTATACTATTTGTAAAGCGGTAGATGCAGGGCAATGCGAACTGTCTGAAGGCGCATTGCGGGTTTGGGTATTGCTAAACCGGCTGCCCGAGCAGCAGCAAGGCCCGTTAGCCGCAGACTACCCGGGTATTTTTCAGATGTATCAAATACTAAAAGATATGCCAACGCACCAGGCACGCCAAGCCCAAACAAAACAGGCTATCCGGCAGCAAGACAGTCAACGCTTACAGGCAGAGCAGCAACTGAAACCGCAAATTCTGGCCGACACCGTTAAATTGCTGCAACGCTTTAAACCCGCCGAAGCGCTGTAGCAGCTTTGGCTACTGCTTGTATACGGTGCCAGCTTTCATCACAAAACTAACCTGCCCCATTAGCTGAATATCCTGTAGTGGGTCACCTGGTATGGCAATAATGTCGGCAAACTTGCCGGCTTTAATGCTACCCAATTCAGTGTCTACGCCCAGCAAACGTGCCCCTTCAATTGTAGCAGACTGAATAGCCGCCATCGCCGGCATGCCAGCCTCTGTCATATACACAAACTCACGCCAGTTATCACCATGCTCAAATACCCCGGCATCGGTACCAAAGGCTATTTTTACGCCGGCTTTATAGGCATTAGCAAAGGTTTGCTGAATTAACTTACCGATACCTGCAGCTTTAGGCCGCACTAGTTCCGGGAAAAAACCGCTGATGGCGGCTTTTTCAGCAGCCCATTTGCCGGCACTGATGGTAGGCACGTAATAGGTGCCGTGCTTGCGCATTAAGGCAAAGGTTGCGTTGTCCATAAAGGTACCGTGTTCAATAGAATCGACGCCGGCTTTAATCGCACGCTCCATGCCTTCCTTACCATGGGCATGTACCGCCACTTTCATGTCGTAGTCTTTGGCAGTGGCCACTACGGCCGCCAGCTCAGCATCGGTAAACTGCGGATTTGTTCCACTTTTAGCAACGCTTAACACACCACCGGTACCGGTTAACTTAATAAGATCGGCCCCCTCTTTGTAGCGCTGGCGCACGGCCTTGCGAGCTTCGTCGGCACCGTTGATGACGCCGTGCTTCGGACCTGGATCGCCCATCTGGGCAAAGGCTATACCATTGGTTGGGTCAGCATGGCCGCCGGTAGTCGCAATAGACTTACCTGCAGCATAAATCCGCGGCCCTTTGACATAACCCTGAGTAATAGCCTTACGCAGTGCAACACTGATATGATAGCTGTCGCCCAGCTCACGTACTGTCGTAAACCCTGCCATTAAGGTTTTTTCCGCAAACACCGCCCCACGCAGCGCGAAGTCGGCCTCATTCAGGCGCTGGCTTTCACTGTATACGGTTGGGCTGAATTGAGTATAAAAATGGGTATGCATATCCATTAAGCCGGGCATCACAGTATGTTGAGTCAGATCGATCAGGGTATCGTCAGCTGCTGGCTGGCGAAAACCTGCTTCTATAGCGGTAATTTTGTCACCATCAATAATAATGGTGTAGTCAGTTAATACCTTGCCATCTTCGACACTGAGCAGCTTACCGGCATGAATCAGCGTGGCGGCACTGGCTGAAACGCTACTAAAACCCATCGTTACCGCAATAACTAGTAAAGCGTGGCGCATAATGTTTTTCCTTTTATTGACAGTGCAATGTGCACCCTCAGGCTGCTAGTTAGCAATCCGGCTGCGGCACAGGCCATATTTTGTCAGATGAACAACAGTTCTACTCCAAAATACCTATAGTGAATGGATAACCGGCACTCTTTAACTGAAAATGGCTGGCACCGGCGCAATGCACTTCGCTGGTTTGCTCAAGCAATTGATAGTAGGTATTACGATTCACGCGGGCTGATAAGCCTCGCCATAGCTGCAAATAGGGTAGCGCTTGTTGCTGATAGCATTGCAGACGTAGCGGATACTGTGGCGTCACACTAACAGCATCGCCAATGTTGGTGGTCAGGGTCAGCAGTGGGCCTTGGGCACTAGCCTGCCACTGACTGGACACCACCAGAAAGGGCGCATCTTCAACCTGGATCCGCACCTTTTCAGCCGGGGTTTGCAGATAATAGTGTTGCTGTTGACGAATTAATACTGAGGCAAATAAGCGCACCATCGGCGCCCTGCGGATCTCACTGCCCTGATACAACCAACGGCCATCAGCAGTGATCAGCAGCGGCAGATCGCCACAAAACGCTGGCTGCCAACTTTCTACCGGCGCCAGGTTCGGGCATTGTAATTGCTGTTGCAAAGACACTAAATCCATCTGGATACTGTTGTAAGCTGAGGTTGATTATAACCATAGAGGGCTGGCGGCTGAGGGTCAAGCGAGAAACCATGGCTGGTAGTCAGCTAAGGCCACTTAATCAACGAGCTGGGGTGACTGATGGGGCTCGAACCCACGACAACCGGAATCACAATCCGGGGCTCTACCAACTGAGCTACAGTCACCATAGTTAACGCTGATTATTTTAGCTAAATTTGCTGCAGCTACCAAGTTTTTTTAGCTTTTTACTGCACATGGCGTACCATCCCGGGCCCGGGATTGCTAAACTTGCCGCGTGAAAAATAACAATTTCGTCTGACTTGGTTAACTAAGGGGTGCGCAATGGAAGAAATAACCACGTTGTATCAGAACAATCATGAGTTGCTATTGAGCTATGTGTTGCAGCTGGTTGCGGCTATTTTTATCTTTTATATCGGCCGGATGGTAGCCAGAGGTTTATCAGGCTTGCTGGAAAAGGGCCTGTTATCCCGCTCTGTAGATAAAGCAGTGGTCGCTTTCCTGGTCAGTATTGTTTATGCCCTCATTTTAATTGCAACGATTTTAATGGCCTTGTCGCAAATCGGGGTGCAAACCACTTCCTTTATTGCCATTCTTGGCGCTGCGGGTTTAGCCGTAGGCCTGGCGCTGCAGGGGTCATTAGCGAATTTTGCCTCTGGCATTCTGATTATTTTGTTTCGCCCCTTTAAAGCCGGCGATTTTATTGACGGCGGCGGCGTCTCCGGCACGGTTGAGAAAATCGAGATATTCCAGACCCAAATGAAAACACCCGATAACAAGCGGGTGATTGTGCCCAATGCCCAGATTACCGGCGGCCCCATTACAAACTATTCCTCAGAGCCTATCCGGCGGGTCGATTTAGTGATTGGTATTAGCTACGATGCTGATTTGTTACTGGCAAAAAAGACCCTGGAAGAAATCTTGCAAAACGATGAGCGGGTGCTGGCGGATCCGGCCTTTAGTATTAAAGTAGCGGCTCTGGCTGATTCTTCGGTCAATTTAAACGTACGGCCCTGGGTTAATTCGGCTGATTACTGGGGGGTGTACTGGGATACTCTGGAGAAAGTAAAACTGACTTTTGACGAGAAAGGCATTGGTATTCCGTTCCCGCAAATGGATGTGCATTTATATAAAGATAAACCAGATACTAAGGAGTAAGCATGAAGTTAATCACTGTTTTGGCACTGGGCAGCCTGGCTGTCAGTAGCGCCGTCAGTGCTCAGAATACCCGTTCTGATCAGACAAAAGTGTGGCAAACCTCGGCGGAACTGGGTGCAATTACTACCTCAGGTAATACAGTAGGCACCTCGATTACCGGTAAAATTGATGCTCGTCAGGAGCTCGAGTCCTGGAGTAATCAGTATATTTTCAGCGCCTTTTTCAAAGAGGACGAAAAAACCGATGCTAATGGTAACCGCTTTAGCGAGCGTTCTGCCGAACGTTATCTTATTTCAGCAAAAGGCGCATATAAGCTGACGGTCGAGCATGACAACCTGTTTGTTATTGGCAGCCATACCAGTGATAAATTTGGTGCTTTTGAGAAATACAATACGCTGGCTGTCGGTTATGGTACCCGGCTTTTCAATGCCGAAAAACAACACTTAGATGTGGAAATTGGTCCGGGTTATTTTTCGGGTACCCGCGCCACCGGCGAAACTGAAAACGGTTTAATTGTACGCGGTGCGGCTGCCTACAAATGGCAAATCAGCGAATCTGCGGCTTTTAGCCAAACGCTCAGTGTCGAATACGGTGATGATAACACCCGAACCATTGCTGAAACCGCGCTGACCGCCAAGATTAACGGCGCCATGCAAATGAAAGCGGCGTTTCTGGTCCAGAACGATTCTGATGTACAGGCCGATAAAAAGAATACCGATACCCAAACCTCACTTACCCTCGTTTATTCTTTTTAGTTTAAACTTTTACCTTAGTCAGTTATCTGGCTAAGGTGTTATTATTTAATAGAAATTTCACATAAATAGTTTTTAAAGCGCTATTTTTAAACTATGCTTGAACTCCTGACAGCTTGTTAACTTAATCAGCCAGTTGCACCAGAGATGTGAATGATGAAACGAAACCACTCCGCCAACATGCTTCGTCTGTACCCGTTAATGGGGGTAATGATGTACCTGCTGCTGGGGATGGTTTGGATAATCTACAGTGATCATTGGTTGCTCATGCTGACAGACAGCCCAGAGCAGCTTAACCGCTACCAGACTTATAAAGGTTTATTTTATATCGGTCTGACCGGTATCCTGGCCTGGTTGCTGCTGCGTCAGCACCAGAAACTGACAGAATCATTGCACGCCAGCGAGCAAGCGTTCAGCCAAACCTTTGATCATGCGGCTGCCGGCATTGCTCATATCAGTATCCGCGGTCAGTTTTTACGGATTAACCCGCATTTTGCCAATATGCTTGGCTACAGTCCGGCTGAAATGCTGGACATGTCTTTTCAACAGATAACTCACCCAGCCGACCTGGAGCATGACCAGCAACAATTTGACCAGTTACGTCAGGATATTATTGCCAGTTATACCCTGGAAAAGCGCTATTTCAATAAGGCCGGCAATATTATCTGGGTAAAACTGGCAGTGGCTAAAGTGCTGGAAGCAAGCGATGGCACGCCTTACTTTATTGCCGTAGTTCAGGATATTTCAGCCCAGAAACTGGCAGAGCAGCAGTTACTTGAAAGTGAACTTCGTTTCCGGACGTTATTGGATAATGCGCCGCAAATTTCAGTTCAGGGATACGACGAGTTTGGTACGACCATTTACTGGAACCGGGCCAGCGAACTGATTTATGGTTACAGTAAAGAAGAGGCTCTTGGCCGCAGCTTGCTGGACCTTATTATTCCGATAGAAGCACATTCTGAAGTGCGCAAAGCGATAACCTTTATGGCTGAACATGCCGAGCCCATTCCAGCTGAAGAGCTGACTTTACGCCGTAAAGATGGCTCGCTTATTTCAGTATTTTCCAATCATGCTGTAGTAAAACTACCCGACAAAACACCACAAATTTTCTGTATTGATATTGATTTAACCGAGCGTAAACGCCAGGCCAAAGAACTGGCATTTCTGGCCGAGTTTGATCCATTGACCCAACTGCCAAACCGGCAGCATTTTAGTAACCGGCTGAGCAGCGCAGTAAAGCTGGCTAAGCGTAACCAGCAATTCCTGGCGGTGCTGATCCTCGATTTAGACCATTTTAAAGATATCAACGACAGCTTTGGCCACCAAACCGGCGACAGTTTGCTGCTGCAGGTGAGCGAGCGCCTTAACCTTTGTTGTCGGGAAACCGATACTCTGGCCCGGTTGGGCGGGGATGAATTTGTATTTCTGGTTGAGCAACTGGCACAACCAGAAGATGCCGCCAGAGTTGCCGATAAAATTCTGCAACAATTACATACCCCCTTTGCCCTGGGCCAGCAAAACGACGTCAATGTTGCCGCCTCAGTCGGTATTTGCGTTTACCCTGTGCATGCTGACAGCGCCGAAGCGCTGTTACAGGGTGCCGATGCGGCGTTATACCGGGCAAAAGCTGATGGCCGCAATACGTATAGCTTTTACTCTGACAGCCTGACCTTGCAGGCCAGGCAGCGGCTGCTGCTGGAGCAAAGGCTGCGCAATGCCATAAAGCAAAACCATTTAACCTGCTACTACCAACCGCAGCTCGACATCACCAGTGGCCGGATCATTGGCGCAGAAGTATTGTTGCGCTGGATTGATCCAGTAGACGGCATAATCAGCCCGGATACCTTTATTCCACTGGCTGAGAGTAGTGGCCTGATCCATCCTATCGGCCTGTTTGTATTACAACAGGCCTGCCGGCAGGGCCAAGCCTGGCAAATCGCTGGTCTTTCTAATATTAATTTAGCGATTAATGTCTCCGCTCAACAGTTTAATAAAGGCGATTTACAACATCAGACAACCCGTATTTTGCAGGAAACGGGCTTTAATCCCGCCTGCCTGGAGCTGGAAGTTACCGAAAATGCCTTAATGGGTGATGAGGAAGACGTGATTAAAACGATGATGGAATTACGCGCCATGGGCATTAAACTGGCGATTGATGATTTCGGCACGGGTTACTCCTCGCTGGCTTACTTAAAACGCCTGCCGCTGGATGTATTAAAAATCGACCGGCGCTTTATTGAAAATCTGCCCGAAGCTGAAGATGACCAAAGCATTGCCAAAGCTATTATCGATTTGGCACATAACCTGCGGTTTAAAGTACTGGCCGAAGGGGTAGAGACCGCCGAACAACTGGCTTTCTTACGCCAGCAGTCTTGTGACTATTATCAGGGGTACTTTTTCAGCAAGCCGGTACCGGCGTCAGAGTTTGCAGAGCTGTTACGCAAACAACGTCGCCTGCAACAAAATCCTACTGACTGATCCGGATTTGGCTGTAACCCAAACCTTGTTGCTTCTCTACAATAATTTGTACCGGCACCCGCTGTTTTAGCGCCTCTACATGGCTGATAATACCAATCATCTTGCCGCTGGCATTAAGCTGATCCAGCACCGCCAGTGCACTTTCCAGGGTATCAGCATCAAGGGTGCCAAAACCTTCGTCCAGAAATAGCGAATCAATGCTGGTTTTACTGCTAACCAGATCAGATAACGCCAGTGCCAGCGCCAGACTGACCAGAAAACTCTCACCACCCGATAAGGTTTTGGTATCCCGCGCCACATCAGCCTGCCAGGTATCCAGCACTTGCAACTCCAGCTCTGCACTAGGGTGGCGGGCCAATTGATAGCGGTTATGCAGTAACTGTAACTGGCGATTAGCCAGTACTACCAGTTGCTGCAGGGTCAGGCCCTGGGCAAAACGGCGGTACTTTGCGCCATCGGCCGAGCCAATCAGGCTGTTTAATCGTTGCCATAGTGCCAGGTGCTGCTCTGCCGCGGCAATCTGTGCCAGTAAACTTTGCTGAGCAACACGCTGCTGCTGATCACTGCTAAGCTGGTGTTGCAGCCGGCCCTGCTGCTCGCTAAGGTGCTGCACCTGTTGCTCCAGCTGTTGTAACTGCAACTGCAATTGCGCGGGCGGTTCGGCAGTGAGTTGTTGCCGCGTCAATTCTTCATAGCGCTGCTGCCGGTCTGCCAGCAGGCGCCTGCTGGCTACCTCAGCTTGCTGCAATTGTTGCTGCAGTACAGTCAGCTCGCTTAGCTCGGCATCACTGAGCAAGGCAGCCAGAAAAGCCGCTTCATCGTTAAACTCACTGACGGCCAGCGCTTGCTGCCACTGCAGGGTTGCTTGTTGCATATCTACCGATGTCTGTGTCAGCTGGCGTTGCAACACTTGTTGCTGCCCCTGTGCATGCTGCAATTGCTGTTGCACCTGTTGCAGTTGCCGGTTTACTGCAGCCAGATCCGGAGGGGCTGGCTGCTGCTGTGGCGGCTGCTGTTGCAACGCCTGCCACTGCTGCTGCCACTGCGCCAACTCACTGGACCTGGCCTTCAGTTGCTCAGTTAACACTTGTTGCTGCTGTGCCAACATTGCTTGCTGATGTGCCAGTTCAGTCTGCTGGCGCTCTGCCAGCTGTTGCTTGGCGACCAGTTGCTGCAATTGTTGCTGCTGCTGCTCCAGCTGTTGCAGCTGTTGCCCGCTGGCCGCAAGTTGCTGTTCTAATTGATGATAATGCGCGCTAAGTGCCTGCGCAATTACGCTACTGTCTGATTGCTCTGCAGGCTCAATCACACCTTGCAACAGCGGTTGCAACTGACTTTTCAGCTCCTCCAGCTCGGTTTGTTGCAGGCCAAGCTGACGTTGCAGCTGCGCGGTTTCAGTATTCAGCTCTGCCTGGCGGGTGCGTGCCGCCTCGCCCTGCATTTGTATCTTGTTTAGCTCTGTTTCTTTTTCAGCCAGTTGCTTAGCCATTGCTGAATCATCTAACTGCTGATATTCGCTGACTGCCGGGTGCTCGATACTGCCACAAAGCGGACAAGGTTGCTCTGGCTGCAAGTTAGCCCGGTGTTCAGATAACTGCATAATCAGCTGTTGTTGCGCTAATAACTGTTTTTTATCTGCTATCTGTTCATTCAGGCTTTTAAAGCGCTGGCGCAAAGTAGTCAGTTCGTCAGCCAGCGGCGCCAGTTGCTGTTGTTTGTCGGTAAGCAGTTGTTGTAATTCTGCCAGTTGCTGTTGCCTTTTTAGCTGCTGGCCCAGCAGCCGCTGTGCCTGCTGCAGCTGATACAGCCGCTGTTGTTGCTGCTGCTGTTGCTGGCGCAGCGCAGCAGCATCATTGCCCTGTGTTAACCTTGCCAGTTGCTGCTGCAACTGGTCGTGCTCTGTGCTCTGTTGCTGCAAGGTCGCTGCCAGCCCGCTCTGCTGTTGCTCTATATCTTGTTGCTGCTGCACCAGCTGTTGCTGTTGTTGCAACGAGTGTTGCTGCTGGCCTGCCAGACATTGCCAACCTTGCCAGAGCGTATTCGCCTGCCTGATGCTGGCTGCTTCAATATCGGCCTGCAGCTGTTGTTGCTCGGTGATTAACTGCTGCTGGCGCTGCTGCGTCTGTTGCAAGGCCTGAAACAGCGGTGCCAGCTTACTGGCGGGCTGATGGCGTTGCAGCCGGTCGAGTTTTGGTTGCTGTTGTTGTTGCTGTCTATTAAGGTCTGCGGCTTCCAGTTGGCTTTGTTGCAGCGCCAACTCTGCAGCTGAGACTTGCTGACACCACTGCAGCAGTTGTCGCTGCTGGCTTACTGCGCTTTGTTGCGCTGCCAGCTGACTTTTTAACTGCGCCAGTTCCGCCTTGAGTACCAGCTGTTGCTCAGCAGAAAGTAACGCTGTGGCCGATGCTTTCGCCTGCAGCAGCTCCAGCGCGGTTTTATGCTCGCGGGCGTCACTGAACACCTGCTCAGAGATCCGGCCATAAATATCGGTGCCGGTCAGCTCTTCCAGCAATTCGGCCCGCTCATTAGCATCGGCATTTAAAAAGGCAGCAAAGCTGCCCTGGGCCAACAGCATCGACTTGGTAAAGCGGCCAAAGTCCAGCCCGGTCAGCTCAGTTATCAGTTTTAATTTTTCGTTGGTTTTTTCAGCCAGAATAGTGCCATCCAGCCTGGCCAGTTCTACTTTTGCTGGCTGTAAATTGCCATCGGTCTGACCGCGGGCGCGGCGCTGGCTCCAGAAAGCACGATAGCCCTGACCTGCCACTTCAAATTCAACTTCAGCCAGACATTCACTGCTGTGGCGGCTCATCAGCTCATTGCTGGTGGGTGAGGTTTTTAAACGCGGCGTCTGGTGATATAACGCCAGGCAGATCGCATCAAGAATAGTGGTTTTACCGGCACCGGTCGGGCCAACAATGGCAAATAAACTGGTGCTGTCAAACGGCGGCTGGCGAAAGTCAACCAGCCATTCGCCGCGTAAGGAATTAAGGTTTTGCAGCCGTACCGCCAGGATTTTCATGCGTTACCATCCTGACTGCCGCTGGCTAGCTGCGGCTCAGTGTCCTGCACTTTGGCCAGTACCAGCTGATGCAGCTCTGTAAGTTGTTGTTGCTGCTCGGCCGTTAGCACTTCATCGGCCAGCCGCGCCTGCCAGACATCAGCTGGCGACAGCTCTGCCAAACTGGTTTGCTCCAGCTGCTGCAAGCTGGCACCGCTGTTACTGCGCTCACGGCGCAGCCGCAATAGCTCTACCGGTAAGTCGTTAAGCAGTTGCTCAACCCGCGGCTGTAAGTCGGTTAAATAGCCGTCGCTGCTGTTAATCACCACTTCCAGCCACAAACTGGCTCCGCTGACCAGGTTATCCAGCAACGGCTGCAGCATGGTTGGCAAGCTGGCTAAATCGGTTTTAAGGCTGGCTAACGGTTGAAAGCAGGGAATATTGACACTGCTAACGATTTTTTCACCACCGCTAAACTCCAGCAACCACAGCTGCTTTTGCTGGCGGGCTTCATCAAAACTAAGGGGGATCGGCGAGCCGCTGTAACGGATATCGGTGTTGCTGTTTAGCTGCTGCGCCTGATGAATATGACCGAGCGCAATGTAATCCGCTGGCGGAAAGCGACTTGCCGAAAAGGCCTCCAGGGTACCAATATAAATATCGCGCACTGATTCTGACTGG
Source organism: Arsukibacterium ikkense (assembly GCF_000987775.1). Classification (GTDB taxonomy): domain Bacteria; phylum Pseudomonadota; class Gammaproteobacteria; order Enterobacterales; family Alteromonadaceae; genus Alishewanella; species Alishewanella ikkense. The sequence goes on from NZ_LAHO01000011.1 coordinate 168,963, forward strand.
CTGACACCAAGGGTGGTTAAGTGGCCCGTCATTACTATAGGCAACTGCAGCTGATGCTGCTGGTTGTAGCGCTCGGCCAAAGCAAACAACTGCTGATAATGGTCAGCGATAGCCTGTTGCAAGTCTTGCTGTTTTTGCCGGCCGCTCTGCCCGGCCTGGCTTTGCAGTACATCGCGCGGCCTGATAAAAGGCACCGCAGCCAGCAAGCAGGCAGCGTCGCCACTATTATTTAGCAGCACCACTAATTGCTCCGCTAATGCAGCCGGAATAGCGGGAATAACAGTGGTACGCAGCTGCGCCAGCAGTTGTTTACTTTCGGCCAGCACGGCCGGCGAGTCATGGTTACCGCCTAAGATCACTAACTGGCAACCGCTTGACTGCAAATCGACAATAAACTGGTTATACAGCTCGCGGGCATAACTGGGCGGGGTGGCGGTATCAAACACATCACCGGCAACAATTATCGCGTCGATGTTCAGCTCATTCACCTGAGCAACCAGCCATTGCAAAAAGGCCGCATGCTCAGCGGCGCGGCTTTTACCAATAAAATGCTGGCCTAAATGCCAGTCGGAACTATGGAGAATTCGCATTGCCAGCACTATTCGTTTAGAGATCCCGCTTAGAGAACCGTCAGGCTAAAGTAAAAAGCCTGACGAAGCAGGCTTTTTGGTCATTCTTACATTCCGGCCCTAAAACGGGACTATTACACTTCCCGGAATGTAAAGACGATTTCCCATATAAATCAACCAACATACGTCTCCTAATCATCAATAACACATAAAATGTAAAGACGAAGCTAAAAGTCTTAAACGACTTTACATTTACCTCAATCGGGAACACCCCAAAGGGTTAGTCTTTACTAATTATATCGCAGTTAAAGTATATTACTATTTCAATGATACCATCGACAGAACCATTTAAATACGATGTTATCCACCACATTACATGTCATTTTGCCCTCTCTTTATCCATTTCGAGTGAAGCTCAAAAACTCGGACTAAAGCTGCGCTAACCGATGGAGACTGAAGCAATTTTTTGCAGTTTTCAAAACAATAAAACCAATGGTTGCACGATTTAAAACTGGATACAACTAGGCATCGCACATCATGGTTGTTACTGCTCTACTTTATTAATTAGTGCTCTAACGTCGGTTGAGCTAAACTTACTGTCCTCTGTTGTCCAGGCAACTGTCATCTTTGCAGCTTTCAAGCAACGTATTAAACGTGCTATATCGTTAGGATTGCCTTGAGTATGCAAATATAATTTTCTTAGGGTCCTTTCGTTAGGGCTGTGTCCTTCTGGTAAACGTTTCTCTCCGATTAAAACAGTTTTGTCTTCTTCCTTAATAACTCGTTCGGGTAGGTCAGGTCTGATCACATTCCAATTTCTTCTTAGATTTTCTATTTTTTGGGTTAGTGGTAACGAAACGGGTAAGGCAGCATTAAGATCCGTCAGAAAACGTATCAGATCGAACGGCGTGGTTGATTGACTTTGGCCAATCCCAAGCTCTAACTTTATTTGCTCTTCTTGCCATGGTTTTACGTATACGCAAAATTGACCTTTTCTATGAGCCCCATAAAGCTTTAGCTCTAACATATATCGCGTATTTCTCAGAAAGACAAACAACTGATCTTGCGTTTCGATATCATCATCGTCAAAAAACATTAGAAATAGAAATCTACCCCTTCCGTTTTGCACCTCAAACGCAATTGTTTGCTCGTCACGCTCAATAGACTCGTTAAACAATGGCGACAATCCAGAGAAATTAAACTGTGTTGACATATACTGAACCTATATTTTTAATGGATACCGTCCCTCTTGCTCTACATTAAGGGTGTCGTTATTACTACCAAAACGTTCCATGTGGTGATTTAAAGATTAATCATCTCGCTACCAAATCGTAACCAGACGCTTTGCCATAAAGTAAGGGGATGCATGTTCATGAACTACCGTGAAAAATCGCTAAATCGCCTCAGCAACATGTATTACCATCAACCAATGTTGGCCCATTTTTCGCTTCACACGCAATAAAACATGCGTCGCTATGGCTATCGGAGCGATTCTTGGAATATAAAACGCACTAGGCAAACGTGATGATGTACTCAGAGAATTTCTGATTCTCTCACAGGCAATTGATTTAAAAAGACCAGATGGGCCATCGAAATCAACTGCGTGAGCGATACCAACAACATTTCCCAATAATGAATAAGGCCGGAAGCACATATCGCTTTGCGGCCCTTGCTTTTCCATGTTGAGAGCTAGGAGCTCTCCTCAAAATACTTACTTTATTACAACGCCCAAAATCTCAGACAGTTTTCTATAAAAATCAGTCCGAGCTCTTGGATTCTTCAAGTCTGCACAGGCTTTTTCAAGCGCTGCAATGGCTTTATCTTCAGTGATTTTTCTTTCAGATACTAAAAGCTTCAGTTTCGTGTCGTATATGTATTGGAGCTCATTATATCCATCACATTGGGCACATGAAACTAAGCTGTTATCTCTTGCTCCACCTGGTTTTTTATCTTCGTACCTATACTTGTCGTTAATTTCTCGAATAGTTTTCGCAGACATCTTGTGTACTACCTCTGTTTTTTTTAACCGCAATAAGTCATCTATACAGGACTGCAAACTCTTCATTCTACTTAAGCTTAGCGAAAAACCGAGTATTGCCACTCCGACCCCTGCCGGTGTGGCAATGCAAGCTAACAGCTACTCGTGCAGGTTGAGCCGTCTTGCTCTAAACAAGTGCCACGATAAGCGCAATAGTAGCCTCTATGAGTTTCACCTTTAGTCGTTGTGCCTCCACTCATTACTGAAAATGTTTCCTCTGAATGATTTAAACTGGGTCTGCTTAATATTAATACATCAGTCGCATCTTCCACACGTGCTCCAATCATTGTGCTCGCTATCTTTTGCGCACCGAATAAACTCAATAGTGTATAAATTTCTGAGGCGGTTAACTCGGCTTCAAGGACAGAATGGTTCAGGCTAGCAAGCCCTCTATTGTTAATCACCAAGCTTTCTATAAAATCTCTTTGTGCATGCTCAGAGAGACTATTCCAGACTTCGCTGTCTTCTAACTTATACAGGTCTTCAGTAGATTTAATTTCTGCCATTTGTTTAGCGACAGATTCCGCCCAAATTTGCTGTGCGTTAACAGAGTCCAAAGATGCAAGCTTTGAATCAGCTGACACTGAAAATACTGTACATGCCAATATAGTCGATAGTAGAACCTTTTTAATAGTTAACATTATATTTCCTCGATGAGTAATTAGGCTCGTCTTTAGAGCCAGTTGCAAGTTACCGACATCAATAATGATGCCAAAAATAAGTAAAACCATATCAAACTAAAATCCGAATAATCTGGAACTTAGATGTTTTAAAGCGAACAATCCAACAAGTACTTTTCTATTTTCATTTTAATCAATACAAAACACTCAAAGCTAACCAAACTAATCTATAAACGCTTTCAAAAACTTCCAATATGCGAAAGACACATCCTCCATAATGGAAGTATCAGTGCTTTTTCAAACGAAATGGTGAACTAAGAGTAAAGGCTTGGCTAGACTCAGCTGCATAACCAAACAACCTATTAACCACCTAGTTACTAGCTAAACTAAGACTTCTTAAAAACTCCTTACTCTCTTCGGACCAGGCACCAACCTGTTTTTCCAGATCCCCATCTTTATAGTAATAAATCGTTGGAGTTCCCCAGAACTTGATAGTCTTCCAATCTTCAACTCCAACGACAATATCGTAACCCTGATTATCTGTATCTTGATAAAAATCGGCCAGATCGAAAATTGGGGGTGGTTTAAAAGCCCAAATCAAAGATACTGATTTGAATTCAATATTCTCCTCTTCTAACCAATCTTTAAGCCGCTTTGATGGCGTGCAGTAGGGAGACGACACAATTATCAAAGTATTGTCTTTATTTGGTTCGAATAACTCCAGTTCATGATTTAAAAGTAACTCACCTTTAACACCATCCTTGTTTGGCAAAAACTGTCTTACACCATCTATGTATTCTCTAGATGGTTTATAAAAGTTACCTGTTCTGTCCAAATAATCTTCATATTGGTTAATGGTACTGTGAGTACGAGTATAGAAATGACTTTTTTTAACTGCTGAAAACAATATGTGGCTATCTCTATCATCTTCCATCTTAATATCATTTTCGAAGAATTTTTTTAAACAGTTATCTTCAAAAGCGCGGAGCATCTCAGACCTTCGGTCAACCTTAACGCCATTTTCAATAACTACATCGCGATGAGTTTTTTCTACTTCACCGGCAATTTCTAACAGTCCATAAGGATTGCTACACCGTTGGATATCGTCAATATCACTGGTTAGGGCTGCTAAAAGAATTAAAGCATTTATAAGATTCATCTTTAGTCTCACGATTACACCGCCTACCTCTACGTAAGCGGTGTAACATATTTTTAATTAACAGCTAGTTGTACAGATTGCACCATCTTGGTCTAAACACTGACCTGCATCATGGCAATACTTTCCTTTCTGATCACTTTTACTAACTACGCCACCACCGTTCATTATTTGGTATCCACCAGGTTCACTTAAATCAGTTTTCTGCGATTTACGATATTGAGGATTATTTAGCAAAAGGACATCAGTCTCAGATTCAACAATTGCATCCGTCATTAAGCTTGCCAGCCTTTGTGCACCGAATAAGCTTAGTATTGAGTAGATTTCTGAAACTGTTAACTCCGCCTCTAAAACTGCATAATTGAAGCCAGCTAGACCTTTGTCATTGATGACCAAGCTCTCAACAAAAGTGTTTTTTGCGTACTCGGTGAGGCTCTCCCAAGATTTATTGCTGTCTAATTTATACAAATCTTTTGTAGACTTGATTGGTGCTAACTGGTGAGATACTGTATTTTCCCAAAGCTGATTCAACTTAGCGCTGTCTGCCCCCGACAAGTCTGAATTTGCCGAGACATTAAAAGCTGCAATAGCAAAAACAGTGGACCATATAATATTTTTTCTGATTAACATTGTAGTTCCCTTATAGTTCACGCCCTTTTTTGGGCGGCATATTGTTAGAAAGTAACGCAAAATTGGAAGTGTCTAATTAACACGATATTTCAATAAAATCTGGTGTGGGATGCTCACTTTTTACACACAACATCTCCACACATTTCCACTACTCCTCGAAACCATGCCCCAGAAAAATTATTGTATCGCCACTCTTCATGCGAAGACTGTGTTGGGTAGGTCGGGTATCGAACATAAAAGGACTCAAACTGCGAGACTCCTGCATTGGAAGCCCATTGGGCAAAGTAGAGTTGTTTAAAATTAAAAGTTATTTGGGCTTGTTGTACACATTGTGCATCACACGTAATAACAATTGTCTCAGGCTCTTCATCGCTAAAAGCAGACGCTAAGTCACCAGTGTTAAAATTTGAAGCGACTTTCTGCATATCAATCTGTTCACCAACAAAAATTTCAAACTCTCGCAATTTATTGATAGGAATACCGAGATACTCCGAATAGTCTAGAAGCTGCGTTGATACAATTTCGTTGATTTTATCTGAGAGGATTGGAGGTAATGCTTTGTTTTGATCGAAGTAAAGCTGAGCCTCTTCTATCTCTGGGTGACTATTTAAAGTTAACGGCTTCAACCCATTTTTAACACCAGACATCAACTCTAAGTACTTGGAGAGGGCGTGGTGGTATTGCGTTTCGGTTAACTGTAGATAGTGTGCGTACTGTTTGTGTCTCTCGTTGTAATTTTTCAGTAACTCGCGGTCGGAAGCTGAGCTGTTTTGATTAAGACCTCCATCTGCAAACGACCCAAAAGTTAGTGTTGCAAATAAAGCTAAAGCACACTTGTTAGAGTTTTTCATGTGTAAATCCTAAAATTCAACCAGCAGATAAAATTCACTGGCTTTGTTGTCAACCGAAGCCTGCAATTACAACTCACTGAAAAACTGTAAGCGTAACCCCAACCACACATTCCAA
>NZ_LAHO01000012.1 GCF_000987775.1 Arsukibacterium ikkense
TACACCGCCAGGCTCCCAATTAAGCCAAAGAGCCCACTCAGTCGAGTGGGCTTTTTGCATTGCGATTGCGTATAGTTACACCATAAATAATGGCTAATATCTAGACAAAGCAGCGAATTAAGACAACACTGTATCGACAGTAAAAGGAGTTGCTCGTGTCACTTGCCCGGTTATTCAAACAAAAAACCTATTCCAGCTGGTTAATTATTCTGGCTTCCTGCCTGATATTTGCCAATGTTTTATTTGGTCTGGCACACGTTTCTGCATTAGTCAGCTTGGCAAGCTGGCAGCTAATTCTGTTGTTTAATGTCACTCTTATTATTTTCCTCGCAGGCTTATTTTATGCTGTACAGCGTCATCGCCGCTCGTTGGCAACTACGGTTTTACAAGTCGATCACGCGATCAAACGCCTGGAAGAACGGCTGGAATTAACCCAGCGTGCTGACTTAACTCCAGACATCCGGTTAGAGAAAATTAATATTCGTCTGCTGAACTATATTCGGCGCGATCACGAAGTACGCCATCTGGTCAGAGTGCAGGGCCTGATTGATCACGAGTTGGCTATAGGTAACCGGATTTTCTTTGAAAGCAAACTGCAGCATTTTTTAAGTGATGTTTCTGAAGAAGGAAGCGGTGCCTTATTTATCATCGAAGTATCACACCCTGGCCATAGTGTTAGTGCAGTTAAGCAACTGGCCTGCCTAAAAGCCTGTGTTGAAGTGATCAATAGTTATTGTGAACCTTATCAGGACAGGATCCTTGCCCGGCTTTCTGACAATGATTTAGTGTTACTGCTGTCCGGTGTCTCGGAGAGAGAGATGGCTAATCTGGCCGATACGCTGGTGGTAGCGATGGGGCGAGCGAACTGTTTTGCTAACTATCTGAGTTCTGATTTTGTTCATATAGGGTACGTCGCTTATCAGCGAGATCAAACAACCTATCAGTTGTTGTCAGAAGCCGATATGGCGCTGCGTACTGCGCAGTTATATGGTCACAACAGTGCTTTTGGCTTTGAGCCAGAGAAGAAACCCGCAGCTAAAGGATCAGTCTGGTGGCGCTCAGAGCTGACCAAGGCTCTGACTCAACATCGCTTTAGTTTGAGCTTTCAGCCAGTTTTTTCCTGGCAAGATCAGGAATTATTGCAGCAGGAAGTGCTGGTTAGGTTGCAAAGCTCTGAAGGCGAAACTATCCCGGCAGCTATTTTTCTGCCAATGGCGTACAGCTGTGGCTTAACGTTACAGATTGATCAGCATGTTTTATTACGCGCAGCTAAACTGGGCTCTCTGGAAAGCCGAAGTGCTATTCGTTGTAGCGTTAACGTTAACGCACATTCGTTATTGAACAAAGACTGGTTGCAGTGGCTTGAGCAGCTGGTGCTTGCTGGTCAGCTAGAACCGTCTCAGCTGGCACTCGAGTTAGCTGAGCATCACCTTATCCGCTACTACGACAAGTTAAAGCCTGTGTTAGATAAAGTAATAAACCTTGGTTTTTCGCTGGTGGTAGATCAGGTAGGACTGACTATTGATATTCCGCCTTATGCAGATGATTTAGCTATTGAATCTGCTAAGTTACATCCGTCAGTCGTTCGCAATATAGATCAACACCTGGAACAACAGTTGTTTGTCAGGGGATTAATCTCGCATTTTGCAGAACGTGGCATCCGGGTTATTGGTACCGGGGTCGAGTTGGCTGCTGAATGGCAAGCGTTGCAAAAGCTCGGCGTTGCCGGAGGTCAGGGTTTTTATTTTAGTCAGCCGCTGCCGCAGATAGTAACTGGTAATGCTTGAAGCTGATTAACTTGCGGTAAAGTAAGCCCGCCAGGCCTTGCATGCCGCCGGTATGAAAGAAGCTTATTCTGCTGCCTGGGGCAAACTCTCCTGCTGCAATCATCTGATACAGTTTATACAGTGCTCTGCCAGTGTAAATCGGTTCAATTGCAATACCGTGCCTGGCGGTAAACTGGCAACAAAACTCAATGTGCTCGCCAGGACATTTTGCATAACGATGGCCCGTTGCTGTGGCGATAATCCGCCATGGTGCAGCCATGGCAAAGCAGGCTGGCAGCAATTGAGCAACTTTGTCATGTAAGCCGCTATCGTTTAATACGGCGAGACCTATGATGTCTTTTACCTGATTATTCATCTTCGTTGCCTGGCTGTTTGCCATAATTAAACCAGCCAGAGTACCGCCGCTGGCAGTAGCAGTAGCAAGAATATTGGCAGGCCCGGCGGGTGTATTGCCGAGGTCTGCGCTGGCAATGCCCTGTGCGCCCAGGGTAGAACTGCCACCCTCAGGGATGATTAAACAGTTTGGATGGCGCTTTGCCAGTATGGCCAGAAAATCTGTTTGCTGGCGACGCCGATATGTTGCGCGGTCAGTAGCCAGCAAGAGCATACCTTGCTGCTGACAGTAGCGCAGTGTCGGATTATCAGGGTCTATGGTATCAGCCCTGACATAAGCTGTTGCTGAAACCCCCGCCAGCTTTGCAGCTGTAGCACTGGCAGCCAGATGGTTGGAGAAGGCCCCGCCAAAAGTGACAAAGCCGCGATATTGCTGTTGCTGGATCAGATTTATATGATATTGTAATTTCATCCATTTATTACCAGATATCATAGGCTCTGCCGTAACAGGGCAATATAACCAAAGTTCAACCTTAGCAGCTGCAGTTAGTGGTTCAATAATCTGGTGCCAGCGAGCAGCAGGTATTGTTGCGTGACAGGTTGGCAATAACATAAAACAGACTGGCAATTTTGAATAAAAAGTGGCTGGTATTATAAACCGATATCAGGGTTAAATAGCATTAAGATGTTAGCTAAAATTTTGCAACATATCAGGTTGGGCCAGAATAGCGCAGCAGGTGTCGCCGTGTTGCATATTCGTGAGCATGAAATACAGCTGCTGCTGCAGCCTGCCTCAGGTAAAATGGCTACCGCACAGATTCAGCCGGTCAAACAGGGTAACTGGCAACTGGCGGTTCAGCACGCTCTGGTTCATGTCAGCAAAGCGATGTCGCTTACTGTTATTATCCCACCGTCCATGTATCAGATAGTGCAATTGGAAAAACCAGCATTAACAGAGCAAGAACTGCGTGCTGCATTACCGTGGCAGGTAAAAGACATGACTGACATTGCCCTGGAAGAACTGGTACTTGATTACATTGATTTACCAGCGGCGCCTGGCCAGCCTGCCAAAATCAATGTTGTTGTTGCGGTGAAAAGTCAATTGCAGGAACTGGTGGCAATTGTTAGTCGCGACAAGCTGAATTTGCAACAGATTTTAATTGAAGAGTGGTTGATTCATGCGTTGCTGGAATATGGCGATCATGCTGCTCTGGTCCTGATGCATCAACCTGAGCAAGACGTTTTGCTGCAAGTTATTCGGCAAGGCCAGTTGCAATTCTCCCGGCGCTTACGTGGTTTTAACCGTTTGCATCAATACAGCGAGCCTGAATTGCAGCAGGGGGTGTTTGACAATCTGCTGCTGGAAATTCAACGTTCAATGGATTATATCGAAAGCCAGCTTAAGCTGCCGCCGGTTCGCAGTATTCATCTGTTGTGCAGTGGTTCAGACCGCACCGATTTAGTACCACTGTTCCACCAGGCTGGCTTCAGTCAGGTGCAGGCGCTACGGTTGAAACCGACATTGCAATGGGCGGCTGAGCTTGATGTCAATGAGTTTTGGCCGGCTATTGCCGCTTTAGCCAGCCCAGCTGAGGAGCCGGCAGTATGAAGCAGCGGATAAATCTGTATCAGGCCAGCATACAGCCGCGCATAGAAAGCCTGGCGTTAGCATCGCTGTTTGGCGTGATGCTGGTGGTGGTAGTTATTAGCCTGTTAGCCTGGGGCGGCATGCAGTGGCAACAGCATCAGCAATTACAGCAAAATAAGCAGGTAGAGCAGCAACTACAGCGCCAGCAAGAACAGCTGGGGTTGTTGCAACAAGCACTGTTGCAACGTCAGCCTGCGGCCGCACTGGTGGCAGAGCGGGATCAGCTTAAGCGCAAAGTAGAGCAGCAGATAGCGCTGCAGCACTACCTGGCAGCGCAGCAAGTGCGCGCCGACTACGCTTTTAGTAAAGTATTGCAACAATTTACTGCAGCCGATATTAATAGCCTGTGGTTAACGCGATTTATACTTCGGCCTGGCAGCAGCGAATTACAAGGTTTAACGCTGGCACCGGCCGCCGTGCCTGGCTGGTTGGAAAGTCTGCGCCATTTTGACTATTTTAAAGGGCAGCGCTTTAATGAGTTGCGTTTACTTCAATTACCAGAGCAACAAGCGGTGCAATTTCATTTGATTGCTGAGCAGGGGGACTGAATATGGCGAACTGGCAACAGCTTAACCAACGCTATCAGGCCCTGCAACTGAGAGAGAAACGGCTGATTTATTTTGGTTCAATCTTATTGTTGGCCTGGTTACTATTGATGTATTTGCTGGAACCAAACTGGCAGCATCGGCAACAGTTGCAGGGCGATCAGCGTAAGCTGGTGCTGCAACAACAGCAAGTGCAGCAGCAACTGCAACTGTTACAGCAGCAATTAGCCGTTGATATTGAGCAGCCGCTGCGTGCAGAACTTGTTACGCTGCATCAGCAACAAGCAGAGCTGGTCATGCAGCGCCAGAACCAGAGCGGTTTATTTATCGGCGCTGAGCAAATGCTGGCTTTGCTACGCGAGATCCTTAGCAAAAGTCAGCAACTCAAGCTGAAATCATTATCGACTTCGACAGCAGTACCCGTCGCGCTGGCAGGGCAGCTTGTGGGTGAGGCGCCTTTATTGTATCAGCATAAAACCACTCTGGAGGTCAGTGGCGCTTATGGTACCGTGCAACGGTTGCTAGCTGAACTGGAGCAACTCCCCTGGCTGGTGCAATGGCAACAATTAGATTATCGGGTCACGGAACACCCGTCAGCTGACATCAGTATTGAATTTATTACAGTGAGTGAAAATGAAAACTTTATTCAGCTGTAGTGTCATTTTGTGCATGGCGTTTGCCAGCCAGGCCGACCCAACGCGGCCGGCCAGTGGTTTTCAAGCCAGCTATGCCAGTAGCTCGTCGGTAACCAGCGGCCCGGAGACCTTAAGGTTGCAGCTTATCCAGGATACCAATGCCGGCAAAACGGCGATTATCAATGGCCGCTTACTGCAGCTTGGTGAGCAGTATCAGGGCTATACCCTTTTCGAAATCAGTGCCGCAACTGTTGTGCTGAAGCGCGGGGATGAGCAGCGAATTTTGCAGTTACATAATAAAACGATAAAAAATTATGATAAATAATACCCGTTTAAGCTTAAGTGTTATCAGCAGTGTTTTGTTATTAACTGCTTGCCAGGCATTGCAGCCCAGTGCTGGGCCAACAGCGGCAAAACAAGCGCTGCAACCTGCCGCTGAACCGGCGAAACCAGCGCTGGCCATTCCGGCTGCGGTTACGCAGGATTTACTGGCCCGGCCAGCCGCCGCGATAGTCAGTAATGAGCCGCGTTTTAATGTTTCTGCGTCTGATGTGGCACTGAATGACTTTTTTCATTCTATCGTTCACGACACACCATACAGCCTGGTGGTTCATCCCAGTATCAGCGGCATCATTAGCTTGCAATTAAAGCAGGTAACCCTGGCGGAAACCCTGGCAATAGTGCAATCGTTATATGGTTTTGATATCCGGCGTCAGGGTATGGTGTATCAGGTTTATCCGGCCGGCTTACGTACTGAAACAATTGCCGTTAATTATTTAATGCTGCAGCGCAGCGGCTTCTCGTCAATTTCAGTAAATTCTGGCGGGGTATCGCAGGATAGCAATAACCAAAACAATAATAATCGTGGCAATCAGAACTCAGCTAATAATAGTGGATTGAACAGCCCGCTTGGTAACAACGGAAACAACCAGAACCAAAATAGTCAGCAGCAATTTAATGGCAGCTCGATTCAAAGTGAAAGCCGTACTGACTTCTGGAGTAATCTAAAAGAGGCAGTGGAAGGCGTGTTGGGCGAGGGGCCGCAACGAATGGTCGTGGTGAGCCCGCAGGCCGGCCTGGTGACTGTGCGCGGTATGCCAGATGAAATTGCCGCGGTGAAAGCCTTTTTAGGCCAGTCAGAGCTGCAGTTGCAGCGTCAGGTTGTGCTGGAAGCGAAAATCATTGAAGTGACGCTGAGTGATGAGTATCAGCAAGGCATCAACTGGCAAAACGCGCTGGCCACTATTGGCTCTACCAGTTTTAACTTTACCACCTCAGGGGTTATTCCAACTAATCCGACGACGACAAACTTAGGGGGGGTTACCGCAATCTCCTTCAGCAATGCTGATTTTAGCGGCGTGATAAATTTACTGGAAACCCAGGGTAATGCTCAGGTGCTGTCCAGCCCACGGGTTACCGCTATGAATAACCAGAAAGCGGTCATTAAAGTGGGGCAGGACGAATACTTTGTGACTGATGTCACCAGCAATACCACTATCGCCGGCACAGGTGCTACCACCACCTCACCCAATATTTCGCTGCAACCTTTTTTCTCAGGTATTGCACTGGATGTTACACCGCAGATAGATCAGCACGGCAATGTTATTCTGCATGTTCACCCTTCAGTTACCGAAACCTCAGAGCAAAGCAAAACTATCCGTTTTAGCAATGAGCAAATAGTACTGCCGTTGGCGCAAAGCAACATTCGTGAATCTGATACCATAATCAAAGCTCAAAGCGGCGAAATAGTAGTGATTGGTGGCCTGATGCAAACGGTGACCAGTGACAGCGTGTCGCGCACCCCGGTGCTGGGTGCGATACCCTTAATAGGGCAGTTGTTTACCAGTAAAAACAAAATTGAGCGCAAGAAGGAGTTGGTGATCTTGTTAAAACCGACAGTGGTCGGCAACGGGGTCTGGCAACAACAGCTGCAGCAGTCGGCTGAGTTAATCAACGACTGGTATCCTGAGCGCTAAGTTTATGTATGCAGCCCACTTTAATCTGGCCTTAACGCCGTTTTCATTAACGCCCGATACCCAGTTTTATGTTGGCTTACCCCAGCATCAGGCGGCGTTAGCGGTACTGAATACTGCGTTAAACGCCGGTGAGGGCTTTATCAAAGTTACCGGCGAAGTGGGTACCGGCAAAACCTTGTTATGCCGGTTGTTATTAAAGCAGGCTCCGCCCGACTGGCAGCTGGCCTATTTGCCTGATCCCAGCGTTACCCCGTTCGAGTTGCGCTGGGCGCTGGCTGCTGAACTGGGTCTGAAATACTCTGCCAATATTGATGCCAGCCAGTTACTGCAATTACTGCAACGACAGCTGATCCTGCTGGCGCAAAACGGTAAAAAAATTATTCTTATTATTGATGAAGCGCAGGCCTTGCCTGACGATACGCTGGAATCGCTACGGTTACTGACTAACCTGGAAACAGAACGGCGCAAATTATTGCAAGTGGTGTTGTTTGGCCAGCCAGAGCTGGACCAGCGGTTAGCCAGTCAGCAGTTTCGCCAGTTGCGTCAGCGTATTTCATTTGCTTATCTGCTACCTGTGATGTCGAGCGCGCAAATTCGTTATTATGTGCGGCAGCGTTTACAGATCGCCGGCGCCACACCCGCTTTGTTTAATCGTTTTGCGCTGGCGGCGATCAGCCGCTATAGCCGCGGCATTCCGCGGCTAGTTAATTTGTTGGCGCATAAAGGCCTGATGCTGGCATACGGCGAGGGGAAAAGCGGGGTAAGTGCCCGGCATATCCGGTTCGCCGCTATGGATACAGACGATACCCGGCCAGCGCATCGGCGTTATCCCTGGCTGTTGGCTGGCGCGACAATATTCAGCGCCGCCTGTTACGCCTGGCTGCTGCGATGAGTGTTATTAATAAAATGCTGCAAGACTTAGAGCAGCGGCAGCAACCGGCGGCGGTCAGGCCAAATACCATGGCTCCCCAGCCACACTCTAACGCTAAAGCCTGGTATCTGTGGCTGGCGCTACCAGTGGTTTGCCTGGTGCTGTTGGCGTGGTTGTGGCTGCTACCAGCGCTAGCGCAGCGTCCGTTATTAAGCGCAGAGCCCGGCCAGACTTTGCCAAACCAGCCTGTGCTGGCGATGGCTACATCAATTAAGCAAGAAACGGCAACGTTAACCGCTCAGATGGTGACGGATAACCGCCAGTTGACAGCTATTGGCAGTGCTGGGCCTGCCCAAATTGTGGCGGCACTTAATAGCGGGCCAACTAAAGCAGAGGCTGCCACGCCGCCAGGCTTACCGGCAACTAGAACACAGCAGCCACTACTGACAGTAACGCGGCCAGCTGCGGTCAAACCACAAGCCACTATAGAAAAACAGCATCTTAGCGCTGGTGAGCAGCAACAAAACATGCAATTACGGGCCAATGCCAGTGAAGCCGCCGGCGATACCAGCGCTGCCATTGCTATCTGGCAGCAGATTGCAGCGCAGCAGCCCGCTGAGCCGGAAGCTTACCTTAATCTGGCCAGGCTCTGGCTGCAACAACAGCAGATGGTCACAGCCCGCCAGGTATTATTGCAGGCGCGACAACAAGGGGTGCAAAGTGCAGAAATCAATCTGCAGCTGGCGCAACTGGCGGTTCGGCAAGGTCAATGGCAGCAAGCACTGGCGTTTTTGCCGGATCAGTTTGAACTGGCCGCAGAGCCCGAGTACTTTGGCTTCAAAGCCACTGTGTTACAACAGTTAGAACAGTTTGCCGCTGCACTTAGCTGGTATCAGCGCTTAGCTCAGCTGCAACCTGAGCAGGCGCGTTGGAGCCTTGGTGCCGCCCTTAGCAGTGAGCAGCTGGGCCAGCCGTTGCAGGCAAACCAGTATTATCAGAAAGCCTGGCAATACCGGCAGGCATTATCGGCAAGCAGCCACGACTTTATTCAACAACGGCTTAAGGCAACAGAACCCTAGTATGCAAAAACCCAAGCTTAAGATGCGCCTAGGCGATTTACTGGTGCACGAACACATTATTACCGAGGCTCAGCTGGAGCAGGCGCTGGCGCGCCAGAAGAGTAGTGGCCGTAAACTGGGTGCCACCCTGATTGAAATGCAGTTTTTGTCAGAGCAGCAACTGTTACAGTTTTTAGCCCAGCAGCTGCAGGTGCCTTTTTTAGACATTGCCCAGCGTAAAATTGATCCCAAAGCAGCGCAGCTGCTGGCTGAAGTGCATGCCCGCAGGTTTCGGGCACTGGTGATTGAGGATATGGGCGACTCGGTGTTACTGGGGATGAATGATCCGGCCGACTTAGCAATACTGGACCAGATAGCCCCCCTGCTGGCGCCACGGGAAATTAAAATTGCCGTGGTACGGGAAAGCCAGTTACTGGATGCCTTTGACTCGCTGTACCGGCGTACTAAAGACATTGAAAACTTTGCCACCCAGTTAAAGCAAGAGCATAGCAGCGACACTGAAGACGCCCTGCTGGCAGAAGAAAACCGCGAAGAAACCGACAATACCATTGCCAAGTTATTACGCTCCATTTTTGAAGATGCGGTACAGGTAAAGGCTTCAGATATTCATATTGAACCGGATGAAAAAGTACTGCGCATTCGCCAGCGGGTCGACGGCATTTTGCAGGAAAGCACCTTAAACGAAGTGAGTATCGCAGCGGCGCTGGTTTTGCGCCTGAAACTGATGGCCAGCCTGGATATTTCCGAAAAGCGGCTGCCGCAGGATGGCCGGTTTCAAATTACCGTCAAACAACACAAAATTGATATCCGGATGTCGACCATGCCGGTACAGTACGGCGAGTCGGTAGTAATGCGCTTGCTGGACCAGTCGGCCGGCTTGCTGAAAATGGAAGATACCGGTATCCCGGGCCCAATGTTAGCCAGGCTGCGGCGCATCGTGCAAAGCCCGCATGGCATGATTTTGGTTACCGGCCCAACCGGCTCGGGTAAAACCACCACCTTGTATGGCGTGCTGAGTGAACTGAACAAAGCCGGCAGTAAAATTATTACCGTGGAAGATCCGGTTGAATACCGCTTGCCACGGATTAATCAGGTGCAGGTAAATCATAAAATTGGCCTGACATTCAGCAATGTACTGCGTACCACCTTACGGCAAGACCCGGATATTATTATGGTGGGTGAAATGCGCGATCAGGAAACCGCTGAAATGGGTTTACGGGGCGCCCTAACCGGCCATCTGGTGTTGTCTACCTTACACACCAACGATGCCGTCTCCAGTACCCTGCGTTTAATTGATATGGGTGCGGCACCTTATTTGGTAGCCAGCGCGTTGCGGGCTATTATTGCCCAGCGCCTGGTGCGCCGGTTATGCGACTACTGCAAACAGCCGCACCAGCCCGACGAGCTGGAGCAAAACTGGCTGAGACATCATAAAACCAATGAACAAGCCCGCTACTGGCAGGGTGTCGGTTGTCAGTCATGCAACCACACTGGCTACAAAGGGCGGCTGGGGGTATTTGAGTTGCTGGTGATCACCAAGCCGCTGGCCGATGCACTGCGCCGCTCCGACATCGAAGGTTTTAGTAATCTGGCTTATCATAGCGACGACTTTGTTAGTCTGGGGAAAATGGCGCTGGACTATGCGCAGCAAGGAGTAACCACCCTGGAAGAGGTGATCAGGGTATCTGAATATCTGGAGACCGAACCTGAAGTACCGCCATTGGCCGATACGCCGCTTAGTCTGGAAGAGGAAAGTTAACGATGGCCAGCTTTCAGTACAAAGCACGGGATGCCAGTGGCAACGCTGTCAGTGGCCAGCTGGAAGCCGGTAGTCAGGCAGCTGCAGCCGATATGTTAAAGCAGCGCCGCTATATTCCGTTAAGTATTGAAGCTGTGGTGGCAACCGACAACACCATTAAATTTGAGCTGTGGCAAGCCAAAGTCAGCCTGACAGAGCTGATTATCTTTTCCCGGCAAATGTATTCACTGATGAAAGCCGGTATTCCGATTATCCGGGCGATTAAAAGCCTGGCCGAAAGCACGGGCTCAGCGCGGTTGCGTCAGGTGATGAATGCACTGGCCAGCGAGCTGGAAAACGGCCGTAGTTTATCGGTGGCAATGGCCAGCCACCCTAAGGTGTTTAACCGGCTGATCGTTAGTCTGGTGCATGTGGGCGAAAATACCGGCCGGCTTGATGATGCCTTTTTACAGCTTACCTACTATTTTGAGCAGGAGCTGGAAACCCGCAAACAAATTAAGCAGGCCACCCGCTACCCTATTTTTGTGTTAATTGCGCTGGTGGTAGCAATGGTGGTGCTGAATATTTTTGTTATTCCGCAGTTTGCCAATATGTTCGCCCGCTTTAATGCCGAGCTGCCCTGGTCTACCCAGATATTGCTGGCCAGTTCGGCGTTTTTTATTAATTTCTGGCCATTGTTACTGCTGTGCGTTATCGCCAGTATTTTTGCAGTAAGTTTTTACTTACAAACCCCCGCCGGTAAACTGCGCTGGGGCCGCTGGCAACTTAAAGTGCCCATTATAGGTAGCATTGTCAACCGCGCTACGCTGGGGCGCTTTGCCCGTAGCTTTTCGATGATGCTAAAAGCCGGGGTACCTATTACCACGGCACTAAGTCTGGTTGCCGAAGCGGTCGATAACGACTATCTTGGAGATAAGATCCGGGAAATGCGGCGCAGTATTGAGCGGGGCGAAAGCTTGCTGCGGGTGTCGCAGCAAAGTGGTATGTTTACGGATCTGGTATTACAAATGGTGTCAGTAGGTGAGGAAACCGGCCAAATGGATGAAATGCTCACCGAAGTGGCCGGCTTTTATGAGCGCGAAGTGGCGTTTGATTTAAAAAGCCTGACCGCAAAAATAGAGCCAATCTTAATTGCCATAGTAGCGGCTATGGTGCTATTACTGGCGTTAGGAATTTTTACCCCCATGTGGGATATGCTAAATGCTTACAAAGGCGGTTAATCTTTGCCACAAATTAAGCTAATAACAATAATTAACGATATACTTATTAATACAAGTGCTTGGGAGAGACAACGATGAAAAAGCAAACAGGCTTTACCTTAATAGAATTGGTAATAGTCATTATTATTCTTGGCCTGCTGGCCGCTACCGCCTTACCGCGGTTTTTAAATCTCGAAGAACGGGCAACAACAGCATCCCTTGAGGGTATTGCTGGCGGTTTTGCCAGTGCGATAGGGATAACCCGGGCGCAGTGGGAAATTGATGGCAGGCCAGTAAATACTGCAACTAACCTGGTTGAGTTAAGCAGCGCAAATACGGCAAGTCCTTACACTATTACGGTCGACTCTCGTTTTGGCTATCCAGTTGGTGGCGCGCTGGCTTCGGCGACTGTTGCAACAGCGATGTCTCCGGCCAGTTGCCTGGCAGCCTATAATTCGTTGTTCCAGGCAGGTTCTGCTTCCGCAGCTACCGCGGCAGACCAGGCCGGATATGAAGCATTAACAACAGACTTGTATGTTGATGGCACAGGGGGGGAATGTCGTTATTATTTGAGATCAGCGCTGGCTAACAGACCGACCGCTACAACAGAGGGACGACTATTTACATACAATGCTCAATTGGGTGCTGTCGCAGTCATCATTAACTAAGTTTTTATATTTGAAGTTTGAGGTAAACCAATGAAACGTAATCAGGCAGGTTTCACATTAATAGAATTAATTATCGTTATCGTTATTCTGGGTATTCTGGCAGTAACTGCTGCACCTAAGTTTTTAGATTTTGGTGCTGACGCAAAACGCTCTACATTGACAGGTGTTAAGGGAGCTTTAGAATCGGCTGGTGCATTGGTGTATGGTAAAGCGATTATCGCTGGCAAACAGAGTGCTGAAACGGGAACCTTAACTGATCCTGCAATTGACATTGCATATGGCTATCCGGTAGCGACGCCTGTCGCAATTCGTGCAACAGCTGAGCTAGCTACTGCCGAATGGGATGTTGTGGTTAGTACGGCTGATGATGCGCCAGGCTTTGGTGCTGTAGGTGCTACCAGCGTAGTTATTTCGACTGCCAATTCTACCTTGGGAACTACAGCAGAAACTGCTTGTCATGCGGTTTATGTACAATCTACCGGACCTGCTGTTAAGCCGGTCATTACGGTTTATGGCCAAGGCTGCTAATCGCAGAGAGTTGTAATGAACAAAAAGCAGCACCACACAGGCTTTACCTTAATAGAGCTAATAGTGGTGCTGGTAATTATCGGGGTACTGGCGGTTAGCTTAGTGCCCCGTTTTTTTTCTGGCAGTGGCACTAACGAATATTTATACCGCGATCAGGCTTTTAGTTTAATTCAGCGTCAGCAAATACAGTCGATGCAATGCACCAGTTGCAACCCGGTTGGGGTTCAGGTCGACAATTTTAGCATTAATCCGGCCGGCAGCCCGGGTTGCGAAAATACCGCAACCCGGCTCTGTATTAGTGCGCGTGACCGCAGTACCATTCAGCTTAGGCCGGTGGCCTTTGAGCTCGATTTGTATTTTAATAACCTGGGTCAGCCAATTGGCAAAGGTGGCACGCGTTTATGCCAGAACAGTTGTCGGGTGAATGTGCAGGGCAATGTTAACCTGGCTATTTGTATCGAATACGAAGGGTATATTCATCTATGTTAGCCCCACTTAGGTTAACCGGCAGTCAGCAAGGATTCAGCCTGATTGAGCTGATTACCGGCATAGTGGTGCTGGCTATTGCGCTCAGTCTGGTTACTGCGGTGCTGGGGCCCTTATACATAAAAAGCACTGACCCCTGGCATCAGGTGCGGGCCACTGAACTGGGCCAGAGTATGCTAAACGATATTATGACCCGCTCGTTTGACCAGCAAAGCCCGCGCAGTGGCAGTATGCTGCGCTGCGGTGAAAGTAGTGCCCCCGCTTGCACCGTGCAAAATGCCGATGGCAGTTGGCCGGTAGATCCGGGCGAGCTGAATGCCGATAACCGGTTGCGTTTTAACGATGTGGACGATTTTCATAATTTTACCGCTAATGGCAGCCTGTTAACCAATATTCTGGCAGAAGACCTGTTGGATGTGTATCGCAACTATCAGCTGCGGGTTAACGTCAGTTATGCTGCCGCCGACGAGGTTGGCGGCATCAGCCTGGTGGCTGATCAGGTTAAAGTGATTACCGTCACCGTGCGCACCCCCACTGGCAGCGAACTGCAATTTAGCAGCTATAAAGGGAACTGGTGATGTTGTACAGCATACAGCGCGGTTTTACCTTAATAGAGCTGACTATTGTGATTGTGCTGCTGTCCATTCTGGCGCTGGGTGTCAGCAGTTATATTGGCCTGGGTGCCAGCATGTACAGCGACGCCACCGAGCGCGAACAAGTATTAACCCAAAGCCGCTTTGTCGCCGAACGGCTGCAACGTGAACTGCGTAATGCCGCGCCCAACAGCATTCGCGCGGCCGACGGGCCTTTGCTGCGTTGTATTGAGTTTGCCCCTATTGTCGCCAGTGGCGTTTATTTGCAAGCGCCGGTTGCCCCCGATGCCGGTAACGAATTGCGCTTAGCTTTGCTTAACTGGCAGGACAGTTACCTCGGTTTGCCTTTTACCATTTACCCGCGCCAGTTGCATGATATTTATGGCAGCAGCGGCAGTACCATACCCCTTAGCGGCAGCGAACAGGACGATGCTGATGGCAACAGTGCCACCCGCACTGTGCAACTGGCCAGCAGCCATAGCTTTCCGCTCGACTCGCCCGAGCAACGGTTTTATTTATTGGCGGCCAGCCCGGTAAGTTATTGCTTTAATGGGGTAGAGGGCAGTATTCGTCGCTACAGCGGCTATAGTTATAACGCCACTCAGCCATTACCCCCTGCTGCTGTTGGCAGCTTAATGGCGGGCAATGTGCAGCAGGTACGGTTTGCTATTAATGATGCGGTGCTAACCCGCAATAGTGTGGTTAATTTATTGCTGCAGTTTGGCCAAAGCCAGGCCAGCGACATGTTTTTTAACTATGAGGTGCATATTCCCAATGTTCCTTAAGCTGGCTTTAACCAAAACGAAACAGCAGGGCAGTGCGCTGGTGGTGGCGGTATTTATTATTGTGGTGATGCTGGCTATCGTGTTGGCGTTGTCGCGCATTCTGTTAAGCAGCAGTGACAGTGTGGTATACGAAGTACAGGGCACCCGCGCCTTATTTGCCGCACAAAGTGGCATGGAATTGGCGCTAACTGAGTTGTTTCCGCGTGCTGGTGCCAGCAATTGCAGCAGCTGGAATTTTAGTTTTGCCACCGCGGGTCTAACCGGTTGCGAGGCGCAGGTGCAGTGCACCGCCCGGGCTATTGCCAGCCCGGAGCTGAGCCAGTTGTTCTTGCTGCAAAGCACCGCCAGCTGCAATGCCAATGAATTTATAACCAGTCGCAGTATTGAGCTGGAGGTCAGGCAATGAGGTGGTTAATCGCCAGCTTCATGTTATTGATCAGTGCCAATGCACTGGCAATTAATTGTGATGATATCTGGACCCAGGCGGTTCGCAGCAATAGTGCGATACCAGCAAGCATTCCTTTTCCGGCAAGTCCCAATCCCAGCTTTCCTGAGCCTTTAGCGCCCATTGATTACTACTATGCTGATAACGACAACTATCAAATTGTTAATGGCACTATCCGCACTACTTCCGGTGCAACAAGCCGGGTGTTTGTAAATGGTAACCTGACCATTGAAAATAACGTGGTGCTGAATGCCGGAGGGCCAGCGCAAAATTTTATTTTGGTAGTCAGTGGTAGCTTAATTTTAAACAACAACGCCGTTATTAATGGTTTTGTGTTAGTAGGGGGTGCAGTACAGCTTAATAATAATAGTGTTATCAATGGTGCTTTAACCGCAAAAGGCGCCGTAGCTAACTTTGGTACGGTGAATTACCTGCCTGCCGCGATACCTCTGCTAAGTGGCGGTGTAGTATGCGATGCCTTGTTGCCGCCCGCGGTATTGCGGGCACATTATCCGCTGGACCAGTGTTTTGATGAAATCAGCAGTGTGCTGACAGAATTAACCGGTAACTATAATGGCGCCGGCTTAAACCTGTCCCGGGCTGAGGGCGTCGTTAAACAGGCTGTGCGTTTTGCCGGCAATGTGCAAAGTAGAGCCGAGTTGCCCGCAGCACTATTAAATGGTTTGGACAATTTTTCTCTGTCGTTATGGATTAATCCTGAAACTACCGGTGGTTTCAGGGAAATCATTTCGGCTTCAAATAACGCCAGGAATAATGAATTTGAACTTTATCTGACTCCGGAAAATACCATACGCACCGGGATAAAAGGCACTTATCACAGTTTTGCCAGCAATCCGCCGACGATTCAGGCCAATAGCTGGCAGCATCTGGTTTTTACCCGTAGCGGTGGCGAGGTCTGCCTGTACTTGAATGCAGGTCTGGTGGGGTGCACCACTGCTCAGATGGGGGACTTAGTCGTGACCCGCGCTGCGCTGGGCGTCTGGTGGCAGAGTGCGAACAGTTTTGCTGATTTTTTTACCGGGCGTATGGATGAAGTTTTAGTTTATCAAAACCGGTTATCGGTCAACGAAATCAGCCAGATATATTCACTGCAACGCGACGGTTTTAATTATGATGGTAACAGCCGTTCCGATACCTGTCTGAGTTGTCTGGCTGACGATTTTAATAGTGCCAGCCTGAGTGACAGCTGGGTGACGGCACGCAGCAGTGGTACTTTTACCCCGCAGGTGATTAATAACCGCTTGCGGATGACTCAGGCCGTCGGTAATCAGGCAACGTCGGCGACGTATCAGCGTTTATATCCGGCGGCCGATAATTTGGTCATTGTTGAGTTTGATTATCTGGCCTATGGCGGTAGCGGCGCCGATGGTCTGGCGGTAGTGTTATCGGATGCGGCTGTGACACCGCAGCCTGGCAGTTTTGGCGGGCCGCTGGGATATGGAAGCAGAGCTAACCAGAATATATCAGGCTTTGCTGGTGGCTGGCTGGGTATAGGCCTGGATGAATTTGGTAACTTTTCCACTGAAGGCGGGCCGGGCGGGCCGGGTCGCCGACAGCAATCAGTTGCTATTCGTGGCTCCGGGCAGGGCACCACTGGCTACAGATATTTACGGGGCACCTGTAACAATGGCGCTACTAACCCTGCTGGCGGTTGTCTGAGTCCGCGGGTTGATGGTAATCAAAATAATCCGCATCGCTATCGCATCACAGTGGATTCCCGCAGTGCAGGTTCTGCCTTAGTAGCCGTGGAACGGGATCATGGTACTGGCTTTATTACGCTGATCGAGCCATTTAATGCACTGACCGAACCGGGGCAGGCTGCTGTGCCGGAGAATTTTTTACTATCATTAACCGGTTCTACCGGCGGCTCCACTAATATTCATGAACTGGACAATCTCAGTATTTGTGCGCTGCGATCTACACCTGTGGGCCAGCAAATTGACCATTTTGAGTTTGATTACAGCGGCCAGGCATTAACCTGCAAGCCGGAAACCTTTACCGTGCGGGCTTGTGCCAATGCGGCCTGCAGCCAGTTGATCACCAACCCGGTCACCGCCACGCTAAGCCCGGCTACCCTGGCTGACGGTGGCTGGGTGGGCGGCAATACCATCAACTTTGCCGGCGGCACCACCACCGTTGCCCTGCGCCGCAGTACCGCAGGTTCTACGCTGATTGGGGTCAGCGGTTCGGTGCCCACTACCCGGCCGCTAAGCCAAACGCTGTGCCGCGCCGGTGGTGGGGGCTTAAGTGCCGCGGCCTGTAATGTCAGTTTTGCTACAGCCGGTTTAGTGTTTGCGGTGCCAGATGGTATTGCCAACCAGCCGGCTGATAACATCAGGGTGGCGGCAGTAAGGCAGGGCGATAATACGCAGCAATGTGTGCCGCAGTTTGCCAATGTCAGCCGTACTGTCAGTTTCTGGAGCAGCTATATTGATCCGGGCCCGGCGGCCCGGCCGGCATCACTACCTTTGCAGGTTAACAGCAGCAATGTCAGTTTAATTGCGGCCAGCCCGACCAGTCTGGCGCTTAATTTTGACCAGAATGGCGAGGCACTGATCAGTGTTAATTATGCTGATGCGGGACAGGTGCAGCTGAGTGCCCGTTACAATGGCAGTGTTGCTACTGAAGATAGCGGCCTGGTATTAAATGGTGCCGACCAGTTTATCCGTCGCCCGGCAGGCCTATGTATACAAAACCTGGGGCATTGTCCGGCTGCCGATGCCAGTTGCCCGGTATTCCGGCGCGCTGGCGAGGTTTTCCCGCTGAACATCAGTGCCCATGCCTGGCAGCAAGGTAGCACCGATATTTGCGCTAACCCGGTTACCCCGAATTTCCAACAGACTAATATTGCCCTTAGTCACAGCTTAATTGCGCCTGTGGGTGTGCCTGGCGATCTTGGCCAGCAAAGTTACTCGCATCAGCGTGCGCTGAATGGCAGCACCAGCATTGGCCAAAGCGTCTCAGAAGTTGGGGTGTTCCGCTTTAATACGGCGCCGGTGAATTATTTAACCATGACAGATCCGCTGCCAGCTGGCAGCGGCCAGGCAAGCGGCCGCTTTGTGCCGGCTGATTTTGCCCTTAGTGATATCAGCAGCGACGCCGCTTGTGGCAGTTTTAGTTATATGCAGCAGCCCTTTACGCTGGGCTTCACCCTGACAGCCCGCAATACTGCAGGCCAGCGCACCCAAAATTATTTTGGTGCCTTTGCCAACAGTAGTTTGCTGTTACAGGCTGAAAACGCCGACGATGGTATCGATTTAACCAACAGGCTAACCAGCAGCGGTTTTGGCAGCTGGGCGTTGGGGCAGCAGTTGTTCAGTACCACAGAGTTACGGCTTAACCGCCAAAGCAGCGGCGCAGCCGATGGACCCTTTAGCGCGTTAACGGTGGCGTTAAATATCATAGACCCCGACGGTAGCCTGGTGGCGAACCCCGATACTAACGTTACTAATAGTAATTGTGCCGCCGATAACAGCTGTAATGCCGCCGCGCTGATGTTAACCGATATGCGCTATGGTCGCTTGCAAATGGCCAATGGCTTTGGCCCGGAATTTGACGATTTACCGGTTAACTTAACAGCAGAATATTGGGATGGCAGTCTTTTTCAAAGCAACAGTGCCGATAATTGCAGCGTGATCAGTGTCGGTAACCTGAATTTAAGCAATAGCCTGACTACAGCGCAGGCCAATGCAGTTGAGCTTAGCAGCGGCAAAACGCCGGTTGGCGGCTTGGTATTGCTCGCACCGGATGAGCCGGGGACCGTCAGTGCCATTTATCAGGTGCCGCTATGGCTGCAATATGACTGGAATGACGATGGCAGTTACACCAACTCGCCGGTGGCCGAGTTTATGTTCGGCCGCTATCGCGGTAACCCACGGCAAATCTACTGGCGTGAACGTTTTTAGCGGCTAAAGCGTGCTGTTGAACTAAGTCAGCGCACACTACTCTGACAATCAGCGCAATATGGCTGATTAATTTCTGAAAAATGTCATAAAAGGCTATTTTCTTGGCAGAGACTTACTTAGAATAGCCGGAGTAACGGTTTTTCACTCTGGTATGTTAAATGTAGCTGGCCCGCCAATGGTGCCGCTGCTTGCAGAGTACTTGTTAATAGGATTTGGCGTCTACATGTTTAATAAATTGCGTGGCCTCTTTTCAAACGATTTATCTATCGATTTAGGTACTGCCAATACTCTGATTTACGTTAAAGATCAGGGCATAGTGCTGAACGAGCCCTCAGTGGTAGCCATTCGGCAGGAACGAGCCGGTGGGCCGAAAAGTGTCGCCGCCGTCG
This sequence comes from Arsukibacterium ikkense, assembly GCF_000987775.1. GTDB lineage: Bacteria > Pseudomonadota > Gammaproteobacteria > Enterobacterales > Alteromonadaceae > Alishewanella > Alishewanella ikkense. The sequence goes on from NZ_LAHO01000012.1 coordinate 19,653, forward strand.
GCCATGCGGCGAAGCGGATGCTGGGCCGTACCCCGGGCAACATCAAGGCTATCCGGCCAATGAAAGACGGCGTTATTGCTGATTTCTATGTTACTGAGAAAATGTTACAGCATTTTATTCGTCAGGCCCACAGCAACAGTTTTTTACGGCCAAGCCCACGGGTACTGGTATGTGTACCTTGCGGTTCAACCCAGGTAGAACGTCGTGCCATTCGCGAGTCAGCCCAGGGCGCAGGTGCCCGTGAGGTGTACCTGATTGACGAGCCGATGGCTGCCGCTATTGGTGCTGGCCTACCGGTGTCAGAAGCGACCGGCTCTATGGTGGTCGATATTGGCGGCGGTACCACCGAAGTGGCCATTATCTCACTAAATGGCGTGGTGTATTCTTCCTCCGTCCGGATTGGCGGTGACAAATTTGACGATGCTATTGTTAACTATATTCGTCGTAATTACGGCATTTTAATTGGTGAAGCCACCGCAGAGCGCATTAAAACCGAAATTGGCTCTGCTTATCCCAGTGATGATGTGTTGGAAATTGAAGTGCGCGGCCGCAATCTGGCTGAAGGCGTACCACGCAGCTTTACCATGACCAGCAACGAAATTTTAGAAGCGCTGCAAGAGCCGCTGGCCGGTATTGTTAGTGCGGTGATGGTGGCACTGGAGCAAGCACCGCCTGAACTGGCGTCTGATATTTCCGAGCGGGGTATGGTACTAACCGGTGGTGGCGCCTTGCTGCGAGACTTAGATCGGTTGTTAATGGAAGAAACCGGTATTCCGGTGGTCGTTGCGGATGACCCGTTAACCTGTGTGGCCCGCGGCGGTGGTAAAGCGCTGGAGATGATTGATATGCACGGTGGTGATGTATTCAGTTATGAGTGATAGTGCTCTCACTACAATAGATATGTTATGAACGCAATATTCAGCCGGGGCCCGCTGCTCGGACTGCGCCTGCTACTGGCCGTACTTTGCAGTGTCGGGTTGATGCTGGTAGACCGCTACACCGAGCGATCTACCCAGTTGCGTAGTTTTCTGACCTCTGCGGTCAGTCCACTTTTTTATGTTGCCAGTTTACCCGAAACCCTGCTCTCCGGTGCCTCTGAACAATTTATGTCACACCAGCGTTTGCTGGATGAAAATGCCCGTTTAAAAGAAACCTTGCTGCGCCAGAATGGCCAGTTGCAACTGCTGGGCTATTTACAGCAGGAAAACAACAAGCTGCGTGCCTTGTTAGGCTCAGCACCCTTAACGGACGGCCAGCGATTGGTAGCAGAAGTGCTGGCGGTGTACAGCCATCCGTTCAGCCATCAGGTGGTATTAAATAAAGGCAGCAACGACGGCGTAACCGAGTACCAGCCCCTGATCGACGAGCGCGGTGTGGTCGGCCAAGTCGTCAGTGTCGGCCCTACCAGCAGCCGTGCCTTACTTATTTCTGATAATACGCACGCTATTTCTGTCCGGGCCGAGCGTACTGGTATTCGCACCGTGGCCGAAGGCTTGGGCCAGTGGGATTTGCTAAGGGTTATTCACTTGCCGCAAAGCGCTGATATCAGGGTGGGGGATCGTCTGCTGACCTCGGGCTTAGATGGCTTATTTCCCGAAGGCTATCCGGTGGCAGAAGTCAGCCGGGTACAAAAAGATGAAAGCCAGCCCTTTATGATAGTGTATGCCAGGCCTTTTGCGCAGCTGGACAGGATCCGCCACGTGTTATTACTGTGGCCGGGAGCCAGAGCAGAAGATGTGCTGCGGCCAGAGGAGTTAAACTAATGCGCCGAAACGGTGGCCTGGGCTTTATTTATCTGACCCTGCTGGTGGCTCTACTCTTAACGGTGATGCCGATGCCGCAACAGGTGAAATTGTTCCGGCCAGATTGGGCCTTGCTGGTTGTGTTGTACTGGACCATGGCGCTGCCGGGGCGGGTCAATATTCTGACCGCTTTTTTGCTGGGGTTTTTAACTGACGTGCTGATAGGTACCGTGCTGGGGGTGAATGCGCTGGCTTTCTCGGTCGTCACCTTTATTGTGGCGGTTAACCATTTAAAGATCAGGAACTTTTCAGTGATCCAGCAGGCCTTATTAATAGGCTTGTTTTTAGCCTTGTACCATTTGCTGTTATTTTGGCTGAGTCACTTTTTAACCGGGGTGTACTTCTTGCCCGCTTACTTATGGCCGGTATTAACTGGCATGCTGGTCTGGCCATGGTTATTCTGGTTATTAAGGCGTTATCGCCGTCAATTTAAAATTCAATAATGTATAGCACCACAACTACGAAGACCCTATAACCATGTATCCAGAAATAGCGCTCGCCTCTGCTTCACCCCGTCGTCGTGAATTGCTGCAGCAAATCGCTGTTCCTTTTCGTCTGGTGCAGGTTGATGTAGACGAAAGCCGGCAAGGTGAAGAAAGCCCCACTGCTTATGTCAGCCGGTTGGCCAGGGCCAAGGCGCAGGCCGGTGCCGCCAAACTGCAATACCAGTTGCCCGTATTAGGGGCTGATACCATTGTAGTGGTTGATCAGCATATTTTAGGTAAACCGGTTGATCAGGCCGACTTTAGCCGGATGATGCAACTGTTATCAGGTCGTTGCCATCAGGTATTAACGGCGGTGGCCCTGCTGAGTCAGCACAACAGCCAGCAATGTCTGGTTAGCACCGAAGTGTGTTTCCGGGTACTTTGCGCTGAGGAGATTACCCGCTACTGGCAAACAGGCGAGCCCTGTGACAAAGCCGGTGGTTATGGTATTCAGGGCCAGGGTGGCCGCTTTGTCAGCCGGATTAATGGTAGCTATAGTGCAGTGGTAGGGTTACCGCTGTGCGAAACCGATTTGTTATTACGTAACTGGCAGGAGCAGGCATGAGTGCAGAACTACTGTTAAACGTTACGCCCACCGAAACCCGGGTAGCGCTGATTGAAAACGGCGTACTGCAGGAGTTACATATTGAACGCCAGGCCAAACTGGGCCTGGTTGGCAATATTTATGTTGGTAAAGTCAGCCGGGTGCTACCCGGCATGCAGGCCGCCTTTGTCGATATTGGTCTGGATAAAGCGGCGTTTTTGCATGCCTCCGACATTGTGCAGCACAATGAAAGTACCGAGCCCGACAGTAAACCGGCCATCAGCAAAGATATCCGGGTACTGGTGCGCGAAGGCCAGCATTTGCTGGTGCAGGTGGTCAAAGATCCGCTGGGCACTAAAGGCGCTCGTTTAACCACTGATATTACTCTGCCGTCACGTTATCTGGTGTTTATGCCAGACTCCAACCATGTTGGCGTATCGCAGCGGTTGGAAAGCGAAGCCGAGCGTCAGCGCTTAAAAGAGATAGTCAGCGGTTGCCTGGACGACAGTGGCGGCTTTATTGTGCGCACCGCCGCCGAGGGCGCCGGCAGTGAAGAGCTAATCCAGGATGCGAAATTTCTGAAAAAGCTCTGGAGCAAAATTGTTAAGCGCAAGCAGAAAACCCGCAAAGAAGGCGTGGTGTATGAAGATTTAACCTTGTGTTACCGCATCCTGCGCGACTTTGTTGGCAGTGAATTGGAGCGGGTGCGGATAGATTCGAAAATAACCTATCAGCAACTTACCGCTTTTTGCGAGGAGTTTATGCCGCATATTTCGCCGTTGCTGGAGTACTATCCGGGCGAGCGGCCGATTTTTGATATGTTTGATGTTGAAAACGAAATTCAGCGGGCGCTGGAGCGTAAGGTGCCGTTGAAAAGCGGCGGTTACCTGATTATCGACCAGACCGAAGCCATGACCACCATAGATGTCAATACCGGTGCTTTTGTCGGCCATCGCAACCTGGAAGAAACTATCTTTAATACCAATACTGAAGCGACCCAGGCTATAGCCCGTCAGTTGCGGCTGCGCAACCTCGGCGGTATTGTTATTATCGATTTTATTGATATGCAAAGTACCGAACACCAACGGCGGGTTCATCATAGCCTGGAGCTGGCGCTGGCGCGGGATCGGGCTAAAACCAATATTCATGGTTTCTCTGCGCTGGGGCTGGTAGAGATGACCCGCAAGCGCACCCGGGAAAGTCTGGAACATATTCTGTGTGCCGAGTGCCCGATTTGTAAGGGGCGTGGCACCCTGAAAACCGTTGAAACCGTCTGCTTCGAAATTTTGCGGGAAATTGTCCGGGTAAACCGGGCTTATGCCGCAGATAAATTTGCGGTGTATGTGTCGCCTGTGGTGAAAGACGCCCTGACCACCGATGAGTTTCATAGCCTGGCGGAGTTACAGGTGTTTATCGGCAAACAAATAACCATCTATGGTGAACCAATGTATAGCCAGGAGCAATTTGATGTGGTGATGATGTAGTGCAACAGGCAAAGCAAGTCTGCTTTTATTGTTTTCATAAAATCTGGCTGTTGCTGGCCATTGGTTTAGTGCTGCTTGCGACTTTAGTGTCGCTGTTACGGTTGGCACTACCCTATGCCGATAGTTACAAACATCATCTGGAACACCTTATTGCCAGTCAGTTGGGTACACAAGTACAAATTGCCGAAATCAGTGCCGGCTGGCAAAAGCTCGGCCCGGCTATGGTGCTAAATCAGGTGCAGATAGGTCACCCCGGGCAAGAGGTCTATCTGAGTATTGCGCAAACCCGGGTGCGCTTTGATTTCTGGCAGAGTCTGCGCCATTGGCAGTTACGGGCAGAGCATTTTGAACTAACCGGCCTGCGCTACGCTATCAACAGCAGCAGTCTGTTAAGTGGTCCCGCCGCTGAGCAAGGGGGGAGCATACCGGCGCTGGACGGTCTGGAGCAGCTGTTTTTTCGCCAGTTAAATCACTTTACGCTGCTAAATAGCGAGCTGGTACTCTCCGCTTCAGACAGTGACGATCTTGTTATCGCCGTGCAAAAACTGGACTGGCGCAACGACGGTGAGCGCCATCAGGGCATTGGCGAGCTGGCTGTCGCCAATGTTACTGCTAATACCTTTTCTTTTATTATCGACTTGTATGGCCCCACTCTCGATCAGGCCTTTGGCCAGATATTTCTGGAAAGCCGTGAGCTTGATGTCCTGCCGTGGTTTCGTCAATGGTTACCTGAAACTGGGCGGCTGGCTGAAGCCGATATTAATTTTCAGGCCTGGGGCAGGGTTGATAAGGGCGAGTTACAACGTTTTCAAATTGAACTGGCGCAGAACAGTTTGCGCTGGCAACGCCAGGGAGAGGCCCGGCAACTGAAACTGGGGCCAGGCCAGTTACTATGGGTACCGGAACAACAGGGTTGGGCTTTGTATTCCAGTGGTTTGGCTTTATCTGATGGTCTGACACAATGGCCTGACTTTCAGCTGCAGCTGCATAAAGATAACGCCGGCTGGCGTGGTCAGCTGCGGCAGTTTACTCTGGATGGCATGTTGCCATTAAGCCAATTACTGAGTGATGAAATACCACAGCTTGCCAGCCTTAGCCGCAGTGGCTTGCAAGGTGAGCTTAGCCAGATGCAGTGGCAATTCAACAGCCGCGAGCAGTGGCAGTTGCAGGGACAGCTGCAGCAGATCAGCTCGCAGTCCGGTGCTGCATTACCGGCGCTCAGTGCTTTGCAGGGGCAGTTCTGGGCCAGTGCCACGGCGGCCGGCTTAACCCTGACTGGCGGGCCAGGCGAACTGCATTGGGAGAGCATGTTCAGTGCGCCGGTTGCCTACCAGCAGCTACAGCTGGAATTGCTGGCCAGGCAAAGCCGCGACGGTATCTGGCAGGTGCAGCTACCCCAGTTACAACTGCAGGCCACCGATTTTAATCTGAGCGCCATTATGCAATGGCGTGTACAAGCAGAGCCAGAGCTCAGTTTATTTGCTGAGCTAACTGGCGCCAGCGCGGCCAATGTCAGCCATTATCTGCCACTGCGCTACCTGCCGCAGCGGGTGCGGGACTATTTAAGCGACGCCGTTATAGATGGTGAGGTTACGCAAGCCCGGGTGCTGTGGCAGGGCCCGCCGGGGCAGTTTCCTTTTGCCGGCAGCGAAGGCATTTTTCAGGTTGCCGCCGAGGTTAACGACGCCAGTTTTCGCTTTGACCCGGCCTGGCCGGCAGTGCAGCAGTTACACAGCCAGTTATGGTTTGAAAATGCCAGCATGCAAATTGATACCAGCAGCGCCAATATCGGCGGTATTGCGCTAAACGGTAAGGTTGCAGCCGGCATTGTTGATTTATTCGATGCACAATACCTGAATATTCAGATTAACAGTGCGCTGGAGTTAAGCCAGGCCAATCAGCTGATCAGTGCCTCACCGCTGGCAGAGAATCTGGGTAAAGTGTTGCAACAGCTGGCGCCAGCCGGTGCTGCTCAGGCTCAGATTGGTTTACAAATTGGTTTGCGGCAACCGACGGTGCAGGCGCACGGTGAGCTGACACTGAACAATGTCAGCTTGGATTTAACTGCACCAGAGCTGGCTATCCGGCAATTGTCTGGCCAGCTTAAGTTTAAAGACGACCAGATCAGTGGCAGGGGCCTTAATTTTAACTGGCGTGATTTAGCCGCTACTGCTTATATCAGCGGTACATTGCAGGACGGTAACTACCTGTTCAACCTTAATGCCAGTGGCGACAATGCCAGTCGTCAGGCGATGCAGGCGTTATGGCCGGCAGCGGCAGAATTGATCGACGGCAACCTGGACTGGCAACTGGCGTTGGCCTTGCAACTGCTGCCTGACGATGTTGCCTATCAGGCGACCCTTGACGCTGATCTTACTGCCACAGCCCTGTTACTGCCCGCGCCCTACACTAAAACAGCTGCTCAGTCAGGCAAGCTGCAGCTACGGGCTAATGGTGACAGCCAGCAAAGTTTACTGGCGCTAAATTATAGTGATCAATTGTACTTCACGGCTGAACTTGAGCATGGCAGTGTACATATTGCTCGGGCTAATTTGAGCCTGGGCGCAGCAAATGCTGGCTTGCATGGGGCACAATTTACCATTGATATCGATTTACCCTACGTCACCCTGTTGCCCTGGCAGCAGCTGCTGAGTGAGCAGTTGTTAAGTCATCAAAATGATGACAATGGGCTAATGCCGGCGTTAAGCCGGGTGCGCGGCCAAATTGCTAAACTGGAGCTGGTTGCCGGCAGTGCGCTGAATAACACGGTGTTTGAGCTGGAACCAGCAGCCGATAGCTGGCAACTGCGCTTGCATGGTACCGAGATTGCCAGCCGCTGGGTGTTCAGCCGGCAATGGCAGCAGCAGGGACTGACCGCTGACATCGATTATCTGCACTTGCCGTACCATACGCCGCCCGCGACCGAGCCGCCAGCAGCGCTGACGGCACTTTTGCCAGAGCTGCAATCCGGCTTGCTCAGCATGCCGCCGTTAACGCTAACCTGTAATGACTGCTCTATTGGTAATTATCGTTTTGGCAAGGTGGAGCTGCAGGCCAAAGGCCAGGGCGATCACTGGCAACTGAGCCAGTTGCGTAGTCGCTACAAACGCAACGAACTGGATGTGCAAGGCGATTGGCAGCCCGACCAGCAGCTGGGTATTACCCGGTTACAGGGCCGCTTTAAAAGCCCCAATCTGGGAGCCTTATTACATGAGTTTCAGCTCACTGCCGGCATTAGCGGCAGCCGGGCCGATATCAACTTTAGTCTCGATTGGCCAGCGGCCCCCACCCAATTTGATTTAGCGCTGCTTAATGGCCAGGTTGATTTCAGTCTGGGCGAGGGGGCGTTTACTGAAGTCAGCGATCAGGGCGCCCGGCTGTTCTCTATTTTCAGCCTTGATTCACTGGTCCGTAAACTGCGCTTAGATTTTCGTGATGTGTTCTCAAAAGGTTTTTTCTACAACCGAATGAGCGGTGCCCTGGCAATTCAGCGGGGAGTGGTGCAAACCAGCAATACCAGTATTGATGGGGTACCTGGCAACCTGGCGATTCAGGGCTATGCTGATTTGGTCAGTCAGCAGCTGGATTACCAAATGTCATTTTCGCCCAAAGTGACCTCCAGCTTACCGGTGATCATCGCCTGGATGGTGAACCCGGTGACCGGCCTGGCCGCGTTGGCGCTGGATGAGGTATTTCAGTCGGCCGAAGTGATTTCGCGGATCAATTTTACCGTTACCGGCAGTTTTGAGCAGCCTTTGGTCACTGAAGTTAACCGCCATAGTACCCAGGTACCGGTGCCGGTGCGGATCGCCCAGCCAGAGGCGCTGATTAATTTAGAGGAGCAACAACCTCGTGGCGACTAACTGGCGGCTATCCGCTATTCAGCTTAGCAGTGGCCCCGAGCCCGCGGCTAATCTGGCGGCGGTGCGGCATTATTTACAGCAAATACCACAAGCCGAGCAGCACCTGGTGCTGTTGCCGGAATGCTTTGCTGTGTTTGGCGGTGGCGATAAGCTGCAGCTGAGTCATCAGGCTGCCATTGGCGCGGGCCCGATTCAGCAAGCGTGTCAGGCGCTAGCCGCCGAGTTTGGGGTATACCTGGTGGCGGGCAGTCAGCCCACCATGACGGCAGACCCAGGCCGCTTTGCTGCATCCTGCCTGGTGTACAGCCCTGGCGGCGAGCTGCTGGCTGATTACCAGAAATTACATTTGTTTGATGTTAACGTCACAGACAGTACTGGCAGTTATCGCGAGTCGGCCACGACGCTGCCGGGTAAAAAGATCAGCCTGTGCCAGCTACCTGATCTGAAACTGGGGTTGAGTATATGTTATGATGTACGCTTTCCTGGCTTAATGCAGGCCTTGGCAGCGCAAGGGATGCAGCTGCTAACCGTACCCTCTGCCTTTACCCGGCCAACCGGCGCGGCGCACTGGCATACGTTGCTAAAAGCCCGGGCTATTGAAAACCAGTGTTTTGTGCTGGCAGCGAACCAGACCGGGGTGCATGCCAATGGCCGTGAAACCTATGGTCATAGCCTGATTATCGACCCCTGGGGTGAGGTGCTGGCCGATGCGGGTACTAATCCGGGTTGGGTATCAGCGCTGGTTGATATCAGCCAGTGCCAGCAGTTGGGCCAGAAAATGCCGGTGCACCAGCATAATCGTTTTAACAGTGAGCTGAAATCATGAATGCAGTTGAACAGAATTTAATTACCGCCTCCGATCTCAGCATGGCTGATTTGGAACACACCCTTGGCTATTTGTTTGGCCACCAGCTCGATTATGCCGATTTATATTTTCAATCCAGCGTACATGAATCCTGGGTACTGGAAGATGGCCTGGTGAAAGATGGTTCTTTTAATATTGAACGCGGCGTGGGGGTACGGGCGATAAGCGGTGAAAAAACCGGTTTTGCCTATGCCGACACCATTAGTGCTGCCGCGTTACAACAAGCAGCTGGCGCTGCGCGTGGCATTGCCAGTCATGGCCAGCAAGGCCGGGTCAAAGCCTTTAGCAAAAGCGGCAACAGCAACATTTATTTGCCGTGTGAGCCGCTGCAAAGCCTGAGCAATACCGACAAAGTGGCGCTGCTTAAACAAATTGAAGCCTTTATCCGTACCCTCGACAGTCGCGCTGAGCAGGTCATGGTCAGTTTATCCGGCGTGTATGAAGAAATCTTAGTTGCCGCCAGTGACGGTACCTTTGCCAGCGATATCCGGCCACTGGTGCGGCTGAACTGCTCGGTGCTGCTGGAGCAGGATGGCCGGCGCGAGCGCGGCAGTGCCGGCGGTGGCGGCCGCACAGATTACCTGTATTTTAGCGAACTGGTTGATGGCCAGCCACGCTGGCAACAGTATGCCCGGGACGCAGTGCGCATGGCGCAGGTTAACTTAACGGCGATTGATGCCCCGGCCGGCACCATGCCAGTGGTACTGGGTTCAGGCTGGCCGGGTGTACTGCTGCACGAAGCGGTTGGCCATGGCCTGGAAGGGGATTTTAACCGCAAAGGTTCGTCGACCTTTAGTGGCAAGATTGGCCAGCAAGTTGCCTCTAAGTTGTGCACCATTGTTGATGACGGCACCCTGGCACATCGGCGGGGCTCGCTGAATATCGATGATGAAGGCGTACCGAGCCAGCACAATGTACTGATCGAAAAAGGCATTCTGAAAGGCTATATTCAGGACAAACACAATGCGATGTTAATGGGTGTCAACCCCACTGGTAATGGCCGGCGTGAGTCTTTTGCCCATTTGCCGATGCCGCGCATGACCAACACCTATATGCTGGCCGGCGAGCATGATCCGGGCGACATTATCGCCAGCGTTAAAAAAGGCATTTACGCCCCCAACTTTGGCGGTGGTCAGGTGGATATTACGTCGGGTAAGTTTGTATTTTCGGCTTCTGAAGCCTATTTAATTGAAGACGGTAAAATTACCAGCCCGATCAAAGGCGCCACCTTAATTGGCAATGGCCCGGCAGCCATGCAGCAGGTGTCGATGGTGGGCAACGATCTGGCGCTGGATACCGGTGTTGGTGTTTGTGGTAAGCAGGGCCAGAGTGTGCCGGTAGGCGTTGGCCAGCCGACCTTAAAACTGGATGCCATGACCGTTGGCGGCACCCAATAATAATTTGAAACAAACAACAGGAAACAACAATGGCTGCATTTGGTAGTGTTTTTATGCCACAGATGGCATTAACCCGTTTTGAACAGGGCGCCTGGAGCACCCCGCAGATTGTCTCTGCAGACAGTATCAGCCTGCACCCGGGCGCGCATGTGCTGCATTACGCCAGCACCTGCTTCGAAGGCTTAAAAGCCTTTAAGCACAGCGACGGCTCAATTAACTTATTCCGGATGGAAAAAAACGTGGCGCGCTTAATTCAGAGCAGCGCTTTGTTATCCTTACCGCAGCCTGATGCGGCTACGCTAAGCCAGATGATTATCGATATCGTGCGTCAGTACGCCAGCGATGTACCCGAGCCACCGGGTTCAATGTATATCCGGCCTACCCATATTGGTACCGAGGCCGCGATTGGCAAAGCGGCGGCGCCGACCGCCAGCTCAATGCTGTATGTGTTGCTGTCACCGGTAGGCGACTACTTTGCCGGTGGTAGCAAGCCACTGCGGTTGCTGCTGGAGCAAAATGGTGCCCGCTGCGCCGCCCATATGGGCATGGTAAAAAGCGGTGGCAATTACGCCAGCGCGCTGCAACCTATTTTAAAAGCCCGCGCCAGTGTGCAGGCTGATCAGGTATTGTTCTGCCCGGGTGGCGACGTGCAGGAAACCGGTGCGGCCAATTTTATCCTGATCGATGGCAACGAAATTATTACCAAGGCGCTGGATAGCAGCTTCCTGCATGGGGTGACCCGTGATTCGGTACTCACCTTAGCCCGCGACATGGGCATGGTGGTGTCAGAACGCGAGCTGAGTGTTACTGAGCTATTAGAGCGTGCAGCCAAACCAGGTACTGAAGCCGCGTTGTCGGGCACGGCCGCTGTGCTTACCCCGGTTGGTACCTTAATTGCCAACGGTACCGAGCATACCGTCGGTAGTGGCGAAGCCGGCCCGGCAACATTAAAGCTACGCCAGGCGCTGAATGATATTCAGTGGGGCAAGGCCGAAGATAAGCATGGTTGGTTAACTAAGCTGTAGTACTGTAACCGCTGTTTCAATGTAGGGGCGCATAATTGCGCCCTATCAATTGATACCAAATGCAAAAGGGGCGCAAATATGCGCCCCTACGGGTAAAACCAAATGGTGCAATCAGCTCTCGTTTTCCATAATCACCGGCCGGATCAACTGAAACAGCTCACGAAACGCTTTTGGCGGCTGCGCTTTTTCCTGCTCTTTCTTGGCCTGGCGAATTAATAAACGCAGTTGCTGTATTTCTATTGCCGGGTAGGCGGCAACAAACTCGGTTAACGCATCGTCGTTAGTCAGCAGCTTCTCCCGCCACTTTTCCACTTTATGAAACTGCTTATCTGCAGCTTGCTTAGTGTTACGCATTACCGCCAGCGCCTGCTCTATTTGTTCAATATCGCGGGTACGCATTAAGCGACCAATAAACTGGATATGGCGGCGCAGCGCTTCGCGTTTCTTCGCCAGCTTGTCGGCCAGCTGCAAGGCGTCCACTAACTCTTCGTCCAGCGGCACTTTGGCGCGGGCAGCCGGGCTTAATGCTACCAGCTCTTCGCCCAACGCTTGTAAGGCGAGCATGTCACGTTTGATCTGGCTTTTGCTGATATGGTCTGGTTGGTCCAGCCATTTGCTGTCGCCGTATTTAAATTCGGTTTCGGTCATGGTGCTTCTTCGTTAGCAGATTTTGGTTAAGTATATCACTAAACTTAACTGACTAAACTTAGTTCACTAAAACTAAGGCCTGCTGGCAGCAGCCGTCAGCAGTCTATGGTAAGCTTGGCACAACTAGAGTGATCAGCAAGAGTGACTATGCAAGCAACAGAACAAAATGTCTGGCAGGAAATAGCCGAAGTGAAAGAGGCGGTTAGTGCCGTACTGGCCCGCGCCAAAGCATTGGGTGCTACCAGCGCCGAAGCGTCGATGAGCCGCACCCGTGGTTTAAGCGTGGAAACCCGCCATGGCGAAGTGGAAACGGTCGAGTTTAATCAGGATGGTGGCCTGGGCATCAGTTTATATTTTGGCCAGCGTAAAGGCTCGGCCTCTACCGCCGATCTCAGCCCGCAGGCGCTGGAGCGGGCCGTGGCCGCTGCTGCTGATATTGCCCGTTATACCTCGGAAGACCCGCATGCCGGAGTAGCTGAAGCCGCCTGGCTGGAGTTCAGCCCGCCCGATTTAGATTTATTTTACCCCGACAGCATCAGCACTGAGTTGGCCATTAGCCTGTGTGCCGGCGCTGAAGAAGCCGCTTTTGCCACCGATAAGCGGATCACCAACTCTGAAGGTGCCTCGTTTTCGTCGCATCAGGGCTTAAAGGTTTACGGCAACAGCCACGGCCAGCTGGTGGGTTACCCCAGCTCGCGCCATAGCTTCAGCTGCGTGATGATTGGCGAGCAAGATGACGATATGCAGCGCGACTACAGCTTTACCGTGGCCCGCCAGTACAGCAAACTGCTAGATCCGAAACAAATTGGCCGGGAAGCCGCACTGGAAACTATTGCCCGGCTGGGTGCGCGCCAGGTGCCAACGCAGAAAGTACCGGTGATTTTCCGCGCCGATATTGCCAGCAGCCTGTTTGGCCATTTAGTGTCGGCGATTAGTGGCGGCAGTATTTACCGCAAATCCAGTTTCCTGTTGGATAAAGTGGGCCAGCAGGTGATGGCGGCCGGTGTCACCATTGCCGAACAACCACATTTAAAGCAGGCCTTAGCGTCCAGCCCGTTTGATGCCGAAGGCGTGAAAACCCATGACTTAGCGGTCATAGACAACGGCGTACTCAATACCTATCTGACCACCAGTTATTCGGCGCGTAAGCTGGGTATGGCCAGTACCGGCCACGCCGGCGGCATTCATAACTGGCTGGTAAGCCACGGCAATGACGATTTAGCCGCACTATGCCGGCAAATGGGCAAAGGCTTGCTGGTTACTGAACTGATGGGCCAGGGGGTGAATACCGTTACCGGTGATTACTCGCGTGGTGCCAGCGGCTTCTGGGTCGAGCATGGCGAAATTCAGTTTCCGGTGGCCGAAGTGACCATTGCCGGTAATCTGGCCGATATGTTTATGAATATTGCCGCCGTCGGTAACGATGTTGACCGCCGTGGCGGCGTGCTGACCGGCTCGGTGCTGATCAGCCAGATGCAGTTAGCCGGTGCTTAAACTGCAGCGGGGTTAGCCGTTGCAACGTTACTTACCCAAAAAAAAGCCCCGCTGAAAAGCGGGGCTTTTTAGTTCAAGCGTTGGCTTAATCTACTTTGGTTTTCAGGCCGCGGCGGATTAACAGTGCATCTGTGGTCGGTTCCTGGCCACGGAATGCTTTGTACGAGTCCATGGTGGGCCGTGAGTTACCCACTTCCAGAATGTTCTTGCGGTAATGATCACCGTTCTCGCGGGTTAAACCGCCACGCGATTGCACATAGGCAAAGGCATCGGCTGCCAGAATTTCACTCCACATATAAGCGTAGTAACCGGCTGAGTAGCCACCGCCCATAGAGTGTGAGAAAAAGGCTGACTTATAGCGCGGTGGTACTGCAGGTAAATCTACGCCATGCTTTTTCAGGGCGGCTGCTTCAAACTCGTTCACATTTTGCAACGGCTTATCGGCTGAAAGTGAATGCCATTCCATGTCTAACAGTGCTGCTGACATATATTCCAGGGTATCAAAGCCCTGATTAAAGCTGCGTGAACGCAATACTTTATCCAGCAAATCCTGTGGAATAGGCTCGCCGGTCTCATAGTGCTTGGCGTAGTTCGGCAGTACTTCAGGGTGTTGCGCCCAGTCTTCTTCAAAGGTAGACGGGAACTCTACAAAGTCGCGTGATACCGAGGTGCCGGCCAGTGTTGGGTAGTTAACATTAGAGAACATACCGTGAATACCATGGCCCAGCTCGTGGAAAATGGTGGTGGTATGGTCGTAGCTGATTAAGGTAGGCTGGCCATCAGCTGCTTTGGGAATGTTCATCACATTCACCACTACTGGTTTGGTACCCAGTAAGTGTGACTGGCCGACAAAAGAACTCATCCAGGCACCACCGCGTTTACCTTCGCGGGCAAAGTAGTCAGCATAGAAGATAGCCATGCTGCTGCCATCAGCATCAAAAACTTCATAGGCTTTCACATCCGGGTGGTAAACCGGTAAGTCTGGCCGTGGCTCAAACCGAATGCCATAAAAACGGTTCATGGTATAAAATGCACCATCTTCCAGCACGCGGTTAAACTCGAAATACTTTTTAACTTCGTTCTCGTCCAAATCATATTTGGCCTGACGTACCCGCTCAGCGTAGTACTCCCAGTCCCAGGCCTGGGCTTCAAAATTCCCACCCATTTGTTTGATCATGGCATTGATATCAGCCAGTTCTTTTTTAGTGTTTTCCACTACCGCCGGCACCATACTGCCCAGCATATCAAACACGGCTTCTGGCGTTTTAGCCATTTGCGCTTCCAGGCCGTAACTGGCCCAGTTGGCATAGCCCAGTAACTTGGCGCGCTCGGCCCGCAGCTGTGCTAAACGGCTAACCAAAGGTGTGCTGTCAAACTCACCGCTCTGGCCACGGTTAGCTGATGCTTCCCATACCCGCTGACGTAATTCGCGGTTATCCAGCTGGCTTAATACCGGTTGGCGGGTGGTATTGGTAATGCTTAGCAGGTACTTACCTTCATGGCCAGCGGCGGTGGCGGCGTTGGCCGCTGCCGTGATTTGGGCGTCAGATAAGCCGGCCAGTTGTGCTTTGTCGTCCACCACCACCGCAATGTTGCGGGTTTCGGCCAGTTGGTTCTGTGAGAATTTGTTGGTCAGGGTAGAGTGCTCTTCGTTCAGTGCCCGAATAGCGGTTTTTTGCTGTTCAGTAAGCTCGGCACCTGCCCGGACAAAGCGCTCGTAGTAAACTTCGGCCAGCCGCACGCTTTCCGCATCCAGACCTAAGTCGTTGCGATTGTCATAAATGGTTTTAATCCGGGCAAATAACGCCGGGTTTAGATTGATGTTATCGGAGTGCACTGCCATTTTCGGCGCCAGCTCTGACTGAATGGCGCGGCGCTGTTCGTTGCTGTCGGTGCCGGTCAGGTTGTAGAACACCCGGGAAACGCGGGTGAGCATCTCGCCGCTTTTTTCCAGCGCCACCAGGGTGTTGTCAAAGGTAGGGGCCGCCGGGTTATTGGCGATAGCTTCAACTTCTGCCATATGCCGGGCCATGCCCTCAGCAAAGGCTGGCAGGAAATGATCATCGTTAATGGCGTTAAAATCAGGCGCCTGATATTGCAGGCTGCTTTGCTGGAAAAATGGGTTGCTGCTGCTCACTTCGGTACTCTCAACGGCTGCGGGGCTAGTGGTAACCTGAGTAGGGGCAGTATTGTCTGAGCAGGCACTCAGTGCAAATATGGTACCTATCGCGGTAGCGAGTAGTGTTTTACGCATTATTATGTCTCCGTGGCGTGGTTGCGGCTAAGGCCGCTAGTCATTATTATCAGCTGCGCCGGCGTGGGCGCGCTGTATCGGGCCTAGTATGCCAAAATTGGCAATAAATTGCCGGGCTTTGCAGCCAATGGTAAGCAAATTAAGACAAAAGCCAGCCAAGTGCAAATTTTAGCGCTGCATTGGCTGGGCTACCGGCAGTTCAAAGTAAAAACAGCTGCCTTGCTGCTGACGTTGGTAGCCTATCTGGCCGTGCATTTGCTCTATCAACGCTTTACTGATCGCCAGGCCCAGCCCGGTGCCGGCATACTGGCGGCTATCCTGTTGGTCGGCCTGGGCAAAGCGCTGAAACAGCTGCGGTAAAAACTCTGAGCTGACGCCATTGCCCTGGTCAATAATGCTGACCCGGATCAGCTGCTCCTGCTCAGTGAGTTTTATGGTCACTACGCTGTTGGCCGGCGAAAACTTAACAGCGTTTGAGAGCAAATTAAGGCAAACCTGGCTTAAACGGCCCCTGTCAGCCATCACCAGGTAGGCTTTGTGCTGGTCGTAGTCGATAACTAATTTTTGCTGGTGCTGCATTGCCGCTATTTGGGTAACGCTTTGTTCCAGTACGGGTACTAAGTCTACCGCAACCGTATCAAAACGCATTTTACCGCTGGCCAGCCGCTCAGTGTCCAGCAAATCATTAATCAGCTGATTTAACTGGCCGCAGCTACTGTGCGCCATGCTTAACATTTTCTGCGTCGGGCGGTTTAAGTCACCCAGGGCACCACCAATGGCCAGGCCTAAGGCACCGTTAATGGCTGTTAGTGGGGTGCGTAACTCATGGCTGACAGTGGCGACAAAGTCGTTTTTCAGTTTTTCTATTCGTTTGCGTTCAGTGATATCTCTGATCAATAGCAACTGATGTTGCTGCTGTCCCAGCACCAGCCGGGTGCGTGACAAGGCTAAGTTAAAATGGCTGCTGTCCTGGCGCAGGCCAAGGCCTTCAAATTCCTGCTCAGGTGCTGAGGTGGCACTGTAAATGGCTTCAATGCTGTGTGGAGTAGCCAGCAGCATAGACCAATGCAGGCCCTGCAAGCTGTTTTTGCTATAGCCAAACATGCGATAACAAGACAAGTTGGCATCTTCAATCATGCCCTCGTCATTGGTGACAACAATAGCGTCCAGCACGTTGTCAGTTACGGCCCGTAAATAGCTCTCGCTGTGGCTGAGTTCGCTGGCTGTCTGGCGCAGTTGCTGGCGCGAATAAAACAGCCAGGCCAGTAGAGTGAGTAAACAAAAGGTAGTGAGGTTCAGGCTTGAGCGGAGCAAGTTGCTGCGATCCAGCGAGCTATCTGTTGTCCGAATCGCCATTTGCCAGTCAGCTCCCCGGATCGCCAGATCCAGGCGCAGGCTGTCGTCAAAAAACAACCGTGGTTCACCAAAAAAGCTGTTGCCATAATCGCTTTTGCCGGGGTCTCTGGCCCGCAGGGCAATCGTTACCTGTTGTTCGGCGGCACTGGCGGCCAGTAATGACCAGATGGTCTCGATATTGACCACAGTGCTTAAAATACCCCAGTAGCTATCATCCGGAACAAAAACAGGTAAGCGATAAATAAAGGCCTGGCCCCCTTGTACTAAGCGCACCGGGCCAGTCAACCGGGCCTGGCCGCTGCGAATGGTTTCATCGATAACCGGCCATTGGTCGGGCAGGTCGGGGTAGTATAAATTCAGCGCCCGCTCGTTACCGGCCAGCGGATACAGGTATTGCAAGCGGTTGCCGGGCGCCAGGCCAATATTGCGAATATGCTTGGCTTGCTGCACCAGGCCCGGCAATAAAATATCCAGCTCTGCCTGGTTTACCGAACCGCCACTGGCTTTAATATAAGAAGCCAGGCCAACGGTTAAATACAGCGGAATATTCAGCTCTGATTCCAGCATAGCCTTGAGCTGGCCGGCACTGGCCACTTCCTGGCGCAATTGCTGGCTGCGGCTAAACTGCTGCTCATGTTGTACTAACGTTTCAGTTGCCACTAGCGCTGCGCCAGCCAAACCGACCAATAATAACCAGTGCCAAAAGCGCAGCAGACTAAAAAAACCAAGCATTAAACAGCTTCCGTAATAGCAGTTAAGGTACTCTAGCCTGTCGTCGGCGGCGGTGCAATCACCAGCCAGGAACTGTTTGCCTAAAAAACGCACTGTCAGACAATAGACTTACAGCCAAAGGCTGTCTATAATGCGCGCTCGCACCAAAGTGCGACGGTTGCACCCGTAGCTCAGCTGGATAGAGCGCTGCCCTCCGGAGGCAGAGGTCCCGCGTTCGAATCGCGGCGGGTGCACCAAAACAATCAACCACTTACGCGAAAGCTGAGTGGTTTTTTTGTTTAATGTGCCATGTTTGTGCCAGCTTGAGAAATTCACTACGTAACACCTGCCGCGATATGACCTCTGCTCTATAAATTGGATAACCAGTTCGTGTCGGAATGTTGTGAAGCATTTTCAAACACAAATATGAAATCTGCCACCCGTATCATTAGCGTAAATATCAGAAATATCCGGACTGTTCAGAGCTGTTTATAGCAAATAATTTGGCTACACTGAAACAGAGCCTAAGGAGATGCGCTATGGATCATGATGTCATCCAACTTGAACAGCAGAGCCTGGAAGCACTGCGTCATAACTACCCACTATTACAACAACTCAGCGGTAGCATTATGTTTGTAGCTGAAAACGAATCGCCCACGCTAACTGCGACAGCATGGCATTTAACTGAAGCTGATAACCTAATGCTGAAACAGCTGGGTGTAAAAGGCGCAATTTTAGAGCTGCTGGATACCCTGGTGGAACAGCGTAAGCAAAAGCGTATCCGGCCAAACCGGCAAGGTCGCTTGCTGCTTAATGCCGGCCAGTTAGGTGTTGAGTGGTTAAGCGATGACAGTATTTCGTTATTAGCTTACAGGAACGCGAGTTAATTACTTATTCAAAACGCATGCCTTTTAACTTCATCCAAATTCGCCACCATAATTTGCTGCGCTTCCGGGCGCGCTTCTATTTTGGCCAGGTCCAGGTTTAGAGCTTGCACAGCATATGGCACCAGCGCAGAGCGAACTGAAATAACCCGTTTACCGTCAGTCATATTGTAATCTTCGGCGATAATAGCCATTTGATAGTCTGATAAGCGGGAGTCGTGTACCAGCACGATATCAATTTTGTTGCTCCAGCGCTCATCCTGCGCTTTGGTCATATCGGCCTCGCCTTCTAGGCCATTAATGCCACGAAACCGGCTAAGCACAAAATCGCGATACTCCCGGTTCTTTTCGCAGTAAGCACGCACATGCCAGCGAAGTGGGGTGCATACCAGGGTGTGCGGGGCGATGATGCGGCTTTCTTCATTAGGTGAGCCTAGCGACACATAACCCATATCTATCTTTTTGCCATCTCGAGCCGCTTGTACCAGGGCGCGTAGAATATCCGGATTAACCTGCCGCAGTGGTGGTGTTAGCATTTCAGTATGGGCAAAACCTAAATCGAGTTGGCTAAAAGTGTGGGCAAAATCTTTAATGCTGGCTAGCGCATGCAGGTATTCATCTGCCAGGCCACTGGTCACTTTGGGTGTAAAAGTAGCCGAGGGTTTATAGCCTTTTAATTTGCCGTCATATTCCAGGTTGTCCGGTGCAACGTCGCGTAAATAGCCGTTAATGTCTTTCGATGCTTGCTGGCGGGCAATACCAAAGCTATTGCATAAATGGTGTAGTGACACACTAAATGCTGATGCAGGGTTGATTTAAACTTGTAATGCTTGTACTAATACAAATAATAGGTACATCAAGTTATTTTTCTCTTAAACTAATTGATGCACTACATGGGCTTGTTCTGTTGGTAGTGAAATTCGGAGTGTAGATGGACCTTTTTACCCTGTCAGCCATAAATTTGGTTATTGGCCTTTTTGCCACAGTTTATTTCTTTATTGAGTTTCGCCGAACCAGCTCGCAAAAGTATTTGCTGGATTTATGTTTCGCTGGGGTATGTTTGGTTGCTCACTCCGCTTTTTCGATGCTGTATCAGTACCATACATTGCCTGGTTTTATCAGTCCTTTTGTGATTAACACTGTTACTGTGGCTCTCCACCTAATGGTGCTGAGCGCACTACACCGGTTGCTAGAGCAACCATTGCAGCGCCTTTATCTGCTGGTAGTGGCGATAACTTTTTATTTTTTACAGCTTACTCCGTTAATCCAGCAGGATCAGCTGTCCCGGCTGTTGTTAGGATTTGGCATCATTATTCTTATTAACGTGCTTTGTTTAAGAGTGTTAGCCAGAGCCAACAATGATACGTTTTCTTCAGTAGTCACGTATTTCAAATGGGTCATGTATTTTAATATTACGCAGATGACTATCAGGGGAGTCCTGTTTATTACGGGCAAATATGGCTTTACAACACCAGCGCCTAATCCCATTGTTTATCAACTTGGCTGGTTCAGTCTGACAATTTATGGCGCCTTGATTCTTACTGGTGGTTTAATGATTCTAGCGCGACAGCGGCAGCTAGAGCTTGAGCATCGCGCCGAGCGAGACTCATTAACTGGTTTGCTTGACCGATCGTCTATGCAAAAGAAACTAAATGCGGAATTAAATCGCTGCCAACGGCAGGGCCAGCCATTAACGTTAATGATCTTCGATATTGATTTTTTTAAAGGCGTAAATGATAAATATGGTCATCAAGTCGGCGATAAAGTGATTCAAGCGGTAGCAGATGTTGCGCAGAAAAACCTTCGGAATTATGACCTGCTTTTTCGAATAGGAGGGGAGGAGTTTTTGATTTGCTTACCTGACACAAACGCAACGCAAGCAACGCATAAAGCTGAAAAGTTAAGGCTGCGAATTGAGGCGCTCGACCTTCTGTCTGAAGAAAAAATAACTGTTAGTATCGGATTTGCGATAGCTGAAGAAAAACAGGAGCTTGATGCATTAATTAAACGAGCTGACGATGCACTATACCATGCTAAGGCTGAAGGCCGTAATAAGTCAGTTGCCTGGCATGATGGAATGCTAACCGTTGCGATGCAAACACCGAACGGCAGCATTACAGTATGATCTATTAAATACTTACTTTTTAAGCAAATATACCGACGTCGATATTTACATCTCGCAAGCCTTCCTGGAGGCATGTCTGATATGTTTTTGTATGCTGTGCATAGCACGCTTGTCGCTGGGTGATGAAGCAATAACTACAGACTCTTTACCACTTGGATGGATTAATTTGCCGTGCTTTTTCCCTTTTATGAACGTCCAGCCCAGGCTAATAAAGCGTCTAATCAGCTTGTTGATATCTTTATTACTACAGTACATCACAGCTATCTCCAACGTTGTTGCTGGCATAGCGTCTATCAAATTTTTCTGTAGAAAATTGGATCTCCTGCAGCGCCAGTGATGCTCCAACCGAAAGTATTGGACTGCTGTAAACATAATCAGAGCCTGCCTCAGCAGGGCTATTCTGAAAAAAGCGACCATGAGGGTCGATCATCAGATAGGAATTACGCATATCGTCATTTTTTTCAGCACAAATGATGTTCTGAAAAGCGTGATGACGGGCGATAAACTTTTCAAAACGTGCCTCATCAATCACATTTTTCGTTGTGATGATGGGAAGCATCTGCAGAACTTTCCACTTCTGAGGCGATAAACGCTCAACAAAATCAGATAAATCGTCAAATACATTGATAGCATTTACTACGGTGTTTAGTTTTATTTTCAGGTATGGGTTGGCGTGTTTCCCAATATCAATAATGGAAAGTAATCGCTCAACGTCGAGTTTTTGCTGATGGGTGGTATGGCGCCCGATTAAATGATTAGAAGATAGCCGAGTTGAATCAATGCTTATGCCAAACCAGGTTAGTAGCGGTGCCATCTGAGCCATTAACTCTTCCGTCAACAGACTGCCATTAGTGATAATGGACACGTCAAATCCGATTCTTTTTGCCTCAAGCATAATTGGCAGAAGTTTCTTTGATAACAGTAATGGTTCTCCCCCGGCAAAATTCAATCGTACTTTTTTGTAAGTCGGGGACTTTGAGGTATCCAATGTGTTGTACTGGAACTGGATACAGTTATATAGTTCGAGTAGAAGCTTTGTAGTTGAATTTGAGTCATGGAATAACTCGCGTTTCTCATCAGGTTTTTTCCAGGCAGCGTAGCAATAATGGCAGCTGTAATTGCATACTTCGGTGATATGCCAGTTAATTACAAGTGTATCGGTATGGTTAGTATTCATGTTTCAGGCTCCTTATGTTAAGCCTGCTAAGCTTGCCGCCGAGACGGACTAGCCGTTATGAAATGTGCCGTACCCACCCTGATCTGTTCGCATAAGTTGTTGTTTTTGAATTAATTAAAAAGAGAATTTATTTTGGTCCGATTTCCATCAGTTGAATCCACTCTGCTCGAAGTGTATGAAAGTCTTGGTTGCGGCAGCTTTCAAACAAAAACAAAGAACAAATTCAAATCCGGGATGTCGTTGCAAAAACGACAAGAGATGCTCGGTAACATTTTTTCTGCAATCATCGGAAAACTGGGTGTGGAAGCTGATATAAGCGACATCCTGCACAACTTTTTTGAATTCTCAGCATCGAACAAAGCCGTCGAGGCGCATTGTTTCACCCAGAACGCCTCTCAACAGCAGGTTGTTTGGTGGGTAGCAGCATTCAGGATAGTCCCTTTCTTTGCCAGGAAAGCTGCATTCTGGAGTTTAGAAGAACCAGTCGATAAAGGTATGCCCGGTGGGCGTTTCTGGTATTTGCCTAACCTGGAAAATGAGGCGGTAACATTACCTGTTACCCACGTTGTAGATTGGCTGTTGGACTTGCTGGGCGCTTCTATTCATGGAGTTTCACAGGATTTGGCTATGAATTCTGATCCAGATGTTGACCGCTATGAGACAGTTTATCGATCGTTAAATAACTGGAAAAAAGGCACATTGCCTTCACCTGATACGATAGAAAAATATTTTTCCGATGATTCCATGCTCGTTTTTAATGGCACTTTTACGCCAACGACAGACTTAAAGTATCAGGATGTATATAAAGAAGCTCTTGATTTTGTAACCAGAAAAAATCTCAATGCGGAAAAGCTGCGCCATGAAATTCCAATGATTGAACCGGGTCGTATTGATAATGTGTTATCAGGTAATGCAGAGCAGGGTGAGGTAATGCATTTTATTAACCTACTGGCTATTCGGTATGCCAAGCCATCTTTTGGATTAGTCAGAACGCGCTTACTTTTTGCCAGAATGGTGCAAGACGGCTATCGTCGTTTACTTAAGCTTCTTTGTCCTGGTGTTAACCAATATTGCTCCGATCCGAATAAAAATAAGCTGTTACAGTTATTGTTCAGCTTTCAGGCAATTTACAACTTAACCATTGCGGCAGAGCGTAAATACTCACATATCGACGATACAGCAACTCGTATTGCCCATGAAAATATTTGGTTTGACAATAAATTGCCACCCTTAGAAAAGGCAATGATGTACCAGTCTGTTACAAATTCAGGTTCACAAGATACGCCACAGGATTTGGCGGGGCCACTGAATTTTATCTTTTCTCAGTTGCAACCAGAAGCTGGGATAATAGATATCTTTAGCTGTAATGAGCGAGGCATGATCTTCCCCTCTGAAGCCCGGGTGGAGCTGATCTCACTTCATGTGAAGTTATCAGAGCAGGTCTCAACAGCAATGCAAGAGGTAAAAGCAGGATCGCCATGGAGGGCATTTCAGAAAGTTACGATATTTCAAGCTATGACAACGTTGGTTCTCCAACAGCTCAGTAATAAAGGCTATGCGGCGGCATACCAGCGGTTGGAAGAGATAGCAGTTACAGATGATGAGAAGCTGCAGATTATTGCATTAAAACTGGAAAATATACTGATCCGAAATAATAGATTTAGTAAAGACTCATATAGCCTTGTCGATGGTTTACTGGGTCAAGCGAAGATAAGTGCTGCATACGAAGGTTGGCAAAACGTCAATTTGCTCAGACTGGAATCCAGACATTTGGTCAATTCGAATCAGTTTGATAAAGCAACTGAAGTGATGCGTGCAGCATTTAAACGCTGCGGTGCCGGAAGTTTTGGTTCAATGAAAGGTGAGCTTGCAAGAGATTGTCTGGCATTGGCTGTTTCAAATCAAAGGTTAATCCCGGAAAACCATACCACGTATTACGAGTCGATACTGGAATGGAATTGTCTGGAGAATATGACAGGAATTTTGCAGCAGCCTGATTTAGAAGACGTTGCTGTTGAGTGTGCTACTTTTTTCTGGGACAACTTATATAAGCCTTACCCACAGTTTAAAAAACAATTACCACTAATTCAATCACAGCTGGAGCATGTTACAAAACTGGTGTTTACGGGCGATAACTCTGCCCTATTGATGTGGCTCAAGCAGCACAAGAAGCTTTTGAGCAAACCTTTGCCCTATGTAAAAGCCGACAGTATCTTAATGTTTTGGTTAAAAGGCTTTCAGAAGATCCGCAAGAACATTTTACCCGGTTTTACAGGGGGGAAGTTATCTGAAAGAGACATGGTTAACGGTATTCTTAATAATATCCGTAATGGGTTAGTGGTTTTAGCAGAATTTGCGCCTAACCAAATTAATTTATGTGACTTTAAACAACAAACGCCATTGATGTTGGCCGCTGGTCATGGTGACGCGGAGTTTGTAGAAATGCTTTTAAATAATGGTGCAGAAGTAGACAAGCAAGATTTTACAGGCAAGACAGCGTTGCATGGTGCGATAAAATCAATGAACAATACCTGTGTTAAATTATTAATTGATGCTGGCTGCGCTATAGATGCAGAAGCATTGGGTGGCAGGACGCCTTTGCATACCGCTGCCTGGCGCTGTAATGTTTATGCGGTTGAGCAGATATTACAAAGAGACGTCAGCCTTGCAAACAAGAAAGACATAACAGGAAAAACACCCCTTGAGACAGTAGTGTCATTGTTAGATTACCCGGAGCAGTTGGCATTACTTAATAATAAGCTGAAGAGTCAGGGGGATAAGCTCGTTACGAGAACTGCGCTTGAAAATGTACGGGCGGCTTTTCTCAGTCAAATCAACAAACTTTAAGTCTGATGAAATGACCTATTTGCATTTGAAAAACAAAAATAAATAACGGCTAGAGCAACAAAGAAACCATGATCGCCAACGTGATGCTTTAAGGGCTTGTCGCTATTCCGTTTGAGCGTTAGCACGGTATAGCCATTTTTACCTGTATCTCGATAGGGTTTAGTTTTAATAGTGACTAGGTGTTGTAGCTCTGTTGGCGGTTGCCATTTTGCAATCAGGGTACTCCAGGTCGGATCACTGGCTACCCTGTTAACTCTTAATGTACATGCCAGCTCAAAAGCATCTGGTAGAGAGGTAAATATGGGCAAGAGCGCATTCAGGTAATTCCAGAGTTCATCTGGCTGCCAAAAATTAAAGCCGGACCAATCGTTAGTGCGGTACCAGACTGTTTTTTCGCAGGCTCTGAGAATTTGCTGTTGCTGCTTGTCAGATAGCGATTTAAATACAGATACAATCTTTTCAATGGTTTGCTCTGCAAAACGGTGTTTCGGCCACCGCGGCAGTTGATAATAAATTTTAGGCTCAGACTCTCGCATCTGATAATAATCTGACGGATGTACCTCTGAAGCACCGCGCGTTCCAGCTGAGAGAGTGTAAAAAATCTGTGTAAGTGGCATTCTATCCATGTATTTGAAAGGAATAAAGAATGCCAGTATCAGACCGGCTTATCGATCAGTTATTAGCTGACTACAAATCCCCTGAAGACCTGCTTGGTGAGCAAGGTATCCTTAAGCAGTTAACTAAGAAAATTGCTGAGCGTGCCCTTGAAGCTGAGATGGAGCAACATCTGGGCTACGCCAAACATGATGCTATCGGTAAGAATACCGGTAACTCACGCAATGGTAAAAGCCGTAAATCCGTACGCAGTATTCATGGCGACATCGAGCTTGAAACACCGCGTGACCGCAACGGCAGCTTTGAGCCTATGCTGATTAAGAAAGGCGAGAAACAGCTCGGTGGCTTTGATGAGCGCATCGTTTCCTTGTATGCCAGAGGCATGTCTACCCGCGACATTCAGGCCCATTTTGAAGAAGCCTATGGTGTTGAAGTTTCGCCGACCTTTATCTCGCAGGTAACCAACGCCGTACTGGACGAGGTTAAAGCCTGGCAGCAGCGGCCACTGGCTCCCGTATACCCGATAGTGTATCTGGACTGTTTAGTCGTGCGCAGCCGTGACTCAGGCAGCATCCAAAATAAGTCTGTCTACCTTGCCCTTGGTGTGAACACCGATGGGGAGAAAGAGCTGCTGGGTTTATGGATAGCACAAACCGAAGGTGCCAAGTTCTGGCTGTCGGTGATGAACGAGCTAAAAAACCGCGGTGTAGAAGATATCTTCATCGCCTGTGTTGATGGCTTAAAGGGCTTCCCGGATGCGATAGAAGCGGTTTACCCTAAAACCCAGGTACAGCTGTGCATCGTACATCAAATCCGCAACAGCCTGCGCTTCGTCAGCTGGAAAGAGCGTAAAGCCGTCGCAGCAGATTTAAAAACCATTTATGGCGCAGCCACTTTGCAGCAAGCCGAACAGGCGTTGGAGCAGTTCGCAGAAACCTGGGATAACCAGCATCCAAGCATCAGCAAATCCTGGCGTGATAACTGGACAAGGCTTAGCGTGTTCTTCGACTATCCGCCAGAAATACGCAAGGTGATTTATACCACCAACGCCATTGAATCACTGAATGCCAGCCTGCGTCAGGTCACCAAGACCAGACGGTCATTCCCAAGTGATGATGCGGTGTTGAAGTTGCTATATCTGGCTTTACACCAGATTGCTAAAAAGTGGACAATGCCACTACGAGATTGGAAGCCTGCAATGACGCAGTTTATGATTATGTATGGTGACCGAGTATCGTTATGATAAACAGCCACTTACACAAAAGATTTTATAGTCTCTTGTGTGGATAATCCTCATCAATACGTGAGAGCACTTCCTAGTCACTTAGGGTGCACCTGAAAAGTCTGTTGTATCAGCTTCAATGGTAGGATTAAAGCAAGCGCTGGCTGTATCTGCGCATCCCTTCAAAAATTGGTTCGGCTATAAAACCGGGAAAACCAGCGGGCAGTTCATCAGCAACTTGATTGATTACATCTGCAGTCATGCTTCCCATTTCATGCAGTATCCGCTCCATGCCCGATAATGGAAAACCAACTTCATTAGCGGTGTTGAAGAAGTGTTTAGGGCCGATCAACCGGCATTCTGTTTTTCTTCCTTTAGAGCCTTTTAATGACATTGCCAAGCGCAAGTCTTTTTCATGTAAACCCTTTTTAGAGATTGCAGGAAATGCGGACAAGATATCGTATAGCGGTGTTAGCCGGTATTGATCTTGCCGTTCAAGAAAAATGGAGAAGTTTTTAGCGTGACCATCGGTTGCACCCAGCAGCCAGAATAAAACCTGGGTGCGCATAAAAGTTTCTCTATCATGCCTGGGATTTGCAGCACCTAGTAGTTCCTGCATTATGGTTGAAATGGCAGGGCCGCCGTCTACTTCATATTTTCGAGCGGGGGAGGTGCCGCTAACCTGGCAGAAATCCTCTTGTGGTAGTCGCATGATCCAGCTGTTATCGGCCGCCATCTTGCGATCAAAGCGCTCAACCGCTAACGCCTTAATGCCGTCCGGCATTATCATCTGACAGTTTGCAGTTTCAAAGCCGTAGGCCTTGGCGATTTTAAGGCATAGATACTCATTCTCAACACTGTGCGTCATATCAATCACACGATCATGTGAGCGTATCTCACCTATTGGCAGCTTAATAATGTGCGTTGTTGGTGTAGCGTTATGCGGCAAGCACCAATGGCCTTGATGGAATAATAGTGCCGTTTTTTCCTGTGCACCGGCCAGTGAAATACGAAAATCTTGTGTATCGTCCAACATGCCTAAGGGTTTTTTTGACTGATAGCCATTTAATATTTTTGCTAGATCAGTATCCGTTAGCGAACTCGCCTCAATGCGTTTAATGATAGGCGCAGCTGCACCTGATGGAACCAGCTGTATTGCACCGACACAATCCCTGCCGACCTGGCTAAGGATATCAAAAGGTTCGGTTGAGTTTGCTTTAAAGCGTGCCACCATTCGCTCGCGAATTTCGCGAGAGTCGGGCAGTAAGTTGTCAAAAAAGTTATAGACTTCCGGCCCTGTATAACGTTCTGGTCGAAGCGTTAAGGAAAGCGATAAGCTTCGACGTCCTGGCGAGTCCAGCCAATCAGTATCGTAAGTGAAAACATTCGTACCCCGTCTATCGCGCTGGTATTCACCCACCCTGATCCCATTCATGTAAATATCAAGCGTGTCCATTTACCAGCCCTCCTGCCATTTACTTTGGTCTGGTTCTGCGGATTTATCGCGGGGGGAGATATCCAGCTGTAGCTGCAACGCGGCAAGGATTTTGAAAAATGTGGCTAACTTGCAGGATTCAGGTTTGTTCTCAAAATCAGAAATTGTCGCCACCCGAAGACCGACCAACTGAGCGATCTCTGCTTGCGTAACACCGTGCTTTTTGCGATATGCTTTTATCAGGGTGCTAAGTTGTTCTGGACGAGTGATCTGCATCAAACACACTCCACCTTATTAGATGTACTTTGTTATGAATGTATACGCCTTACCGTAAATTTTGTCAATATACGCTAAGGCGTAATTTACATTTGTATACGCTGTGGCGTAATAAAGGAAGTTGAGCTTGGTGGTTTACGGCTGGAACATAGTGGGTATTTATAGCAATTCGAACACCAAAAATAATCTAAAAAGTGTCGAAAATTTCCGACAGGAAAACTCAGCTTTTTTTCAGAATTTAAAAAATTTTGTCGTGAGTGAAACAGGGCAGAAGTCATTTTTTAAAAAGATTACTGTGACCAAAAATGTGACCAATCGGTGTAAAATGGCACAAATTTAGTGTTGTTTTATTGCTTAGTAACTTATTAAGCCAATAATAAATAAGGAAAATATATTTTTTGGATGTGTTTTAGGCACTTTGCCCAGTGAGAACGCGTTGTTCGACCAATTTGCCTGGAGTAAATTGGAACAGCTTTAGCTGGCCCTTTAGGGTGAGGCAGAAATGAGCGAGATATTCCTCTAAAAAACCAGACACTCCTTAGGTTAGAATACGCTTGCTGTATCTGCGCATTTCTTCAAAGATTGGCACTGAAATAAATGCCGGAAAGGCTGACAAAATATCGTATAGCGGTGTAAGCCGGTACTGGTCTTGCTGCTCAATATAAATTGAGCGGTTTTTCGCGTGGCCATCGGTTGCACCTGGCGTAATTATCGTCAATAAAACCGACACAAAAACTCAGATTTTTTAAGCGTCCCCGGCAATAAACAGCACGGAGTCAGGGCCGGCAAGTTATGCGTATAAATAATGTTGGCAACCATTGAGCCAGGACTGCCGCTTTGGCGTAAATACCCTAGTAAAACAGTCGGGATTAATACTTGAGTAAATTACTCAAGTATTATACTATGCTGCTATTGTCGTAAAAAAATCAGCCCAGCAGGGATGCAAACCACCTTTTATTTTGTATTGTCAGGTGGCAAGCAGGTTTAACACTATCGGGGAACAATCAGAGTATGACTGAACAAATCGACCAGGCGTTATCCCGCACCTATGATGCCGGATTTATTTCCGACATTGAGTCTGAGACATTCGCTGCAGAATTGAATGAAGATGTAATCAGGCGGATCTCTGCCATGAAAAACGAGCCTGACTGGATGCTGGAATGGCGTCTGCGAGCTTACCAAAACTGGCTGACGATGACAGAGCCTGAGTGGGCTCATGTGCATTATCCAAAAATTAATTATCAGGCTATCTCGTACTATTCAGCGCCTAAAAGTATGAAAGACAAACCTAAATCTCTCGACGAGGTGGATCCTGAGCTGTTGCGGGTCTACGAAAAACTGGGCATACCCCTGTATGAACAGGAAATGCTGGCGGGTGTTGCGGTGGATGTGGTATTCGACTCGGTGTCGGTTGTCACCACTTTTCGTGAGAAGCTGCAAGAAGCGGGGGTTATTTTCTGCCCGATATCTGAAGCTATTCAAACCTATCCTGAGCTGGTAAAAAAATATCTTGGCTCGGTAGTACCGCGCTCTGACAATTACTTTGCGGCATTAAACAGTGCTGTTTTTACCGATGGCTCCTTTGTTTACATTCCCAAGGGTGTGCGCTGCCCGATGGAGCTTTCTACTTACTTTCGGATTAATGAGCAAAACACCGGACAATTCGAACGCACCCTGATTATTGCCGATGAAGGCAGTTTTGTCAGTTATCTCGAAGGCTGTACCGCGCCGCAGCGTGACGAAAATCAGCTGCATGCTGCCGTGGTTGAGCTGATTGCGATGGATGATGCACAAATTAAATATTCCACGGTGCAAAACTGGTATCCCGGCGATGAGCATGGCAAAGGTGGTATTTATAACTTTGTCACTAAGCGGGCTTTATGTCATACCAATGCGAAAGTCTCCTGGACTCAGGTAGAGACAGGCTCGGCTATTACCTGGAAATACCCCAGTTGCATCCTGAAAGGCGATAACAGTGTCGGTGAGTTTTACTCGGTAGCACTGACCCGCGGTCGCCAGCAGGCAGATACCGGCACCAAGATGATCCATCTGGGTAAAAACACTAAATCAACCATTATTGCTAAGGGCATAAGCGCCGGACACAGCAATAATACCTACCGCGGCTTGGTGCATATGGGCCCCAAAGCAGATGGTGCCCGTAATTTCACCCAATGTGATTCGTTATTGATTGGTGATCTCTGTGGCGCCCACACCTTTCCCTACATCGAAAGCCGAAACCCCAGTGCTAAGGTTGAGCACGAAGCAACCACCTCTAAAGTAGGTGATGATCAGTTATTTTTATGTCAGCAACGCGGTCTGGATGCTGAAAAAGCGGTTTCGATGATCGTCAACGGCTTTTGTAAAGCGGTGTTTAAAGAATTGCCAATGGAGTTCGCTGTTGAAGCGGGCAAATTACTCGAAATCAGTCTCGAAGGCTCAGTAGGATAATCAGTCAATGCTAACCATTAAAAACCTGCACGCAAGCGTAGAACAAAAAAATATCCTGAACGGCTTAAACCTGTCGATTAAACAAGGTGAAGTACATGCCATTATGGGCCCGAACGGCGCAGGTAAAAGCACCCTGGGTTACGTTTTATCTGGCCGCGACGGCTATCAGGTTACCGATGGCGAGGTAGACTTTCAGGGCAATAATCTGCTGGAGCTGGACGTAGAACAACGGGCTCGTCATGGCCTGTTTCTGGCGTTTCAATACCCGGTTGAAATACCCGGGGTTAGCAACATGGAATTAATGAAAGAATCGGTCAATGCCGTGCGTCAGCACCGGGCCGAAACGCCGCTAACGGCAGCTGAGTTTCTGAAAAAAGCCAAAGCAGCCTGTCAGCAAGTGCAACTACCACTGGAATTTTTAAAGCGTGGTATTAATGAAGGCTTTTCAGGCGGCGAGAAAAAACGAAATGAAATCATGCAGATGATTTTACTTGAACCCAGCCTCTGCATTTTAGACGAATCCGATTCCGGGCTGGATGTCGATGCCTTGCAAATAGTGGCTAATGGCGTCAACAGTCAACGTGATGGCAAGCGCAGCTTTATTGTCATTACCCATTATCAGCGCTTACTCGATTTTATCGAACCTGATTTCGTGCATATTTTAGCCAATGGCAAAATAGTTAAAACGGGCGATGCCGCACTGGCGAAACAAATTGAAAAAGAGGGCTACGCCTTTCTGGGTTTAGATAACAGCGCGGAGGCCAGCGCATGACATGGCTGCAACAGGTGATAGACCGTGGTCAGCAGATAGACGACTGGCTCAGCCCGTTGCGGTTGCAAGCCATTGAGACACTGCAGCAGGCTGCCTGGCCTACCCGCCGCACAGAAAGCTGGAAGTATACCTCTCTGGCTGCGTTAGAGCAGCAGCAGCTGCGGTTAGCGCAGCCGGCAACACCGCCAGCAGAGCCGCCGCAAACGGCTATTCCCGGCTTAAACAGCCTTGATCTGTTGTTTGTCAATGGTGTGTTACAAACGGATATTAGCCAACTGCCGTTAGCTGCCGGATTGCAGCTGCATACCCTGCGCAGCGCCAGTGCAATACAGCGAGTGATCACCACCTCTATGTATGCACAGGTAAAGCCGCAACGGCACCTGTTTGGCCTGGTGAACGATGTGTTGGCAAATGAGGTGTTATTTATTGATATTGCTCATGACAGCCATATTGAGCAGCCTATCCGTATTATCAGCCGGGTTAGCGAGGGGCAGGAGTCACACCATCGGGTATTAGTGCGGGTTGGCGACCGGGCAACCGTTACGATTATTGAGCAAACGCAAAGCGAACACGCCAGCTTCAGTACCGGCTTTACCGAAATTGAACTGGGCGAGCAGGCAAAACTGGAGCATTACAGGCTGGTTATGCATACCCGTCAGGCCATTTACTTTGGCGGCTGTCATATTTGCCTGCATGATAAAGCTGAACTTAACAGCACTATGCTTGGTTATGGCAGCGAGTTGTCGCGCACAGATATCGACATCATGCACAATGGCCAGCACGCCAGGGCCAAACTTAACGCCATATACCTGCTGGGCGAGTCAGAACACTTTGATTTGCACAGCACCATAGAACACGCCAAACCTCATGGCAGCACAGAAGAAAATGTGCGGGGTATTGTCGGTGATAAAGCCAATGCCGTCTTTAATGGCCGCATTCACATTCATCGCGGGGCACAAAAAACCCAGGCGGCGCTGCAAAACCGCAACCTGTTATTGTCACGGCGTGGTCAAATCAACACCAAGCCAGAACTGGAAATTTATGCCGATGACGTGCAATGTGCGCATGGCGCCACCGTCGCTGAAATTGCAGAAGAAGCACTGTATTATTTGCGCACACGCGGTATCTGCCGCTCAAAGGCGCTGATAATGCTTAACTTCGGTTTTATTCAGGAGCTGATTAACCAAATGCCAAACCCACTGCTGGCGCAATGGCTGGAGCCACAGTTAAGAGCGCGTTTTAAGGAGATGGAAGTGCGATGATGCGATCACCTGACAGCCTTAATCTTGAGGCGATACGTGCCCAGTTTCCTATTTTACACAGGCAAATTGACGGCAAGCCGCTGGTGTATCTGGATAATGCCGCTACCACCCAAAAACCAGTGGCGGTAATTCAGGCTATCACTGATTTTTATACCCAGTGCAATGCCAATGTGCATCGTGGGGCCCATCAGCTGGCCGACGAAGCGACCCGGCGCTTTGAACAAGCACGGGATACCGTGGCCAGTTTTATTCATGCCGCCAATCGCAACGAAGTTATCTGGACCAGCGGCACCACCGAAGCGATAAATATAGTGGCACATGGCATGGCCCAGCGCCTGCAACCGCGCGATGAAGTGCTGGTGACGGAAATGGAGCATCACGCTAATCTGGTCACCTGGCAACAAGCCTGCCTGCGCAGCGGTGCCAGCTTAAAAATTGTGCCTATTGACGACAATGGTGCGCTGAACACTGAGGCGTTTTCCCGCTTATTAACCGAACGTACCAGAATGGTTGCGCTACCGCACGTGTCGAATGCGCTGGGCACCATCAACCCCATTAAGGCGCTAACGGCAGAAGCTAAAGCTAAAGGGGCTCTGGTGCTGATTGATGGCGCTCAGGGTATTGCGCATGGCGCTGTGGATGTTATCGATATTGGCGCTGATTTTTATGTCTTTTCCGGCCATAAACTGTTTGGCCCCACCGGTGTAGGGGTGCTTTGGGGCAAGGCTGAGGTACTGCATAACTGGCCAGTCTGGCAAACCGGCGGCGAAATGATAGCTGAGGTAAGCTACCAAACGGCGACCTGGGGCGAACTGCCTAATCGTCTGGAAGCCGGCACACCAAATATTGCCGGCGCTATTGGTCTGGCTGCGGCCATTGACTGGTTTCAACAGCTTGATATCAAAGCGGTGCAGGCACATGAACGTGCCTTATTAGCGCACGCCACTAAACTGGGGCAGGCCTTTGCTGGCCTGCAGATGGTGGGTACCGCGCCTGACAAAATCGGCGTGTTCAGTTTTTTACTGCAAGGCTGCCACCCAGCTGATATTGGTTTTATCCTCGACCGACAAGGTATCGCCATTCGTACCGGATCACATTGTGCGCAACCTCTGATGCAGCGGTTAGGGTTGCCCGGTACGGCAAGAGCTTCATTCTCAGTCTATAACACCCTGGATGAAGTGGATGCCCTGTTTTTAGCCTTACACAAAACCCAGCAAATGCTGGCCTGAGGAACCCGGAATGACAGTAGAAACCTTCACACCTGATATTGCAGCGGACAACATAGTTTGCCTGACCGACATGGCGATTCACCATTTTGAATGCCAGTTGGCCAGTACGCCCGGCCATGTGGTACGGCTTTCCACCAAAACCAGCGGCTGCACCGGCTATGCCTATGTGTTAGACATCGCTGTACAGCCGGTCGCGGGCGATACCGTGATTAACGCCAGCGATAAACTGATTTTCTGCGTCTCACCTGATGCATTAAATCTGGTTAGAAATACTGAAATTGATTACGTCAAACAGGGCCTGAACGGGGTGTTAAAGTTTAACAACCCGAATATAGTGGCGGAATGCGGTTGCGGCGAAAGTTTTAACGTCGGTTAAGCCTTTGCGCCTTGCTATTGCTGTTTCAGATAAGGTGAAGTAGATGCCACAAAAAATCGTCGCTATCCACCGTGACTGTATTGTCAGACGCGTACCTAATGGCGACCGGATACTGATCGCCGCCGGCGAATTTGTCAGCATTACCCAGGAGCTGGGTGGTAATTACACTATCACCTGGCGTGGCAATATGTACCGCATCGATGGTACCGATGCCGATGCGATTGGCCGCAAGCCACTGCAGCTTGTATTTAGCCCCCCTGCGCATGGCGAAATTGATGAAAAACAGGTGTTTCAGGCGCTTGAAAGCATTTATGACCCAGAAATACCTATCAATCTGGTGTCGCTTGGCCTGATTTACACCGTGAAAATAGAGCAGGCAACGCATACGGTGCATATTGCTATGACCCTCACCGCACCTGCCTGCGGTATGGGGCCGGTGCTGGTTGGCGATGTTGAATACCGGGTAAGTATGGTGCCTAACGTTGCGAAAGTGCAGGTTACGCTGGTTTTTGACCCGCCCTGGGCCCGGCATATGATGAGCGAAGAAGCCCAGCTGGAAGCTGGCCTGTTTTTTTAATACTCACATTATTTAACGCAGGCAGTGACTGTTAACCAACAGCATCACCCACAAAGAGAGGCTTATGACAT
Organism: Arsukibacterium ikkense; assembly: GCF_000987775.1. Taxonomy (GTDB): domain Bacteria; phylum Pseudomonadota; class Gammaproteobacteria; order Enterobacterales; family Alteromonadaceae; genus Alishewanella; species Alishewanella ikkense. Next base: position 54,897 of record NZ_LAHO01000012.1, read on the forward strand.
TACCCGGTTATGCACAAATCATAGAAGATATCGCCTTTTTTGATGATTGGGAGCAGCGTTACCAGTACATCATTGACTTGGGTAAAAGTATCCCGCCGTTGGCTGCTGAGCATAAAACAGCGGCGCATCTGGTTGCCGGCTGTCAGAGCAAGGTGTGGCTTACCAGTCAGCAGCAAGGGGGGCGGCTGCAATTTCAGGCTGACAGTGATGCCGTTATCGTCAATGGCTTACTGGCTGTGGTACTGGCAGCGTATCACAATCAAACACCAGCGGCGATCCTGGCTTTTGCTATTGATGACTATTTTAAAACACTGGATTTAGAACGTCATATCAGTCCGTTGCGTGGCAATGGCCTGCGAGCCATAGTGGCCAGAATAATCAGTATGGCTAAACGGGCGCAGTCTGAGATCAGCCAGTAGCGTTGTTGCAGATAAGCGGCGCGCTAACAGCAATAAAAACAATAACTATCAATTTGTTATTATGGCATTTAAGGGTTTTTAATGAGAAATACCATTACCGAAACTGTGACGCAGGTACATCACTGGAACGACACCTTATTTAGCATTAAAACCAGCCGCCGGCCAACATTTACCTTTGAAAATGGTCAGTTTGTGATGCTGGGTCTGGAAATCGAAGGTAAGCCGTTGCTGCGGGCCTATAGTATTGCCAGCGCCAATTATGAACATGAACTGGAGTTTTTCAGTATAAAGGTACCTGACGGCGCCCTCACCTCAAGATTACAACATATCCGGGTAGGTGATTCGATCACGCTATCAACCCGCCCAACCGGCACTTTGGTGGCAGGTTACCTGAAACCGGGCAAGCACTTGTACCTGCTAGCGACAGGTACAGGCCTGGCGCCCTTTATGGGCATTATTAAAGACCCTGATTTATATGAGCAATTTGACAAAATTATCTTAGTACATGGCGTACGCTTGATCTCTGAGCTGGCCTATCAACAGACGATTTGTGAGACCCTGCCCAACAATGAATTTTTCGGTGAGCTGGTGCAGCAAAAATTGATTTACTACCCCAGCGTCACCCGTGAGCCTTATCGCAGCGCTGAGCATCAGCAACGCATCACCGCACTGCTCAGCGCCAACATCTTAACCCGTCAGCTTGGCTTACCAGATTTAAACCCTGCTACCGATCGCTTTATGCTATGTGGCAACCAGGCCATGCTGGATGACACTATGGCCATTTTAAATCAGCGGGGCTTTAAAAAAGCCACGTCCCGTGAGCAAGGTGATTACGTGATCGAACAAGCTTTTCTGGAAAAATAAAACCGCCTGCATACATGCAGGCGGTTTTATCCTGCTAAACGAAGCTGGCCATTCGTGGAATACAGATGGTTTATACTGCGACAATATGTCGCATCGTGCTGATGTCCTCTTGCCGTTAACATTGTCGCTATGGTTAATTGATGTAACGTAAGAGGTTGTCGTGGCAACATTAATGTTCCGCCCTATGTTTGTGGTCAGTGTGGTGCTGGCTTATCCGCTATCGGCTGCAGCAACGTTGCCGGCTCATGCTGATGACAGCGATATTGAGCGTATCGTGGTGACAACAGTAGCAATGCTGGATCCACTGACAGTGGTAACTGATCCGAAACAGCCGCGTCAGCCATTACCGGCACATGATGGTGCCGACTATCTGCGCAGCATCACCGGCTTTAGCGCAATTCGCAAAGGCGGGGCCAGCAGCGATCCGCTGTTTCGCGGTATGGCCGGCTCCCGGCTGAACATCCTGACCGACGGCGATATGCTGCTGGGCGGTTGTGGCAGCAGGATGGACCCACCAACGGCATATATCGCTCCCCAGGCTTATGACAAGCTTACCGTGATCAAAGGGCCGCAAACGGTAAGCTATGGCCCGGGCAGCAGTGCTGCTACCGTATTATTTGAGCGGAATCATCAGCGACTGGCTCAGCCAGGGCTCAGTGGCAGCCTCAATAGCACGCTGGCCAGTGCCGCACGTTCAGACAGCGCAATTGATTTAACCGCCGGTACCACGTCAGGCTATGCCAGGGCTATTGCCACCTTTGCCAACGCCGATGATTATCAGGATGGCGCAGGGCAGCGTATTCATTCGGCCTATCAGCGCTGGAGCTCGCAATTAGAACTGGCATACACCCCGTCAGATGACAATATCCTGCTGCTGAAGCTCGGCAGCAGTAATGGCGAGGCGGCTTACGCCGACCGGTTGATGGATGGCAGCGAATTTAAACGGCAAAACATCGGGCTGAAATGGTCGCTGACTAATATTAACCGTTATCTGCAACGGCTGGATATACAGTGGTATTACAACTATATCGACCATGTGATGGACAACTTCAGCCTGCGCACCTTTACCCCCAGCATGCTGATGCCGGCTCCGGCTGCCAGCAACCCTGACCGCCGCACACTGGGCGGCCGCTTGTTCACCGAGTGGCAGTTAAGCGCTGATGTTAGCTGGCAACTGGGGTTAGATGGCGCTCAGAATGTTCATCGTATTCGCAACAGCATGAATCAAGCGGCCATGCCTTACCAGCAGCGCGAGCGTCAGCAAGATCTGCGCTTTGCTCAGCTGGGGCTGTTTAACGAGCTGGTGTATCAGTTACATGATACGGGTCAGCTGATCGCTGGTGCCAGGCTCGATTACTGGCAGGCCGAGGATAGCCGGCCGGTGTTGGGCAGCATGGCACAACAGCAGCTGAATCCCAGTTTTGGTCAGCGTCGCGATGCTTACTTAGCGGCAGGTTTTGCCCGGTATCAACAACAGCAGGCCGCCTGGCAATGGTATATCGGGCTGGGGTACAACGAGCGCTTTCCAGATTACTGGGAGCTGGCCGGGGCCAACCGCGCCTCAGAACAGAGTGTCAGCGCCTTTAACATAAAAGCGGAGCAAACCACACAGCTGGACTTAGGGCTGGTTTATCAGCAGCAGGCCTGGCAATTAGGGCTGTCATTATTTGCCAATCATATTGATGATTATCTGTTGACGCAGCAAAACTGGCCGCTGGCTATGCAAAGTGTCACTGTCAGCCGTAATATCGATGCCCGCAGTGCCGGTGCTGAGCTGGATCTGAGTTACCGCTTTAACCACCACTGGCAGAGTAGCCTGGCACTGGCGTATGTGCGGGGGCGTAACCTGACCGACCAGCTGCCGCTGGCGCAGCAACCACCGCTGGAGCTAAAGCTGGCGTTAAACTACGATAAGCAAAATTGGTACAGTGGTGTGTTATGGCGCCTGGTTGCGGCACAGCACCGGGTAGCGCCAGGCCAGGGCAATATAGTGGGTACCGATATTGAAGCCAGCCCCGGTTTTGCGGTGTTATCATGGCATAGCGGCTGGCGCGTCACTCAGCAGTTCACTGTCGTTGCCGGCGTTGATAATCTGCTAAATCAGCGTTACCACGAACATCTGAGTAAAGCCGGCACTATGGTGAGCGGTTATTTACCTGTAGGGCAGATTAACGAAGCCGGGCGTACCTGGTGGTTAAATCTTAACTGGCAGTTTTAGCCACCGCTGCCGCATCAGTTAGCGCCGCAACCAGGGGGCCAGCAGCAGTGCCACATAGCATGCCACCCCCAGGCCAATGGCAGCCAGGGCGGCTTTGTCCGGCCAGGTTGCCACATAACTTAGTTGCGAGTGGCTTAATGCCGGTGCCACCAGCATGGCGATCAGCCCGGCTATTACTGCCAGCAGCCACAGTGTTTTGCGCGGTTTGCCCGGGTTTCTGCGGCCAAAGCCGTAACTGAGCAGCAGTGCCACCAGCAGCAATGCCAATAGCCACAACCAGGGCTGTAAGGCATACCACATAATCATCATTACGCCACTAAATGTCATGCTAAGCTCCTATACCCGGCCATGCAACATGGCGTTATACGCCGGTTGCAGCATTTGTTCTTTCATCATCCATACTGTCCAGGATTCTTCTGTCGGGCTGATAAAGCTGAATGAGGGCATCAGCTTACCTTCGTAACCGAATTCCGACAAAATAGCCCGGCCGATACTGGTGATCAGCGGGCAGGAGGTATAACCATTGTAACGAGCCGGCAGCGGTTGCCCGGCCAGATAGGCTAAGATATTTTGCTCGGCCACCGGTGCCTGCAGTTTAACGCTGGCTGCCGTTTTACCAAAGGGCGTGCCGATAACATCGCCCACCCCGAATACATTCGGGTAACGCCGGTGTTGCAAGCTGTACTGATCAACCTCCAGCCAGTTGCCGGCAAAAGCACCGCTCTGCCAGACGAGATCCGACTGACGCACCACATCGGGTGCGCTCATTGGCGGTACTACGTGAATAAAATCATAGGCTTCGCTTTGGCTCAGGCCATCAGCGCCAGTAAAATAGGCGGTGTTGGCGCCAGCATCAATGGCAGTGAGCTTACGCTGGTCAAAAAAGCCCACTTGTTGCTCTTGCCAGCGCTGCAACACAAAATCGTTGTACACCGGCACCGAAAAAACCCGTTGTTTAAAAGGGCTGAAAAAGTCGACCTGGAATTGCTGACGCTTACCGCTTTTTTCCAGCCGCGATAAGGTGGTAAAGGTCATTTTCAGAGGGGCGCCGGCACATTTTAACGGCGTATCGCACAGGGTGAAAATAGCCCGGCCCTGGCCCTGACTGATCAGTTGTTCAATCTGGCGGCTGGTGGCAGCGGCGGCCTGTGGGCCGGCATAAACACTGCCAATGCCGTGCTGGCCAATCAGCTCAGGGCTAAAGCCCTCGATCTGGCTATAGTTCAGCTGGCAGCCGGTGGCCACCACTAACAGGTCATAATGCAATCTGGTGTTATTGCTAAGGCTAAGCTGCTGTTGTGCGGCATCAATAGCCGTCACATCGGCTGCCTGCCAGTCAACGCCCTCTGGTAACCACTGACTGGTCGTGGAAAGCACTTTTTTTTCCGGCCACAAACCCGAAGCAATCATGGTGTAGCCAGGCTGATAGTGATGTTCAGCCCGCTGGCCAACCAGGGTAATGCGGTTACCGGTTACATTGCGGCGCAGCCGGTTGGCCATCGCCAGACCTGCGGCGCCCACGCCAATAATCACAATATGTGCTGTGCTGTGTTGTTTGCCTGCTAAGGCCGGCAACGGGCTGGCTGACAGAGCCGCCGCTGTCAGGCCCAGTTTTAACATCCGGCGGCGTAACGGTTGTGCTGGTTTGTTTGGGTTCATATCTACTGCTCCAGTCGGACAATCCGGCTGCCTGTCGCAGCATTGTGCCCATGGCTTAAAAAACAAATCAGGATTTCAGCTTACAGGTTTTAATGCCCAGCAAACTGTATGCCGGGCAAAAATTAAACAGCCCGGTTAACAGCGGTACCACACCTATCCAGCCCCACAGGCCAATAGTGCCGGTCGCTGCCAGGGCAATTAACACTACGCCGGCGATAATCCGCAGTACTTTATCGATGCCACCTACATTGCTTTGCATTTTGTCACCCTATAATTAGTAATATCTTATTTAGGGTAGTATAGTTTTGGCTGCCTGGCGATGTTTTCATCAACCAAAAGTATGATCTGCGACAATATGTCACACCGTTATATAAGAAAAGTATTAAGTAATTTAGTTATACTGTAACAGTTAGCGTTATTAATGCTTTACCCAGGAGTCGTTATGGAACTTGACCCGCTTTTTCTGTCGCGCATTCAATTTGCGTTTGTGGTGTGTTTTCACGCTATCTTTCCGGTATTTACTATCGGTTTGGCCAGCTTTATTGCGGTATTAGAGGCGTTATCCTTTAAAACCGGTAACCCCTTATGGCAAAAACTGTCCAAATTCTGGATCCAGGTGTTTGCAGTGGTATTCGGCATGGGCGTGGTCTCCGGTATAGTGATGTCATTCCAGTTTGGTACCAACTGGAGTAACTTTTCCTATGCCACCGCCAATTTCCTCGGGCCGGTGCTGAGTTATGAAGTGATCACCGCGTTTTTCCTGGAGGCCGCCTTCTTAGGGGTGTTGTTATTCGGCCGCGACAAAGTACCGCAAGGCGTGCATTTATTTGCGGCCATTATGGTAGCGCTGGGCACCTTTATCTCCTCGTTCTGGATTTTATCGGCTAACTCGTTAATGCAAACCCCGGGCGGGCTGGAGCTGCGCAACGGCATGTACCATGTGGTGTCGTGGAGCGAGGCGTTGTTTACGGCCTCGTTTACTTACCGCTTTATCCATATGGCACTGGCGTCGTTTTTAACTGCAGCCTTAGTGGTGGCCGGGGTCAGCGCCTGGTTTATTTTACAAAAACGTGAATTTGACACCAACCGCAAAGCCCTATCAATAGCGCTGTGGATGCTGCTTATTCTGGCGCCGCTGCAGGTGGTAGTGGGTGACTTTCATGGTTTAAATACCCTGAAACATCAGCCGATGAAAGTGGCGGCGATGGAAGGGAACTGGCAAACCGACACTGGCGTGCCGCTGATTTTGTTTGCGATACCGGATCAGCAGGCGCAAACCAATCATTTTGAAGTAAAAATACCGAAACTGGCCAGCTATGTGCTTACCCACGACTGGGATGGTGAAGTACCGGGCTTAAATGAAGTGGCGCCGGACATGCAGCCGCCGGTATTTATCGTGTTCTGGTCGTTCCGTATTATGGTGGCCATGGGCTTATTGATGGTGGTGTTTGCCATCTGGGGCCTGCTGCTGCGCTATAAAGGTAACTATCACCGCAGCCGTCGCTTTTTACAGGGCCTGCGCTTAATGAGTTTAAGCCCCTTTATTGCAGTGCTGGCCGGTTGGGTGGTGACTGAATCGGGTCGCGCGCCCTGGTTAATTTACAACCAGATGACCCATGCCGAAGGCTTAACACCGTCGCTGACCGGTGGTATGGCACTGTTTACCCTGATTGGTTATATCCTGGTGTATGCAATGGTGTTCAGTGCCGGCGTGTATTACTTACTGAAAGTATTCCGTGGCGGTGTGGAAAAAGCCAACCGGCCACATGAGCAAGACGAAGTTGAACGCGCCAAGCGGCCTTTCTCAGCCGCCCATGCCAGCCTGGAAGGAGACAACTAATGGAACAGCCATTTGATTTAACGCTGATTTGGGCAGGCATCATCGCGTTTGGCGTGATGATGTATGTGCTGATGGATGGTTTTGATCTGGGGCAGGGTATCTTGTTTCCGTTTGCCCCTGATGAGCATCACCGCGATGTGATGATGAACTCGGTGGCACCGGTATGGGATGGCAACGAAACCTGGTTAGTACTGGGCGGTGCCGGCTTGCTGGCGGCCTTCCCATTGGTGTACTCGGTATTTTTACCGGCCTTGTATATCGGGGTGTTTTTATTGCTGGCGGGGTTAATTTTCCGCGGTGTGGCCTTTGAGTTTCGCTTTAAAGCCAAAACCTCGAAATACCTGTGGAACTGGGCCTTCGCCGGCGGCTCTACCGTGGCAGCTTTTGCCCAGGGCGCGGTAGTTGGCGCTTATATTCAGGGCTTTGAGACCGAAAACTTCCGCTATGTCGGCGGCGCGCTGGACTGGCTGACGCCCTTTACCGTGATTACCGGCCTGGGGCTGGTGGCCGGTTATGCGCTGTTAGGGGCCACCTGGCTGATTATGAAATCAGAAGGTGAGGTGCAGCAATGGGCCTATAAACTGGCACCACGTTTGCTGTTAATGGTGCTGGTAGTGTTTGCGGTGATCAGTGTTTACACCCCCTTTGTTGACCCCTATGTTAAAACGCGTTGGTTCAGCGGTTTCAGTGCTATCTGGTTGTTGCCAGTGCTGGCGTTATACTGTGCCTTCGTTATTTTTAACGCGTTACGTAAGCGGCAGGAAGGCATGCCTTTTGTCGCCACCATGGGGTTGTTTTTGTTTACCTACCTTGGCTTACTGGCCAGCAAGTGGCCTTATATGGTGCCGCCAAACTACACCCTGTACGATGCCGCTTCGGCCTTTGAATCGCAGTTATTTTTACTGCTGGGCTTCTTGTTTGTCATTCCGATAGTGCTGGCCTACACCGCCTGGACCTACTGGGTATTTCGCGGCAAAGTTAAAGCCGGCGGTTATCATTAACGCCGTGGTGCAACAGAGCCGTTATGGCTGCTGAGTTTGGCTCGGCGCAACCGCTGCTGCGCTTTATCAGTCAGCAGCAAGCGGGCAAACTGCGCTTAGCTGTGGTTTGCGGTACCCTGGCCAGCGCCTGCTTAATTGGCCAGTGGTATCTGTTATGTTGGCTGTTATATCAGAACCTGCTGGCCGCGCCCGGTTTTGCGCTGCCGCTACCGGTACTGGCGGGCATACTGGCCGTTATTGCGCTGCGTCTGCTGTTGTTGCGGGCGCAGGAGCTGTTAGCCAGTAACGCCAGTGTCGCCGGCCGCCAGGCTTTACGCCAGGCCTTGTTGCAAAGCTGGCAACGCCGGCCGGTGGATCAGCTGCAGTTGCAATCACCGGCCGCGCTGGCCAGCCAATGGCTGGAAGATGTTGAGGCGTTCGATGGCTATTTAGCCCGTTACTGGCCACAACAATACTTAACCTTGCTGTCGCCGCTGCTGATTTTGCTGGCGGTATGCAGTGTGGACTGGCTGGCCGGCTTACTGCTGTTAATCAGCGCACCGCTTATTCCGTTGTTTATGGTATTAGTCGGGCTGGGCGCTGAGCAGCTTAACCAGCGCCATTTTGTGCTGCGTCAGCGGCTGGCCGGCCATTTTCTGGATCGGATCAGGCAGTTAGCCACCATTCAGCGCTTACAGGCGGTGCAGGCCAGTCAGCTGGAAGTGGCCAGTCGCAGCGATCAGTATCGGCGGGTATTAATGCGTACTTTAAAAGTCGCGTTTTTATCCTCCGCCGTGCTGGAGTTTTTCAGTAGTGTCGCCATTGCCAGCGTAGCGCTGTATATCGGCTTTGGTTTACTGGGGGCCATCAGCTGGGGGCCGGCGGCTGGCCTTACCTTATTTTCCGGCTTGTTTATTTTAATACTGGCGCCCGAGTTCTTTCAACCACTGCGCAGCTTTGCCCAGTTCTACCATGACAGAGCCAGCGCACTGGCTGCGGCCAACCAGTTAGCCCCCTTGCTATGCCCGGCCGATTTTCAAGCAGGCCAGCCAGCCAGCCCGGTCGCCCCGCTCCAGGCGTCAGCGCCGCCAGCGAGGCAACATCTGCTTATTAACCAGCTGGCGGTAGGTTACCCTGCAGCGGGCTGTTTACAGGCTAATTTAAATGCCAGTTTGCATACCGGCCAGTGTCTGCTGATCAGTGGCGAGTCCGGCCTGGGCAAAACCACCATTTTGCAAACCCTGGCCGGTTTACTGCCACCCTTCAGCCTTAATACACCGCCGGGCAGCATGTTACTTAACCAGCAGCCGCTGGCAGAGCATGCCATCGCTTATTTGCCACAGCAGCCCTGGTTAATCAATGGCAGCTGGGCCGACAACCTGAAATTATTAGCGCCGACGGCGACCGAGCCGCAAATGTTGCAGGTGTTACAGCAACTGGGTTTAGCCGAACTGGTGCTGGAAACCCAGGCGGGGCTGTACCGGCAAATCAGTGAGTTGGGGCAGGGCTTGTCGGGTGGCCAGCTACAACGGCTGGCGCTGGCCCGGGTATTACTGGCGCCGACAGCGGTGGTGCTGCTAGATGAACCGACCGCCAGCTTAGATCAGCAAAGCCGGGATCTGGTGCTCAGCGCTCTGCAGCAGCTTAAGCCGCAGGTTATGCTGATCCTGGTCAGTCACGACCCGGCACTGCTGACCCTGGCCGATCAGCACTGGCAACTGGCACCGCCAGGGCAACAGGTAACACAGCCAACAGGGCAGGTCGTCTATGAAAATTAACAGCCCACACCCCACGGCAAACAACAGGGCGCTGGCGTACTGGAGCAAACAACTGTTATGGCCGCAGCGGCGTCGGATTTTGCTGGGGACCTTGCTGGCCTTTGTAACGGCGGCCTTTGGTTTGGCTTTGCTGGGCCTGTCTGGCTGGTTTATCACCGCTACCGCCATTGCCGGTATCAGCGTTGCCGCCGGCGCCATGCTGGCACTGGACGTGTATCTGCCAGGCAGTGGTATCCGCTTTTTTGCGCTGGGCCGCACTGTCAGTCGCTATCTGGAGCGATTGTATAACCATGATTCTGTGCTGCGGCAACTGGCACTGGTGCGCCAACAGTTATTTCAGGGCCTGGCTGGTCTGAGCCCGGCCGCTATCGAGCAGCAGGCCAGTGCCGACTGGCTCAGCCGTTTAACAGCCGATCTGGAAAGCCTCGACAACCTGCTGTTACGTTTGTTACTGCCACCGCTAACGGCATTACTGAGTGTAATATTGCTCAGCGCGGTAGTCAGTATCTGGTCATGGCCAGCGGGTTTGCTGTTGCTGGGCACTAGCTTGCTGGTATGCAGCGTTATTTTTGGCTTGCTTATTCGTTACCAGCAACCCCTTAGCCAGCAATTGGCCGGCCAGGTTAATCAGGCGCGGGCGCTGCTGATCAACCATTTACAGGGCCTGCCTGAACTCAGAGCAGCCAGGCTGCAGGCGCAGCAGCAACAGCGCTTGTGCCAGCTTAACCAGCTGCTTGGCCAGCTGCAACAGCACAGTGCCAGGCAGCAGGCCAACGCCCAGTTAGCCGTCAACGCCTTACACAGCCTGCAGGTGGTACTGGCAGCGCTGCTGGCGATGGCTGGTTTTAATGCCGGGCTGTTTAATGCGCCGCTGGCCGTGCTGCTGGTACTGGCCGTATTTGGCCTGGGAGAATTACTGCAGTTGCTGCCCGCTCAGCTCAGCCAGCTGGGTAAAACCCGCTTTGCCGCCGAGCGGCTTTATCCGTTGGCCCGGCAGCAACAGTCAACTGCGACAACGCAGCCAGTTGCGCCATTAACATGGCAAAGTCTGCAACTTACAGTAGCAGGGCACCCGCGGCTGCCAGCCAGTCAGGCTGCGCCGTTGCAGCTGCAGCTGCATGCAAGCCAGCCCAGATTACTGGTTACCGGCCGTTCCGGGTCGGGCAAATCGACGTTAGCCGGTTTAATGCTGGCCGAAAGGTTAACAGAGGCTGAGCAACTGGCCGCGAGCTGTCGCTATCTTATTGATAACCAGCCACTCACTGCTGCTGCTCAACTGACTATCCGGCAGCATAGCGCTTATCTTACGCAGCACAACAGCGTGCTGGCCGATACGCTGTACGCCAATTTAACCCTGGGGCTGAGCCAGATCAGCGAGCCGCAGTTATGGCAGGTACTCAGGCTGCTGGAACTTTCCGAGTGGGCCGAAGGGTTACCCCAGGGCCTCGATAGCTGGCTGGGTGATACCGGCCAGCAGTTATCCGGCGGCCAGGCGCGGCGTTTATGTCTGGCCAGGCTGTTACTGCGTGCGCCGCAGCTGGTGGTGCTGGACGAACCCTTTAATGGCCTTGACCCCGAGATGGCGGCGCGCATCTGGCACAACATGCAGCCCTGGCTGGCGGACAAATGGGTGTTATTGCTGCTGCATCAGGCGCCGCCGTTTTTAGCCGGCAGCCAGTGGCGGCAATTAGCCCTGTAAGTGCTATGCCTGGCTCAGTGCTGATATTAACAACCGTAGAGAAGGAGTTAAACCATGAAAACATTAATACTGGCCGGTTTACTGGCAGCCAGTTGCTTTGCTGTAACCCCCGCCGTGGCGCAGGACTTAACCAAAAGCAAGCTGGGGCTGTATGTTACAGCAGTGGAAGCGTATCAGATGCTGCAGCAGCAACCCGCTGCCATTCTGGTGGATGTACGCGACCCGGTAGAAGTGAAATTTACCGGTTTTGCCACCCCAACCAAAATACATGTGCCCTGGCAACTGACTGACACCAGCAGTTGGCATGCACAGCAGCAAAGCTGGCCCATGCAGCAAAACCCGGATTTTGATGCGCAAATTCTCAGCCGTCTGGCGGCACTGGGCGCGCAAAAAGATACCCCGATCATTTTGATTTGTCGCAGTGGTGCCACCCGTAGCGCACCGGCAGTGGATCGGCTGGCCGAATACGGTTACCGCAATGTCTGGTCTGTTACTGATGGCTTTGAAGGCAATACCTTAAAAGAGGGGCCCTCCAAAGGCGTGCGGGCGCTGGATGGCTGGCGCAATGCTGGCCTGCCCTGGAGCTACCGGGTGCCGGCCGATGTGGCCTGGCAAGCACCTGGCAATCAACCTTAAACTGCTTTTATCAACCGGAGTTATTACTATGTTACATCGTACAAGTGCAATGAAAAAAAGGGCTATGCTGGCGGCCAGTCTGGCTGCAATCTTTAGCAGCGCGCTGCTGGCTGAGCAACAGGTATTGATCAATCTGGCCAGTGCTTCCGGCCAGACACAGGGCATGGCGATGGTGCTGGCCAGTCAGATGCAACAACAGGGTGCGACAGTATCAGTGTTGTTGTGCGACAGCGCGGCCGACCTGGCGTTGCCGGATCATCAGGCTGAGATGTTAAAACCAATGAGCGCCACACCAGGCCAGTTACTGGCTAAGTTACGTCAGGGCGGTGCTAAGGTGCAGGTTTGTGCATTATATTTGCCGAACAAAGGGCTGACAGCGGCTGATTTGCTGCAGGGTATTACTCCGGCTCAGCCAGCCGACATTGCGAAGCAGATGCTGGCACCAGAGGTAAAGGTGTTCAGTTTCTAATTGCTTTAAATGATGAGTTTAATCAGTTAAAGTTATTTCCAAAAAGAATAAGCTTATACTATATTAGTATACACTTAACTTTAGGCGTGAATATCCAGACTATCTTGGGGAGTAACAATGATGAGCTATCAGGTACAAGCTTTTTTAGACAACGACAGTGAAACCTTCAGCTATGTAGTGAGCGACACTGCCAGTCGCCAAGCGGTGATTATTGATCCGGTACTCGACTTTGACTACAAAGCCGGCCGCACCAGTACCGACAGTGCTGAGCAAATACTGGCTTATGTTAAGCAGCACAATTTGCAGGTGGATTGGGTGCTGGAAACCCACGCCCATGCTGACCACTTATCGGCCGCGCCTTTTTTGCGCAGCAAGCTGGGGGCCCGCATTGGTATTGGCGCTGAAATTACCCAGGTACAGGCTATTTTTAAAGACGTGTTTAACCTTGAAAAAGAATTTTTGCCCAATGGCTCGCAGTTCGACCGCTTGTTTGCCGATGGCGACACGCTGCAGGTAGGCAACATGAGTATTCGGGCCATGCATCTGCCGGGCCATACGCCGGCCGACTTAGCCTATGTTATTAACGAGCAGGCGGCTTTTGTCGGCGATACCATTTTTATGCCGGATGTCGGTACCGCCCGTTGCGATTTTCCGGGCGGTAGTGCCAGCACCTTATTCGACTCTATTGAAAAGTTGCTGGCGCTGCCTGCTGACACAGAAATTTATATCTGCCACGACTATCCGCCAGCCGGGCGCGAGCATCAGTACCTGAGCTCGGTTGCGGCGCAAAAGCAACATAATATCCATGTTGGCGGCGGCGTCAGTAAAGCCGACTTTGTACAACGGCGTGAGGCGCGCGATGCCACCTTAGCCATGCCGCGGTTAATTTTACCTTCAGTGCAGGTGAATATCCGCGCCGGCCAGCTGCCACCGGCGGAAGACAATGGCACCACCTATTTAAAGGTGCCCATTAACCTGTTATAACTGCTGATTATCGCGAAGCACAGCCAGTACCTTACTGGCTGTGTTATTTTCAGCTATTGCAAAAGTAATCAGCAAAGATCAACACGGCCTTACAACTTTGGAGTTATACCAATGAAAAAACTGCACCTTGTGTTGCTGTTGTGCCTGCTGCCACTACTGGCGTGGGCACAGGACGACACCAGCCTCAGCGTTGAACGCTTATGGCAAATGCAACGCATCGGCTCGCCTGTGGTGTCAAATGACGGCAAGCATATAGTGGCGCCGGTTACCAGCTATGATGTGGCCGCCGACAAAGCCAATGGCCGCTTGTGGCTGTTTAGCAGCGATGGCAAACAGCAAACGGCGTTAACCGCAGAAGGCCTGCGTGCCAGCGAGCCCACTTTTTCGCCCGACGGCAACACCCTGGCCTTTATCAGCCAGCGTGACAAAGACGACGCCGGCCAGATTTACCTGCTGCCAATGCAGGGCCCGGGTGAAGCGCGCCGCTTAACCGACGTGCCGACCGGCGTCTATGGTATTAAGTGGGTGGGTCAGCATCTGTATTTTATCAGCCGGGTGTGGCCGGATAAAAACTGGGACGAGATGAAAACCCAGCTGAAAACCAATAAAGACAGCAAGCTGTCAGCCCGGCAGTGGAATGCCTTACCCTACTCGCATTTTGACCACTGGCTTGACGAAAACCGCCAGGCGCATGTGTTTCGTATTGCCGCCACCGGCGGTGCAGTACAGCCGGTAACCCAGCCACTGGGTTATCAATTACCGCGATCCAGCCAGAGCGCTGCCAGTTACGATATTCACCCGCAAGAACGTTACATTGCTTTTAACGCCAATGGCTGGGACAACCAGGTTGATGCCAAAATTGATGTGTTTTTAGCACAAATTGGTGGTGCTAATCCAGAAAACCACAGTGCCGAGAATATTACTGCCGCTAACCAGGCGCCCGACAGCAACCCGCAATTCAGCCCGGATGGCAAAAGCCTGGCGTTCAGCCAGCAGAAAATTCATGGTTTTTATGCCGATACCGCCCGCCTGGTGCTATACGATTTAGCCAGAAAAACCAGCCGGGTGCTCACCACCGACTGGGACCGCTCGGTCAGTAACTTTGTCTGGGCTGCCGATAGCCGCGGTTTTTACGCCAGCATCGGTGACGCCGCTACCAACCGTTTATACTTTATTGATGGCCGCAGTGGTAAGCCGCGGGCTATTACTAAAGCCACCAGCTTTGGCCAGCCGGCCCTGGCCGGCAACCGGCTGATTGCCACTAACGACAGCTTTTTATTCCCATCGCGCTTAGTTAGTATCGACCCGCGTAGCGGCAATACGACACGGCTCGATAGCTTTAACGATGATATTTTAGCGCAGGTGGAGCTGGGCAGTTACGAGTCGGTCACTTATCAGGGCGCGGAGGGCAAAGACATTCAAATGTGGTTGCATTACCCGCCGGGTTTTGACAAGAGCAAAAAATACCCGCTGTTTTTGCTGATTCACGGCGGCCCGCACAATGCCTTTACCGACAGTTTCAGCTACCGCTGGAACTCGCAAACCTTTTCATCCTGGGGCTATGTCACGGCCTGGCCGAACTTCCATGGCTCCAGTACTTTTGGTCAGGATTTTGCCGATGCCATCAACCCGGACTGGCGCACTAAGCCGCTGGCCGATATTCAGGCTGCCACTAACTGGTTTGAAAACCAAAGCTGGATAGACAGCGACAGGATGGTTGCCGGTGGTGCCAGTTATGGCGGTTATCTCACCTCTATTTTGCTGGGTACCGAGCACCCGTTTAAAGCGCTGCTGATCCATGCCGCCGTGTACAATATGTACTCGCAAATGGCGGCCGATTTTGCCGTGCATTCCACCCGCTTTGGCGGTTACTGGGATAACCCGGAAATATATAAAAGTATTTCGCCGCATTATGCAGCCGATAAATTCAACACGCCTACCCTGGTTATTCATGGCCAGCTCGATTACCGGGTACCGGTCGGCCAGGGTTTTGAATTATTCCGTACCTTGCAAAGCCGTGGCGTGGAATCGCGGATGATTTACTTCCCGGATGAAAACCACTGGATCTTAAAGCCGAATAATTCGATTTATTGGTACAACCAGGTAAAAGACTGGATGACTAAATTCGCCGAGCCAGGGGCAAAGTAAGCAACCGCTCGCAGTAAACCAGGGCGTTGTGTTTGACACAGCGCCTTTTTTTATGCCGGCCACAACCTGATCTGTCGCAAAGCGACAGCAGATAATCAGCAAAGTGCTTGGCTCAGCGGCCATTGGCGGCTAGATTAACTAAAAGCCTTTTGAGACAGCAGTATGACAACGCCTGGCAAAGCCGATAACGGCAGCAAAAGTATGCAACTTACCCTAAAACGGGTAGGCATAGACACCTACCGCGAGAACGTAGCCTACCTGCACCGCGATTGCGAAATATACCGGGCCGAGGGCTTTCAGGCGCTGGCCAAAATAGAAGTGCAGGCCAGAGGCAAGCGTATTCTGGCCAGCCTGAATGTGGTAGATGACACCAGCATTGTCGGCTGCCAGCAGTTAGGCCTGTCAGAAGAGGCCTTTGCCATTTTAGGTGTGCCGGATGGCGAGGCGGTAACGGTGTCACCGGCCGAGCCGGCGCGCTCTATTCCGGCGCTGCACCGTAAAATTGCCGGCGAACGCTTAAGCGCTGATGACTTTAACCGCATCGTGAAGGATATTGCCAGCCACCGCTACTCGAAAATTGAGCTTACCGCCTTTGTGGTGGCCTGTAATCAGGGCGAGCTCGACCGGGAAGAAGTGTTCTTTTTAAGCGACGCCATGAGTAAAGTGGGGCGCAAGCTCGACTGGCACGAACACCCGGTGGTAGACAAACATTGCATTGGCGGTATTCCCGGCAACCGCACCTCTATGCTGGTGGTGCCCATTGTCGCTGCGCACGGCATGTTATGCCCGAAAACCTCGTCGCGGGCCATTACTTCGCCAGCCGGTACGGCGGACACCATGGAGCTGCTGGCCACGGTTGATATGCCGTTTGAGCTACTGACCGAGATTGTGCACCGGCACCGCGGCTGTTTAGCCTGGGGCGGCAGCAGCGATTTATCGCCAGCGGATGATGTGCTGATCTCGGTAGAGCGGCCTTTGTCGATTGACTCACCGGGCCAGATGGTGGCCTCTATTTTATCAAAAAAAGTGGCGGCCGGCTCCAGCCACCTGTTGCTGGATATTCCAATCGGCCCCACTGCCAAAGTGCGCTCGATGCCGGAAGCCCAGCGGCTGCGTAAACTATTTGAATTTGTGGCCAAACGCATGGGCATTACCATCGATGTGGTGATCACCGACGGCCGCCAGCCGATAGGCAATGGCATAGGCCCGGCGCTGGAAGCACGCGATGTTATGCAGGTGCTGCAAAACCATGCCGACGCGCCAATGGACTTACGCCAGAAATCGTTGCGTCTGGCCGGGCGCATGCTGGAGTTTGCGCCCGATGTGCGCGGCGGTGATGGCTTTGGCATTGCCCGCGATATTCTTGATTCGGGCCGGGCGCTGACTAAAATGCAGGATATTATTGCCGCCCAGGGTAAAAAAGACTTCGACCCCAACCAGCCACCGTTATCGGCGCTGAGTTTTGAGGTGAAAGCACCGGTTGCCGGCACTGTGGTGGCCATCGACAATGTGCAGCTAGCCCGGATTGCCCGTTCGGCCGGCGCGCCACGGGCCAAAGGCTCGGGGGTCGACTTGCTGGCCAAGCTGGGCACGGTGGTAAGCCAGGGCCAGCTGTTGTACCGGGTATATGCGGCGTACCCCACCGAACTGGCCTTTGCCCGCCAGGCCTGCGAGCGCAGCATAGGTTATATTATTGGCCCGCCCGAGGCGTTGCAGCCGTTGTTTGTCGAGTATTAGTCTGTCGAATATTAAACCCTGAGGAATCACACCCTATGTCAGTATTACTGCTATGCAGTCAGGATGAACAAGCGGCAGCCCAGCGCCTGGCCGACGCCGCCGGCTTGCCGCTGGCGCTGTACCAGCAGCACCGTTTCCCGGATCAGGAGTTAAAACTCACCCTGCCGTTTGCCGATGCGGTGCCCGAGCAGCTGGTGCTATATCGCAGCCTGGATAACCCCAATGATAAGCTGGTTGAACTGTTGCTGCTGGCCCGCCATGCCCGCTCGGTTGGGGTGAAGCGGCTGTGGCTGGTGGCGCCTTATCTGGCCTATATGCGCCAGGATATCGCCTTTAACGCCGGCGAAATTGTCAGCCAGCAGATCATTGGCCAGTTTTTAGCCGGGCTGTTTGATGGGGTGATTACGGTAGACCCGCACCTGCATCGCATTGCGCAGTTAAGCCAGGCCATACCGACAGGTGCGGCCATAGCGCTAAGCGGCGCACCGCGTTTGGCCGAGCTGATTGGCCGTGAGCGTAGCAGGCCACTGTTAATCGGGCCAGATGCGGAATCGGCGCAATGGGTGGCACTGGCCGCGGCGCAAATTGGTTGTGATTACGGCGTGTGCAGCAAACAGCGTTTGGGTGATACCCAGGTGCACATTCAGCTGCCAGCTATCGGCGTTAAAGGCCGCCAGGTGGTATTAATGGACGATGTTGCCAGCTCCGGCCACACCCTGGCCGGCGCCGGCCAGTTGTTGCTGGCCGCCGGCGCCGCCTCGGTGGATGTGGCGGTAACCCATGCGCTGTTTGCCGGTGATGCCTTAACGGTAATTAAAGCCGCGGGGGTTAACGAAGTATGGAGCACCGACTGCATTGCTCATCCCAGCAATGCCATCAGCATGGCACCCTTGCTGGCGCAGGCGCTTACGCCGTTGCTGGTGTGATAGCAAAGCATAAAGCCGGTACGTTTTGGTTTAAACAGTAAAGATAAAGGAGCCGGCAGGCTCCTTTATCTTGGTTAACGGCGGGCAGGCGGTTAGAAAATAAAATCCAGGGCAACACTGAATAGCGTTGCATCATTATGATAACTAAAGTCATACCAGGGGCTTCTATCGCCTTTGTCCTTGAATTTATTGAGTTCAAACTTTAACGCTGCGCCGGGCATCACGTTATAGCGCAAACCCAGCGTCATAATTTGATGCTCTTCCGCCTCGCCGGTACCAAAACCGTCAAAATCCCTGGTGATCTTTAATTTAGCCTGGGAAATACCGACATAAGGTTGCCAGGTATCATGGTTATAAACAGCACTGATATAAAAAGTGGGGAAGCGTGAGCCATAACCATCGTCGTAGGTCACATAGTTATAGTCAAACAACACAGTGGCATAGGTAAAGTACATCGAGCCGCCCAGGCCATAAAAAGACAAATCAAAATCGGTTAGCGACCATTGTCCTGAGCGAATAGGGGTACCATCCGGGTTGGTTCTGCGTTCGATAACGGTATCGGCGATGCCATCGCCATTAGTGTCAATTTCATCAAAAAACATAATGTCAGAAGTGGTGGTATAGCGGGTAGAGAAATAAGATGCCCGGATATCCAGCCAGTCATTGGCGGCCGCCAAATTCACCCCCATAATATCACTCCAGGTGACATCTGCGGTGCCCGAGATATAAACGCCTTCCGGCGGGAAGTAATAACCACCTCTGTTGCGCCAGAAATCATGCGATTTAATTTTAGTCTGGGTTTCTTTACCGAAAAAGGCGCTGAAATCAAAATCCCAGTTGCCAAGTTCAAAGTTATACAAATAGGTTAAACCATTAAACTGGGTAATTTCCCACCAATATAAATTGGCCGGCGGCCGGATCCAGGGGTAGGCAAAACCCACTTCCATATACTCAGAAAAATAGTACATCGGCAGCATTCTGCGGCCTGCCATTATTTTGCTGGCGTCATTCAGCTTGTAGGTAAGGTAAAACCAATCAATATCGGGCGACCACTCATCAGCTGCTTTTGCCACCAGCTGAATGGTGGCATCCAGCCGTTCATTGATTGACGCCACCAGCTGCAACGCAACCTTGGACTCTTTGTCCCACGCCCAGTCTTCGTCGTAATAGGCGTAGTCGTAAAAGTCGACCTGGAATTCAACCTCACCAGCAGGATCTTTCTGACCGCTGAGCACTTTGCCACCAACAATTGAACCGTATCCGCTTACTTTAAACTCGGCTGCCAGCAATGTGGTAGGCAGACAAAATAGTAAAATAATAATGAAAAATTTCATAAAGCCCCCAAGTAGAGAACAAAGTGTCATTTAATCGTATGCAGCACTTTTACGCTGGTCGTGACTTTTGAGCTATCGATATAGCCAATGCTAAACTCATTATTCGCTACGTAATTAACAACTTCGTCGTCACTGGCAAACTCTTTTGGCGGCGTGCCTTTGCCGGTGAACACTAACTTTGACCAGTGGGCTTTAATCTGCGATGACGTGCGCCCCAGCGCCTTTTCATCAAACACACTTCTGAGCGGATTAGCATCCGCCAGGTTAACCGGCTCCAGTACCGAGGAGCGGCCGGTATAAACCCGGCTAATATCGTCAATGGTTACCATCTCATTCATTGACGGATGCACCACAATAACCAGATCTGCCCGTGCCGTTTGCAGCAATGTACAACCGGCAAGCAACATAATTAACTTAAATAACTTCATAACACCCCCAGCAAAGATGCAAGATAGTAAGTGAGGTTACAAACTCTAATTAAGCGTAGCCGCATATTTAAAATGAGCAATAAAATTAAGAAGTTCCCGATAAGCGCGCCGAGGCGCGCCGGCTGCTCAGCCGCTAAGTCAAACTATGCACTACGGCCGTGGTATGGCTTAGGTTATCGTGCAGCGGGCAACGCTGGCATACTTCGTCTAAAAACTGCTGCTTTTGCTGCTCGCTTAAATCGGCGTCAATCACGGCGCTGATGCGTATTTCGGTAAAGCCCACTCTGTCGTCGCTGACTTTACCCAGTAAGCCGGCCGGGTTGTAATCACCTTCTACCTTAACCTGCATACCGCGCAGGGTAATTTTTTGCTGAAACGCGGCAATGCGGCCAATAGTGCCAATACAGCCGCCAATAGCAAAAAGCAGCATTTGCAGTGGGGTCGGGCCGGTGCCGCTGCCTTTGGCGGCCACGGGCTGGTCAATCATCACTGTATGGCCATCAATTTCGCCACTAATAGCAAAGCCGCCGGCCATGCTGGCATTTACGGTTATTGTTTTAATATCACTCATTGTTACACCCTCTAATTAGGTTCTGCTAATGTACTGGGTGATAATAGTACATCACTGCTGCGCATTAGCTGAGCTGGATCAAGCTTTGCTATGATAGCCAGGCACAAAGCCAGTGCCAGCGCCCCAAGCTACTTATCAATGCGCTAGCGTAGTACACTGCACTGGTTTTAGTACACTGGTTTAATACACGAGTTATCCGGGCAGGAGTGGTACATGTTAGTTAACCCTTACAGCTATATGGCACAACATCGGCTAACGCTGCAATGCGGCCCGGCCTTGCCGGCGGCGCAATCTTTATTGCAACTGGCGGGGCAGCCAGATTTGCAGGCGCAGCTGGCGCCTGCACCTACTGCGCAGCAGTTATTGGCGGCGATTGAGCAGGCCTATCAGGCCGGTTATGAGCAGCAGGCCTCTACCGAATTTGAGCTGCAGGGGCTGGCCATCGCCGGGGTGGGAGACCCTTTATTGCATACTGCGTTGTTAGCGCAGTTGCTGCCGGCCTTTAAAGCGCAGCGCCACGGTGTGCCGGTTACCCTGGTCAGTTATGGTTTAGTCGCACCGGCAGGGGCACCGGCGCTTTGCCAGCAGCTAACTGAACTGGGGGTAGAAAAGCTGGAGTTGTATTTGCCGGCCACTAACCCGCCGGCCTATCAGCAGGCGGTACACCCAACACAGCATGGTTTTAGCGAGCTGTGTCAGTTTATTCATACTGCCAGTGATGCCGGCTTACATGTTAGCTGCTTTGCCTTTGCGCCCTGCCGCCAGGCGGCAGAATTACGCGCACTGGCGCGGGAACTCGGCGCCCGGGCTTTTATGGTTATAGAGTAGGGGGGTGAGGTAAGTTGCATATTCCGGCCCTTATTGTGCTAAGTAACAGGGTATCGGCAGCGGGCTGAATAGGTTTAACTTGGTAAACATGGGTATGGGCTGAACCGATTTACCCACACCGACACGCCGTAAACCCATCCATGGGGGCTCGTTTATAAACTTCATCCATGAAGTTTACCCGTTGGGCCAGCCAGGCTGTTTAAAAGCGTTCCTGACGCTTTTATCCGCCCGTCCAGGGCTTCAACGGTCGGTTTAGAGTAAACCGATTCTGCCAGGCGGGAATCTTTGTTTACTCAAAATGCATACTGTTTAACTTTATCTATCAGGCTAACCGGGTCGGCTTTGCGGCTTAATCCGGGTTTCAAATAAATGCATCAGCGCTTCACTAATGGTCATCTCTTCGTTTTCACTCAGGTAGCGCTCTACCTGTTTATGCACAAAAATCACCGCCTGTTTATGCTTTTTAGCAAAGTCGCTGCACTGCTGTTTCAGCTGCTGGCTAAATTCTTTAGCGGCCACTGCTTTATGCACGGCCTGAATGGCCTGCTCAAAGTTATTGTCGTTATCGGCAAAGGCTTCTTTTAAGGCGTTTTTCGGTATACGGTAGGCTTTACTGGCAAAATCCAGCGCCTCACGAAAGTGGGTAAACTGCTCGCCAAATACATCAAAGCAACTGGGGGCCTGTTCTGCCAGATTATGCTGCACCCCGGCCGCTTCAAAAGCAAAGCCCGGGTAACTCAGCCGCTCGGTAGTTTCCGCCCCCAGCTTTAAACCGGCCTCAATACTGTGGCGCAGGCTAAAATCCAGCCCGGCCAGCTCGTCCTCAGTCCACATGTCATAAATGGTCAGCGCTTTGGCGTATTTTTTGGCTAACTTGTCATTGGCAAACTTGCGCCGCTCCTCCAACGTACCGGCCTTGCAGGCCTTCAGGTGTTCATGACATTCCAAGCAGCTGGGTACCTGTAAAAACTCACTGGGCTCGCGGGTGGCAACATAAAACTCAAAGTATTGCTTTGGCGGGGCATAGTCATGCGCGGCCGAAATGCAGCCGCAGTAAAAGCAGGTGTTAAAGTCATTGCTGTAGGTGGGAACGAGTAGGTGATAGTGGGTGTCGGCTGTCATCGGGCCTTCTAAAGTCTGAGAGGGGAGCGTAATTGGGTAGTATACCTGTCTTGCTTAAAGTTGCATCAAACTAGAATCGATTAAAGCGCGCCTGATTAGCCTGTGCCAATTGCTTTATTTTTTGTTCCGCCTCTGCTGCGGTAGGCCGCTCACCGGCTGCCCTTTTTGCATCCAACCAATCCCGTACTTCGCTACTAACGTTGCGACTATCTTCCAGACAGTAACCAGGGTCACTTACCCAAACTTCCATAGCCATGGCTTTTGGCGCTGTCATAGGACCACAATAGCTATAACCATATTTTTCCAGATAACCATCCAGAAAAAAGCCGCCGTAAATAATTCGGGTTGCTATCATCGCGACCAAAAGAAAACCAATTATTTTAAAACCTAAATTAAGTCGCTCTGCAGTCAGCTTATTTAAGTCTTTCAAAATATGAGAAACTGCAACTAGCAATAGACCCGGAATACCAAATACCAGAGCCATTACATTATGACTACCCATAATATATAAAGGCCTATCCTCAATATTAACCAACTGCCGGATAATAAGAAATAATTCAAAGCTTCCATAAATGCTAACAGTAAGAATAAAAAGCAGAATCAAGCCAGTGGAAACTAGGCCGGAAAACGTTAAGGGTTTAGCAGTCCGAGAATTAATTGTCATGGAACGGCCTTATGTCCGGAATGGCAAACAACCTTTTAAGGAAGCCCTGCCGGTCGCGTTGATAATCAACCTTAAGCTGTTTTAGACTGGCTACATCGGCGTTTAGTTGTGCTTCGAATTCTACTAATAACGCCGCTAATTTTTCTGAAAGCTCAAAATGGCTATCGAAAAGGTAGACAATCAAGCCGAGAGCCACACCAACCAAAACTACTGCCAGTATAGGTCCAATCGCCATCATGGAAGCCCCCCCAACCACTGAAGCAACTAGGGACCATGAGCCAACAGCCACTGCACAACTGTATATCGCGTCAGCCGCCACACCGCCGACAAAGTGATGCCAGGTACGTTGATCATTCATTAACTGATCCAGGCCATGAAACGCTACCGAGACAACAATAGTTACGGCAAATCCAATTTTAATCGCTTTTAGTGCACCAAGTTTGCCTATACCCATAGAAACAATTTTTGGATTGGCCGCCAAATACCGGGTGCCGGTAAGGTGTTGTCTCAGGCCTGCATAACCTTCGAAAACAATATGTTGCTGCCCCTGGAATTGCTGCACCTGAAACTTCGCAAAAACATTACCGCCACGCTGCAGGTCCCGGGCAATAATGGCCATAGCCGCGGCATCTAACCCCGCTGAGGTAAAACCAGAGATAAATTTTATTTTAGTATCATTCACTTGCCATGCGTTTTTCGAGGCATCTGTTAGGTTAAGCAAAGCTATCAGCCACTGCCGGGATTGCAACTCGGTCATGCCGCTTTGCTGTTTAATATTAAGCGCTAACTCGACAAATTCAGCAGAATTCATCACCAGCAAGGTGGTGTTATGCTGCTCCAGCACGTGGGCAATTTCGTTTTGTCGCTGAATTCTTTTTATTTTTTCGGCTTGATGGCTGGCATAGCGGTGGCTATTAGGAACTCGCATGTTGTGTCTTCCTTGATTAACAATAGTGCCAATTATAACAAGGAAGATATGAGGCACAAGAATAAAGAAACAATTAATTTACCAGATAATTAACAACCAGCCTTGCTATTAACCAAAAATACCAATGCCTCATCCAGCGAGCGGGGGGCCCATTGTTGCCTTAGCCATGGTGGTCAGGTCAGCCAATGGTATTTAGTGGTATTTAGGGACGCGCCCTTTTTCCATGGTATTTAGTGGTATTTAGGGACGCGCCCTTTTTCCTGTGACTATCCAAGACTTTGGCTTGGTTACCAATGTAATCAGTAAAAGCAAAAAATTCAGTAATTTGAAACGCATTATTGCTCCATGTCTGTGACACCAGTGAATGAGTAACGCACTGCTAACATAAAAAATACAGTTGGTTAGACTTAGCGACGGAGGAGTACAAGCCAACGGTATTTTTCCTTGTTAAACAGATCGTTGGTTATATTAGCGCTTTAATGTATTAGTGTTTGTTACACGTTGTACCGGAGCTAGCTCTGGAATGTACTTGATTACATATTCTTTCATTGTCATACATTCGATGACTTCTCCTGTTGATGACACACCAATTACATTGGAGTTAGTATCTAATACAACGCCACCAGAGTCTTTTTCTGTGGATTTTTTAAACGATATAAACTCCTTTACGTACTGATGAAAAACTTCAAATTTAATGCCTGTTTGAAGGGCTGACTCAATACTATTATTCTCAACAAAAGAGAAGTACGTTTGAGATTTAAGAGCTAGTGTGACCTTGATTCCCTGTCTGACTGGGCTCCCGTAAATAATATGATGATGCCCATCTCGATCTTTCAACTGATTATATGCGGCATTAAAATCATGAAATTTCTTTTTTTCAGAGACAATTGAATCTTTGTCTTTTTTAAACTCGATTAAAATCCATTGATTTTTATTTCCAAGAATTGTGTCTCCTTGAGACTCATCCTTACCATCCAGAGGCATTACAAGGTTAGTCTCAGAGACATGTTTTTTAACAAATAGATATTCTACTGTTTTTTCCCACCACTTAATCGTCAAAGATATTCTCCTGTATAGCTAACGCCTTTGCTCACCGGAAAATTGCGAGCGCCAGCGAGTTGTTTTTCCGGTGCAGCAAATTGTTAAATGCCAACCTGCACCATACCAATGTACTTTTGTTGTTTTTGTATCCTGCCAATCCATGCCAGGACTGATGGGTACTCATTCAAATCAAAGCCACCTTCATGAGCCACATGAGTATACCCATATAGGCTGATATCCGCTGTGGACAGGCAGTAGCCGGTTAAGTAGGGAGAAGTTGAAAGCTGCTTCTCCATAACTGCCAGTGCCTTATGTCCCCCAGACTGCTTGGCTTCGTATTCTGCCATCCTTTCTTGAGGTAAACCAAGATACTTGGCGATGAAGCGCGCAACCGCTATATATGGTTCGTGACTGTACTGCTCAAAAAACTGCCACTGCTGCACCTTCGCAATCTGGAAGTTGTCTGACGAAAGTAACTCACTCCCTGCTTCGCATGTTCCCTAGGTAAAAATCTGCCATAGGTTCAATGGTTTGCAAGGTAAAAAGCTTTCGTCATTGCCGTCCCCATTCCTTTCCACCCATTTCTACCAACCGAGACGCGGCTCGCCTAAAGGAAAAGGCGAGATCATTGGCGGCCGATAATTGTGCCAGTGACACGCCACTTCGACCCGTCGCCGACCACTCAAATTCTTCACCCTCTTTGGTGCGAATCATGGTCGTCGCAAAGGAACTCGAGTTTCCCCCCTTCTCACTGACAAACAACTCTTCATTTCCATCACTGCTTTCAACTTGCGCTTTAAACTCGACAAATAACTCATCGAGCGGGACTTTTGCCGCCAGCACCAAGCGGGTGCGAGATTCATAACACACGTCAATGAGGGTCACGAATCGTCGCGCTTCGTCGAGGTGATTGGCGTCTAATTGCGGCACCCGGTCCATGATGAGGACCTGAAATCGGTCGCAGAGGGAAATATAATCAGCCGCGCCGAGTGGTTGGTAGCATAACTCGGAAAAGTCAAACCAGGCGCACCGGTCATTCAATCGGGCGACCTGGACGGTGCGACCGAAGGGTACGTGAATGGCCTCGGCCTCAGTTCTGGATGCAGTGCCACCAAATATTTCTTTCAACTGCGCCTGCATGTTGTTATCACTATTATTATCGCCGTGAACATCCTTGTTTGACCAAAAATAGGATTGACCATCAGCTCGAGTTTCGAGTCGATAATCCATGGCGGAATCCTCCATGGAGATAATGTCGAACGTGTGTTTTAACATGTCTATGAATGGCAAAAAGAGGGATCGGTTAATGCCTCCCTCATACAAGGCATCGGGGGAGCGATTCGAGGTGGCCACCACCACGACATTCCAATCCAATAATAATAAAAAAAGTCGTTTCAAAATCATGGCATCGGCAACGTCTGTTACTTGAAATTCATCGAAACAGAGGAGTTGGGCTTCCTGTGCCAATTGCTGCGCAATGATGGGTATCGCATCATCTCGTGGGTGCTTCTGTTTGTAGACAAAGATTCGATGATGGACGTCTAGCATGAATTCATGAAAGTGGACGCGGCGTTTGGTAATTTTTACGTGTTTGAGGCTGTGGCTGTCATTATTACAGCAAGAATCATCATCAGGAACATTAACCGACGCGTAAAAGAGATCCATTAGAAAGCTCTTGCCGACCCCGACCGGTCCATGAATGTACATGCCTCGCGGTGGTGGACCAAAAGACCACAAATGGAATTTCTTTCGAAGAAAGGACTGAGCGGATGCCAAGGATCGCGTCAGTAACAGTAACAGCGGACTGCTGCTTGTAGAGCTGCTCTCTGACGGTCTGTCGGTGCGCATGGGTACTGGTGGGAGCGAGGTAAGAGACTCGTGCAGGGCATCGAGTTTTGCCGCCAGAGCGACTTGCGCGTCATCTCGTCGCACCTCCTCCGCATCCACCTTGCGTTTATACGCCGCTGTCACGGGGCCTGTCGGGAGGGACCGCCGAGCAACGCGATGTTGTGCTGCCATATTCTTCATCACCGTCTTCATCATCAACATGATGAGTTTATCAACATGGTAAGGAAAGTACGATCAAGTCCGCTTCTTCCCGCTTTTTCGATTGTCTCAGGTCTTGGGACTTATGCGCAATTTACCTCGTCGGTTTCCCCAAGATCTTCGAGGAGTTGCGAAAGCGTATAAGAGACCCTTTCCTCCTCTCGGGTTTCCGCATCTAGTAAATCACAGAGAAGCCCAGTCAGAGCTTCCTCTTGCCAGGGTCGTTTACGTGTGAGTCGGCAAACCACCACATCATCTAATGCATCGAAATGCCTTAGGAGCAGTCGGTTCGTGCGAGGTGATAACACTAGATCTATTCCTCTATCTGTTTAACGCTTATTGGGCCGGTCGCCCTGTACTTAAACACGGGTTAACCTGCATTTGTAAATTTAATGTACCGAACACTACACCGCTTTTGTAAAACTTACAATAACTTATAGGTACAGCTAATATTTGAGTACGCTACAAATGCGGGTGAACCCGCCCAACAAGCGATGGCGGCGTCTAGATGAAAACCGGATATAACAACAGTGTTCATAATCTTGCAAAGGCTAGGAATGTCTGTTTTGGCACTAAACACAATAAGTTGAGATAATGGGAAAATAACTTCTTGGCGGCTGAAGTTTAGCCTGGCACACTGGGGTAATTAAAAAAGCTCGTTAAATTAGGCGATTGGGGATGGCACTGGAATTTTATCTGTCTAAATTTCGTGAATTAAATACCATGCGCCTGCAAGGGCATAACAAACCACATAAAGTTTGCATGCTGCTGGCGGTGATGGATTTGATTGAGCTGGGAGTAATTAGCCAGAACCGGATTGAGTTTAACCAGACCTTAAAGCAAAGCTTTACTGAGCATTTTCAGCGTTTACGAGCCGGCAAGGATCAAGATACCCCAGAAAACCCGTTTTACCATTTAAGTTCTGAAGGTTTCTGGCATCTGCAGCCGCAGCCAAGTGTGGAACTTACTACCATTAAAGGCTATAGCAAAACTAAGGTTGCCTATGCTTATTTAGACGATGAGCTATTCACCTTAATGCAAAGCAGCTTAGTCCGCTCAGACCTGCGCTTAGCGCTTACTCAAAATTTAACGCGCTTGCCTGAACTGTATAGACGATGGGTACTTGAATTCGGTAATTCTGAAAGCACTGCACAAAAATATTTGGGTGCAGTGCGGGGGGTATTAAGTGACTTGGCAATAAAGCACCGATTTTCCATAGGCGAGCTCACAAAAATTGGTTCATTTCATGAGTATCAACTAGCTACAACACCTCTTTACGAATTGCAGGAGTTTAAGGACAAAGACTCACGTGGCAACAGTATGTACAGCCGTGCTTTAAAGTCTTACGGTGAGTTTTTAGCTGACTTGGGACAAGTCGATGTAACAAACGATGTTGACGACATTCTGCAAAGTGATGAGCTAAGTGCAACTGAAAAATCGGTTCTGGTAAGCGCCAGAGTAGGCCAGGGCCAGTTCAGACAGAGTTTGCTTGAGCAATGGCAAGGCTGTGCCGTTACCGGCTATGGCATGCCGGCGATGTTGGTTGCGTCGCATATCAAACCCTGGCGTTCAGCCACTAACACTGAGCGGCTGGACCCCGATAATGGCTTGTTGTTACTGGCTAATCTGGATAAAGCTTTTGACCGGGGCTTTATTTCATTTGCAGATAGCGGCGAGATAATGATTGCAGAGGCGTTAGAGCGGCCAGAGGTGTTGGGCATACGGCATGGCATGCGCTTAGAGGTTCGCCCACAAAACCTGAAGTATTTGCACTATCATCGCGAGCTGTACCAACAGCGTTTCGTGCTCTGATCAAGCACAGGCATTGCCTGATTTAGGAATTATTGCTACAACACTACCCAACCTCCTTAAGGCCTAACCCTACGGCATGAGCAAAACCGTTGATATTTACCACCAGCAGGCAGAGTTATTTGCTGCCCAGTATGATGCGCTGAGCTTTGAGCAGGTGCATGCCTGCTGGCAGCCTTACTGGCCAAAAGAGCAATTGGTGCTTGATATAGGTGCCGGCAGCGGCCGTGATGCCTTATGGCTGGCCGGGCAGGGCTGCCAGGTGATTGCGGTAGAGCCGGCTGCTGATTTGCTGCGGCTGGGCCAGTTAAAAACTGATGCGCAGTCAATTCGAGAGAAGCAACAAAAAGTGCAGTGGCTGCACGATAGCCTGCCTGAACTGAAAGCCTGTTATCAGCTGAACCTGCAATTTAATACCATCTTACTCAGTGCCGTGTGGATGCATATTTTGCCATCTGAGCGGCCACGGGCTTTTCGTAAAATAGCTAACTTGTTAGCGCCCGGTGGCCGCTTTGTTTTAAGCCTGCGCTTTGGTGACTTTAGCGATGAGCGCACCGCCTACCCGGTAAGTGTCGATGAAATAGCCGCGCTGGCTAGACAGTTTGGCCTGGTGCTGCGTTTCGTTAGTGATATTACCGCCGATGCCGGTGGCCGCGCCGGGGTAGAGTGGCAAACTCTGGTGCTGGAATTGCCCGATGATGGCAGTGGCAGCCTGAGCAAGGTGCGGCATATCGTAGTAAACGACAATAAATCTTCCACCTACAAGCTGGCACTGCTGCGTACTCTGGTGCGGATTGCCGATGCCCACCCTGGTGCTGTGGTCGACAGACAAGACGGCAGTGTCGCCATTTCACTGGGTTTAGTGGCGCTGTATTGGATCAGGCTGTTTAAGCGGCTGGTCGATAACAATATGCAGCAAAACTCAGATCCAGCCAAAGGCCTCGGCTTTGTAAAGCCAGAAGGCTGGGGCTTACTCAGCCAGCTTACGGCTGACGATTTTGCCATAGGTAACTTTTATAGCGGTAAGGACGCCGCCGCGTTGCAGCAATTATTCAGCGATACCCTGGCCACTATTAAAGCCGGCCCGGTTACTTATATCTGGCAGGGCCATAAAGATAACCCGCTGTTTAGCATGGTGCGCAGTAAAACCACACGGCAAAGCACAGTGTTGCTGGACAAAACCTTTTTAGGCAGTTTCGGCAGCTTTATTCTCAGCGAAGAGATGTGGCTGTGTTTTCGCCAGTACGGCTGCTGGATTGAGCCTTTGCTGGTGCAGCAATGGATTGCCGAAATGCAGAAGTATGAGCTGAACCAGCAACAGCAGTTCTCACTGGATAGCTATCACCACCAGTTGCGCTGGTTAGAGCGGCAGCACGATACCGGCATGGTCAGGAAAAAAGTCGAGCAACTGCGCCAGCAGGGCAAAGATGTCTGCAGTGTCTGGAGTGGCAGTAGCTTGTACAGCTACGATATCGACCATTGTGTGCCCTTTAGTTACTGGCCGAATAATGATTTATGGAACCTGCTGCCCGCCAGCAGCCAGGAAAACCGGGTAAAGCGTGATCGGCTGCCCAGCCAGGCCCGGCTGAAATCGTCCGGTGCCCTGATAAAAGACTGGTGGCAGCAAGCCTGGCACAGCGACGCTGAGCAGCAACGGTTTTTTATTGAAGCCGGTTTATCGCTGCCGAATATCAGCAGCGGTTGCCGTGACTTTGACGAAGTATTCCACGCCCTGCAATTTCAGGCCATAGGCATAAAACAGCGGCTGCAGGTGGCGGAGTGGTAGGGGAACCCCTGTTTTTTATGACATAGCATCAAGATAAGCCTGCTGGTTATCGGCAATTTCCGATGCCGGTATCGGTTTGGAAATATAATAACCCTGCACCATGTCTACGCCGAGCTGTTGTAAGCACTGGTAAATTTCGACAGTACTGACAAACTCGGCAATGGTTTTAATACCCAAGTTTTTCGCCATATCAATAATGCTTTTGGTTACCAGCCGGCTATTCTGGTTATCGACAATGCCTTTAATAATAGAGCCATCAATTTTGATGTATTCAGGCTTGATATCAACCAGGTAGGCAAAGTTAGAGTAGCCGCTGCCAAAGTCGTCAATTGCTATCTGGGCACCATAAGATCTTATTTTTCTGATGAACTCGGCCACGCTGGAGAATTCACGAATTGCTTCTGATTCGGTAATTTCAAAAATTATCTGCTGGCCGCTATGCAGTTTAAGGTTGTGAAAAATGAACTCTGTGGTTTGAGGATCAAGAATATCCTGAATAGATAAATTGACCGAAATAGTGCAGTTAAAGCGCTGGGCGGTGCTTAACGCTATGGTGACAATTTCGCGGGTTAAAGCGCCGTACAGCCGGGTTTTCTTGATATGTTCGAGAAACACGCCCGGTGCGGTAAATTCGCCGTTGCCCTGGTCTATTCTGACCAGGGCTTCAAATTTATCACAATGGTGGTCGGCATGATTTACCGGTGCTAAGCGCTGGAACCACGCTGTTAGCCGGTTTTCGTGCAGTGCGTCGCGCACTTGTTCAATATATTGATAAGCATTATTGCCGGATAACTCCTGCTCGGTTTTTATTACTAACGATGAACAATAAGATGTTTTGGCCTCGGCCAGGGCGCTTTCTGCCAGCGCAATGGCCCGGGTTTCAGATACGCCGATACCAATGCTCAGGTTAATATCAAACAGATGGCCGTTCACTTCCAGGGTTGCTGCTTCTACCTGGCTTCGGAGTTGTTCGCATTTTGCCGAAAACTGTGGCAGCGATATCTGGCTAAGGGGCCTGAACGCAAAACTGGCACCGTGAAACTTGTAGCTTTGCAATTGCAGCGACGTGGCGGCACTGCTAAACAGCTGCGCCAGTTGTCTGATGGCATTGTCGCCCTGTTCAATGCCCCAGAAATCGTTCAGCAGTTTGAAATTTCTGGTATCAAACACCGCTAACAGCACAATGTTGCTGTTTTTAACATCGGCACTGAGCCGGGTGCGATTTGGCAGGCCGGTTAGGGCGTCGGTATTTTGTATTCTGATGGTTTGCCTGGCTTTAATAATGTCGGTAACGTCATGGCGAATACTTAAATAACGGCTTAGCGTGTTGTGTTGGTCCAGGATCGGCACGATGACGGTTTTAACGTAATAGTGCGAGCCATCTTTCTTTTTATTTAAGATAAGGCCTTGCCAGGTACGGTTGCGTTTAATGGTATGCCATAAGTTTTGATACACTTTCGCCGGCATGGCCGGGTGTTTAATCAGCTGGTGCGTTTTACCCATAAGTTCGTGGGCGCTGTAGCCGCTGATATCTTCAAATTTTTTATTAACGTAAACAATAATTCCCTCTGCATCGGTGATGGAGACAATAGCGCTCTGATTAACGGCATGCTGATGCTGCTGCAGAAAGGCTAAGGTATCGTTGAGCTCTTTGCCGGTGGCGGTGGCCAGGTGGGCCAGCGTATACAGCGGGGACGGTAGGATGGGCTGGGTAGCAGTGTCGTTAAAAATCAGGCGGCTGGGTAATTCATGCTCGGTTAGCAGCAGCAGGGTGGTTGACAGGTTCAGTAAATCAAACTGCTGGCCGGCTGTGCAGTATTCGCCATAGAAAAAGCCGCCTGCGGCCTGGTTGTTAGCGCCCAGCTTGTGTATCTCGGCGTTAATATGCTGGCCTAAATAGGCCTTTCTTGCGGCGCACGAGTAAATAACCAGCGCCGTCTGGCTAAGCGTTGCCAGTGTCTGTACTTCCTGCATTAGCAACTGAATATCGGCAAAAGAAAAGGTAACACTGTCGCCGATATTAATGTCACCGGCCAGAATTATACCGCTGCCGTCCTGACTGACGCCAACGGGGGCGCGCAGAAGGGTTTTTTCGCCGTGTTGCACCCTGAAGGGAAACGCCATTGCCGTCGTTGGCAGGCCACTGACAATGTCATCACCCAGATATTTTTTATACAGCTGCAGTACCGGCTGATCATTAAGACGGTAAAGCACGTTATGTTCAGCGGCGGTAACCCTGAATGTCTGGCCAATGGCATGCCAGCCGGTAAACTGGTGTTGCCGTGCCTGCAGCGCGTCACCGTATAAGGCTACGCCGACCAGGCCTTGGCGGAAGACTTCAGCTTCCAGCAGCGTATAGGTACCGATAAAGCTGGCGTTGTCAGCAGCGTTGCCACCGGCGAAAATACAGCCGGGCAGCTGCTGATGCAGCAGTTTAAGGACAGACTCAGGGCTGGTTGCTAAGGCGTTGCTGAAAAAAATAATAACTTTAGGCGGCAGCGGAAACAGCGTACGGATAGTGTCCGGCCCGCAGTGGGCGGGTTGCAGGCTCAGGTTGAAGGGCAAAGCCCTGCTTTCTTTGTCAAAGATCAGAAAACTTAAGATGATGGCTTGCTCGACACAAGCGCCGTTATAGATCTCACCTGCGGTGGAGGCACCTATCAGCACAAAGTGGGCTAACTGACATTTCAGCTCTCGCTGCAGCCGGGTGGTTAATTCAAGGCTGGCGCCGGAAAATACCTGCACCACCCCTTTGCAGGCGGTTAAACCGTGCGCTGTGATAAATTCACCTAAGCTGTCAGCTGATACATACTGATGTGATACCTGTCGCATATTACGATACCTGTTGCGATTCCCAGAACTGATTAGTGAGCTGATCCAGCTTGCTGGTGATCAGCATGGTTTCATCGGCAACTTTGCTGCTAAGTGCGGCAGCCTGCAGATTTTCCTGGGCATTCGTTTTAATGCTGACCACACTCTCACATATGGTATCGGCCACTTGAGTTTGCTCAGCTACTGCCTGGGCAATCTGTTCACTCATATGCGAAATATTATTGATGGCCTCCAGTATCTGCTCGAGCGACATAGCGGTTTGTTTACTTCTCAGTTCGCTTTCTGCAGCCGCACTCTCGCCCGTACTCATGGCCTGTACCGCTTGTTTAACACCACTTTGCAGCCTTTCAATCACGCTGTTGATCTCTTTGGTGGAATTCTGCGTGCGGTTGGCAAGAGAGCGAACTTCGTCGGCCACTACGGCAAACCCTCTGCCCAGCTCACCTGCCCGTGCGGCCTCTATTGCGGCGTTTAACGCCAGCAAATTGGTTTGATTGGCTATTGCCAGAATAACCTCGAGAATTTTTTCAATTTCATCGCTGCTATCAGCGACCTGATGAATGATGCTGGTAGCAGAACTCATCAGGGCTTTTAACTCCGAGATAGTTTGCACATTTTGATCCACTACCTGTTTACTGGTTTTGGTAATGTCTAAACCTGCAGCAGAGGCAACAGAAGTCTGTTTAGCATTTGTTGCCACACTGGCAATGCTGGCTGTCATTTGTTCCATTGCAGTGGCAACTTGTTCGGTTTGTTCAAATTGACGCAAAGTACCCTGTTCAGACTGGCTTACCGCTGCACTTAAATTTTGGGCACTGTCACTGAGCATGGCTGACATGTCATTAATTCTGCCGATAAGCGCCGCATTTTCAGATTCTAATTTTTTTATGGCTAACAGCAGCATGCCTGCTTCATCAGCGCGGCCGGTATAAACAAACCTGGCAACTTTATCAGCAGAAATGCGCTGTAGTTGTTGCAGCGCACTTCGCAGTGGCTGAGACAAGATAAACAGTGCGGCAATTGACACCAGGGTTGCGAGTACCGAAGCCACAATAAAAGACAAAACAGAATTAGCAAAAGTGGCGGTTAGCAGCGGCAAAAGTAAAATGAGCAACATCACTATTGTTAATTTGGTCCATACCGGTATGGCGTCATTTAGCTGCCGTAACTTTTTGCCTGACATCAGGGTGGCATAAACCTTTTCAGCTCGCCCTACTGCGTCGGGGTGCGCTTTGCGGCGAACTGATTGAAACTCCTCGACCCGGCCGGCTTGTTTTATCGGTGTGGCAAAAGCATCAACCCAATAATGGTCGCCATTTTTGCAGCGATTTTTGACGATGCCCATCCAGGATTTTTCAGCGTGCAAATCAGACCAGAACATCTTAAACACGGCCGGTGGCATGTCAGGGTGTCGTACGATATGATGATTTTCACCAATAAGCTCTGCTTTGCTAAAGCCACTAATCTGAATAAAGTCGTTGTTGATATAGGTTATTTTCCCGTCCAGGCTGGTGGTCGACAAAATGTTAGCGCTGGAGTGAAAGGTTTTTTCTGCCCCGGTAACGGGTAAATTCTTTTTCATTGTTCCACCTCTTCCTTATTATTGGTTATGAATTTTTTTTTATATCCCTGAATAACATTCATTTATTTATGAGGCTATTAACCCTACTGCAAGCAAGGTTAAACTGATAGTAAATTAGTTGGACCTGAAATTGAAGGGCTATTTTTAATTTCTTGTTGCAATTTTTTTTAAACGCTCCGCTAAACTGACAGCGTAGGGGTTGCTGTAAAACAGTGGTTGCAGGTGGCTAGGTGATAGCTGAATACTGGCAAACCCGTGCAACCTTTTGTCAGTGGTGTAATCTACACCCAAGTTAAAACGGGTTTTGCAGGTGGGGCTGGATGATAGAGCATATTTTTAAAAGTAGCCGCTTTTTGGTGCTGGTAACGGTACTGGTGTGTGCTGTTGCCTCGGTGCTGCTGTATGCTGCCAGTGCCAACATTGTGTTTCATGTAGTGTTTGACACCGTGAGCAACATGCCGCAATCTGCTGATGGCGGTAAACGGCTGGCAGTTAAGTTATTGAAAATACTGGATACCTTGCTAATAGCGGTGACCTTTCAGATTATTGCCGTGGCGCTGTACCGCCTGTTTGTTTCCAGCCAGCCGCTGGGGCCGACTAGCCTGTTAAGCTCGCTGCAAATTAATAATTTTCATGATTTAAAAGTGACGCTAATCCAGGTGGCCATGGTGATTCTGGTGGTGCTGTTTTTAGAGCAGGCAGTTGAAGTAGGCGCCACGCTGGAAACCCTGTACTTTGGCCTGGCGGTCGCGGTAGTCATTTTCGCCGGCGTGTATGCCACACTCAGTATGAAAGGCCATAAGGCGGACGACTGAAGCAACCGGCAGCACCCAACTGGGAAGATGTAATGCCCGAGAAAACCCTTGCCAAAGATATGGCTATTGATAAAGCCCATAAGCGCCAGCACCTGAAACTGGTGAAGTGAACTCACTTTACGATTTGCTTATAAGCTAAAATATGGGCTTAGGGTGCGGCATGAAGTAAAGCAATCTTAGAATTACTAAAAACACTTACAATTCCTTTTTCATGCTTATTATTTACCTCAAGCACTTAATCCTATGTAGTCCGGGGCAGCAAAAATATATTTCTTAACATACGTTCCTAATATTTTAGATCACTGGTAAGATGTGCTGGTTTAATAATCAGCAATCGTCATTATAATTTTTGAGGGATCAAGATGTCATTTACCGCAGTTCGTAATATAGTTGGTGCCACCGCGTTGTTAGCCGCCAGTTTTAGCAGCCAGGCTTCACTGATTGTTAATGGTGATTTTGAAATGAATCCGGTAAACCCGGGGAACTGGGCTGTGTTTAACAGCAACCACGTTGCCGGTTGGCAGGGTAGCAATATTGAGATTTGGAATGCCATGAACGGCGTGCTAGCTGTCAGTGGCGATAACTTTATTGAGTTAAATGCCCACGGTGCAAACAGTGGAAAATGGTATATTTTCCAGGATTTTGCTACTGAAATTGGCAAAGCGTATCAGCTGAGCTTTTTTTATCGGGCTCGTAACAATAATGAGCGGTTTGACATTAGTGTAGCGGGCTTAAGTCAGACCCTGTCTGATCACAACAACCTGGGCTGGACGCTGTTCAGCAGTGTTTTTGTGGCTACTGACAGCCTGTCCAGGCTGGGCTTTACCTCGCAAAATGCGAGCACTACCGGTAACTTTATTGATAACGTACAGGTAAGCGCCTTACCCAGCCCGGCGGTAGCGGTGCCTGAGCCAGTGTCGTTAGCAGCGTTTGGCCTGGGGTTGTTAGCCCTGGTAGGCGGCCGTCGCTTAGGCCGCAACAAATAACAGGCTAGTGTGCAGCTGTTTAAAAACGCCAACCTTAGGGTTGGCGTTTTGCTTATTGCTGCTTGCTTACCCCAGAGGTTAACTGCAGGTAGCTGCAAACAACCGTACCTGATCGCGGCCTTGTTGTTTTGCCTGATACAGTGCATGGTCAGCCTGTTGCTGCAAACTGGCGATGGTTTCTGGATTGCTGTAAGCATTCGCGGTGCCGGCAATGCCCTGACTGATGGTTACCTTAAGTGTGCTACTGTTATTAAAGTGGTGCTTAGCTACGGCATTTTTAAATCGCCGGGCTATGGCGCTGGCCTGGTCGGGGGTTACCCCTGGCAGGCAGGCGACAAATTCCTCGCCACCGGTACGAAATAATAAGTCGTAGTCACGCAGGATAGTTTTGCCAAGCCAGGCAATGTCTTGCAACACGGTATCTCCTATGCTGTGGCCGTGCTTGTCGTTAATTTGTTTAAAATGGTCAATATCAAAGGTTAGCAAGCTGAATGGCAAGCGCTGGCGCTGGCAAAGGTGCAATTCTGCTTGCATTTTTTCAGCCATCGACTGACGGTTTAACCAGCCGGTAAGGGCGTCGGTTTCAGCGAGCTGTCGCAGCGCCAGCTCTTTTTTACGGGCCCACAACAGTACGCACCCTACCATAGACAGCAACATAAACAGCATTACCGCCAGGGTACCAATGGTATGTAATAGCCAGTTAATGCTGAACGCGGTCAGCTGCATCTGGTCAAGTAAAAAGGTTATCAGTCGTAAACTCAGTTGCAGTGCATTAAAGCAGAGTATACCCAGTAACACGATACTGCTAGCTCGTAGCCCGGCTTGGCGGCTACTGACTAACAACCAGATGGTATAAAGATTGGCGGCTATTAAAATGGGGTATGACAGTAAAAAACGATGTATTACGTCAGCCTGAGCGAAGCTACTTAGGCTGAGCAGATAGATGCTGGCCAGCAAAACGCCCAGCAGTCGCCAGCTTACTGGTTTGGCTAAATAACTGGCTACGCCACTTAACAGCAGCAGGTAGCTTGCTATCAGAGCCGAATTGCCCAGCGGTGGCCCGAGAAAATAAGGTAAACCCAAAGGGGCGTAAATTAAGCCAATAGCGGAGTTAACCAGAAAGCCCAGCCCTGCCAGGCTCCAGTGAATAAGACAATGGTCAGCTTTTGAGGTTTGATACAGCCCCGCCATTGTAACCAGCACAATAAAGGCAACGATAAAGTTTACTGTAAGTAAGGTGAGCTCATCCATGGCTTTTCTTTATTTCAGAAACAAACTGCAGCCAATTTACCTTAAACTAATGTGATGATAAAGCATTATGCCAGTATTCAGCGCTTAAACCGATAACAGAGCTGTGTCATGCCTCTGCAACATTTCCTATTTATCTGCCCTCTGGCAAGGATGATGTCTGCGGCCCACCAGCCCCTGGCGTGGCATTGGGCAAGTAAGCAGGGTTAATGTTTGTCGCTGAAAAGCCTGCTTAGCGTCTTACAATACGCTAAGCTACAACAAACAGCTTATAAGAGGTGGCGCATGTCAACGTTGATCCAGTTAATGAGCAAAAACCCGGTGAGTGTGTCACCAGACGACAGCCTGACTGTGGTAAAAGAGATTTTTGACCATGTGAAATTTCACCATGTACTGGTGGTGGAGCATGGTGTGTTGCTGGGCGTGATTTCTGACCGCGATTTATTTAAAGCACTGAGCCCGAATATTGGCACCGCTGCGGAAACCTCGCGCGATTTAGCCACCCTGAAAAAGAAAGTGCACCAGGTGATGCGCCGCGCTCCGGTGGCCCTGCGTGAACACGCTAAGGTAATGGATGCCATTCATTTGTTTAATACCGAAGGGGTGTCGTGTATTCCGGTGGTTAACGCGGCCAACCAGCCACTGGGTATTTTAAGCTGGCGCGATATTATCCGGGCGCTGGATCGCACCGATAAAGCGGGTGAGGCGACGCCCTAAGGCGTTTGTTTTTCCGTAAAGAAGGCGGCATAAGCACATACCTGTTGCTGCGCGTTGTAAATAGCATTAATGGTCAGCTTTTGCGGATATATCTGGCCATTTTTGCGTTTGTTCCAGATGTCACCCTGCCAAAAGCCCTGTTGCAGTAATGGCTGCCACATGGCCTGATAAAAGCCTTGGCTATGCACGCCAGAGCTAAGCAGCCTTGGTGTGTTGCCAATGGCCTCGCTGGCGCTGTAGCCGGTTAACGCGCTAAAACGTGGGTTAACCCACTGAATAATGCCCTGGCAGTTGGTTACCATGATGGCGTCAAGCGCCGGGTTAAGGAGCTCGGGGGCAAACTCAGCAATAAAAGAAAGCGTGACATCCTGCATCGGCAATATTTCGGCATCCAGGTTACATGGTGGCGATATTGTAACGCCAGGGCGGCGGCGCAGGCTTGATCTAACACAAGGGCGGGTTGAATAAAAAAAGGCCGGTATGTACCGGCCCTTTAGTGCCACTCAGCCGTTAGTTGCTGTAGCTGATATGCTGATGAAAGCGCACCGTTAAATCCTGCTTTTCCGGATTAACCCCCAACTTATCGGCGAAACTGCGCAAGCTGGCTTCAACCTGATTCATAAAGCGGCCAAAGCCGGTTTCTGTCATATCGTCATTGCCGGCTACAATTAAAATATTGACGGCTTCTACCAGATTATCGCCCTGCCAGTCGCTGATAAATTGCGGTGCATTGTTCGATGGGTCAAAGCCCAGCAACTGCAGCTCGGCGGTGGTTTCCGGCTTATCAAATTTACTGTTACGTACCAGTGGCGTTAAACCATTGGCAACAATAG
Organism: Arsukibacterium ikkense; assembly: GCF_000987775.1. GTDB lineage: Bacteria > Pseudomonadota > Gammaproteobacteria > Enterobacterales > Alteromonadaceae > Alishewanella > Alishewanella ikkense. The sequence goes on from NZ_LAHO01000012.1 coordinate 94,824, forward strand.
CCACCCGGTTTAAGTCTTTTGCCTGAATAGCGGCTTTGAGCTGTTGCTCCAGCTGTTGATACAGTGGGCTGTAGTCGAGGCTGTCGCTGGCTACATATTGTTGCTTCAGCGCCCGGCTAAGCGGCAGCGTAAGATGCACATAGGTTAAGGCGCTGTGCTCAGGCAGGTTAAGCTGGCGGGTGGCGTAGCGGCCGGCAATAGCGCGTAACTTGTAACCGTAGCTTTCGCGGTTGCCTTTGCTTTTGGCCAGTAAGTCGTATGATAAGTGCTGGTGATCACGAATTTTAATTTTCAGGTTCTGCTCAGGCAGTTGCGGTTGCAATTGTTGCAACAGCTGCAACACCCGGCTGTGGAAGTCGGCAGCATTTGCCCGGATGTCATTGCCGGTGGCTAAAAACAGCAAGCGAATTTTCCGCGCCTGATAACCGTTTTGGCTAAACAGATTTTGCGCTTCATGGTAGGCCGGGTTATAGAAAAATAAAATTTGCTCGGCCGTTTGAAATACGTGGGCTTCAGTATGAAAACGCACAACCGGTAACTTGTCGGTGGCAATCAGGTGCACGTTGTGTAAATTCAGGCTGTCAGCCAGGGTAAACAGCTGCTGGCTGAGCTGCTGATAACAGGCCTGTTCGTTGCTATAGTGCCGGTACAGCTCTGGGGTGGCTTTAATTTCGGCCAGAATATATTGGTTAGATTTGGCGCTGGCCGGAAGATAAACTTTGTGTTGAGTGCTGATGGGCATAATAACTCCTGTTAGGTCTGCAACGCGCACATTGTACCCTGCTGCGCGCAAATTAACCGCAAATAGGACTATATTGTGCCAAGATTTTGCTGCAGATCAACTTAAAACCACCAACGCCCTCCGCTGCTATGGTCTGGATGGCCCAATTAGCCTTACAACAAGCCGGGGTTCAGCTGCCAGATACTAAAGTTAAGGGCGGCGGCAAAACTCAGCCAAAGCAGATAAGGTAGCAACAGCATAGCTGCCAGTTTATTATGTTTCCAGAAGAGAAGCATTGTAACAAGCAGCAACGCCATTAACAGCATAATGGTAATAAAAGCCAGCGCCCCCTGATACCAGGCAAAAAATACCCAGCTCCATAACGCGTTGACACAAAGTTGGCTGAAGTACAGCACCAATGCCAACTGGTGAGCTTTACTGCTGCGCCAGACCAGCCAGGCAGCAATAGCCATTAAAGTATACAGCGCTGTCCATACCGGGCCGAACAGCCAGCCGGGCGGGGCAAAGGCCGGTAACTGCAGCTCACGGTAAAAATTGGCTGCATTAATTGACCCCAGCGCACCAATGCCCGCGGCAAGGTAGGTTAAGGCCAGTAGCGTCAGCAGCATCAATACCTGGCGCAGTAAAATGGTAATGTGCATGGCGGTGTTGTTCTCCATCAAAGATCCCTGTTGTCTGCCAAATGTACGTCTAATGACCAGTTTAGATCAGCGGCTGAAAAATATGCTCAGCTTCTACTGGCGGCTTGCTGACAGAGCTGGCGTAGTACCTGTAAAGCGGGGCTGTCGTGGTTACGGCCATGTGCCAGCACCAGGGTGCGCTCCAGCTGCAGGCCCTGGATGGGGCGTAAGCTGACATCAGGGCGTTGGCGCAGGCTGTCTAAATCGGGTACCAGGGCGCAGCCAACGCCGGCCGAGACCAGGCCCAGGGCATATTCGATGGTTTGAATATCGGCGCGGATATCGGGCCGGATATTGCGGCGCACCAGCTCCGGATAAAAGGTGGCCCAGGCATCGCACGGCAGGCGTTTAATCAGCGGTAAGTTGGCAAAGTCTTCCAGGGCGATTTGCAACTGCAGGCTCAGCGGCCAGGCAGGGGGCAGCGCCAGCAGATAGCGATCCTGCCACAGTGGTTGCAGCACTTCACCGGTCTTCAGCTGTTGCGGCGTGATAATGCGTGCGTCACAGGGTTGGTCGGGCTCAACTAAATGCAGTTCCAGCCCCTCTACCTGCTGGCTGAATTCGCGTAGTAAGGCGCTCATCCGCTCTACACCCAGTGCTTTAATTAAGCCTAAGCGAAATTGCACCCGGTCAACCGGGGTGCGGAACGAGGCTTTTAACGACTGCAGCTGGCTCAGCAGTTTGCCGGCATGGCCATACAGCTTATCGCCATCCTCCGTTGGGGTTACCCCTTTGGGCAGGCGGATAAATAACTTCACCGCCAGTTCCTGCTCTAACTGGCGCAAGGCGGCAGATAAGGATGGCTGCGCTACGCAGCATTGGCGCGCGGCGGCGCTGACACTGCCCTGTTCATACACGGCGACAAAGTAACTAAGCTGGCGAATGTCCATAGTTAAAAGCTATACCAGATACAGGATTAATATATTTTAACTTTATATCAGGCCGCAGTAGAGTGAGCAATACGTATTAATTTTCAACATCAGCATATTTATCGAACAGCATGAGGTAGCGATATGGCCCGCCCAGTATTTGATTGGCAAGACCCGTTTCAATTATCGGCAATGTTAACAGAAGAAGAGCGGATGATCCGCGATACCGCTCACCAGTATTGTCAGGACAAGCTGCAACCGCGGGTGCTGCTGGCTAACCGCAATGAGCATTTTCACCGCGAGATTATGACCGAATTGGGCGAGCTGGGGCTGTTGGGCGCCACCTTGCCAGAGCAATACGGCTGCTCGGCAGTGAACTATGTGTGTTACGGCCTGGTGGCGCGTGAAGTGGAGCGGGTGGACAGCGGCTATCGCAGCGCGATGAGTGTGCAGTCGTCGTTAGTGATGCACCCTATTTATGAATATGGCAGCGAAGCACAGCGCCAGAAATACCTGCCAAAACTGGCCACCGGCGAGTGGGTGGGGTGTTTTGGTTTAACCGAGCCTGATGCCGGCTCGGATCCGGCCAGTATGCGTACTGTGGCGAAGAAAACCGCCAATGGCTATTTGCTGAACGGCACTAAAATGTGGATCACCAACAGCCCGATCGCCGATGTGTTTGTGGTATGGGCCAAGCTGGACGGTGAGATCCGCGGCTTTGTGCTGGAAAAGGGCCTGCCGGGCCTCAGTGCGCCGAAAATAGACGGCAAGTTTTCACTGCGCGCCTCGATCACCGGTGAAATTGTGATGGAGAATGTCGAAGTGCCGGCCGATGCCATTTTCCCCGAAGTGCGCGGTTTAAAAGGGCCCTTTGGTTGCTTAAACAAAGCGCGCTACGGCATTGCCTGGGGCGCGCTGGGCGCGGCTGAATTTTGCTGGCATGCGGCCCGCCAGTACACGCTGGACCGCATTCAGTTTGGCCGGCCACTGGCGCAAACTCAGCTGGTACAGAAAAAACTGGCCGATATGCAAACCGACATCAGCCTTGGCTTACTGGGCTGCCTGCAGGCTGGCCGGCTGATGGACGCAGGCTTACTGGCGCCTGAAACCATCTCGCTGATTAAACGTAATTCCTGTGGCAAGGCGCTGGATATTGCCCGCCAGGCCCGCGATATGCACGGTGGCAATGGTATTGCCGATGAATACCATGTTATTCGCCACGTTATGAACTTAGAAGCGGTGAATACCTACGAAGGCACCCATGATGTGCACGCGCTGATTTTAGGCCGGGCGCAAACCGGCTTACAGGCGTTCAGTTAACCGTGGCGCCGGCGTTTCATCCATGGCTGCAGCAATTTCTGCAGCAAATTGCCAGCAATAGCTTAGCCCCTGCCAGCAGTTTGCAGCAGGGCCTGAGTGACAGTGAACTATACCGGCTATGGCATAGCCAGCTGTGCAGCCGCCTGCTGGATTTACAGTCGCGTTTGCTGCAGGCCAAAGGCCAGAGCTTTTATACCATTGGCAGTGCCGGCCATGAGGGCAATGCGGCGGTAGCCGCGGCGCTGCGCCTAACCGATCCGGCGTTTTTACATTACCGCAGCGGTGCCTTTTTTATTGAGCGCAGCAAGCAATTACCCGGCAGCACGCCGTTGTACGATATGCTGTTGTCGTTTTGTGCCGCCAGTGACGACCCGATCTCCGGCGGCCGGCATAAGGTGCTGGGTAGCTTAGCGCTGAATATTCCACCGCAAACCAGTACTATTGCCTCGCAACTGCCCAAAGCGGTGGGCGCGGCCTTTGCCATAGATTTAAGCAAACGGCTGGGCCACAGCGGTAACTGGCCGGCCGATGCCATAGTGCTGTGCAGCTTTGGTGATGCCTCGGCTAACCATTCTACGGCGCAGGGCGCCATTAATACCGCCTGCTGGGCGGCGTATCAGCATGTACCGTTGCCTGTTTTGTTTGTTTGTGAAGATAACGGCCTGGGTATTTCTACCCCGACCCCGCCAGGCTGGATCGAGCAAAGCCTGGCAGACCGGCCGGAGCTGCGTTACTTTGCCGCCGATGGCAGCGATTTAGCCCAGACTTATGCCGTGGCGCGTAAAGCCGCGCATTATGTGCGCAGCAAACGCCAGCCGGCAATATTGCATTTATCGACGGTGCGCTTATTTGGCCATGCTGGTGCTGACACGGAAACAGCCTATCGCAGCAAAAGCCAAATTGACGCAGAGCTGGCGCTCGACCCGTTACTGGCCAGCACGGCCTGTCTGCTGGCGCGCGGTATATTAAGCCAGGCCGGGCTGCACAGCGCGGTCAGCGAGCTGGCCAGCCAAATCAGCCGGGTAGCCGGGCTGGCGAGTAGCCGGCCAAAACTGAGCAGCGCCGCACAGGTGATGGCGGCGATAGCGCCAGAGCGGCCCGCCCTGCCGGCGCCGCCGTTGCCGGTCAGCAGCATTCGCAGTGCGATCTTCGACTACGATAAACATAATATGGGCAAGTCTCAGCACCTGGCGAAAATGCTGAACTGGACTTTGCATGATTTGTTCGCTCAGTACAGTAATACTGTGCTGTTTGGCGAAGATGTCGCCAAAAAAGGCGGCGTTTATGGCGTATCGCAGCATTTACTCCAGGCATTTGGTGGTAACAGGGTGATCAACACCCTGCTGGATGAACAAAGTATTCTGGGTATGGCGATTGGTCTGGCGCAGCAGGGGTTTATTCCGATCGCCGAAATTCAGTTTCTGGCTTATGTGCATAATGCCGAAGATCAAATTCGCGGTGAAGCTGCCACCTTGCCGTTTTTCTCGAATGGTCAGTACCATAATGCCATGGTGGTGCGGATTGCCGGCCTGGCGTATCAGCGTGGTTTTGGCGGCCATTTTCACAACGATAATTCGTTTGCGGTATTTCGGGATATTCCGGGCATTATTGTGCTGTGTCCGTCGAATGGCGCCGATGCGGCGTTGTTATTGCGCCAGGCGGTGCAACTGGCGTATGAGCAAAAGCGGCTGGTGATTTTTTTAGAACCCATCGCCTTATATATGACCCGCGATTTGCTGAGTGCCGGTGATGGGCTCTGGTTAACTGATTACCCGTCACCCGATACTTTGCTACCGGCGCTGGGTGAGCCGGCGGTCTTTAATCAGGGGCCTAATCAAGGGCCTAACCAGAGCCCGGCGGCACAGCCCGAGCTGACTATTATCAGCTATGGCAATGGTTATTATTTAAGCCGCCAGGCGGCAGCCGAGCTGGCAGACTCGGGTTACAGCCTGCGCTTGCTGGATATTCGCTGCCTGGTACCACTGCATATTGAGGCCATTGTCGCTGCGCTGGCAGATTGCCAGCAGGTGCTGATAGTTGATGAATGCCGGCGGCGCGGCTCGCTGAGCGAAGAGCTGTTTACCGGGCTGTGTGAAGCGCGGCCGGGCTTTTTTAAGCTTAGCCGGATTACCGCAGCTGACAGCTTTATACCGCTGGGCGCAGCGGCCTATAGCGTATTGCCGTCGAAACAACAGATTATCGATAAAGTGCAGCAGTTGCTGAGCGCGGAGCACCCTGAATGAAGAAGCAAGCCGTATGAGCCAGAGAAAAACCGCCGTTGTGGTGTGCCCGGGCCGTGGCAGTTATAACCGGCCAGAGCTGGGCTATATTGGCCAGCATTTGCCGGCAGAGAGCCTTTTCACGTCACAATTAGCAGAATTTGATGCGCTGCGCACAGAACTGGGTGTGCCAACCGTTAGCGCGCTTGATAGTGCCGCCAGCTTCAGCAGTGCGGTGCACTTAAAAGCCGACAATGCGGCAGCACTGATTTTCAGTGCTGGTTTGAATGATTTTGCCCAGATTAACCGCGATAAATTCGACATAGTGGCCATTACCGGTAACTCAATGGGCTGGTATACCGCGCTGGGTTGTGCCGGAGTATGGCAGGGCAGCGACAGCATGCAACTGGTAACCGGTATGGCGCAGCTGACCGCCAATGCGGCCGGAGCACAGTTTATTTATCCGCTGCTGAACACTGACTGGCAACCTGATTTGGATAAACAGGCGCGGCTGGCTGAACAGCTGTATTTGCACCAGGGTGCCTTGTTTATGTCGATAGCCTATGGTGGCTATGCCGTGCTGGCCGGTACCCAGAGTGCGGTACAGCAGGCCATGCAGGCGCTGCCGCCGTGCGACGAGCGCTTTCCGCTGTTACTGCCGGGCCATGCGGCTTTTCACAGCCCCTTAATGCAACCAGCGGCCGATCAGGCGCTGGCGCGCTTTGGCGAGCAGTACTTTGCCACGCCACAATTGCCGTTAATTGATGGTCGCGGCGTGATCTGGCCCAGTCAGCTGGCCCAACCCAGTGCGCTGAAGGCTTATACCCTGGGCCAGCAGGTATGCGATACCTTTTATTTCAGCCGGGCTATTGCGGTGGCGGTAAAAGAGTTTGCGCCTGAGCATCTGATTTTACTGGGCCCGGGCAGTGGCCTGGGCAGCGCGGTGGCGCAAAGCCTGATTGCCATTAACTGGCAGGGGCTGAGCAGTAAGCAGGATTTCAGCGTCGCGCAACAGGCAGCCATGCCCTTTGTGTTGAGTATGGGCCTGCCTGAGCAACGCCAGCTGCTACTCTGATATGGGCGCTTTAGCGCCCGCTAATAAGCTTTGCTGGCCTGTTTCAGGCTTTTTATGCTTGTTGCAGCCCCAGCAGCATGGCATCTATTAATGCCGGAGCATGTTGCATTAAATCGCATTGCTGCGGCTTTAATAAAAAATGGCTGATGATGCCACCAATATACATATGCAGAGCTATTGCTGCCAGGCGCGGGCTCACCCCGGCACGCAGCAAGCCGGCTTGCTCTGCCCGTTCAAAGGCGCGCTGCATTACCGCTACCGTTTGTTCATCCAGTTTATCCTGCTGATTTACCGCCGGATTCAGTTCGTCAATATATTCACAGCGATGAAATACAATGGTTAGCACCCGGTGGTGCTGCTCACTGGAAGCAATTAAGCGTAAGCCATTGCTGATTAACTGATGCAGCTGGCCGAATGGATCGGCAGCCGGGTTGTTGTCGACGGCGGCCAGCAAATGCTGAAATGGCAGCCGTACCCGCTCTAGCATGGCATTAAATAAATCGGCTTTGTTCTGAAAATGCCAGTAAATGGCGCCGCGGGTGACGCCGGCGGCGACCGCTATTTTTTCCAGGGTGGTGCGCGACACGCCATGTTCAAAAAACAACAGCTCGGCGGCATCCAGAATGGCGGCGCGGGTGCTTTCTGCTTCGGCTTTAGTACGTCTGGCCATAGTTAAATTACTGTAAAGTGGTTAAAAAATAGCATGCCCTAATACTAACAGATCCTACGCCATTGCTCTAATAGCAATAACGGCAGCTGCAAGGGCAGCTGCGACAGGGGAGGGATTAAAACTTATAGTTCAGGCCAACGGTCAGCAACGACACGTCCGATTCAATTAAACCGTTATCTTCATCTTCCAGATCAGGCAAAATATTATACTCGGCAACCAGGCTTAAGCGGTTGGTCAGATGAAAAGTGGCACCTGCGCCATAAATAAAGCCGCTTTCAGTACTGGTTTGTGAACCGGACAGCCCGGGAATATCATAGGCAAAAGCATAACGTGTTTCGCCATAACCGGCAGTGGCAAACAGCGCGAAGCGGTCGCCTAATGGCAAGGAACCTTTGGCCATTAGTGCCATATGGCGGTCTATTTCATAGCGCACCGAGTCGTTGTCACCGAAAATGTGCTCATCTTCTACGCCAATGGCATAACGTGCTTCCAGCGCTAAAAAGCTGGTAAGCTGAAAACCGGCATTAACTCCGGCCACGCCAAATTTTATATCGGTATTGGCAAAATCGGACTCCAGATCTACTTTATGCTGACCATAGTGGCCCCCCAGATAAAAGCCGGTGTCGTAAGTTTGCGCAGTCGCAGCTGCGCTGAAAAATGCTCCGACAAGAACAGCGGTTGGAAGTAGCTTGTTCATAGTGACTCCTTTTTTACAGGGTGAGTATTGCCAGGGTGAAAGTCACTAACAGGTATACCAGAGCCCCGATGAATCAGTGGTTAATGAAATGTAAGGGGATGTAATGGTTGGCTGATTAAAAGCGCTGCTATTGCAGCAGCGCTTTGTTGGCAGGTGGTAGTGATTGAAAGTTCTACACTTTAAATTGACCAACCAGGCTTTGCAATTGTGCAGCTAATTTTGCCAGCTCTTCTCCGGCGCTTGCAGTCTGCTGCGCACCCTTAGCTGTGGCATCGGCTGACTGATTTATATTGACAATATTGCGGTTAATTTCTTCGGCTACTGAGCTTTGCTCCTCGGCAGCAGTAGCAATCTGAATATTCATATCGTTAATATTTGTGACAGAACGGCTTATGGTAGTGAGTGATGATTCAGCCTGGGATGCCTGATTAAGTCCATTTTGTGCCTGGTGACGCCCTTTCTCCATCGCTGTTACCGCGTTTTTAGCACCCGTTTGCAGCCGCTCTATCATAGCGTGAATTTCCGTGGTTGAACTTTGAGTTCGTGATGCAAGGGTTCTTACTTCATCGGCTACTACGGCGAAACCACGTCCTTGATCTCCAGCTCTAGCTGCTTCGATAGCTGCATTCAATGCTAACAAGTTGGTTTGTTCAGCAATGCCGCGAATTACATCAAGCACTGAACCTATTTTGTTGCTCTCTTCAGCTAATGTAGAAATTACCGCAGCACCGCTTTCTACTTCATGTGCAAGAGCGTTAATGGTATTCAGCGTTTGTTGCATAACAGCTTTACCTTCCAGCGTTTCATTATTTGCCTGTTGTGCCGAACTTGCCGCCAGAGCAGCGTGATTCGCTACTTCCTGAACGGTGGCGGTCATCTGATTCATAGCAGTTGCAACCTGAGCCGTTTCAGATTGCTGACGCACGACCTCTTTACTAGCTTGATCGGTAATGAACGACATCTCTTCAGAGGCTGAACTTATTTGCTCTACAGAGCTTCTGACCTGCTGAACCATTGCCTGAACTTTCGCTGCAAATTGATTAAATGCAGCAGCTAATTCAGTTATTTCGTTGTTGCCTTTCTGCGGTAGGCGGCGGGTTAAATCACCTTCACCCTGAGCGATATCATGCATAGCATCTACAGCTTGTTTTATTGGCGTAGTGATAGTTTTAGCTATCATATAGGCAATAGCCATCCCAATTAGAATAGCCAGAAAAGAAATACCGAGGGTTGTAAGCCTTGCCTTGTTAAGTGCTGCAACATAATCACTGCGGTTCATACTAACTTCAAGCACACCAATAATTTTGCCACTGTAATCACGAACAGCTTTCAATAAAACAGCATAGTCTTCAGATTTCACGCTAACCTGACTGAAATAAATATCTTCCCGCAGAGTTTGTTGCATTAATGAATCTGCAAGCAGGTTATTTCCGTCCCATGAACCTCCGAAACGTTTAAAGCTGTTACCATCAATCAGGAACAAAGCAAGGTCAACGTTGTACTTTAACTTAAATTGTTCGAAAAATGGCTGCCCAAAAGACATGCCAAACTCCACCGAACCAAGATGAGCACCCTTTAATCCGATGGGGCTGATACCCCTAATTCCGAGCCCTTCCACGCCAAATTCCAGTCCTTGGACGGGCTGTTTGCTGCGATTAGTTTCTACTACAGTTTGGCGAAAGCCGGATAAATCATCACCGAAGCGCTCGGGGCGATGCAAGCGTAGCCATGAAGTTGCCGGAGGGGTATGAATTTGAAATTGTTGAACCCCAAATTTCTCGCGCATTATTGCAAAAGCGGGTTGTAATTGAGTGGTAAGGTAATCCCGCTCACCATCGGCTAAAGGTTGTTGCAGGGCAGGGATATTGGCATAAAAGGTACTCAGAGCCACTGCTAACCGTCCCTCAGAGGCGATTTGTGCTTCTGCACTAATTGCCAATTGTCGCAGTTCCTTTTCCTCGGCGGTATGAAGTGTGCTGCTAATTTGATGGTTAACGACTGGTACAATCATACCCGCCATGATTACTAAAACCAGAATAAAACCAAAGCCGATACGTTTGCCGATAGAAAGGTTTTGCAATAGGGTTGTTAGCATATCCATGTCTCACATTAGTTCAAGTAAATGGGTATTTAACGGACGACAAAATCAAAATACTGCTCGGTATACACCGGTGGCTGATGGGTAAAGTGCCACCATTCCATGTTGTACACCTTAAAGCCAGCCTGCAACATAATGGTTTCCAGCAACTGGCGGTTGGCTTGCTGGGTTTTGTTGATGCCGGGGTGGCCGACATTGGATACCGGGTCAAACAGATCAAAGGGTGAGCCCATATCGATGGGCCGCCAGTTGCCAGTGCTATCTTTGGCTGCCAGGGTTAAGTCGATAGTGCTGCCGCGGCTATGGCCGGACTTTTCAGCAATGTATTCGCCGACCAGCTGGTCTTTATCCAGGTTAGGGTAGTACTGTGCTTTAGTGCTGGTGTCGGCTAAATCGGCGGCCCAGCGCATAAAGTGGTTTACTGCGCGCTGTGGCCGGTAGCAATCAAAAATCCACAGCGTTAAGCCTTTGGCTGCGGCGGCTTGCTGCGCGGTTACCAGCGCCTGCGCGGCGTTGTCTTGTAAATAGCATTTATTGGCCTGATAGCCATCAACCGGGCTGCCGACAAAGTTATGGCTGCCAAGGTATGCCATATGAATTTGCGCTTCAGGTAGCAGGCTGGTGACATCGGTAAAGTCGGCCGGTACGTCGGTTGCCGGCTGTGAACTGGCCAACACTGGCAACGGCAGTACGCTGAGCAGGCTAAACAAGCAAATGGGTTTGAGTGAAAACAGTTTCATATCATCAATACTCCGGCAACAACAAAGCTGATTAAGGCGATAGCGCCACACACCAGGGCATAGGGTAGCTGGGTTTTTACATGCTCCAGCAAATCACAACCGGCGGCCACCGAGCTTACTGCCGTGCTGTCGGAAATAGGCGAGCAGTGATCGCCAAACACCCCGCCACTTAAAATGGCTGCCAGGATAAGCGAAGGGGGTAAGCCGAGCAGGCTGACCATTGGCATACCAATCGGAATAAGAATAGCAAAGGTGCCCCAGCTGGTACCGGTGGTAAAGGAAATCAGGGCGCCGGCTAAAAACAGCAGCGCCGGAATAAGTACCTGTGGCAGGCTCTGATCAACAATGCTGGCAATAAAGGTGCCGGTACCCAGCAGTTTTAAACTGGCACCTAATGCCAGTGATAACAGCACTATGGTAACCAATGGCAGTAATTCACCAATGCCTTTAAAACCGATATCAACCAGTTGCTGGTGGGCAAAGCGGCGGCTTAGCAGCATCATGCAGTACACCACCACGCATGACAGGGCGGTAGCGTATAACACCGATTTTGAGCCAGAGCCCTGCACCAGCTGGCCATTGCCGGTAAGCAGCATAAAGCCCAGCATCGCCGCCACCAGGGTAATTAACGGCACCAGCATAAAAGCGGGATGGCTGGCCGGGGTTTCAATTTCGCTGTGGTGCGACAAGGTATGCAGCTGCTGCTCAGATTTACGCATTGGCCCGTGCACCTTGCCGCTGATAATGGTATACAGCACCACCACTAAAGTTATCAGCGCATAAAAATTCAGCGGTATAGTGCCAATTAAAATAGCCACCGGGCTTTGCGGTAGGTCGTAAGTGCTTAGCAGCCCCAGAATATAGGCGCCCCAGCCATTAAGTAAAATAAGAATGCAAATCGGCGCACTGGTACTGTCGATAATATAAGCCAGCCGGGCCCGGCTCATTTTAAATTTATCAAACAGGCCGCGCGAGCTGATACCGGCGGTTAACGAGCTGAGGTTAGATTCAATAAAGGTGACACTGCTGATAAAAAACGTCAGTAAACCGGCCTGGCGGCCATTGCGGGCAATGCCTTTATTGACCAGCATCGCCACGGTGGCCGACACCCCGCCTGAATAGCGCATATAGGCCAGTAAGCCGCCGACCAGTAACGAGAACATTAAAATGCGGGCGTTATCGGCATCACCGGTCACGGCAATAATCCGCTCCAGGGTCTGAATACTGCCATCGAGCAGTAAACCGGCGCCAAAGCGCTGGCCATTTTGCAGAAAAATTAACAGTTCAGCACTGCATAGCGACAACAACAGCGCCAGAATCACTTCTTTGCGCCACAGCACCACGGCAATAGCGACCAGGGCCGGAAGTAGGGTTAACCAGTCTGCCACCATAGGCTCCTTTTATTGTTCTTATTGTCAGGCTTAGTCATTTTCAAAGATTTAAGACAAGCTGTTACTTTTATACAGCTATCAGCTGCAGCGGGCAAGCCAGCCACTGGTGTTTTAACGGTTTTCTGCTTTACTTAGTGGGCTCTAAACTAAGTCATTCTGACTTAAGTTTTCTTAACCTGAAGCTTGCCCTCGTGGTCTGGTATGCCGTTAGCCGGTGAAATGCAGCATCAGTACCATGGAGGTTGGTTATGCGTTTTTTTAAATATGCTGTAGTAGGGTTGCTGTTTTGTAGTTTTTTGGTAGAGGCCACTTTAGTACGTGGTGGTGGTCGTGGCTCAGAAACCGCCACCAGCCCGCAAAGTTATGGTTTGCATGATAACAGCTATTTTATTGACAGCTATCTGCTGGCCGGCGCCCCGGCCATTAACCGGGTTAGTTTTACCAGCGGCGATTTGCCACTGCTGGCGGTGCCGCGGGACTGCTGGCTGATATTGCCTTTTGATTCTTTTCCACCACCGGAATATTGGCAGGAAGACCCGTGCTATTATCAGTTTGAACTGGGCGAACAGCTGGATTTTGAAAGCGCATTGATTTGGGATTTTCCGGCAGCTTTTGCTGCGGAATTTAGCTGGACCTTACGCCAGGGCGAGCAAAGCTGGGTATTTTCCGGTTTACGCGGAAATGACTTTAACCCTGCTGCCGTTATGCCAGCTGACTTGCTACCCGGTGAATACTGGCTGACTTTTAACAGTACCTTTTATTCCGGCCCGGACAGTGATTTTTACTATCGCAATGATCGCGATGAATGTTATCCGGTGTTTCTGGATGACGGTGATGAAAATTGCTATTACTACACTGGCAACCGCTCTGACGTGCTGAGCTTTAGCTCGCCTTCTGAACAGGTATTTATTCTGGAACAACGGGCGGTGCAGGTGTCAGGGCCGGCAACAATAAGCTTATTTATCGGTTTGCTGTGGTTTTGCCGCCATCGATTCCTGTTCCGTTCGCGCCAGCGCTAACTGGCGTTGCTCGCTAAGTGCTGTTTCTAACTGCTGGCGCAGTGGCGCCAGCTGCTCTGCCGGAATACTCTGGAAAATAGGATCATTAAAAGTCCACCATTCACGCCAGCCAAAGGCCATAGCTTGTTGCAGTTGTAGCACTGCCAGTTCGTTATTGCCCTGCAAAGCCGCCAGCCGCGCCGCCAGATGATTAATATAACTATCTCTTAGCTCGCCTTGCATGGCGTCATCTAATTGTTGCTGGCATTGCGCCAGTAGCTTATCAGCTTGCTGAGTTTGGTCTTGTTGTTGCAAAGCCCAGGCTATCTCAATAGCCGGGCTGCACATTGGCATAGCAAATAGCTCGTCCTCAGTAAAAAAAGGGTAGCTTTTTATCAGTAAGTTAATTGCAACATGCTGCTCAGCAACTAACATTTGGTACCAGGCTGTCCAAAAAATTAGCCAGTAGTCATTTGGTTGGGCTGCCATACGAAAATCCATTTCACTGAACAAAGCTTGATAATTTCCCTGGCGTAGCAAGTTGTTGGGATCTTCGTGCAGCTCAGGATGGTCAGCTGCCAAATTGAGAGTTAACAGTAAAGATTGGTAATTTTGCTTATAAAAAAGGTTATCTGGTGATAACTGCCAAGCCTGCTGCCAGTGATGCAAACTGTCGGCCAATTGGCCATGATGAAAAGCATTTAACGCCAGGCCGGCATAACCCATTGGTGACGTCGGAAAGTCCTGCACTAACTGATTAAAACTACTTAGTGCCTCAGCAAACTGGCCGCGGATCGCCTGTTCATAGCCACGGTTATACAGTACCGCCACCGACACCGGATCCAGCTGATAAGCCCGCTCCAGAGACATTACGGCCTGCCCATAGTGGCCCAAACGTTTAAGTGTCAGGTATTGCCACATGTGGGCAATGGCCAGATTAGGATTAAGCTGTATTGCTAGATCAAAGTTGCTAAGAGCCTGTTCCTCCTGTTGCAACATATCAAATAATCTACCTCTGACAGCATAAGCTTCAGCCAGTTGTGGTGCCCGATTGAGTGCTTTTTCCAAATATTGCTGACCAAGTGAAGTGGCTATGTCGGTTTTAAGGATGCCGAATTCTTTGCCGCTATCCGCCATCAACAATAGCGTATCCGCCAGGCCAACATAGGCCTGGGCGTATTCCGGGTCCTGGCCTATGGCTTGTTCAAACAACTTACGGGCCTGCTGCATGCCCTCGCTGGTTTGCAGCCGGTATTGCTCACGGGCTTTTAAGTAACTTAAATAGGCATCGGCGCTTTGGGTACTGGCATTGGCCGAGAGATCCTGTAAGGCACTGCCGGGCGCTAGACTGGCCTGCAGCGCATTGACTACCGAGCGGGCCACTTCGGTTTCCAGTGCAAATATATCGGTTAACTCACGCTGTAACTGTTGACTCCATAAAGTTTGGCCGCTCTGGCCATCGAGCAAATTCAGCCGGATCTGCAGTTGCTGGCCCTCGCGGCTGATGCTGCCGGTAAGTAAGGTAGCAACCTGCAGCCGGCGGGCAATGTCGGGCAGGCTTAATTGCTGGCGGCTGAGTATCTGACCCGAGCTGGCAGATGCCACCGTTAGCCCCGGGGTGCGGCCAAGCTGACTGCTGATTTCTTCAGCCAGGCTGCTGGCTAATAATACCAGCTCAGTCGTATCCTGATCCTGGCTGAGCTGGGTAAAGGGCAATACGGCAATAGAATTGGCAGCCAGTATATTAACGGGTTCGGGCTCAGTTGCCGGCCGGCTTGCCAGGTAATACTGATAACCGAGCAGGGCACAGCCGATGCTTAGCAGCAGTATGATGCTCAGTTGTTTGTAGCCAAAAGGGGCTGGCACGCTGCCATCGGCGTTGGCGATAGCCTGCAGCTGGCCATGTTGATACTGATAAAACCAGGCCAGATACAGCAGCAGTGGCACTGCGGCAAACAGACTAATGGCAATAATATTGCCCACATAGGGCGGCAGGTTTAACAGTTGGCTAACCACCGCCACCACCTGCAAAATCAGCCAGACCATGGCCAGATAAGGCAGTATGGTGTTCAGTACCTTACGGCGAAGCAGTTGCTGGTAAAACTGACCTGGGCGAAGCAAGGCGAGCATCCCTGTTGGCTAAGCGAATGCTAAGCTTAGCCCAGGATTGGCCAGTGTGCTGAGCGCCGTTGGCTGTGGTATGGTTAGCAGCGGTTAGGGGCGAAATAAACGAAAGAGAGGGTCCATGTTAAAGCGTGTATCATTATGGTTAGCATTAAGTACCGTGTTATCGGGGCTGGCAACGGCGGCAGACTATAGCGAATTTACCGTGCCGGGCCTGGCCAAGGGCCAGATAACCCATGGCGATATAGCACCCCTTATTCACTATTATCAGCAGCAAGACTGGCTTGAAGTCACAGAGCTGGGCCGCTCGGTCGAACAACGGCCAATATACTTAATTAAAATTGGCCAGGGTGAGCGTAAAGTGCTGGCCTGGTCGCAAATGCATGGCGATGAACCCACCGCCACCGCGGCGCTGTTTGATTTACTGGCAGTGCTGCAGGCACAACAGCAAACTGATAGTACTCAAGCCTCCCCGGCCTGGCTGGATAACATCAGCCTGTATTTAATTCCGATGCTTAACCCGGATGGTGCTGAGCGCAACAGTCGCTTTAATGCTTTGGGTATTGACGTTAACCGCGATGCTTTAGCGCTGCAAACGCCGGAAGGCCAGCTGTTAATGCAGGCAGCCAAGCAAATAAAGCCGCATTACGGCTTTAACCTGCATGATCAGAACCGCTACCACGGCGCAGGAGATAGTAAAAAGCCGGCAACTATCTCTTTGCTGGCACCGGCCTATAACGAGGCGCGCGAGATAAACCCCAGCCGCCATGCGGCCATGCAGTTAATCAGTGCGGTAAAACCCATGCTGGATAAGGCCTTGCCGCAGCAGCTGGGCCGCTATGATGACGAATATTCTATCCGCTCTTTTGGCGATACCTTCTCGGCGATGGGCATCAGCACAGTATTGGTGGAGTCCGGCGGCCAGTATAATGACCGCTTCCGCCAGCAGGCCCGCCAGTTAAATCTGCAATTGTATTTAAGCTGGTTGGCGATGATTAGCAACGGCAGCTATCGCGATTATGATTTAAGCGGTTACAACAGCATTCCAATGAACAACAGCAACGGCATGAAAGATCTGATTATCAGTGATGTGACGCTGCAACGGGCCGATGGCAGTGGTCCGCTGGCTAAGGTAGACCTGGCATTTACCGCCGGCGGCAATGGCCGGGGCCCGGTGGTGTTAAATGAAATTGGCGATGCCAGTATTTACGGTGGGTACCACAGCCTGGACGCCAGTGGCATGGTATATAGCGCTGGTAAGGCGTATCCACTTACCGGGCCGCTTAATTTAAGCGCTGAGCGCTATGTGCAGCTGTTGGCCGAGGGTTACAGCCATTTTAGTGGTGAGGCCAGACTACTAACCAATAACTCTGGCTTGCCGGTGGCGATAAACCCGCGCGGTGTGAATACGCTATGGCCGCAGCGGCAGCTCAGCACCACCTTTTTGCTGACGCTAGAGGGCGCTGTGCAATGGGCCGTGATCAATGGCCGGCTGATCCGGCTGGCCGATGCCAGCCTGGTTGATGCCTATAGCGGTAACTGACAGCTGGCACGTAATTCAGGCTTTGTTGCCATTAAGTCGCTGCTGCCAGGCCAGTAAGGTCGCAAGTTGCTTGCGCACATTGGCCTGAATTTTGTCGTCGGTTAAATTGCCGTCGGTATCAAAAGCGCCGCTAAAGGCATTGGCAAACACCTCAGGCTGATTCAGCGGATGCAAATTTAAATAGACACAAACCTGGCGCAAATGGTATTGGGCGCGGCTGGAGCCCATGCCGGCGGCAGAGCCCATAATCGCTACCGGTTTGCCGCTGAGCAGATGGTTGTCGGGTTCACGTGAGGCCCAGTCCAGTGCGTTTTTTAAGGCGGGTGCCAGCGAGTAATTATATTCCGGGCAGGCCAGCAGTAAGGCGTCGGCGTGTGCCAGTTGTTGGCACAGGGTGTCAACGGCCGGCGGTTTGGCCCCGAGATCGGCGTTGTAAAATGGTACGTCTAATAAATCGGCCAGGTGAATTTTCATGCCGTCGGGGCTATTGGCCATGGCGTAACGCAGCAGTCCCCGGTTGGTGGATTTGGCCCGCAAGCTACCGCAAATGGCCAGCACATTGATACTCATTTTGACTCCTGATGTCTAAAACAGTTTGTAGAGTGTAGTTCATTGGTAGGTTTTTTCGTGCGGAAGTTCAGCGCCGGTAAAGTTGGCAGCCGCAAAATGGCCGCTATACTGTCACCATTTATCGGGTTAAAAGCCGTTTCAGGAGCCTGTTATGCGTTACCCATTAAGCCTGCTTGGCTGCAGCGTATTATGTTTAGTTGTGCTGGCCGGCTGTCAGCCGGATCAAAGCCGCCCGGCGTTAAACGAACAGATCCCGCAATTGCCGGCGGCTCCTGCCGACACCAGCCAGAATGCGCTGGACTGGCCAGGCCGTTATCAGGGGGTGATCCCTTGTGCCGATTGCCCTGGCATTAAAATGACCCTGCAACTGGAAGCCAACCAGCAGTACAGCTTGTCGCGCTATTACCAGGAGCGGGCAGATGAACCCGAGTTGACCGAGGGCCAGTTTCGCTGGAGCAGTGACGGGCGCATCATTCAGTTGGATGATGCGGATAACAGCCGCTTGCTGGTGGGGGAAAATCGACTGTTACTGCTGGACTCACAGGGCGAACGGATCGGGGGTGAGCTGGCCGGGCAATACTGGTTAGCCAAACAAGCAGACGAAGACCCGCAGCCCTCAGGTGAGCTACTGAGCCTTAACGGCAAGTGGCAACTGACCGAATTGCTGCAAAAAACCGTTGACGTTGATAACAAGGTATTTTTGCAATTTGATGCTGAGGGGCGGGTTAGTGGCTATACCGGCTGTAATAACCTGACTGGTGGCTATCAGCTGCAAGGCCCCCGGCTAAGTTTTAGTCCGCTGGCCACCACCCGTAAGGCCTGTTTGCAAGATACCATAGAGCCGCAACTGCTGGATGTGCTGAGCAAGGTTGATAATATCAGCATTGCCGGTGACGAGCTAAGCCTGAACCGGGCCAGGATGGCGCCATTGGCCCGGTTTAAGCGGCTGGCTGACGCCAGCGAACATTAAAGCCAGCGCCAACGCGCCATTAACGGTACAGTAAATACGGCTGGCGCTGTGCGGCAAATGCCTTAAGCGCCGGTTGCCAGCTGGCGCGAATTTGCTGCTCGGTTAAGCCTTGCTCAATTTGCTGGCGCAAGCTGGCAGTACCGGCCAGCTTATCCATAAACTGCGGGGAGTTAAAAAAAGTGGCCTGCTGCGCGGCAAACAGCTGATACCAGTTAATGACATAGCTTAAGTCTAAGCCGCCGGCGCTAACCTGGCGTAAATCCTGGCCCTGGCTGGGGGTGTCTTTCAGCGGCGGGTTTAGAGCGGCGCCGGGGGTTGCTACCGGGGTAAAGTTGAAATCGCCCAGGCTGAACTTATCATAGCCAATAACCTGAAATGGCATCGGCGTGCCGCGGCCGACACTGAGTGGCGTGGCTTCAAAAAAGCCCAGTGACGGGTACAGCGCTATGGCCTGATCATTGGGTAAATTCGGGCTGGGCGGCACTGGCAGGCTGTAGGTCATAGCGCGCTGATAATGGGCAACCGGGATCACCGTCAGCGCCAGTTGTTCGGCCTGAGTTATCCAGCGCTCGCCTTTAATCATTAATGCCAGCTCGCCCACTGTCATGCCGTGCAGCAGCGGAATAGGGTGCATACCAACAAACGACTGATAGGCTAAATCAAGTAGCGGCCCATCCAGATAGCGGCCGTTTGGATTGGGCCGGTCCAGTACCAGCATCGCTACATTATGCTCAGCCGCGGCCTGCATCAGGTAGTGCATGGAACTGATGTAAGTGTAATAGCGCACCCCGACATCCTGAATATCGAAGATCACCAGATCCACAGCCTGCATTTGGGCGGCGCTGGGGGCTTTACTGGGGCCATACAGCGATAACAGCGGGATGCCGGTTTTACTGTCGACGCCGGAGCTGACACTGGCACCGGCGTCGTGATCGCCCCGAAAGCCGTGTTCCGGCGCGAAAATGCTGACAATATTCACCTGATGGGCCAGCAAGACATCGACCAGGTGCTGCTCGCCGACCCTTGAGGTTTGATTAACCAGCAGGCCAACCCTTTTGCCTTGCAGCAGCGGCAGGTACTCAGCCAGGCGCTCGGCCCCCGGAGTGATGGGGGCGGCTGCAGGCTCAGCCTGGGTTGGCAAGTTTGCGACACCACAACCGGCCAGCCACAGCAGGGCCAGTATACTGAGCCAACGGATCATTTGGCCGCCTGCAGCGCTTTAGTCACAAAACCCTGGCTGGCGGCCAGTGCCTGTTGACAGTGTGGCAGATCCTGGCCGGTCAGGATCAGCAAAATAGCCAGTTTGGCACTCATATTGGCTTGTTGCAGCGCGGCATTGGCGGTGACGCTGTCGCAATCGGTGGCTTGCATCACAATTCTGACGGCCCGGGCCTGCAGCTTTTGATTACTGGCATGTAAATCGACCATCAGATTCTGATACACCTTGCCAGTAAGTACCATGGCGGCGGTACTTAACATATTCAGCAGCATTTTCTGGGCGGTACCGGCTTTCATCCGGGTAGAGCCGGTCAGTACTTCCGGGCCCACTTCAGCACAAATCGCGATATCGGCGGCGGCCAGAATGGGGCCGCTGGCATTGCAGCTAATGGCCACGGTGGTGGCACCGAGTTTACGGCCATAGGCCAGTGCGCCAAGCACATAAGGCGTGCGGCCGCTGGCAGCGATGCCCACCAGAATGTCATTGCGGCCAAAGTTAATGGCGGTTAATTCTTCTACTGCCAGCTCGGGGCTGTCTTCTGCACCTTCTACCGCGTGCTGGATTGCATGGCTGCCCCCGGCAATCAGCCCCACCACCTGATTAGCCGGCACGCTGAAGGTCGGCGGGCATTCGGCGGCATCTAAAATACCCAGGCGGCCGCTGGTGCCGGCACCCAGATAAATTAACCGGCCGCCCAGACTAAAGGCACTTACAATAGCGTCTACTGCCTGGGCTACCGCCGGCAAGCTTGGGGTGATTGCCGCGGCAACCGCATGATCAGCCTGATTAATCAGGCTGACAATGGCCAGACTGTCCAGTTGGTCCAGCCTGGTTGACGCCGGGTTGCGGGCCTCGGTATTCATATTGGCCAGTTGTTGCAGTAATTCGGTTTGGCTCATCAGACGTTCACTCAGGTTAGGTTAACGGGGTTTAGCTGGGCCAGCTGGCGTGCCGCCAGGATCAGGGCGCCATCCAGGGCGTCGCCTTTGGCTTGCTGTAACAGCGAGCTGATATCAGCGCTGAGCAACGATTGGCAGCTACTGGCCAGGCCGCCCAGCAGTACCACCGGCAGTGGCCGCTGGCCGCGGCAACAGTGAATAAGCTCGGCAATCGCATCGGCTTGTTGTTGCAGCAACTGCTGGGCCAGCGGGCAAGCGTGATGCTGAAACACTAATGGCGCCAGCGCGGCAAAATCTGCTACTGTGGCCTGCTTTAACCAGGGTAGCACCCTGTTAGCGTTGTCACCACAGTGCTGAGCCAGTGCCAGGGTCAGGGGGCTGTTCAGGCCACTATCGCTGTCCAGTTGCCATAATAACTGGCGTACCGCCAACTTACCCAGCCAGGCTCCGCCACCTTCATCGCCAATGTTAAAACCCCAGCCGCCGGTTTGTTGCTCGCTGCCATCATCCAGTAAGCGCATGGCTACCGAGCCGGTGCCCAGCGCCACCATCACTACGGGTTGGCCACTATTGGCGCCGTACAAGGAGGTGCGCGCATCGGTGGTCAGTTGCCAGGCGGCAAAGTTCAGCGCCAGTTGCTGGCTAAACTCGCGGTGCAGTTGCGGGTTGCCGGCACCGGCCAGACCAATACAGGCAACCACCTGGCTAGGACTTATCCCGGCTTGCTGACAGAGCTGTAAGCTTAATTGCCGGACATTGCAAAGTGCCTGCTCCAGATTATTAGACAATTGGGCCGGACCGCCGGCAGCCTGCCATAGCTGGTTACTGCCAGGCTGTTTCAGCCTGGCGAGGGTTTTGCTACCGCCGCCGTCTATGGCCAGTAAATACATGTTAGTTCTCCACTCGGGTTATTACTGCTGCGCCGGGTTGGGCTTTGCCGCTCAGGCACACTAACCAGGCGACCAGGGTGCCGATACATAACTGCCAGCTAAAGCCCAGATCCCAGCTGGCCAGGGTGGGGCTGATAAGCGTCAGTAAATAAGGTTGCATCAGCAGTGTCACCGTAAATCCTGCTATCAATGCCGCTGTTACGCTACGGCTATTGCCACGTTGGCTAAACAGCGCGGTAAAAAATACGCCCAGCAAGCCGCTGTATGAAAATACCATCACGCTCAGAGCAAAGGCCAATAACGGCATGGCCGAGTATTGCTGCCAGTAAAAGCACAGGACCGCCATCAGCGATAGCGTCAGTGCGGTTAACAGCATGGCGTACTGGCCAGCCCGCACATAGTGGCGCTCGCCGGTTGCCGGCTGCCGGCGCTGGCGCCAGGGCTGGTAAATATCGGCTACCAGCACTGACGCCATCGAATTTAAACCCGAGGTAATGGTTGATAAGGCGGCGGCTATCACCCCCACCACCACCAGGCCGCGTAAGCCTGATGGTAATTCATTTAAGACATAATACATAAAGACGGTAATTTGTTCACCGGCAAAGCTGCCACTGTACTGGCCGCTGTGACTAAAGACATCGGGCCGCTGATAATAGATATATAACAATAAGCCAATGACAATAAACAGCAGCATCACCGGGATCACCATTAACGCCGATGATAACAAGGCTTTGGCACCGCCGGCGGCTGTTTTACAGGTTAATACCCGTTGAGTCATATCCTGATCCAGGCCGAAAGCGGCGATATTCAGCAGCACAAAACCTGTCAGCGCCGACCAGATAGTAAATACGCCGCTGCTGCTAAAATCGGGCCTGAAATCAAACAATAATAATTTAGAGCTGCCATCGGCCAGCGGTGCAGCCAGCACCTGATACAGGCTGGCCAGGTCTAACTGTAAACTGCTGTATAAATAACCCAGCACCACCAGCGCGGCGGTAACATACACCGCGCATTGCAGTGCATCGGTATAAATAACCGAGCGAATACCCCCGGCCATGGTACACGCCAGGCCGACAATGGCCAGTAAGCCGATGGCCAGGATGACACTGGCCGGCTCAATATTGTTAAATAACAACATGGCAACGGCCAGCGCCGCCATATACAAGCGGGCGCCGCTGGCAAAAGCCCGGCCAAATAAATACATTTTGCCGGCATGGTTTTTGGCTGTCGCATCGAAACGGCTTTCCAGCAGTTCGTACACGGTAGTCACTTTCAGCTGGTAATAACGCGGAATAAGCCATTTTATCACCAGCAAGGTTGCAATGATGGCGCCAATATTGGTGGCCAGATAGCTAAGATTGCCGCGAAACCCCATATCGGGGCCGCCAAGAAAGGTGGCCGCAGATTGCGAGGTGGCCAGCACCGAAATCGCCACCAGTAGCGGCGGCATGTTATTGCCACCCAGAAAGTAATCGCTGCTGTTGTTGGCCCGGCGCCGGTTTACCCAAATAGCCAGCGTGGCTAATAGCAGAAAATAACCGAAAAATATTATCCAGTCTAATAGGGTGAGTTGCATAGCAGGCTTCCTGCGGGCTCATGTTTGCGGTTAATTGTTAGGTAGCAAGCGGCCACTACTGGCGGTTGCCTGTTTTTTTTGTTTTACTGCAAGCCGTTTCTGAACAAATCTTACCTTAACATAAGTGGAGTAGACAGTGTGTCGGATCAGCAAAATTGGTGGCAACGGTTGCGGTGGGCGGGGATGCTGCTGCCAGGGGTATTGGCCATGAGCGGCCCGGTGTTAGCCGTGGAAGAGCCGAGCATCAGTCAGATGCTGGGGCAAAAGCTGATGCTCGACTTGCGTTATTACTGCGATGAGGCGGTAGCGGCTGGCCGCTGTCGGACGCCGCTGACCAGTTTACCGCCACAGTTAGCCAGCCTGATTAGCGAACATAATATTGGTGGGGTAATTTTATTTGCTGAAAATCTGCAGGATAGCGCGCAAATCATCAGGCTGAACCGCCAGTTGCAACAGGCGGCGGCCAGCTCGGCGTTAGCGCAGCCGTTGTTTATCAGTATTGACCAGGAAGGCGGTCGGGTGGCTCGTTTGCCGCGCCAGCTGGGCACCTCGTTTAGCGGCAATATGGCCATTGGTGCCACTTACCCGTTACACGGTAGCCATTTTGCGCAAGCAGTAGGCGGCATTTTGGCCGATGAGCTGCTGGCGCTGGGGATTAACGTTAACTTTGCGCCAACGGTGGATGTTAATGTTAACCCGCAGAACCCGGTGATTAATGTGCGGGCTTTTTCCGAGGATCCGGGCGTAGTCGCTACGCTCGGTAGTGCCATGACAGACGCTATGCAGCAGCGCGGGGTAATCGCCGCTTTAAAACATTTTCCCGGCCATGGCGATACGCATATCGACAGCCATTTAGGCTTACCGCGGGTAGAGCATAGCCGCCAGCAGATTGATCAGGTCGATTTACTGCCTTTTGCTGAGATCATCCGCAGCAGCAATCCCGGGATGATTATGACAGCCCATATTCAGTATCCGGCGCTGGACAGCAGTACTTTTAGTGGTAAAGACGGCCAGCAAATGTTGAAACCGGCCACCTTATCACGGGCCATTTTGCATGATTTACTGCGCCAGCAACTGGCCTACAACGGCGTTATTGTTACCGATGCGCTGGATATGGCGGGTATTAGTCATTTCTTCAGCCCGCACGAGGCGGTAATTGCAACCTTTGCGGCGGGTGCCGATATTGCGCTGATGCCGGTTAAACTGCAAAACCCGGCCGAGCTGGCCGATTTAGCGGCCCTGCTAAGCGCACTGGAACAGGCGGTGGCCAGTGGTCAGCTGGATAGGGCGGAGTTACAGGCGTCCTACCAGCGGATTATTGCCCTGAAACAGCAGTACCCGCTGTTGCCAGCTGGCAGCGCTGCCGGGCAACTGGCCAAGGCCGCTAAGATACTGGGTAGCCCAATGCATCGGCAGGTTGAACTGGCACTGGCTCAGGCGGCGATTACCCAGATAGCGCTAAACAGCAAGCCACAGCCCAAACCGCTAACCCTGGCCGCAGGCAATAAAATCGTTTTATTAATGCCTGATAGTAATAAAGCCGCCGCGCTGCGCCTGGCATTACAACAACAAAGCCCGCAGCCGCTTAATATCGTTAATCTGAGCTTGCTGCAGGACGACTTAAGTGAGGCCAGTAAGCTGTTGGCGCAAGCCGACGTGGTAGTTAGTGGCTTTATTACGCCAATGCCATCCTTAGCCGAAATTGGTGGCATGGATGATATTGCAGCGATGGGACCGCTGGCGGCGCGTTACCAGCGCCAGCAACAGGACTTTCTGAATTTACTCAGCCAGCTGCGCCAGCAACAAACACCCCATGTTTATATCAGCCTGCGGGCGCCCTATGATGCTGCCATTTATGGTCAGTACGCCGATCTGGTGCTGGCCAGTTATGCCTATAACAGTGACGATAACGCCATAGCCGCCGGCGACCCCGGCGCGACCTATACTGCCCTGGCCAGAGTATTGCTGGGCCAGACCAGCGCCAGCGGCAGCCTGCCGGTAACGGTTTTACCGGCAGCGGCCTTGCAGCCATCTTCAGTGGCTGAAGCTGCTCGCTGATGCTGAGCTGGCTGTGGCGTCACTGCGATACTATTCTGGCGGCATTGCCGCCACAGCGCTTACTGGCGCTGGATGTGTTACGTGGCCTGACCATTACTGCCATGATCCTGGTAAACAACCCGGGTAGCTGGAGTCATGTCTATGGCCCGCTACGCCATGCACAGTGGCACGGCTGGACGATAACCGATCTGATTTTCCCGTTTTTTATTGTGATCGTTGGCATGTCGCTGCAACTGAGCCTGCAGCGGCAAGAGCAGCTGTCACAGGCGCTGGTAATTCGCCAGGCGGTATTCCGCAGTGCCAGACTGTTTGGGCTGGGGCTGTTTCTGGCGCTGTTTTACTACAACTTTGCCGACCCTGCATACAGTTATCTCGAGCAAAAGCTGTTAACCGTGCGTTGGTTGGGCGTGCTGCAACGGCTTGCGCTGGTGTATTTTGCTACCGTCCTTATTGTGTTGTATTGCGGCAGCCGCGGCCGGATTGCCTGGTTAATCGGGCTATGCGCGGTATACCTGGCGGCTATGTTGTACGCACCCTATCAGGATAGCTATGGCAATCAGTTCCGCGGCCTGTGGCTGTTTGGCAACAGCTTTGCGGCCTGGCTCGATCATAATGTGCTGGGAGCCAGTCACGTTTATTACCGTAACGCCACGCCTTTTGCCTTCGACCCCGAAGGCTTATGGTCCAGCTTACCGGCGGTGGCCAGTTGTTTAAGCGGGGTGTTGCTGATGCAATGGCTGCAAAGTGGCCGTAACCTGGCCCAGAAAATTCGCGGTTTATTGTTCGTGGGGCTGATAGCGGTATGGCTGGCAGAACTATGGCATTTTAGTTTACCGATTAATAAAAGTCTGTGGACGCCCAGTTTCGTGTTGCTGAGCAGCGGTTACTGCGCTATCGCCATGGCGGCCTGTGTCTGGTTGTGTGATGTTAAACGCTGGCGGCGTTGGAGTGCACCTTTTCTGGTATTTGGCGCCAACGCTATTTTATTTTTTATGCTGGCAGGGGTGGCAGCCAGGATACTGGTGATGATCCCGGTCGGCGATACGGTATTAAAAAGCTGGTTGTTCAACCGGCTGTTGCAACCGTTGTTGGGCAACCTGAATGGCTCACTGGCCTTTGCGCTGGTTTTTTTGCTGTTATCGTATCTGCTGATGCACTGGTGTTACCGCAAAGGGCATATTTTCAAAGTGTAGTGAGTTGGCCCCTGGTGGCATTTGCAATTTGGCCTGCCTGCAGTAAGCTCAAAGGGCAATTAACTATAAAGTGATGTGTTTATGCGTTGTTCTGCCCTGCGGGCATTGGTTATCTTTAGCGGGTTTGTGGCAACCAGTCAGCAGATTGGGGCAAGCGAGCCGGTTCGGCCGAATGGCCGGCAGCTAGTCATAGGTATTTATCAAAACCCGCCAAAGATCAGCGTGGCGGCGGATGGCATGCCCAGCGGTATCTTTGGTGATTTGCTGCAACATATTGCGCAGCAGCAAAACTGGCAGATAAAGCCGGTGAGCTGTGATTGGGCCTACTGCCTGGAACTGCTCAGAAGCGGGGATATTGACCTGTTACCCGATGTGGCTTACAGCCCCGAGCGCGCACTGAGCATGCGTTTTCACCAGACGCCGGTATTACACAGCTGGTCTACACTCTATAGCCTGCCTGGCCAGCCTGTTGCAGAGCTGGCTGATTTAGCCGGCCGCAAAATCGCGGTGCTGCAACACAGCTCGCAGCACCTTTATTTGCAACACTACAATGGGCAACAGCAGCTGCCGCTGACCCTGTTGCCGGTGCAGTCGCTGCAGGCCGCCTTTAATTTAGTGGCCGCCGGCCAGGCAGATGCTGCGGTGGCCAATCATTTATTTGGTGACTTGCGGGCGGCAGAATTTCAGCTTAAAGCCAGCCCGATACGTTTTGATCCGGTAGCATTGTATTTTGCGGTGGCCCCGGACCGCAATCTGGAATTGCTAACGGTTATCGACCAGCAGTTGCAGCAGTGGCAGGCCGATCCGCAGTCATTTTATTTTCAAACCGTTAGCCGCTGGAGTCAGCCAGGCACTAAGGTGGTGAATTTTTCCCTGCTGAAGCTATGGTCGGCACTTAGTGCCTTGCTACTCATACTTGCTGGCGCGGCAATGTACTGGTTTTGGCGTCGCAGCCGCGGCCAGTTACAGCAAATGCAGCTGGAGCTGGCGCGGCTTACTACTATTTTAAACAGTGTCGATGCCCATATTTATATTAAAGACCGCCGCTCGCGTTATCAGTACGTCAATCATAAAGTTGCTGCATTATTTGGGCGTCCGGCAGAGCAAATTATTGGCCACACCGACAGTTTGTTTTTTGATGCCAAAACCGTCAGTCAGCTGCAGCTGAATGATCAACGGGTGCTAACTGCCGGTGAGCGGGTTGTTGCAGAAGAAATTAACACCATGGCGGATGGCAGCCAGGTACATACCTATTTATCGGTGAAGCTACCTTTACGCTATGCCAATGGTGAGATTTACGCGCTGTGTGGTATCTCGACCGATATTACCGAGCATAAGCAAAATCAGGCTGCCATTCATCAGCTGGCCTTTTACGATGCATTAACGTCGCTACCCAACCGCAGGTTATTGCTGGAGCGGTTGGAACAGGCGTTTAGTCTTGCTGGACGTATTTCCTGTCAGGGCGCGGTGCTGTTTATCGATCTGGACCATTTCAAAGATTTAAACGATACCCTGGGCCATGCGGTGGGGGATGAGCTACTGAGCCAGGTCGCCGGCAGGCTTAGTGAACAGCTGCGTAAAAGCGATACCCTGGCCCGGTTTGGCGGTGACGAGTTTGTGGTGTTGCTGCCCGAGTTACAACCCCGCGCCGATTTAGCCGGGCAGCGGGTAGAGCTGCTGGCGATGAAGCTGATGGATATGCTGACCCTGCCATTTAAACTGGCTGAGCGCAGTTATAGCATCAGTGCCAGTATTGGCATTGCCATGTTCAGTGACGCCGGCAATGTCGACGAGCTACTGCAGCGGGCCGATTTAGCCATGTACGATGCCAAGAACCGGGGCCGCAATCAGTATTGTTTTTATGACAGCACGTTGCAAGCCAAGGTGCTGGCCCGGGCGTCTATGCTGGAGGGCTTACGGCTGGCCTTGAGCGAGCAACGTTTTTGTCTGCACTACCAGATGCAATATCATAGTAATGGCCAGGTATTAGGGGCGGAAGTGTTGCTGCGCTGGACCGACCCTGAACTGGGAGCGGTATCTCCTGAGGACTTTATTCCATTGGCTGAAGAGTGCGGCTTAATTTTACCGATCGGCGCCTGGGTCTTGCAACAGAGTTGTCAGCAGTTGGCCAGCTGGCAGACTGATCCGCTCAAAGCCAGCTGGCATCTGGCGGTAAACTTAAGTGTGCGCCAGTTACATGATCCCAGCTTTGTCGCGCTGGTGACCGACACCCTGCAACAAACCGGCGCCAATCCGGCAAACCTGGTGCTGGAGCTGACAGAAACCCAGCTGCTGCAGGACATTGAAGCCGTTATCGGTAAAATGCAGCAGTTACGTGCGCTGGGGGTACGCTTTTCGCTGGACGATTTTGGCACCGGCTACTCCTCGCTGAGCTACTTAAAACGTTTACCGCTGCATCAGCTGAAGATAGACGGCAGTTTTGTGCGTGATTTACTGGATGACCCCAGTGATGAAGCGATAATCAGAACGATTCTGGCATTGGGGAGCAGTTTAGAATTGCATGTTATTGCTGAAGGGGTAGAAACCACAGCCCAGTATCTGGCACTCAAGCAGCTGGGCTGCCAGCAGTTTCAGGGCTATTTGCTGGGGCGGCCGGTGCCGGTAGCAGCGCTGAGCAGCGCGCCGCAAATACCGGCTTAAGCCGGTTGCTGATTAAGACCAAAGCGCCAGCCGGCCTAAGAATAACTGGCCATGTTGTGATAACAACCACAGCAATAAAATGCCGTTGCCAATAATCACCAGTAAAAACTCCCGCTGAAACAGAAATTTGCGTCTTTTATGCGCCAGCCTTTTCTGGGCGAGCAAGGCACCGGGCCAGCCACCAATTAAGCTGAATAACTGTAAACTTTGCTCTGGCAGCCGCTGGCGCTGGCGGGCAACCGCAGCGGCTTTATCCGCCCGGTACAGCCAGTAGGTAAACAAGCTGGCTTCAATATATAAAATAGGTAACACATAAGGCAGGGTGCCAAATAGCAGGGCGATAACCACCAACACCAGAAAAGCGCAGCGGAAATACAGCGAGACATCGCGGGTATAGTCCAGATCAATGACGGGCGACTCGACAGTTGCGCTGCTGGCTGTGCTGCTAGCCTGGATAACCTGCAGCTGAGTCGCCAACGGCCGGCCACGCTTATCTTTTCCCAGGCTAAATTGCAGCCGACAGCCCTCTGCCGGGCGGATTTTGCTATCGGCAAAGTCACGGATATGGAAAAACAATTGCTGGGTGTCGTTGTCGGGCACTACGAAGCCGAAGCCTTTATCGTCGCGCCAGTGCACCACTTTACCTGTCAGCTGCATCGGCTGTTACCAAACTCCGGTTATTCCGATGAGCTGAGTGTATCAGAAGATAACTGAACAGTGGTTTAACTAGTTAGAAATGCTCAGCCGCATGGATAAATCGATAGCCTGCACATGCTTGGTAAGTGCGCCGCTGGAGATAAAGTCGACGCCGCTGGCCGCCAGTTCGCTCAGCCGTTCGGCGGTAATATTGCCCGACACCTCCAGTTTTGCTTTACCGTTGTTTAAGCGGACAGCAGTACGGATGTCCGCCAGGCTGAAGTTATCCAGCATAATAATGTCGGCGTTGGCGCTCAGGGCCTGCTGTAACTCGTCGAGGTTTTCGGTTTCCACCTCTACTGGTTTACCGGGGAAGTTTTGGCGCGCCTGCACCACCGCCGCATTGATCGAACCGGCGGCCGCAATATGATTTTCTTTAATTAAGAAGGCATCAAATAAACCAAAACGGTGATTTAAACCGCCACCACACTGCACCGCATATTTCTGAGCAAACCGCAGGCCCGGCAGGGTTTTACGGGTATCCAGCAGGCGGGTGTGGCTGCTGGCCAGCAAGCTGACATACTGGGCCGTTACTGTGGCAGTACCACTTAGCAGCTGCAGAAAATTCAGGGCACTGCGCTCGCCGGTTAACAGCAGCCTGGCCGGGCCGCTCAGCGTGCACAGCAGGCTGTTGGCTGGCACGTTATCGCCATCATTAACCTGCCAGCTAATACTTACCTGGCCAGCGGCCGAGGCACGATTAAGCTGGGCAAATACTTCGTCGACCCAGGCCGTACCGCATACTACACAGGCTTCACGGCTGATGATCGTTGCCGTGGCGTCCTGGCTTGCCGGGATCAGGCTGGCGGTAATGTCGCCATCGGCTAATGCCAGAAAACCCAGATCTTCAGCCAGGGCGGCCTGCACATTGCGTTTAATTTCCGGGGCTAAATGCTGATGATGGCTTACGGTTGTTACGTGCTTTGTCATATTAATTTCGCTGAATGAGGGTCAGTTGATTGCCTTGCTGGCGGAATTCTAACTGTTTTAAGGCACTCATGCCTAACAATATCTCGGTGCCGCCTAAATTGGGTACTATGCTGGCTGACACCTGCTGCAGCACAATATCACCCAGCTGCAAGCTGTTAATCTGGCTTAAATAAGCAGTGGTAATGCCATTGGCGGTTGCCACCTGAATGGCGCGGCCACGGGGCAGGCCCAGTTTGTCTGCAGTGCTGGCGGCAACCGCAACCGTGGTGGCACCGGTATCCAGCATAAAGTCAACCGGCTGGCCATTAACTAAAGCGGTGCCAATATAGTGACCGGCCCGATTGCGGATAAGCACGGTGCTGATTTCACCGCCACTGCCCTGGATACTCTGCAACTGCTGATTAGGGTTGCGCTTGCCTGCCAGATAATCCTGGAAAAACAAAAACAGCATCACCAGTAATAACAGCCAGGCCAACCAACTAAAGGCTTTGGCGAAGGGGGTACGTTGCTCGGGTGCTTGCATTCAGCGGCCTCAACCTAGACAATAGTGCTCTAGCTTAATCACAGTGCTGGCTAAAGGCAAAAAAACCGATGAAAACCTCGTTGTCTCCTGCTTGCCCGCCGCTTACGCAACGGCCATCCCCCCATTTTAACGAGCGGCCAGCGGGCGCAGTGATCAGTTTGCTGGTTATTCATAATATCAGCCTGCCTGCCGGCTGTTTTGCCAGCGCACCGCAGCAGGGTAGCTATGTGGATGCTTTGTTCTGTGGCACGCTTGACTGCAATGCCAACCCGACTTTCGCTGATTTGCAAGGGGTAACCGTGGCCGCCCATTGTGTGATCTGGCGCGATGGCAGTATTTTTCAGTATGTGCCTTTTGACAAAAGAGCCTGGCATGCCGGGCCAAGCGAGTTTGCTGGTCGGGCCAATTGTAACGACTTTTCCATAGGGATAGAGTTAGAAGGCAGCGACAATTTGCCGTATACTGAGCGCCAGTATCAAAGCCTGATAACGTTGAGCCGGTATTTACTGGCGCGTTATAAGGATATCAGCCCCGAGCGGATAGTCGGCCACAGCGATATTGCGCCCGGGCGCAAAACCGACCCAGGCCCGGCGTTTGACTGGTTAGCTTACCGGGCAGCGCTTGAGTGTTGCAGTAAATAAGGAGAGCAGGCAATGACGTTAATAAGTATGTTACTGGCACTAATTATCGAGCGGCTGGCAGTGCGCAGCCATGCCTGGCAAGCGCAGGGCTATGTGCGGGCCTATTTACGTTTTAGTCTGAAAACACCGTTAGCCACCCTGGCCCGGCATCAGTTTGGTCAGTACTTGTGGCTGCTGTTGCCGGGTGCTGTGGTCGCGCTGGTATTGTGTCTGGTTGATAACCGCTTACTGACCTTAATTGTGAATACGCTGGTGTTGCTGGTTGGCATTGGTTGCTGGCACTATCGTCAGTTGTATAAGCAGTATCTGAATGCGCAGGAGCGCGGCGATGCTGAGGCGGCCCATCTGGCCATGCAGCAGATCCGTACTGACAGTGGCAGTAGCGCTGATCAAAACAGTTATGGCCAAAGCCTGGTCTGGCTTAACTTCCGTTATTACGCCGCTACCGCTTTCTGGTTTTTACTGCTGGGTGCTTTTGGGGTGATTACCTATGCGCTGTTGCGACAGTTGCAGGAGCCGGTCACGCTGGCACCGGGCGAGTCAGCGGCAGCAGAAGCAGAAGCAACGGCTGAAGAATACACGGCATTACAACCCGAAGGCGATGGCCAGGATGCGGTGCAATGTCTGAACCACTGGGCGCAGTGGTTGCCGGCCCGCTTGTTTGGGCTGGGTTTCGCCCTGGTGGGGTATTTCTCCCGGGCCTCTAATGCCTTACTGGCTTATTTTCTGGATTTTACCGTCAGTAATGAGCAAGTGCTGACAGAAGTGGCAAGTGCGGCGGAGCCGATGGAGCCGGAGCTGCTCAATACCGTAGATGAAACCAGTGCGATGGTGCAGCTGGCCAAGCGCAACATGCTGTTTTTTCTGGCTTTGGCCGCGGTGCTGACCTTAAGCGGTTGGTTACGCTAACATGGCCCAGTCTGCTGAGCAGCTACTGCCCTATATTGCTGCTACCTTTGACCAGATGCCCTTTAACCGTTTGCTGGGGTTGCAGGTAAGCCGTTTTGCCGATGACGAGGTAGAAGTGCGCTTGCCGTGGGCGGCACAGTTGGTGGGCAATCCTATTCAACAAATTTTGCATGGTGGTGTTATTGCCACTGTGCTGGACGTGGCGGGCGGCATGATGGCGGTGGCCAGTGCCCTTGGCCGGTTTAGCGAAATTGAGCAAAGCGAGCTGGTGCAACGTTTTGGTAAAATGAGCACTATCGATATTCGCACCGATTATTTACGCCCAGGCCGGGGTAGTGAGTTTATTGCCACGGCCAGAGTGATCCGCTCAGGTAACAAAGTGGCCGTGTGCCGGATGGAACTGCATAACGAGCAAGGCGTGCATATTGCACTGGGTACCGGTACTTATCTGGTGGGTTAACAACCTGCTTTCTGGGGTAACACAATGTCGTTAAGCAGGGAACAGAAGCTTGGTGGTGCCTTTGCTGCCAGCGCTTACACCCTTTGGGGTATTGCCCCGCTGTATTTTAAACAAA
Organism: Arsukibacterium ikkense; assembly: GCF_000987775.1. GTDB lineage: Bacteria > Pseudomonadota > Gammaproteobacteria > Enterobacterales > Alteromonadaceae > Alishewanella > Alishewanella ikkense. The sequence continues at coordinate 128,300 of NZ_LAHO01000012.1, forward strand.
TTAACTTTATTGCCGCGACTGAGATTCTGGTACACCGAATTGTCTGGTCCTGCCTGCTGTTGCTGCTGGTATTGCTGGCGCTGAAACAGGGGCCGCAGTTACTGCGTTTGCTGCGCCAGACCAAACTGATGCTGTGGCTGTTGTTTACCGCGGTAATTCTGGGAGCTAACTGGGGCCTGTTTATCTGGGCGGTGAATAGCAATCATATGCTGGAAGCCAGCCTGGGTTATTACATTAACCCCTTACTTAATGTCTTGCTGGGGATGCTGTTTCTGGGAGAGCGGCTGCGGCGCCTGCAATGGTTGGCGCTGACCCTGGCTGCCAGCGGTGTACTGATCCAGGTAGTGATTTTTGGCTCTATTCCCTGGGTAGCACTGGCACTGGCTGGCTCTTTTGCTATTTATGGCCTGCTTAGAAAAAAACTGGCGATTGAGGCCATCACCGGGCTTTTTGTCGAATCGTTATTATTACTGCCGCTGGCAATAGCTTATTGGTGGTTTTATGCTGACAGTAGTGCGGTTAATATGTTTAACAACAGTGCTGGTTTAAACCTGCTGCTGGTGGCGGCTGCCTTTGTTACTACTATTCCGCTGCTATGCTTTATCGCGGGTGCCCGGCGGCTGCAGTTGTCGACCATGGGCTTTTTTCAGTATATTGGTCCCAGCCTGATGTTTGTGTTTGGAGTCTGGCTGTATCAGGAGCCGTTGCAACCGGCCAGCCTGATTACCTTTGGTTTTATCTGGCTGGCGCTGCTTATCTATAGTATGGACGCCTGGCGCCATATCCGAGAGCAACGCAATTTGTTACGCAGTGCGGTGTGCTAAGCCAGCCAAACACACATCGTTGTTGTTTCCCCTCTTATAGCTGGAGCTTATTATGCCAGGCCCGTTAGATTTAATTGCCGTTATCTGGTTTTTTATATTGTGGATAGGCTACACCTTATTTGCCAAACGCCGGGCGAAGGTGGTCAGTTGTCTGTCGTTTGAGCTGAGGCGCAAGCGCACCGACTGGATGCAGAAAATGTTGCTGCGTGACAACAAAATGGCAGATGTAGGGCTTATTTCCACCCTGGAACGCAATGTCACCTTTTTTGCATCCAGCTCTCTGCTGATTTTAGCTGGTTTACTGACCGCCATGTCATCGGCAGATAAACTCAGCCTGATGTTATCTAATCTGGTGCCCTGGGCCGAATATACTGAAGGCTCAATACAGCTGAAGTTATTATTGCTGACCTTTATCTTCGTGTTTGCGTTTTTTCAGTTTACCTGGTCATTGCGTCAGTATGGCTTTTGCGGGGTATTAATTGGTGCCGCGCCCGATGGCCGCAATTTAAATGAAGATGATCAGGCGTTGTATGCTAACCGCGCCGCCAAAGTGATTGACCAGGCAGGCCATTCTTTCAATTATGGCCTGCGGGCCATTTACTTTTCCCTGTCGGCACTATCATGGTTTATTGATCCGATCCTGTTTATGGTATCAGCGGTGGTGGTGATGATAGTCATGAAGCAGCGCGAGTTTCACTCGAAAGTGCTAAAAGCGCTGCAGGAGTGTTAGTAAAGATCATGGACTGGCACAACTGAAACCGCAGTTGTTTTCATGATGAAATAAGCTGCGTTGACTATTTGTTGAAAATGCGGTGGCCAGAAGGGTTCGCTTGCCCCAGATGTGGGGCAAAGGGCAGTCCTTATCAGTTGAGCCGTAAATGCATGATGTTATTAGCCATTTTGTTGTGCCATTGCCCCGCTGCCCCCCCCTAATTTCAATTTAATTAACTGCAACCTCTTTTTCCAATTCTGTTTTGTTGATACTGATATCGATTAACTTCAGAGCTGTCTCTAATTCCTTAATGCGCCCTTCGGTTGGCCATCCAATCAGTTGATATCTTAATTTACCTTCAGCGTTAAAAAAATACAGTGTCGGCGTATCCCATAAGGGGATCTCTGGCCATGCGGATTCAGAATACACATAGTTCAATATCAGCTGTGGATGATTCTGATTGTGAGTCTTTATTGCCTGCTGCTGTAAATAACCGCCCTGACTTGTCAGCCAGATAGATTGTTGCTCAAACAACGAATATAATCTTGGCTCATGCTGCAACCAAGATAAAAATCGCCTTGACGGATTACACTGAGGATTAGTAACTACAATAACATGAGGCTGTTCTGGTCTATGCCATGTTTTCAACCTGAGCTGGTTGTTATCATCAAAAAACAGTAAGCTCTTGAAGTTGTTAATTTCTTCATTCATAGCTGGCAAAGCCTCAATCACATCCAGCGTATGTTGTTCAGCCAGAGCTGTTGCTTCAGTAAGCATCCAAGCAGCCACCAAACGTTGATAAAGAATATGTAGGTATTGTCTTTGTTGGTTTGATTCAATCACTGGGTGGTGTGCCAAGCGTATTAAATGCTGTAATACAGCTAAATTATTGGTATAAAAATGCAAATCTGACAGTAGTAAAAACAATATATTAGCATGTGTTGAACTTAAACCAGGGCTATTAATTTGTTGCTCAATGAAGGTCGACATGCAGTCGTTATAAATTGTTGTAAGAGCGTATTTTTTTTATCAGCAATAATTTCCACACCGTTCACCTGCTCAGTGACTTCATAATCGTCTAATAGAGTCTGAGTCATCTGCTCAGAAAGATGCTCTATACTAAGATAACGCTCACAAGGCGTTTCCCATGCAGGTTCAAATAAGGACAAATAAATCAAAATCAAAAACACGGCAGACTCCTTTAGGTTAGGGGAAGTAAACTTCCCCTACTTATTAACAATTTGACGTGCATATATAATTAGCAGCTTGCTTACATGTACCTCGTTCCCAACATCTATAGCCAGTATGGTCACGACGTACCACTCCATCTGTTAATATTTCTGGTTGAAGTTCACGCTCAAACAACGTTGGAGCAAACTCGCTTTGTAATAACACCAAGTCTAAAGAGTTTTCGATCCGAGCATTGCTGAAATATTTTATCGTATGCTGAATACCAAAGAGTTCAAGCACTTCATAAATTTCTGAAACGCTTAACTCCGCTTCCAGTCCTCGCATAGAGAAACCACCTATGCCATTATCCCTAAAAACAATGCTAGATAAAAACTCAGCCTTAGATCCTGAAGATAAATTATCTAAAGGTGACTTTACATCCGAAGCTAAAAAGTTTGCTAAATCAGTTTCAGTTTTAACAATGGCTCTTTACCAAGCTACTATCTTACGAGCATTCTCGATTCGATTTAACTCAGCCACAATATTACTATCCAAAGCTTTCGTAGCTTCAATACTGGTACTAGCAATAGCAGCAGTAACCGTAAAGCTAAGTAGTAAAAGTAGTTTTTTAATCATTTGATACCTCACTAGGTTAGTAAAATGGTCCTGTTTAACAGCAGTTATGATTTTACAGCTGAGGTAATTCTTAGCCTCGTTTTAAAAGATAGCCCAGAATGATATTTTGCCAATTTTATGTGTATTTATTGTTATTTAGTTTGTTGTTGTGAATTGTGTCAAATGGGGCTGGGTTGAAATTAACGGTTTAAGAGCAAGTCAAAACAAAGGGTCGAAAATGGGGCATGAGTCTGTGGGCTCCCCTTTTCTTATTTGTAATGAAGCAGCGCGAGTGTCACTTGAAAGTGCTAAAAGCGCTGCAGGACTCAGCAGTCCTGCAGCCTGAGGGGTTAGCGTCGCTCGAACGCTTTAATAACCCGCGACACCCCTTCGACATGGCGGGCGATATCGACTGCCTTGTCGGCTTCCGCGCCCTGCACCAAGCCCATCAGAAAGACTTCGGCATTCTCCGTTACCACTTTAATATTCAGGCCGGCCACTTCATCATTGGCCAGTAGCTGGCTTTTAACCTTGGTGGTGATCCAGCTGTCGCGGGTGCGGGTGGTCAGTGAGGTACTGTTACCAAGGCGCAGCTGGTTGTGTATGTCCCGTACGCCGGGGGTGTCTTTAATCAGCAGTTCGGCCTGCTGTTTTACGGTATTGTTACTGACCTGGCCGGTCAGCAGAATGACCCCGTTATAGCTGGTGACATTAATATTACTGGTTTTGGGAATACTGTCGGCGGTGCCGATAGCACGGCGCGCCCTGATCACTATGCTGTTATCATCCAGTTGTGAGCCCAGGGTGCGGCGGTCATTGGCACTGGTTGCAGCGGTGGCGCCACCGGCGACGACGGCTGCCGCGCAGCCCTGCAACAACAGTACAGCTGCTGCTAACGCGATTATTTTGCTGATATTCATAGTTCTCCCTGCTGTGGAAACAGCGTAGTGTCAATTAACTCGCAAATACAATGCAGTAAAAAGGTATAACACTCAAACACCCGTGCAGGCCGATGCGCCGGCACTTTTAACTCAACGTCTTGCTGGTTCAGTAACCCGGCCAGATCGCTGTCGTTATCGATGGTCAGCGCCACTACTTTCATATCACTGGTGACTGCCGCTTCGACCGCTTTAATCAAGCTTTGTTCGGAACCCGTCAGCGAAATCACCAGTAGCACGTCTGCCGCGCTACCCAGCGCCCGTACCTGGCGCGCCAGATAATCCTGATTAATATGGTTATTCGGGTGCAGGCTTGATATGTCGTTTTGCAACGCCAGTGCTGGCAGGCAAGGGCGTTCGGTTTCAAACTGGTCCAGCAGCAGCTGGGCAAAATGGCCTGCCAGGCCGTGGCTGGCACCAGCACCGCAGCACAGCACTTTGCCGCCGTTAATCAGGGTATTGACGATAACCAGAGCACTGTTTTCTATTGGCTGGGCCAGTGCTTCGCTGGTGGCGATCATGGTTTGAATATTTTCGCTGAAAAGCTGTCGGATATGTTCCTGCATTACCCTGTTCCTCTAACTGAATGCGTTTTGCAACCAGTTGTAATAAAAAGGCTCACGCCCCTCTATTGCTAATACATCGATGCGGCAAGGCTGATTATGGCCGCCATGTTGCTGCAAATACCAACGCACCGCCCTTAGCAGCTTTTGTTGTTTGGCTGGTGTAACGGCCGCCAGTGCACCACCAAAAGCCGAGCTGGCACGGTATTTTACCTCAATAAACACCAGCTGGCTGCCATGGCGCATCACTAAATCTATTTCACCGGCTTTACACTGAAAATTACGGCATAAAAGGCTAAGGCCTTGCTGTTGCAGATAGGCCAGGGCCAATTGCTCATAGTACTCGCCTTTGTTATTCATGTTCAGGGTTCTTGCACGGCAATTAACCGGTTATTGCGATAGCTGGCCCAGCTCAGCCTGCGCACTATGCTGCCATTGCTATCAAGGCTCAGTTGGCCGGTCAGCCCCGGAAACACCAGTGCCGGCAAATGTTGTTGTTGTTTCAGCCGGGCAATCAGCTGAAAGGCATCATGGCCCATGGCAAATAGGCGTTGCAGCACTTCATCCTGATCACTGAATAACTGCTGGTATTGCTCGCGCAGCGCAACGCTGCTTTGTTCGCCCAGCATCCAGGGCATCTCGGTAAAGGTCAGGCCGTTTAAATCGCGCTGTTCATTGCGATCCAGGCTGGCGCTGAAACTGCGGGAACTGGCGTATACCGGCAAGCGTGGTGCAGTCTGATTGACCGATACATCGACATAGGGCTTAAATAACCGGGTTTGCACCGGATCAGCTATCAGGTAAATAGCATCGATATCCAACCGGCTATGCGGTTCGGCTTCCAGCTTGGTATTGCGGTCCAGCAAGCTGCTGATACTGCGGATCCGGCTCTGGCTGGCATCAGTTTCCAGCAGGCTGCTGACAATCGCTTCCAGCTCGGCTTTGGCACTAAACTGATATAGCTCGGGCGCGCCATGGCCTAATGCCTGCCATTCGCTGGCAAAATGCTGCTGCATGCGCTGGCTGATATTATTGCGGACACTGATCACCACCGGCCGCCGGTAGTTTTTCTGCTGAAATAATTCAGCCATCTGGCTGGCTTCATCTTCCATGCTCAAGGCAAAAAAGAAATGATCCGGGCGCTTTTGCTGCAACGGTTCTCGGCTGTTTAAAAATAACGTTGGCCAGGGCCAGTCGCTTTGTTTGCTGACTTTATCTACCTGATCGCGCAGCAGCGGGCCCACCACAAAATCAACCAGTTGTTGCTTTAAGGCCTCAGTAATTTGCTCGGGGCTTTGCTGGCTGTCGATAAAAATCAGCTGTACCGTACCGGCGGTTTGTTCAGTGGCGGCGGTGATTAAACCATACTGCAGGGCCTTGGCGTGGGCCCGGAAGTTACCCGTTAGAGGCAGCAGCACTCCAATTCTGGCTGGCTGATACGGGGTTAAGGCTGTCAGTTGCTGCAGTGCCTGCGGCAGGGCATCCTGTTCGGGCATAAAGGGGTAGCGGCGGTGCCAGTCGCTCAGTGCTTGCTGTAACGCTTGCTGTTGGCCAACATTAACCCGGCTAAGTTCAGCCAGGCTTAACCATGCCAGCTGGCGGTTACCGGCACCCGTGCGTAAACTGGCCAGGTTACTCTGGTTCAGCGCGGTAAGCTGCTGCCACAGCAAGTCCCATAGTTCAGGGTACTGGCTATTGGTTTGCTGCAGCTGGTCCAGTTGCAGCAGCCAGCGGCTGGCTGCCAGGCTGCGTAGCTGCTGCGCGTAAAACTGGCCGCCGTGCCATAAATATTCGCTGACATCAGCTGTGGGCAGGGTATCCAGGCTGGTTTGCTCCAGCAGGGCGTTGGCCCGCTCGGTTTCGCGGTTAGCAATATACGCTTGTAATAACGGCAAGGTATTGCGCTGGCGGATTAATCGGTATTCACTGTTGCTTAGTACCTGAGTAATGGCTAACGCCAATGGGTACTGCTGTTGTTCCAGCGCTACCCGGGCGGCGCGTAATAAATGAATTTGCCGCGCTTCACCCTGATAATCACGGGCTTTTTGATACAATTCACGGGCATCTTCGCTTACCGTCGGTGTTATGTCCTCGCCAACTGAGGTAACTGGGCGCTCAGTAGCGGGTTTAGGTTGCTGGGCACAGCTGGCCAACAGGCCGCTAAGGCATAAAAATAGCAGAGGCTTTAATTTGCTGGAATTCACGTTGCACAGTACCATTAGACTTTTAATAGGGCTATCTTACTTAGACTGCCCGCCAAGCTCAATTAAATAGCGAAATATGACAAAACAAACCGGATCTTTGTATGTTGTTGCCACACCCATCGGCAATTTAGCTGACATTAGCGAGCGCGCGGTGGCTACGTTAAAACAGGTTAGCTGTATCGCCGCTGAAGATACCCGCCACACCGGCAAGTTGCTGGCGCACTTAGGGGTGCAAACCCGCACCCTGGCATTGCACGACCATAATGAAAAGCAACGCGCTGCCAGTATTATTGCCCGTTGTCAGGCCGGTGAGGATATTGCGCTGGTGTCCGATGCCGGCACGCCACTGATCAGCGACCCTGGCTATAGCCTGGTGCGCCAGTGTCGTGCCGCAGGTGTCAGGGTGGTGCCTATACCTGGGCCAAGCGCCGTGATTACTGCGCTATGCGCCGCCGGGTTGCCAACGGATAAATTTTTGTTTATTGGTTTTCTGGCCGCCAAAAGTAGCCAGCGTCAGGCGCAACTGGCCGCATTGCCGGCTGATGTCGGCACTATAGTCTGTTATGAAACAGCCCGGCGTATTCAAGCCTGTCTGGACGATGTGGCACTGGTGCTGGGCGCTGATCGCGAGCTGGTGCTGGCTAAAGAATTAACCAAAACCTTTGAAGCTTTTTGTCATGGTACAGCGGCAGAGATCCAAGCCTGGCTGAATGACGACCCGCAGCGCTGCCAGGGTGAAATGGTGTTAATGATTGCCTCCGAGCCCGCCAAAGCGGCCGGCGATATTAGCGAGCAGGCACAGCAAACGTTAAAAATCCTGCTGGCCGAGCTACCGGTAAAGCAGGCCGCAGCGCTGACGGCACAAATTCACAATGAAAAGAAAAACCCACTGTATAAGCTGGCGTTAGAATGGTCTGGTGAAAGCTGACGATTCGGGTATAATCCGCGCTGAGTTGGCCAAGACAATCGCTGCTTGCGTAAGCAAGGGGAGGAAAGTCCGGGCTCCACAGGGCAGGGTGCCAGGTAACGCCTGGGGGGCGCGAGCCTACGACCAGTGCAACAGAGAGCAAACCGCCGATGGCCCGTACGTAAGTTCGGGATCAGGTAAGGGTGAAAGGGTGCGGTAAGAGCGCACCGCGCGACTGGCAACAGTTCGTGGCACGGTAAACTCCACCCGGAGCAAGATCAAATAGGCCCTCTATGGCGCGGCCCGCGTTGAGGGCGGGTAGATTGCTTGAGGCTTAGGGTGACCTAAGTCCTAGAGGAATGATTGTCACTCTGGCAACAGAGCACAGAACCCGGCTTAATGGCTAACTCACCTAATAACTAAAAAACCGCGCCCAGCTTTGCTGAGTGCGGTTTTTTTATGCAAGGTTCACGGCAGTTTTCCGGCAGAAAAAAGCCCGCGCAAGGCGGGCGAAAGGTACCAGGAACGTATGGAGCTTGTTACATAAACTTGTATTCCAGTAACAGGGTAAACGCCCGGCCACGTGGGTCGGCAATTCTTGGCTCCCAGGCCGCACCGGCAGCAAAATCGTTCTGGTGCGCGGTAAAGGGCGGGTCTCGATCAAACAGGTTTTTAATCCCGAAAGTCACGCTTAAATCTTCCATGCCTTTGTAGGTTACACTGTAGTTGTAAGTGAGGTAGCTGGAGACATTAGGATTCCAACCCGACGGGATATAGCTGCCGTTACGGACACTAACCGGCAATTCGTCTTTATAGCCATCACGATACAACTGAGTCAGGCTGTGGCTCCAGTCACCACGCACATAGCTGAAGTTCAGGGTGTGTTTCCATTTTATTGGCAGGTTGTAATAACGTACGTACTCGCCCACCAAATTGTCACTGTAAGGCAAGCTGTCGATGCCTTTGCTTTTAAAGGTGTCGATGTAGCTGCCGTTCAGGTTAATTTTCCAGGCACCGCCAGCCAGTTCGCCAATCACGTTTACATCCAGTTCAATACCCTGAGTCAGGGTACCGCCGGAATTAATAAAGCGCCGGTCAATCGCGACTACTTCGCCCGCGGCATTTCTTATCCAGTTGCCTGTAAATAAATCGTAGTTATCAATCAGCACATTGCGTGGCGCTGAGCGGATGGTGTTAGTTCGCTCAATTTCCCACCAGTCCAGGCTAAAGTTCAAATAATCGGTTGGTACCACAATAAAACCAAAGCTTTTTTGTTCGGATTCTTCCGGATCCAGGTCTGGCTTACCGCCAAACAGCTCAACGGGTTGGATCCGGCCACAACCGGCAACGGTTTCATCGGCAACGCCGCCGGGACAAGTGGCGGGGTCGGCCAAGTCCAGGCCGGTGTACTGTGACTCTGTCACGCCATTAAACAGTTGGTTAAAAGACGGCACTTTAAAGCCGGTGCTAAACGCACCACGAAACATTAGCTGGTCCATTGGTTTATAGCTAAACGCCACTTTTGGGTTGGTGGTACTGCCAAAACCATCATATTTATCGTAACGGCCGGCCAGGGTAACTTCCAGCTGATCCGTGACGGGTAAGTAGAACTCAGCAAACAGGGCTTTAATATCGCGGCTGACTTTGTCCAGCACGTTGGCATTATCAAACGGTGCTAAAAACACCGGACGCATTTCAGCCCGCTCATCACCATTAAATTTAAATTCTTCGCGACGTAAGTCGGTACCGACTGCCATCATAATGGCACCGCCAGGCAACTCCAGGCCAATTTCTCCTGATACGGTGGCGTCAATCTGAGTCATAATCGACTCGCCGCCATATAAGGTAACACCGGCAGCCGATGCACTTTGCAATGCAGCTAAACCGGCTGCCGACTGACTTTGCCCTGGTAACAGGAAGGGATTAAGGTCGCCGCTGCCTAATACTTGTTGTAACGCATCGGTGTAATAATAGCCGCCACCCAATTGCGACTCTGATTCGCTTGATGCGCGCGAGACACCAACGTTGTAATCCCAGTCAGCGACCACACCCTCAAACGACGCCAGCAAGCGATAAGACTTAGTCGTCGTATCAATTTCACGCCCGCCACAGGCCATGCAGCGCCAACGATAAGCAATACTTTCGCCGTAATTGAGCTGATCGGCACCAAAATAACTGGCCAGAGCGTTGTAAATAGTGTCATAGGATGCGCCGGTGCTGGGGTACCAGGTACTGGGGCCAAAGGTGCCACTTGGCGAAATCTGGTAGGGTTCAAAGGCCTTACTGACATCCACTTTTGAGGCAACAAATTCAATAGTGGCAGTATGCTGTTCAGCCAGTTTAAAGGAAGCCCGGCCGACAAAGTCGATGCTTTCCTGTGGTTGCTGAATACGTGCCGCTGCAGGGTAATCCCAGGCGCAGGCATAACGGGATGACTCAGAGCTCCATAGCCTGTGATCATAAGGTCCCATCATATCGCCACCGCTTTCGCAGCCCGCCGCCCCCGGTAAATCCAGAATATTCACGGCAATAACCGACTGGCCATCGAGTGGATCAATCAGGCCGGTACCAATCAGGTTTGGCTGAGTTGCGCCGCGGTTAAATACTGTCGCAAAAGGCGTGCCACGGGTATCGGGTGATAACCCCCGTTCAGGTTGAAAGGTATTTGAGAAGTCGCGATCTGAGCCTTTCAGTACTTCGTTTTTCTTTAATGACAAGGTTGCAAAAGCATTCCAGCCATCTTTATTAAAATCGCCGGTACCAACCAGCAAGTTAGTACGGTAAATATTACCGCCGCCAGCCTGGGTATGATCGACAAAAGCTGACGCTTCTGCGCCGGTATAGTCACGTTTGGTGATAAAGTTAATCACGCCGCCGATGGCATCGGTGCCATAAACGGCAGACGCACCATCACGTAATACTTCTACCCGATCCAATGCAGCAAACGGAATAGAGTTTAAGTCTACTGCCCGGCCTTTTAAACCATGAGTGGCTACGCGGCGGCCGTTTAGCAGCACCAGCGTAGCATCTGCACCCTGGCCACGCAGGTTGGCGCCCGATACCCCGTTGTTGCCGCGTTGTTCTTCCGACACAATACCGCCATTACTGGCCAGATTGTCAGACGAGTTACCGGCGATATTCAACTGTAATAGCAATTGTTCGGCAGAGGTAATACCGGCGGCATCAATATCTGCCCGACTGAAAGTGGTAATAGGTAAGGCACCTTCCAGTGCAGTACGCTTGATGCTGGAGCCGGTAACCCGAATACGTTCCACTACTTTGGCATCGGTGTCGGATGCGTCGGCTGGCGGCAGATTATCCTGCGCCATAACCTGGGTGCTGAGGCCTGCTAGGGCAAGGGCCTGAATAATTTTAGTCAACTTCATCACTCTCTCCTGGATTGGCAGTTGTGTCTTATTATCGCTATCCGTTAGTCGGGTTCTGATCGCCCGTTATTATTGCTGGTGACAGATGTTTATTTTCTGCACAAAATTAACATAGCAATAAATTTTTGGTTTTGAAAATAATTTATGCTAAAAATCACTAATAATTGGAATATTTGATTCTATTTGCAGCTATGATAAAAGTCAGCCCGTGCTTTTAGCAGGCCGTTAAGAGGGTGAGATGAAGCTAAGTTACTGTTTATATTTATATCTTTGGTTAAGCGCGCTACTTTTTCAGGGAATTGCTTATGCCGGGTCAGATATTCCGATGCTAAAAACTGATCAGTTGCATGCCAGCTACTGGCAGGCAAAGCTGGCCGATGCCAATACGATATTACTGACGCCAGAGCAAATCAGCGCCAGAAATAAAGATACCTTTGCCCGCCAGGCAACCATGACCGAACTGGCTACGCTGCCTGCCAGCGTGTCGGCGGCCGCTTTAACGGCGATGATTACGCAGGCCAGTGCTCAATCAGACCAGCCGCGGTTTTATGCCGATGGCACGGCAGTAAGTCAAAAGCAGTGGCAAGCCTACCGGCATCAGCTGAATATTGAGGCGGTGCAGGCCGATAACCCGCTGCAGTTTGCGTTAGTGGTAAAACGTGCTGATTTACGCAGCATGCCCAGCACCGACCGGGTGCACAACCAGCAGATGGCGCTGGATTTAGATCGCTTTCAGGAAACCGCCTTGTTTCCGGGCGAAGCCGTGGCAGTATTACATCAAAGCCGTGATGCGAGCTGGCTGCTGGTACAGAATTATCATTATACCGGCTGGGTGCAAGCGCAGCATGTCGCGCTGGGCAGCCGGCAACAGGTACTGGCTTATCGCGCCCAAACGCCGTTTCTGGTGGTAACCGCTGCCCGCGCTTATACCAGCTATACCCCGGCCAGAGCCGATATTTCAGCGCTGATGCTCGACATGGGCACGCGCTTACCGCTGCTGACTACCGCGGATACCGGCCACAATGTGCATGGCCAGAACCCACATGCCAGCCATATTGTGCAGTTGCCGGTCAGGAACCCCGATGGCAGCCTGGATTTTACCCCGGCGCTAATTGCGCGCCAGTATGATGTCAGCATTGGCTATTTGCCCTATACCCCGGCCAATATCCTGCAGCAGGCGTTTAAGTTTCTGGGCGACCGCTATGGCTGGGGCCATGCTTATGACAGCCGCGATTGCACCGGCTTTATTATCGAAATATACCGCAGCTTTGGGTTGCTGATGCCGCGTAATTCCGGCCAGCAGGGTGAGGGCAGTTATGGTCAGAATATCCGCTTCAGCGCGCAAAGCAGTACTGGCGATAAACTGACAGCAATACGTCAGGCCAATGCCGGCGACTTAATTTATCGGCCAGGCCACGTTATGCTGTACTTAGGTAGCGCCCCTGTTGAGGGCAGCGATAAGGACGAACCCTTTGTGATCCATTCGGTACATGACCTGGCGTACTTTGTGGATGCTGCTGATCTAACAGCTGGCGCTGCACCGCCGCAGTTGTATCAGGGGGTATTAAACGGGGTGGCGGTAACACCGCTGACACCGCTGCAGCTAAAGGCTGACAGCAGTTATCTGGATAAAATATACGCGATTAAATCGTTGCGTTAACCGAGGCTTGTATGAAAATTACCGATATCCGGCTGGGCATGCTGACCATACCGCTGAAAACGCCGTTTAAAACGGCACTGCGCACTGTGCAGCAAATTGAAGATGTGGTGGTAATGATTGAAACTGATACCGGCCATATTGGCTATGGTGAAGCCCCTGCCACCGCTGTGATTACCGGCGATATTCATGGCTCTATTATCGATGCCATCAAAAGCGTGATTAAGCCAAAGCTGCTTGGTCAGCAAATTGCCGATCTCAACCATATTATCCGCCTTATTCAGGGCGCCATTATGAAAAACTACAGTGCCAAAGCGGCGGTGGAAATGGCGGTGTATGATTTATTTGCCCAGCTGTATCAGGCGCCGCTATATAAAATACTCGGTGGTGGTGTGCCAAAAATAACTACAGATATCACCATCAGCGTCGACTATATTGACAAAATGGTCGCCGACTCGTTAAGCGCTATCGACCGCGGTTTTGAAACCCTGAAAGTAAAAGTCGGTAAAGATATCGGGGTGGACATTGAGCGGGTAAAAGCCATCTATGCCGCCGTGGCCGGTAAAGCGCTGATCCGGCTGGATGCCAACCAGGGCTGGACCGCCAAAGAGGCGGTGTATGCGCTGCGCAAACTGGAAGACTCCGGGGTGCGGCTGGAGCTGGTAGAGCAACCGGTAAAAGCCTACGATTTAGAAGGTTTAAAATACATTACCGAGCGGGTGCATACGCCGGTGATGGCTGACGAAAGCAGTTTTGGCCCGCGCGAGGTGATTGAGCTGATTAAAATGCGCGCTGCCGATATTATCAATATTAAGCTGATGAAAACCGGCGGTATTGCCAATGCCATAAAAATTGCCGATATTTGCTCGTTCTACGATATGCAATGCATGATAGGTTGCATGCTGGAAGGCAGTATCAGTGTGGCGGCTGCAGTGCACGTCGCGGTGGCCAAATCAGATGTCATCACCAAAATAGACTTAGACGGCCCGTCGCTGTGTGCCTTTGATCCGGTGCGCAGCAGTGTTAACTTTAATGATGCCGATATTACCATTGGCAATGCGCCGGGGTTGGGCATTACCGCTATTGATGGTCTGATTATGCTGCCCTAGCATAGCTGAGTGCTGAGTGCTGAGTGCTGAGTGCTGAGTTTAGGGTTTTTCCAGTAAGCCCAGTAACTCGGTGCTTTCGGTCAGCGCCAAATCGTTGTTCTGCCACTGGCACAGTTGCAAATACAGCATATGGCACAGGTGTTGCTGCGCTAACTGGGTTAACAGCGGATTGAGCCGGATATCTTCTTCGGCGCTTAGCGTAAATAAGGTGATGTCGGCCGCCAGACTCTGGGCATTGGTGCTGTAGCTGGTCAGCGAGATAATTTTCAGCTGGCGGCTTTTGGCATAATGCTCCAGTTTCAGTAAATCGCTGTTTTGGCCGGAATCTGATACCAGCAGCAACACACTGGTGTCGGTTAAACTGCGGGCCAGTTGTAATGCTAACGCCGGATCGGCATGATGCAGAGCCAGCTTGCCCAGCTGCAATAAGCGGAACTGCATATCGGCCACCACTATTGCGGACTTGGCAAAACCGGCCAGCAGTATCTTATCGGCAGCTTGTAATAAGCGGGCGGCCTGTAGCAGGGTTTTTTCATCATTAATGGTGAGCAGGGTACGCAGATGTTGCTGCAGGCTGAACTGCAACTGCTCGCCAATGCCCAGCAAGCTGCCATCGTCATTATTTTTATCAGCCTGATCCCGGTTCAGGGTACTGGCGGTAACCACGGCTTCGTTAATGGCCAGTTTCAGATCAGGGTACCCTTTGTAGCCCAGTTTCTGACAAAACTTCACCACGCTGGATTGGCTGATGCCAACCGCATCAGCTAATTGCTGCGATGAGTAATCGCGTAGCATATGGGCATTGTCCAGAATAAACTCGGCCAGCTTGCGCTCAATAACCGACATCTGGTCCAGCATGCCACGGATCTTTAGTAAACTCAGCATAGGCGGTGATCTTAGGCTCAGCCGGCCCGGTGGCCGACTATAAAAAATGAGTTATGCGATATGTAAATTTATATTGAATAATTTATTCAGCAATAGCAAGTTTTCCGGTGAAAAAGCTATGGCGGCGAAATAAATTCTGAGTTGAGTTAAGCATCGTCCTGCTAGCATGCACCACTTTTCCCCACCAAAATCATCCACTTCTACCGAGCGCCTGTTTTTACTGGATCTATATCGATCAACAGAGTCCGTTTTTACCTTGACATTGGTCAAAGCTGAGCCCTAAACTGTATCGTTGTGGGGATTTGTGGGTAATTGTGGATCAATTTGGAATATTCCAGACGATTCAGGCTGGCGCTGCGCTAAAAAACGCAGCCAGATTAACCAGGCAGATAAGTTATGTTTCGTGGGTCATTTACACTGACATTGGATGATAAGGGACGGTTAGCGCTACCAGCGCGTTACCGGGAAATCCTGTTGTCTGAAAATCAGGGCCATTTGATCTGCACCATCGATTTGCACGATCCCTGCTTATTATTGTACCCACTGGCTGACTGGGAAGAAATAGAAGAAAAACTGAAGTGCCTGTCCAGCCTGAACCCGCAGGAACGCCGTTTACAGCGTTTGCTGCTGGGTAACGCCACCGATTGTGATATGGATAAAAGCGGCCGCATTTTGGTGCCGGCGCCACTGCGCCAGCACGCTGGATTGTCGAAAAATATCCGGCTGGTTGGCCAGCTGAATAAATTTGAAATATGGGACGAAGCTGCCTGGCACGAGCGGTTAAACGCTGATATCGAGCTGGAACAAGCCCAGGCGGGCAACGTTGAATTATCTGAACGATTACAGGACTTTGTACTGTAAATGACCAATCAAGCCCATATCTCTGTCCTGCTGCAGGAAGCACTGGACGGACTCGCTATCAAAGCCGACGGGGTTTACCTGGACGGCACCTTTGGTCGTGGCGGTCATAGCCGGGCCATTCTTAATTTACTTGGCCCGGATGGCCGTTTATTTGCGATAGACCGCGATCCCGCCGCCATTGCTGCTGCAGCCCCACTGCAAGCTGATGCGCGTTTTCACATCACCCATACCCCCTTTGCCGCCCTGGCAACCGTGGCTGAGCAACAACAGCTCAGTGGCAAATTAGATGGCATTTTGCTGGATTTAGGCGTGTCTTCCCCACAACTGGATGACGCTGAACGTGGTTTTAGCTTTATGCGCGACGGCCCGCTGGATATGCGGATGGACCCCAGCAACGGCCTGTCGGCAGCAGCCTGGCTGGCCACTGCCGATGTAGAACAGATCAGCTTTGTGCTACGCGAATATGGCGAGGAGCGCTATGCCTGGCGTATTGCCCAGGCCATAGTCGCGGCCAGGCTGGAAACCCCCTTTACCCGCACTGCCCAGTTGGCGAAGCTGATTAGTGACAGTGTGCCGAAAAGTCATAAAGAGAAAAAGCACCCTGCTACCCGCAGCTTCCAGGCGATCCGCATTTACGTTAATAGCGAGCTGGAGCAGGTAAACCTGGCGCTGCATGCGGCGATGGCAGTATTAAAGCCTGGTGGCAGGCTGGTGGTGATCAGTTTTCATTCGCTGGAAGATCGGCTGGTAAAACAATTTATGCGCCGCTTCTCTAAAGGCGAGCCGGTGCCACGTGGCATGCCGCTGACCGATGCCCAGTTAAAGCAGGCCATTCCGCTGAAACTGATCGGCAAAGCCATTATGCCATCTGATGCCGAGCTTGATGCCAATCCGCGCGCCCGCAGTGCCGTGCTGCGTATAGCGGAGAAACAAGCCATATGAGCCAGATTCAGCTGGAACGTTTAATCAGTCAGGACTGGCGCCAGCACAAACTGGTGGCAGTGTTACTGTTGGCTTGTATAGCTGCGGCGCTGGCCGTGGTGTATCTGGCCCATTTAAACCGCCAGCTGACCATTGCGCAGGATACCTACTATCAGCAGCGTGATCAGCTCGATAGCGAATGGCGCAATTTATTGCTGGAACAACGCGCGCTGGCAGAGCATAGCCGGGTAGAAGACATCGCCCGGCGCCGCTTGAATATGCAACGCCCAAGTGGTGACAACGATATTATGGTGAGGCCGCAATGAGTGCTAAACCACGCAAAAGCCAGGCTAAAGCCCGCCAGTATCCGTCGGTGATTAACTGGCGTTTCGCTTTTGTGATGCTGAGTTTATCGCTGGTGTTTGTGGCATTGCTGGCCCGCGCTGCCTGGTTGCAGGTAGTCGAGCCTGACATGCTGGTAAGCCAGGGCGACCGTCGTAGCTTGCGGGTAGAAGCCGATACCGTTATGCGCGGCATGGTATTCGACCGCCATGGCGAAGCGTTGGCCGTCAGTGTGCCGGTTGAAGCCATCTGGGCTGATCCGAAAATTGTCATAGAGCGCAATGCCCCAGGCGATGAGCGGCGCTGGCATGCGCTGGCAGAAATACTGCAAATGACGCCACAGCAGCTGTTAAGCCGGGTGGGTGATAACCCGCAGCGACGCTTTGTTTATCTGCAGCGCCAGGTAAATCCGGCCGTGGTCGACTACGTTAAAAAATTAAAAGTGCCGGGTATCTACTTTCGGCAGGAATCGCGTCGCTATTATCCGGCTGGTGAAGTTACCGCCCAGTTAATCGGCTTTACCAATGTCGATGATATAGGCGTGGAAGGCATTGAAAAACGCTTCGATGCCCTGCTGACCGGCACCGCTGGACGCAAGGTATTTCGCAAAGATGCCAAAGGCCGGGAAATTGAAGTGCTGGAGCGCCAGGATGCCACTGCGCCGGCCAACCTGCAGCTGAGCATTGACCAGCGCATTCAAACCGTGGCCTACCGCGAATTGAAAAAAGCGGTACTGTCGCACGGCGCCACCTCAGGATCTGCAGTGGTGGTAGATGTACTAACCGGTGAAATTCTGGCCATGGTGAACAGCCCGTCGTTTAACCCGAATAACCGGCGCAATACCCCGGTGCATCGCTTTCGCAACCGCGCCATTACCGATACTTTTGAGCCCGGTTCCACCATGAAACCGCTGGCGGTACTCAGTGCGCTGGAGTTTGGCAGTGCCACTCTGGATACGGTAATTGATACCCATCCTGGTACCATGCGCATCGGCGGTAGCTGGGTACGCGATGCCATTAACTACAAGAAACTGGATCTGACCGGCATTATTCAGAAATCCAGTAATATCGGGGTAGCCCGTCTGGTACTGGATATGCCGCATCAGCATGTATTGGGTTTATACAATAATATGGGGCTGGGCGAAGATACCGGCATGGGCTTAAATGGCGAGAGCAGTGGTATTTTCAGCTATCGGCAGCGCTGGTCTGATTTTGAGCGAGCAACCTTTTCTTACGGTTATGGTTTATCGGTCACCGCTGTGCAGCTGGCCCGTGCTTACGCCACCATGGGCAACGGCGGCGTTAACCGGCCGCTGAGTATTATTAAAACTACCGAGCCTGAGCCTGGCCAACGGGTGCTGGCACATAAACATGCGCTGGCCATGCTGGAAATGATGGAAGCCAATATTGGCCCCGGTGGCACAGCCACCCGGGCGCAGGTGCAGGGTTATCGGGTTGGTGGTAAAACAGGTACTGCGCGCAAAGCCATCGCCGGGGGTTATGGCGATGACTATATTGCCTCTTTTGCCGGGGTGGGTCCGGTCTCTAATCCACGTATTGCCACTGTGGTGGTAATTAACGAGCCTGCCGGTGATTTTTATCACGGTGGTGAAATTGCAGCAC
The DNA here is from genome assembly GCF_000987775.1 of Arsukibacterium ikkense. Lineage (GTDB taxonomy): Bacteria > Pseudomonadota > Gammaproteobacteria > Enterobacterales > Alteromonadaceae > Alishewanella > Alishewanella ikkense. The sequence continues at coordinate 147,016 of NZ_LAHO01000012.1, forward strand.
CGGTATTTGCCAGCATTATGGGCGCCAGTCTGCAACTACTGAATGTTACACCCGACGCCAATACCGGCCCGGCGCTTATCAGTCATGCAGGGGGCCGCCATGCCAACTAACCAGTTACATTTATGGTTACCAGAGCGCACGCAACAGCTGGCCGACCGGCCACTGCGCTATTTGCAGCTGGATAGCCGTAACGTTAGCCGCGATGATGTGTTTATTGCCCTGCCGGGTACCCGTGAGCACGGTAATCAGTATATCAACCAGGCGCTGGCTCAGGGCGCCGCGCTGGTGCTAACTGACAGTGGCAGTTATCAGGACGAGCGAGTGCTGGTGATCAGCGATTTGGTCGCGCAAATGCCGGCACTGGCGGCGCGTTTTTATCATCAGCCACAAAAGCAGCTGCAGTTAGTGGGGGTTACCGGCACCAATGGTAAGTCCAGCACCTGCTGTTACATTAATCAGCTGGCCGGACAGTGCGCTACGCCGGCTGCGGTAGTGGGTACTTTAGGTTACGGCCATTGGCAGCAGTTAACACCACTGCTTAATACCACGCCGCACTATATTGATTTACAACGCATTTTAAGTGAATTGCTGCAACAGAAAACCGAGCTGGTAGCGATGGAAGTCTCGTCACATGCGCTGGTGCAGCAGCGGGTAGCGGGTTTACAGTTTCAGGTTGCTGTGTTTACCAATTTAAGCCGTGATCATCTGGATTACCATGGCAGCATGGCAGAGTATGGCCAGGCAAAAAGTTTGTTGTTTCAACCTGATATGAGCCGCTGCGCCGTGCTGAATGTTTCTGATCCCCTGGGTAAAGCCCTGGCCAGCCGGCACGATATTCCGGTGTGGGCCTATGGTAAAGCCGAAGATTGCCAGGGGCAGCCGCGCTTTCTGGGCTATCACCAGTTAACCGCCTACGAGCAAGGTTACCGCTGCCTGTTAAGCAGCCATGCCGGCGAGCATGAATTGCACCTACCATTACTGGGTGAATTTAATGTGCAGAATGCTTTAGCCGCAATTAGCAGCTTACTGGCACTGGGTTATGACTTAACCGCACTGTTGCACGCTGCCGGCCATTTGCAGCCGCTGGCCGGGCGGATGGAGCAATTTCCGTTCAGCCACGGTGTTACCGTGGTGGTTGATTACGCCCACACCCCCGATGCGCTGCAACAAGCCCTGCAAGCCTTGCGTCAGCATTGCGGCGGCCGGCTATGGTGTGTGTTTGGTTGCGGAGGCGATCGCGACAAAGGCAAGCGGCCAATAATGGGCCAGTTAGCACAGCAATATGCTGATCATTGCATTGTGACTTCTGATAACCCGCGCAGCGAAAATCCACTGCAAATATGCCAGGACATCGCAGCGGGTATGCAAAGTACAGACAACTACCGGCTGGAACCTAACCGGCAGCTGGCCATTAAACTGGCGCTGGTAAGTGCCCAGCCGGGCGATGTGATCTTACTGGCTGGCAAAGGCCATGAAACAACCCAAATTATCGGGCACGAACAGCAACACTATGATGAACGTGCCTATGTGCGGCAACTAATGTCGGAGATGGCATCATGATAACGCTACACTGTGCAGAAATAGCCACCCTGTTGCAGGGGCAGTTAATTGGCGACGATCACCTGATCAGTCAGGTCAGCACAGATAGCCGAACGATAAGCGCCGGCGCCTTGTTTATTGCCCTGAAGGGGCCAAACTTTGATGGCAGCCGCTTTGCTGCGGATGTTATGGCCAAAGGGGCTGTGGCTATAGTGGTTGAGCGGCCACTGGACAATATTGGCATCAGTCAGATTATCGTTGCCGATACCCGGCTGGCGTTAGGGCAGCTTGGTGCGGCCATTAAGGCGCGTTTGCAACCGAAAACCATCGCAGTTACCGGTAGTGCCGGTAAAACCACAGTAAAAGAAATGCTGGCGGCCATTTTAAGCCGCTGTGGCCAGGTGTTAGCGACCCAGGGCAACTTTAATAATGATATTGGTGTGCCGCTGACGTTATTACGGCTGACCGCACAACACCAGTATGCCGTGATGGAGCTGGGCGCCAATCACGCCGGTGAAATTGCTTATACTACCTCACTGGTTAAACCCGACGTGGCCATTATTACCAACGCAGCAGCCTCTCATCTGGAAGGCTTTGGCGATACCTATGGCGTAGCCCGCGCTAAAGGTGAGATTTTCTCTGGCGTAAGTCCTGGCGGTACCGCCATTATTCAGCATGACAGTGAATTCACTGACTACTGGCTTAACCGCTGCAAGGAATTAAAGGTAGTGCGTTTTGCCAGTAACTACAGTGCCGATGCTCCACAGAGCGATGCCGACATCCGCGCAGAGCAAATTGAACTGAATAGTTTAGGCTGTGCCCGCTTTACCCTGGTATACGGTAACGAGCGGGTGCTGGTACAGCTGAGCCTGCCGGGCAAGCACAACGTCGCCAATGCGCTGGCCGCAGCCGCTGCGGCCATTGCTGTTGGTGCGCAGCTAAGTGATGTGCAATTGGGGCTGGCCCAGATGGCGGCAGTAAAAGGCCGCACCAACATTGTGCAGTTAAGCCCACAGATAACCCTTATCGACGACAGTTATAACGCTAACGTCGAATCGGCTAAGGCGGCTATCGATTTACTGGCCAGTTACCCGGGTTGTCAGGTGCTGTTGCTGGGCGACATGGCAGAGCTTGGCGCTAACGCCCGTTTATACCATGAAGAAATTGGTTTATACGCCAAAAATGCCGGTATTAATCTGTTATTCACCCTGGGTGTGTTATCACAGAGCGCGAGTGACTTGTTCAACGGACAAGGCGCGCATTTCAGCTCGCGGCAGTCAATGTTAGACCGACTTATGCCGTTAATTACAACCCAGCAAAATGTCACCATACTCGTTAAGGGTTCGCGCAGCGCGAAAATGGAGTTAGTTGTACAGGACTTGCTAGAACGATGTCAGCAGGAGCGTAGCCCATGTTAGTGTGGTTAGCCGAATATTTAACCCAGTATATCAGCTTTTTTAATGTGTTCAGTTATCTGACCTTTCGCTCGATCCTGGGCGTGTTAACCTCATTATTTTTAAGCTTGTACTTCGGCCCGATCCTGATTGCCCGCCTGCAGAAAATGCAAATAGGCCAGGTGGTGCGTGGCGATGGTCCGGAAAGTCACTTCTCGAAAAAAGGCACGCCTACCATGGGTGGCCTGCTGATTCTGGGCTCTATTCTGATCAGTACCTTACTGTGGGCCAATCTGAGTAACAAATATATCTGGGTGGTGCTGTTTGTGCTGGTCAGTTTTGGCGCCATTGGTTTTATTGACGACTATCGCAAAGTGATCCGCAAAGACCCAAAAGGGCTGATCGCCCGCTGGAAATATTTCTGGCAGTCGGTATTTGCCATTATTACTGCGCTGTTTTTATATATGACCGCCGAACGCCCGGCCGAAACGGCCTTGCTGGTGCCGTTCTTAAAAGACGTGATGCCCCAGCTGGGCATTCTGTTTCTGGCGCTGAGTTACTTTGTGATTGTCGGTACCAGTAATGCTGTCAACTTAACCGATGGCCTGGATGGCCTGGCCATAGTGCCGACCATTATGGTGGCCGGTGCCTTTGCCATTATTGCCTACGCCAGTGGTAATGTTATTTTTGCCGGTTACCTGAATATTCCTTATTTACCCTATGCCAGCGAGCTGGTGGTGCTGTGCTCGGCCCTGATTGGTGCTGGCCTGGGTTTCCTCTGGTTTAACACCTATCCGGCCCAGGTTTTTATGGGCGATGTCGGCTCACTGGCGCTGGGTGCCGTGCTGGGCGTGATTGCCATTTTAGTGCGCCAGGAAATTGTGCTGTTTATTATGGGCGGCATTTTTGTGATGGAAACGGTGTCGGTGATCCTGCAGGTGGGCTCTTATAAATTGCGCGGCCAGCGAATTTTCCGGATGGCTCCTATTCATCATCATTACGAGTTAAAAGGCTGGCCAGAGCCGCGGGTGATTGTCCGCTTCTGGATTTTATCAATCATTTTTGTACTGGTGGGTCTGGCGACCCTGAAGCTGAGATAACAGATGCTAACTAACCTGCACGCCAAACGCATAGCGGTAGTGGGGCTGGGCCTGTCAGGTCTGGCCACAGTACGCTTTTTGCTGGCGCAGGGGGTTAAGCCGGTACTGATGGACAGCCGCACTAAGCCTGCCGGGCTGGAGCACATTGCCGCCGATAAAGTTGATGGCATTTACCTCGGTGAGTTTGACGCCAACCGCCTGGCGCAGATGGATATGATTGTACTGAGTCCGGGCCTGGCACTAAGTCACCCGGCTATCCGCTTTGCCAAAGCTCAGGGGGTGGAAATACTGGGCGATGTTGAACTGTTTGCCCGTTTTAATCAAAAACCAGTGATTGCCATTACCGGCTCTAATGGTAAATCGACCGTTACTACGCTGGTAGCCGACATGCTGCAACACAGTGGTATTAAAGCCATTGCTGCCGGTAATATTGGTCTGCCGGTGCTGGAGGCGTTGCGCCAGCCGGATATCGACGTTTTTGTGCTGGAACTGTCCAGCTTTCAGCTCGACACCACCAGCAGCCTGCAAAGCCAGGCCAGTTGTGTACTGAACGTCAGTGCCGACCACTTAGACCGCTATACCGATATGGCCGCTTATACCGCGTCAAAACAACGGGTGTATCAGCAAACCAAACTTGCAGTGTATAACCAGGCCGACCCGCTAAGCTATCCGGGCACTACGGCAGGCCAGGCGCCGTCACTGGCAATCAGCCTGGATGATGCCGACTATGGCATTGTTGAAATACACGACGAGCGCTGGTTGAATGTCGCCGGCGAGCCGTTACTGCCGCTTAGCCGATTGGCTATAAGCGGCAGCCATAACCAGTTTAATGCACTGGCCGCGGCTGCCCTGGCGCTGAGCGCCGGTGCCAGCCGTGAGGCTATTGCCCGGACGTTGCAGCACTTTACCGGCCTGGCGCATCGCTGCCAGCTGGTGCGGGCTCATCAGGGCATTCGCTGGATTAACGATTCTAAAGCCACCAATATTGGCGCTACCCTGGCGGCGATCGCCGGCCTACGGCCAGACGTGCGCGGTAAGCTGATTTTAATTGCCGGTGGCGATGCCAAAGGCGCTGATTTAAGCGAGTTAAGGCCGGTATTAACCCGCGATGTCAGCCATGTTATAACCCTGGGCCAGGATGGTCCGGCCATTGCCGCGCTGCATTCACATGCCATACAAGTTAAAGATTTAACCGCGGCCGTGCAGCAGGCAGCCAAACTGGCGCAAAGCGGTGACATGGTGCTGTTATCGCCAGCCTGTGCCAGCCTGGATATGTTTAAAAATTACGCTGAGCGTGGTGAGTTATTTGCCAAAGCTGTGAAGGAGCTGACGTTATGAAACAGCTGGCCTTAACTGCCTGGCAGACCCCATGGCAAAGTATCAGTAATTTATGGCAGCGCGATGACAACGCCGCTTATGACAAATTATTCTTAACCTTGCTGATGCTGATCCTGGCCATTGGCGTGGTAATGGTTACCAGCGCTTCTATGCCGGTGGCCGATCGTATTTTCAATAATCCGCTGCATTTTACTATCCGCCATCTGGTGTACCTGGGTATTGGCCTGACGCTGGCGGTATTAGTGCTACGGGTACCGGTTAGCTGGTGGCACCGCGGCAATATGTGGCTGTTGCTGCTGGCATTGTTGTTACTGGTGGCGGTGCTGTTGTTTGGCCGCAATGTTAACGGCAGTACCCGCTGGTTGTCGCTGGGCCCTATCGGCTTACAGGCGGCTGAGCCGGCCAAGTTATTCTTTTTTGTCTACCTGGCCAGTTATCTGGTGCGCCGGCATGAAGAAGTGCGCGACAACCTGAAAGGCTTCCTGAAACCCTTGCTGGTGTTGTTTTTATTTGCGGTATTGCTGTTAATGCAGCCAGACCTTGGCACCGTTATTGTGATGTTTGCCACTGCCGTGGCGCTGCTGTTTTTAGCCGGCGCCAAAATCTGGCAATTTATTTGTTTAATGGCCACCGGCCTGCTGGCGGTGGCGGTGTTAATTGTCTACAGCGAATATCGCTGGAAACGGGTTACCGCGTTTCTCGACCCCTGGGCTGATCCGTTTGGCAGTGGTTACCAGCTAACTCAGTCGTTAATGGCCTTTGGCCGTGGTGGCTGGTTTGGTCAGGGCCTGGGCAACAGTATTCAGAAACTGGAATACCTGCCAGAAGCCCATACCGACTTTATTCTGGCGGTAATTGCCGAAGAAACCGGCTTTATCGGCGTAACGGTGCTGGTGGGTTTGCTGTTTATGCTGGTGTATCGCGCCTTGTGGATTGGCCAGCGGGCGCTGGCGAAAAATTTAAGTTTCCACGGCTTTATGGCCTATGCGCTGGCCATCTGGATTGGCTTTCAGTCGGCGGTCAATATTGGTGTGGCTACCGGCGCGCTGCCAACCAAAGGCTTAACCTTGCCTTTTGTCAGTTCCGGCGGCAGCAGTCTGGTTATTATGCTGATGGCGGCGGCCCTGTTGCTGCGCATTGATTTTGAAGTGCGCTTAAAAGGCAAGCAGGCGCTAAGCGGAGGCAAACATGGCTAAACCGCTGGCGTTAATCATGGCCGGTGGCACCGGCGGGCATATTTTTCCGGCTAAGGCAGTGGCACAAGCGCTGCTGGCTGACGGTTGGGATATTGCCTGGCTGGGCAGCAACGATCGGATGGAAGCCAGATTAGTGCCGGCTTTCGGTTGGCCGTTTTATGGCATCACCGTCAGTGGCTTACGTGGCAAAGGCCTGGCCAGCAAAGTAACGGCGCCCTGGATGTTGCTAAAAGCACTGTGGCAGGCGCATCGGCTGTGTCGTCAGTTAAAACCAAAGCTGGCGATAGGTTTTGGTGGTTATGCCAGCGGCCCTGGTGGTATAGCCGCCTGGCTTAGCGGTACGCCGTTACTGATCCACGAACAAAACGCGGTAGCCGGCAGCACCAATAAATTACTGGCCCGGTTGGCTAATTTAGTACTGGTGGCTTTTGATGGGGCTTTTGCCGGCCATAGCAAACGCCAGTTGGTCGGTAACCCTATCCGGGCTGAGCTGTTGCAAAGCCGGCTGAACCGGCCTGCCAGTGCCAGCCTGAATATTTTAATTGTCGGCGGCAGCCTGGGAGCGCAGGCACTGAATCAGGCCTTACCGGCGCAGCTGACTGAACTGGCAAAATCCGGCGATATTGCCGTGCGCCACCAAACTGGCAGTGCCATGCAAGCGGAAGTAACGCAAGCTTACCAGGCGCTGCGTAGCAGCGGCGCCGAGGTCGAGGTTAGCGCCTTTATTGATGATATGGCCGCGGCGTATCGCTGGGCTGATGTGCTGATCTGCCGCGCGGGTGCACTTACTGTCAGCGAAGTGGCGGCAGTAGGGGTTGCAGCAATTTTTGTACCGTTGCCGGGCGCCATTGACGACCATCAAACGGCCAATGCCCGGGTGCTGGCTGAGCGCGATGCCGCCGTATTACTGGCGCAAAACCAATTACAAACAGAGGGCGTGCAGGCATTAATGGCACCCTGGTTAACCGATAAAACGCCATTGGCACAGATGGCACAGCGGGCTCGCAGCCTGGCAACTGACGATGCGGCAGCGCATATCGCCGCCCTGTGCCGGCAAGTAACAGGACAAGTAGTATGATTACCACCCTGCAACAGAAAAAACAGGCCATGCGCCGGGTCGAGCGCATTCATTTTGTCGGTATCGGCGGCGCGGGTATGGGCGGTATTGCCGAAGTATTGTTAAACGAAGGCTATCAGGTCAGCGGTTCAGACCTGACAACCAACCCGGTGGTAGAGCGGCTGCTAAGCCTGGGAGCAACAGTAAAATTTGGCCATCATGCCAGCCAGGTAGAAGGCGCCAGTGTGGTAGTAGTATCCAGTGCCATTAAAGCGGCAAATCCGGAAGTGGCTGCCGCGTTAGCACTGCGTATACCAGTGGTGCGCCGCGCCGAGATGCTTGGCGAGCTGATGCGCTTTCGCCATGGCATCGCCATTGCCGGTACCCATGGCAAAACCACCACCACCAGTTTGCTGGCCTCGATATTTGCTGAAGCCGGCACCGACCCAACTTTTGTGATTGGCGGCTTACTGAATTCTGCCGGCTCTAATGCCCGCTTAGGTGCTGGCCGCTATCTGATTGCCGAAGCCGATGAAAGCGATGCATCGTTTTTGCATTTGCAGCCGATGGCCACGGTGATTACCAATATCGAAGCGGACCACATGGACACCTACCAGGGCGACTTTGAAAAGCTAAAAGACACCTATCTGGAGTTTTGCCACAACCTGCCGTTTTATGGCATGGCGGTAGTGTGTATTGACGACAAGGTGCTGCGCGAGCTTATTCCGGCGATTGGCCGTACCGTGCTGACCTATGGTTTTAGTGAAGATGCCGATTACAAGATCACTGAATTCAGCCAGCAGGGCACCCGCAGCTTGTTTGTAATTACCGACCCGGCCGGCAATCAACGCGAAGTGCAGTTAAATTTGCCTGGCAAACACAACGCGTTAAATGCCACCGCGGCTTTTGCGCTGGCAGCAGATGAAGGCATTAGCGAGCAGGCTATCCTGGCAGCACTGCGCAAATTTGCAGGTATTGGCCGGCGTTTTCAGCAATACGGCGAATTTGACACCGGCCGTGGCAAAGTACTGCTGGTTGACGACTACGGTCATCACCCCACGGAAGTGGCTGCCACTATTGCGGCGGTGCGCAGTGCCTGGCCTGAGCGGCGGTTAGTGATGGCCTATCAGCCACACCGTTTTAGCCGTACCCGCGATTTATACGAAGATTTCACCCAGGTGCTGTCCAGTGTCGACAAACTGTTGCTGCTGGAAGTGTACGCCGCCGGCGAAGCACCGATTGCCGGTGCCGATAGCCGCAACCTGTGCCGCTCTATCCGCGCCCGTGGCCAGCTGGAGCCGGTATACGTGGCAGAGCCCGCAGCCTTAGCCGGCGCGCTGGCCGAGGTATTAGCCGATGGCGATATTGTATTGACTCAGGGCGCGGGCAATATTGGCAGCCTGGTAAAAGAGCTGGCCGCGGTAAAGCTGGATATTGTCCGCTTAAAACAATTATCGGAGGGAGCCGCATGAACACTTTTGGTAAAGTGGCGGTGATGTTTGGCGGCAGCTCAGCGGAGCGTGAGGTATCGCTGCGCTCAGGCACAGCGGTCCTGAATGCCCTGCAGCAAGCGGGCGTTAACGCCGTAGCGTTTGACCCGGCAGAGCAACCATTAACCGCGCTGATGAATGATGTTAAGGCCGACCGGGTGTTTATTGTGTTGCACGGACGCGGCGGTGAAGACGGCACCATGCAGGGCGCGCTGCAATTACTGGGTTTGCCGTACACGGGCAGTGGCGTGCTGGGCTCGGCGCTGGCGATGGATAAAATTCGCTGTAAGCGCCTGTTTGTGGCGCAAAACCTGCCCACAGCGCCATTTGCAGTAGTGCATAACGACACGCTTGATTACGCCGGTTTGCTGGCTGAACTGGGCGGTAAAGTTATGGTAAAACCGGCCAACGAAGGTTCCAGCATTGGCATGAGTGCGGCGGTCAACGCGGCAGAACTGGAACAGGCTATTGCTGCGGCGCTGCAATACGACAGTGAAATTTTAGTTGAGCGCTGGATTAACGGCCGCGAATTTACCATTGCGATTTTGGGCGATACCGTGTTGCCCATTGTCGAAATGCGCACGCCGCGGGCTTTTTACGATTACGAAGCCAAATATCAGGCTAACAGTACCGAATATTTATGTCCGGCGCCGTTAACCGCCGGGCAAACGGCTGCCATGCAGCACGATGCGCTGGCCGCGTTTAAAGCGGTGGGGGCCTCGGGCTGGGGCCGGGTTGATTTAATGCTGAACGAGCAGGGCGAACACTTTTTGCTGGAAGTAAATACCGTACCGGGCATGACCGAAAAATCTCTGGTGCCGATGGCTGCCAAAGCAGCGGGTTTAAATTTCAGCGAGCTGGTGCTGCGTATTTTGCAGCAAACCCAGACGCCAGAGCAGCAGAGCGCAACCGCAGTGCAAGGAGAATAACAGTGAGCCTGCGCCAGTACTACCAGCAGTTAAACCACAGGCCCGGCTTTGTCGGTGGCCTGGTGTTTTTTCTGCTGGCATTGGCGCTGCTGGTCTGGGGTGGGCTAAAAATCCATAGCTGGGTACAAAGTCAGCAGGGCGCGCCGATTAATCAGGTGCGCTTGTATGGTGATTTTAACCATATAAAGGCTACGCAGCTGCAACAACGGTTGCAGCAGGAATATGTCGGTAATTTTTTTCGGGTGGACGTTGATCAGGTGCAGCAGTTCCTGCAGCAACAACCCTGGATATATCAGGTAGCCGTGCGCAAACAATGGCCTGATACCCTGGTGGTGGTTGTGACAGAGCAGCAGCCGGTCGCAGTCTGGAATCAGCAGCACTTGCTCAATAATAAAGGGGAGTTGTTCAGCGCCCCGCTAAGCGAGCTGATCCCGGAACTGCCCCGGTTACACGGCCCAGAGGGCGGTGAGCAGGATGCCCTGACAATGTTTCGCCATATGCAAAGTTTACTGCAGTTGCACCAGTTCAGCGCTGAGCAAATGTGGTTAACCGAGCGATTTTCCTGGCGCTTGCAACTGCAGGATGGCCTGGTGCTGCAACTGGGCCGCCAGGACACCATGAAGCGGTTACAACGTTTTATTGAGCTGTACCCGACTATGCAACAACATCGGGCGCAGGCATTAGCTGAAGTCGATCTGCGCTATGACACCGGCATTGCCGTGCGTTATGCCAGTACGGAGCCAAAGAGAAAAGCATGACAAAGTCGATTGAACGAGATCTGATAGTAGGGCTGGATATTGGCACGTCGCAGATCAAAGCAGTAGTAGGCGAAATTACCTCTGATAACCGGCTCAGCATCGTTGGCGTGGGTACCCATGCCTCGCGGGGTATGGATAAAGGCGGTGTTAACGATTTAAACCTGGTGGTGCAGGCGGTACAGCGGGCTATCAACGAAGCCGAGCTGATGGCCGATTGTCAGATATCATCGGTGTATTTAGGTATTACCGGCAAACATATTCGCTGCCAGAACGAAAGCGGTATGGTACCGATTAACGACACTGAAGTGACCGCAGACGATGTCGCCAGTGTGATCCACGCCGCGAAATCGGTGCCTATTTCGGCCGAGCGGCGCATGTTGCATGTGTTGCCGCAGGAGTTTTCGGTCGATATGCAGGAAGGCATCAAAAGCCCGGTGGGCATGTCCGGGGTAAGAATGGAGGCCAAGGCCCATATTATTACCTGCGCCAACGATATGGCGAAGAATATTGAAAAATGCGTTGAGCGCTGCGGTTTAGCGGTAGACCAGCTGATTTTCTCGTCACTGGCCTCCAGCTATGCGGTGCTGACCGACGATGAAAAAGAACTGGGGGTCTGTGTGGTGGATATGGGCGGTGGCACTATCGACTTATCCATTTTCACCAATGGTGCCTTGCGCCACACCGCTGTTATACCGGTGGCCGGCAACCAGGTAACCAGCGATATTGCCAAAATTTTCCGCACGCCGATAAGCCATGCCGAAGATATTAAAGTGCAATACGCCTGCGCCCTGCGCAGCATGGTAGGCAAAGAAGAAAGTATTGAAGTGCCCAGCGTCGGTGGCCGGCCCGCCCGTTCGATGTCGCGCCATACCCTGGCCGAAGTGATCGAGCCGCGCTACCACGAATTGTTCGAGTTAGTGCTGGAAGAAATTCGCAGCTCTGGCTTAGAAGAGCAAATTGCTGCCGGCTTAGTGTTAACCGGCGGCACCTCGAAAATGGAAGGTGCGGTAGAATTTGCCGAAGACGTGTTTCAAATGCCGGTGCGGGTTGGCCAGCCAATGCATGTCAGCGGTTTAAAAGAATATGTACAAGACCCTGCCTACGCCAGCGTAGTGGGGTTATTGCTGTATGGCAAAGATGTGCGTGCCCAGCAAAAAAACGCGGCACAAAGCCGCGATCCAGTTAGCAGCTTGCTGAAGAAAATCAGCAGCTGGTTCAAAGGTGAGTTTTAAGAGCGTAAAAACGGAGAGAGAGCTATGTTTGAGTTAATGGAAAACCACAGCCAAGAAGCTGTAATTAAAGTAATAGGTGTTGGTGGCGGTGGCGGTAATGCTGTCGAATATATGGTAGCCAGCAATATCGAAGGCGTAGAGTTTGTAGCGGCCAATACCGACGCCCAGGCGCTGCGTAATTCGTCTGCTAACGTTACCCTGCAGTTAGGTGCCGGTGTCACCAAAGGCTTAGGTGCCGGTGCTAATCCGGAAATCGGCCGTCGTTCTGCTGAGGAAGACCGCGAAACCATCAAGAAAACCCTGCAAGGCGCGGATATGATTTTTATCGCAGCCGGCATGGGCGGTGGTACCGGTACTGGCGCAGCACCTATCGTGGCTGAAGTGGCGCGCGAGCTGGGGATCTTAACGGTAGCGGTTGTTACCAAGCCGTTCCCGTTCGAAGGTAAAAAGCGTACTGCTTATGCCGATGAAGGTATTCTGGAATTAAGCAAATATGTTGATTCGCTGATCACCATTCCTAACGACAAGCTGTTAAAAGTATTAGGCAAAGGCACCAGCTTACTGGATGCGTTTAAAGCCGCTAACAACGTGTTATTAGGCGCCGTGCAGGGTATTGCAGAACTGATTACCCGGCCAGGCCTTATCAACGTCGACTTTGCTGACGTTCGTACCGTGATGTCGGAAATGGGCACTGCCATGATGGGTACCGGCCGTGCGTCAGGCCCGGACCGTGCCGAAGAAGCAGCCGAGCAGGCTATCTCCAGCCCACTGCTGGAAGATATCGACCTGTCAGGTGCCAAAGGTATTTTAGTTAACATTACCGCTGGCCTGGATATCAGCATTGAAGAGTTTGAAATCGTCGGTAACGCGGTTAAAGCCTTTGCCTCTGAAAACGCCACTGTAGTAGTGGGTGCAGTTATCGACCCGGACATGCACGACGAACTGCGGGTAACCGTAGTGGCTACCGGAATTGGTGCCGATCGCCGGCCAGATATCAGCCTGGTGCCAAGCCACCGTGCTGAACCAGTGCAGGCTTATGTGCAGCAGGGCAATACCATGCGTCAGGCGGCACCTGCGGTTCACGCGCACCACGCCCACAAAGAAGATGTGGCACAGGCGAAAACCCAGCCAGAAAACAAAGGCGGCATCGATATTTTCGATATCCCGGCGTTTTTACGCAAGCAGGCAGATTAAACTGCAGCTAGCGGCCGGTTAACTCCGGTGTGGCGCGCGCCCGGCGTGGTGAAAAGAATATTAGCAACGGTTGAAATTAAGCCGCTGTTCAGTTGGCTTTTGTCAACATAGCTGCTATGGTCAACTGGCACATTAGCCAATGTTGTGCTAAGCTTCGCCGCCATTTTGTGATTGCTTAAAATTTGAGCAGGAAGAAATTATGATTAAACAACGTACCGTCGCTAACACAGTCAGTACTATTGGTGTTGGGTTACACAAGGGTGAAAAGGTTACGCTCACTCTCCGGCCTGCACCTGACAACACGGGCATTATGTTCCGTCGTGTTGACCTGAACCCGATAGTTGACTTTAAAGTTACCCCAGAAATGGTGGGTGACACGGTTATGTGTACCTGTTTAATTAATGAACAGGGTGTGCGCCTGTCTACCACCGAGCATTTAATGGCCGCTATTGCCGGCCTGGGTATCGACAACCTGATTATTGAAGTTGATTCGGCTGAAATTCCGATTATGGACGGCAGTGCTAATCCGTTTGTCTACCTGTTACTGGAAGCTGGTATCAGCGAGCAGAAACTGGCGAAAAAGTTTATCCGCATCAAGCGCACTGTGCGGGTAGAAGACGGCGACAAATGGGCGGAAATCAAGCCGCACAACGGCTTTAAAATCGATTTCGCCATTGATTTTGATCACCCGGTAATTGCTCAAACCACCCAGCGCATGCAAATGGATTTCTCAGCGGCCGGCTTTATCAAAGACATCAGCCGCGCCCGTACCTTTGGCTTTTTGCACGACATCGAGTATCTGCGGGCTAATAACCTGGCGTTGGGCGGCAGTTTCGACAACGCTGTGGTACTGGACGAGTTTCGGGTATTAAACCAGGACGGCCTGCGCTACGAAGACGAATTTATAAAGCACAAAATTTTAGATGCCATCGGCGATTTATATATGGCTGGTTACAGCGTGCTGGGCGAGTTTGTTTCTTACAAAACCGGCCACGCCTTAAATAACCAACTGTTGTGCGCTGTATTAGCCGAGCAGGAAAACTGGGAATTTGTCAGCTTTGAAGATAAAGCGAAAATGCCTATCTCTTACCTGGCACCGCAACTGGCATAATTCAGCGATAAAATTAAAAAAACCGACATTCAGTCGGTTTTTTTGTACCCAAAATAATATGAGTCAGCGAGATTTATTTAGCGAGTAGGCGGGCCAATGCTTGTTTTACTTTATCGTCGCTATGCTGCAGTGCTTGCTCCAGGGCGGCGCGTGCGCTGTCTGATAAGTTTTGCTGCTTAACCGGGGCCTGCGCTTTGGCGCTGGTTGTGCTGGCAGGGCGGGCGATCTGGCCGTGCGGCGACACTTCAATATCAATTCCGGCTAAATCAGGCAAGATTTTTCGGCGGAAATTGTCTAGAATGGCATCGCGCTGCATCTTTAACCGGTTAGCCCAGCCAGGCGATTGACATAAAATAACCGCCCGCCCGGCATTAATGCTCGATACCTGACAAAAACTCAGGTGTTCCAGCTGCAGAATGTGGCATAACTCGGTATTTAATTTGCGAACAAGTTCATACTGTTGTTGCATGGTTACCAGAGAGCTCTGGCCAAACAGCTTGGTTAAATCTTCGGGTTTATGGTTATAGCGTTTCATCAACAGCTTACTTAACGGGCTTAACAGCAGGCCGGTTAAGTGTAACAGGTTTTATCGGTGCTGCCACAATCCACCGGGCTTGAAAGTTATCCCGGTTGGCACCATATCCTGCCAATAGCCGCTAAGCCGGCAGGCAGTAAACAACAACGACAATAAATAACTGGCCTGGCCAGGGCTGCAAAGCAGTTTTAACTTAAATGGTATCTGGATAATGTTTGGAAAACTTTTCGCCAAATTAGTTGGCAGCCGCAACGACCGCTTCTTAAAGAAACAACAGAAACTGGTGCAGCAAATCAATGCATTAGAGGCCGAATGTCAGGCGTTGTCAGACGATGCCTTAAAGCAAAAAACGGTTGAGTTAAAGCAGCGGGTGCAGCAGGGCGCCAGCCTGGATGATATTCTGCCTGAAGCCTTTGCTACCGTACGCGAGGCCAGCAACCGGGTATTTAATATGCGCCACTTCGATGTGCAGCTGCTGGGCGGTATTGTACTGCATCAGGGCCGTATATCAGAAATGCGTACCGGTGAAGGTAAAACCTTAACGGCTACCTTACCGGCTTACTTAAATGCTCTAAGCGGTAAAAGTGTGCATGTTATTACCGTAAACGACTACCTGGCCCGGCGCGATGCCGAAACTAACGAGCCGTTATTTAACTTTTTAGGCTTAACGGTGGGCGTTAACGTGCCTGGCCTGGCGCATCAGGCCAAGCAGCAGGCGTATCAGGCCGACATTACCTACGGTACCAACAACGAATTTGGCTTCGATTACCTGCGTGACAATATGGCGTTCTCGCCACAAGACCGGGTGCAGCGCGATTTAGCCTTTGCCATTATCGATGAAGTTGACTCGATTTTAATTGACGAAGCCCGCACCCCGCTGATTATTTCCGGCCCGGCCGAAGACAGCTCAGAGCTGTACAAGCAAATTAACCTGCTGGTGCCACAACTGGAAAAGCAGGAAAAAGAAGACGAAGAAGGTAATCATGGCGATGGCCACTTTACCGTCGACGAAAAAGCCCGCCAGGTGTATTTAACCGAGCAAGGCCAGATTAAAGTAGAAGACATGCTGCGTGAAGCCGGCATGCTGGGCGAGCACGACACCCTGTTCTCCGCCGCTAATATTACCCTGCTGCACCACGTGTATGCTGCCTTGCGCGCGCATCAGCTGTTTAAACGCGACGTTGATTACGTGGTAAAAGACGGTGAAATTGTTATTGTTGACGAGCACACCGGCCGCACCATGGAAGGCCGGCGCTGGTCAGAAGGCTTGCACCAGGCGGTTGAAGCCAAAGAAGGGGTGCGTATTCAGAACGAAAACCAAACCCTGGCTTCTATTACCTTTCAGAACTACTTCCGTTTGTATAACAAACTGTCGGGCATGACCGGCACCGCCGATACCGAGGCCTTTGAGTTCCAGCAAATTTATGGTCTGGAAACCATTGTTGTGCCGACTAACCGGCCTATGGTGCGCGATGACATGGCCGATTTGGTGTACTTAAATTCGGAAGATAAGTACAACGCCATTATTGCCGACATTATTAAAGCCCGTGACGCCAAGCGTCCGGTGCTGGTGGGTACTGCCTCTATTGAAAGCTCCGAGTACCTGTCAGAGCTGCTGAATAAAGCCAAAATTAAGCACCAGGTGCTTAACGCCAAGTTCCACGCCAACGAAGCGCAAATCATCGCCGACGCCGGCCGGGCCGGCACCGTCACTATTGCCACCAACATGGCCGGTCGCGGTACCGATATCGTGCTGGGTGGTAGCTTACAGTCTGAACTGGCTGCCTTAGCTGAAAAAACTGACGAGGCCGTGGCGAAAATCACCGCCGACTGGCAACTACGGCACGACGAAGTGATTGCCGCTGGTGGCTTGCATATTATTGGTACCGAGCGGCATGAATCACGCCGGATCGATAACCAGCTGCGCGGCCGCTCTGGCCGGCAGGGTGATCCGGGTTCATCGCGTTTTTATCTGTCGCTGGACGATGCGCTGATGCGTATTTTCGCCTCTGACCGCATGGCTGGCATGATGCGCCGCTTGGGTATGGAAGAAGGTGAAGCCATTGAACACCCGTGGGTTAGCCGCGCCATTGAAAACGCCCAGCGTAAAGTCGAGGCCCGTAACTTTGATATCCGCAAGCAATTGCTGGAGTTTGATGATGTTGCCAACGATCAGCGTAAAGTGGTGTACGAGCAGCGCAACGAGCTACTCGATGCCACTGATATCAGCGAAACCATCGGCGCCATTCGCCAGGATGTGGTCGATTCGGTGTTCAGCCAGTATATTCCGCCACAGTCGTTAGACGAAATGTGGGACGTACCGGGCCTGGAGCAACGCTTAAAGGCCGATTTTGGCCTGCAGCTGCCGGTTAGCCAGTGGCTGGCCGACGACAAAAAACTGTTTGAAGAAAAACTGCGCGACAAAATTCAGCAGGAATTTAGCGAAGGCTATAAGCACAAAGAGCAAATGGTTGGGGTAGAGGTACTGCGCCAGTTTGAAAAAGCCATTATGTTACAAAGCCTCGACACCCACTGGAAAGAACACTTAGCAGCGATGGATCACCTGCGCCAGGGCATAAACCTGCGTGGTTACGCCCAGAAAAACCCGAAGCAGGAATATAAGCGCGAAGCGTTCGAACTGTTCTCTACCATGCTGGACGAGCTGAAAACCGATGTTATCGGCATTTTAAGCCGGGTACAGGTAAAAGCCGCTGAAGACGTAGAAGCCGTGGAAGAACAGCGCCGTAAAGCCGATGCCGTACCACACAGCTATCAGCATGCTGAAGCCGGCCAGATGGGTGGGGCCGCACCGGCGCCAGCCGCTGCCGCGCCCGATGCCATGCCAGCCCCTGTGGTGCGCGAGGGCGATAAAGTCGGCCGCAACGACCCCTGCCCATGTGGCTCTGGTAAAAAATATAAACAGTGTCATGGCAAACTTAGCTGATAGCGCATTAACCTTATTGCCGCAGTTGCATGTGGCAGTAGGGGTTATCCTGCGTAAGCAGCAGGTGTTGTTAGCGCTGCGTAGCAGCAAGCAGCATCAGGGTGGTAAGTGGGAGTTTCCGGGTGGCAAAATTGAGCCGGGTGAAACTGTCGCCGCCGCCCTGAAGCGGGAATTGCAGGAAGAGCTGGCCATTACCGTCACCCAGGCCGAGCCCTTTATGCTGTTACAGCATACGTACCCGGAGCGACAGGTAACCCTGGATATATGGCTGGTAACGGCCTTCAGCGGCACGCCAGCAGGGCTGGAAGGCCAGCCATTACAGTGGGTTAATATTGCCGATTTAGCCGACATTCAATTTCCTGATGCCAATCAACCTATAGTGACCAAATTACAGCAGGATATTGGCTTGTTGGTGTAATTGCCATGGCAAATACTATTACGCTAGTGGCACACTGAAAATGTTTTTGTATCTGTTTTTGGTCGTGCCACTCTTGTTAACTAGCGGGTTCTGGTATTACGAAGAATATCGATCTTCTGCTAAGCCACTTTCATTTTATCAAATAGCAGGGCTGGGTCTTTTTATCAGCTATCTGGGTTGTTGTCTGGTTACTGGCAAAGAGGGAATGCTGGAACTTTTCAACGATTACCACTATAAAATGGGCCGAGGGCTTTCTATTACCGGCCTATGGACATTTATTATTCCTGGCGTTATTTGGCCATTATTAATATTTCCGCGTGAAACACAGCTATATCTGTTAAATCAATCGACTGCAGGGCCCCTTATCGTATGCTTTGGCTATTTGCTGCTCTTCTTTACTGCGCTGCGCCATCTGCTTATTTTATAGTTCAGGTGGCCATATAGTTTCCAGAATCATGATACCGTTGAAAGGTCGTTTTAGGCTTTCTATCGATTCAAAGGTCTGTCTTAACTCTGCTGGTAGTGCTTGGTAGCTTCTGATAATGGCAAGATTATCGTAGGTAAAACTGACAGCTTGCTGCTGCTTTAAATAGTTTGTCACTTTTATATTGTTCGCAGACTGGTTCAATTGGCCTAATATCAACAGCGATTCCATATAATCGGCTTTCTCAGGTAGGACACAACCGTTAAACGCTCGCTCGGCGAGATAGGGCAAGACATCGGGATTATAGGCAATATCTTTTAAACGTAACTTTTCTTCCTCTGTTAAGCTTGTATTTTGCTTCTGCTTTGCTCTGCAGTTAATAATTTTCTGCTCATAAATTTTCAATACAGACTTACTATAGTCAAATGCATAATCTATTTCTGCTGCCATAACAGGCGAGCAAATAAAAAGGAAAATAACAAAAGAGAGGAAAGGTTTACTCATCGATGCTGCACCCCAGGTAAATAGCGCGCCAGAATTGATACTCTTTTGGTTTTTGGAAATGAAGGCTGGCCTGACGAAAGGCAATCTTTTCAATCTGGCTTAATTTAATGGCGCTTAAAGAGCTGTTAGCTTTAAAGAACAGCTCCCAGTTGCTTGCATAAATGGCATAGCCAGATTGAGCGGTGTCGGAAGAAGCCACCTTAAAAGCTAGTGATTTTTCATATTGCTCAAGCCCTGATCCGCTGGCACCCTTTTTCGACGCACCGCCGAAAATTGACCAGAGTTGGCCAAAAAGTAACGCGGATCTTGCTAGCTTCTCCAGGTCACTTAGTTCGGCAATTTCCTTAATCGCTTCAAGGCTACTTTCGCTAAGTTCAAGATTTACTATCGTTGGGCATTTCATATCCGTGAGCCTTTATGAGAGTCAATTTCTCAAAAGCATAACTTTCCGGATAGTTAATGTAAATAAATTATTTAATTATTGGGTTTTATTGTTTAATTCTTAAAAAACTGATTATCCTGGGCAATAAATTCTTGCTCTAGCTCTGCCAGGTATTGCTCGGATAAATCGGCATCTATTGGGGCTTTATCAGGAATGCGATGGTTTTCGGCGGCCCAGTCACCTAAGTCGATAAGTTTGCAGCGCTCTGAGCAAAAGGGCCGGTAAGCGGAACTGGCATCCCACACTACAGCGGTGTCACAAGTAGGACATTTAACAGTGGTTGGCATAGTAAAAACTCTGTTTGAAACTCTAAAAACGGCGCTAAGTATAACAGATCCGCTAAATACGAACAGGATGAGCATCTCGAATTCCACGAGCGAGAGTCTGCTTACCCTAAACAAACCGTTGAAGCCCTGGACGGGCGGAAACGAGCCTACAGGGATGTATTTACGGCGTGTTTGTGTGGGTAAGCAGGCTCGACCCGTTTAACCTGTGCTTGTTTCAGCTTTATCCAATACGCTCAGCAACAAGCCAGCTGAAATTGCTGCGATTTTGCCGCGGCGCTGCGGGCGCTGTCGGCGTCTAATTGCATAAAGCGAATAGCGTAGCGGTATTTATTACCACTTACTGTGGGGTAAATGCCCTGGCCGGCCGGGTATTTAACCCGCAGTAATTCGTATTGCTCGGCATTTTGCTGATAAAAGCCGTTTTCGGCTACCACATTCTGATAATGGCTGCGTTCGCGAATAAAGGTTAATACATAGCGTATCGCCTGATCGGCCAGCGCTACCTGGTTCAGCCAGTCTTCGGCCTGGGCCTGGCGTTCGGCCAGTGGCAGGCTGAACCAGTATTGCAACTGCGGCAGGTCAAAATAACAACAACCACCCGGAATGCTAAAGCGCTGGCGAATAGGCGCTAAAAAATTATCATCTTTTAAGCCGCCCAAAAGCTTACCACTGCGTAATAGCTCCGACTGCATGCGCACGGCTGCCTGCAACATGGTTTGTAACTTGCTGTCTGATACCGAAGGGTGCTGCGACCACACCACCAGCTGGCTTTCGCAGCGTTCAATATCTTTAATTAAATCGGGCCTTACGTCATTGCGGTCCATTACCTCAATTAACGCAAACAGGCTGCTGAAAAAACTTTGCTGCTGGTTTTCATCGGCCAGTGCCAACTGGGCGTGAACCTGCTGGAATAAAAACTCCAGGCGCAAATAGGTGCGGATTTTCTCGTTTAGCGGGTGTTCGTAGATAATATCGCTGGTGTCCGTCATCGGGTGTTGGCCTGTGTTAAACGAAACCTACCCTGTCAGGCAGGTTTTCCCGCTGCAACCTGCTGCCCGTGGCATTAAGTTGCTGCAAGGGTTAAATAGTGCTGGTGCAACTGTTGCACCTGCGGCAGTAGCAAGTTAGCTGCGCCATTGTTATCAATAATATCATCAGCTAAGGCTAAGCGCGCTGGCCGGCTGATCTGGCTGGCTATAATCGCCTGCACCTGTGCTGCGGTGGCACCGGCATTGGCAGCATCGCGGCTTAGCGTGCGCGCCAGCTGGTTTTGTTCCGTTATATCTACTACCAGTACCCGGTTAACCAGCTTGTTTAGCTTATTTTCCAGCAGCAAAGGGGCAATTAACAGCACATAAGGTGCTGCTGGCAAGCTGTTAAGCTGGGCCAGCATGGCACTGCGAATGGCCGGGTGCAGCAGGTTATCCAGCCATTGCTTAGCGCTGCTATCACTAAAAATAATGCGGCGCAGTGCGGCCCGGTTTAAACTTTGCTCTGCTGTTAATACCTGCGGCCCAAAATGGCCGGCAATTTGCGCCAGCAAGGGGCTGCCTTTAGCAACCACTTCACGCGCCACAATGTCGGCATCTACTGCCGGTACGCCCAGCTGGCTGAATAAATTCGCCACTGTCGATTTACCCGAGCCAATGCCACCGGTTAAGCCAACTATAAATCGCGGCGGCGGTGTAGCGGCGGCCTTAGTTGGCAAGGTAACCCAGGTAGGCATTGGTTAACTGCTCGCCCCACAATAGCGCAATAAAACCGGCTGCGGCAATATAAGGCCCAAACGGAATAGGGGTGGCTTTGTCGCGGCCCTGTATGGCCAGCATACTGGCACCTATTACCGCGCCCACTAACGACGACAATAAAATAATCAACGGCAGTTGTTGCCAGCCTAATAAGGCGCCAAAAACCGCCAGCAATTTAAAATCGCCATAGCCCATACCTTCTTTACCGGTAAGCAGCTTAAAGCCCCAGTACACCAGCCATAAGCTGAGGTAACCGGCAGCGGCGCCCATAATGGCCCCGGCCGGGTTAACCAGTGCTGAATCAGTTAAGCTAAATAGCAGAGCCAGCCATAACAACGGCAGGGTAAGGCTGTCGGGTAACAGCATGGTATCAATATCAATAAAGCTCAGCGCTATTAAGCCCCAGGTAATAAAAATAAGTACCAGCGCCAGCATGCCAACCCCATATTGCCAGGCGACTAAGCCCGACAGCAGCGCGGTTAACGCCTCTACCGCCGGGTAGCGGCTGCTGATAGCCGCGTTGCAATGGCGGCAGCGGCCTTTTAACAGCAACCAGCTAAGCACGGGTATATTATCGCGCGCGGCTATCGGCGTATCGCAGCTGGGGCAGGCCGAGCGTGGCACGGCCAGGTTATAGCGCCCCGGCGTGCTGTTGCCGGCGCTGCTGCCAGTGGCTGCGGCGTCTGCCTGAAAATAGGCCTGGTATTCCTGCTGCCACTCGCGCTCCATCATTTTTGGCAGGCGGTATACCAGCACATTTAAAAAGCTGCCAATCAGTAAACTAACAAACGCTACCAGGCTAATAAAAAGCCAGCTATGCTGGCTTAGGTAATGCGTTAAATCGTGCATTATACAATCGCACCCATGCCGAAAATTGGCAGGTACATGGCAATAATTAAGCCGCCTATTACCACGCCTAACACCGCCATGATCATTGGCTCCAGCAGCGCGGTTAAGCCATCTACCGCATCGTCTACTTCCTGCTCATAAATATTGGCCACTTTTTCCAGCATGCCATCCAGTGCGCCCGACTCTTCGCCAATCGACACCATTTGCACTACCATCTCCGGAAACTGGTCGGTTTGCTTCATGGCTAAATACATCTGGGTACCGGATGATACCTCTTCGCGAATATACATAATGGCGTTGCGGTATATCTCGTTACCCGAGGCACCGGCGGCCGATTCCAGCGCTTCTATTAATGGCACACCGGCGGCAAAGGTGGTAGATAACGTGCGGGCAAAGCGCGCTACCGCCGCTTTATTTAAAATATTACCAATAACCGGTGCCTTTAAAATTAACGCATCGGCCCGGGTGCGGAATTTTAAACTGTTACCATAGGCTTTTTTAACGGCCCAGCCAAAGGCGATCAGGCCAAATAGCACTACCCACCAGTACTGTTGCATCGTCTCAGAAATGCCCAATACAAATTGGGTAAAGGCCGGTAGCTCGGCACCAAAGCCGGCAAAAATTTCGGCAAATTGCGGCACCACAAAAATTAATAAAATAGAGGTAACAATACCGGCTACCACTAGCACTGCCGCGGGGTAGAACATGGCTTTTTTAATTTTTGATTTAAGCGCTTCGGCCTTTTCTTTATAAATGGCGATGCGGTCGAAAATGCGGTCGAGCGCGCCCGATTGCTCGCCCGATTTCACTAAATCGCAGTACAGCTCATCAAAGTACTTCGGGTGCTCGCGCAGCACTTCCGATAATGGCAAGCCCGATTGAATTTTGGCCGATATTTTCTGCATTAACACCCGCAGGCTTTTATTGTCAGAGCCGTTGGCGATTAAGTCGACACTTTGCACCAGCGGCACGCCGGCGCCTAACATGGTAGCAATTTGCCGGGTAACCACGGCGATATCGGCCGGGGTAATTTTGCGCTCGCCGCTAAACAGCGATTTTGGTTTACGTTTTACCCGCGATGGCGTAATACCCTGCTGGCGTAGCAGCGCCTTTACCTCGGCAATGCTGCTGCCTTTTTGCTCGCCATCGGTTTTTTTACCGCGGCGGTTTACCCCTTTATATTGGTAAATTTCCAGCTCTTTAATTTTAAATTTTTGTGCCTGAGCCATGTTATGTGTCCTGTTGTGGCGCTGGGCGCCTTTTGGTAATTACACGCTTGTTACGTAATCTTTAGCCGCGGCCGAACAGCCTGCTGGCGCTAACAGCGCCTTAGCCCTTGGTTACCCGGTTTACTTCTGCCAGGCTGGTTACGCCGGCAGCGGCTTTTATCAGCCCCGACTGGCGTAAGCTGTTAATGCCTTCTTTTGCGGCCTGGGTGGCAATATCTAACGAGTTACCGTCGGCCATAATAATATCGGCCATTTTACCGCTAATGGGCATAACCTCGTAAATGCCCACCCGGCCTTTATAGCCATTGGTGCAGTGGTCGCAGCCCACCGGTTTAAAAATAGTGATACTGCCCAGCTGCCCGGCAGTAAAGCCCTGGCGCAGTAACTCGGCCTCGGGCAGGTGTTCGGGCGCCTTGCAGTGCGGGCATAAGCGCCGCGCCAGGCGCTGGGCAATAATTAAGCTAACCGAGCTGGCGACATTATAGGCCGGTACGCCCATATTCAGTAAACGGGTTAGCGTTTCGGGTGCCGAGTTGGTGTGCAGGGTAGATAATACCAGGTGGCCGGTTTGGGCGGCCTTAATGGCTATTTCGGCGGTTTCTAAATCGCGTATTTCGCCCACCATTACTACGTCAGGGTCTTGCCGTAAAAATGATTTCAGCGCAGTAGCAAAGGTTAAGCCGGCGCGCGGGTTTACCTGCACCTGGTTAATACCGGTTAAGTTAATTTCTACCGGATCTTCCGCGGTGGAAATATTGGTTTCGCTGGTATTTAAAATGGCCAGGCCGGTATACAACGATACCGTTTTACCGCTACCGGTAGGGCCGGTAACCAGTATCATACCCTGGGGCTGGGCCAGCGCCGCTAAATAGCGCTGTTTTTGCACATCTTCATAGCCTAAAACATCGATACCCAGCATGGCGCTGTCGGAATCGAGTATCCGCATTACAATTTTTTCGCCCCACAAGGTGGGCAGGCTGCTAACCCGGAAATCTATCGATTTTTTAGCCGACAGCTTTAGTTTAATGCGGCCATCCTGCGGTACGCGCTTTTCAGCAATATCGAGCCGCGACATTACCTTTAACCGCGCCGACAGCCGGCTGGCCAGTGCCACCGGCGGGTTGGCTACTTCGTTTAAAATGCCGTCGATGCGAAAGCGAATGCGGTACATTTTTTCATAAGGTTCAAAGTGTAAGTCAGAGGCGCCTTTGCGAATGGCATCCAGCAGCATTTTATTAATAAAGGCAATAATTGGCTGGTCTTCTTTATCAGCCTGCATGCCTTCATCT
This sequence comes from Arsukibacterium ikkense, assembly GCF_000987775.1. GTDB lineage: Bacteria > Pseudomonadota > Gammaproteobacteria > Enterobacterales > Alteromonadaceae > Alishewanella > Alishewanella ikkense. Next base: position 172,023 of record NZ_LAHO01000012.1, read on the forward strand.
TCGGCTTCTTCAATAATACCTAACGAGCCTAAATCCCAGTCGGCGGCGTCGCCAGCCAGATTAAAGCTGCTGTCGAACAGCTTTTCTATCAGCTTTTGCAGCTTATCAAATTCTACCACCACCACTTCGGCATTAAGGCCGGTGTTAAATTCAAAATCTTCAATGGCGGCAATATTGGTGGGGTCTATTACCGCTAAATACATAGTACGGCCACGTTTAGACAGCGGCAGCATATCGTTTTTGCGAATTAGCTTTTCGTTACGTAAATCTTCCGGCACATACTCCAGTTCGTAGTAGTCAAGGTCAATACTCAGCGCCGAGCTAACCTGGGTGGCCATTTCAGCCAGCCGGGCCGGGCCAATCAGTTTTTCATTAATTAACAGCTCGGGCAGGGTGCGGTACTGGCTGCTTTTTTCGCTAATGGCTTTGGCGGCCTTATCGTTATCAATAATGCCTTGCTGCAGCAAGCGCTTTAACAGAGTAGAGTTTGCATTAACCGCCATACAGCCTGATTATCCCAATATGCTATGAATTTTGTGTGAATGCCTTGATTATGCCAGCATTTAGCACTTATTCAAGTTTATAGTGCCTTGCTTTAAATTAGGGTCTAAATTAGGGTCAGAACAAAATTAAATTATCGGCTACGCTTTATCTGTGTTTACTCGTTTTAATGGAAAATAAGCGCTATGGCAAGGCTTCCCCGGGTTCATCTGGCTGGTGTGCCAGAGCACGTTATTCAGCGTGGTAATAACAAACCGTTAGCTGATAACACTGCGGGGCAGGCCAAGAGCAGTAAGCCGCAGTTAATTTTGTTCTGATAATCATTAGCCTAAGTGGCCCTTAGACGGCCTCCGAGTTAATAGCTAT
>NZ_LAHO01000027.1 GCF_000987775.1 Arsukibacterium ikkense
CAGGGGAGCCTTCTTTACATCACTGCTAATTAAATAATAATTAAGCGATGATTTTAGATACTACACCAGCACCTACAGTACGGCCGCCTTCACGGATTGCGAAGCGTAAACCTTCGTCCATCGCGATTGGGCAAATCAGCTCAACAACAAACTTCAGGTTGTCGCCTGGCATTACCATTTCTACGCCTTCTGGCAATTCAACTGCGCCAGTTACGTCGGTAGTACGGAAGTAGAACTGTGGACGGTAGCCTTTGAAGAACGGAGTATGACGACCGCCTTCTTCTTTTGACAATACGTACACTTCGCCTTCGAACTTAGTGTGTGGCTTGATTGAACCTGGCTTGGCCAATACCTGACCACGTTCTACGTCTTCACGCTTAGTACCACGTAATAAGGCACCGATGTTCTCGCCTGCACGACCTTCGTCTAACAGTTTACGGAACATTTCTACACCAGTACAGGTAGTAGCAACAGTGTCTTTGATACCAACGATTTCTACTGTCTCGCCTACTTTAACGATACCCTGCTCTACACGACCGGTTACAACAGTACCACGACCAGCAATTGAGAATACGTCTTCGATTGGCATGATGAATGGCTTGTCAATCGCACGTACCGGCTCAGGGATGTACGTATCTAACGCTTCGCCCAGCTCCAGAATTTTCTTTTCCCACTCAGCATCGCCTTCCAGGCCTTTCAGCGCTGAACCACGGATTACTGGTAAATCATCACCTGGGAAGTCGTAGTCTGAAAGAAGCTCGCGCACTTCCATTTCTACCAGCTCTAACAGCTCTTCGTCATCTACCATGTCACACTTGTTCATGAACACGATGATGTAAGGTACGCCTACCTGACGTGACAACAGGATGTGCTCACGCGTTTGTGGCATTGGGCCGTCAGTCGCAGCAACTACCAGAATTGCACCGTCCATCTGCGCCGCACCTGTGATCATGTTCTTAACATAGTCAGCGTGGCCTGGGCAGTCTACGTGGGCGTAGTGACGGGTTGGAGTGTCGTATTCAACGTGTGAAGTATTGATCGTGATACCACGAGCTTTTTCTTCTGGTGCTTTATCGATTTGATCGAAAGCAAATGCCTGACCGCCGTATGTCTTAGCTAATACGTTAGTGATAGCAGCTGTCAGAGTAGTTTTACCGTGGTCAACGTGACCGATGGTACCTACGTTTACGTGCGGTTTTACGCGTTCAAATTTAGCCTTAGCCATGTGTAGACCCTTCTATATTAAATTGTAGCCCGACATTACACCGGGCCATACTAATTGATTAGTTAGACTTACGTGCAGCGATAATCGCTTCAGTTACGTTGTTTGGTGCTTCCTGATAATTCAGAGGCTCCATTGAGTAAGAGGCGCGGCCCTGACTCAATGAACGCATGTTGGTTGCATAACCAAACATTTCTGATAACGGAACATTTGCGTCAACGATTTTGATACCACCAGGGGCATCGTCCATACCGTGGATAATACCGCGACGACGGTTTAAGTCACCCACTATATCACCCATAAACTCCTCAGGCACCACCACTTCAACTTTCATAATAGGCTCTAGTACTACCGGTTTCGCTTGTAGCGCACCTTTCTTAAAGCCCATTGAAGCAGCAACTTTAAATGCCATTTCGTTAGAGTCTACATCATGGTATGAACCATCAAAAACAGTGACTTTAACATCGATTACCGGGTAGCCCGCTAATACGCCGTTTTTCATCTGTTCTTGTATACCTTTGTCGATGGCAGGAATGTATTCTTTTGGAATAACACCACCCACTACCGCGTTGACGAACTCGTAACCTGCACCTTCTTCTTGCGGTTCGATTTTCAGCCAACAGTGACCAAACTGACCGCGACCACCAGACTGACGTACAAACTTACCTTCAACTTCGGTAGCCTGACGCAGCGTTTCGCGGTAAGAAACCTGTGGTTTACCCACGTTGGCTTCAACCTTGAATTCACGCCGCATGCGGTCAACGATAATGTCTAAGTGTAATTCGCCCATACCGGAAATAATGGTCTGGCCGGTTTCTTCGTCAGTATGCACCCGGAAAGAAGGATCTTCAGCAGCCAGTTTACCCAGCGCCACACCCATTTTTTCCTGATCAGCCTTGGTTTTTGGTTCAACGGCTACCGAGATAACAGGTTCAGGGAACTCCATCCGTTCCAGAATAATAATGTTATCCTGATCACATAAGGTGTCGCCTGTAGTGGTATCTTTTAAGCCGATTGCGGCGGCGATATCGCCGGCACGAACTTCTTTAATTTCTTCACGGGCATTGGCATGCATTTGCACCATCCGGCCGATCCGCTCTTTTTTCTGCTTTACCGAGTTGTAAATAGCAGAACCTGCTTCTACCACCCCTGAGTAAACCCGGAAAAAAGTCAGCGTACCAACAAATGGGTCAGTTGCGATTTTAAAGGCAAGCGCAGCAAAGGGTTCGTCATCACTGGAATGACGCTCACCTTCTGACTCATCTTCGAGAATACCATTTATCGCTTTCACTTCTGTTGGTGAAGGCAGGTATTCAATTACCGCGTCCAACATGGCCTGCACACCTTTGTTTTTAAAGGCTGAGCCACATAGTACCAATACCACTTCATTACGTAATGTCAGTGCACGAAGGGCTGATTTTATCTCTTGTTCAGAGAACTCATCACCGTCAAGGTAACGTTCCATCATGTCTTCACTGGCTTCAGCCGCAGCTTCAATCAGGTTCTGACGCCACTCTTTGCACTCTGCCAACATGTCAGATGGGATCTCTTCATAATTGAAGGTCATGCCCTGATCTTCCATGTTCCAGTTAATTGCTTTCATTTTGATCAGGTCAACCACACCACTAAAGTCGTCTTCAGCGCCAATAGGCAGCTGAATAGGTACAATAGTACTGTTCAGACGGGTCCGGGCCTGCTTAACTACCCGCAGGAAGTCAGCACCGGTCCGGTCCATCTTATTGACAAAAATCATCCGAGGAACTTCGTACTTGTTTGCCTGGCGCCATACCGTCTCTGTCTGCGGTTGCACCCCAGACGAGCCGCACAACACCACGACAGCACCATCCAACACCCGCAGCGAGCGTTCAACTTCAATCGTGAAGTCAACGTGGCCCGGGGTATCGATAATATTAACGCGGTGCTGCTCAAACTGAGCATTCATACCAGCCCAGAACGTCGTAGTGGCAGCTGAAGTAATAGTAATACCCCGTTCCTGCTCCTGCTCCATCCAGTCCATGGTTGCTGCGCCATCATGCACTTCACCAATCTTATGTGAACGACCGGTGTAAAAAAGTACACGCTCTGTAGTCGTGGTTTTACCCGCGTCTACATGCGCACAGATACCAATGTTGCGGTAACGCTCTATTGGGGTTGTACGTGCCACAATAGTGTCCTCATCTTTGAATCTGCTTACCAGCGGAAGTGAGCGAAAGCTTTATTCGCTTCGGCCATACGGTGCACGTCTTCACGCTTCTTAACCGCAGAACCTTTGTTTTCGATGGCATCCAGTATTTCACCAGCTAAACGCTGAGCCATTGATTTTTCACCACGTTTACGGGCAGCTTCTACCAACCAGCGCATAGCAAGAGCATTACGACGAACCTGACGAACTTCACATGGCACCTGATAGGTTGAACCACCTACCCGACGTGATTTAACTTCGACAGTTGGGCGAATGTTGTCTAAAGCAACTTCGAAAAGATCAATATGCTCTTTCTTCGATTTGGTAGCTGCAATTTCTAAGGCGCCGTATACAATTGATTCGGCTGTGGATTTTTTTCCGTCGACCATAACGACATTAACAAACTTGGCAAGTAATTCACTTCCGAACTTAGGATCTGGAAGGATTTTACGTTGACCTATGACGCGTCTTCTTGGCATTCGTAACTCCGATTGCTTCAGGTGATTCCAAAACTTTTAATACATTAAAGAAAAAAAGTTGTTTAGTTTGGCCTTACTAACGGAGTACCGTTATTTCTTAGGCCGCTTCGCACCGTACTTAGAACGGGCTTGTTTACGATCTTTAACGCCTGCACAGTCTAATGTGCCACGTACGGTGTGGTAACGCACACCTGGAAGGTCTTTTACCCGGCCACCGCGAATAAGCACAACACTGTGCTCTTGCAGATTATGACCTTCACCACCAATGTAAGAAGAAACTTCGAATCCGTTAGTTAAACGAACACGGCATACTTTACGTAATGCTGAGTTTGGCTTCTTAGGTGTAGTGGTGTATACACGGGTACAAACACCACGCTTCTGCGGGCAAGCTTCAAGCGCCGGAACGGTGCTCTTGGCTACCTTCTGGCTGCGCGGCTTACGCACTAGCTGGTTGATTGTTGCCATTAAATACTCCTGGTTAATAAATACCCAATAAACGTGAAAATTCCGCACCCCAAAATTAGGGTCGCGGAATTCTAATGGTCAAGCTTTGACCTGTCAAGTTACAATGTACTTTGCCGGCTTTTTAAACACCGACAAAGTACCTGCTCCTTTCTTACTCGTTGTTGCCCGACAAATTCATATTAAGTGCATCGGTCAGAGCTTGTTCAGCTGTCTCCGCACTCATTGACGGTTCAACAACGTCGGTATTGCCGCCACGTTGACGCATACGGGCACGGTTTTGATGATAAGCAAAACCAGTACCTGCAGGGATCAAGCGGCCAACAATAACGTTTTCTTTCAAACCACGCAGTTCATCAAATTTGCCACCTACGGCGGCTTCAGTCAGAACGCGGGTTGTTTCCTGGAACGAGGCAGCCGAAATAAACGAGTCAGTCGACAACGATGCCTTGGTAATACCTAATAACGAACGCTCATATTGCGCTGGCATTTTACCGGCCGCTTCCAAATCACGATTAGCGATATTGACGCGGGCCACTTCTGCCATTTCACCTTCCAGGAACTCACTGTCGCCAGGGCTGGTGATAACACACTTACGCAGCATCTGCCGAATAATGGTTTCAATGTGCTTATCGTTGATTTTTACGCCTTGTAAGCGATATACGTCCTGAACTTCGTTGACGATGTAACTGGCTACATGGTGAATGCCCCGTAAACGCAGAATATCGTGCGCCGACTCAGGGCCTTCAGAGATAACTTCGCCTTTCTCAATGCGTTCACCTTCGAACACGTTAACCTGACGCCATTTCTGGATCATCTCTTCATGTGCATCACCCTGTTCCGGAGTAATCACCAGACGGCGCTTACCTTTGGTTTCTTTACCGAAGCTAATAACACCAGAGATTTCGGCCAGAATGGCAGGATCTTTTGGTTTGCGCGCTTCAAATAAGTCGGCAACACGTGGCAGACCACCGGTAATATCGCGGGTTTTAGAACTTTCCTGTGGAATACGTGCTAATACACCGCCGGTGGGCACCTCTTCGCCATCAGCCACTTCAATAGTGGTGAAGCTTGGCAGGCGAATTTCCTGCAGACCACCATCATCGGTTGCCAGGATAAGTTTCGGCTCCTTCGCATTTGCTTTGGCCAAATCTTTTACCACTGTCCGGGTTAAGCCGGTCAGCTCATCCTGTTGTACTTCGGTGTTAGTATCATCTACATCACTGAAACTTACCTTAGCACCGCGCTCAACGATAATAGGGTGTGAATGCGGATCCCAGTTAGCGACGATTTGACCAGAGGCCACTTTGGCGTTGTCATCAGTCGCCATAATAGAACCGTAAGGCAGCTTATAGCGCTCTTTTTCACGACCCAACTCGTCAAATACTGTGACTTCAGCCGAACGTGAGGTAATAACAATTTTGTTATCCGCATTACGCACGAATTTGGCATTATGCAGTTTTAAGGTACCGGCGTTTTTCACCTGGACACTGTTTTCTGCTGATGCCCGTGAAGCCGCACCACCGATGTGGAAGGTACGCATCGTTAACTGAGTACCTGGCTCACCGATTGACTGCGCAGCGATAACACCGACAGCTTCACCGGCGTTGATCAGGTGACCACGCGCTAAGTCACGGCCGTAGCATTTGGCACAAACACCAAAGTCGGTCTGACAGGTAATTACTGAGCGAACGTGCACTTCATCAATTGAATTTTGCTCAATCAAATCACAAAGATGCTCGTCCAGCATGGTGCCGTCAGCAACCAGTACTTCGCCGGTGGTGGGTGATACTACATCACCAATTACTACCCGGCCCAGTACGCGCTCCCGCAGGCCTTCTACCACGTCGCCACCTTCGATCAACGGCTTCATAATGATGCCCTGATCTGAACCACAGTCACTTTCGGTAACCACTAAATCCTGGGCAACATCAACCAGACGACGGGTCAGGTAACCTGAGTTCGCAGTTTTCAGTGCTGTATCGGCCAGACCCTTACGGGCACCGTGGGTAGAGATAAAGTACTGTAATACGCTTAAGCCTTCGCGGAAGTTAGCGGTAATCGGCGTTTCAATGATAGATCCATCTGGCTTAGCCATCAAACCACGCATTGCCGATAACTGACGGATCTGCGCCGGTGAACCCCGGGCGCCTGAGTCGGCCATCATATATACCGAGTTAAAGGATTGCTGCTCTACCGTATTGCCTTCACGATCGACCACAGACTCTTTTGACAAGTTGTCCATCATCGCCTTTGACAAGGTTTCGTTAGCGGTTGACCAGATATCGATAACTTTGTTGTATTTTTCACCAGCAGTAACCAGGCCTTGCTGGAACTGGTCCTGAATCTCTGCAACTTCCGTTTCTGCAGCCTCGATAATCTCGGTTTTTGCAGCCGGGATCACCATGTCATCAATACCTACCGATACGCCTGACAACATCGCGTAATGGAAACCGGTATACATGATTTGGTCAGCCAGGATAACAGTCTTTTTCAGACCGATACGCCGGTAAGCGCCATTCAACAGGCGGGAAATTTGCTTCTTACCCATTGCCTGATTCACCGAATCAAAGGCTAAGCCTTCTGGCAGGATAGAGAACAAGATAGCACGGCCAACAGTGGTATCGCGCACTGCGGTGGTCTCAGTACGGTTACCATCTTCAGCAATTTCTACTTCAGTAATCCGCACTTTCACTTTTGCATGCAGGCTGGCACAATCAGCACGGAAGGCTTTTTCAGCTTCCTTCGCACTTTTGAACATCATGCCTTCGCCTTTGACGTTAATCGCCTCACGCGTCATATAGTACAAACCTAATACCACGTCCTGTGAAGGTACGATAATAGGCTCACCGTTAGCTGGCGACAGTACGTTGTTGGTTGACATCATCAACGCACGGGCTTCTAACTGTGCTTCAATAGTTAACGGTACGTGCACCGCCATTTGGTCACCATCGAAGTCGGCGTTATATGCCGCACACACTAACGGGTGCAGCTGAATCGCTTTACCTTCAATCAGTACCGGTTCGAATGCCTGAATACCTAAACGGTGCAGGGTTGGTGCACGGTTTAACAGTACCGGATGTTCGCGGATAACTTCATCCAGCACGTCCCATACCGCGCCTTCTTCGCGCTCAACCATCTTCTTAGCCGCTTTAATCGTCGTGGCTAAACCGCGGGCTTCTAACTTACCGTAGATGAAAGGCTTGAATAATTCTAAAGCCATTTTCTTCGGTAAACCGCACTGATGCAGACGTAAAGTAGGACCTACGGTAATAACCGACCGGCCTGAGTAATCAACCCGCTTACCTAACAAGTTTTGACGGAAACGACCCTGCTTACCTTTGATCATATCAGCCAAAGATTTCAGTGGGCGCTTGTTTGAGCCAGTGATAGCGCGGCCGCGACGACCGTTATCTAGCAACGCATCTACTGCTTCTTGCAGCATACGCTTTTCGTTACGAACGATAATGTCAGGCGCTGATAAATCTAACAGCCGCTTTAAGCGGTTGTTACGGTTGATTACCCGGCGATATAAGTCGTTCAGATCTGAAGTCGCAAAACGGCCACCGTCCAGTGGTACCAGAGGACGTAAATCCGGTGGCAATACTGGCAGCACGGTCATTATCATCCACTCTGGCTTGTTACCAGAAGTGAAGAACGATTCCATCAGTTTTAAACGCTTACTGATTTTCTTACGCTTGGTTTCAGAGTTGATAGTAGGCAGCTCTTCACGCATCTGCTTGATTTCAACTGCTAAGTCGATACCACGCAGGATGTCCAGTACAGCCTCAGCACCCATCTTGGCTTCAAACTCGTCGCCATGCTCTTCCAGTACGTCCAGATATTCTTCTTCAGTTAACATCTGGCGACGCTCTAACGAGGTCATGCCTGGCTCGGTTACCACGTAGCTTTCGAAATACAGCACGCGCTCGATATCACGCAGGGTCATATCCAGTAATAAACCAATGCGGCTTGGCAGTGATTTTAAGAACCAGATATGCGCTACCGGGCTGGCCAGCTCAATGTGGCCCATCCGCTCACGACGTACCTTGGTTAAGGTCACTTCAACGCCACACTTTTCACAGATAACACCGCGGTGCTTTAAGCGCTTGTACTTACCGCACAAACACTCGTAATCTTTTACCGGACCAAAAATCCGGGCACAGAATAAACCGTCACGCTCTGGTTTAAAGGTACGGTAGTTGATCGTCTCTGGCTTTTTCACTTCACCAAATGACCATGAACGGATCATATCCGGTGAGGATAAACCGATACGAATAACATCAAACTCTTCAGTTTTAGTTTGTTGTTTCAGAAACTTTAATAAGTCTTTCACCTTTGCTCTCCTGTAAGAGGTAAACCGGAATGGGGCAGCGCACTGCCCCGCCAACTAACTGTCGGTTTATTCCTCTTCCAATTCGATATTGATACCGAGCGAACGGATTTCTTTCATCAGTACGTTGAAAGATTCTGGCATGCCAGGTTCCATTCTGTGGTCGCCGTCAACGATGTTTTTATACATCTTGGTACGACCGTTGACGTCATCAGACTTAACAGTAAGCATTTCCTGCAGGGTATAAGCCGCACCATAAGCTTCTAATGCCCACACTTCCATCTCACCGAAACGCTGACCACCGAACTGTGCCTTACCACCCAGCGGCTGCTGCGTGACCAGACTGTAAGAACCGGTAGAACGCGCGTGCATCTTGTCGTCAACTAAGTGGTTCAGTTTCAGCATATACATGTAGCCAACCGTAACCTTCCGTTCAAAGGTATTACCGGTACGACCATCATATAAGGTGATCTGACCGCTGGTCGGCAAATCGCCAAGTGTTAATAACTCTTTGATTTCTGATTCTTTAGCACCATCAAATACCGGTGTTGCCACTGGCAGACCTTTGCGCAGGTTTTGCGCCAGGCGACGAACTTCATCATCAGTGAAACTGGCGATATCCACGTTTTGGCGTGATTCACCTAATGCATACACTTTAACCAGGAATTCGCGGATTTCAGCCACTTCTTTCTGATCTTTGATCATGCCGTCAATTTTGTCACCGATTCCACGAGCCGCTAAGCCCAGGTGAGTTTCCAGAATCTGACCAATGTTCATCCGTGACGGAACACCTAACGGGTTCAGTACGATATCAACCGGCTGGCCTTTTTCATCGTATGGCATGTCTTCAACCGGCACGATAGTTGAAATAACACCCTTGTTACCGTGACGCCCAGCCATTTTATCACCTGGCTGGATCCGACGTTTAACCGCCAGATACACTTTAACAATTTTCAGTACGCCCGGGGCTAAATCATCACCCTGAGTGATCTTACGGCGTTTTAATTCAAACTTCTTATCGTACTCAACCCGAATTTCTTCGAACTGGGCCGCTAACTGTTCTAAATCGTTCTGCTTGTCTTCATCGCTTAAGCTTTGATTAAACAACGCATCGCCTTTCAGGGTATCCAGCCTGGCACGGTCTAAACCGCTTTGTTCAAGCAGGTTACGGGCACGGTCATAAATACCTGCTTCCAGAATACGGAATTCCTCATTCAGGTCTTTCTTAGCCTGTTTGACTTCCATTTCCTCGATTTCACGGGCGCGCTTGTCTTTTTCAACGCCATCACGGGTAAATACCTGCACATCAATAACGGTACCCGTTACTGAGTTTGGTACCCGCAGTGAGGTATCTTTAACATCAGAGGCTTTTTCACCGAAGATAGCACGTAACAGCTTTTCTTCCGGGGTTAACTGGCTTTCACCTTTAGGGGTTACTTTACCAACAAGAATATCACCACCTTTCACTTCAGCACCGATATAGACGATGCCGGCTTCATCCAGCTTACTTAGCGCTGATTCACCCACGTTAGGGATATCACCGGTAATTTCTTCAGGCCCAAGCTTGGTATCACGCGCAATACAGCTTAATTCCTGAATATGGATAGTGGTTAAGCGATCTTCCTGCACCAGGCGCTCGGATAACAAAATCGAATCTTCGAAGTTGTAACCATTCCACGGCATAAAGGCCACGCGCAGGTTCTGACCTAACGCCAGTTCGCCCAAATCGGTAGACGGACCATCGGCCAGTACATCGCCACGTTCAATCGGTTCACCATGGTTTACGCAAGGGCGCTGGTTAATACAGGTGTTCTGGTTCGAACGGGTGTATTTAGTCAGGTTGTAGATATCAATACCGGCTTCACCGGCAATCATTTCTTCTTCGTGTACTTTAATAACGATACGGCTGGCGTCGACATAATCAACTGTACCACCACGTTTCGCTACTACCGTTACACCTGAATCTTTTGCCACCACCCGCTCAATGCCCGTACCTACCAGCGGCTTATCAGCACGCAGGGTTGGAACTGCCTGACGTTGCATGTTCGATCCCATCAGGGCCCGGTTAGCATCATCGTGTTCCAGAAACGGAATCAGGGCTGCCGCAACCGATACAATTTGCTGTGGTGCAACATCCATATACTGCACTTCTGATGATGGCATCAGAGTAAATTCGTTTTTGTAACGACACGGTACTAACTCTTCTGACAGACGGTTCTCTTCATTCAGTTCAGCGTTAGCCTGAGCAATAACAAAGTTGCCTTCTTCAATGGCTGATAAGAAGTCTACTTCGTCGGTCACAATGCCGTTTTCAATCCGACGGTACGGGGTTTCCAGGAAACCATACTCGTTAGTCTGAGCAAACATTGATAACGAGTTGATCAGACCGATATTCGGACCTTCCGGCGTTTCAATCGGACATACCCGACCGTAATGCGTTGGGTGAACGTCACGTACTTCGAAGCCTGCACGCTCGCGGGTTAAACCACCCGGGCCTAAAGCAGAAATACGACGCTTGTGTGTCACTTCTGACAGTGGGTTATTCTGATCCATAAACTGTGACAGTTGGCTGGAACCGAAGAACTCTTTAACTGCGGCAGAAATTGGTTTGGCGTTAATTAAATCCTGAGGCATCACGGCGTCTAAGTCGCCAAGCGATAAACGCTCCTTCACTGCGCGCTCAACACGTACTAAACCTACCCGGAACTGGTTCTCAGCCATTTCACCAACAGAACGAATGCGGCGATTACCTAAGTGGTCAATGTCATCAACTTCGCCGTTACCGTTACGAATATCAATTAACACCTTCATCACTGCCAGGATATCTTCTTTACTCAGTACGCCTGCGCCAATGTTTTCTTCAAAGTTAACCCGACGGTTAAACTTCATCCGGCCAACCGTTGACAGGTCGTAACGGTCTTCAGAGAAGAATAAATTCTCAAACAGGGTTTCAGCGGCTTCACGCGTTGGTGGCTCACCTGGGCGCATCATCCGGTAAATTTCTACCAGCGCTTCAATCTTGTTGTTGCTGGGATCAATGCGGATAGTTTCTGAAACATAAGAACCTTGGTCTAAATCGTTTATATACAGCGTTTCAAAACTGTCATAGCCGGCTTTAGTCAGCTTAGCTAGCAAGTCCAGGGTCAGCTCAGCATTTGCTTCTGCAACAATTTCACCGCTTGAAGTATCAACATAGTTTTTGGCCAGTACCCGGCCAACTACGTACTCATGCGGTACTTCCATCATGGTTAAGCCGGTTTTTTCCAGCTGACGCACATGGCGGGCAGTGATTCGACGACCTTGCTCAACAATGACTTCACCATCGTTGTCTTTAATATCAAAACCGGCTGTTTCACCACGCAAGCGGTTTGCCACCACTTCCATTAGTAATTTGCCGTCTTTGACTTCAAATTTGGTGTTTTCAAAGAAAATAGCCAGAATTTGTTCAGTACTGAACTCCAGCGCCCGCAGTAAAATCGTTGCCGGTAATTTACGACGACGGTCTATGCGAACAAACAGGTTGTCTTTGGCATCAAATTCAAAGTCTAACCATGAACCACGGTAAGGAATAACGCGGGCGTTATACAATACTTTACCAGAAGAATGCGTTTTACCGCGGTCGTGGTCAAAGAATACACCCGGGCTGCGATGCAACTGAGAAACAATAACCCGCTCAGTACCATTAATTACAAAGGTACCGTTTTCAGTCATCAGCGGGATTTCACCCATGTAAACTTCTTGCTCACGAATGTCTTTAATCGTGCCTGGTGCTTCTTTATCAAATAACACCATGCGTAATTTAACGCGTAACGGTGCGGAATAAGTTACGCCTCGAATTTGACATTCTTTTACATCAAAAACAGGTTCCCCAATGCGGTAGCTGACATACTGCAATTCCGCGCTGCCTGAATAGCTTTTGATTGGAAATACAGAGCGGAACGCGGCTTCTAAACCGTATCCACCTTCCGGGTCTGGCTCGATAAATTTGCTGAAAGACTCGATTTGAATCGATAGCAGGTATGGCACATCCAGTACTTCCGGACGTTTGCCGAAGTCCTTACGGATACGTTTCTTCTCAGAATAAGAGTAAGTCATGGGGTTCCTCAGCTTGCTGATTTTTTTCCCAACTACCGAATTACCGGTAATTTATTGCTACCAGACATGGTAACAGCAGGGGTGGGGAAATCATTGTCCCACAGCGCAAAAAGGCCGGTGATTAATTCATCACCAGCCCAGCCCGAATTTCAGGCAGTTAACCCGGTTTTTACCGGATTATTTAACTTCAACAGATGCACCAGCTTCTTCAAGATCTTTCTTAAGAGCAGCTGCTTCATCTTTAGAAACGCCTTCCTTGATGGCAGCAGGAGCTGACTCAACCAGGTCTTTCGCTTCTTTCAGGCCTAAACCGGTAGCGCCACGTACTGCCTTGATAACAGATACTTTGTTAGGGCCAACAGCAGCCAGAATTACGTTGAATTCTGTTTGTTCTTCAGCGGCAGCAGCCGGGCCAGCAGCAACAGCTACAGCGGCAGCGGCAGATACGCCAAATTTTTCTTCCATTGCAGTTACTAACTCAACTACATCCATTACAGACATTGCTGCGATAGCATCTAAGATTTGATCTTTAGTCACTGACATTGCTCAGATTCCTAAATTAGGGGACGAGTCCCGAATTAAATTCCACTCACCAAACAACACGTATAATTACGCGGCTTGATCCTGTTTTTGGTCGCGAACCGCGGCAATTGTACGTACAAGTTTGCCGGCTGCTGCCTCTTTCATAGTGCTCATTAAGCGTGCAATAGCTTCGTTGTATGTTGGTAACGATGCTAAAACGTCAATGCTTACTGTTTCGCCATTAAAAGCGGCACTTTTCAACTCGAACTGTTTGTTGTCTTTAGCAAAATCTTTAAAGATCCGTGCTGCAGCACCTGGGTGCTCTTTAGAGAACGCAATCAGTGTCGGGCCTACGAATGCATCTTTCAAACACTCGAATTCGGTGCCATCTACTGCACGGCGCACTAAGGTATTACGGACAACTTTCATCCAAACACCGGCATCACGCGCTTGCTTACGCAAGGCAGTGATGTTGCCTACAGTGACACCACGAGCGTCTGCGACTACCGCAGATAAAGCACCTTTGGCAGCTTCCTGGACTTCAGCAACAATTGCTTTTTTGTCATCAAGCTTTATAGCCATTGGCTCTTAACTCCTGGTTCATCCGGATAAGATTATCCGGTTGCCTACACATCGCCTCTGGTGACCCGAAGGCGCGCGATTTACGGTGAGACCAGATTGAATTTAATTCCGTCTGGGGCCTGCACCGTCTGCGTAGGTTGTAATTTTAAGCAACTGGGCTTTCGCTTTGTTGCACCTACGGTCTTGGACGGAAGCGCGGTCTGATCGCTTTGACACGATAAAACAGCTCTTCTACCCGAATTTTTGAGGGCGGGATTATAGAACAATACCGCCCATCTGTAAAGCTATGCCTTAAACCACAGCGCTCAGAGAGGCTTGGTTTAACGTCATACCGGCACCATGAGTAGAGGAAATGGTTACTTTCTTAATGAAAATACCTTTCGCTACAGAAGGCTTGGCACGCTTTAAAGCAATCAGCAATGATTCTAAGTTTTCTTTTAACTTATCAGCATCAAAGTCGATTTTACCGATAGTAGAATGGATAATACCATTCTTATCGTTACGGTAACGAACCTGACCGGCTTTAGCATTCTTAACCGCTTCAGCAACGTTTGGAGTAACGGTGCCGGTTTTAGGGTTAGGCATTAAACCACGTGGGCCTAAAATCTGACCTAACATACCAACAACACGCATTGCATCCGGAGATGCAATAACAACGTCAAAGTCCATTACGCCTTTCTTAACCTGTTCGGCTAAGTCTTCCATACCAACGATGTCTGCACCGGCAGCTTTAGCGGCTTCAGCGTTAGCACCCTGGGTAAACACTGCAACACGTACCGTGCGGCCAGTACCATGTGGCAGTACAGTTGCACCGCGCACGTTCTGGTCTGACTTACGAGCGTCGATGCCCAAGTTGATTGCTACATCAACGCTTTCCAGGAACTTGCCTGCGGTTAATTCTTTTAACAAAGCAACTGCTTCGTTGATATCATATTCGCGAGTTACATCTACTTTAGAGCGGATTAACTTAGCGCGTTTTGTTAATTTAGCCATCGATTAGCCCTCCACCACTAAGCCCATTGAACGAGCAGTACCTTCAATGGTACGCACCGCAGCAGCATGATCTGCAGCTGTTAAGTCAGGTTGTTTGATCTTAACGATCTCATCAATCTGCGCAGCTGAAACCTTGCCTACTTTCTGGGTATTCGGACGACCTGAACCACTCTTCAGTGCCGCTGCTTTTAACAGCAGGAACGACGCTGGCGGGGTACGGGTTTCGAATGTGAAAGAACGATCGCTGTATACAGTAATAACTACTGGGATCGGCATACCTTTTTCAAGGCTTTCAGTACGGGCGTTAAAGCCTTTACAGAATTCCATGATATTGACGCCGTGCTGACCCAATGCTGGACCAACTGGCGGCGAAGGGTTGGCCATACCGGCTTTAACCTGCAGCTTTATTAGTGCTGTGACTTTCTTTGCCATGTTTCACCTCTGTTATAGGGTCGTAGCCTTGTAAATGCGAGGACACTTACTCAAACGGCTCCCCTGACGATAAAAAGGGCGCAGATTATATTTTAATCAGCACCCCGTTACAACCAATATATTTACGCTTTCTCGACCTGACCAAATTCCAGTTCTACCGGGGTAGCACGGCCAAATATTAATACCGAGACTTTTACGCGGCTCTTTTCGTAGTCGACTTCTTCAACTACACCATTGAAATCGGCAAACGGACCTTCTGTAACGCGCACAACCTCACCTGCCTCAAACAAGGTTTTTGGTTTCGGCTTGTCAGCATTATCCTGCAGACGATTTAAAATCGTCATCGCTTCTTTCTCAGAAATGGGGGCCGGGCGATCTGATGTACCACCTATAAAACCTAATACGCGCGGAACACTCTTCACTAAGTGCCATGCTTCTTCGCACATTTCCATTTGCACCAACACGTAACCCGGGAAAAATTTACGCTCGGACTTACGCTTCTGGCCAGCGCGCATTTCAATCACTTCTTCGGTAGGTACTAAGACTTCACCAAATTTCTCTTCCATTTGGTTAAGTTTAATATATTCCCGTAGTGATGTGGCAACGCGTTGCTCAAATCCTGAAAACGCTTGCACAACATACCAACGCATTTTTGCAACCATGCTTTAAATCCCCAATCCGGTAAAGAAAGAAACAACCCGAAGTAAAATGGCATCCAGGCCCCATAACAGCAAGCCCATAATAATAGTAGCGATTATGACAACCAGGGTAGTTTGCATGGTTTCCTGACGGGTAGGCCATACTACTTTGCGGATTTCAGTACGAGACTCTTTAGCGAAATTAATAAAGGTACGCCCTTTATTGGTTTGTGCAGCGACTACACCAGCAATAATGACCAACACTACGATGGCTATAGCACGCTCTAACGCACCCAACTCGTATACATAGTTACCGACCACCGCCAATGACAGAATAGCAAAAACTAATAACCATTTAACCAGATCAAGCCCGTTTTTTGGATTTTCGCTCGCAACGCTCATGCTCTAACTCACTTCAATTTGGCGTGTATTATGCCACTCGTTATTAACTATCAGATGCAGCCGGCATTGGCTGACACCATAAATTTGGCAGGGGCAGAGGGATTCGAACCCCCAACCATCGGTTTTGGAGACCGCTGTTCTACCAATTGGAACTATGCCCCTTCAGTCTTTTAAATGGCTATAAAAGCAGCCAGCCATTAAATAGCCGCTCATTATACTGCCTCAGCTAACTAAAACAAGCGTACTGTGCCCATCCTGCGCAGTTTTGGGTTAATTTAGTTGCCAGTAACAAAAAAGGCTCCGCAGGGGAGCCTTCTTTACATCACTGCTAA
>NZ_LAHO01000019.1 GCF_000987775.1 Arsukibacterium ikkense
GGAGTGAGCTGATGCGCTTTGGAAACTGACTGAAATGGCGGAGCTGCCGGGACTCGAACCCGCGAGCAACATAGCTTTGGGCGTGACAGGCCGGCTAAGCTGTTAACAGAGAGCAACCGACTGAACTACCGCTTGGCGTTGGAGTGAGCTGATGCGCTTTGGAAACTGAATAAAATGGCGGAGCGGACGGGACTCGAACCCGCGACCCCCGGCGTGACAGGCCGGTATTCTAACCGACTGAACTACCGCTCCGCACTGGAGTGAGCTGATGCTCTTTGGAAACTGACTGAAATGGCGGAGCGGACGGGACTCGAACCCGCGACCCCCGGCGTGACAGGCCGGTATTCTAACCGACTGAACTACCGCTCCGGAATCAGAAAGCGTTTGCTGCTATGGCGGAGCGGACGGGACTCGAACCCGCGACCCCCGGCGTGACAGGCCGGTATTCTAACCGACTGAACTACCGCTCCGAAGAAGCAACAAAAATTGGCGGAGCGGACGGGACTCGAACCCGCGACCCCCGGCGTGACAGGCCGGTATTCTAACCGACTGAACTACCGCTCCGCGCTAATTACACCAGACAATTTCATTTGGGTATCGTCTGTTGCGGCGGGAATGATACGGATAAGGCCAAAGCCCGTCAACTTCTTTTTTGTCGCTTTTGGCTATTCCTTAATCATCCGGCAGTGAAAGATCCAGAATATCATCCAGATCGTTGTTTTTTTGCGCTTTTGTCTGCGAAGACGCAGATTTTGTAGCATTTCCAGCAGGCGTCGCGGCTTTATTGTCTGACACTGGCGCTGCTTTACGCCAAAACAACAGAGCATTGAGTTTTTTCCCACTCATTACCCACCAGATAGCAATGCTGCCGCTCACCAAAATAAACAAATTGATACCAATAACCAATCCCCAGGGAAATTCAGGCTCAGGCTCTGGTTGAGCGGCAATCTGTTCTGCCAGCAGTTGCTCTGGTAGTTTTTCCAGCTCGGGCGCGGCAAAAGTTTGCTGATTCACCACAAAACTGAGCTCGGGCAAAGTAAGCATAAACTCACGGCCATCTTGCCAGTTACCAAATACAGCAGACTCCATAATGTAGCTGCCGAACCCTTTGTTTTCCAGCAAGAGTGACTTATCTGCAGCGGTGAGTGTATTAAGGGCAAATTGATCAATACTGCCATCGGGATAACGTACCCGCCCCTGGATCAGTAAACTTGTCGCATCTACCATGGGCTCGGTAATGTTAAAGATAATCCGGTGTTTGTCGGTTTCTGTTGTCGCCATAACAACCTCTGGGTTAACAGGCGCTGGCTTTAAAATAAGTGGTGAGTGCTCTACTTCACGGGTATAAAGTGCGGTACGAACAATATATTTTGGGGTCCACTCGCCGGCCACAAAATCCAGTTTAAATTCGCCGGTAAAAACGCCATCTCTTGCCCGCTCATCAAAGCCTCTGCCGTCATCCCGAAAGGTAGCCACCTGAATAATGCCCCGGCCAAAATTGTCATAATCGGCATTATTGGTACTGATGAAAATCACTTCCAGCGTCAGCACTTCACGAAAATCGCGGGCGTTAATCGCAGCCCCGCCATTTAACAACCTTGCTGTTACTTTTACCGTCTCGCCCACCATCAGGTTGTCAGGTAGCGGATCAACATCCAGTTTAATATCGGTAAGCACCATAATACGGCTTTCAGGCAGGAGTCGACCAATAGCCTGCCAGGGTCCGGGCATAGGATTGTTAATTTCGATTAAATCGTAAGTCGCGGCGTCATGCCATCTTATCTGGTTTTGCTCTGCAGTATTAAAGTACAATTTACTGCCGTCAGGCCTTACTAAAACGACTGAGGCGCTACCTGGCCGGCGAAACAATAACAGCGTGATAGTGTCGACGTCGCTATCAATCCGAAAGCGATTATCAAACAAGGGGATCTGGTTCTTGGTGGGCAAGTCGGCTAACAGCGCAAAGCCTTCTTCTTCGGCAGTGGTCAGCTCGGCGCTTGCTGCTGGCGCAGCGGTATCCTGGGCTTGTGTCAGGGCCGGCCACAGCAATGCAGACAGCAACAACAGGTAACCCCACTGAACACTTAATTTCGCCACAAACAACTTCCTCCTTTTTTCTGCACTAAATCAAGCCGGCTTTCGTGGGCTTGTAGTTCATCGGCTGATGCTCTGACAACCTTTAGCTTACTACTACGAATAATGGCAATCTCACCGCTATCGCCTTGTTCACCCTGATGTTGTTCGGCGGCCAGGTTTAAGCTTACCTGGCCACCGGTCATCAGTAAGTAGACATCGGCCAGTATTTCGGCATCCAGTAAGGCGCCGTGTAAGGTCCGGTGGCTGTTATTAATATCATAGCGACGGCACAAGGCATCAAGGTTATTCTTTTGCCCCGGATGCAGCTCCCGGGCTAATTTCAGGGTATCCAGCACGGCGCAGTATTCGTTGACCGGCGGCAACGCCGGGCGCAGCCGGGCAAATTCATGGTCAATAAAGCCGACGTCAAACGCCGCATTATGAATAACCAGTTCAGCACCCTGAATATAGTCAAAAAAGCTTTTAGCAATATCGCGAAACTTCGGCTCAGCCGCTAACCGCTGGTTAGTAATACCGTGTACAGCGATGGCTTCGGCTTCAATTTCCCGCTCCGGGTTAATGTAAACATGGTAGTTATTGCCGGTAAAACGCCGGTTTACTAACTCAACACAACCAATTTCAATGATACGGTGCCCTTCCCGCGGATTAATACCGGTCGTTTCGGTATCCAGAATAATTTGTCGCTTTGCCATGATAGATTTCGCTTTTTACTGCAATTAAGTTAGATTATACGCCGTTTTGCTTCGAGGAAAGGCTTTATGCAGAAAAGTGTTGCGATCTTCACCGATGGTTCTTGTCTGGGCAACCCGGGACCTGGCGGTTATGGTGCCATTTTGGTGTACAACGAACACCGCAAAGAGCTTAGCGGCGGTTTTCGCCTGACCACCAATAACCGGATGGAACTGCTGGCTGCTATTGTCGCGCTGGAAAGCTTAAAATCAGCATGTCAGGTAGATTTAACTACCGACAGCCAGTATGTGCGGCTGGGTATTATGCAGTGGCTGGCCGGCTGGAAACGTAATAACTGGAAAACCAGCCAAAAACAGCCGGTTAAAAATCAGGATTTATGGATACGGCTCGATGCTGCCGCAGCAAAACACAAGGTTAACTGGCACTGGGTAAAAGGTCATGCCGGCCACCCGGAGAATGAGCGTTGTGACGTGCTGGCCCGCAAAGCCGCTGAAGCTAAACCTACAACAGTTGATCAAGCTTTTGAGCAAAGCCAACCAGCTTAAGTATTAATCCTTACGTTCAAACCTGTAACAGACAGTAGCATCACTCAATAGTCAACTGCGGCTGGCGCAAAGTCAGCTGCTTTTGCTACAACACTCGCCTTGGCTCATCACAGCAACTACTACGGGCATCCTGCCCTTCACCCGTGACGGGCCAGCTGAAGCTGTTCAAACTTGTTCCTGACAAGTTTGTCGCTCGCGCTTGCGCACTCACTCAGACACTCTATGATGACCAATTCGAGGTTCTAGCCGCAGCTGACAGTTTAGATCGCTAATCACTCCCCTGCTTTATCAGCTACTGCAACAGCGCCATTAGCAGCCAGCATTTTTTCCAGTTCAGCGATAAAAGCCTTGTCATCTGGCGCGGTACGGCTGCCAAAATGCTTTACCGTTTGCTCATCGCTACTTACCAGATATTTATTAAAATTCCAGGATGGCGTTTCACCGGTTTTGGCAATCAGCGCTTTAAATACCGGGTTCGCATCATCGCCACGTACTTTAGTTGTGGTAAACATCGGGAATTTAACGCCGTAGGTCAGGTAACACACTTCAGCCGTTTTCTCGGCGTCGTCGTACTCTTGCTTAAAACTGTCTGACGGAAAGCCCAGCACCACCAGGCCTTTATCCTGATATTTCTGGTATAAGGCTTCTAAGCCTTCAAACTGTTTGGTAAAACCACATTTGCTGGCAGTATTAACTACCAATATGGTTTTACCCTGATACTGTTCGCAAAGATCAACCGTTTCACGGGTGTTCAGTTGCTGCATAGCATGGCCCAGTATTTCACCACACTGGTTTGCCATTGCCGGTGCCGCTATTACCGTTGCAGCCAATGCGGCTGCACTTAACCAAGTTTTCATTTTAATCTCCAGTTTTGCAGTTGCTATTACGTTACATCGCTTACGTTAGCTTAGCGTAAACCGATCTCCTTTACAGTGATAGTAACTGATTAAAAACGATAAGTGACCTTGGCCCGCACCGTTCTGGGTTCTATCGGGTGCGAGTGGCGGTCTTCAACGCCCTCAGCCGGCTCGCCGGGTAAGCGGGAGGCATAAAAATAATCAATGTCATTGTCGTTACTGTCCAGTAAATTTAATAGCTCCAGACCAAAAGTCCATTGTTGCCAGTTATATTGATAGCCGGCGTTTAATACCGTTGTGCTGGCCGAGCGCTGCTCGTTAAAACTGTCCAGGGTGCGTTTGCCAAAATGTCGCAACCTTAAGCTGGTTTGCCAGGCACTATCGGCTTTATAAATCAGCCCCATACTGGCAACAAAAGGCAATGAACCGTCAATATAATTGCCTTCATCGGCCTCTGGCTCAGTAAAACGGGAACGGGTAACGGCGAGCTCAGCATCCAGACTCCAGTTATTACCCAACCAGTAATATGCGGCTAATTCGACCCCAAAACGCCGACTAGCGCGACTGGGCTCGTTATTGCCAGCATCACCAACATACAACAACTCTGAGTCCATCTGCAGATACCAAAGGGCCACAGAGGCATTAAAAGCCGTGTAGTCAAAAAAGCGCAGCCCCAACTCCGCCCCCTCTGAGCGCACCAGTAAATCCACCGGATCTACCGGCTCGAGGGTTAGCGGATCGGCAGCAGTTGTTACGCCACGGGCATCATTGGAGTGAAACCCCTGGCCGGCATTAATATAAGCGTGCCAGTTGGCTGAAATCTGGTAACTGAGGCCAGCTTTTAATGACCAAATAGCGTCTGATGCGCCACCCGAGTTCGCGGTGGTTAAGGCACTGTCGACCGATACATCAACATAGTCGTATCTTAGCCCCAGGTGCGCTGTCCAGTCGGCACTGAGCTGAATATCAGACTGGCTGAATAGCCCTACTGAACCTTGTTGTACCTCATCGCTACGCACGGTATTTAAACGCTGGCGGGCCCGGGTGTTATACAGGCCAACCTCGCTGATATCATCATAACGCAGCTGCACCCCAAGGTTGTGCTCTACTTCAAACTGTCCTAAGCGCTGATGCCAGTGATGGCTAAGCTGACCGCCATAAATCCAGCGTTTATCAACTTGTTCAAACTGATCACCATTAATTGGGTCTTCCAGAAAGTAAGTAAAGTTCGACCACAAATCCATATCGGATTCAATAATATAGGCACTTAGCTGCCAGGCATCGCTATACCAGTTGGTTGACAGGCTGTAGCGCCTACTCTCTCCCCCAACCGTGGTATCCAGCGAACCTAAACGGTCAAGCTCGCCACTCGACACTACTCTGCCGGGTATTTGATCGGCAGCCTGCCAGCTATTGTCATACGCCATTAAGGTGACCGACAATTGGCCGCTCGCTAATGGCTGGCTGTAGCGCGCCAACAAATTCAGCTTTTCTACATTCTCATTAATATCAGTCCAGGGGCCATCGTATTGCTGCATCTCACCGGCTAACAGCAAATCGCCCTGACCTTGCTTGGCGCTGCCTTTGGCCAGTAAACGTTGATAATTATCCTGGCCCAGTCCTATCGATATTTCATTAGTGGTGCGGTTTTGCAGGCTAAAACGGGCTGAGCCGGCCGCCGAAAAATCACCACTGTCAGCATGATAGGCGCCTTTTTGGTAATCAATCTGGCTAATAAGCTCTGGCATAATAAAGCTTAAATCAGTATAGCCCTGGCCATGACCGTGGCTGCGCATATTGACCGGCATACCATCAATAAAGGTACTGAAGTCGGTGCCATGGTCTAAATTAAAGCCGCGCAAAAAATACTGGTTGGCTTTACCGCTGCCGCTATGTTGAGTCACGACCATTCCCGGAATAAATTCCAGTACTTCGCCAGTGCGAAGTAACGGCCGGTCACTAATCTCAGCATTGCCGACCACCCCTTCTGATGCTGAGCTGGCCTGCCCCAGTAAGTCCGTTTGCCGACCTTTGATGATAATTTGCTCCATAACATGAGCAGACAAGGGATCGGCACGCCCTTCTGTCGGCACTAAACAAACAGATAACACGCTAAATAAAATACTGTACTGATAAATTTTCATAGGGAGACCTGAGAATAAGATTAGTAGACGGGATAAGTGTCGGAATCAGCCGCCAGCACGGCATTGCCGCTACTAACGGCTACCTGCCAGGACAGCAGTAGTTTATGGCTGGCTTCACTTTGAAATAGTGCGCGATACGTTAGCTGCCAGTCACTGTTCGCTGGACAGGTGACCGCCAGCGGCAGCAGCAAGTACAAATCGCGTTGCAAGCGCTGCAGCTGCCATTCGCTGGTTGCTGCCGGGGTAATTTGACAGGCTTGCTGCTGACTAGTAAAACTAAGGTGTTCTGCCAGATAACGATTAAGTACCGGCGCACTGTCCAGCACTTGCTGCCAGCTCACCTGATGATTATTTTTTGCCGCAATAAGTTTGGCCTGTGCCAAATCATGCAGGGCCACTTTCCATAGCAATGTTGGCTGATCGTTAGCTACCGTTACATCCATATAGGCAGTACTGAATTTATGTGCCTGCACAAATGGCGCTAACAGGCAGCAAGCTAAAGCCCCGAAGAGCGTTTTCTTTTTCATTAGTAAGCTTCCGTTAATTTGTTTGATTGGGTAAAGGCCTGCTTGCTTTGCTTAAGTAAAGCAAGGTCATCAGGCTCTTTAGCACTTTGATAATTAAGTTCGGCCCAATGCAGTGCAGCAGCTGCATCAGGCTTAATATGTAAAAAGTAATAGGCTAAATCCGCGGCGTGATCGCTATCACCGCGCGCTATTCTTACGTTAATCCGTTGTGCCAACTCTGCAAAAAATGAGGGTTGGCTGGCGCTGTGTTGTTCAGCCGTTAATTGCTGCTCAGCCATCACTAACCTGACCAGCAAACTATCCGCAAACCCTAAATGTTGTTGTAACGCGGACAGTTTATTGAAAACCCGCTCGGCTTCGCCCAGTTGCAGGCTCAAATCTGCCCACTTCAACCACAAACTGGTGGGAGCCTGAGACAAAATAGGCTGTAACCACTGTTGGGCAACTCGCATTTGGCCCAACTGCTCTGCTTGCTCAGCCAAAATGCCTCTAACCCAAATCTCAATCGCTGGTGGTATGCTGGTTTGTCGCTGATAAAGCTGCTCCAGCGCCGGATAACTGCTGGACCAGTTTCCTTTGCGGCCAGCCACTTCATAGCTACATACCGAGAACAGAAATAAGTCTTGCTGCCATAAGCGGGCACAAGCTTGTTGTGCCGCCTGATGCTGTGCCGTGGCAAGATAAACCCGGGCTGCCATCAGGCTGGCAGAAAGATGTTGCGGATCTTTATTCAAAACAGCCTGCAACGTCTGCAGCGCAGCCTGAAACTGATGTTGCTGCTGCTGAATGTCGGCGCGTAACAACAGATAGTTGATTGAACCAGCACTTTTATTGCCTAAGGTATCAAGCCATTGTTCAGCCTCATGAAACCAATCATCAAAACCAGGTTGCCGCGCCCCTTGTAAGTACAAGCCACTGAGTTCCAGGGTGGCATGTTCCAGTGTAGCGGCTTTATCAGGCTCGCTAGTCAGTCGTGCTAGTAACTCAACCATCCGATCCGTTAGTGGCAAGGCGGCAGCTAACGCCAGGCTATCATCAGCCGCAGGTCGAAAACTGTCTGCCTGCAGTGGCGGCACTAATAACCACACTAAAATTAAAAGGTATTTGTTCATAAGCTTAAGTAAAAACAGGGCGATTGCTCGCCCCGTTTTATGTCCTGTTAAAGGCCCTGCAGCAGATCGGCATAATCGGCTTCAGCCATGGCGTCCATGGTGAACTCCCGACCATTTGCTGATAACGGTGTGGCATCAGTATCCTGGGCAAACGCACTGCGGCTATAGTCCAGAAATGACACTACTGCTACCTGAACATCTATGGTAACCGTCGCCTGCACCACATTCTTACCGTCAGTAATGGCTACAGCAAAGCTGTCGTCACCGGTAAATTCACTGGCCGGGGTATATAAAAATTGCCCGTCGCCTTGCACAGTGACCATGCCCGCTTGCGCGTCGCCTACTAAGCTAAAAATCAGCCGGTCATTTTCCGGATCCGACGCCACTAATTTATCAGCAATGGCCTCGTCCGTTTCAGTTACAAAGCTGGTACTCACCAACTGCGGAGCCTCATTTGGCTTATCGCTGCTACTATTACACGCCACCAGCCCGGACATCATTGCCAGCACCAGGGCGGTTTTAAATGCTACGTTGTTCATTACAACCTCCTTAGTTAGGTGAGCCCGCTAATGGGGTTAATAAATAGGGGAAGCTGCTGTTTAACATAGTGGCATTTAGCGGCGCACCGTCAGTAAAGGGCACATTACCTACTGGCGCATCTTCCGGCATGCAGTACCCCAGATTAGTAGGGGTGCCATTTACCGGGATATCGTGACACAGCGCTCCCATTACTACCCGTAGTGCAATATCAACTACATCATCACCCGGACGACGACCATTAGGGAAACCGGCTAAATCATCACCCGCCACACCAAAAGCAGACTGCATCGCCGCGGGCTTGGCCGGAATGGCCGTGTTTAAGCGCAACATTTCTGACGGTGTTACGGTCGCTAATTGGTT
This sequence comes from Arsukibacterium ikkense, assembly GCF_000987775.1. Lineage (GTDB taxonomy): Bacteria > Pseudomonadota > Gammaproteobacteria > Enterobacterales > Alteromonadaceae > Alishewanella > Alishewanella ikkense. The sequence goes on from NZ_LAHO01000019.1 coordinate 8,873, forward strand.
AACCCCTTCGACACCGGTTAAAAACACATTAACCAAATCCAGACGTGGAAAGTTTGACGGCGCTAAATCGTCGATATTGGTACCAAGTGTGCTGTTTACAGCGTCTCTGAAGAGGATATTCAAAAGTGCAGGTAAGCTTGGATGCGTCACATAGTCAGCAAACTGGCCATCAGCAGCCGGCTTGCTACTATTAAATTTATCTTTATCGGCTAACCCAATTACCAACTCATTGACCAATGGATTACTTAAGCGTGAAACCTGAACCAGAGCACCGCCATTAACGTCGGGCCGGTCAAATGTCGCATTGGGGTTTAAAATGCGGGCTTGCGGTAAGCTGGCTGTGGTCCACGCCCCTACAACGCCATTGCCGCTGCCGGTAATACAGGCTGTGGGTACTTCAACTGCCAGAGACGTTACATTTTTGTCTACTAAATCATCATTGGCACTGCTTTGAGTGATCCCGCCCGGAAAGCCAGCACCATCTCCGGCTCCCGGTGCACTGTCACCTTCTACCGGCACATAGTTCACTAAATCAAAGGTTTCGCCCAGATTGACTACAAAGGGGTCTTTGCGCTGGCCAACAAAGATCCGCGCTGGGGCGTCACAACCCGGTAATGCCACGTCATACACATATTGATCGGCATAGGCCTGATAAGCAGCACTGTTGCTGAAAGTTTTATTGCCGACATAGTCATAAGGCTTGGTAAATTGCATGGTACCATCGTCAGGCATTAACATACTGCTACTGCTGCCACTGGCCAGTTCTACTGTGTAGTTTTCAATAAAGTTAAGTGCAGCGCTACTGTCGCTACTGATACCACCGACGTTTTTCAGCGGCACACCGACCATCCGCTGATTACCTTCCGGCCCTATGGCTAACTGCACACCATTGCCTTCATTCGCCAGGCTTTGGCTAAAACGAAAGTTAAAGCTCATGTTGGGCATGGCATCACCGTCGTTGTCGATATGAATACTGTAGACAGCTGCTGGGTCGAGGGCGAAATAATTGGGGCCGCCATAGGCGTCCTGCAGTGGAATATAATTTGCGATCAGTGTGACATAACCCTCGCGTCCACTCTCATAACTGTTAAACACATAAAAGTCTGTTGCATCGACAGTGGGTGAACGGGTAATACTGGGTGCTTCGCGGTGGCTTGATGCCTGCACATCGGCAACCATTACCGCAGCGCCTAGTGCTGATGTTACTGCTAGACATAATATTGAACGTTTCATTTTCTGGATCCTTTTTTATTTATATTGCGACCTAGTAACGACTGACTTGTGCTACTGGATGCAGCTATTCCAAAAATAAAAAATAAAAAAACCGCCGCAGCGGTTTTTTAGTTTGAATTGAGTGAAGCGAGCTTAAATTGCCATAATCTCCGCAGTAAAGAGCACAGTCCCGGTGGGCTGGCCGGTTGGTGAACCGCCTAATGGCTCAAAACTGACTGCCAGCGCGGCAATATCAATGCCCCTGGCAGCTTGTGGCCACTGCACGGTACTTTCACCTTGTTGGGGTAATAACCCCAGCGAAATAGGCGGCTGACCATCGGCTGGCAACATCCACAGCTGATAATCATTTTCAGCGGCAGCAGAAACGGCTGCGGTCGCTTTAAAGACTAACTGCTGCTGCTGGCGTGATACCAGCCACAATGCCTTTGCATCACTGGTTTGAATAATCGCTACTTCAGTTTTTACCGGCGCTGTCAGCATCGGTTGCAACAATACTACTGCCAGTAACAAGCTAGCAGCGGTGGCCAGGCTCAGCCAAAATGGTCGCACATTGCGGCTAACGGCTTGCTCAGGCGCTAACCAGCCCAGACGGCGTTGGATTTTTTGCCACACCTCAGACCGCGGCGATGTAGCGGGCAGAGACTCGGCCAGTGGATTTAAGTGCTGCTCCCAATGCCACACCGTGGTTCTTACCTGACTTTCGGTGGAAATAAGTTTTTGAAAGCGCAAGCGGGCGCGGCCGCGCATACCGCCCAGCACATAATTAACCGCTAATGCATCCAGTCGTTGTTGCTGTAAATAATTCATCCTTCCAGACACCTCTTTAACTGGGTTAAACCCCGGCGGATCCAACTTTTCACCGTACCTAATGGCGAGCCGGTATGCTCGGTAATTTCATGATGACTCAGGCCATTTAAATACGCTAACTGGATAGATTGACGTTGCTCAGGCACTAACGCATCCATACACTCGTCCAACTTAACCTTTTCCCTGGTTAAGCCCAGCACCTCCCCCGGCTTTATCTCGGCGGCCAAGTCTTCTGTGACATCAAGGTGCTCTGCTTTAATCCGGCGTGATTTAAGCAAATCCAGTGCTCGGTAACGGGTAATGCTGATCATCCAGGTCATTACTGTGCCTTTTTCGGCATGATAATCCGAGGCATTGTGCCAAATTCTGACAAAGGCATCCTGCAGTACATCTTCTGCCCAGTCATGACGGCGAAGCAAATGCAGTGACACAGAGAACAATTTTCCCGAACTGGCCTGATAAAGCTTTTCGAACGCTGAACGGTTACCATTAGCCGTAGCATACAACCACTCCAACAACTGTTGTTGCGATGTTTCCATATCTGATCCTTTGTTGTTTTTTGACAAGCTACGACCTGGCGCGCTAATCAGATGCAGCCACAGGTGTATTTTGTCGACATATTATTATTTTTAAAAAGCCGCAACAAATATCAAGGCTTACGCTATCATCCACTTTCATTTTTGCTCAAGCCCATTATGCTTAGCACATTATCAATAAAAATACCCTACCAACAAAATGAGTATCAGATGCGTATTTGTTTTCTAATGTATCCGTGGGAAAAAGTGATGCCCGATGGTGATAGCACCATCCGGATGATCCATGAAGCAGTAAGCCGCGGCCACAGCGTGGCTATAACCCATGCCAATAACCTGACCGTGCGCGACAGCATTGCCCAGGCATTTTGTAAAGTGGTGGTAAAGGGCCAGAAAATTTCCAGTAATATTGCCAGCTTTTACCAAAAGGTCGAATTTAACCAACAGAAACTGCCACTGGCTGCTTTTGACGCTATTTTTATCAGGCTTAACCCGCCGCTTGACCCTATTGTACTGAACTTTCTCGACTCGGTACGAGAGGATACCTTTATTATGAATGACTTAGATGGTATTCGTATCGCCAATAATAAAATGTATACCGCCTCATTGCATGATCCGGCCAATGAGTTTATTCCGGTAACCCACGTGTCAAAGAACAAAGACTATCTGGCACGGGTACTGGCTGAATCGACCAACGATAAGATGATTTTAAAGCCCCTGAACGGCTATGGCGGCAAAGGCGTGATTGTGATGGAAAAATCCGCCGTGCAAAGCGCCCGCTCATTACTGGACTTTTACATCGGTGATGGTGATAAGGGTAACTACGTTATTTTGCAGGAATATGTTGAGGGTGCAGAGCAAGGCGATATCCGCATACTGATGTTAAACGGCAAAGCCATTGGCGCGATGCGGCGTGTTCCGCCGGCTGATGATATGCGCTCCAACGTGCATGCAGGTGGCACCGTGGTAAAACATCAACTCAGTGAGCAGGAGAAAAAACTGTGCGCCCACATCGGCCCAAAGCTCGCCCGCGACGGTTTATTTTTTGCCGGTATTGATGTTATCAACGGCAAGTTAATTGAAGTTAACGTAATGAGCCCTGGCGGCATTGCCCGGATTAACCGGCTGAACAAGGTTCGATTGCAAGAGAAGGTAATTGATTTTATTGAAAATATTGTCGAGGCCAAACAAAGTGTCTCGCCGCGAAAGCAAGTATTTCAGCCTTTACTGGCGGCGGCGGAATTACAAATTGCTCTTGAGTAAAAAATTTTTATCGTTAGTTGCAAAATAATTCACTGTTTTATCGGCCGAAATAACGGTAAATAGGCAAAAAACGGAGGTGTTGTCTATGTTGTTAGCTGTAAACCCTGAAGTAGAAGAAGACGATATTGCCACTGACATTGAACTGCGCAAAGAAGTCAGCAAAGATAGTAAAGCCAAACAAAAGTATGAAGCACGCCGGCGCATTGACGATCTGCTGGAACAAAAGCGGCTGCGTCAGTTGCTGGACGACTGGGATTTGGAAGAGTAACAAAATGGCCTGGCGATATCACCAGGCCGACTTATGCAGCTGTTGCTTGTACTCAAGCCTATAGCCTAAGGTAAGGCGACTTCGAAACTCCAGGTCAGGCCTTCCGATATCCTATCGGCTCTGGTTGTCGCCACGTCCGCATTGTAACGCGCTTCCAGTAAGTAACGCCCAGCGCTGGCTGGTGTATAAGTAAATTGGCCGTGGTTGTCTGTTGCAGCCAGTACCCGCATAGCATCATCCCGATAGTTTTCACCATCAAAGCTCAGCTCAAGCGCCACGCCAGCCTGTGCTTTGCCATCCAGTAACAGGGTTATCGCCAGTGGCTCGCCGGCAACAATATCGGCCGGGTGTAAACTGGTTACCAGTTCCAGTCCTTCGCCGCGAGGTGTTATAACCGTGGTCGTTGGCTGCTTTAGTGTAATATAACTAATGGCTTTACTGCGACTTTGAGTAGTTTGGATATTTTCGGCACCCGCCGGTAAGCTGGCAGCGCGCTCTGTTTTATCAGCCTGTAACCGCTTACGCTCGCCGTTCAACTGATAGCTGGTAAAGTAGCGGGCCGGCCCACCCAGCTCTAAACGATAAGTACCCTCTGCACTTAACTCGACATCCACCATTGCCTTACGCTTGCCCTGATGGCTGCCAGCAGCCTGTTGTACGGAACCATCAGGTAAATGCAGCCGGAAGTTTGCCACACTGACCCCTTTGTCGGGTTGAAAGGTCATATTCGCCGCAGAAATATCGGCGGTTATCCAGCTACTGTCAGTCGATATAACAAAGTGGCTGGGCAAAATGTACAAGGTATGGCTGCTGGCGGGGGCTGCCAGCACACTGAATACAGCAGCAGCGAGAGATAAGCGTACTTTCATAATAACTATCCTTAGGTTATACAAAATCTATTTTATGGTCACCGTAAGCTGGCCTAATTCAGGCTCTGCTGCTTGTTGCAAAGTGACAGCGCTGTTGTCCCAGCTAAAAGGCTGGCGCTGTAAACTACGCCCGCCCTGCTCGCGTGCGGCCTCCACAAACAGCACATAATTGCCTGCCGCTACCTTATTCGCTTCATTGTCCAGCCCGTCCCAGCTAAGCTGGTAACTGCCGGGCCCGCGGGTGGCACCGGTCATCGCATCAACCAGCGCACTGTCGCTACGGCCGGTTTTACGCCAGAAACGGCGTAGGTCTTTTAACCAGTCTGGCTTTTGTTGCCAGATAGCCAACAGTTTAACCGGCTGTTGCTGCTCGTTTTCAATCCAGACCGCGATATACGGCCGGTAATATTGCGCAGCCTCCAGCTGCGGTATCTCAACAGTAATGGTCATTTGCGAAGCCAGCAACGGGCTACTCAAACCCAACAATAACGGTAACATAGCAGCTTTTTTCATAAAGTCAGGGCTCCGTAATAGCCAAAGGCGAAGTCAATGGAATGATATAAGATAAGCCAGTAAGGCCAGAATAATGCCCAGCAGGGCCAGGCTATTTCCTATGCTGCGCTGTGACATACTGCGCAACATCAGATAAAAACCGGTCAGGGCAAAAATAATGCAGGCAACGGCAGTCATATCAATCAGCAGAGTCCAACTGGCGCCAGCATCCCTACCCTTATGCAGATCATTTGCTAACGCCAGATATCCGGCGAAGTAATGGTCTACCTCAACCGTATTAGCTGCGAAATCAACCCAGACATTGCTGTATCCTGCCGGACGTTTAACATCAAGCACTAAGGCCTGCTCATCCGGCTGCAGTTCATATTGCAGCTGGCCGCCTTTTAGCTGATGGCTCTTACGCAACCATTCGTTAATTGCTAATGCCAAAGCCTGCAGTTGTTCAGGCTCAGTGGGTAACTCATTGCGTTGCAATGCAGCAGGCAAGGGGTAATGCTGCTGATGCTGATATTTACCGGCAGTGCTACTGAAAAATGTAGTGTGGTTCAGGGTAATACCGGTAACCGCAAAAAACAGCAGTAACACTAAAACCAGCATTGAGCTGTAGCTATGTAATAACCGCATCACGCGATGAAAAGCCTGGTTTTGCCACAACATAGTGCATGAATCCGGGATAACAATTCCGATATGCTAATAGAAATCATTATCATTAGCAATGATGGGCTGAGCTTATTTTTAGTTAAGCCAATATTTCCGTTCCTGAACTGCTACAATGTGTACTCAAAATCCTGAAAATTGTATGTTTTTCTATAAACTTATGCCTCAACTCATTCGAAAGCAACGCCGTCTTGTCATTGTGGTTACTTTGCTGGTCCTTGCGCTGGCCTTACTGTTGAGTGTCAGCCTGGTGCTTTATCTGGCCGAACAACGACAACAGCAACAGCAACGTCAGGTTGCTGAAACAGCCAGTAATTTTACTTATGCGTTGCAGCAGGAACTGAGCCGCGAACTTAGCGCTGCCCATGCGTTAGCCGCTTTTGTCAGGCAGCAGGATGGTGATATTAGCCAGTTCAATCAGTTTGCCCGTAAACTTTTTCCTTATTATAAAAACGTGACTGCTTTTTCGTTAGCTCCGGGAGGATCCGTGGCGGCGGTTTATCCGTTGAGCGACAACCAAAACTTACTGGGCTATGAAATTCTGACTGATCCGCAGCAGGCCGCTGCTGCTAAAGCCAGCATAGCCAGCAATACCATTAATGTGACGGGCCCTTATCAGCTAAAGCAAGGTGGCGAAGGTGTCATTGGCAGACTGGCGATATATTCTGATCCAGCGCAGCAAGTCTGGTGGGGGCTGGTTAATGTTACCTTACGTCTGGCAGATTTAAACAGCCTGGCGCGGCTTGATAGCATGCAGCAACAAGGGCTGCAGTTTCGTTTAACAAGACTATCGTCCGACCACAGCGCCCCTGAGCTGATCCGCCAGTCTGATACTGAAATTTTTAAGCAGCCACTCATTCAGTCAATCGCATTGGGAGATACCAACTGGCAACTGCAATTAGTACCCAAATCAGGCTGGAGTAACAAACTGATATTATATCGTCAACTGGCACTGGCGATGTTATTCAGTGTTATGCTGGCGGCACTGGTGGCGCAACTTATCCAAACCCGAATTCATAAATATCAATTAGAAACTCTGGTCAGCCAGCGTACAGCCGCCTTACATACTGAGTTGCAGCGGCAGAAGTCGTTTATTTCGGCTTCAAACACAGGTAGCTGGGAGTTTAAACAACAAACTAATCAGCTATATGGCGGTTTTGAATATTATGCACAGCTTGGCTATAACCAAGCTGAATTTGCTAACAACCAACCCAACAATCTGCATGAATGCTGGACAAACTTAATACATCCTGCCGATAAAGCCCAAGCTTGCGCCATTTTTCAGCAATATCTTCAGCATAGCGAGCCTGATAGTATTTATGAGAATACGTTTCGAATGCGGCACGCTGATGGCGGCTGGCGCTGGATACTGTCACGCGGTAAATCGCTGCTGGATGAGCACGGCTGGAAAACGGGGCTAAGTGTAGGCATTCATCTGGATATCACGGCACGAAAAGAAGCAGAACTGCAATTACAACTACTGGCCCGCATTTTTGAACAAAGCTCAGAGGGGGTACTTATTACCAATGCTGAGCAAAAAATTGTTATGGTTAACAACGCATTTAGTAAAATTAGTGGCTATAGCGCAGCAGAAGTCATGGGTAAAAACCCTAAAATTCTGGCATCCGGCCGTCAGGATAAAAGCTTTTACAGCAACATGTGGCAGGCTATAGCCAGCCAAGGCAGCTGGCAAGGCGAAATTTGGAACCGGCGCAAGGATGGCACGCCTTATCCGGAATGGCTCTCTGTCAGCCAGATCACTGATGAACATCAGCTGGTTAGCCATTATGTCGCCCTGTTTAGTGATATTAGCCAGTATAAAGAAGATGAAGCGCAAATAAAGTTTCTGGCGAACTACGATCCACTAACCCAGTTACCCAACCGTAGCTTATTGGTAGACCGAACTGAGCAGGCGCTGATGCATGCCAAACGCAACAGCCAACCATTTGCCATGCTACTGATGGACTTAGATCGCTTTAAACAAATCAATGAAACTCTGGGCCATGAAATGGGTGATGAGCTGCTTATTCAAGTGGCAAAGCGCTTGCGCAAACTATGTCGGGCGGAAGATACTCTGTGCCGGCTTGGCGGAGACGAATTTGTATTGGTATTGCCTGAAGCTGATGCCAATAGTGCAGCTCACTTAGCAGAAAGAATGCTGCCGCTGATTCTGCAGCCCTATTATCTTGACGACCATGAACTTAACCTGTCGATGTCTATTGGTATTGCAATGTACCCAGAAGACGGCCAGAAATTTCATCAACTTTACAAACATGCTGACATTGCTATGTATCGGGCAAAAGAAAGTGGCCGTAACCGCTACTCGTTTTTCACTGCTGATATGCAGCAATTTCACACCCGTAACCTGCTATTGGAAAATGCGCTGCGCCGGGCCATTGACCGTAACCAGCTTAGTCTGGTTTATCAGCCACAGTACTCATTAGTTGATCAACAGCTGTTTGGTTTTGAAGCCTTGCTACGCTGGCACCATGACGACTTTGGTCAGGTATCGCCAGCCGAATTTATTCCACTGGCCGAGCGCAGTGGTTTAATTGTTGCAATTGGTGAGTGGGTTATTATAACGGCCCTGCAGCAACTGGCTCAATGGCATAATTCAGGCTATCGCCAGTTAAATATGGCAATAAATTTATCCAGTATTCAATTCAGGCAAGAGAATTTACAACAATTTGTGTATAACGCTATTGAATTTAGTGGCGTACCGGCAAACTGTGTAGAGCTGGAAATTACCGAAAGCGCCATGGCTGAGCAACCAGAAAAGGCTATCGCGTTAATTACCGGGCTAAGAGCTAGCGGTCTGAATATTGCTATCGATGATTTTGGAACTGGTTATTCCTCGCTCAGTTACCTTAAACGTTTTGCATTAACGAAACTAAAGATAGATCAGTCTTTTGTTCGTGATTTACTTAAAAACAGTCAGGATAAAGCCATTGTCAGAGCCATTATTAATATGGCGGCTAATTTAGGGTTAAAAACCATCGCTGAAGGGGTAGAGACTGAACAACAACGCGACTTATTAATTCAACTGGGGTGTGATGAAATACAAGGTTATTATTACAGTAAACCACTGCCAGCCGGGCAGGCAAGTGAGTTTATTCAGCAACAGTTGCAATCTAATACTTGATTAACTGCACTATCAGTAACAAAAAAGGTGCCGTAGCAGTAACAAAAAAGGTGCCGTAGCACCTTTTTTTACTATAACTTACCAGTTGTCATTAATAACGCGCGAGAAACTCAGCTCTTGTCCGGCCATCATCTTTAAAAATACCACCAAGCGCTGTCGTTTGCGTTTTGGAATTCATATCCATCACGCCTCGCGATTTGACACAGTAATGCACTGCATCCATGGTTACCGCCACGTCTTTGGTTTGCAGCAAGGCTTGCAAGGCCAGCAATATTTGCTGAGTCAACCGCTCTTGTACCTGTGGGCGCTGCGCAAAAAAGCGAACAATCCGGTTTATTTTTGATAAACCAATAATTCTACCCTGCGGAATATAAGCCACAGTAGCACTGCCATCAATGGTGACAAAATGGTGCTCGCAGGTGCTGGTGAAGCTGATATCTTTCACCTTAACCATTTCCCGCACCTGCATTTTGTTTTCAATCAGGGCTATTTTGGGAAAATTCTGATAATTCAGGCCACCAAAAATTTCATCAACATACATTTTAGCAATGCGATGCGGCGTCTCTCTCAGGCTGTCATCAGCTAAATCGAGGCCAAGCGTACTGACCACCTGTGTCATTAACTGTGAAATCTTCTGATACTTTTCATCTCTGGACAGGCCATTATCCAGCATGGGCGTTTCAAGCCCCTGCGCTTCCAGCGCACTGCGCACTATAATAGCTTCTTCTGACAACATATTTTAAATCCAACTAAACGCTGTGTTGTGCTTTTACGTCACAACAAAACCTATAGTTTAGTAAATAACTCAACTTTCTGCGAAAAAGTCACCAATGGTGGATTTTCCGCGCTTACTGAACCCGAGCTAAGGATTCCAGCAGCTCACGTGGCTCGACTTCCGGGCCATTTAGCGATTCATCCCAGTTGGTACCAATTAGTACGCCATCGTCATACATTTCTTTTAACCAGCCATCACAAAATACGTCCAGCGGAATGGCTTCAGGCTTATAACCGGCCCATTCATCTGAGCAATGAGCCTGTGCATCAGCTTTATTTGACCAAAATGGCATCACATCGGTTTCTTCAAATTCAACTGATTCTACTACTAATAAATCCTCACCATCAGCCAAGGTCCACACCACGCCATTGGTTTTGGCTTCCTCAACAAATTTCTGATAACTTGGATCGTGTTCAAACTCGGCCATAACATACCTGCATTTTAGTGGCTAATAATGCCAGCTATTAGAACAGATTTGCCGGGTAAAAAGCCATCATTATCGTTGCGCCAGCCAGTGGCTTTCCCTGTTGGCGTAAAATAACGTACAATTTGCATCATCTTTAATAACTGGTTGCAAGAGCACTATGGCGCAATATATTTACTCAATGTATCAGGTGTCGAAAGTTGTCCCACCGAAAAAAACGATCCTCAAAGATATTTCGTTGTCATTTTTCCCGGGAGCCAAAATTGGCGTGTTGGGTTTAAACGGGTCAGGCAAATCGACACTGCTTAGAATTATGGCCGGCGTCGATACCGAATTTGAAGGAGAAGCCCGGCCACTGGCCGGCACCAAAATAGGCTATTTGCCGCAGGAGCCAGTGCTGGATACCAGCAAAACGGTGCGTGAAATTGTCGAAGAAGCGGTTGTGGATGTCAAAGAGGCCTTTAGCCGGCTGGATCAGGTGTATGCTGCTTATGCTGAAGAAAACGCTGACTTTGACGCCTTAGCACGCGAGCAAGGCGAACTGGAAGCGCTTATTCAGGCTAAAGATGGCCATAACCTGGAGAATACGCTGGAACGCGCGGCCGATGCGCTGCGCCTGCCGCCCTGGGATGCCAATATTGGCCACTTATCAGGGGGAGAGCGGCGCCGGGTCGCTATCTGCCGCTTGTTGTTGCAACGGCCGGATATGTTGCTGCTGGATGAGCCTACTAACCACCTGGATGCCGAGTCGGTTGCCTGGTTAGAGCGCTTTTTGCATGACTACCCGGGCACTGTGGTGGCCATTACCCACGACCGTTATTTCCTCGACAATGTGGCCGGCTGGATTTTAGAGCTGGACCGTGGCTATGGTATTCCCTGGGAAGGCAACTACTCGTCCTGGCTGGAGCAAAAGGATGCCCGCTTACAGCAGGAAGAAAAATCTGAAAATGCCCGCCAGCGTTCGATTAAACAGGAACTGGAGTGGGTACGCACTAACCCCAAAGGCCGCCACGCGAAAAGCAAAGCACGGATGGCCCGCTTTGAAGAGCTGCAAAGCCAGGAGTTTCAGAAACGTAATGAAACAAACGAGCTGTTTATTCCACCGGGGCCGCGCCTTGGCGATAAGGTGCTGGAAGTTAATCACCTGCGCAAGTCGTTTGGTGATCGCCTGCTGATTGATGATTTGACATTCAGTATTCCTAAAGGTGCCATTGTTGGCATTATCGGACCAAATGGCGCCGGTAAGTCCACCTTATTTAAAATGATCACCGGCAGTGAGCAGCCTGACGGCGGCGAAATCAGTATTGGGGACACCGTGCAGGTTGCCAGTGTTGATCAGTTCCGCGATAGCATGAACCCGAAGAATACCGTCTGGCAGGAAATTTCTAACGGCCAGGATATGCTGCAAATTGGTAATTTCCAGATCCCCAGCCGGGCTTACGTGGGCCGTTTTAACTTTAAAGGCAACGACCAGCAAAAGTTTATTGGCGAATTATCGGGTGGTGAGCGCAACCGGGTACATCTTGCGGCACTGTTAAAAGCTGGTGGCAATATGTTACTGCTGGATGAACCTACCAACGATTTAGACGTCGAAACCCTGCGCGCATTAGAAAACGCTCTGCTCGACTTCCCTGGCTGTGCCATGGTGATATCGCACGATCGCTGGTTTCTGGACCGGATAGCCACCCATATTCTGGATTACCGGGACGAAGGCCAGGTAAATTTCTTTGAGGGGAACTATTCTGACTACGAGGCCTGGTTAAAAGCCACTTATGGTGCAGCGGCACTGGAACCGCACCGGATAAAATATAAGAAAATTTAAACGACCAGCTTAGTCATGCTAAGTCAGCCGTTACAGACAAAGCAGGCCGCATACGCGGCCTGTTTTGTCTGAGTGATCTGCTAGCTGGTATTTAATCAAATTCAGACCGCATCACTTGCCGATACAACGCCGTAGCGGCCACCTCACGGTGAGCTTGTTGCAAGGCAGCAACAATCTCAGACGACGTCGCTTTACTGGCGGCCAGATAAGTTTGCTGCTGCAAAGGCGCTATCGCAAATGCAAACGTTACATGTTCAGGCTTAATACTGAAATGCGTCGCCATCGCGCTTAGTGCATTCGGATCATCAATGATTAGATCTACCTTGCCATTGAGCAACAACTGCCAGGATTCGGTAATATCTGCCGCCAGCACCAGCTGACCCGGCTGTCCAAAACCATGCGCAGTTAAAAAGGTCTCGGCAATATCATGCCGTTGTACCGCAATGCTGTATTGCTGGGCATCCGCTAACGTATGAAGCACTATATCCTGCCGATGGGCCAGTCTTACAAAGCCAAGCTGATAGGCTGCGACCGGCCCAATCCAGTGGAACAATGACTCGCGCTCGGCACTACGGGCTATATTATAAATTAAAGTATCAGGCTGTTGTAATGCCATGCGGTATGCTCTCGCCCACGGATACAACTTAATATCGGCGGCCAAACCCGCTTGTTGCAAAACAGCTTGCACCAGCCGGGTACTGTAACCGGCAACTTCACCGTCAACCAGGGTCTGATGTGGTGGCGACAGTTCAGTGACCACCTGCAGCTTGCTCGCTTGCAATGCCGCGCTACTGCCGGTAAACAATGCTACTGCTACCATCGCCAACCATCGGCTAACCAACACCATAGTAATTCCTCTGATTACCCGCGGTTTCATTCAACCCGGACCGCAACAAAGTCAGCTTACTGCCAGTTGACAACAAGCAGCTGCCCTGTTGTTATAACGCCACTTTATCTCTAATACAACCGACTTCTATGACAGTGAATACTCCTTTATCAAAGTTGACTAAATTGCTGCTGCTAGTCAGCATCAGTTGGTTAATAGTGGCATGCTCTGAGCCTGCCACTCTGACCAATAACAATGAACAAACCGCTGCAACGCCACATAAAGCAGCCAACATGCTGCAATTTCAGCAAGGTAAACACTACCGATTGGTCGAAAATATCGACGCTGAAAATGCTAAGTCCCCTTATCTGGTGCAGTATTTCTGGTTTGGTTGTCAGCACTGTCAGCAGTTTGAACCCGTGTTGGAAGCGATTATGCTGCGCCGCCCTGAGCTGAGCCTGGTGCGCAAACATGCCGCTGCGGTGCCGCACTGGCAAACTGATGCCAGAATATTTTACAGCTTGCAGCAAATGGGACTGGAACATCTTACCGATCCGTTGTTTAAGCTCTACGAAGCAAAACGTCAGCTCACCCCGCTAGATTTGCAGCAGTTTCTGACAACACATCAGGTTGATCAGGCTGATTTTTTTGAGATAGCGGAGAGCAGCGAACAGGTTGTAGCTAAAATGCGGCGCAGCAGCAGCGAGATGCAAAATAATAATATCGGCGGGGTGCCGGCGTTGGTAGTAAATGGCCAGTATTTAATCACTCCGACTGCTGAGCTCAATAGCCTGGATGCTTATTTAGCGTTAATTGACTATTTACAGAAAAAATAATCGTCAACCTGGCAATGGCATGCTAACCTAACTGATAATCATTAGCATTAACTCCGGAGGTTTTATGAACACTGCTTTAGCCCTTACCATTACGTTAGTCTGTGCTATTTACGCGCCCATCAGCCTGGCTGAGCAACCACGGCCGGATCATTTCAAAGGACAACAAGCCGCTACACTTAGCGAAGCGGTTGAATTATTCCGCAATAGTAATGTAACGTTACAAAAGCTTATCGCCGGTGAATTAACCCCTGCGGTGATGGTCGAAATTCATCAGCTGACTTACACCCTGGAAAATGCGCTGGAGAAAATTCATAGCGAAACCACTCTGCTAAAAGATGTGCTGGAAGAAGTGCATCTGGGTTCAGAGCATATGGACTTTGCTAAAGTTGAGCATCAGGCGAAGCGTTACCTGGAAACGGCGACTACCCTGATAAAATAGCTCGCTATTTTATCAGTTCACTGCATTATCCAGCCTGTTATTGGCAATAACGGGCTGCTATACCACCCCCTGCTGAATCATCGCTTCGGCTACCCGTCGAAAACCGGCAATATTCGCCCCCAGAATAAAATTAGTGGGCTGTTCCAGCTCTGCCGCTGTCTCACTGGTGCGCTGATAAATGCCCTGCATAATATCTTTCAGTTTCTGGTCGACTTCAGCAAAACTCCAGCGCTGCATGCTGGCATTCTGGGCCATTTCCAGCTGACTGGTCGCCACCCCGCCGGCATTTGCGGCCTTACCCGGTGCATAAGCTATTTTGGCTTGAATAAACAGCTCGGCCGCCTCTGCAGTGCAAGGCATATTAGCCCCTTCACATACTGCGATGCAGCCGTTATCCAGCAGGGCCTTTGCATCTGCTGCCGTTAACTCATTCTGAGTGGCACAAGGGAAAGCAACCTGCCCGGCAAAACGCCAGACGGCATGGCCATCATCCGGGTAGCTATCGCGACTGATGTACTCCGCATCCGGATGGCGTTTGGCGTAGTCACTCAACCTGCCCTGCTCTACTTCTTTGATTTGTTTCAGGCTCTGCACATCAATACCGCTTTTCTGATAAATTGTGCCTCCAGAATCAGAACAGCTGACTGGCTTAGCGCCCAGTTCCCGTAATTTTTCAATGGTGTAAATAGCCACGTTACCCGAGCCGGATACCAAACACTCCTTCCCCTCCAGACTGTCTTTATTGCCCTCAAGCATATGCTCAGCGAAGTAAACACAGCCATAACCGGTGGCCTCTTTGCGCGCCAGTGACCCGCCCCACAGCAAATCTTTACCGGTCAGTACGCCATCAAAGCTATTGGTTAGCTTTTTATATTGGCCAAACATATAGCCTATTTCGCGTGCTCCCACCCCAATATCGCCAGCGGGCACATCTGTAGTGGGCCCGATATGCCGGTATAACTCACTCATAAATGCCTGACAAAAGCGCATAATCTCGCCATCTGACTTACCCTTAGGGTCAAAATTGGCTCCGCCTTTAGCCCCACCCAGCGGTAAGCCGGTAAGGGCATTTTTAAGTACCTGCTCAAACCCCAGAAACTTGATAATGCTGGCGTTAACACTGGGATGAAACCGAATACCGCCTTTGTAGGGTCCCAGTGCAGAATTAAACTGTACCCGGTAACCTTTATTTACCTGAACGTTGCCGTTGTCATCGACCCAGGCCACCCGAAACATAATTTGCCGCTCAGGTTCTACTAACCGCTCGATGATGGCATGCTGACAAAAGCGGCTGTCGACGTCCAGCACTGGCGCTAATGAATCCAGTACCTCTTCAACCGCCTGGTAAAACTCAGTTTGGGCCGGGCTGCTCTTTTGCAGCTTAACAATGGTATTGTGGGTATAGGGCATAACGTAAACCTTAAGAAATTTACCAATAAATCGTTGATACCAGCTGTTAACGAGGGAAACACTGACGATGGATCACTCACTATACTTTAGCTTAACGGGCTATAAAAACACTATGCGGTTGGCAGCACTAGCCAACCGGCCGGCTTTTAGCGCTGCCCAGCCGCCGGTACTCTGTCTGCATGGCTGGTTAGATAATGCCGCCAGTTTTATTCCGCTGGCCCGAGAGTTAGCCGATATGCCAGTACTCGCCCTGGATTTCCCGGGGCACGGCCATTCACCTTACCGCAGTAGTGATGCCCATTACTACTTTTTTGATTGGGTGGAAGACATTGTAGCATTATGTCAGCAGCAGGGCTGGCAGCAACTGACTGTCATAGGCCATTCTATGGGCGGTATGGCAGCAACAGCGCTGGCGGCGGCGTTTCCCGAACTGGTTGCCCGGCTGGTGCTGATAGACAGTCTGGGATTTGTCACGGCAGAAGACAACTGCTGCACCGCTCAACTGCGCGAAGGCATTTTGTCACGCCTGAAAAAGCCACCAGTCCGAAAACGGCAGTATCCGGATTTAGCCGCAGCGGCGCAGGCCCGTGTGGCGCAAAGCGACTTTAGTGTAACCGAAGCGCTGTTACTGGCAGAGCGTGGCACCAGCACCGATCACAACGGTGTTAGCTGGGCCAATGACTACCGGCTAAGATATAAATCAGTACACCGGCTTACGCCGGCTCAGGCACAGGCGTTGTGTCAGGCGGTCCAGGCGCCGGTACTGGCCATAGTAGCCAGTGATGGGCCTTTTGTCGCTAAGCTTACAGAGGTGGCAGCTTGGTATCGACAGTTAAAAATAGCAAAGGTAACCGGCGGCCATCATTGTCATATGACTGCCGCCGCCGAGGTTGCCGGGCTGATCCGGACCTGGTAGCTATTACCGTGGAATGTAGCTGAAACTAATACCGAAATGGGTACCCGCTGTGGCATAACCCCGGCTGGTGTAGTAATGCTTATCCGTTAAATTGGCAATTTTGGCTCTGATAGCAAATTCATTGCTAAGCGCATAGCTCACACCCACCCCCCACACGGTGTGCGACGGGGCATTGGCAAAGCTGTCACCGGTAAACCAGTCGGCCCCCTGGTAAGTCGCACTTTGATAATCAGCCGTTATAAAACCTGACCATTGATCGGCGGTATAGCTGCCGCGCCAGTTAAGGGTATTTTCAGGCCGGCGCTCCAACTGCAGTCCGGTTTGCCGGTTTTCGGTATCAAGCCAGGTATAATGCAATTGACTGGCCCATTGCTGCCAATGTCTGGATACGCTGAATTCGAGGCCAGTTACCCTCGCCAGTAACACATTTTCTGCTTGCTCAACCCCTTGGATCAGATTAGTGACATCGCGGTCAAACCAGGCCAGTTGCACCGTTAAACCAGCGCTTTGATAGCTTAATGCCACTTCATCGGAGACAGATTGTTCTGGCTGCAAATCGGGATTAGCAAAGCCTGGGAAATACAACTGATTAAAGGAGGGCATTTTAAAGGCGGTACCCCGGCTTGCCCGCAGCAGCCAGTGCTCAGTCAGCTGATAGCCGGCTGCCAGTTGCCAGGTGTTCTGGCTCCCATACTGACTGACGCTATCACGCCGCGCTGCCGCTTCAAGTTGCACGGCGTCAGCCTGATAGTGTAAGCCCGCGAATACCGCCCGGTTAGTTCTGCTGGTTTGCTCGTACGCGGTGGCAGATTTGGCCACCTCCTCCTGATACCAGTTGACGCCGCCCAAAAAGCGCAGGCTGTCGCTCAAATCCGTGGCGCTTTGCCAGCTAAACTCATCCCGCTCAGTAATAAAGGGGCTGCGTGAATCAGGACCGTAAGTGGTATCGCCGTCCAGGTTACGGCTAAGCTGAGCCTGATGTTGCCAACCTGCCAGCTGTTGCTGCCACCCCAGCAAATAAGCACGGTTGAGGATATCCGATTCATCTTCACTACCCCAACTGGTGTCAAACTGATAAAAACCCGAGTTAACATCAAGCTGGGCCGTCCACAAACCAGCAGCTGTCTGATAATCGGCAGCCAGTTTAATAAACTGCTGTTGGTAGCCATCCCGATCAGGGTCTTGCGCTGGCTGGGCATTAAAACCATCAGCATGGCTATAGCCTGCGGTGGCACGAAGGCTTAATTGTTCGAGTTGCTTAACGACACTGACATCGGCACCAGCCTGGCCAAAGCTGCCCAGGTTGGCATGTAACTCCAGTGCATTACTGCGCCGGGTGGTAATAGCGATAACCCCAGCCAGCGCATCTGAACCATACCAGGCGGCACGAGGCCCGCGGATCACCTCAATTCGTTCAATAAGCTCCAGCGGTAACATCGACAAGGTTTTATAACCAAGGGTAGCAGAGCCACTGCGCACGCCATCAACGATGACCAGCGTATGGCCAGCATTGCCGCCGCGCAGATAAACACTGCTGTTCTGGCCGCGGCCACCATCGCGGGAAAGGTTAATCCCCGGCAGCTGCGCCAGCAGCTCGGGTAAATCATTAGCCTGGCGCGTAACAATATCTGCCCGTTCCAGCACGGTGATACTGGCTAATACGGCTTGTTGCGGTGTAACAATACGATTGGCGTAAATACTGATATGTTCGACATCATCAGCCTTAGCTGCAAAACAGGAAGCGACCAACACGGCCACCAAAGCAGGTTTAAACATGTAAGCTCCTACAATGTGCCCACCGCACATGTTAGTTGGTTAATGGGCTTTTCAGGCCGGTCTCCGGGCTTACAACCTGCTTGCGCCAAAGCTTTACCTTCCCATCAATTGACAGTGGTATTTAAAGCCTTGATAGTTGTTTACCGTTGCGGGGGCAGCTCTGGCTTGAACCAGATTCCCGTTTAACTGCAGCGTGCTGCAGCACCTGAAAAAAAGCGGCCTTAAAAAGGCCGCGTGCAGTGTAGCTGGGGAGCGGTAAATGTCAATAGGTATCCAGACGGCTAAAATTAGCCAAATAGCCCTTAATCACGGAAATTAGTAAACTGAAACGCCTGCTCTAACTCACTTGCGCGCACTACGGCAATGGCATCTTGTAAATCATCACGCTTTTTACCGGTTACCCGCACCTGATCTCCCTGAATAGCGGCTTGCACTTTAAGTTTGTTATCTTTAATCAGCTTAACCAGCTTTTTCGCCATCTCCTGCTCTATCCCTTGCAACAGACTAACGCTCAAGCTATAGGTTTTTCCAGAGTGCACCACATCGCCCTCTTTAAACGAGCGCACATCCAGGCCACGCTTGACGGCTTTTGACAAAAAAATCTCCAGCATTTGCTGTAACTGAAATTCGGCTTCAGCTTTCATGTTGATAGCCTTCTCTTTCAGGGTAAACTCCGCCTGTACCCCTCGAAAATCAAAGCGGGTGGCTAATTCTCGGTTAGCATTTTCTACAGCATTCAATACTTCTTGCTGATCGACTTCTGATACGATATCAAATGAAGGCATGT
The DNA here is from genome assembly GCF_000987775.1 of Arsukibacterium ikkense. Taxonomy (GTDB): domain Bacteria; phylum Pseudomonadota; class Gammaproteobacteria; order Enterobacterales; family Alteromonadaceae; genus Alishewanella; species Alishewanella ikkense. Next base: position 28,169 of record NZ_LAHO01000019.1, read on the forward strand.
AAATTCTCCTTAGCATAAGCCATTCTGTCTGCTGGTGATTATAACCAGAAAACTGCTACAATCCGAGCGCAGTTTCTGACAGAGGGTTCGCTGTGCCGCAGATATTTTATCGCTTCGTATGTGTGCTGTGCTTTGTGCTGGCAACAGCTGGCTTTTTGGCTGAGCTAAGCGGGCACCGGATTGGTGGTGGTTTTGCACACATCGACAAACTCGCCCATTTTGGTATTTTTGTGGTACTTACCGCGCTGCTCTGGAAGGGCTTCAAACTTGCGCCCGGGGCGGCATTTTTGCTATTGGGCACATACGGCGGTGCTGTCGAGTTAGCACAGCATTATTTCACCCGGCGTACCGGCGATTGGTGGGACTGGCTGGCTGATATTGCTGGTGTCATCGTCTTTTATCTGGCACGCGCATTGTGGCATCATTTACGCCCACGCAGCCAGCGCTAAGCTGGTGTATAGTTGGCCGCGGCGCTATCGGCCTGTTGGCCAGCTCCCGGCTGCAGCTTGCTGGCTACTCTCCCCGGCTATGGTTAAAGCAGCCTGAGGATATCGAGCTGCTCTTTACTGATCTGCAGCAGCACCGCCAGCAACTGCTGCTACCGTCACAGCCATGTAGTGAACCCATCAGCCAGTTACTGATCCCGGTTAAAGCCTATGATATCTGCCAGGCGGTCAGCCAGTTACTACCTTACCTGACTGACACCGCGCAACTGGTGCTATGTCACAATGGCATGATTGCGCTTGAGTCCATCCTGAAACAATTAGTACCCGGACAGGGATTATGGTTTTTATCCACCAGCCAGGCAGCATATAAGCCGGCTGTTGATCAAGTCGTGCACAGCGGTGCAGGCAACAGCTATCTGGCAAAATTAACCGCACCCGGCGAGCAAGACCCAGGCATAATTGAGGCGATGAGCGCAGCGCTGGGGCCGCTGACAGTGGTGGCAGACATTAATCCACTGCTGTGGCAGAAGCTAGCAATTAATGCCGCCATTAACCCCCTGACAGCACTTGAAAACTGCCCAAATGGCCAGTTAGCACAGAGGCGTTATCAGGCCCAAATTACCGCGCTGGTAAACGAAGTATGTCAGGTTGCCTCAGCACTCGGCTACCCGTTAGACAGCAACGCTACTATAGCCAGGGTACTGCAGGTGATTGACGCTACCGCCCGCAACTATTCTTCTATGCAACAGGATGTTCAGGCAGGCAGGCCAACCGAAATTGAAGCCATTTGTGGTTATATCTGCCGCCAGGCGGCACAGCTGCAGATAGCCGTGCCGGCAAACCTGCATATGTTAAACCAGATACGGGTGCTGACAGCTAAGCGTTAACAGCTATCAGTAAACGGGCCGGTACACTGACACGTTACTATGGCCCTGCTCGTGCAGCAGCAGGGCCTGCAACCGGCTCATCACGCCTTTACTGCAGTAGCAATAATAATGGCGGCTGGGGTCAAGTGAAGCAAACTGGCTGGCTAAACGAAAGAAAGGCAGCTCTAGCACCGGCACCCCATCCACTACAAACGGTGTTTGATCAGTCTCTTCCGGGCTGCGAATATCCAGAATAACGGCATTAGCCGCCAATTCTGTCAGCTCACTGACGACATGGGCTTCCTGCTCTGCCTGATAGTCAATAGTGCGGATATCCAGCACTTTGGCAGCTCGAACCACCTGCGTCAGCAGTTCCATATCCAGTTTAGCTTCGTTTTGCTCTACCTCTGACAACACAGCATTAACTGTTGGTTTGTTAGAAATCACTCCGCAATACTCAGGCATGCTCTTTGCCAGCTCTTCCACCCCAATCTGCCTGGCAAGGTCAATAATGTCCTGCTTGTCGTGGTAAATAAGCGGTCGCAGTACTAAATCAGGGGTAACCCGGTCAATCACCGCCAGGTTAGCAATGGTCTGGCTGGACACCTGACCAATGCTTTCACCCGTCACCACCGCTTTAATACCCAAATCGTGCGCAACACGACTTGCTGCCCGCAGCATCATTCGCTTTAAAATAACGCCCATCACGCCGTTATCAACCTGCTGCAGGATGTTATTCACTACTGGGGCAAAATCGACACTGACAAACTTAACCCGGTGCGACAAGCTGTACTTTTGCCACAGGTAAAATGCCATTTCACGCACGCCGGCTTCGTGCGCTGCACCGCCCAGATTAAAAAACAGATAGTGGGTACGCAAGCCTTTGCGGATCATCAGGTAGCTGGCAACCGCAGAGTCGTAACCGCCTGAAATTAAAGATAATACATCAGATTGCGACGGCAGCGGGAAGCCGCCCATCCCCCGGAAGCTTTCACTTAGCAGCAACAGCTTATCCTGTTTAATCTCCAGCTTAATGGTGATATCAGGTTGTTTTAATTGCACTTTAGCTGAAGTAACCTGCTGGTTCAGGCCGCCGCCAATATAGCGCTCGGCTTCAATCGAACTAAAACTATGGCTGCCCTGACGCCGCACCCGCACACAAAAGGTTTTTCCCGCTAACTGGCCCTGATACACCGCCAGCACTTGCAAATAGATATCGTGCAAATCAGCAAAGCTGGCGGTACGCATCTCGGAAAAAGTCACAATGCCCGGAATACAGCTAAGCCGCTCAATTAACTTGCGGCGAATATGTGGCGTGCTCTGCAGGCTGCTAACAGTAAGGTGGTCAAACAAATTAGTGACGATTACATCAGGGTCAACCTGAGCTAAAATAATTTTCAGGTTACGCTCCAGCAACTTGGTCTGGCGTTTGCGAACTGACTTACTTTTAATCGAGATTTCAGGATGAAGTTTTATAATAAATTCAAGCATAACATTCAATGGTGGCGGCAACAGTGCGAAAAGTGGCGCGGATTATAGCGCAAAGCCAGGCAAACCGCTAACGTGACACGATTGCCTGGCTTTGCCAAAAGCCGAAACATCAGGCCGGAGCCCCTGCTAGTTTGCTGCGGGCTCCAGGCTAATCGGCTCGGACACCTTAGCTTTGCCCTGCATAATAGATATTTCTACCCGCCTGTTGCGACGCCGGTTTAGCTCAGAGGTATTTTCTACCAGCGGCCGGGTGTCGGCATGGCCCATCACCACCAGCCGTTGCCGGTCAAAACCTGGCGCGCGGATCATTTCCGTTGCCACCGACACCGCGCGCTTTGCCGACAACTCCCAGTTGTTACTGTGTAACTCATCCGATACCTGAATATCATCGGTATGACCACTAACCGTTATCTCTCCCGGCACTTCATTTAACAAGCTGCCAATTTGCTGAATGATTGGCCGAAACCTCGGTTGTAAAAACGACGAGCCTGAGGGGAAAGAGCCATTTTCGCGGATCCGGATAATAATCTGCTGCCCTAATGACTCCAGCTCAATGGCACCATCAACAATTTGTTGCTCCAGTTGTTCGGCCAGCTTTTTAACCATCTCATTGGTTTGTTGTTGCATTTCTTCTGCAGCAGCGTCGGCGGCCGCTGCTTCTGCATCTGCTGTTTCTTCTGCATTAGCAGCCGACTGGCCCCCCGTCATATCATCCCGCTGCTCTTGCCGGCCGCCGGCTGAATCTTCTTCACCAGCCTGAAACTCAATAACCTGCTGGGTAATTTCCATAGTTTGCTGCTGTATCGTTTCAATCGGTGTCGGGTCAGGCCGCCCTGGCCGGAACTCCATAGCAATAACACTGGTGCCTTTTGGGATATCCTCTACCTCTATTTTATTTTGCACCCCAAAAGCAAATTTCATTGAACCGGCAATTTGCTTAAATTTCAGCACATCCATTTCAGAAAAGGCTAAAAGCAATACAAAAAAGCACATTAGTAGCGCCATTAAGTCAGCAAAGGTGCCCATATACTGCGGCAGCCCTTTGGGCGGGCAATTACACTCCTGTTCTTCTTCTTCTCTCATGCCGGCTCTCCGGATGCGACCTCGCGCTTACCCTGTGCCAGGTAATTGCGTAAAATACCTTCAATAACTTTCGGGTTCTGGCCATCTTGAATGCCTAAAATAGCATCAAGAATCAACTGGTTATTCTGTTTTTCCTGTTGATTACGAATAGCCAATTTATCGGCCAGCGGGATGGCAATAACATTAGCAATAAAGGCACCATATAAGGTCGTCAGTAATGCTACCGCCATCGCCGGGCCAATGGCTTTCGGGTCATCCATATTTGATAACATCGCCACCAGACCAATCAGGGTTCCTATCATGCCCATAGCAGGCGCCACATCACCTAAGCTGCGAAAGATAGCGATACCTTGTTCGTGGCGCTTTTCAGTCAGGCTGATATCTTTTAACAAGGTTGCCCTAACCACATCTGCATCGTGGCCATCTACCAGCATATTCACACCCTTTTGCATAAAAGCGTTGGGTATTTCTGCCTCTTCCAGCGCCAGAAAACCGCCTTTACGGGCCGAATCGCCCAGCTGCACCGCTTTTTCAATCAGTTCTTCCGGCGCTTCAATTTTAAATATAAATGCCTTTACCGCGACTTTACCAGCACCGAGAAACTGGCCAAGAGTAAACTTGGTAATCACCACGAAAACAGAACCGCCGACGACAATGAGCACTGAGACTAAATCAGCAAACATAGCCGGGTCGCCGCTACTGCCTATAATCATCGCCATGACGACAAAACCGATAGCGCCAATCAAGCCAACCAGGGTTGCTATATCCACCGTTTACTCCTTAATACAGACCCCAAGCGGGAATTATGATTATTTTATATTAGCTTATAGTCGGTTATCGACATAACTTCGTAAACATTAAGTACTGATTAATAGAAAAGAAGCAATTTAAGCTTTCACTTATTGGTTATGATTGACCATAATAGCCTGCTAGGGTAACGTTGCGCACAGTTTTTTTGGGGATTGTCATGAGTAAAAAGAAAGCCGACCTTAGCCAGTTTGAGCAGGCAATGGCAGAACTCGAGAATATCGTACAACAGTTAGAACAAGGCGAGCTATCACTGGACAGCTCTCTGACGCAGTTTGAACGCGGCATCAGCCTGGTAAAACAAAGTCAGCAGCAGTTGCAAAGTGCTGAGCAAAAAGTCCAGTTACTATTGCAACAACAGCAGCAAGAAAGTCTGCAAGCCTTTACACCACCGCCAGGAGAGTAACTTGGCACCAGAAAGCCTTAGTCTCTACCAGCATCGGGTAGAGCAACAATTGCAATTGTTAATGTCCGCCCAGCCAGAGACAGCCTCGCGGTTGCACCAGGCCATGCGTTACAGCCTGACCAATGGCGGCAAGCGGATCCGCCCCTTTTTAGTGTACGCCTGTGGTAGCATGTTAAAGGTACCACTTGAGACACTTGACCGTGCCGCGTTAGCGATTGAGTGCTTACACAGCTATTCGCTAATCCATGACGATTTGCCGGCAATGGATGACGATGATTTACGCCGTGGTAAGCCGACATGCCACAAAGCCTTTGATGAGGCTACGGCTATTCTGGCCGGTGATGCCCTGCAAGCACTGGCTTTTAGTGTGCTGGCTGACAATGATGATCAATCACTGAGTGCCACACTGCGCTTAAAACGCATTCAATTGCTGGCAAGCGCCGCTGGTATTGCCGGCATGTGTGCCGGCCAGGCCATTGATTTGGCTCAAACCAATCAGCAGACAGATTTAGCTACTTTGGAACACATGCATCGGCTGAAAACCGGCGCCCTGATTGAATGTGCAGTGCAGTTGGCGTACTACAGCAGCGAACTTAACTGCACTGATACCCTACATGCATTAACCGAATTTGCCAGCTCGCTTGGTCTGGCGTTTCAGGTGCAGGACGATATTCTGGATATTGAAAGTGATACGGCTGTGCTCGGTAAGCCGCAGGGATCCGATTGCAAAGCAAACAAGCTTACTTACCCGGCACTGTTGGGGCTGGAAGGAGCCAAAACCAAAGCAAACCAGCTTTACCAGGATGCTTTGGCGGCGTTGGCCCGTCTGCCATACAATACCGATGAGTTAAAAGCCTTTGCTCATTACATTATTGCCCGTAAGTTTTAATAAAGGCATTGAACATGGCATTAAATATGACCGATTTCCCGCTGTTAGCCAAAGCCAATGTGCCAGAGCAACTGCGTCAGTTACCTCAGGACAGCCTACCGGCACTGAGCGCAGAGTTACGCAGTTTTTTATTAAAAACCGTTAGTCAGAGCAGTGGCCATTTCGCCTCAGGCCTTGGTACCGTTGAGCTGACCGTCGCCCTGCATTACGTTTACAATACGCCGTTTGACCGCTTGATCTGGGATGTGGGCCATCAGGCCTATCCACACAAAATTTTAACCGGAAGGCGTGACCAGATGCACAGCATCCGCCAGAAAGAGGGGCTGCATCCTTTTCCATGCCGGGAAGAAAGTGAATACGACACCCTGACTGTTGGCCATTCCAGCACCTCGATTAGTGCGGCGTTAGGCATGGCCATTGCCGCCAGCCAGGCGAAGAGCAAACGCAAAGTGGTCGCGGTGATTGGCGATGGTGCGATAACCGCCGGTATGGCATTTGAAGCGCTGAACCACGCCGGTGAGGTACGCCCCGATATGCTGGTGATCTTAAATGACAACGAAATGTCGATTTCAGAGAACGTGGGCGCACTAAACCAATATTTTGCCCGGATATTATCAGGCAGTTTTTATACCAGCCTGCGTGAGGGGGGAAAGAAAATACTCAGCGGTGTGCCCCCCTTACATGAGCTGGCCAGCCGTGCCGAAGAGCACTTTAAAGGCATGGTAACTCCAGGTACCTTTTTTGAAGAGCTGGGATTTAATTATATTGGCCCGATTGACGGCCATGATGTGATTACCCTGGCCGATACCATCCGCAATATGCGGAATTTAAAAGGTCCGCAACTGCTGCATATTGTAACCAAAAAAGGTAAGGGTTATGCGCCAGCAGAAGCCGATCCTATTGGTTACCACGCCGTGGCAAAGTTTGATCCTGATGCCAGTAGTCAGCCGGTAAAAAAGGCCGGCAAACCGAGTTTTTCCAATATTTTTGGCCGCTGGTTGTGTGATATGGCGACACAGGATGAACGGTTGCAAGGTATTACCCCGGCCATGCGCGAAGGCTCGGATATGGTGCAATTCTCCAAAAGCTTCCCCAAACGCTATTTTGATGTAGCCATTGCCGAGCAGCATGCCGTTACACTGGCAGCCGGTATGGCCATTGAAGGTTTAAAACCCGTAGTGGCAATATACTCCAGCTTTTTGCAACGTGGTTATGATCAACTGATCCACGATGTGGCACTGCAAAACCTCGATGTGCTTTTCGCCATTGACAGGGCCGGTATTGTCGGTGCTGATGGTCCTACGCATCAAGGCGCGTTCGATATCAGCTTTATTCGCTGTATACCCAATATGTTGCTGATGGTGCCATCGGATGAAAATGAGTGCCGGCAAATGTTATATACCGGTTACCAGCATCCCGGCCCCGCAGCAGTGCGTTATCCCCGCGGCATAGGCACGGGCATCGACCCGGAACAGCATATGCAACTGCTGCCTATAGGTAAAGCAAGGGTGGTTCGCCAGGGCAACAAGCTGGCTATTTTAGCCTTTGGCACGCTACTGGCCAGTTGCCAGGATATTGCCAATGCGCTTGACGCGACCCTGGTCGATATGCGCTTTGTTAAACCGTTAGATAAGCGCTTGCTGCAGGAGCTGGCGGCAAACCATAGTCATATTGTTACCATAGAAGACAATGCACTGATAGGTGGTGCAGGCTCTGCAGTTAACGATTATCTGCTGCAGCAGGGCCATAAACTGCAAGTATTAAACTTAGGCCTGCCAGATCAGTTTATTAAACACGGCACTCAGCAGGAAATTTATGCTGAACTGGGTTTAGACAGTTGCGGTATCAGCCAGCAAATTACCGCGTTTATCAACCGTTAATAACAACTCGCCAGGCACTTTACAGGGCCTGGCTGTCTCCCTGTTCAAACCAAACCAGGCCTTCTGCCAGCAGTTTTTCAATTTGTGCTTCAATATGGGCCGAATCTTCAAACTCAAATGCATCAAGCTGCGAGTCGAAAGCAAGGGTTGCCACCGCATTTTTGCCATGGTGCTTTACGTGATACAACGCCAGCTCAGCCAGTTGCAACGACACTTCCCAGTTTATTAGCTGTCCACCCAGTAACGGCAATGGATAGCGAGCATATCCAATTGAGCACGTTAGCCTGACAACCTGACCATCTGGTAGCGTAAAGGCTGCCTTGCCAATCTGTTCATTCAAGCGGTAACTGAACTGACGCACCAGGTCAGTTTGAATATCCCGCAACACCAAGACAAAAGCAGCACCACTGAACCGCACCACATAATCAGAGCCGCGGGTTTCCCGGATCAGCAAACCACTCACTTGCTGGATCAGGCTATCCCCCGCACTATTACCATACTGATCGTTAACCTGTTTAAAATTATCTAAATCAACATGCAGCAAAGCTATACACTTACCCTGGGCCTGCATAGATTCGCGATTGCGCTGAAAGTGCTCGATATCTTTCGGTAGTTGCTCAAACATAAAACGGCGGTTGCGCAGACCCGTTAAATTATCTTTATGGGTTAACTGGCTTAGCTGATCATTTAACTCATTCAACCTGACATTGCTATTTTCCAGCTCCTGGGTGCGTTGCTTAACTAAGCGCTCTAGTTCCAACTGTTTGTGCAAGGTATTTCGTCTTAGCAGCCACAACACACCGTACAGACAGCAAAGCAATAACAGTAACCACAAGGTTCGGTACAGTAAGGTCTCGTCAAAGCGCTCTGGGACAACCAGCGTCAACTCCGTCAGATCAGCACTGCGCCAACCATGGCCACTTTGGCTGACCTGCAACTGAAAGATATAATTGCCCGGTGGCAAATTGGTATACACCGCCTCTCGCCGCTCACCTACGTCGTGCCAATGGCTGTCAAATCCCTCTAACCGGTAGCGAAACTGCAAGGCATCAGGCTTGATAAATTCCAGAGCAGAATAAAGCAAGGTGACATTGCGCTCGTTCATTTCCAGCACCAGCCGTTGCTGACCGGGTACAACCTGATACAGTTGTGTGGTATTAACCTGCTTAATTTGTGGTTTGAGCACCTGCGCTGTCAGTCTTTTTAAATCGGCCTGCACTGCGATCAAACCGTTCAGGGTCGGAAACCAGTATTCATCCTGCCAACGCACAATCTTGGCATGGCCAGCGCCATTGCAGCAGCGATTAGGGCCACTACCCAATTGTCGGTCAAAGGGCGTCAGCACCTCATCAATTACAAATGGTTGGGTGCTGTCCTGTGGCAAATTGGCCAGCAGCAAGCGGAAGATGCCTTTATGGCTGCTTACCCATACCAACTGTTGTTCATCATCATAACTAAAACCCACTGCCGGACCGTGCGGCATGCCATTAGCACTGTGCAGTTGCAACCACTTGTTGTCATGGCGCCGGATAAATATACCGTCATCAATAGTACTGACCAGCAAACTACCATCAGGTAAATGCAACAAGGCGAGGATAAAGCTATTGTACAATGGCGAACCTACGCCGAGGCGTTGTAGTTTATTTTGATCATGCTGGTACAAGCCCCGGGTGGTACCAATGAATAATTGTTCAGGCGTTTGCTGCAGCACGGTAATATTACGCGACTCAAAGTGTTCATTCAGGGGCGAAAACGTCAACTGGTTGCTGGCAGCATAATACAAGCCTCTGACGCCGCCCAGCCACACCCCGCCGTCTACAGCAGGTTGTACTACTTTAATCGCATTGCCCTGCAAGCTGGGAAAAGGCACACTGAGTTCACGACTTTGTCGGTTGTATTGTAGCAAACCACTGTCAACCCCAAACCAAAGTACATGAGGTTCAGGCCAGAATAAGTCATTGATTGTCTGATTGCCCAAAATATCAGCATCCAGTAAAGTCGTAAATTCACCATCTGAATTAAGAATTTGCAGTGCTGATTGACCAGCAATAACCAATTCATTATCTGGCGAAACGCCAACACTTCGCACCACAGGATCGGCTAAGCCATTTACTATTCTGCGAATATGACCGGCGGTTGCCCGGTAAATACCATCACTGTAACTCGCCAGCCAGATGTTGTGCTGTGCATCTTCGAAAATGTCGCTAAACCAGGGCGTGCTGCCCAGTTCAGCACTGGTCACCTTTTGCCAGTGTTGCTGATGCTGGCGATAAAACAACTTGCGGTACGTTGAAATCCAACTGCCTTGCTGACTATCTTTAAATAACTTATACACCGGGCTATGCTCACCATCGGGTAAGTCACACTTTTTAATCTCAGAGTCTGCGGTTAAATGATAAAAACCACTTTCACTGGCCAGATGTAAGCCCGCCTCAGTAACAGTTAAATCGTAAACCGGGGTTTGCGCCAATTCCAGCGGCAGTGGATACATCTGCAGTTGCTGGCTGCCGTCAGCGTTCAGCAGCACAATATGCTCAGCGGTGCTGACCCAAATGCCTTCACCTGCGCGTTCCAGTTGATTGACCTGGCTGCGTACCGCTTCAATCCGGCTGATTTTTCCAGCTCTAATCCGGAACAAATTGTCAGCAGCAACCCACACTTCGTTCTCGGCCACGGCAATAATTGCGGTAACCTCGGATACGATGGGGTAGCGTTCAAATTTCAGGGTAGCGGGATTAAAGCCAGACAGGCCGGCTTTAGTACCAACCCAAATGTAACCATTGTTATCGCGTAATAAACGGGTAATAGAGTTACTGGCCAGATGACGGGTGTTATCAGTGGTAAAATGTTCAAATTGCAAACCATCAAAGCGGTTAAGGCCATACAAAGTGCCGAGCCACAGATAACCCATATCGTCCTGCGCGACAGAGCGCACAGAGTTACTGGACAAGCCATCATTACTGGTCCAATGGCGGATATCAAAGTCATAAACCGACTGCAGCGGCTTGGTGTTGCTACTTACCTGAGCTAACAACACGTCCTGTGGCTCAGCCTTAGCGACCAGACTAAACAGTAACCCAACTGCCAGTAGCATTGTTTTTTTCATGTACTCGCCCTGTGCCTGGTACTTAGCGACCGTTAATTCAGTAACTGGTAATGCAATAATAATTGTAAGATCAGCCAGGCGGGTAGTGCTGCCAGAATATCATCCAGCATAATGCCAAGCCCTCCATGCACTTTTTGATCAAACCAACGAATTGGCCAGGGCTTTACAATATCAAAGAAACGGAATAATAAGAAACCTGCCACTACGCTTTGCACACTGATGGGTACCAGTAGCATAGTGAGCGCATAACCTATAATTTCATCCCAGACAATAGCGCCGTGATCGTGCTCACCAACATCGTCTGCAGTTTTACCGCAGATATAAACCCCAAGCACCGTGCCAGCCACCAGAAATGCCAGATACCAGGTCAGGCCCAACGCCGCAAAGGCCATAATAAAAGGGATCGCAACTAAAGTACCGAAAGTACCAGGCGCTTTGGGCGCCAGGCCTGCACCAAAGCCCAATGCCAACAAGTGCTGCCAGCGACTAAGTTGAAACCTAACCTTATTCATGGAAAATGCAAAAATCCCTGATGCTGATAGTCAAATGGTTGCTCCCCGGCTTTTAATTCCAACTTGCCAGTAGCCCCTGTAATGCGACCGATACAGGTAAAGGGCACGCCGTAGGGTGATAATAACACATCAAGGCTACCACGCTTACTTTCAGGTACCGTAAACAGAAGCTCATAGTCCTCGCCGCCCGATAAGGCCATTTTAAATGCCACAGGCTGATCACAGCTATCTTTTAACGCTTGTGATAACGGCAGCTTGTGCACATCAATATAGGCGCCTACGGCTGAGCGACGCAAAATGTGAGGCAGATCACCGCACAAGCCATCGGAGAGATCCATCGCACTACTGGCAACATTACGCAGCGCCTGCCCTAATGCCACTCTGGCTGAAGGGAAGTGAAAGCGCTGCAACAAATGCGCCTGATGCTTTTTACTGGTTTGCGCCTGGCCCTGACATACTTTTAACCCCAGGGCCGCGTCACCCAGTGTACCAGTAACATAGATATAGTCACCGACTTTGGCACCAGCGCGGGTAATAGCCCGGCCACGTGGCACCTGGCCTTTAGCAATCATAGTCAGACTCAGTGGGCCGCGAGTCGTATCGCCTCCCACTAAGCGACAGTTATAATAATCTGCGGTTTCAGCCAGGCCAGCAGCAAACTGGCGCAGCCAGGCTTCATCGACACTCGGTAAGGTTAAAGCTAACGACAACCAGGCAGGCTCTGCGCCCATCGCCGCTAAGTCGCTGACATTGACCGTTACTAACTTATGGCCAAGTGCCCGGGGATCAACGTCAGGGAAAAAATGGGTACCACAAACCATGGTATCGGTTGTAACCACTAAATCGTAGCCATCGCGCATTTGCAGCACCGCACCGTCATCGCCCACGCCAACAATGACATCCTGGCGCGCAATACCAGAGTCAGCAAAGAAGCTGGCGATAAGTTCAAATTCACCCATAGTGTATAAAAAAGCCGACTAACGTCGGCTCTCCGTTAGTTGGTTCGCAGTACTCGTACTGCTTTATCCAGAATACCATTGACAAATTTATGACTGTCATCGGCAGCGAAGGCCTTCGCCAGCTCAATGGCTTCGTTAATGACCACTTTGTATGGTACATCCAGCCGGTATTTCAGTTCATAGGCAGAGACCCGCAAGACCGCCTTCTCCACTAAATCGACATCTTCAAACGGCCGCTCCAGATAAGGCTTTAACGCCTCATCCAGCTTGCTATGGTGCAATACCACACCCCGTAAAATATCCTGGAAATAGGCCACATCCAGCTGTTTAACATTATTTTCCAGCAATAACTGCTGTTCAATATCGGCTATCGGATTATGGCTGACCTGCCAGCTGTAAATCCCTTGTACCGCCAGTGAACGCGATTGACGACGCACATTTGGTTTCATAAATTTTCCTGTTACAGCTGGTCCAGCACATTAACCATTTCCAATGCCGACATAGCCGCCTCCGCGCCTTTATTGCCAGCTTTGGTACCCGATCGCTCTATTGCCTGCTCTATGCTATCGACCGTTAACACACCAAAGGCAACCGGCAAGCTATGTGCCAACGCCACCTGGCCAATACCATTGGTACAGCTTCCGGACACATATTCAAAATGCGGCGTACCACCACGGATCACCGCACCCAGCGCTATAATAGCATCATACTTTTTGCTGGCAGCAACCTGCTGCACGGCCAGTGGCATTTCAAAAGCGCCTGGGATCCGCACTACCGTAATATCTTGCTCAGCGACGTTGCCTACCCGTTTTAAGGTATCTATTGCACCTTCTAACAAGCTTTCTACGATAAAACCGTTGAATCGTGCCACGACTAACGCGAACTTCTTGCCTTTGGCTACATAGCCGGCTTCAATCACTTGCATGGTAAATCCTCTCGAATCTGGGGCTGCAAAAATCAGCCGCGCATAGTATCACAAAAACGCACATTCGGCATCGCAGTTATTCTGACACATAGTCCACAACTTCCAGGCCAAAACCCGACAGAGCATGGTATTTTTTAGGCTGGCTTAGCAAGCGCATTTTTTTCACGCCCAGACTGGCCAGAATTTGTGAGCCCACCCCCACATTACGCGATGTGCCCTTCCACGGCGCCGTTTTCGGTTGCTCGCCTTTATCCTCGGCTTCAAAAGCTTGCACCATACGCACCAGCTCTGCGGTAGATTCATGTTTACCCAGCAATACCAGCACACCGCCTTCATCGGCGATCCGTTTCATGGCGGTATGCAAAGGGAAACTACGATTGGCAGCACGATCAGCTAACAGTAAATCGGAAAACGTATTGTGTAAATGCACTCTGACCAGGGTTGGCGCTTCCGCTTTAATTTCACCTTTGACTAACGCGAAATGCAGTTGATTATCGATGGTATCTTTAAAAGTCACCAGCTGAAAATCGCCCACTTCAGTTGCCAGCTGACAGGTAGCTACTTTTTCAATGGTGGTTTCATTTAAATTTCGATATTCAATTAAATCAGCAATAGTGCCAATTTTAATATTATGTTCGCGGGCAAAAACTTCCAAATCAGGCCGCCTGGCCATAGTGCCATCATCGTTCAGTATTTCCACGATGACCGCTGCCGGCTCCAACCCTGCCAGCCGGGCTAAATCGCAGCCAGCTTCAGTATGACCAGCCCGCACCAGCACCCCACCATCCTGCGCCATTAACGGAAAAATGTGCCCAGGCTGGACGATATCTGCCGGGCTGGCATCGCGCGCTACCGCAGCCTTAACCGTACGCGCCCGGTCAGCCGCGGAAATGCCTGTGGTAACCCCTTCTGCCGCTTCAATGGACACGGTAAAGTTGGTCGCGAAGGGCGATTTATTAGCATCGACCATCAACGGCAAGTGTAATTGCTGACAACGCTTTTTACTTAGTGTCAGACAAATCAGGCCGCGGCCATGTTTTGCCATAAAATTGATGGCTTCAGGCGTGACATAATCAGCCGCCATCACCAGATCGCCTTCGTTCTCGCGATCTTCGTCATCCATCAATACCACCATCTTGCCCTGACGAATGTCTTCAATAATTTCAGCAGGTGTATTCAGTTGCATAAAAACCCTTGTTAAATAAAGCCACGTTAGGGCGATATAGCCGTGCCCGCAACACTGGCGGGAAAAGCGGTTAAAAAATTACTACGTTGTCAGCGTTGCCGTCAGCCTGATATCAGGCCCCAACCGGCTAACATCGGTAAACTCGAAACGTCTGGCCTGCGCCAACTCGGTTAATTCTGGTAACAGCGCCAGTGCTTTTGCCTGCGGCCCTAACAGTACTGGCGCCTGATACAGGATAAATTCATCCACCAGCTGTTGTTGCAATAAGGCCCCCGCAAGCATAGCGCCGGCTTCAACCCAGATACTTCGCACCTGTGCGGCGGCAAGCGTATACAACAACGCCGTTAAATCAAAATAAGCATCCGCTGCCAGTGGTATTGCTTGTTGCTGTACCTGTGCAGGCATCTTGCGCGTAGTTTGGCCGGGGCTGATACACAGTAAAATTGGCCCCGGCAGGCTAAACAGCGGCTCGCTGCCGGTCAACTGCTGACGCCGGTCCAGAATGACTCTTAACGGCTGGCGCAATTGGCCATTTTGCAAGGTAGTAATCTGCCTGCCGGTGGTTAACTGTCGTACATTCAGGCGGGCGCTATCTGCCAGTACCGTACTGGCGGTCGATAATATGGCACTACTTTGCGCTCGGCACAGTTGCACATCGGCTCTGGCTTCCGGGCTGGTTAACCATTGGCTCTGCCCATTGGCCAATGCTGTACGACCATCAATACTGGCCGCCAGTTTTAATGTAAGCCACGGCCGCTGTCGCTCCATGGCACTTAAAAAACCGCGGTTTAATGCCCGGGCCTCTGCGTGCATTAAACCGCTACTTACGGCTACCCCGGCTTGCTGTAATAATGTCACCCCTTTACCAGCCACCAAGGGATTAGGATCAGGCATCGCAATCACCACCCGGCTTATCCCTGCGGCAATTAACGCCTCAGCACAGGGCGGTGTACGGCCATAATGGCTGCATGGCTCCAGTGTGACGTAACAGGTAGCCCCCCTGGCCTTGTTGCCGGCCTCTGCCAGCGCATACACTTCAGCATGACCCTGCCCGGCCTGATGATGATAGCCGCTACCCACCACCTCGCCTTGTTGCACAATGACCGCACCCACATTAGGGTTGGGGTCTGAAGTAAAACGGCCGTTAGCGGCAAGTTGCAGCGCTAGCGCCATAAACTGATGATCCGCTGCGCTAAAGGCCACTATTGCTCTCCTAAGCGGGCAATTTCCTCGCCAAACTCACGAATATCTTTGAACGAGCGATACACTGAAGCAAAACGGACGTATGCCACCTTATCCACTTTCACCAGTTCATCCATAATCAGATTGCCCAGCATATTGCTGGCCAGTTCACGCTCGCCTGTGGCGCGCAGTTGCGATTTAATTTTCTGAATCAGTTGTTCTATCTGCTCGGTTGAGACCGGCCGCTTTTCCAGCGATCTTAATAAACCGTTACGCAGTTTATCTTCATTAAAAGGCTCGCGTGAGCCATCCCGTTTAATGATCCTGGGCATCACCAATTCGGCGGCTTCAAAGGTGGTAAAGCGCTCATGACAGGCCAGGCACTCCCGGCGGCGGCGCACCTGATGGCCGTCTGCCACCAGGCGCGAATCAATCACCTTGGTGTCATCAGCATTACAAAAGGGACAATACATAGGCAGTTCTCAGAGATAAAAATGGCCGCAAATGCGGCCATAATAGCACTAATTTAACGCTTAGGCATAAACCGGGAAGCGACTGCACAACTGGCCAACATCGGTTTTAACGCGTTCAATCACGCTATCATCATGAATATTGTCCAGTACATCACAAATAAAGCCGGCAACCTGGCGGGCCTGCTCTTCTTTAAAGCCACGACGGGTTATAGCTGGCGTGCCAATCCGCAAACCACTGGTGACAAAAGGTGAGCGTGGATCATTGGGTACTGAGTTCTTATTAACAGTAATATGGGCCTTGCCTAAAGCAGCATCGGCATCTTTACCGGTAATGTCTTTGTCAATCAGATCCATCAGGAATAAATGATTTTCAGTGCCGCCAGACACGATCTTAAAACCGCGTTTGATCATTTCATCACACATGGCTTTAGCATTGTTCAGCACTTGCTGCTGATACACTTTAAATTCAGGCTCTAACGCTTCTTTAAAAGCTACCGCTTTTGCCGCGATAACATGCATTAACGGGCCGCCCTGACTCCCCGGAAATACCGCAGAGTTCAGCTTTTTCTCAATGGCTTCGTTTTTACGCGCCAGAATTAAACCACCACGCGGGCCGGCCAGTGTTTTATGGGTGGTAGTGGTAACAACGTCAGCCACCGGCACCGGGTTTGGATATAAACCGGCTGCCACCAGGCCGGCAACGTGCGCCATATCAACCAACAAGTAAGCGCCAACTTTATCGGCGATGTCACGAAAACGCTGCCAGTCAACAATGCCTGAGTAAGCAGAAAAGCCGGCAATAATTAATTTTGGCTTGTGTTCCAGCGCCAGCGCTTCAGCCTGATCATAATCAATCACACCCGTTTCTGGATGTAAGCCGTATTGTACCGCTTTATATAATTTGCCTGACGAGCTGACGTGCGACCCGTGAGTTAAATGGCCACCATGCGCCAGGCTCATGCCTAAAATGGTATCACCGGCTTCCAGTAAGGCCAAAAACACCGCGGCGTTGGCCTGTGAGCCTGCGTGCGGCTGCACATTAGCGTAATCAGCAGCAAACAGTTGCTTGGCGCGGGCTATCGCTAAATCTTCCGCAATATCAACAAACTCACAGCCACCATAGTAGCGCTTGTGTGGGTAACCTTCGGCATATTTGTTGGTAAGCTGTGAACCTTGCGCTTGTAACACCCGCGGGCTGGCATAATTTTCAGACGCGATTAGCTCAATGTGCGCTTCCTGACGGGCGGTTTCGTCGGTAATGGCCTGCCATAATTCCGGGTCAAAATCGGCAATATTCATCTCACGCTTTAACATGCTTTCTCCTGGGCGCGGTTTACGCTTACTGGTTTATTAACTAGGGGTTCTGAATTGGCAGCTATTCTACCCTGATTTTATGGCGGATGCACCGAAAATATAGCCGTCTGGCCATCCATTTAACTTATTGCCAGTACATTATCAGAGCTGGACAGGTCGCGCTAACGTTACTGACACTTTACAAGACCGCAGCCAGCCACTACTATACTGTATATCAATACAGTTAAAATACACTTATGACCAATCAGCGCAAAATTATTCATATCGACATGGATTGTTTTTTTGCTGCAGTGGAAATGCGCGATAACCCATCACTCGCCAGTCTGCCATTAGCCATTGGCGGCAGTCGCAGCAGCCGCGGCGTTATTGCCACCTGTAATTACCCCGCCCGTGCCTTTGGCGTGCGTTCAGCTATGCCAACCGGCCAGGCTCTGAAATTATGCCCACAACTGCATTTGATGGCTGGCAATATGGACAAGTACAAAACTGTCAGCCGCCAAATACGGGCCGTTTTCCAGCGTTACAGTGATGTAATTGAGCCGTTATCTCTGGATGAAGCCTTTTTGGATGTCACAGATAGCAGCCATTTTGCTGGCAGTGCAACCCGTATCGCCGAGGATATTCGCCGGGTTATTCTGGCTGAAACCGGCTTAACTGCCTCAGCCGGGGTTGCCCCCAATAAATTTCTGGCAAAAATTGCCAGTGATGAAAATAAACCCAATGGTTTGTTCGTTATTACACCTGCTGATGTCGCCGCTTTTATGGCAACCTTACCGCTGGCGAAAATTCCCGGTGTTGGCAGTAAAACGGCAGAACGTTTGGCCAAGTTGGGACTGAGGCAATGTAAGGACATTGCCGGATGCGATCTGGCGCTACTGGTAAAGCATTTTGGCGCCATGGCAGACAGCCTGATTAAACGCAGTCAGGGCATAGATGAGCGGCCGGTAAGGGTGGAGCGCCATGCCAAATCGGTTGGTGTAGAACACACCCTGGCGACCGATATCGCAGCCTATCAGGATTGTGTCAACGCGCTAAGTGTACTGTGGCCAAAGCTACAAATGCGGCTGGCGAACCAGGGCAATCAAGGCTTACATAAAATTGGGGTAAAACTTAAATTCAGCGATTTTCGGCAAACCACAGTAGAGTGTCAGTCTAACAGCGTCAGTCTGGAGCAGTTTATGCCGTTGTTGCAGCAAGCCTGGCAACGCCGGCAACAACAAGGAGTTAGGCTGGTTGGCTTGCAACTGGGCTTTAACTCACCCAACCCTGGCCAGCTCAGCTTACCCTTTTAACGGTTTTTGTCGGAACTAGTGTCAATGGCTGATGACCGAATTTCAGACATAAAAAAGCCAGCTCAGTGGCTGGCTCTTTACAAAACTATCAGATTAACCGGTTACAGTGACGTTTTCAGCCTGTGGACCTTTCTGACCTTCGGTAACTTCGAAAGTTACACGCTGACCTTCAACTAAAGTTTTGCGGCCTGTACCATTGATAGCGCGGAAATGAACGAATACGTCTTTGCCGCCTTCGCGCTCGATGAAACCGAAACCTTTATCTTCGTTGAACCACTTAACTGTACCAGAAATTAACTGTGACATAACACTCTCTTACTTTAACTAAATTTGCCGATATTCCGGCGACTTAAATATTACCGGCCAGGTAATCAAGCGGGTAAATATTCAACTGCATTATCAGTTAAGCTGATCATGCGGTCAACACAAATACCAGACGAGCAGAAAATATATTCTTTTACAGGCCGCACCGGCTAAATTGCATCTGCTATAACGAGTTAGCGCCAGCAGATATAACTTAACTTTTTCAGTGTAGCAGTAAAAACGCTGAATAATTAACCAGCATGCAATTATTTTTTCCGCCTTACCGGACCACTGCCGTCATCACCGCCTTCAAAGAACACCGGCGCCTTGGTTTTAGCGCTGCCAGGCTTCGCCGGCCGGGGCTTCGCCACTGTTGCTGCTGCACCACCTTTAGCCGCTACTTTGGCATGTTTTAGCGGGGCAACGATACCACTGAAGCGCGCCGGTAAGGCGTCAACCACAGAGAATTCGATTGCCTGGCGTAAAAAAGCTTCAATATTTTGTAAACTGGGCCAGTCTTTTGGCCCCACCAGGGATATCGCCCGGCCTTTAGCTCCAGCCCGGCCCGTGCGACCAATCCGGTGGACATACTCTTCCGGGTGTTTGGGCAAGTCAAAATTAATTACATGAGATACCTGCAGTAAATCCAGGCCGCGCGAGGCTAAATCGGTGGTTACCAACACCTGAAACTTACCGGTGGCAAATTGCTGCATCACGCTATTACGTTGTTGCTGGCTTAACTTACCGCTTAGCCCCACTGCCGTAAAACCTGCGGCTTCACAAACGCTGGTTAACCGTTCGGCGTCAGCCCGGGTAGCGGTAAACATGATCAGCTGCTTTATATCCGGTTGCTGTAAAAAGTGACTGAGCAGCGCTTCTTTATGGCTCAGATTATCGGCCAGAAAAAATTGCTGCTCAATATCCTGATGTTGCTGATAGCCCGCGCCTATCGCTACCCGGTAGGGGTTCTTTAATAACGCCAGCGCCAGATTATCCACTTCGGCATGATCCAAAGTGGCCGAAAACAACATGGTTTGGCGTAAACGATGATCCGCTGCTTTGTTAATTACAGTAAGCTGGGGCAGGAAGCCTAAATCCAGCATTCGATCAGCTTCATCCAGGATCAGCATTTCCAAACCTTGCAAAAACAGGGTTTTATGCTCCAGGTGATCAACAAAACGTCCGGGAGTCGCGACCACAATGGTGGGTTGGCGTTTCAGAATTTTTTCCTGATCATTAAAGTTTTCGCCTCCGACAATTAATGCAGCGGTTACCGGCGTATTTGATACCAGCAGGCGCAGCTGGGCATATACCTGCTTTGCCAGCTCGCGGGTTGGCGCTAAAATCAGTGCCCGGGCATCCTGTTTCGACAAAGCACGGCTTTTTAGCAGGCGTTGCATCATCGGCAGCAGATAAGCCAGTGTTTTGCCAGAACCCGTTTGTGATGACACAATTAAATCGCGCCCCACCATCACCGCCGGTATGGCCTCCTGCTGGATCTCGGTAGGCTTATCAAAGCCCAAATGCTGAATTGACCTGAGTAAGCGTGGATCTAACGCTAAATCTTTAAATGGCAAAATTAACCTCATCACCTTAGAGTACTGCTATATGATAACCGAACTGGCCCATTTGAGTTAATAAGATTGCTTAAGGTACACTAAGCAGCTTATTTACCCAGCAACCCGAGTAGCCCCATTATGAGCAATGCGTTACGTGACCAGCTTTTAAAAGCTGGCTTGGCTGATGCCAAAAAAGTTAAAAAAGTTAAAAAGGAAAAGCACCAGCAAAAAACCCAGTCTGGCAAAAATACGGTGCTGGCCAATGAAGCCACCACCCTGGCACAACAGGCAAAAGCCGAGCAGGTCGCTCGCGATCGTGAACTTAATCGGCAAAAGCAAGCCGAGCTGGCCCAAAAAGCGCTAGCCGCTCAGGTAAAACAAATTATTGAAACGAATGCCATTAGCAATAAAGGGGAATTGGGTTTTAATTTTGTCGATGGCAAACTGGTTAAAAAGCTATATGTCAGTAAAAAGCTTCATGATGAACTAAGCCGTGGCTTAGTGGCCATAGCCCGCCTGGCAGAGCAGTACATTTTAATCCCCGCCCCGGTAGCTGAAAAAATTATACAACGTGATGCCAGCAGTATTGTGCTGCTGAACACCAAGCAACAACAACCCGATGAAGATGACCCTTACGCTGATTATCAGATCCCGGATGATTTAATGTGGTAACTTTTATCGGTTACTTTTTTGGTACGTTTTTTGGTAAGGAGACACCATGCGTTTATTAACTCAGATTTTTTGCCTGGCGTTGCTGCTGTTAAGCAATGCACTGTGGGCTGCCAGTGTCTGGAAAGTCAGTAAAGACGGTCAGCATTTTTATCTGGCTGGCACTGTCCACGTCCTGAGTAAAAGTGACTACCCGTTGCCCACAGCATACGACACCGCCTTTAACGCCAGCAGCCATTTGCTGTTTGAAACAGACTTAAATGTGCTGACCAGCCCGGCAGGGTTAACTAAAATGATGCTGCAAAATACCTATACTGACGGCAAAACCTTAGAACAGGTGTTATCTGCCGGGGTTTATCAGCAACTGAAAGCCTATGCAACTGAACGCAATATGCCGATTGCCGCAATCAGCCGCTTTAAGCCTGGCTTTGCCACCATGATGCTGGCCATGGTTGAAATGAAACGAATAGGCGCCGCTGAAACCGGGGTGGACCTGCATTATATGCAGCTGGGCCAGCAACAGGGTAAAGGCATTGCCGGCCTGGAAACCATGGACGAGCATCTGGCAGTGCTTGATGGTATGAATCAGCTTGATCCGGATCTGACTATCAGTTCAACCCTGAACGATATGCACAAGGTCGAAAGCCAACTGGCTGACATGAAACAAGCCTGGCGTAGTGGTGATACGGCCAAACTGGAACAACTATTTATTGGCGATTTAAAGCAAATTCCTCAGCTGTATGAAATTTTGCTGGTTAACCGCAACCATGCCTGGATGGAACAGTTAAAAGCGCTGAGCAGTGAGCAGCACGTCACAATGGTCTTGGTCGGAGCGCTGCATCTGGCAGGTGATGACGGGCTATTAAAACTGTTACAACAACAAGGCTACCTGTTAAGCCAGCTTACCGAGTAAGTTTAAGCTTATCCCGCCGCAAACAGAGCCTTTAACGGCAGTCCTGGCGGGCACTTACTCCTTTTACCCCCTCGCCAAAGGCTGGCGAAAGTTGCCAGCGCGGCCGGATAGGTGTCAACGGCAACTCACGTTTACGCGCCACCAACAGATAACAGCCGGCAAAATAATTCAGGTACTTTTCCGCAAAGCGCTGCATACCGTTATTGGTATATTCGTTTACCAGCATGCTGCCATAAAAGAACCGTTGCTCAGCCAGCACTTCAAAACCAATCAGGTGTAGCCAGTCTTTTACCCGGCCAGCAGAAAAAAACCGTCCCTGCCATGGGTAGCGCTGTTTCAGCCAGGGTGCTACCCCCGCTAAAGCCAGTAAACTCAGTGGATTAAATCCTGTGAGCAGCAAATAGCCATCTGGCATCAGTACCCTGTGTGCTTCTCTGACAATATGGTGCGGATCGGCTTGATACTCCAGGCACTGACTCAGTAAAACGGCATCAATGCTGTGGCTGTCGATCGGCAGAGTATCCGGCAGGCCTATCAGATGATTATTGCCATTATCAACGCTGCCTAAATGCACCTGATGCTTAAGTTTGCAACCGGGCAGCGTTAAATCACTGCTCAGATCGCCGACTTTTAATAAATAATAACCAAATATCTGCTGCCACCATGGCTGTAACTGCTCGCCAATGGCCTGGGCCAGCGCCGGCCCTTGCAAAAATGCCTGCCAACTGACCGGTACCTGTGATTCGTTTTCGTTCAATGCCGGTTTCATGATAAAGTTGTGCCTGCTTTAACGTTGAGGGCGCTTTAATGTTAAAAGAAAATCTGCTGCTGACTATTAGCCCACTTTCTGCCTTTGAGGATAACTATATTTGGAGTCTGTGTCAGCCCGATAACCCATTTTGTGTTGTGGTGGACCCTGGCGATGCCACTCCTGTGCTGCGACTTTTACAACAACAGCAAAAAACCTTATATGCTATTTTAATCACGCACCACCATCCTGACCATACCGCTGGTCTGGCGCAATTACAACTGGCCTTTCCAGAAGTACGCATTATCGGCCCTGCGGCTGAACGCGCTAAAATACCGCTGCTAACGGAATACGTGCAACAAGGTGATACTATCGAGCTTACACCTTTTCAGTATCAGTTTCAGGTATTAGATTTACCCGGCCACACCCTTGGCCATATTGGCTTTTACGCCGCCCCGTATTTATTATGTGGTGATACGCTGTTCAGTGCCGGTTGCGGCAGGTTGTTCGAAGGCAGTCCCGCCCAGTTGTATCACTCCTTGCAGAAACTGGCGGCGCTGCCTGACGCAACAGAGGTGTATTGCACACACGAGTATACCCTGGCAAATTTGCGTTTTGCCTTAACGGTAGAGCCAGATAATCAGGCACTGCTGGCCTATCAGCAACAATGCATCATGTTGCGCCAGGCTAATCAGCCAACCTTGCCGGCAAACTTAGCTACAGAAAAACAAATTAATCCCTTTTTGCGATGCGAAAACAAAGCGTTGCAACAACGCTTGCAACAAGATAATGCCATTGACTTGCTTACCCGGCTACGCGCAATGAAGGACCAGTTTAAATCCTGACTTGCAATCAGGCATTGAACAGGTAACATGAGATTTTTTCCGCGGAATGACTCTATGCATTTAAAAATTTCTGCCGTCATGTTAGTTGCACTGCTCAGTGGCTGTGTCAGCACGACAGGATCTGCTCCTGAAAAAACACAAGTAACCAAAAACAGCGCCGCACTAACTCAGGTGAAAGGCGCCAGCGCCGAGCAAATTGCCAACCGGTTATGGTATGCCGATACAGCACCAGAACAGCTGGTGCCGCTGGATGCGACTGAACTGGAAGATTTATGGCAACGCATTCAGTTACAACTTACCTTTAATGTGCCGCAAACCCGACCGATAGTCGAACAACGTAACTTTTTCAGCCAACACCAGAGTTATCTGGACAGGGTTGCCAACCGGGCTCAGCCTTTTTTGTATTACATCGTTCAAGAACTGGAAAAGCGCAATATGCCGCTGGAGCTGGCCTTACTGCCTATAGTTGAGAGCGCCTTCGATCCTTTTGCCTACTCACACGCCCGGGCGTCAGGCATGTGGCAGTTTATGCCTGCTACCGGCACCCGCTTTGGTTTGAAGCAAAACTTCTGGTATGACGGCCGGCGCGATGTGATTGAATCAACCCGGGCCGCGCTGGATTACCTGCAATATTTATATAATACCCTGGAGCATGACTGGCTCAATGCCATCGCCGCCTATAATGCCGGTGAAGGCCGGATTGGCCGGGCTATTCGCGCCAATAAACAACGTCGTTTGCCCACTGATTTCTGGTCACTGGACTTGCCAGCAGAAACCACCGCTTATGTGCCGAAGTTACTGGCACTGGTCGACATCTTAAAACGACCTGATGATTTTGACATTGTCTGGAAGTTTATCGCTAATGAACCCAAGATAACCGTGGTTGCCACTGGCGGGCAGATTGATCTGGCCATCGCCGCTGAGCTGGCAGGGTTGAGTGTTGCCGAACTACAAGCACTGAACCCCGGATTTAACCAATGGGCAACCGATCCCGATGGTCCGCATCAGTTAGTGTTGCCGCTGGCTAAAGCAGACAATTTCAGCTTACAACTGGCTAAAACTGCTTCAGAAGACCGCTTACAATGGCAACGTTATACTGTCGTCAGTGGCGATACCCTGGGTAAGATTGCCCGCCAGCACAAAACCACCGTTGATGCCATCAGCCGCTTAAACAACTTAACTGGCAATACCATCCGGCTGGGCCAGCATTTACTGATCCCGATGTCAGCAAGGGCTGCCGACAGTTACCAGCTGAGCCAGCAAAACCGGATTGCCAAAGCACAAAGCCGCACTGCTGGCAGTGTAAGAACCGACTATATTGTTAAAAGCGGGGATACGCTGTGGGACATCAGCCGGGCTCACAAAGTCACTGTTGCCGACTTAGCAAAATGGAATGGCATGGTACAGCGCGACCCGCTCAAGCCTGGCCAGAAGCTGGTATTGTGGCATGATAGCCAAAGTAGCCCCAGTACCGCTGTTACCCGTACGGTGAACTACAAAGTACGTAAAGGCGACTCACTGGCCCGGATTGCCCAGCGTTTTAGTGTCTCAGTTGCAGAAATTGTAAAATGGAACAATATTAATACCGAGCGGTACTTACAGCCAGGCCAACAGTTAAAGCTGATTGTTGATGTCACTCAGGTTTAGCCGCGCCTGGCGGGTACTGGTTTTAAACAGTTTACGGAGTTAACACTATGAGAATTATCACACTAGTTATCAGTTTACTGTTTAGCCTGCCGGCTTTAGCCCAGTTTCAGTTGATGGGCAAAGGCAGCTATACCCTGCAAGATGGTAAAACCATACCGCTGCAATATGGCTTTAGTTATATCCGTAAAGACGGTGAATTTTATTTCAGTGCCGGCAAGCAAAGCCTTACCGTTAGCAGCCTACCCCAGAAATATTCGTTAACGCTGATCCTGCAAAACGAAAATGAAGTGTGGGTACCTGATTTTGTTAACGCCCCACTTGCGGGTTTTGAATTTGAGATTGCTGACTTCGACTTAAAACTTACCCAGGACCCTGATCTGAAAGATGGCCGCGGTAATTATATACTGTACTACGACGGTGGCCGCTATCGCTTCAGCCGCGGTCCGGGCCAGGTTAACTTTGTGTTTAATGATGAAGGCATCGCCCGGGTAGAAATTAAAGGTATGTTGAAACTGCCTAACACTAAACCCAAAGCATAAGGTTATGCGTCTGGCTCGCGCTGTAACTGTAGCGCAGGTACCATTCCAGAAAAAACACACAGCAACGGCGCCAGCAAAGTGATAAACCAAAATTGTTGCAAGTACACGCCCTGCCACAACGCGTATAGCGCTGCTGTTAGCTGAAACACGATACCAAATACCCCAACATACACCAGCACCCGGTTAAACCAGCGCTTAGGCATTCTGGGTATTCGCTGCGGTTTAAGTGGCACAACCGGTTTTAAATCTGCCATGTTACACCTGGGCATCACTTTGTTGCTCAGGTGCCGCCAGCGCAAACGCGGCTAATTGCTGGCAATGATGATAAATCCGGCTAATGGTCGGGTATTGCAGGGTATCGAGTCTAAAACGCAGGGCATTGTACATTTGCGGTACCAGGCACAAGTCAGCAAGCGTAATACCGTCACCATAGCAAAACTCACCCGCAGTCTTTTGCAGCCGTTGTTCCAGGGCACTAAAACCAGTATGCAGCCAGTGATGGATCCACTCGGTTTTCTGCTCGTCATTTAAACGCAGCGGCCCGGTCAAATACTGTAATACCCTAAGGTTGTTCAACGGGTGAATATCGCAGGCAATATCCAGCGCCAGTGAGCGTACCTGCGCTTTAGCGGCCGGGTCTTCGGGCAGCAACGCCGGCTCGGGGTACATTTCGTCGAGGTATTCAATAATGGCCAGTGACTGGTTCAAACTTAACTCACCATCGACATAAGTCGGTACCAGCTGATTGGGGTTTAGCTGCTGGTACTCAGCACTATGTTGCTGGCCACCGTCTTTAATCAGGTGTACCGGTATCGTTTCAAAACTAAGTTGTTTTAAATTCAGGGCGATGCGCACCCGGTAGGCGGCTGAAGAGCGCCAGTAGCTATAGAGTTTCATAAACTGTTACCTTAAGCGCTTCGAACCCGCTGCTGCTACGTACATTTTCCCTGCGACACGCCGTAAACCCATCCCTGGGGGCTCGTTTATGAACTTCGTCCATAAAGTTCACCGTTCGGCCCGCGGAGCGGTACAAATTCGTTCCTGACGAATTTGTCCGTCCGTCCAGGGCTGCAACGGTCGCAGAAAAAAGTACATCCGCATCCACTGGGAACGTGATTAAACCTTATACTGCACCACTTGCTGGTCGATAGCACCAAAAATACTCTGGCCATCACTATCCAGCATTTCCATTTTAATGGTATCACCAAATTGCATAAAGGAGGTGCTGGGCTTGCCATCGCGAATAGTTTCAATCATCCGGATCTCAGCGATACAGCTGTAACCTACGCCACCTTCGTTAATGGCAGTACCATACTCGGTGCCCTGCTTATTCGATACAGTACCTGAACCTATTACCGCACCCGCACCCAGGTTACGGGTTTTGGCAGCATGGGCAATCAGCTGACCAAAGTTAAAGGTCATATCAATACCGGCATTGGGCTTACCAAATGGCTTATCGTTGTAGGTCGACAGCAAGGGTAAATGCACACGGCCATCCTGCCACTTATCGCCCAACTCATCTGGGGTAACGGCTACCGGGCTAAAGCTGGAGGCCGGTTTTGAGTTAAAAAAGCCAAAGCCTTTGGCCAGCTCGTTTGGAATTAAACCACGCAGCGATACGTCGTTAACCAGCATAATCAGCCGCACTTTTTTAAGCGCCTGCTCCGGGCTTACTGCCATCGGAACATCATCGGTGATAACCGCAACCTCACCTTCAAAGTCGATACCATGCTCAGTACTAATTGCCTCAATCGGGTCGCGCGGGCCGATAAAATCGTCAGAGCCGCCCTGATACATTAAAGGATCGGTCCAGAAACTGGGCGGCATTTCAGAGTTACGCGCCTTACGCACCAGCTCGACATGGTTTACATAGGCACTGCCATCAGCCCATTGATAAGCCCGCGGCAAAGGTGACTCACACTGCGTTGGTTCAAACGGCATTTCACCGTTAAAGCTACCACTATTTAATGCCTCATAGCGCTGTTGTAATGCTGGCGCCAGGTTAGCCCAGTTATCCAGCAACTGCTGCATAGTGGACGCCACATCGGTTACGGTAACACAACGGCTTAAATCACGGCTTACCACCACTAACTGGCCGTCACGGGTATTATTTTTTAAACTAGCTAATTTCATATTATTCCTTAACTGAACCTGTGGCTGGGTCCTGTGGCTTGGTTTTCCAGCTATTAACGTAATCCGGATTTTCGGTGGCCAGGGCAGCTTCGCCTACTTGCAGCGCATCGCGGGTATCCAGCATTACCGCCACTTCGTCGGTAAACTTCTTTTTATACTCGCGCCCGGCAGCAAAGGCTTTCGGATGTGGCCCATGGGTAAAACCGGCCGGATGGAAAGTTACCATGCCTTTTTCAATATTGTCGCGGCTGAAAAAATCACCCGCATGGTAAAACAGCACTTCATCATAATCATCGTTATTATGATAAAACGGCACTTTTAATGCACCAGGATCACTCTCAATTGGCCGTGGCACAAAGGTACAGACCACAAAACGCTGCGCGACAAAAGTGGTATGGGCCGATGGCGGTAAATGATAGCGATGGCTCATTAACGGCCGGATATCGCGCCAGTTAATCCGCATTACCGCTAAATCACCATGCCAGCCAATCGCATCTAATGGGTTATAGGGGTAAGTAATCACTGATACCTGGCCGTGGCGTTTTACTTCAACCTGCCAGCGGTCTTCACTGTATTGCGCTTTAAAAGCGTCATTAATTTTCGGCGTGTCGAGCATGGCCGGGTCAAAAATGGCATGGTTGCCTACCAGGCCCTTTTCCGGTAGCTGGTAGCTGTCGTTAGTGGCTTCAATCAGCAGAATAAACATCGGCTCATTCGGCACTAAACGCCACATGGTTGAGCGTGGGATCACAATATAGTCACCATCACGTACGCTCAAATGGCCAAAATCACAGTAAAGCTCGGCACTGCCCTCGTGAATAAACAGCAGTTCATCGCCATCAGCATTGCGCGCCAACTTAGTCATGCTGTCGTTTAAACGCCAGGTCCGCATTTTACAGTGGCTGTTAAACAGTAAATCCGGCACCAGCCAGGGCGATTGTGCATTATCCAGCTCAATCTGGTTAAAGTTGAACAATTGGGGCCTGAGCGGCCCCTGCCAGTCACTCCAGCCAGTTGGGGCATGAGTATGATGAAAGTGCGTGGCCGGACCGAAAAAACCACTACGCCCGGTTTCCCGCTCATATATTGCCTGCTCGGGAAAATCGGCATGAGCCTGGCGTGATATATCGCCTTCCTTTAATGGAAAAGACGCCCATTTACGCATCGCTTAATACTCCGCGCTGAATTTGATCTTCTTCAATCGATTCAAACAAAGCTTTAAAGTTACCCTCACCAAAGCCTTCGTTACCTTTACGCTGAATAATTTCAAAAAACACCGGGCCAATCACGGTTTTGGTGAAAATTTGCAACAAAATACCGTCTTTCATTGGCGCGCCGTCAATCAGGATGCGCAGCTCCCGCATTTGATCTAAATCTTCCTCATGGCCTTCTACCCGCTCGTTCACCTTACCGTAGTAGGTTTCCGGGGTAGGCATAAATTCCATGCCGCGATTGCGCAGGGTGCGTACTGTTTCGTAAATATTGTCGGACGTCAGGGCGATATGCTGAATGCCTTCGCCTTTATACTCGCGGATAAACTCTTCAATCTGTGATTTATCGTCAGAGGATTCATTAATTGGAATACGGATTTTACCGCACGGTGCGGTCATCGCTTTTGATACCAGACCGGTCAGCTTGCCTTCAATATCAAAATAACGGATCTCGCGAAAGTTACCAATACTCTCATAGAAACCAGCCCACAGGTTCATATTACCGCGCATCACATTGTGGGTTAAATGGTCCAGTACTTCCAGGCCAACACCATGCTTGGCCATTTCCACTTGCCAATTGTCATAATATTTAAAATCAATGTCATATACTGAACTGGCGCCATAGCGGTCTACAAAGTACAGCAGGCTGCTACCGATGCCGTAAACGGCTGGAATATTCAGCTCCATCGGCCCAATCTGGTTTTTGTACTCTTTCGCGCCATTGGCCAGCGCATGCTTTAACGCCGCAGCCGCGTCGGTTACCCGAAATGCCATGGCACAAACTGACGGCCCATGCAGCCTGGCAAACTCTTCGGCTTGCGAATTCGGCTCAGCGTTAATGATAAAATTAATATCGCCCTGCTTGTATAACCAGGCCTGCTTAGAACGGTGCTTAGCCACTTCGGTAAAACCCAGCGAATGGAACAAATCTTTCAGCTTTTGAATCCCCTCAGCATCAGCAGCGGTATATTCAACAAACTCGAAACCATCAGTACCCAGCGGGTTAATTGTATTTTTTATCTCTGACATAGGGGAGGCTCTCCGAACAACGAATGTGGGCGCTATCATGCGCCTACCCACAAAAAAAGGAAGAGGCAAGGCTATGGTAGTCAAGGCTTGCTGCACAGTGAAATGTGTACACAAATAGCTACAAAAGTGCTTATAGCAACTTCATATAAAGCTAAGGGGCGGCAGGTAAGCCTGCCCGCCCCTATCAAGTACAGTTTTTTGCACATACTGTAATTATATTTTTACAGTCTTCCGGTTTATGCCGTAGTCACGCAGCTTATTTGCCACAGCGGTGTGGCTTAAACCGAGCTTTTTCGCTAACTGACGTGAGCTCGGATAGGCGGGGTACAACTTACGCAACAGATTAGCTTCAAAGCGTTTAACGGCTTCATCCAGAGTGCCATCAAAATCCTGCTCCAGATAGCCAAAGTCACTGGTGTAGCTTGGCAATTGCAAATGATCTTTTTCCAGCTCGTAGCCATCGAGTAAAGTGACGGCGCGGTACAAGGCATTTTCCAACTGCCGCACATTGCCCGGCCATGGATACTGCTGTAAAAACTGACTACAGCTGTCAGTTAACTTTGGCGCTTTGCGGCCTAACCTGGCGGCAAAACGGGCAATAAAAAATTCAGCCAGTGGCACAACATCCTGTTTGCGCTCTCGCAACGGCGGCAATGCCAGGGTTAATACATTTAAGCGGTAGAATAAGTCTTCGCGAAAGCGCCCTTCCTGCACCATACCAGGCAAGTCTTTCTGGGTAGTGCAAATCACCCGCACATCCACTTTCACTTCATTTTCATCTGCAACCCGCCGAAAGCTGCCATCCTGCAAAAAGCGGATCAGTTTCGTTTGCAGCTGAGTGGACATCTCGCCCACCTCATCCAGAAACACAGTGCCGCCATTAGCTTGCTCAAAAATGCCCTTTTTGCCCTCGGTGCTGCCGGCAAAGGCATTAGAGCCATAACCAAACAGCTCCGACTCGGCAACATTATCCGGTAAGGAGGCGCAATTTACTGCCAGAAAGGGTTTGGCCGCCCGGCTGCCTGCGGCATGACAGGCACGGGCCAATAACTCCTTGCCGGTGCCGGTTTCGCCCATAATTAAAATGGGTGCATCCAGCTGAGCCATTTTTTTCGCTTCCCGCACCACTTTACGCATCAGGTTACTATTGGCCTGTAGGGTATTAAAGCTTTCCTGATCGCCTTTTTTAAAAGCCACCATGTGTTGGCCAAGGCGGCTTTCTGATTTTAAATTGATGACCGCGCCAGCCAGGATCTCATGGCCGGTTTCATCCGGTACCATTACCGGCAAAATATCGGCAATAAAACGCTTACCATGAATTTCAAAACGGCGGGTTTGCGCCAGCACTTCATCACTTTCCAACCAGCGCTGAAAATTAAAGCCCCGCACCATACCCTGCAGCGACTGCCCATAAATATCATCGTAGGCGACCGACAAAGCCTCCAGCGCCGCATCGTTAATCACGGTAACATTGGCTTTAATATCAATGGCAATCAAACCATCTGGCAGGGTTTTTAATAAGGTAGCAAGTTCATTGTGTTCGCGCTCTGAGGGTAAAAAGGCAGTGGTTTTGACGTCCTGCACGCCGGCTATCCGGCGTATCTTCGCCATTAACTCCTGAAACTTCTCAAAGTTAACGGTCGGAAATGACACATACATCCGGTTCAGTGACGGATCAACTTCAATTCCGCGCAAATCAAGCTGATAGCCTACCAGAATATTTAACACCTCCTGGGCTAACCCCAGCCGGTTCTGACATTGAATTTCTAAACGCATAACAGCGATGTACCCCGATACCAGTTAGTGATTACATAATACGGCATCAGGCCACTGTCAGACCAGTGTTTTTGTAAAGATATGTGAACAAATAAGGCGGAAATAGCCTGCAACGCGGTGGAATGCGGCAAAGGCAAGGCGATAAAGTGAGGAAGTGTTGCGCCAGTAAATGCAATTGACTGGCGCAGGGTAAGTTACCTGTTTAGCTGGCCAGCAAGCTGTCAGTTTTAGCCGCGCAAATAAAGTCGTTTTTGTGCAAACCTTTAATGGAATGCGACCACCAGGTTACGGTTAATTTACCCCACTCCAGCAGTAATGCCGGATGGTGACCTTCATCTTCAGCTAACTGGGCCACTTTATTATGAAACGCCCAGGCTTGCTTAAAGTTTTTAAATTTATACAGCCGCTCCAGCTGCAAGATACCGTCCCGTACCACTGGGGTCCAGTCGGGAATTTGCCTCATCAACTCGGGTAATTCTGCATCAGAGACTTTAGGGGCATCCGCTTTACAGGCTTCGCATTTCATTGCTGTTAATTCAGTCATTACAGATCCTAACTTGCTTGTTTTTGTTTGGGTGGAAACCGCGGTTCATGCAAGCCAAGTGCTTTAGCCTGCTCAACCAGCGCCATCATGTCCAGATGGGCAACATCAAATAAATCATCAATGTTGTTCAGTAAAAAATAAATGGGCTGCATGATATCAATCCGGTAAGGGGTACGCAGAATATCAACTGCATCAAACGGTTTGCGCTCTGGCGTGTCAGATTCCAGAGCATAAACTGTCTCGCCCGGCGAGGATAAAATGCCCCCGCCATAAATACGTAAGCCCTCTGCGGTGTTTAATAAACCAAACTCAATGGTAAACCAGTATAGCCGGGCCAGAAAAACCCGGTCCTGCTTACTGGCGGCTAAGCCTAACTTGCCGTAAGTGTGGGTAAACTCGGCAAACGCCGGATTAGTCAGCATAGCGCAATGGCCGAAGATTTCATGAAAAACATCTGGCTCTTGCAAGTAATCGAACTCTTCGCGGGAGCGGATAAACGTCGCCACCGGGAAACGCTTATTAGCCAGCAATTCGAAAAACTTATCGAAGCTGATCAGGGCTGGCACTTCAGCACATTCCCAGCCTGTGGTAGCGCGCAACACTTTGCTGACTTCCTCTAACTGCGGGATCCGGTCAGTGGGTAGCTGCAACTTTTCCAGCCCCGCCAGAAACTCATCGCAGGCTTTGCCTTTAATCACACCCAGCTGACGGGTAATCAGCTCATGCCAAATCTGATTCTCTTCATCTGACCAGGCAATAATGCCATTGGCATCGGATTGCCGGGATACATACTGGCTTGTCTTACTCATATACAACCTGTTGCGAATGTCTTAACGGCTTTATGCCGTTTTATTGGTAGAGCGGATACTAGAGGATCACACCGCAACTGGGTATCATCTCTGGCTGAAAAGCGGTGTAAAGCAACCGCTCCAGCCGTAACGTTTAGATTACAGCAAGCCACCGTTTTGGCATATGGTGCGCTGTCAGGCCTGATTTTGCATCTTTTCAAGCGCCTGATCTAAATCAGCAATAATGTCCGCAACATGTTCTAAACCTACCGATACCCGAATTAAGCCATCGCTAATCCCGGCCATTTGCCGCTCTTCTGCGCTATAAGGGCTATGGGTCATCGACGCAGGGTGCTGGATAAGTGATTCAGCATCACCGAGGCTGACTGCCAGGCTGAGTAAACGGCACTGGTTAATAAAATAGCGGCTCTGCTCCAGCGTAGCCTTCAGTTCGAATGCCAGTACACCGCCCGCGCCCTGCATTTGCTCGCCTAAGAAGCGATAGCCTGGATGGCTTGGCAAACCCGGATAGTACACTTCTTTTACTGCCGGATGCGCTTGCAAAAACTCTGCAACCTGTTGCGCATTCTGACAATGGCGTTCCATCCGCACGGCCAGGGTTTTTAAACCCCGAATGATTAGCCAGGCGTCATGTGGGCTAATGGTTGCCCCCATATCTTTTAAGGTGGTCATTTTTATGGTGGCTATTGTTTCGCGGTCGGCGACAATAATGCCGGCAACTACATCGCCATGGCCATTGAGGTATTTAGTCGCGCTGTGAATCACTATATCAATGCCATACCTGGCGGGTTGCTGCAGCAGCGGGGTCAGAAAGGTATTATCAATAACGGAAATCAGCTTATGCTGCTGGCAGAACTGGCCTAAAAAAGCTAAGTCCAGCACCACCAGATTCGGATTAATCGGTGTTTCAGCGAACAACATTTTGGTATTAGGTTTAAGCGCGGCAGCCACCGCTGCGTGGTCAGTCATATCCACAAAACTGACCTCAATACCATAGCGGGCGAACATATGATTAAACAGGGCAAAGCTGCAGCCGTAAATGGCCTTGCTGGCAATCAAATGATCGCCATGCTGCAAAAATGCCATGGTACTGGCTGCAACAGCACCCATGCCAGTAGCTGTTGCGGCTGCATCGTCCATGCCTTCCAACGCAGCCACTTTCTGTTCCAGCTCGCGGGTGGTAGGGTTGCCAAGCCGGGTGTAAATATAACCTTCCTGCTCACCCGCAAAACGAGCAGCGCCCTGCTCGGCATTGTCAAAAATAAAGGTAGAGGTCTGGTACAATGGAGTGGCTAAGGTGCCATATTGGTTTTTTTCTTTACCCGCGTGTATACAAAGAGTATGCGGGTGAACATTTTTAGTCTGCATTGAAATACTGCGCTAAGTAGTGAAAGACCCGCACAGATTTAGCAGATATTTGAATTTTTGGAAGCATGCCAGACATCTTGCAGTCTGGCAGTCGCAAATTTATTGTAACTAACTGTCAACTTTCGCTGGCAGCACTTGCGCCTCGCAGACGCTGAATTAAACTTTGACTAAGTTTAACCACGTTAATTCGCTGTTGTTCCGCCAGTGGTAAAGGCCGAAGCTGTTGCATCGCCATATTGCCAAGCCGCGCCACCAGTAAACCAGCAATCACCCCCTGACCGGCCCGGGCTGATAATTTTGCCGTTAGCTCACTACTCATTACATCAGATGCCATATCCAAAGCCAGCTCGCTGCCGCCTGCCCACAGTATTGCCGCCAATGCTCGTTTTAGCATCACCAGGCTGCGTAACTGGCCCACAGGCGCACCATATAGTACTGCCAACTGACGCACCATCCTGCTGCTGCGCCAGACCACCATCAGCATATCAATCAGTGCAAAGGGAATCACTGCCACCGCCAGGCTGGTATCGGTGCCAGCCCGCCAGACAATAGCTTTTGCCTGAGTATCAAGCGGCGCCAATACCAACTTATCCAGCAACTGTAGCTTTTCCAGATCGCTGTGCTGCGGTTGCGCCGCACTTTGCCACTGCTTTACATTTAACTGCGCCGCCGGGCTGTCGGGTAATTGCTGCATAATATCTAAACATAAAGCATCGGCTTCGCCATACTGCACACTTTGGGCGATACGTTCGGCACTGCGCTGCCAATGCCTGTTTTGCTGCAGCCGCCGCCACAGCCGCCACTCACGCCAACATAACCAAAAAAATACAGCAAACAGCGCTGCGCTAAACAGGCTGAATAAGCTGCCCTTAAACCAGCTGACCTGCCAGCTGGCAAGCAGGGCATCAAGCCATTGCCAGCCAGCAAGTAGCAGCAGGCTGAGCAAAGCCAGCCAGATAAGCTTGCTAAATAAAGCGGGTTGCTCTGGCAGCACCGTCGCAGTAACCTCAGTAGCTTGCTGCCAATCAGCCGTAGCAAATTCAGCCCGGGCTTTCAGCGGCGGTTTTACTGGCTCTGCACTGTCCTCAGTAATGTCAAAAACCTGGGCGGGCTTTAACGGCTTCATCGTAGTTTGTCTCCCAGCAAAAACTGTAAAGCATGATCCATCCGGATATGTGGCAAATTGGCATTTACGGCGACAGCCAACGGTAATAACGATGGGAAACTAAACTGATGTTTAGCAAAGACAGTCGCATCTGGTACCTCTGCAGGCACGTCACCAGGGAACAGACTGATCCGCTGACCCGTGGCACTATCTGTACCGCTAATGCAAACCTGTTTCGCCCCCCGTTGCTCCACAAAACCAGACTGACTGGCACTTAGTGCAGCCAACGCCATAGCTTCGGTTTGCGCCAGCTGATAGGTGGTTTGTTTTAGTGGCTGGCGCAACAAATCCTGCAATAGTAAGGTTAATGCCTGATGCTGTTCAGGGGTAACATGATCAGCCTTACTGGCGGCAAACAATACTTTGCTGATCTGTGGCTTAAACAAGCGGCGCAACATACTCGACGGCCCATACTGAAAACTTTGCATAATCAGTTGCAACGCCTGACTTAGTTCCGCGGTGGCAGCCGCCCCGGCATTCAGTGCACTTAAACAATCTACCAGCACTACCTGGCGATCTAACTGAGAGAAATGCTGCTTATAAAAAGGTTTAACCACATAATCACGATAACTCTGATAGTGGCTGTTTAATTTTTGCAGCAATGGGCTAGGCTGTGCCACTTGTTCAGGCAGTAAAGGGAGCAGCTGCAGCATGGGGGCACCTGCCAGCTCACCCGGCACCAATAACCGCCCCGGCTGATTTAAGTAAGTACCGGCAGTAACACTAAATTGCTGTAATAACTGCTTATAAGCGTCAGTCAGTGTTTTCAGCTGGTTTTCACTGGCATCGGTCATGTCAGTTGCGCTTAGCAGTTTTTTAAACTCTGCTGCCAGGGCCTGACGGTGCGGGGTGGCGAATAACTGCCAGCTAAACTGACACCACTGCGCATAATCCAGTTGCAGTAATGGTAAATCGAGCAGCCATTCACCCGGATAATCAACAATATCCAGCTCCAGCTCACTGTGCGATTGCAAATGAGACCGCAGCCCCTGGCCAGCTTTATAACGTAGCGTAAGACTAAGCTGACTCCAGCCGGTGGTAGAGGGAGGCCACTGCGGCGGCTGCTGCTGTAAAAAGCTGACATTATGCTCATACGGAAAGCGCGGAATAGTTAGTGCCTGTTCGGCAGCCAGCCGGCCACCGAGATAGCGCCCTTGCTGCACCACAGCAAAAAACGGCAAATTTTGCGCGCAGTCTCCCTGAGTCAGCTGATGTACCAAGGACGTAATAAAAGCCGTCTTACCCGCACCGCTTAAACCGGTCACACCCAACCGGACATGCCGGTCAAGGGCGCGATGGCGAATTTGACGACTTTGATGTTGCAGCTTATCCAGCCAGGTCATATAGCTCCGTTTATAAGTTATTAAATTCCCGGTTCAACTGAAA
Source organism: Arsukibacterium ikkense (assembly GCF_000987775.1). GTDB lineage: Bacteria > Pseudomonadota > Gammaproteobacteria > Enterobacterales > Alteromonadaceae > Alishewanella > Alishewanella ikkense. The sequence goes on from NZ_LAHO01000019.1 coordinate 65,630, forward strand.
GCGGCTGGAGGTAACATGGCGCTCCATATCCTGTAACCGTAACTCCAGACTATTATAGCGATGTGCCAGATGTTGCAAGGCTTGTTTAGGTGGCTCGCCCCGCTGCCATACCCGGGTTTTCACTTCCACAGTCGGCTCTTCTGCCATGCCCGCACCTTGTTTAGGGCGGCTGGCTGCTACCACCGATTTTTTCTCCAGTACCATCCAGCCGGCAATATACAATGCCGGTACAAACCAACCAACACCCAGAAATACGGCCGATACCGCCACCAGCCGCACCAGCCAGGTTTCCCAACCAAAGTAGTCTGCCACCCCGGCGCAAACCCCAGCCAGCTTACCGTTTATGTCGTCCCGCAGTAACTCGCGTTTTGGCTTAGTCATGCTGGCTTCTCCATTTCGGGCTTTCAGCATCTAAAATAGCTTCCAGGGTGTTAATGCGTTCAGCCATTTTCTCTGCCCGTTGCGCCAGACTATTCAACTGCTGTAACTCAACGTCAGTTAAACCCTGCTGCATTTTGCCTTTACTGCGATAATGCATAATGACCCATAAGGGTGCCACAAAAATCATAAACAGGATCAGTGGCACAAAAATCAACTCATGAATATCCATTTAGCTACTCCTGCAACGCCTGAACTCAGGCGTCTCCTTTGCTGGTTTGTTTGGTCACTTTGGCTTTTAACGCTGCCAGTTCATTGTCGATTTTATCTTGCGCAGCTAATTCTGCAAACTCGTCTTTCAGCGTTTTCTTGCCTAAGTCATAAGACTCTACCTGTGCTTCGAGCGAATCAATTTTCTGCTCGTAACGTTCAAACTTATACATTGCATCATTGATCCGGTTACTATCCAGCGATTTCTTTATTTCCAGCCGATTTTCCACCGTCGTGCGGCGCATCAGCATCGACTTCTGCCGGGCCTTGGCATCAGCCAGCTTTTCCTGCAGTTGCGACACCTCATCCTGTAACTTGCTGATATGCTCATCCAGCGCGGCAATATCCCGCAGTAAGGTATCGGCCTGCTCAGCGGCCTTTTGCTTTTCTATTAATGCTGCCCGGGCCAGGTCATCGCGGTCCTTACTCAGTGCCAGCTCGGCTTTGGCCTGCCAGTCATCCGCCTCACCCTGCAACCGGTTAACCACCCGCTGCAACTCTTTTTTCTCGGCAATGGTTTTGGCGGAAGATGAACGCACTTCAACCAGCGTATCTTCCATTTCCTGAATAATCAGCCGGACCATTTTTTCCGGATCTTCCGCTTTGTCCAGCAACGAGTTGATGTTTGAGTTCACAATGTCTGAAAAGCGTGAAAAAATACCCATCTTGGTTACCTCTGTCTGTTGATGTGTTTACGCTATTGCTTATTCAGTTTTCTTGCCAACTTTGCAAAATGCAATAATTTATTGATATTAAATGATATTATTTATTTTCAACAAAAGCTTTAGCTCCTGCCACTTATGAAATACACTACTTATTAGCCAAATTAACTACTTTGTAGCTGCCAATGAATAGAAAATACCAGCAAGACAACCTGATTGGCCAGGCCAATAGTTTTTTAAATGTACTGGACCAGGTGTCGCAATTGGCGCCGCTGGATAAACCGGTACTGATTATCGGCGAGCGCGGCACCGGTAAAGAGCTGATAGCTGCGCGGCTGCACTTTCTGTCACAGCGCTGGGATCAGCAATACTTAACGCTGAACTGTGCCGCCTTAAATGAAAACCTGCTGGAAAGCGAACTATTCGGCCATGAAGCCGGGGCTTTTACCGGCGCCGGCAAACGCCACGAAGGCCGGTTTGAACGCGCAAACGGCGGCACTTTGTTTTTGGACGAGCTGGCCAATACCCCGGCACTGGTGCAGGAAAAACTGCTGCGCGTTATAGAATATGGTGAATTTGAACGGGTCGGTGGCAGCCGGCCAGTGCGGGTCGATGTCAGGCTGGTCTGTGCCACCAACGAAGATTTGCCCAGTATGGCTGACAACGGCGAATTCCGGGCTGACTTGCTCGACCGGCTGGCATTTGATGTAATTACCCTGCCGCCAATGCGTGAACGGCGGGAAGACATTCTGATCCTGGCGGAGCATTTTGCCATGAATATGGCCAGGGAACTGGGTTTTGAGCTGTTCAGTGGTTTTAGCGAAAAAGCCACAAACACCCTGCTCGACTACCATTGGCCCGGTAATGTCCGCGAACTGAAAAACGTGGTTGAACGCAGCGTCTATCGCACCAACAACCCTTATGTGCCTGTCCATCACATTCAGCTTAACCCTTTTGAATCAGCCTTTCGTCCCACCCAACGCATTAAAACCCGAATATCTGCAGCCAAAGTGGCTGAACCACTGGCAACAACGGCAATTCCTGTTGATAATACGGAGATTGCCTCAGCCAGCAGGGCAGACAATGCTGGTATGGATTTTGGTAATGGTGTTGACTTTAAAACGCTGTCGCAGGATTTTGAAGTGAAGCTGATTAAAGATGCCCTTAGTGCCAGCCAGTATAACCAGAAAAAAACCGCAGAGTTACTGAACCTGACCTATCATCAGTTACGTGGCTATATGAAAAAGTATCAATTGCTGGAAAGCCAGCAGGGATGAATTTGTTCACTCGACATTGTGGTTCCTCTATAAACAGCGCGGCCTTAATCTGTGCTTGCTTATGGTTGTGTGGCTGCCAGCCACAGATGCCTGAAACGGTACGCAGCGGCCTGGTCTATTGCTCTGAAGGTTCGCCCGAGAGTTTTAACCCTCAGTTGGTGACCTCTGGCACGACTATTGACATTATCAGCCAGCAGCTTTACGACCGGTTAGTCGATATAGACCCTGATACCGGTAGTATTGTTGCCGGTTTAGCCAGTTCCTGGCAGGTCAGCGCTGACGGTACTCACTATCAGTTTACCTTGCGTGATAAGGTTAGCTTTCATAGTAGTAGTTACTTTACGCCCAGTCGCCCCTTTACGGCTGAGGATGTGGCCTTTACCTTTAACCGCATTACCGATCCGCTGCATCCCTTTCACCTGCAAGGCGGTGGGATTTATCCGTATTTTCAAAGTGTCGACTGGGCAAGCCTGGTCAAGCAGGTACAAGCGGTCGATGACCATACAGTCGTATTTAAACTGCAACGACCTGACAGTTCGTTCTTATCCAATCTGACCACGGATTTTGCCGCTATTCTGTCAGCAGAATATGGTGCTCAGCTGTTAAGTCAGGGCCAGCCTGGTCAGATTGATCGTTTACCGATTGGCACCGGGCCCTTTCGGTTTCGTGAATACCAGAAGGATATTTTAGTCAGGCTGTATCGCAACAATAACTATTGGCGCGGCAATACGCAACCTGAGCAACTGGTGTTTGATATAGTACCGAATAATGCCAGACGGATGGCAAAGTTGTTCACCCATGAGTGCGATATTGTTTCTTACCCACGCGTCGCCGAATTAGAGCTTATCGCCAAACGTGACGATGTTACGGTGCAGGAAAGCACCAGTATGAATGTCGGTTTCTGGGCGTTTAACACCCAAAAGCCTCCTTTTGATCAGCTGGCAGTGCGCCAGGCGCTGGGGATGGCGATTAACCGCGCCGCCATTATGCAGGCGGTGTATTATGGCCATGCTACTCCTGCCTACGGTATCTTGCCGCCAACGTCCTGGGCCTATAACGAGGGTTTGCCAGCTCCGGTGTATTCACCTGCCAGAGCCCGTGCTTTACTGGCCGAAGCGGGCTATCCTAATGGCTTTTCGATGGATATCTGGGCCATGCCGGTGCAGCGCCTTTACAACCCTAACGCCTTAAAAATGGCTGAGCTAATGCAAGCCGATTTAGCCCAAATTGGTATCAAAGCCAATATCGTTTCGTATGAATGGAACAGCTTCCGGCAAAAGCTGGGTAATTATGAACATGATTCGGTATTGATTGGCTGGGCGGCAGACAACCCGGATCCAGATAACTTTTTCCGGCCGCTGCTTAGCTGTGCCGCCCGCGACAGTGGCAGCAACCGGGCAAACTGGTGCGATCCGGCCTTTGATGAGATTATCAGCAACGCCCTGCTAACCGCTGACCAGCAACAACGCCGGGCGCTGTATCTCAGCGCCCAGCAATATTTACATCAGCAGCAACCGTTGGTTGCCATTGCTCACTCTCAGCGCTTTCAGGCCATTAGCAGTTCTGTCAGTGGCGTTAATATTAACCCTTATGGCGGCATTGCTCTGCAGCAAGCCAGAAGGGTGACACCATGACCCGTTATTTATTCCGCCGTTTGTTTCTGATGGCATTTGTGTTCCTGGCATTGAGTCTGCTGGCCTTTAGCCTGAGTTATTTATTCCCCGGCGATATCGTGCAAAATATCAGTGGCCTGCGCCAGATAGATGAAGCACAGCGCCAGCAACTGGTCAGTTACTACCAGCTTGAACACAATGTGCTGGCGCAATATCTGGCGTTCTTGCAGCGCATTGCGCACGGCGACTGGGGCTTGTCTTTTGCAAGTCAGCAACCGTTGCTGCAGGAAATTAAGCTGCTGTTACCGGCGACACTGGAGCTGGCCGCCTATGCACTTTTGTTATCCTTTATCGTTGGCATTCCGCTGGGAATCATCGCCGCCTTTAAACCGCACAACCTTATAGGGAAATCCATCTCGGCGCTGGCGCTGGTAGGCTATTCGCTTCCCATATTCTGGTGGGGCTTGCTATTAATTATGTTATTTTCATTGGCGCTGGGCTGGCTGCCATCAGCCGGAAGGATCGGTGTATTATATGAAATACCTCATCACAGTGGTTTTATCCTGTATGACATTCTGCAAGCTGACGTAAAGTACCGAATTGAAGCTTTGCACAATGCCTTACAACATTTGTTGTTGCCAACGGTAGTATTGGCTACCTTCCCGACCACAGTGATGATCCGCTTTGTGCGTGACGCTATGCTAAATGTCTGGGAACAAAATTACATTAAAACCGCCAGAGCCAAAGGTTTAAGCCGCGGCCAGGTGCTGTATCGTCACGGTTTACGAAATGCTTTATTACCGGTTATCCGCCAAATCGGCCTGCAGTTTAGTACCTTGATCACTCTGGCAATGCTGACCGAAGTGATTTTTTCCTGGCCTGGCATTGGTCGCTGGCTGATTGATAGCATTTACCAACGCAATTATCCCGCTATTCAGGCAGGTTTATTAGTAATCTCAACCCTGGTTATCGCGGTAAATATGCTGACCGAAATTTTGCATGCGTTGTTTAATCCATTAGCAAGGCGAGGCTAACATGAGCAAATTCCGCCTGTATCTGGAAGAAAACAACCGTTCACCTGTTACCCAGCTGTGGCGCGAGTTTAAGCGGCAACACTCCGCCATGGTGGGGCTGGTGTTGTTTATCAGTTTCTTTGTTATCAGTCTGCTGGCACCTTTTATCACACCTCACGATCCTTACTTGCAGGTGGATGACTTACTGCTGCTGCCCCCCTCCTGGAGTGCTGCCGGCCTGGTACAGTATCCATTCGGCACCGACGATTTGGGCCGGGACTTATTCTCCAGACTGATTAAAGGTACCAGCTATACCTTTGGTTTTGCCCTGCTGACAGTGGCCGGAGCCATGCTGATGGGTTTATTGCTTGGTGCACTGGCCGGCATGAGTAAAGGTGTTAAATCCAGCGTGTTTAATCATGTGCTGGATTTAGCGCTGACCATTCCGTCGCTGTTACTGGCCATCATCATTGTTGCCATTCTCGGGCCCGGTTTAATGAATACCACCTGGGCTATTATGCTGGCGCTGCTGCCGCAATTTGTACATGGCATTCGTAATGCGATTGATGAAGAACTGCAGCAGGATTATGTCATCGCCTACCGGCTGGACGGAGCTAACGACTGGCATGTTCTGAGCAGACTAGTAATACCAAATATCTGGGAAAAGTTGACCATTATGGCAGCCATGGGCATTTCTACTGCCATTTTAGATATTGCTGCGCTGGGCTTTCTGGGTTTTGGCGCACAGGCCCCGTTGTCAGAATGGGGCGCGATGATCAGTGATTCACTTGATCTGATTTATCTGGCACCAAGCAGCGTCGCCATTCCCGGCTTACTGATTTTTACCGCCGTGCTGTCAGTCAACCTGGTTGGCGATGGCTTAAAAACCGCAATTTTGAAAAGGCGGCAAAATTAAATGTTATTGCTGGATATTAAAAATCTGACTATTGAACTGGAAACCGCCGATGGCCGGGTACGGGCAGTTGACCGGGTAAGCCTGAGCCTGCGCGAAGGGGAAACCCGTGGCCTGGTGGGTGAGTCAGGCTCTGGCAAAAGTCTGATCGCTAAAGCCATTGTCGGGGTACTGAACCAGCGCTGGCGGGTCACCGCCGACCGTTTTCATTGGCTGGGCCAGGATTTACTAAGACTAAGCCCGGAGCAACGACGTCAGGTTATTGGCCGTGATATTGCCATGATCTATCAGGAACCCAGCCGCAGTCTCGATCCTACCGCCATTATTGGCGAACAGCTGGAAGAGGCTATCCCGAACCATCTGCTAACTGGCCCCTGGTGGCGGCGTCATTCATACCGGCAAAAAAAAGCTATTGGTTTGTTGCATAAGGTAGGGGTCCGCGACCATCAGCGGGTAATGCAAAGTTATCCCTATCAGCTGTCTGAAGGGATTTGTCAAAAAGTGATGATTGCCATGGCCATCGCCAAAAACCCGAAGCTGCTAATCGCCGATGAACCGACCACGGCATTGGAAAGCACCACTCAGGCACAGTTGTTCCGCTTACTTGCCAGCTTTAATCAGCTCAAAGGTATGGCAGTGTTACTGATCAGCCACGAGCTGGAAAGTGTTGCCCGCTATACCCAGAAACTGAGCGTGCTGTATTGCGGTCAGTTAGTTGAAGCAGGTGAAACCAGTCAGTTGCTGCAGTCGCCTTTGCATCCGTATACCGATGCGCTAATCAAAAGTGTGCCGGAATTTCAACCTGATTTAGCAGCCAAAACCCCACTCTATGCTTTGCCTGGCAGTATTCCAACCTTACAGCATGTGCCCATTGGCTGCCGGCTTGGCCCACGCTGCCCGAATGCCCGCAAAGAATGTGTTAAAACACCGACCTTAGAGCGGCAGCAAAACCACTACTTCAGTTGTCACTTTCCTCTGACCACTAAGGGCAGCACATGAGCGACCTGCTGGAAGTACAAGCATTAAGTAAAGCCTACAGCAAACAACGTGGTTGGTTCAGGCGTCAGCATGTTACGGCGCTGGACAGCATCAGCTTCAGCCTGCGCGAGGGTAAAACCCTGGCAATAGTGGGTGAAACCGGCTCGGGTAAAAGTACCCTGGCTAAACTACTGGTCGGCATTGAAAAGCCGGATAGCGGCCAAATACTCCTGGCCGGTATGCCGGTGCAAATCAGCCACTATAAAAAGTACAACCATGTGATCCGGTTTATTTTTCAGGATGCAGGCCGCTCACTTAATCCGTCGCAAAAAGTAGGCCAGATGCTGGAAGATGTCTTATGTTTCAGTACCGTGCTCGATCAGCAACAGCGACGCTTTAAAATAGCCCAGACCTTAAAATTACTGGGGCTACTGGATGAACACGCTGAATATTATCCGCATATGTTCTCCGGTGGCCAGTTACAGCGGGTCGCCTTAGCCCGGGCATTAATTTTAGACCCTAAATTACTGATCCTCGACGAAGCATTGACAGCGCTCGACCCAACATTACGGGCGCAAATTGTTAACCTGTTGCTGGAACTACAGCAAAAGTCGGGCCTGGCTTATTTGCTAATCAGTAACCAATTACGGCTGGTACGGCATATCAGCGATAGCATGTTGGTGCTGCATCAGGGCAAAGCCGTCGATTATGGCAGCGTCGCTGACGTGTTTGACGCCCCCAGTCATGACTACACTAAAAAGCTAATAAACAGTGCCAAGTAACCCTTATGCACTGCAATAAAAAAACCGTGCTGACGCACGGTTTTTTTTGTCAAGACGCTATAACACTGACAACTTAATTTTGCTCAGTTTGCGCTGCCCGTAAGGTCCGGCTGATTTTTGCATTGGCTTTTAACGCCGCCACTAATGCCAGATAACTTTGTTCAGCCTGACGCTGAGCCATTGCATCAAGCTCCTCGTCTGCAGGGATTGCGCTGACTTCAACATCCTGCACAGCAGATACCGCTACCACCGCCACGTTGCCATCAGCCAACGTCACCGAATCAATACTGGGGTTGCCAGCTGTCGGCCGTGCTAACTTAAAGGCCTTCGCCCGGACTTGCGGATCAAGGCTGCCGCCAAAGCGCGGAGTCGCAGGTGCCGTTTGCAGGCTGACACCGGCTTGCGCTGCCAGGCTGGCCATATCGCCCGGCTCGGCCAGTAACGCCGCTACCTGCTCCTGCGCCAAACGCCCCTGCTGCTCAGTTTTTAATATCGCCGTTATCTCAGCCGTCACTTCGGCCAATGGTAAAGTACGAGCAGGTTGATACTCTTTTACCCGAGCCACGACTAAATGCTGATTGCCAATCTCGATAGGATCACTGTTTAAACCGTCTTCAACAAAACGACGGTCAAATAATTTGTTAAGTACTGCAGGGTGGGCCAGAGGCAAGGTTGCATCGCTCTTACTAAACAGTGGCGTAACACGTACCCGCTCGCCAAGTACGGCGGCAGTCTCATCCAGATTGTCCGGCACTTCAAACGCAGTCTCTGCCATCCGGGTCTGCAACTGATAGAACTGCTCAGTCGCTTGCTCTTGCTGCAAACGCTCGGCGATACTGTCTCGTACCTCAGTCAGTGGTTGTTGCTGACCAGGCTCAAGGCTCACCAGTTTAATTATGTGATAGCCATATTCACTCTGCACAATATCACTCAGCTGACCGACGTTATTTAGCGCAAATGCAACATTTTCAAACGCAGAATCCATCTGGCCAGGTACCAGGCTATCAAGCACACCGCCGTTTTCGGCCGAGAAGGTATCTGCAGAATGTTGTCTGGCTAACTCTGCAAAGTCTGCACCTTGCTGTAACTGTGCTAACAACGCCTCAGCCTGAGCTGCCACTGCTGCGTCAACACCGTCTGCTTCCAACATGATATGAGCCACCTGACGCTGTTCAGCCGTGCTGTAGCGTACCTTATTGGCGTCATAGTAGGTTTGGATCTGTTGTTCAGTAATTTCAATCGTTGCAGCCAGGGCCTCAGCAGACAACTCAACATACTCTGCAGCTAACTTAGGCTCAGTTTCAAAGCGCTGAATTTGCATCTGATAATAGTCTTGAATCATCTGCTCGGTAATGTCTACCTTGTCTGCAAAGCTCTGCGCATTCACCACAAAATAGCTGATATCACGGCTTTGCTGTTCAAGTTGACGAATTTGCTGAATTTCAGAGGGCAAGGTAAATTCGCTGGCAAATACCCCGGCACGGAACTGGCTGGCAGCCATGTCATCCCGAACCAACTCACGGAAATCGGCGCTCTGGTACCCCATTTGGCGCAACAGGGCAATGTAACGGTCGTTATTAAACTGACCATCTACCTGAAATTCACCCAAACTTCTGATGGTGTCCCGCACCTGATCATCACCAACCCGGATCCCCAGCTTGCTAACAAATTGCTGTTGTAACGTCTCATCAATCAGCCGCTCCAGCACTTCAGAGCGAAACCGGCTGTTATAGGCCGGATCAGCAGCCAGCGTATCGTACATATCGCCAAACTGCTGCTGCATTCTGGCGCGGTCACGCTGCAATGCTTGTTCAAACTGCGACTGAGTAATTTTTTCGCCATTCACTACCGCAACCGACACCTCGGTTGGCGAGCTTAAATAACTGCCTACGCCTGCCAGGGCAAAAGTAAGGATAACCAAACCTAAGATAGTTTTGGCAATTACCCCCTGGGAGCCTTCTCTGATTCTCTCTAACATCTTCGCGATATCTCTATTTTCAACTTAACGGTAAGTTGTCTTAAAAAAAAAGCGCATCTTAACAGATGCGCCTTTTTTAATGAAGCCCGGTAACTTACCCGCGCTTTACAGGCTGCCCCGGCGCGCCGGGGCTAGCAACCAGTTAGTTTACGGCGTCTTTTAACGCTTTACCTGGCTTGAAAGAAGGAATTTTCGCAGAAGCGATTTGAATAGTAGCGCCAGTTTGTGGGTTACGGCCTGTACGGGCAGCACGCTCACGTACACTGTAAGTACCAAAACCAACTAATGCTACAGAGTCGCCTTCTTTAAGAGCATCGGTAACAGCGTCAATGAACGCGTCCAGTGCACGACCAGCTGCCGCTTTTGAAATATCTGCATTAGCAGCAATTTTGTCGATAAGTTGAGACTTGTTCACAATATCATCCCCTTCAATTGTTATTATTTTCTACAACTAGCAGTTATTAGCTTTTATAGACTGCGCTTCGTTATAACAAGCATCTTGTTGTCTTGCAAGCAGAAGACGCTTTCAAACTAATAATTTTTGGCTTTGACCGCAGCCCTTGTTTTACAAGGGCTGGGCCGAAACTGACCATAACTTAGCACAGCCAACAGGAATGAAAAGCCCCTAAGCCGGATTTTTTATAGTTTTTTTGCTTTTTGCTGGATTTTTTACCGTATTTACGACGCTAACCCGCTCTGTAGGCTCTTGCAAGGCGTATTCGAGTACTTCATCAATCCATTTTACCGGCATAATTTCGATGTCACCTTTGACGTTATCCGGTATCTCTTTCAGGTCCCGAATATTGTCATGCGGAATAAGTACCCGCTTAATGCCACCACGGTGTGCTGCCAGCAGTTTTTCTTTTAAACCACCAATCGGCAACACTTCACCACGCAGGGTAATTTCTCCCGTCATCGCCACATCAGCCCGCACCGGATTACCGGTTAAACTGGACACCAGCGCGGTTACCATACCTATACCGGCGCTGGGGCCATCTTTAGGTGTCGCCCCCTCAGGCACGTGCACATGAATGTCGCGTTTCTCATAGAAATCTTCATTGATGCGCAGCCCCTCAGCGCGGCTACGCACCACTGTCATCGCAGCCTGAATTGATTCTTTCATCACATCGCCCAACGAGCCGGTAAAGGTCAGTTTTCCTTTCCCTACCACAGAGGCTGCTTCAATCGTCAGTAAATCACCACCAACTTCAGTCCAGGCCAGGCCGGTAACCTGGCCAATCCGGTTACTATCCTCCGCTTTACCGTAGTCAAAACGTTGTACGCCCAGGAAGTCCTCCAGGTTATCAGCATTGATCACTACCTGCTTAGTCGTGGCACTAAGCAGAATTTGCTTAACAGCCTTGCGGCATAATTTAGAAATTTCCCGTTCTAAACTGCGCACACCCGCTTCCCGGGTATAATAACGAATGATGCCAATAATAGCGCTGTCTTCAATATTTAACTCATGAGGCTTTAAGCCGTTGCGACTGATTTGTTTGGCGATTAAATGTTGTTTGGCAATATTCAGCTTTTCATCTTCGGTATAACCCGATAGACGAATCACTTCCATCCGATCCAGTAAGGCCGCAGGAATATTCAAGCTGTTTGACGTAGCAAAAAACATCACGTCTGATAAATCGTAATCGACTTCCAGATAATGATCACTGAATGCACTGTTTTGTTCAGGATCAAGCACTTCCAGCAGCGCAGCGGCTGGATCACCACGGAAATCCGAGGCCATTTTATCAATTTCATCAAGTAGAAACAGCGGGTTACGCACCCCTACCTTTGCCATCTTCTGAATAATCTTACCTGGCATTGAACCAATGTAGGTACGACGATGGCCGCGAATTTCAGCCTCATCCCGCACGCCACCCAGCGCCATCCGCACATATTTGCGCCCCGTGGCTTTAGCCACAGATTGGCCCAGCGAAGTCTTACCCACGCCCGGCGGCCCCACCAAACATAAAATTGGGCCTTTTAGTTTATTAACCCGTTGTTGTACCGCTAAATATTCAATAATCCGCTCTTTAACTTTTTCCAGGCCATAGTGGTCAGCATTCAGAATTTGTTCGGCAGCAGCCAGGTTCTTCTTCACTTTACTACGTGCCTTCCAGGGCACTGAAGCCAGCCAGTCAATATAGCTGCGCACTACTGTTGCTTCAGCTGACATCGGTGACATCATTTTCAGTTTTTGCAGCTCAGCTTTGGCCTTATTAGCAACCTCTACCGGCATTTTGGCATTTTCAATTTTAGCGGCCAGAGCTTCAAACTCATCTGGCGCATCTTCCAAATCGCCCAGCTCACGCTGAATGGCTTTCATTTGCTCGTTCAGGTAATACTCGCGCTGGCTTTTCTCCATTTGCTTTTTAACCCGGCTGCGAATACGGCGTTCAACCTGCAAAATGTCAATTTCGCTTTCCATCATCGCCATCAGGTATTCCAGACGCTCGGTGACATCCACCAGCTCCAGCACCTTCTGCTTGTCTTCAACCTTAAGCGGCATATGGGCTGCCATGGTGTCCGCCAGGCGGGCCGCATCGTCAATCCCGCTCAGAGCGGTCAGCACCTCAGGTGGGATTTTTTTATTCAGTTTAATGTAGCCTTCGAACTGATTAATAGCCGAGCGTAAAAACACTTCCTGCTCACTGCTATCTATCTCAACAGAGGGGATTAAATCAACATAAGCGGCAAAGGCATCATCCGTTTCGGTAAATTCGGCCAGCCGGGCGCGTTTCGCCCCTTCGACCAACACCTTAACCGTACCGTCTGGTAATTTCAGCAATTGTAAAATAGTGGCAACGGTACCAATCTGATACAAATCATCAGCAGTGGGATCGTCCAACGTAGCATCTTTCTGGGCAACCAGAAAAATTTGCTTATCGTTGTCCATTGCTGCATCTAAACACTTGATAGATTTAGCCCGGCCCACAAATAAAGGGATCACCATGTGGGGGTAAACGACGACGTCACGCAACGCCAACACCGGCATATGCAAACGTTCAGTTTGTTCTACTGTCATTGATTATCTCTCGAATTAATACTGCGGGCGACACCTGATACCCAGTATATGGGGTTCATTTGATAAACTTCAATTGTGAATACAAAAAAGGAGCTGAATCAGCTCCTTTTTATCAGTTTGACTGCGCCACTTCTGGCTCGCTGTTCTCATATATCAATATGGGCTGAGTCTCGCCGCGGATCACTGTTTCATCAATGACCACTTTGCTGACATCATTCATTGACGGCAGTTCATACATGGTATCGAGTAACACACCTTCAACAATCGAGCGTAAACCACGGGCACCAGTTTTACGCTCCATGGCTTTTTGACCAATAGCTTTTAGGGCATCTTCCCGGAATTCCAGCTCAACATTTTCCATCTTAAATAAGGCAGCAAATTGTTTCACCAGCGCATTTTTCGGCTGACTCAAAATTTGCACCAGCGCGTCTAAATCCAGCTCAGTTAAAGTTGCTACTACGGGTAAGCGACCGATAAACTCAGGAATTAAGCCGTATTTCACTAAGTCTTCCGGCTCTACATCGCGAAACGACTCGCTTAGACTGCGGGTACTTTCTTTGCTTTTAACCGTAGCGCCAAAACCAATGCCCGCGCCTTTAGCGCTGCGCTGCTCAATCACTTTATCCAGGCCAGCAAAAGCACCGCCACAAATAAACAGTATTTTCGAGGTATCGACCTGCAAAAACTCCTGCTGTGGATGCTTACGCCCCCCCTGTGGTGGCACTGAGGCAATAGTACCTTCAATCAGCTTCAGTAACGCTTGCTGCACACCTTCACCGGACACATCACGGGTGATAGAGGGATTATCAGACTTGCGGGAAATCTTGTCTATTTCATCAATATAAACAATACCGCGCTGGGCTTTTTCGACATCATAATCGCATTTTTGCAGCAGTTTCTGAATAATGTTTTCAACATCTTCCCCTACATAACCGGCTTCAGTTAAGGTGGTGGCATCAGCCATGGTGAAAGGAACATCTAATAACCGCGCCAGAGTTTCTGCTAACAACGTTTTGCCACTGCCAGTGGGGCCAATTAACAAAATATTACTCTTGCTAAGCTCCACTTCCTGCTTATGCTGGGCACTACGCAGCCGCTTATAGTGGTTGTATACCGCTACAGCAAGTACTTTTTTGGCATGCTCCTGACCGATAACGTAATCGTCCAGATGCGCACGAATTTCCCGCGGTGTCGGTAAAGTATCTGATTCGCGTTTAGGCGAGATATCTTTAATTTCTTCGCGGATAATGTCGTTGCATAAATCAACGCATTCATCACAAATATAGACTTGTGGGCCTGCGATCAACTTACGCACTTCATGCTGTGATTTGCCACAAAACGAGCAATACAATAACTTGCCGCTTTTATCGCCGTCAGTGCGGTGATCAGACATGTAACTACCTCTTATTACGTCGCTGGTGGCCGCAATATCCGCCACCCTGCTTCAGTTATTTCGCATCTCTTTTACTTAATATGGTATCAATCAGACCATAATCCAAGGCTTGCTGTGCACTTAAGAAGCGATCGCGTTCAGTATCAGACACCACTTCTTCATAGGTTTTACCGGTATGCTCAGCCATCAACCGGTTGAGTTTTTCTTTAATACCCAGAATTTCCCGGGCATGTATTTCAAAATCAGTCGCCTGGCCCTGAAACCCCCCTAATGGCTGATGGATCATTACCCGGGCATTAGGTAAACAATAACGCTTACCTTTGGTGCCACCCGACAACAAAAAGGCACCCATACTGGCGGCCTGCCCGACACACACTGTGGCGATATCAGGTTTAATATAGCGCATTGTATCGTAAATAGATAAGCCAGCCGTCACAGAACCGCCCGGGGAATTGATATAAATGTAGATATCTTTTTCCGGATTTTCTGATTCAAGAAATAACAACTGTGCCACTATCAGGTTCGCCATATGGTCTTCAACCTGACCGGTTAAAAATATTACCCGCTCTTTCAACAACCGGGAAAAAATGTCATAGGAGCGTTCACCTTTGGCCGTCTGCTCGACAACCATAGGTACTAAAGCGTTCATGATGTCAGTCATATCGCGTGACATTGGCATAAAATGGGGTCCCTTAATCAAAACTCGGAATTGTGCGGCCGGAAAATAAAATGGCCCGAACTGCTGTTCGAGCCATTAAAACCGTCATACCACGATAAGTCAATCTTAGTTAGTGGCTTGCGGGTTCATTATTTCGTCGAAGGCAGCAGCTTGTTCAGTAACCTTAGCTTTCGCCAAAATCAACTCAATAGCCTGTTCTTCCAGCGCCACATTACGCATGCTTTGCATTAATTCTTTGTTGCCATGGTAGTACTGCACCACTTCCGCCGGATCTTCGTAAGCTGACGCTACGTTGGCGATAAGTTCTTCTACTTTGGCATTGTCTACTTTCAGCTCGTTAGTTTTGATCACTTCGCCTAATAACAAGCCTACCTTCACCCGATCTTTCGCCTGTTCTTCAAACAGTGACGCCGGTAATTCTGGTAATTGCTTAGCATCGACATTGTTACCAAAGCGCTGCAGTGCTTGCTTGCGCAGCACGTCGACTTCGCCGCCAATTAATGACTGTGGCACTTCAACTTCATTATTAGCCAGCAAGCCTTTAATAACCTGCTCTTTTACTTTGCCTTTAATGGTTTGCTTCAGCTCACGCTCCATGTTTTTACGCACTTCGGCTTTTAAGGCCTCAACGCTGGCTTCCGCTAAGCCAAACAGGGTAGCAAACTCGTCATTTAATTCAGGCAGAACCTGCTCTTCAACAGTATTGACAGTAACCGCGAAGCTGGCCGCTTTACCTTTCAGGTTTTCTGCATGGTAATCTTCAGGGAAAGTCACTTCAACCGTCACTTTCTGTCCGGCTTTTTTGCCAACGACGCCGTCTTCAAAACCCGGGATCATCCGTCCTGCGCCTAATTCCAGCTGGAAGTTGCTGGCCTTACCGCCTTCAAATTCTTCACCATCAATAGAACCCACGAAATCCATGGTTACCCGGTCGCCAGTGGCTGCAGCACCTTTTTTGGCCTGCCATTTTGCATGTTGCTTACGCAGCGTTTCCAGCATCTTAGCCAGGTCATCTTCGCTAATATCAACCGCTGGCTTGTTTACTTCAATCTTTTCCAGATTAGCGACGGTGACTTCAGGGTACACTTCAAAGGTCGCTGCAAATTCTAAATCTTTACCCGCTGCCAACGCACCTGGTGCAAATGTTGGCGCACCAGCCGGGGTTAACTTATTCTCGATAATCGCTTCGTAGAATGACCGTTGCATTTGCTCAGAAGCAACTTCCTGCAACACAGCCTGACCGAAACGTTTCTGAATAATAGATACCGGCGCTTTACCCGGACGGAAACCATCAATACGCTGGCGTTTAGCCAGATCACGCAAACGGTTTTTTACTTCTGAATCAATTTTGTCAGCCGGCACAGTAATAGTTAAACGGCGCTCTAAACCCTGGGTGGTTTCCACAGAAACTTGCATCTTGCTACCTCGAAATCAAAATCAGGCGTCTGAAATACGCCGTGCTTGTATGGCCGGGACTCGAAAATCTTAAGCTGAACCTGACCTGTTATAAAATTGGACGCGGCATTATAGCGGGCTAAATCCCCATAGTCGAGCCTTTCACCACGGTTGTTTTGACGGTTAATCTTGACAAAAAACAAAAAACAGACTTAGCACAATAAAACTAAGCCTGTTCAATAAGTTAGATGGCCATCAACCTGCATTATTGCAAATTTTTGTTCACAATAAGCCAAGGCTAAGCTTAGCCGCGAACCTGGCCATTGCCGGTTACCACATATTTTTCGGTAGTCAGCGCTTCAAGCCCCATGGGCCCATAAGCGTGCAGCTTGCTGGTCGATATGCCTATTTCTGCACCTAAGCCCAGCTCACCGCCGTCGGAAAAACGCGACGAGGTATTATGCATGACTACGGCCGTGTCGACAGTGCGGATAAAGCGTTCAGCATTGGCCTGGTCAGCCGTGCAGATCACTTCGGTATGCTGGCTGCCAAAACGGTCGATATGAGTAATGGCCTCGTCCATGTCCGCCACCACTTTAACGGCTATTTCTGGCGCCAGATATTCCTGGCCAAACTCATCATCACTAATCGGCGATGCACCACTAAAATAGCCGATGCTCTGGCCACAAGCATGCACTTTTACCTGATGCTCAGCCAGCGCTTTGGCTACCATTGGCAAGAAGTCAGCTGCCTGATGTTGATTCACCAGTAAGCCCTCCAGCGCATTACAGACTCCCGGCCGCTGTACTTTACCGTTTATCAGCAAATTTAAGGCCATCGTCAAATCGGCACTCTGGTCAACGTACAGATGACAGACGCCTTTATAATGCTGAATAACCGGTATACGACTATGTTCGGTGACAAAACGAATTAAGCCTTCACCGCCGCGCGGGATCACCAGATCGATAAACTGATCCTGCTTCAACAGCGCCAACAGTAAATCCCGATCAGGATCCGGCACTATGGTAATGACTTCTGCTGGCAAATCGTGGTCACGTAATGCCTGGCGCATCGCCGCAGCAATCGCCAGACTGGTATTAATGGCTTCGCGGCCGCAACGTAAAATAACGGCATTACCTGATTTAAAGCACAGCGCGCCAGCGTCAGCTGTCACATTGGGCCTGGCTTCGTATATCATACAAATAACGCCTAACGGAATGCGGGTTTTCGCAATATTAATACCGTTGGGGCGCTGTTCAATTTGCCGGGTTAAACCAACCGGATCTGGCAGCTGGATAATCTGCTCAATAGCCTGAGCCATAGCGTCAATTCGCTCAACATTTAACGTCAGGCGGTCAATCATTGCCGCACTGGTACCATTACTACCGGCCTGGGCCACTTCATCTTTGTTCGCCGCAATAATAGCCGGGGTGGCCTCACGAATGCGGTTAGCGAAGCTTTGTAACACAAAGTTTTTTTGCTCTGTTGATAACACAGCAACGGCTTTGGCAGCTTTAGCTGCCTGAGCAGCCAGCGTGGCTGCAACATCAGAAATCATAATTTCTCCAATAACATCATTTCACTACGGTGGATCACTGCATCACTACCAGCCGGACAATAGCCCAGACATTTTGGGATATCGCGGCTTTGCTGGCCTTTTATCGAAAAGAGCTCTGTCGCACTAAACCGGCTTACGCCTTTGGCAATACGACGGCTGCCCTTGGCACAGCGAATAATCACCGCATCACCTGAGTCAAACTCACCTTTTATCTGCACGATACCACTGCTCAGTAATGAGGCGCCATGCTGGCTTAAAGCCTCAATACAGCCATCGTCAACCCAGATTTCGCCTTTGGCCCGCAAGGTGTGACGCACCCAATGTTTTTTAGCCGGTAACGGTTTATGCTGGCCAAAAAATATGGTGCCAGGATTTTCACCCGCTAAAAGACACTGAAACGTTTCGGGCTGATGGCCATCGACAATCAGGGTATCAATGCCATGCGCTGTGGCTTTCTCAGCCGCTTCTACCTTAGTGCGCATACCGCCGGTGCCCACTGCTGAAGCCGCGCCACCTGCCAGACTGAAAATAGCGGCATCTATGATGCTGACCTCAGGGATCAACGTCGCCAGCGGGTCTTTACCAGGATCTGCAGTATATAGTCCTTTTACATCTGAACAAATAATCAGCGCATCCGCATTAACCACGGTAGCAACCATAGCCGCCAGATTATCGTTGTCGCCGACTTTCAGCTCATCGGTGGCAATAGTATCGTTTTCATTAACTATAGGCAGCACCTGATGGTCCAGTAAGCGCCTTAAAGTATTTTGAATATTAACGTGCCGCACCCGGTCACTTAAATCGCCGTGAGTCAGCAGCACCTGAGCACAGGGAAAATCAAAACAACCAGACCAGAAATTCATCATTTGATTCTGCCCAACCGCCGCCATTGCGCGCTTTAACGCAATAGGCACCCGTTGATGCGAAAAATTAAAATGGTGGCGGCCTGCGGCGACACTGCCAGACGATACCAGAATAACTTCCCGGCCTTGTTGGCGACATTGGTGGATAAATTCAGCGATTGGACGTAAATATTGTTCGCTACATCCTTCATTGTCCGGCGCGATCAGGGCACTGCCCACCTTCAATACGATCCGACGCCAGCTTGGGTTTATCATAACTCCTCCGTTATTTTGACCGCCGGCAGTATAGCAAAAATGGTAACCCGGCACCACCGGCTACCAGCACTGATCAGCAAAGCAGAGGAGAAAATAAGCATTATTATTCATTAATTTAGCATTAATCCGGTCAATACCGGCCAACTAAATGGTTATTTTTCAACCTAATAAACTGTAATTAAATTACAGTTTTAGGCGATATCGGTCAGGTTAAATCAACAGCAGCAGCGACTGCATAAAGCTAACTACTATAGATTTGCTGAATAGTTGGTATAAACGGAATAATAATTTGAAATGAGCAAAATCAGGCAGAAAAGCGGGCCTAATTCAATTTAGCTAAAATGGTTGGTGTAAAAATTTGAATATTTAAACTTAAGGGAGAATGGTCGGTGATGCAG
>NZ_LAHO01000031.1 GCF_000987775.1 Arsukibacterium ikkense
GAGCGTTATATGTACGGAAAGTTATGACGTTAAACAATGAAATAGTGCTCAAATCGTTGATAGGCTATGGCTTGTTTTTCTTTATTATTTGGCTTGTGCTCGCGGGCGTTTTGATTTTTTCAGGTTCTGCTGAGTTTTCCGTTAGAGGTTTAGGGTTTTCGTTCCTAGTGCTTCAAGTTCCAACTTTGGTTCTTGTAATTAAAACAAAGTTACGACTTAGTAAAAGTGCAATAAAATGAGCAATGTACATATAACAAGGCGCATCACTCGCTCCCTTCGGTCGCTGGGATGCCAACCGCTGTGCGGTCGTCACCCGTGTGCTTTGCGTTAGGCTTCTAGATAATGAATACTGCTAAATTACTAACACTCATTTTAATCGTAGCATTTCTTAGTGGTTGCTATAGAGGTGATGGCAAATATACATCAGAGGGACTCTGGCCATTTGTCAATTATAAGGTCGAGCTTCCACAGTTTGAGCTTCGACCAGGCACAGAAGAACGGTTCAGCTTGGCTGGGTATAAGTCGCATGGCCGTTCTCTTCTTAGACTAACGGTTAGATCATCTGCGTCAGTTGCATTCCACGAGATGGATACTATCGTTGAAGTTCGGATTGCAGATAGCCGTGGAACTATTTATTTTCACAGGAATGGTCCACTTAATCAGCATTATTTAAGAATGGTTTCTGAAGGCACAGCGTCCTATGCCAACGATACCGAGTGGTTTGCTAGGTATCAGTACGGTGATCCAGAGTATGATAAGCGTGTTGTACCGTTTAATAGTTCATCAACCCCAACAAACCTTAACGAAATGGTGTATTGGCATTTTTTCCCTACAGAGAGTAAAAACCTTCATGTTGATATTAATGTGTCGGGTGGATCGATTGATTTAGAGGGCGTGAATGCACAGATCTCAGTTTCATCAGGATGGAAATAGCTTGCATCCAGAGCCTAACAATCCGCTGCAGAGAGACCAAAGTATGTTGTCATGTCTTTCGCTTGCGCAAAAGCCACGCCAACATACTTTGGCTCCTGAGCAGGGGCGTTAAATAGCCAAGGAGAGTTAGGCTGAGCTATGACCTACGAAGAGTTCTATTACAGTATCGATTGTAAGTTTCCATACCATGATGAAGCGGCATGGAAACAATTAATCGCTGTGGCTCATGATATTGGTGAGGACGCGCCATTCTTAGTACTTCATGAAATATGCCGTGTGCCTGCGTCTGAAGTATTGGAGCCTGAAAAACATCTGGTAATATATGAATATTGGAAAGCATCCTTCTCGTCTCCTGTTCAACAAATAGTGGAGCCTGCTTGCTTGTCGTATATCAACAAGCAGGAACTCAGTGAGTATCAAGCTCTTGATATTATGGATAAACTAGCTCAGTACCCAAATAACATTAATGCTCTTCAGGTTGTTTTATTTTCTTGTGACGATGAAACAGGCTTAGTTGATGAAAAGTATGAAAAAATTATTGAGCAGTGGAAGGCTATTTAACAATCCGCGTCATTCGGGGCCTCCGGCCCCTGCGACGCTCACAAGTTCGCGCGCATGCGCGGGGCGTTAGAAGTTAAGGAGTAAGCTTTGGAATCATGGATTTCGTCGGGATTGATTGGTGGATTGGTTGCGGTTGTAATTGGAGTAATCTTTACCAATGCAGCCAGAGGGAAGGCAACCAACGGAGAGCTTAAACATGGTCTACTTATTCTTATTCTCGCACTCGCCTGTTTAGCATTCTCATTATTTGCTGTCTGGGCATTTTTCTATGATGAAGATGTGCATGAAAAAACTAGTGAATTTGTCGCTGTCTTAGGATTGTTTTTTGGCTTTGGAATTGCAGCAATCGCCTGTTTCGCTGAGTATTTTAAAGTCAAAGGCCGCTTTGATTCACGCGGTATTGAGTTTCATACGCCATGGACGGGAACAAAAAAAGAAAATTGGGATGATCTGGTTTCAGCAAAATTCAACGCTTCTATGTATTGGTATACGCTTAAATTTAAGTCCGGTAAAAAAGTGCGTTTATCCTCATACTTGCACGGCCATGGTGAAGTCCTAGCCATATTAAAAGAGCGAGGCTAT
The DNA here is from genome assembly GCF_000987775.1 of Arsukibacterium ikkense. GTDB lineage: Bacteria > Pseudomonadota > Gammaproteobacteria > Enterobacterales > Alteromonadaceae > Alishewanella > Alishewanella ikkense. The sequence goes on from NZ_LAHO01000031.1 coordinate 2,077, forward strand.
GACTTCTAACAAGGCAAGTCAGCAACGCACCTTCGGTGCTGGACTCGCTAACGCTCGCCGCTGCTTGCGGCGTTATATTTTTTGAGTAGTCATGAGCACAATAATTAGAACTGTAATAACGTCACTACTTTTATTTATGTTGCCGATAGCCGCTTATCAGGCATACAAAATATTGCTTATTGGTAGCTGCGATCCAAAGTTTGGCTGTTGGGGCACCTTCCAACTTAGCTTGTTAATTGGCTCAGCGTACTGTTTTATATCTCTAGTTGCATTAATCACGGTTCAGTTGGTATCCAAAGTAAACATGCTCAATGTGCTAGCTGTGTTGGTAACGCTGCTACTCGGGGCAGCACATTGGTTTGTGCTTTCGATTGAGTTTTTAGATTCACTAACCATGCAGGTGCTATTTTGGCTGGTGCTGTCAGGTGTGCTTTATTCACTTGCAGCGGTAATTTCAAAAAAATATAACAAGCAAAGCCAGCCGACGCGTAACGCGCAGCTGCTTTGAGCGTTAGTGCGTCAAGCGTAAGCGTTGCAGCAACCACACCATCCA
>NZ_LAHO01000026.1 GCF_000987775.1 Arsukibacterium ikkense
GCTGCCCCGTCTGTGGATGCGCATTATAGAGATCCGGCAAATAGGATCAAGATCTTTTTGACATAATGATGACTGACCGCCTGTTTTTTGTTCAATCAGGCGTAATTAGCTGCAAATCGTTGAAAAAACATTCGTTCTATCCGGACTATTTATTTAAGTCGCTAAGATCAGGCGCTATGGAACGTTGGCGCTGTAACTCGTGTTGGTAGATCAATTGACCCAACTGGCGCATAAAAGGCTTGGCAATTTCATCAAGCTGGTAGTTGTCATCATTCAAAGTATCATTTTCATTAGCATAAATTACCGCGACCAGCAAAAACTCGACATTATGTTCGGTATCGACAATATAGGCACCATCAATAGCATGGCCATAAGCCCAACCGGTTTTATCAAAAATTTTAAAATGGCCCGGTATTGGCTCAGCTTGCCCACCTACTAATAAAAATTTTGCATAATTGTCAGGGAATTCATTTACGTCATAATTCGGGTAACGGTTTGCCGACGGTACCAGGCCCATATAACGCATAATAAAATCGCGGTTTTGCTGACTAATATTAAACTGTTGTTCGGCGCTGAATACTTGCGGGAAAAAGATCCTTTTTAGCACGCCGTTATAATCCACTATAGAAAACCGGTTTTTTTGACTAAAATCCATTGGCTCTGGCACCAGCTCGCCATTGGCAATATGTGCTTTGCCTAACAGCGGTGCCGGCTGATTAACGTAGCGCTTAACGCTGTTACGGGCAGGTAGTGATAATACCGTCCGATTGTCAGCGTCTACAAACCGCACTGGGTTGTACTGCCGTTGTTCCTCTTCAGCCAGGGGCAGGCTTAAGCGATGGTTAATTACCGTGTTCGTTAAGCCCTTATGCTTTAGCTGACTATTAATATAATCCTGGCCAAGTAGTTCATATAAGCGATTGTAAGCGTCATTGTCACTAACCAGTAGGATCTTCTTGATGTAATGGCCGACACTTGGCAGTTTATGCTCTGCCGTAACATCTGCCAGCGCTGTAGTTTGCGCCGCCCGGTTACTATCGCTGAGCATTATGGTATCTCTGGTTATCCCAGGCAGGTTTTGCTGCTCTAACCACTGCAGCGCCAGCAACGATACTGGCAGTTTAACGGTGCTCGCGGGGTAAAAGTAACGGCTTTCATCCAGACCGAACTGGTAATGCGTAAATTCCACCATATTATCTTGCCGGCGATCTATCTGCGTATAAAGGATCTGCACTTTAAAACGATCAGGATTCACCACGACATGGTTAAGCATTGGGTACAATGTTGACGTTTCAGCTAGTAATGGCAGCAGCGGATGACATTTTTCAGGCTGCATAGCAACACAGCCTGCAGAGTGAACGGGAAACAGCAGAGACCAGATTGAAATTACGACAATAAATAAAGCACGAACTGACTGCATAACACACCACCAGAAACCAGTAGATTGTAGCTTAGTCATATTTCTGTTGAAAAACAAACAGCCATAAAAAAACCGGGCGAAAGCCCGGTTTTTTACTTAGGAATTAATTTATTCCGCAGCAGTTTCTTCAACTGGCAACGTGTCCACTTCTGGACGGTCAACTAATTCGATGTAGCACATTGGAGCGTTGTCGCCAGTACGGAAGCCACACTTCAAAATTCGAGTGTAACCACCTGGACGCGCGTTGTAACGCGGACCTAAAACGTTAAACAACAAACCAACTACTTCTTTATCACGAGTACGGGCAAAAGCTAAACGGCGATTTGCAACGCTGTCGTTTTTAGCCAGGGTGATCAATGGCTCGATCACACGACGTAACTCTTTAGCTTTTGGCAAAGTCGTTTTGATGATTTCGTGCTTCACCAACGAGCTTGCCATGTTGCGGAACATTGCAGTACGGTGGCTGCTGTTCCGATTTAATTGACGACCACTCTTGCGATGGCGCATGATCTATTCCTTCTCACTAAACCAGGAACTGGTGTCTGGTTAGTCTTTATTTACCAAACTAGCTGGCGGCCAGTTTTCCAGGCGCATGCCTAAGGATAAACCGCGCGACGCCAACACGTCTTTGATTTCGGTAAGTGACTTCTTACCAAGATTAGGCGTTTTCAGCAACTCAACCTCGGTACGTTGTACCAGATCACCGATATACTGAATCTGCTCTGCCTTCAAGCAGTTAGCAGAACGAACTGTTAGCTCTAAATCATCAACTGGACGTAACAGAATCGGATCGAACTCCGGCTTCTCTTCACGTTTTTCCGGCTCACTCTTATCACGCAATTCAACAAAGAACTCCAGCTGTTCGGCCAGAATTGTTGCTGCGCGACGAATGGCTTCCTCTGGCTCAACAGTGCCATTGGTTTCCATATCGATGATCAGTTTATCCAGGTCAGTACGCTGCTCTACCCGCGCCGATTCCACAGTATAAGCGATACGCTCAACCGGGCTGAACGACGCGTCTAATAACAGACGACCTATTGGACGTTCGTCATCATCGGAGGACAAACGAGCTGATGCAGGCACATAGCCGCGACCACGCTCAATCTTCAGGCGCATACTGAATTCAGTTTCGCCAGTCAGATTACAAATAACGTGCTCAGGGTTAGTAATAACCACACCGTCGCCACGCTGGATATCTCCAGCAGTTACAGGGCCGGCACCTTTCTTCGTTAAAGTCAGCGTGACTTCATCTTTGTCTTCCAGGCGAACGGCAAGGCCTTTTAGGTTCAGAAGGATATCGATGATATCTTCCTGCACACCCTCTTTGGCACTGTACTCATGGAGAACGCCGTCGATTTCTACTTCAGTCACTGCACAACCTGGCATTGACGATAACAGAATACGACGTAACGCGTTGCCCAAGGTATGCCCGAAACCGCGCTCTAGTGGTTCCAAAGTAACTTTGGCACGAGTTGGGTTGATCCTTTCGATACCAACTAATCTCGGCTTAAGGAATTCGGTGACAGAACCCTGCATATATCCTCTCTTAACAATTAGCTTTACTTAGAGTAAAGCTCGACGATTAACTGTTCGTTGATGTCCGCAGACAAGTCAGAACGCTCAGGCAGACGTTTAAAAACGCCTTCCAGCTTCGTGTTGTCAACTTCAATCCAAGTTGGTTTCTCACGTTGCGCTGCTACTTCAAGAGCTGCACTGATACGTGCCTGCTTCTTGGCTTTCTCGCGCACAGAGATCACTTGTTCAGGTAATACAGTGTACGATGGGATGTTAAGCACTTTGCCATTCAATAAAATGGCTTTATGGCTTACCAGTTGCCGTGCTTCAGCACGAGTACTGGCCAGACCCATACGGTATACCACGTTGTCCAGACGAGACTCTAACAACGCTAACAGGTTTTCACCGGTATTACCTTTCAAACGAGCAGCTTCTTTGTAATAATTACGGAACTGCTTCTCTAACACGCCGTACATACGACGAACTTTTTGCTTCTCGCGTAACTGTAAACCGTAGTCTGATAAGCGACCGCGACGTGCGCCGTGCTGACCAGGAGCAGTAGTTAAGTTACACTTTGAATCAATTGCTCTTACGCCGCTTTTCAGGAACAGGTCTGTACCTTCGCGACGACTAAGTTTGAGCTTAGGACCCAAATATCTTGCCATCTTCTTTCTCCAATAATCCGTGAAGCGCTGTAATTACACGCGACGTTTTTTAGGTGGACGGCATCCGTTATGCGGAATAGGCGTCACGTCGGTGATATTTGTAATGCGGTAACCAGCGGCATTAAGGGCACGAATCGCTGATTCGCGGCCTGGGCCTGGACCATTTACAAACACTTCAAGGTTCTTAAGACCATATTCTAACGCGGCAGTACCGGCACGTTCAGCAGCTACCTGAGCAGCGAACGGCGTTGACTTACGCGAGCCACGGAAACCTGAACCGCCAGAAGTTGCCCAGCAAAGAGCATTACCCTGACGATCGGTGATCGTAACGATGGTATTATTGAAAGAAGCATGGATATGAGCCATACCATCAGAAACTTGCTTTTTTACCCGTTTACGAGTACGAACTGGTGCTTTTGCCATGTTATTACCCCGTCCTATTTCTTAATCGCTTTGCGTGGACCTTTACGGGTGCGCGCATTGGTCTTAGTTCTCTGACCACGAACTGGCAGACTACGACGGTGGCGTAAGCCACGGTAACAACCAAGATCCATTAAACGTTTAATGTTTAATGTCACTTCACGGCGTAAGTCACCTTCAACGGTGTACTTAGCAACTTCTTCACGAAGCGTATCTAACTGCGCATCAGATAATGCAGCAATTTTCATACTTTCTTCGATACCCACTGAGGCTAAAATTGATTTAGCGCGGGTTTTACCGATACCATAAACATAAGTTAAAGAGATAACTGCATGTTTATTATCGGGGATGTTAATGCCAGCGATACGGGCCACTAACGTTCTCCTATAAAAAATTTAAAAGGTGCCAATTTGAAAAGCCCGTAAGGATACTCAAATGGCGCTCATATTGCAAACAATTAACGGGCCGAACGCTATGTCCAGCCCGATAAACTGTTTTCTACCTTAACCCTGGCGCTGTTTGTGCTTAGGTTCGCTGCAGATTACCCGCACAACATTGTTGCGCTTGATAACTTTACAGTTGCGGCAGATCTTCTTAACGGAAGCTCGTACTTTCATAACTTAACTCCGCAAATATATCTTAACGGCTATAGCCTTTAAGATTTGCCTTTTTAAGCACAGAATCATACTGATGCGACATCAGATGGGTCTGTACCTGTGCCATAAAGTCCATAATTACCACTACGATAATCAATAATGATGTACCGCCGAAGTAGAATTGCACGTTCCATGCAACCATCATGAACTCGGGAACCAAACAGATAAAGGTAATATACAAGGCACCTGCTAAGGTTAACCGGGTCATTACTTTATCGATGTATTTTGATGTCTGCTCACCAGGACGGATCCCAGGGATAAAAGCACCGGATTTCTTCAGGTTATCTGCTGTATCACGCGGGTTAAATACCAACGCAGTATAAAAGAAACAGAAGAAAATAATAGCCGCCGAGTATAACATCATATACAGCGGTTGTCCCGGAGATAAAGCTAGCGACACTTCCTGGAGGAAGTTAGCAACCATACCTTCGCCTGCACCAAACCAACTGGCAATAGTGCCTGGAAACAGAATTATGCTAGACGCGAAAATTGGCGGTATAACCCCAGCCATATTTACCTTTAACGGTAAATGGCTACTTTGCGCGGCAAACACCTGACGGCCCTGCTGACGCTTAGCATAGTTAACCACAATACGACGCTGGCCGCGTTCAACGAACACCACAAACCAGGTAATCGCAATAACAATTACACCAATAGCAACTAATAGTAAAAAGTGCAAATCGCCCTGACGTGCCATCTCAATCGTCTGGCCAATGGCAGACGGGAAGCCAGCAACAATACCGGTAAAAATAAGCAGCGAAATACCATTACCAATACCACGCTCGGTAATCTGTTCACCTAACCACATTAGGAACATGGTGCCGGTAACCAAACTGATGATCGCGGTAAAGTAAAATGCAAAACCCGGGTTAAGTACTAACCCCGGCATCATATTCGGTAAGCCAGTAGCTATACCTATAGACTGCAGTATTGCTAAACCTAAAGTACCGTAACGAGTGTACTGATTAATCTTACGCTTGCCCGCTTCGCCTTCCTTCTTCAGCTCGGCCAGATGCGGATGCATCACGGTTAACAGCTGAACAATAATTGAAGCAGAGATATAGGGCATAATACCCAGCGCAAATACAGAAGCCCGTTCAAGAGCACCACCGCTGAACATGTTAAACATTTCAACGATGGTGCCTTTTTGTTGCTCGAATAACTGAGCCAGCACGTTGGCGTCAATTCCAGGAATTGGCACAAAGGAGCCTAACCGAAATACGATTATGGCCAAAAGTACAAATAACAGACGGGATTTCAGCTCGCTGAATCCGCCTTTTGCACCTCTTGAGTCCGAACCTGGTTTAGCCATAGCGTACTATCCTTATTATTCTTCGACCTTACCGCCGGCGGCTTCGATGGCAGCACGCGCGCCTTTGGTTACGCCTAAACCTTTTACGGTTACCGGACGAGTAATCTCGCCAGACAGCACAACTTTAGCGAACTTAACAGTGCGAGAAATGATGTTAGCTTCCATTAAGGTTGCTAAATCCACTACGTCACCATTTACAGCAGCCAGCTCGTGTAACCGAACCTCAGCAGAAACCAGAGATTTCTGAGAAGTGAAACCGAACTTAGGCAAACGTTGTTTCAATGGCATTTGACCGCCTTCGAAACCAGGGCGCACTTTACCGCCTGAACGTGACTTCAGACCTTTGTGACCGCGACCTGCAGTTTTACCTAAGCCAGAACCGATACCACGGCCTACGCGTTTTCTATCTTTCTTTGCACCTGGTGCGGGAGAAAGTGTATTTAACAGCATCGTTTACTCCTCCACCTTAACCATGTAATACACAGTGTTAATCATACCGCGAACAGAAGGTGTATCTTCTACTTCAACAGTGTGGTTAATACGGCGCAAACCTAAACCCGTTAACGTTGCACGATGCTTCGGTAAACGACCGATGCTCGATTTAGTCTGGGTTACTTTAATTGTCTTCTTCGCCATGGCAAATTACCCCAAAATGTCATCAACGCGTAAACCGCGTTTAGCTGCCACTTGTGCCGGTGACTTCACTGAAGCCAGGGCATTGATGGTAGCGCGAACTACGTTAATTGGGTTAGTTGAGCCGTAACACTTAGACAGAATGTTCTGGATGCCCGCTACTTCTAGTACGGCGCGCATTGCACCGCCAGCGATCAAACCAGTACCTTCTGATGCAGGCTTCATAAATACATTAGAGCCTGAGTGCACACCACGGGTTGGGTGGTGTAAAGTGTGACCATTTAACTCAACCTGGGTCATGTTGCGACGTGCTTTTTCCATTGCTTTTTGAATAGCAGCGGGTACTTCACGCGCTTTACCATAACCGAAACCAACGCGGCCGTTGCCGTCACCGACTACTGTCAATGCAGTAAAGGAGAATATACGTCCACCTTTTACTACTTTTGACACGCGGTTAACTGCAACAAGCTTCTCTTGTAAATCAGATTGTTGTTTAGCATCTTCGTTAGCCATGAGCTACTCCTAGAACTGAAGACCGGCTTCACGTGCTGCGTCTGCTAACGCCTGCACGCGACCATGATACTGGAAGCCACTGCGGTCAAAAGCACAAGCAGTAACGCCTTTGGCTACTGCGCGTTCGGCAATCGCTTTACCTACAGCCTTTGCAGCATCTACGTTACCTGTGTACTTCAATGATTCACGAATAGTGGCTTCTGCAGTAGAAGCCGCAACGATCACTTCAGCATTTGGTGCGATAAGCTGGGCGTAGATGTGACGTGGTGTACGGTGTACAACCAGGCGATTCGCACCTTGTTCGATAATGTTTCTGCGAGTGCGTTTGGCACGGCGCAGACGAGCAAGTTTCTTATCCATCGTCCTACCCTACTTTTTCTTCGCTTCTTTACGGCGCACGTTTTCATTCGCATAACGAACACCTTTGCCTTTATAAGGCTCTGGTTTACGGTATGCCCGGATGTTTGCTGCAACTTGACCAACTAATTGTTTGTCAGCACCTTTTACCCATACTTCCGTCTGGGTAGGAGTTTCAATAGTGATACCTTCCGGCACCTGAAACACCACGGGGTGTGAAAAGCCCAGGCTCAGGTTTAACACCTTACCTTCTGCTTTTGCACGGTAACCAACACCAACTAATTCCAGTTTCTGAGAGAAGCCTTCGCTTACACCAGTAACCAGGTTGTTGATAAGTGCACGGGCAGTACCCGCTTGTGCGTTTGCATTTTCGAAACCGTCACGTGGAATGGTACGTAATACGTTACCTTCGACAACGATCTCAACTGCAGAGTTTACGTTAACCGTTAACTCGCCGTTTTTGCCCTTCAGCGACACTACCTGGCCGTTTTGCGTTAAAGTAACGCCGGTTGGAATAGTGACTGGGGCCTTAGCAACACGAGACATAGATTACTACCTCCGTTACGCTACGTAGCCGATGATTTCGCCACCGATACCAACCTTGCGCGCGGCGCGGTCAGTCATTAGTCCTTTAGATGTTGACACAATGGCCACACCTAAACCGCCCATTACCTTAGGTAATTCGCCGCTCTTCTTATAGATTCGCAGACCTGGACGACTAACACGATCGATAGTCTCAATAACTGATTTGCCCTGGAAATACTTTAATGTAACTTCCAGCTCTGGTTTAACATCACCAGATACAGCGAAATCGCCGATGTAACCTTCGTCTTTTAATACTTTCGCGATTGACAGCTTCAGTTTTGAAGCTGGCATTTTAACCGCAACTTTATTGGCAGCTTGGCCGTTGCGGATGCGAGTAAACATATCCGCTACTGGATCTTGCATGCTCATAGCTCGTTACTCCCGTGATTCTTACCAGCTAGCCTTACGAAGGCCAGGAATTTCACCGCGCATAGCTGCTTCACGAACCTTGATACGGCTCATTCCGAACTTACGCAGATAACCATGTGGACGACCTGTTACACGACAACGGTTACGTTGACGTGAGGGGCTGGAATCACGCGGCAACGTCTGTAGCTTCAGAACTGCTGCCCAACGATCTTCATCAGAAGTTGTTGGATTCGCAATCAGGTCTTTCAGCTCATGACGCTTTGCAGCGAACTTGGCTACCAGTTGTGCACGCTTTACTTCGCGAGCTTTCATTGATTGTTTTGCCATGACCCTACACCTTATTTCTTGAACGGGAAGTTAAACGCGGCAAGTAAAGCACGTCCTTCGTCATCGCTACGGGCGGTAGTCGTAATAGTGATATCTAAACCACGTACTGCGTCTACTTTATCGTAATCGACTTCTGGGAAAATGATTTGCTCACGTACACCCATGCTGTAGTTACCACGGCCATCAAATGACTTCGGGTTTACACCACGGAAGTCACGAATACGCGGGATAGCAATAGAGACTAAACGCTCTAAAAAATCCCACATACGCTCGCCGCGCAGGGTCACTTTTGCGCCAATAGGGTAGCCTTCACGGATTTTGAAACCAGCTACAGACTTACGAGCCTTAGTGATAAGTGGCTTTTGGCCAGCAATAGCGGTTAAATCCGCTACGGCGTTATCCAGGATCTTTTTATCTGCAACCGCTTCACCCACACCCATATTGAGCGTGATTTTAACAATCCGAGGGACTTGCATGACGCTGGTGTAGCCAAACTGTTTAAACAGTTCTGGGACTACGGTGTCTTTATAAATTTCATGCAGTTTCGCCATCGTATTACTCCAATAGCAATTAGATTACTTCATTATTCGATTTGAAGAAGCGGACTTTCTTGCCATCTTCAAAACGGAAACCTACGCGATCAGCTTTACCCGTTTTAGGGTTGAAAATCGCTACATTTGAAACATGAATAGAGGCTTCTTTCTCAACGATACCACCCGGGGTATTAAGCGCAGGAACAGGTTTCTGATGCTTTTTTACCAGGTTAACGCCCGAAATATAAACACGATCTTCAGAAAGCAGAACTTTCGTTACTTTGCCGCGTTTACCCTTGTCCTTACCAGTAAGAACAACAACCTCATCATCACGACGGATTTTACTAGCCATTGTGACTCCTTACAGTACTTCTGGTGCCAGTGACACGATCTTCATAAACTTATCGCCACGAAGTTCACGTGTTACAGGTCCGAAAATACGTGTGCCGATCGGTTCCAGCTTAGTGTTCAACAACACTGCTGCATTGCGATCAAAACGGATTAATGACCCGTCCTGACGACGTACGCCTTTGCGTGTACGCACCACCACTGCATTTAGAACGTCACCTTTTTTAACCTTACCGCGCGGAATTGCTTCCTTAACAGTAATTTTAATGACGTCACCAATTGCGGCATAACGGCGATGTGAACCACCTAAGACCTTAATACACATTACGCTGCGCGCGCCGCTGTTGTCTGCGACTTCCAGCATAGATTGCATCTGGATCATCTTAGTGCTCCGCTATTCTACTATATAGCCCTCTCGGACTACGCTGCTTACGATAATAAATACCCCCCCAGATAGAAGGGCGCGTGATTATAACAGCACTTTTACCAAATGGATAGTTTAATAATAAAAAACGGCCCCTAAGGGCCGTCTCTCTCAGCGACTTAGAAATTAAGACGCTGATTCAACTACCGCTACCAGGGTCCAGGACTTCGTCTTGGACAGAGGACGACATTCACGAATTGTGACTACGTCGCCTTCTTTACACTGATTAGTTTCATCATGTACGTGCAGTTTGGTAGTACGCTTAATGAATTTCCCGTAAATCGGGTGCTTCACTGAACGTTCGATAGCAACAGTGATAGATTTATCCATCTTGTTACTGATCACTTTACCTTGCAGTGTACGGATATTCGCTTCAGTCATTACGCACCTGCCTTCTCGGTTAAGATAGTCTTAACGCGCGCGATATTACGACGCACCTGCTTCAATAAATGCGTCTGAGCTAACTGACCAGTAGCTGCTTGCATGCGCATATTGAACTGCTCACGTAACAGACCTAATAATTCAGTGTTTAACTCTTCAACACTTTTCGCTTTTAATTCGCTGGCTTTCATCACATTACCGTCCGCGTTACAAAGGTTGTCTTAAATGGCAGCTTAGCAGAAGCCAATGCAAAAGCATGACGTGCTAACTCTTCAGACACACCGTCCATTTCGTACAGAACTTTGCCAGGTTTAATCTGACATACCCAGTACTCAACAGAACCTTTACCACTACCCATCCGTACTTCCAGCGGCTTAGCAGTAATTGGCTTATCTGGGAACACACGGATCCAGATTTTACCAACACGCTTAACGGCCCGCGTCATAGCACGACGTGCAGATTCGATTTGACGTGAAGTCATTTGACCACGTTCTAATGATTTCAGTGCATAAGTACCGAAAGATACTTTATCGCCTACCTGGGCTAAACCACGGTTACGACCTTTGTGCACTTTACGAAATTTTGTACGTTTTGGTTGCAACATCGCTCAATACCCCTACTTAGCCTTACGTGCCGGTTTTTTCGGCGCTTTAGGCTGGTTGTTATTGTTAGCGTTGTTGGTGTTGCTGCTTAATGGCAGAGCTCCTAAGATCTCGCCTTTAAAAATCCACACCTTAACACCAATGATACCGTAAGTAGTTAAAGCTTCTGAGGTGTTGTAATCAATGTCAGCGCGCAGAGTGTGCAGTGGCACACGACCTTCACGATACCATTCATCACGGGCAATCTCAGCGCCGCCTAAACGGCCACTCACCTGTACCTTGATACCTTTAGCGCCAATCCGCATGGCGTTTTGTACGGCGCGCTTCATGGCACGACGGAACATAACGCGACGCTCTAACTGGCTGCTGATTGAATCAGCAACTAACTTAGCATCTAATTCAGGCTTGCGGATTTCAGAGATATTGATCTGCGCAGGTACGCCAGCGATGGCAGCTACTTGCTTGCGGATCTTCTCAACATCTTCACCTTTCTTACCGATAATTACGCCTGGACGAGCAGTGTGAATAGTCACACGGATGCTTTTCGCAGGACGCTCAATATCAATCCGGCTTACTGAAGCGGCTTTCAATTGCTTCGTCAGGTACTGACGAACTTTGTAGTCACCGTTCAGAAAATCCGGGAAATCTTTTGTATTCGCGAACCAGGTTGAGCTCCACGGCTTAGTGATACCTAGGCGAATACCATTAGGATGTACTTTCTGTCCCATTTCTATCTCCTAGTTATCAGCTACAACCACAGTAATGTGGCTGGTGCGCTTAACAATACGGTCAGCACGACCTTTAGCGCGTGGCTTAATCCGTTTCATAGAAGGACCTTCATCAACGAAGATGGTCTTTACTTTTAACGTATCAATATCCGCGCCTTCGTTGTGCTCAGCGTTGGCAATGGCTGATAAAAGAACCTTTTTAACTAACTCTGCAGCTTTTTTCGGGCTGTAAGTCAGTACGTTCAGCGCCTTATCAACTGACAATCCACGCACCTGGTCAGCGACCAGACGAGTTTTCTGTGCAGATGAACGGGCAAATTTGTGTTTAGCTAATGCTTGCATCATTTACCCCTTAGCGCTTCTTGGCCTTTTTGTCGGCTGCATGACCACGGTAAGTACGAGTAGGTGCAAATTCACCTAACTTGTGACCAACCATCTCTTCCGAGACAAACACCGGTACATGTTGACGACCATTATGGACAGCGATGGTCAAACCGATCATATCAGGTATGATCATTGAACGACGGCTCCAAGTCTTTATAGGCTTCTTGTCACCGCTTTCCAACGCTTTCTCTACCTTCTTCAGCAAGTGAAGGTCAATAAATGGACCTTTCTTGAGAGAACGTGGCATGGCAATTCCTCACAAATTATTTATCACGACGACGTACGATAAGTTTATCAGTACGCTTGTTTGAACGAGTTTTGTAGCCTTTAGTTGGTACGCCCCATGGTGTAACAGGGTGACGACCACCAGAAGTCTTACCTTCACCACCACCGTGTGGGTGGTCAACCGGGTTCATTACTACACCACGTACGGTCGGGCGAATGCCGCGCCAGCGCATTGCACCAGCTTTACCGTATTGACGTAACATGTGCTCGGCATTACCGATTTCACCGATAGTCGCGCGACAATCTGCTAATACTTTACGAACTTCACCGCTACGCAGACGCAGAGTGACATACTCACCGTCACGCGCCAGGATCTGTACGAAAGCACCGGCTGAACGAGCCAGCTGACCGCCTTTACCTGGTTTCATTTCGATATTGTGCACAACCTGACCAACCGGGATATTCCGCAGTGGCAAAGTGTTACCCGCTTTAATAGGCGAGTCCATACCAGAAATAATTGCATCACCAGCTTTCATGCCTTTAGGGGCCAGAATGTAACGACGCTCACCGTCTGCATACAGTACTAAAGCGATGTTAGCGGTACGATTTGGATCGTATTCTAAGCGTTCAACTTTAGCCGGAATGCCGTCTTTAGTGCGTTTGAAGTCGACAACACGATAATGTTGCTTGTGACCACCACCGATATGACGGGTAGTGATACGACCTTTATTGTTACGACCACCAGTTTTAACTTTCTTCTCTAACAAAGGAGCATAAGGCTTGCCTTTGTACAGGTCAGGGTTAACCACTTTTAATACGTGGCGACGACCTGGTGACGTAGGTTTACACTTTACAAGTGCCATTTCCTAACTCCTCTTCTTACTCAGCGCCGCCAACGAAATCGATTTCGCTGCCTTCTTTAAGAGTCACGTAAGCTTTTTTCCAATCGCTACGCTTGCCCATACGCGCACCAGTGCGCTTGGTCTTACCCTTAACATTAACAGTGCGAACACCTACTACTACTGTTTCAAACAGTTTTTCTACGGCCGCTTTAATATCAGCTTTAGTAGAGGTAGTAGATACCTTGAAAACGATAGTGTTGTTGTTCTCTGCCGCATTAGTTGCTTTTTCAGAAACGTGCGGAGCCAGAATCACTTTCAGTAAACGTTCTTCACGGATCATGCTAACAGCTCCTCAAGTTGTTTAACTGCAGCAGCAGTCATTAACACTTTGTCGAATGCGATTAAGCTGACCGGGTCGATACCGTGTACGTCACGTACGTCAACCTTGTACAGGTTACGTGCAGATAAGAACAGGTTCTCGTCTACTTCGTTGGTCACAATTAACACGTCTTTCAGATCCATCGCCTTTAACTTGGCAGACAGCTCCTTGGTTTTCGGGGTATCAACTGCGAAGTTTTCAACCACGATTAACCGCTCCTGACGAACTAATTCAGACAGAATGCTCATGATCGCACCGCGATACATTTTACGGTTTACTTTCTGGCTGTGATCTTGTGGCTTAGCCGCAAATGTCACACCGCCTCCGCGCCAGATTGGGCTACGGATTGTACCAGCACGGGCACGGCCTGTACCCTTCTGGCGCCATGGCTTCTTGCCGCCACCGCGAACTTCTGAACGGGTTAACTGTGCACGGGTACCCTGACGGGCGCCAGCTGCATAGGCAACGACTACCTGGTGTACCAGAGCTTCGTTAAACTCACGTCCAAAGGTAGCTTCGGAAACTTCAAGAGCGCCTTGAGCGTCTCGTAATGCTAATTCCATCACTTATCTCCTCAGACGTTAGCTTTTAACAGCTGGTTTAACGATCACGTCACCGCCGATAGCACCAGGCACTGCGCCTTTTACTAACAGAATGTTCCGCTCTGCGTCTACACGAACCACTTCAAGCGATTGCACGGTTACCCGTTCTGCGCCCATGTGACCAGCCATTTTTTTACCCTTGAATACTTTACCCGGGGATTGGTTTTGACCAATCGAACCAGGCGCACGGTGTGATAAAGAGTTACCGTGAGTAGCATCCTGAGTACGGAAATTCCAGCGCTTAACAGCACCTTGGAAACCCTTACCTTTTGATGTGCCAGACACATCAACTTTTTTCGTATCTGCGAAAATATCCACAGTAATCTCGCTGCCAACCTGAATGTCAGCGCCTTCGTTGTCTTGCAGGCGGAATTCCCACAGACCACGACCAGCATCAACACCCACTTTCGCAAAGTGGCCAGATTCTGGTTTGTTCAGGCGGCTTGCCTTAACAGTACCAGCAGTCACTTGCAGCGCGCTATAGCCTTCAACGTCTTGCGTTTTAACAGCAGTAACGCGGTTTGGTGTCGCTTCGATTACGGTTACAGGGATTGATACGCCATCTTCAGTGAAGATGCGAGTCATGCCCACTTTACGACCGATTAGACCGATAGCCATTTCCTAAACCTCTCTAAAAACCTGTCTGATTAACCCAGGCTAATTTGAACGTCAACGCCAGCAGGCAGATCTAAACGCATCAGCGCATCAACCGTTTTCTCGGTTGGTTCAACGATGTCGATTAAACGCTTGTGGGTACGGATTTCGTACTGGTCACGCGCATCTTTATTGACGTGAGGAGAAATCAGAACAGTGAAACGTTCCTGACGGGTTGGCAGTGGAATTGGACCACGGACCTGGGCGCCAGTACGCTTAGCTGTGTCAACGATTTCCATAGTTGACTGATCGATCAAACGGTGATCGAACGCTTTCAGACGGATGCGTATCCTTTGACTACTCATGTATCAAAGCCTCAAAGAGCAAAAAGAGCAAAAATAAACATAAGCCATCACCCTAATTGGGTATGCTTATGCACCAAAGTACCAGTTGCTCCCCAATCGGGAGCATTGTAGAACAGTTAACTCAGTATGAAAAAGGTTCAGTACTGTCAACCGCTGCAGTCAGAATTAAATCGACTGGCCGCGCATTATACTGAAATCAGCCATTAACGCAAGTGTTGTTTATAATTTGCGCTGTGTTTTGCTGCTTAGAGAATATCGTTTAATTCAAAACCAATACCAAAACGGGTAACCGAGCGGTCATAGTCAATCAGGCTCTCACCATATCCGCTAAACAGCTCAGCATAAAGTCGAATATGGCGGTTAAAAGGCTGTGAGTATGACAGGCGGACGGCCCCCCTGTTATCGCTGCGTAAATTATTACGCAACATCAGGCGCCAGGTTGCATCGTCCTGCTTATAAGCCGCCGACAATTCAAACCAGCCCATGTATTTGGTGATGTCCGGATTGTCATCACCTTTAGTGTCAACTATCGTGGCTTTTTTCTGTTCGTTAAAGCGATACCAGGGTTCGAAATTGATGAACACATTACCAACGGAGGTTACCCAACTTAGCTTTAAACGATTCCAGCTTCGCGACAGCTCACCTGCGCGGCCGTTGGATTGGTGAGATAGGCTTAAACTGATGATCCGGCTGGCGGCTTCTTCATAGTTGCGGTAATGCGGCAGCATCAGAATTAGCTCAGGTTCGTAATTCGTTTCCCGAAAAGGCGATGACACTTCGGTATTGTAAGCCTGCCAATAGGCCTGCTGGGTAAATGCGAAAAACAAATACCCTTTGTCTTTATAGATATTAGTCCATAGCGGGGTCTTCAGACTTAGCTGAAACTTCGCTTCCACATTATCAGAGGGCGCGCTTGCGCCATCGCGGCTTAAGGTACTGGCGATGCCATCAACGTACGTCAGTGGCATCAGGTAGTTGGTTTTGTGTGGCAGCAACGTAAAGGGTTCGTAATTGTCCCATTGCTCCGCTTTTAATCTTTTATCTAATGCGTCAGCGGCAAAAAGTGGCAGCGCCGCCAAAAGCAGCAGACTGCCGAGTAATAACTTCATAATACACCCTTAGCATCGCCGCTGTTGAATGTCACTCTTCAAAGTAACACCCGCCCTAAACTCAAAAATGCTCGGGTGCGAGTGTATATAACGATGCTGCATCATTGCTTAATATCGCTTTTATTCCTGCCGCTCTCGGTAAAATACGCTTAAAGTACCAACTCGCAGTGTGAGTCTTGGCTGCAATAAAATTGCGGCTATGCTTGCTGTCATCAAGTGCCAGCAGGTTTTTATACCACATATAACCATATAGTACGTAAGAGACCAACGCCAGGTAGTCACAGGCCGCACCAGCCAGGGTAGTATTATCCTTTGTAAGTAGCTGGGCAGTAAGCTGCCGCAAGTCTGTGATAGCGTTGGTTAGCGGCGCAGCTTCTATAAGGGGCCTGGTTGCCAATTCATCGGTAATATCATCCAGCAGACTTAATAACACCGTACCTTCATCCGCCGCAACTTTACGCAACATAAAATCAGCCGCCTGAATGCCGTTGGTACCTTCATATATCTGGGCAATTCGTACATCGCGTACCAGTTGTTCCATGCCCCACTCTTTTATATAACCATGGCCACCAAAAATTTGTTGCGCAGTCACACAGGCATCCAGTCCCTGGTCGGTCATAAAGGCTTTAGTAATAGGAGTAAGTAAGTTGGCGCGCTGGCCAGAGATTGTACAATTATCATATTTAGACTTATCCAGCAGCGCTGCAACCCAGGTCGCAAAAGTCCGGCCTGCTTCATTCATCGCTTTAATGTTTAACAACATCCGCTGTACATCAGGATGACCGATAATAGCATCGGCCTTATTTGGATCCTGGCTGGTCGTCCGCCCTTGCAGCCGCTCTTTGGCATAAGCCAGCGCATTCTGATAAGCGCGCTCGGCCGCCCCCAAGCCCTGACTGCCCATCGACAAGCGCTCGTAGTTCATCATGGTAAACATACAACTTAATCCACGGTGTGGCTCGCCGATTAAATAGCCTTTAGCATCATCAAAGTTTAGAACACAGGTCGCTGAGCCATTAATGCCCATTTTATGCTCAATAGAGCCGACTGTTACCGCATTTCGCTCGCCGGGTTCGCTGGTCTCATTAAGCAGATACTTAGGCACCAGAAACAATGAAATGCCTCTGCTGCCTGCCGGGGCATCAGGTAACTTAGCCAATACCAGATGAATAATATTAGCGGTAAGTTCATGCTCACCGGCGGTGATAAAAATCTTTGAGCCGTTGATCGCATAACTACCATCGTCGTTCGGCTTTGCCATGGTGCGCATAATGCCCAGATCAGAGCCGGCGTGCGATTCGGTTAAACACATGGTGCCTGACCACTCGCCGCTATACAGTTTGGGCAAATATGTTTGCTTGGTAGCATCGTCGGCATGCTGCAGTAAAGCAACACAAGCACCGGCGGTTAAACCCGGATACAGCGAAAACGCGATGTCTGCGCTACAGAGCATTTCATCCACCATCATCGATAAAGCCTTTGGCATGCCCATGCCGCCGTATTCTGGATCGCCACTCAAACCTGTCCAACCGCCTTCCACCAGGCTCTGATAAGCCGTGTGGTAATGTGCAGGCAAACTCACTACACCATTAGTCAATTGTGCACCGCGTTGGTCAGCTTCGCCGGCAAAGGGAGCAATTTGTTGTTCACATATTTTTGCTGCCTCTTCCAGAATCGCTTTGGCAGTATCCCCTTCTATTAAGTCCTGTAACTGCGCATTCGTTTGCCAGTACTGATCTAATTGCCAGACGTCAAACAAATTAAAAGTCATATCGGATATTGGGGCTTGATAGCTGCTCATAGCAAATTCCTCACTGGACGGATGAGTTAACAATATGGCATAAGCCAAGCTTTCGAACAAGTGTTTGAATTTTTTCAGCAGGAATTAAAGCAAATGATAAAGACATAAAAAAAGGCTCCACAGGGGAGCCTTCTTTACATCACTGCTAA
>NZ_LAHO01000023.1 GCF_000987775.1 Arsukibacterium ikkense
CAATTCGAGGCACGTTACACCACCCTGTTTAGCCGACGTGCCTACCGCAACAGCGCCTGAGCTACTTCCCGCCCCCCGCAAGACACACTTACCGGTCTTTAACCTGAAGTCCGGGTAGAGTCATGCCTGAAAATGCCGTAAAAACATATCAGGCGTATTCCTTTACCGCATTAGCGCAGTATCTAAACATCAACATCTGTGATGGGATGGATAATTGATCAGATCTTTCTGTTGTGCCTGTCCATCAAAGGTTCTAAGCAGGATTATAAATAAAAAACCGCTCTTGATAGATACGGTTTTTAAATACTACTTGCTTCACGAGTGGCAAAGCAGTTAAATCTGCGCAGCCAGCTCTGCGCCCTGGCGAATGGCACGTTTTGCATCCAGTTCGGCGGCAACGTCGGCCCCGCCTATCAGGTGATGACGAATACCAAGCTCAGTCAGGCCTTGCTGTAAGGCGCGTTGTGGCACCTGGCCGGCGCAAATAATCACGTTATCGACATCCAGACAGCGCTCTTCACCATTAATTTCAAGCCAGAGACCGTTGTCGTCCACTTTCAGGTAGTTGACTCCAGCCAGAGTTTCTACCCCTTTTTTCTTTAACGAAGCCCGGTGGGTCCAGCCAGTGGTTTTGCCTAAACTACCTCCAACTTTGCTTTGCTTACGTTGCAGTAAATACACTTTGCGGGCGGCGGGCTCAGGCAAGGAATCCGGTAACAAGGCACCACGGCCCAGATAGCCTTTATCAACACCCCACTCTTTTAACCAGGCATCGGGCTGCAAAGTTAGCGAGTTAGCTTCAGTCAGATATTCTGCCACATCAAAGCCAATACCACCGGCGCCAATAATGGCGACATTTTTACCCACGGCTTTATGATCCCGCAATACATCTAAGTAGCTCAGTACTTTCGGGTGATCCTGCCCGGGCAGCTCGATATCCCGTGGTAAAATACCACTGGCAAGGATCACTTCGTCAAAACCGCCTTCGGCCAGACTGGCAGCGGTTTGCTCTGAATTTAAGTACAGTTTAATCGCATGCAGCTCAATCATCTTGCCAAAATAGCGCAGGGTTTCATAAAACTCTTCTTTACCTGGTATCTGCTTGGCATAGTTAAACTGGCCACCAATTTGATGCGACTTATCAAATAAATGCACCTGATGGCCACGCTGTGCCGCATACACACTAAAGGCTAACCCGGCAGGGCCGGCGCCAATCACGGCCAGCTTTTTCAGTTGGGCTGCAGGGGTAAAGTTAAGCTCGGTTTCATAACAAGCTCTGGGATTTACCAGACAACTGGCCCGCTTTTTCTGAAACACATGATCCAGGCATGCCTGGTTACAGGCGATACAGGTATTAATCTGATCCGCATTATTGGCAGCAGCTTTATTGACAAACTCAGCATCCGCCAGAAATGGCCGCGCCATACACACCATATCAGCCTGACCGTTTGCCAGTATATCTTCCGCTACCTGCGGGTCATTAATACGGTTGGTGGCGATAACCGGAATACTTAACTGTTGCTTCACCCGCTCTGTTATCCAGCTAAAGGCGGCGCGTGGTACCCGGGTAGTAATAGTAGGTACCCGTGCTTCATGCCAGCCAATGCCGGTATTAATTAACGTAGCGCCAGCCAGCGCTACGCTTTTCCCTAAAGCAACCACCTCATCAAAGGTATTACCATCTTCCACTAGATCGAGCATCGACAAGCGATAGATAATAATAAAATCTTCGCCACAGGCCTCACGCACAGCTTTTACCGTTTCCAGCGCAAAACGGCTGCGGTTGTCAAAGCTGCCCCCCCACTCATCTGTACGCTGGTTAGTACGCTGACAAATAAACTGATTAATTAAGTAGCCTTCTGAGCCCATCACTTCCACACCATCATAACCGGCTTTTTTAGCCAGTTTCGCCGCATAAGCGAAATCTTTAATGGTGCTGACAATTTGCCGTTTTGACATTGCTGCAGGCTTAAACGGGGTGATCGGCGACTGAATTTTACTGGGTGCGACATTAAAAGGATGATAACCATAACGGCCAGCATGCAATAACTGTAAACAAATTTTGGCGCCGTGTTGGTGCACCGCGGCGGTTACCTGGCAATGTTTTTTCACCTGCCACCAATAGCTTAGCTGGCTACCAAAGGGTACCAGGTTGCCGCGGAAATTGGGGCTGATACCGCCGGTGATAATTAAGCCAACGCCACCTTTGGCGCGTTCAGCATAAAACGCCGCCAATTTGCTAAAGCCATTTTTTTCTTCTTCAAGGCCGGTATGCATTGAACCCATAATCACGCGGTTTTTCAGTGTTGTAAAACCTAAATCGAGTGGTTGTAATAATTTTTGATATGCCACTTCAGCCTCTCTGGTCGTACCTGTCAAATGGGAAGAATGTAGCCGCTTTGGCCGCTGATAGCAAGCGCTAAACATTTACTTACAAATTCCATTTAGTCTTTGCCCTTAAATTGGTTAGCATAGCAGGGTCAGAAAATTAATTTGTTACCTTTACAGGAATTTACTATGTCAGAACCGAGGAAAGGGCCTATCCGCCGCTTTTTTGGCGCCATTTGGCGTGTTTACAAAGGCTTTCGCTCTACCGTGCTCAACCTGCTGTTTATTTTTATTGTTGCTATAATTGTTATCGCGATTTTCAGTGGCGACGATAAAGTTAAGATAGCCAATACCTCAGCCTTGGTGCTTAACCTCAATGGTGATCTGGTAGAAGAAAAACGCTGGGTAGACCCGTTTTCAGGCATTATAAATCAGGGCCTTGGGGCACCGGAGGATTCACCGGAAATGCTGGTGTCTGACGTGGTAAAAGTCATTGAAACCGCCACCACCGATAACAGAATTCAGGTAATGGTGTTGGATGTGTCTGGTTTACGTTCTGCCTCCATGGACAAAATGCAGCGCGTAGGTATGGCCATTGAAGGCTTTAAGACCGCGGGTAAAAAAGTGTTCAGCCATGGCGCTTTCTATGGCCAAACCCAGTACTACCTGGCCAGTTATGCTGATGAAATCAGCTTAAGCCCGATGGGCGCCGTGATTCTGGAAGGTTATGGCAGTTACCCCATGTTTTATAAAGAAGCGCTGGAGAAGCTGAAAATTAATACCCATGTGTTCCGGGTGGGTACCTATAAGTCTGCGGTCGAGCCCTATTTACGTAATGACATGTCTGACGAAGCCAAAGAAGCCAATATCGCCTGGTTGTCAGATCTGTGGGATACCTACAAGCTGCATGTCAGTAGCCGCCGTGGTTTTGAGCTTAACACCTTTGATGAAAGCTATGAGGCACTGCTGCAAAAACTGCAGGCCGCTGATGGCGACACCGCCCAGTATGCTATCAATAATCACTTTGTCGATAACCTGGCAACCCGTGAACAATTCCGGCAGAAGCTGATTAGCATTGTTGGTGAAAACGACAAGCATGTTTATAACCACGTTGGCTTTGAAGACTATGCTAAATACGCCATAGCGTCTGCCGATTTTGTTAACCCATTAACCTCTAAGGTCGCGGTGGTCGTGGCGCGTGGCATAATTGTCGACGGCAACGCTAAAGCGGGAACTATTGGCGGCGATTCAACCGCCGCCTTATTGCGCAAAGCCCGTTTTGACGACAAAGTTAAAGCGGTAGTGCTGCGAATAGACAGTGGCGGTGGCAGTGCCTTTGCCTCGGAAGTGATTGGCCAGGAAATCAGCCTGTTACGCGAAGCCGGTAAGCCCGTTATTGCCTCTATGGGGGCTGTTGCCGCCTCAGGTGGTTACTGGATAGCCGCACCTGCCAATGAAATCTGGGCATCCCCTACTACAATTACCGGCTCAATTGGTATCTTTGGCTTATTACACACGCTGGAAAATTCGTTAGCGGCACTGGGCTTAAATGTTGACGGTGTGGGTACTACCGAGCTTGCCGGCTTATCACAAGGCTTACCGCTATATCAGGGGTTGAACAGCAAAGCAAAAGACGTGTTCCAATTACTGATTGAACGCGGCTATACCGAGTTTTTAGCAATGGTAGGTAGTAATCGTAATATGTCAGTTGCCGAAGTTGATGCAGTAGCACAGGGACGGGTCTGGACAGGCAGCAAAGCGCTGGAGCTGGGTCTGGTGGATAAACTGGGCAGTTTTGACGATGCCATTGCGGCGGCAGCAGAAAAAGCCGGTTTAACTCATTACGATGTGCAGGTTATCAAACAAGAACTAACGCCTACTGAAAAAATGTTAAAAGATCTGTTTGGTAGCGCCAAGGCTAAAGGCTGGTTACCGCAGCTGCAAGCCACGCCAGAGCAGCAGATGCTACAACGGGTTAGTAAGCAACTACGACAGGATTTCGTTATTCTAAACCAGTTTAACGATCCCAATGGGATTTATTCATACTGCGTAACCTGCAGCATTAACTGACAACAAAACTGAACTCGACTACAATGCCCGCTATCTTGCGGGCATTTTTATGCCCCCGTCGCTTTATATGAACAGAATAATATGAACAGAAAACGCATTTATGTCGCCTATACCGGCGGTACTATTGGTATGCAGCAATCGGCCCAGGGTTTTATTCCGGTACCCGGTTTTTTAAGCACCACGGTAAAAAAAATGCCGGAATTTTTTCATCCGGATATGCCGCTGTTCGATATTCACGAGTATCATCCGGTCATTGACTCCTCCGATATGACGCCGGCGCACTGGCAGCATATCGCCAAAGACATCCAGCAACATTATCAGCAATATGATGGTTTTGTGGTGTTGCACGGTACCGATACCATGGCGTACACCGCCTCTGCACTGTCGTTTATGCTGGAAAACTTACAAAAGCCAGTGATTATTACCGGCTCGCAAATACCGCTGGCCCAGTTGCGCTCTGATGGTCAGGTGAATCTGTTAAATGCGTTATATCTGGCTGCCAACTACCCGATAGCAGAAGTCGCCTTGTTTTTTAACAACCAGCTGTTTCGTGGTAACCGCGCCACTAAGGCCGATGCAGACGGCTTTAATGCCTTTGCCTCCCCCAATTTTTTACCTTTGCTTGAAGCCGGTATTAATATCGATTTGATTGAAGGAAAATTAAGCCCGGCGCCTGAGCAGGTAACAGATTTGGTAGTGGCTAAAATTACCCCGCAACCGATTAGCGTGGTGACTTTATACCCCGGGATCAGCACAGATGTGATCAGTAATATGCTGGGCTCACCGGTTCGGGCCCTGATTATTAAATCTTTCGGGGTCGGTAATGCACCGCAACGGCCGGAATTGTTGCAGGTGCTGCAGGCAGCTGCTGAGCGGGGGCAAATTCTGGTAAATTGTACCCAGTGCTTTAAAGGCAAGGTAAATATGGATGGCTATGCCACAGGCAATGCGTTAAAAACCAGTGGCGTGATCAGTGGTTTTGATATGACACTGGAAGCCACCCTGACCAAACTACACTACTTATTAAGTCAGCCGCTGGATGCCAGCCAGATCCGCCAGCAAATGCAGCTGAATTTGCGTGGCGAACTGACTAACCCAGCCCAGCAATAAGGGCGCCGCAACGCCCTGTTCGTTTACTCAGTTAAAAAAGCGGCGCTAACCCGCGCCACTAAACCTAGCTCGGCCTGACTAACCGGGCCAAAAGCCAGCCAGTGTTGTAACAAACTGCGTTTATCAGCCACTTCGCCAGCATTATGTTTCAGGGTTAATAAGGTAAGTTGCACTTGCTGGCGCGCTGAGCGCTCCTGCTCCGGGCCATTTATCCCGGCAATAATTTCCAGCGCCTGAGTTAAGCCTTTACGATCCAACCCCAGTGCACCGGCCAGTTCAGGTTGCGGTTTAAATTGCGCCGGCCAGTTATCAGTGCTGTTATCTGCTGCTGCCAATACCGTAAATAAGCTGGTTATATCTTGCTGCGCAGCCTGGTTAGCCTGCTGTTGCCCCAGCGTGGCAAGCTGTTGCTGCAAATTGTCGCGCTGCTTGCGGGCGCTGGCTATCACGCCTACGTCAAGCTGCTGCAGTTGCTCACTCAGGGCGGCCAGTTCAGCACTGGCGCAGTCGGCAGTTAACGCTTGCACCGCCAGCTCTAGCTCATCCAGCGCAGCACTAAGTGCCTGCTCTTGCGCTAATTGCTGCTGTTGCTGCTCGGCAAATGCCGCCTGGCGCTGGTTAAAAAAGCCATCACAAAGCTGACGAAATTGCTGCCATAATTGCTGATCCAGTTTCTTACCGGCATAGCCCAGTAATTTCCAGCGTTGTTGCAACTCTTTAAGGATTTTGCTGCTCTGATTACTGTCGCTAAGTGCAACCGCTGCCTGAGCCTCGTTAATCAAGGCTTGCTTTTGTGCTGCAACTTGCTGCTGAAAGTCACTGGCTTTCGCTTTAAGCGGGCTAAGCGCCGCCTGATAACGTTGTTGCAGCGCCAGGTAATCCTGACGTTTAACTGGCCCTGCCTGCTGCCAGGCCTGCGTTAGCGCTTTAATACTGTTGTCCAGCGCTGCCGGCTCCTGGGGCTGGGCAGTCAACTGCTCCAATTGACTGATAATGCTTTCACGCTCGGTTAAATTAGCCGCTTTCAGCGCGTCTTGCTTAGCAAAATACTCCCGGCAAGGGGCATAAGCTTGCTCGCAGGCAATATCAAAGGCAGCATTCAGCTCTGCATCTTGCTCTGCACCGGCTTTACCAAAGCTAACCCATTGCAACCGGGCTTGCTTTACCTGCTCGGCGCGCGCAGGCATATCTGTGGCAACGGCTAACGCCAGCTGTTGCATTTGTGCCAGTAACTCTTGCTTGCGCGGCGTGGCAATATATTCCTGCCAATCCGCTAATTCTGCAATTCTGCTACTGGCAAATTCATAATCGCTGGCCAGTTTTTGCTGCTCAGCGATACTGAGCTCAGCATAATCGGTAGTAATACCTTTAAACAGACCAAACAGCACTTTATAGCGGCCTTGCTGATCGAGCCGCTTAAATTCTGCTAACTTGCTGCGACACTGGCGTAATGACCGCTCACGTTGGGCATCAAAGCCGGCAATAGCCTGCTGCCATTGCTGTTGTAATTGCTGTTTCGCCTCAGCCACAGCTGCGGGTATCGGCAGCGGTAAGTCTTTGCTGATATTGCGCCAGCTCAGTTTGTATTGGCTCAGCTGTGCTTTGGCGGCGTCGAGCTGCTCAGCGCATGTTGGCAGCGCTTGAGCGGCCCATTCACTTACCAGCCGCGATGCCTGGCTGAGCTTTTCGGCAGTGTGCGGCAAACTGGTTAACTGCTCTGCCAACACCTGTTGTTGCGCTATCAGCTTGCTGCGTTGGCTGTCACTTAGCAGCGTAGCCTGGCTAAGTTGCACTTCAAGCTGGCAGAGCTGCTGCTGGATCACCTCTGCTTTACTGATATCAACGTTAGCTAAAGCTTCCGTTAGCTGGCCTGTCAGCTGCTTAATCCCCGCTTCGAACTGTTGATATTGAGCCGCAGCGTCGGCCTGACGTGCTTGCTCCGCCCTCGCCTGGGCCAGTTGCTGTAACTGTGGCGCTAACCAGCTGTCGAGTTTGCTGGTGATCTGCTGATACTTATCAGTAAAACTACTAGCTTCTGCTGTGGGCAGACAAGCCAGCTCAGCAGAATATTGTTGCCATTGCGCTTGCAGCTGTGCTAATTGCGCCGGAATGTCAGCTGGCGTGAAACGCTCGCGTAGCGCATTTAATCGCGCCAATAGCAGAGTAAGGTCTTTGCGTAATTTAGGCGGCTTTTGCTGTTGCTGCGCTTGGGCAGTGATTTTTTGCTGCAACTGCTGCGCCAGCTCACCACTGAGTGATTTGCTGAGTTTTTCCAGTTGTTTCTTATCATCCAACTGCGCCAGCAGTTGCTGCTTCTGGGCAATCGTCAATACCGAGCCGGTTAGCGCCCTGATATTTAACTCGGGCTTATTTAAGCGCTCAAGCACAGTAAACAGAATTTCAGCGTCCGTTTCCCGTTCAGCTAGTTGCTCTAACAAGCCGCTGCGATTGCATTGGCTGATAAACTGACGCTTTAACGGCGCAGAAATTTGTTGTTGCAATAACATCGTCAGCAACTGTTGCTCAGCTTGCTGGCGTAATCTGTCACTGTTGTCTTGTTTACTGGCTTGCCACCACAATGAAAAATCATTCAGTTGCTCTAACGCAGTGCGGCGCACGGTTTCGCTACTGTCGTTAAAAGCCAGTTCGTGTAAAATTTCTTTGTGCTCGCGCTGGCCTGCAGACAGGCTGGCAATAGCTTGCTGGCGAATAGCAACGTCCGGATGTTGCCATTTCGGTTTAAACCAGTTTTTAAATATCATCGTGTCTGAACCTTGCTATTGCATCGTTATTGTCAAATTGCTTTTTAAGCTCAGCTTTAGATTTTTGCACCAGCTGACCATCGGCACCTACGGTAAATAGTTCATCTGACTGCAGCACCGTTGCCTGATATGCCATAACTAACTGTAATGTTTGGGCTTTTTGCTGTTCAGTAAGTTGCGCGCCATCAGCCCAGCGTCCGGTGGCGACGGCCTCTGCCAGCTTTTGATAAGTTTCCGGCGCCATGGCGCTGACCAGAGCTTTAAAATCCATAAGGTTATTTTCGCTTTAACAAAATAATTCGGGCACGGGTAATAACATACCAGCAAAAGCCCAGAGCAATAGCGCCGTTTGACGCATATTGGTTATAACTGTGGTTGGCTGGCTGCCACCAGTACAAAATACCAAAACCACCCAGAAACAGCACCATCGCCAGCATTGACTGATTCATCAACGACTGCATTTTACGATACTTTTTGTCCCGCTCAATGGCGGCCAGTTGTTCTGGCGTGTTACCGGTGAGATCACCGCCACATTTGCTGCAGGCCGCAGCTTTATCTGAAATACGATGCCCGCAGTACGGGCAGGAAATAATGGCCATAGCGCTTACCTTAGCTGCTTACTGTTACGTCTGATCTTCACTGTTGTACTGTACAATGAAATACCTTAGCGCAGTTTATCCACCACCTGTAATATGGCAGTTAAACTGTCCTGGCCCAGTTTCATTGAACGAATATCTGACCAGCCAAAAGCGGCATCGGGTAAATCAGCATTATCTTTAAACGGCATTTCCACGGTATAGGCCAGGCATTTAAATTGCTCTGCCACCCAGTTGGTTGCAACCGTTAAGTTAGCCTGACCCGGCGCGTCTTTATCATAGCCATATTTCACCTGAAACTCGGGTGTTACCGTTAACAAGGCCGCTTTAAAGTCTTGCTCCAGTTGGCGCATATGGTCGTTGTACGATGGCACACCTTCAGAGCCTGCCACAAAGTTGTACGGCAGGTTTTCATCGCCATGAATATCTAAAAACATGTCCAGGCCGGTTTCCAGCATTTTCTGCCGCACCAAATACACTTCCGGGCTGGTTGCCAAGGAAGGGTTTTGCCATTCGCGGTTAAGGTTGGCACCAGCTGCATTGGTGCGTAAATTGCCACGTACGCTGCCGTCAGGGTTCATATTAGGTACTATATAAAACACGGCTTTAGCCAGCAAGCTGCGGGCTACGCCATCATCTTCATCCAGCAAACGGTCCAGTAAACCTTCGATAAACCACTCAGCCATGCTTTCACCCGGGTGCTGACGGGCAGTGATCCAGATTTTCTTTTTGCTGTCATCCGGCTCCCCTATCACCAGCAGGCTCATGTCGCGGCCATCGAGTGTTTCACCTAAGTCAATCAGCTGACAGTTATAGTCATTCTGGGCCTGATGTAATAAATCCTGGTGCCGCTCGTAACTGTATGGAGCAAAGTACGCAAAATAAACCGATTCGGCTTCCGGATAATGACTAATGGTTAATACTTTACCATCATACTCTGTTTCTACCCGGAACCAGGTTTGGCGGTCGTACGAGGCCACAGCCTGGTAATCTTGCCAGCCATCGGGGTATGCCGAACCCGAAGCATTGTTAATAGTAATTTTATGCAGCTGTGGATGCGGGCTGTTTAGCCGGAAATGAAACCACTGATAAAAGTCTGACTGGTTGTCTTTACGAATAGCCAGTTGAATGTCAGCCGGATCGTCGGCTTTAATAATTTCAATATTACCACTGTCAAAATTGCTGGTGATTTTCATAATTCGGTTCCCGTTAATATAAATATGCCAAGCCTAACATAGCCACTATGGGCTGAACATCGCCTTCAGGGCTCATCCCGGACAAAACTAATGTTGCTAAAGCCCATTTTAGTAAAGGCTTGCTGCCGGAAATTTTTAATTGCCGCCTTGTCTTTGGCCGTTTTGGCAACTTGCTGCTCCATTGCCAGAAAGCTGCCCAAGTCAATGCCTTCTGCGGCAGCGACAGCTTCATATAAATCGACGAAACGATCATAACTAAAGGCAATTATTTTAGTGCTGCCTTTAAAGGTATACTGTACTTGTCTTGCCACTTAACCTCCCTGCTTTGCCGGCTTGCGGCACAACCAGATTGAAAAACCTATTAGTACGCAACCAATACTCAGCCGCACTAAATCTGTATCACGTTGCCAGATAATAACATTAACCAGCAGTCCGGCTGGGATCAGCGCATTATTCATCACTGCCAGCATGCCGCTGGATACCTGGGTGGCGCCTTTATTCCAACCATAATAGCCCAGACCTGATGCCACCAGCCCCAGCCACAGTAATACCGCCCAGTGTTCTGTGGCGGTCGGATACTGGTTACCTCCCAGCACTAACCAGGCGGGTATCGCCACCAGAGCTGCGCCGACATAAAACCAGCCAAATAGCTGATGCTGCTTTACAGCCGGATGCCTGGCCAGCACGTTTTTATAACTTACCTGGCCCAGCGCAAAACACATATTTGCGCCCTGCACCACTGCAAAGCCTACCCAGTATTGTTCACTTAACGACTGATAACGCATTAACGCCGCCGCCAGCACCGCAATAAGCGCCGCTGCAAAAAAAAGCGGGTTAAAACGTTTGGCCAGTAAGTCATGCAACAGGGTAATATACAGCGGCGTAAAAATAGTAAATACCAGTACTTCTGCCACACTAAGCAGTAAAAAAGACTGATAGTAAAACAGATACATCAGGCCCAACTGCACCGCGCCAATAGCCATAACCGACCACACCAGGCTGGTGACGAAGCGATAACGCAGTATTAGCGGGCTAAATAGCAGCAGCGCCAGTAATACCCTGCTCAGTACGGCAAAGTAAGGGTCAACCTGGCCAGCCAGATACACACCAATCAGGCTGAACGAAAACGCCCACAGTAGCGTAACACTAAGCAGATAAGCCATTACTGTTGTTTTTTAAGCACGGGCGCGGCGTACAAAGTTGTCATCAGCTGCTGCGCACCTTGCGGTACACTTTGTAACCGTTGCTGCCACTGCTTGGCAGCCTGGTCGGTCGGCGCAGGCTCTGTGCTACCCGCGGCTAACGCATTAATAGGGTAACAGCGGTACAGCTGCCAGATTTGCTGGTCAATAAAGGCCGCCGCCGCATCCGGATCTTCGGGCAATGCCTGCAAGGGTTTGGCAAAGGCCACATGTACCCGGCCTTTATAACCGACAATACCTTTAATAATAGCGTCGATGTCTTCAAACTCGGTTTTCTGATAGCTGCCCTGGGTTTTCTTCTGCCACAGCTCATTAATTTTATCACTGTCGCATGGGTCATATTCGTATGAAATGCATACCGGTACGATATTCAAACTTTGCAGATACTCGTTAAAACTCAGCCCCTGCTTTTTTCCTTCCATGTAAAACATTTTTAAAATGGTCGGGTCGGTTTGATCATTACCATCTTTGGCGCGCCCTTCACGCTGCGCTATCCAGACTGACTGGCGCTCGGTTAAGGAATGTTTGATATAGGCAGATAATTGCGACAGGTTTTTCAGCATCTCACGCGGCCCTTTAGCACCGCGTTTGACAATAAAGCTTTTATTCAGTTTCATCAGTTCGGTGGCACAGGCCTTGCGCAATAAATTATCACCAATGGCTATGCGTACCGTGGCAAAACCCTGTTGGTGCAGACACCAGTTTACCAGGGCCGGGTCCATCGCGATGTCACGATGGTTCGACAAAAACAGATAAGATTGCGCTGGATCTAACTGCTCCAGCCCAGAGCAGGTCACTTTATCTGTGGTACTGGCTATCATCCGGTCCATAAAACCGGCCACCTGTAACTGCACGGCTTTTACCGATTTCAATCGGGCCCAGCGCCGCTTAAGCCACAAGCGCACCAGTGGCGATAACAACCAACCAAAAGGTCCGGATAAACGGGGAAAGCGATAATGTAAAATGGCCTGAATAAATTCGCGATCGGCGATTAAGCGCGCTATAGCTGGCGCGACTTCGTTATCATGATATGGCCGGATGTCGGCGAAAGGATCCTGCTCCAATTGCTCCACTTCTACTCAGTTCGGTTAGTTAAAACAGCGGCCTATTTTACTGAGTTAGCAAAATTTCACCAGCCTCGATCGCATTTATTCTGCTAAAATGGCCAGCACGCCCGCAGCCAAAGGGCCACTCAGGCCCACATCACACAAATAGCGGCCACTACTAGCAGCGCTAAGCCCAGATGATCGTTGCGTACTAACTTTTCTTTTAAAATAAAAGCTGAAATCAGTAACATAAATAGTACTTCAACCTGGCCAAGGGTTTTTACCAGGGCCACCGACTCCAGGCTCATAGCAGTAAACCAGCCAATAGACCCAATACAGCTGCAGACACTAACCAATAACGTCAGTTTCGGCCGCTGCCACAATGCCACTAAGGTTGGCTGATCTTTTAACGCCAACCATAGCAGCAGTAATAGCGTTTGCAGCAAAATCACCAGCAATAATACCCAGGCGGCACCATGCGGGAAAGGTAAGCCCAGCACTAAGCTGGCCTGGCGCACCCATAACGAGGTTAATGCAAAAGCCAACCCACTGCCCAGCCCCATTAGCATTACAGGCCAGGATAACTGGCGCAGGCTGGCGCCACTTAGTAAAAACACCGCCCCGCCGCCAAGCGCCACCCCCAGCCAGGCCAGCGGCGTCAGCGTTTCGCTGAAAAGCAGCACACCCAGCACCGCGGCCAGCACTGCCTCGCTTTTTGCCAGGCCCGCGCCAATAGCATAGTTACGCAGCATAAACAGCTTCACCATTAAGGCAGTAGCCAGAATTTGAGCTAACGCTGCGCCAATGATAAAAGCAGCGAAATGGCCGTTAAATTGCGGAAGGGCTGCAGGTTGCCAGTGATATAACGCCCATAAATACAGCACAGCTAACGGCGAAGCCCAGATAAAGCGCGCCAGGGTAACACCGGCCACGTTGACTTCTTTACTGAGTTGTTTTTGAAACGCATTGCGCCAGGCTTGCATAAATGCAGCCAGCAAGGTAAAGGGGATCCACAGCACAGCAAACACCATCAAGACGTAAAGACGGCTATGCTAGCAAGGTTAGGGATTTTTTAATAGCGGGTCAGAAAAATAGTGGCCATTGCAACACGTGATGGCGACAGCACACCAGGCTGTCGCACCAACGTTTCAGATACTGTTACTCGACAAAATCCAGCTCAACTGCCGTTGCGCTGGCGGCTATGGTCACATTTTTAGCCTGTAAAAAGACAATCGGATCTGCCGCTTCAGGGTCGTCATCGATATCACAACTTACCGCTGCGGTATAAGTATCGGCCTCAATAAAGCCGATGCTGTAATGATATTCGCTAACTCCATCAAAGTAGACATTGGTACTGGCATAGGGCTGATAGCTATTAGCACCACCGTTATCTGACAATTCGGCTAACGGCCGGTCGGCGCCCTGATACAAGTAAACGGTTGCCACAGGTAGAGCCGCATTGGCCGGCGCTACGGTACAACTGTTGTTAATCAGCAACCCCTCCGCAACCTGACCGGTTAAGTGACCAACCTCACTATTATCCACCAGGCGCAAGCCGGTAGGTTTTAACAGATAGCCAGCCTGGCCAACCGGGTTGACCATTGCTTTGCGTAAATCGAACTCGAGGGTGTAACTAAAATTGCCCCCCGCAGATAAGGTAACGCCGCCTAACTTCAGCTCGTTAGATGGCACCCGCAACGGCACCCTGTCCCCCTCTGCTAACTCAACATAGCTGCCCTCGGCAATGACCAGCCGCAGCTGACCGTAGTTGCCAGCAGCAAATTCAGCTTCGCTGATCAGGGCTTCAGATTTAGCCCCATCCAGTTGTAATAAATCTACCCCGCGGGTATTGGCAATAACATTGCCCTGCGCATCGCGGCACAGGTCGTTGGCGTCGGCGGCAACGGCATCAGCGCCAATGGTAAAGCTCTGCCTGCCCTCACCATTACCGGTTAGCTCCACTTGATTAAAACATAGCATCACGACATTGGCGCCATTTACGGGTGCATCGCTAACCCCAAGGCTAAATTTGACAGATTGAGGCTCGTTATCAGATGAACCACCGCAAGCGGTTAAGGTTGAAATTGCGGCAATAACTGCGCCGGCTACAAGTGCTTTGTTCATTATAATATCCTCCAAAATGGTAGCCCTAGTTAACGCCCCCGGGACTGAACCTGTACTTAACCCCGGCAAAGCCAGGCTAACTGGCGAAAATTGCTGCAGTTAATCAATACAGCATTGCTTTCTGGCGGGGAATCATTATGATACGCCCTACGTCGGTACGTAGCGCAGCTTGGTAGCGCACTTCGCTGGGGGTGAAGGGGTCGGAGGTTCGAATCCTCTCGTACCGACCATTAATTTCCCACCAAAAAGCCGTTAAGTTTTGCTTAACGGCTTTTTTGTTTTTATTACAGTAGATACAGCAACTTTTTAAGTGGAATTTTAATACTCTGGAACCAGTTCTAGCTCCTCTAGTCGGATGGCCATAGCTTCTTTTGAAACTTTAAATTGCTCAGCCAGGGAATATACAGCTTCACCATTGATACGATCCAAACCAGCCAAAGCCCTTGCCATGCCTCGCTTAGTTGATATCGCTTTTTCAATTCGTTTGTCGTTATTACTGTTGAGCAAGTATTGTAGATTGTCACGTTGCAACATTTCGGCAGGGAAACGTCCGTTAAATCGGCTAAGCACTAATTTAGCAGGCATTAAGAAATACACTGCAAATTTATCAGCCTCAACTTCAATGCGGTCACGAGTCACACTGCTACTTCCATCTAACGGTCTATCGCGATGTAACCCAGTCTGCTCATGCATTATTGCATGCGCAATCTCGTGCGCTGCTGTAAAATTCAAAACTTCTGGTGGCATACGCATCGACAGCTCAACCCTCTTATTGTCCTTGTCAATTATGCCGGCAACATCAATATCTCCCTCTATTACGCCTAACGAACTTTTCTTAAATACTTTATACCCCAACAGCTCAAATGCTTTCTCGGGGTTAAGTAACTCTACTGGATCATCAGGTGCACCATCAGGCCACAGGGCTTCTTTCTGATGCCATACGGCATGAGCCAGTTGCCGTGCAGTCTCCTCGATCAGCTTGTAACTAATTTTGCCTTTGCTATTAGTAACAAGCTGATTGAATTGTAGAAGCGGCAAAGGTGGGTTCTGTTTGCCACTACCGCCAGCAAACAAGAACTCATCTTCTTCTTGGTTTGCCGCAACAGCGTAACGGTTCAGGTGCCCTTTGTAACCTTCGTGAAGTTCATTACTTTCATACTTTGTAGCCGGAATACCCGGATAAGCGTTTAAAGACGGTAGCACTTTAATTTCATCATCATCAATCTGATCAGCTAAAACTTCATACGGATGTCGATGACTTCTATTGGCCACAACAATATCAGCCTGCTCTTTACTTATGTCAGTGGCAGCTAATTGGCTGGGCATGTCGGCGCTATATTCCCCGTCGTCATCGAGATGTGCGAAAGGATTCTGTAGCCGTTGACGATCTTTGATTATCAAATTCAGAGGTGCTGTCATGCAATAAACCTTTTTGTATAAAAAGCAATCGATTAACGATAGTTCAACCACCAATAAAGTGTTAATAAGAACTTTATTAATTCAATAATCCAAAAAAACATTAAATAATTAAGCGTTGTTCGTGGCATTAAGTGGAGCCTGCTCAGCGGCAATTGCACTGTAATATGCAATATTTGAAAAAAGAGGCACCCGAAGGTGCCTAGGTGCCTTGTATTAGTCGTTGACGTTGTTACCGGGACTATTATCTGGGTTAGCTCTTACATATTTAGTGCCATCAATTTTTACAACGTGATGGCCCGGGTGCTTACCTTGCTCAACCTCTTTAACAAGCGTTGGCCTTGTAACCACTTTACCTCTACCAACTTTATAGGCGTCATTGCCAGATCCAGATTTACTTCCTATGCCTTTTATAACTTTAGTCATGTAATTACCTCGAAATGCTTCGCAAGGTACGCTACTATGTCTTTGTTGGTTAAAGCAGCGTGCTCTTGCATGATGTTTAACTAAAGGGGCGTTCGCGCGCCCCTTACCTTTACAGCTTGGCTGTATCTCAATTATAGCATCGCAAACACATCCGACCAGTTGTTTTTATAATTATTGTAATACAGGCAATTTAAACAACTGTTTGATTATCTCTCAAGTTCAGGATTTGAATAAAATATTTAGTAATGGACATGCACTCCAAAATATTATGTCACCACCGCCATTGCCGGGCACCTGCAGCCGATTTTGAAATTTGAGAAATTTGAGGGTCAGATCAAAATTAAACTGCATCTCTTAAGTTGGTGCATACCTCGGCAGTCAGTGTGAGTAATATAAAAGACGAGGCGATGAAATCTCTTTCCCCCAATCTTAATCGCCCTGTTTTTTTCCAGGAACTTTAAGCTGAAGTAATTTGCGGTTACGCCTTTTCAACTTGGAATACAGTACAAATCCGAAAATTGCGATGAACAAGAAGAAATAAGCCTGTACTTTCTTGTCAGATTGCCGCTTTTCAGAGTGACGAACAAACTCAGAGTAAGATACAACGGGGCCTCCCTCTACTGAACGGATCTCCCACACCTGACCACCGCTGGAGCTCATCACTCGGACACGGGTACCAAGTTCAAGGCCAAGTAATTTTTGCCAGGTTCCGTTTACTTTAAAGGTTCTATCGGCAACATGAAGGTTATATAGTTCAACACCGTTTCTGGAATAGGTCTGCTGCATACCATTGTATTTACCGTTGTATGAATGCAGCGTACTGTAGCTTGGTACATAGTCTCCGATAAAAAATAACGGTAGCAAAATGATCACAGCTATCGAAGAGTACAACCAAAAATTTTGCAGCCCTGTCGACACAGGCTTTTTCAGCCAGATAATTTCTTGTGTTGGTGCTTCCTTCCCGCTTAGCGGCTCCTGTTTATTGGCAATCAACCGTTCGAGCTCGTTTGCCTGCTCAGGATACTCTTCAACATTCAGTTGTTTTTGGGTTTCAAGTAGCTCTTCTAATGTAAATCTTGAATAATCAGGCAAAATGCTCTCCCTACTTGTGGTCACTAAGTTCCCTTAAGCTTTCAGCTACATTTAACTTTAATCCCTTAACTAATCAACAGCTAATAGAGGTGAATTAATAAAGAAGTACAGGTGCAGATTCTCTCGTACCGACCATTAAATTCCCACAAAAAAGCCGTTAAGTGTTGCTTAACGGCTTTTCTAATAATGAAAGCGGCACTGCGCTATGACCAGATAGCCGTTGGCGTAGGTATAAACCAGCCGGTGTTCACGATCTATGCGCCTGGAGTAAAATCCGGAGAAATCCCCTACTAGCCTTTCGGGCTTGCCCTTGCCTTCCAGTGGCGAGCGCAGGGCTTCTTTGATCAGTTCATCAATACGCGTACTGAGTTTTTTGTCGTACTGCTTAAAATACTGGTAGTCTTGCCAGGCACTGGCATCGAACGCCACACCGGGTTTACTTTTGCGCTGGCTCATCAGAAAAGTGTTCCTTCACCTCAAAAACACCAGCTTTAATGCGGGCTATCGATTCCCTCAAGCGGTTTGCATTATTCGGGGTACTTAATAAATACAGGGTTTCTTGCATCGCGTTGTAGTCTTGCTGCGAGATCATTACCACATTGCCCGAACGCTGATTCGTTACTAACGTTGGCTCGTGCGTATCCAGTACGGTGTCGATAACGGCTTTAAAATTCGCTCTGGCTTCACTAACAGTAAGTACATTCATGCGCGGCTCTCCAATCTTAATCACTTACAACGGTGCCCAAGCTCTGGGTTTTAATGTTACCCACTGGCTCTTAAACACACAAAGTGTACAAAGGTTGGTACTATAACACAAGTTTTTTGTACAATACTTGGTACCAAGCTCAGCCGCAGCGCTGTTAGCCAGCTACAGCTGTCGCGCTTCGTCATTAAGCCTGTTGATTTCAGACTCAATCATTCTGACATCGGTGTCGTACTGGGTAACCACTGCTGTCATCTCACCTGAGATACTGTCTTGCTGCACTGCGCCAGCCAGGTTGTTTTCAGCCGCTAACTTGGCGTTTCTTAACTGGTTAATTTTGGCATTGCGTTCGGCAATTTTGCGTAGCTTTTCTGCTTCAAGCCGGTTAATTTGCTGCTGAATATCCCGTTTACGTAATGCCCCGCGCAGCCTGTCCATGGTGGCGGCGGCATTTTCTGTGACAACAAGCTCACCTTGCTGCAGCTGCAGCGGTTTCAGCTCTTCGGTAGCGTAGTGAGTCACCTCAGCATCGTCACTGCAGGGAATTTGACTGAAGGTCATTACGCCATC
Source organism: Arsukibacterium ikkense (assembly GCF_000987775.1). Classification (GTDB taxonomy): domain Bacteria; phylum Pseudomonadota; class Gammaproteobacteria; order Enterobacterales; family Alteromonadaceae; genus Alishewanella; species Alishewanella ikkense. The sequence goes on from NZ_LAHO01000023.1 coordinate 18,642, forward strand.
AATTTCACATTTATAAACATTAGCTGTTACCACAGATGGTACCAGTAACAGCAGCAATGTTAGGCTTTTCATCATGTTAACCAAACCCTTTTTCTGACTTGCCCTTGCCTGCAGCATACCGCGAGCGCATTCTGTTTTCATTAAATTAATATAACATGCAATAACCTCAGCTGAACAACCTTGCCTTTATGGCTGATATGGCAAGAATGTTTTGCTGCGTGAACCATTGGCTACGCCATCAATAAACAACTGATAGCTCACCCCATCGAGGCTGCCATTCCCCTGGTAAATAAAACTGCCGTCTTCAAACAGGGTTAGGCTGCCGTGGGCCGGCGGCTGGCTAAGTTCATAGCGCAGCTCGCTGCCCGGGTGCTGCAAAGCGTCAGCATATAATAACGAAGGGCCGTTTTCACCAGTGGCCGGTACCTGTGCGGCGACAATGCCCTGCCCGGCATAAGCAGAGCTGGTCCAGCCGCTGTGTAACTCACCGGTAAGCCAACTTAGCGACGGGGTGCTCGTCGCCAGGGTGTTCATAAAGCCGTCCCCAGCGGCATCCGGCTGGCGCCATTGGCCAGTTTCCAGTCTGCCCGGTACTGGTTATTGGCGCTAAGCTGAGCAGATGTCACGGTAAAAACCCCATTGCTGTCGGTGCTTAAGCCGCTTACCCGAGCCACCAGTGCCCCGCTATCCGGGTGGTACAATGCAACATACTCTAATGCCTGGTTGGCGAGCAGCTGGCCCGTGTTGTCCCGCAGTGGCAGGCTGCTAAAGGTAGCTACGCTCGAAACAGGATCAGTGCTAAAGGCTGCCGCTGCGGACCAGCTGCCCGGCCCCGCACCATTCACCGCCCGTACTTCAATATTGTAACTGGCGTTAGCCGCCAAGCCGCTAAGCGCTATGGGGTTACTGGCAGCTTGTGCGGCACCACCGTTAAGGCGGTATTCAAAACCGGTTTGATCGCTGTGCGAATAGCTGAAACTTACCTCTGCACTGTTGCTGGTGGTAGCAATATTACCAATGGTAACCTGGCCTAGCGGCGCCTGCACCGGCGTACCACCTTGCCATTGCGGGTTGCCATGCAGGGTCATTACCTGGTTTTGGATAGCGTCGATTGTGCTGCTACCACTGCCTTCGTTAAATAAGAACACAATGTCAGCATTAGTTAAGTTTTGCGGCAGCACCACCCCGTTAGCCAGATCTTCAACCTGTTGATTGGTTAGTGGCGTAACAGTGGTTGTGGATATTTTAAAGAACTGCTGCATCACGCCACTGGCGTAACGATCGCTATTGCCATCGGCCCGGCGCATCAGGTTCCAGCTGGCTGTGCCGCTTAACGACGTATAACCACCGCAATATACCCGCACCGCACTGCCACCGGCTTTGCAATACCACAGATAATTATTGTTGGCGTTGCGCTCCCAGATAATTAAGTAAGGCGTGGTACCGTTCTTAAAATCATCAGGCATATTCAGTTTATTGGCAAAGGTATTACCCCGATGCAGCGATATGGTGCCAGCGTTAGCGCCACCTGACGAATACCAGAGATTAACCGCAGTGTTGCTCAGGTTGCCGGTCGACATTAAATAATGCAGCTCATTTGGCCCGGCCTGATACTGATACCAGATGGCTACCGCGCCATCTGTTACTGCCATACTGTTATGTTGAAACTGGCCGTACTGATTAACGCCATTAAAAAGCAAACTCATGCTAAGGTCCTCGGATCTATCCAGTTTCTGGGTTTATACAGCCATACATCGCCATTTAACGCATGCTGTAAGCCAATAAAGCAGCCTAAATCCGGCGCATACTCCCATTTGCCAAAAATGCCCACGCCACTGCCACCGTCATCATTCAGTTCCTGCCGGGTCATTGGCCGTGCTGCGCCAACGGGTTCTACTCGTTCGATATGCCAGCCAGCGGAGGCGGTAGGCTTGCCTTCTGGCGGAGTGAGATAGTACAAACGACCGCCATTGCCCCATAACACAAACTGGCCAAGCTGTTGGCTGAAATCAATTCCCATTCGGGTGCGATGCTCATCATTAAAAAAGTCGGTAATATCACCGGCAATAGTATCGTAACGCACCCGCTGATCGTTATTCGTCGGCCCGGCATAATCCAGATCCCAGAACACAAATGCCGCAACCGTGCCGCTGTTGCACATCAGATAAATATTACGTTGGCTATCTAGCCCTGCTGGCATCTCCCCACTGTTGCCATTCCAGGGGCGGCCTACCCGACTGATAACATCATCTGCCGGGTTTTGATGAAACTCGATCCGGTACAATGATTTGGTGGTACTGGCTGTACGGCTGGCATAGACCACATCACGCCCATTTTCCTGCCGATAAGCCGTGTGGCAGGTTCGGGTATTAATCGCCGTGCCAAACGCAGAGGCCTGACTGCCGGCAAACCAGTCGCGCAGCTGCCAGGCATTCGCGCCGGGTAAATTTACGCCGCTGTAAGGGCCGGTTTTCGGATTGTCGCCGCTGCCACCAGCCACCAATCCCTGACCTGCCAGGGTTAAATCCAGTAGATAGGCACCCGCAGGTCTTAAGTAACTGTAATTATTGGCAGGATCGTGCAGTTTAAAATAACCGCCATCGCCATGCTGAGCACCGCCGAAAGTACAAAACCGATCCAGCACTGGCAGGTGGATATTATTGTCGTAAACGTGACTGGAACAAGGCTGGCGAAAACCACCACAGATTGGCGTGTGTTTATCGGCGCTTAATGAATAGTAGTCTGACGGTAAAAAGGCATAAAACCAGTTGCCGGTAACCATATCAAACACATAAGGCGTGTTATCTGAAGTATTGGCATGACCGCCGCCCCATAACACTAACCAATGCCGGCTGCGATCGTAAGCAAAACCCGACCAGGCTCTTATTAACGGCTCGGGGCTGGCTTTGCCATTCAGATAGGGCGGCCGTAACGCGGGTTCCAGCCAGGCACTTTGAAAGGTGGTTTGCCGGATATTTTGCCAGCTGTTAGCCGGCATAGCTGCTAACAACTCCAGCAGTGGGTCGGTCTGCTGACTAAAGCGGCCAGCCACTATCCGGTTATTAATATCCATATAATAGGTATCTTGCGCCACGTAAATCCCTTACTGTCGGTAAAACTATTGCACTTGTCGCACCACGTTCAACGACGTGACAGATAGCTGTTAAGCTGATAAGTGATTAGGTTTAGTTCAGATTATAGCTATCCGTCAAGCTTATGTTTATAGTGGTATACATTGATATTCTAATAATTTACCTTAATTTATCTGACACTTAGAATTAAGCACGTCATATTTTTATGTTCAACAGGAGTATTCCATGATACTAAAAACCGCCAAATCACTATTGCTTGCTACGTTGTTTACAGTTGGCGCAGTCGCCGTTGCCGATACATTTACCCTGGAGCCACTGCCTTACCCGGCCGATGCCTTAGCGCCGGTTATTGATAAAGAAACTATGCAAATTCATCATGGTAAACATCATCAGGCCTATGTGAATAACTTAAATGGCCAGGTCGATACGTTTCCCGAGTTAGCCCAGTTACCACTGGAAGCGATAATGTCGCGGATGTCTCGTTATAACGATGCCGTGCGCAACAATGGCGGTGGTCACTATAACCATCAGTTATTCTGGCAGTTAATGGCACCGCCGGGCCAGGGTGACGCGCCGTCAGCCGAACTGCAGGCCGCCATTAAGCGTGACTTTGGCTCTTTAGTGGCAATGCAAAATGCCTTTAATCAGGCGGCGGCTACCCGTTTTGGTTCTGGCTGGGCCTGGCTTATTCTCGACGCCGACAACAAGCTGGTGGTGAGCTCAACCGCAAATCAGGACAACCCGCTGATGGATGTCGTTGAGATACGGGGCACCCCGTTATTGGCGCTGGATGTCTGGGAGCATGCCTACTATCTGCAATACCAGAACAAACGTGGTGACTACGCCAGCGCCTGGTGGCAGCTGGTAAATTGGCAAAAAGTGAATGAATTATACCGCTCTGCTACCAACTAAGTTTGTTCACCGCTAAGCGGTTTTTAATGCGATAGCCGCAGTGCTGCGTTACACTGCGGCTTTTTTATGGCTGGAACCCTACTATGGCACTTAAAGCGACTGTTTTTAAAGTTCAGCTGCAAATAGCAGATATGGACCGCAACTATTATCAGGACCATAGTTTAACCTTGGCGCAGCACCCATCTGAAAACGATGAACGCATGATGGTAAGGTTGCTGGCCTTTATCATCAATGCCTCAGAGAGCCTGAGTTTTACCAAAGGCTTAAGCGCAGAAGAAGATCAGGCTGAATTATGGGACTGTGACTTAACCGGCAATATTAACTTATGGGTTGAGTTTGGCCAAAGCGATGAAAAATGGCTGCGTAAAGCCTGTGGCCGCGCCCGGCAAGTACAATTGTTTTGCTATGGCGGGCGCAGTGTGCCGGTATGGTGGAAAAATATCGAACCCGCTTTGCAGCGTTATCAAAACCTGCAGGTAACTGAAATCCCGGAAACGGCGGTGAAAGAAATGGCCAGCCTGGTAAACCGCACTATGCAGTTGCAGTGCAATATCAGCGAAGGCCAGATTTGGTTATCGGATGCTAGCCAGAGTGTGCTGATTGAACCGGTTGTGCTAAAAGCAGTGCAGTAACCGGTTTAATGCCTTAGCGTTCGCTACGCCAGCCGTGGATCAGTTGCCGCGACCATCGGCTGTTGTGTATGCTGCGCCATAAAGGCTAACAGCGCCGGGTAATCGTCCAGCTCCAGCAGCTCCCGAAACACAATCCAGTCAAGCAGGCTGTATAGCGCCATTGCCGGATAGCGCCAGTTAGCAAATTCCGCATTGGCGGCTTGTTGCTCCAGCACAAACAGCGAAGTGCTGATCCGCTCACGCTGTAAATTGTAAAATAACTTGTCTTCATTGGTATCCAGACCACTGCGGCTACACTGGAATAACATCACCAGAGAGTCGTTCACGGCGTTGATAACGGTTAACTGATTCTCCTGATACCAGCTAAGTGCTGATACATTGGTTTTCGCCGTCAGATAACGGTATATCACACCGGAATCAAAAATAATGTGGCCATCATCTTCCAGCATCGGAATGCGCAAGGTGGGATTCATGGCTGCAAGCACGTCGCGATCGGCAGCTTCCAGAATATTCAGTTTACTAAACTCGTAAGGCAAGCCAGTAAGAAATAAGCGGATCCGTCTTACATAGGGTGAGGTTTGGGAACCATACAGTATCATCATTGCTCCTTTAATGTTATCGCCGGGCGCGCAGCTGTCAGACTAAAACCGGTAACCAGCATAGTACCGGCAATAACAATACTGGCGCCGGCCAGAGTATGCCAGCCAATGGCTTCATCTAAAAACAGATGGCCCCAGATTACGCCAAATACCGGGATCAGAAAAGTCACGGTCAGCGTTGGGGTAGCGCCTAAATCCTGCACCAGCCTAAAATACAGCAAATAAGCTATCCCGGTACACAGTACCCCCAGCGCCAACACTGCCAGCATACTTTGCGTTGCCGGTTGCGCCACGGGCATGGGGATAAACCACAGCAGTGGTAACAACCATAAGGTGGCGCCCCACATATTGCCATGGGCATTATTAAATGCCGGTACCGGTTTCGCCAGCCGGGTATACCAGGTCGCGATACCATAACAACAAGCCGCGCCAGCTGCGGCGGCAATAGCAGGCAGTGCTGCTTTATCGGCAACGACGGCGTCAAACCCCACCAAAATTGCCACGCCACCGATACCCAGTACTAAACCCAGCGCCACTTGCAGTGTCATTTGCTGGCGGAAGAACAGCCAGCCAATCAACGCCCCCCAGAGCGGCGCAGTCGCATTCAGCACCGCCAGCAACGATACGGTAAGGGTTTGCGCCGCATAGGCAAATAGCAAAAAAGGTAAAGCCGTATTAAAAAAGCTAAGCAGCATAAAATGCCCGGCATATTGCCTGACAGGCAAGCTACGCTGATACGCCATTGCTACCAGTGCCAGAAAAAGCGAGGCCAGTAATACCCGGCCAAACATCAGCCAGGCAGGCCCAAATTCGGGCACCGCAATACGCATAAACAAAAAAGAGGCGCCCCAAATCGCAGCCAGACTAAATAAACGGAGAATGCTGGCAACGGCCACGTCTTTGCTTCCTGTTAATCATTAACGTTAAAAAAACGGTGACTAAAAGCGAAAAAAGCAAGCGGCTGATATTGCCAAGCTATGCAGTTTTATTGCATAATCATCTCGCTTCATTTTTGCTTTATAGCTTATTTAGCTTTTGACCCACGCCCCGGCGTGGGTTTTTTAATTTTAAATTACCACGCTGGCTCAACTTTTATCATCGTGGCCAATCCGGCTGGCATCTGCGCCTGTTTGCTGGCGGTACTTGGCATCGGCCCTTGTGTTGTAAGGACGATCTGCTGGCGTGGTCATCAGCTCAAAGTTCAGCGCACCAATTTTCATATGCGGCCGTAGCGCCAATGGCAGCTTACCGCTGTTGTAAAATTCCAGCACAATATTACCTGACCAGCCCGGATCAATCCGGTGCGCCGTAACATGCACCATTAGCCCTAAACGCGCCAGGGAAGAGCGACCATCCAGCCAGCCTACTATATCAGCAGGCAGCCGCACCGACTCTTGGGTTACCCCTAGCGCCAGTTCACCCGGGTGCAGAATAAATACCTGATCGTCGCTAATGTAAATTTCGTCACTCATTACTGAGTTTAGTGCGGCATCTACCTGCGCCCGCGGCCCGCTCAGGTCAATAAAAGGGGCGGCATGCGCCTGAAATACCCTGAATTTATTGCCCAGGCGAATATCAACGCTAACCCCACTAATCATGTCGGCATCTGGCGCTGGCGTAATACCAATTTTACCTTCTGCCAGATAACGCTCTATATCGCGGTCACTCAATCTCATGCTTAATCATCCGTTATTACAATTTCAACCTGCTGCGCGTTAGCACCGGTTATATTTCTTAACATTTGCAGCGCGATTGTACGGTAAATTTCCGCAATTGGCTGCAGCTTTAACACTGCAGGCTCGCCCTGATCGCTCTGCTGGCGAATTTGCCGCTGCAACGGCAGCTGCCCCAGTACCGGCACCTGATAGCGTTCAGCCAGCCTTACCCCACCTTCAGTACCAAAAATATCATCAGTCTCACCACAATGCGGGCACTGGTAATAACTCATATTTTCAATCAGGCCCAATACCGGTATTTTTACCTGATTAAACATAGCAATCGCTTTGCCAGCATCGGCCAGTGCCACATCCTGTGGCGTGGTAACAATCAGCGCTCCCGACACTTTAAGCTTTTGCGCCAGGGTAAGCTGAATATCGCCGGTGCCCGGTGGCATATCGACAATAAGTATATCCAGCGCCGGCCACAGGGTTTCATTTAACAGTTGCAACAGTGCCTGGCTGGCCATAGGCCCGCGCCAGACTGAGGCTTTGTCCGGGTCGACCAGAAAACCAATAGATTGCAAACTTATCCCAAAAGCCTGCTTAGGATTAAGCAGCTTATTATCCGGTGAATCTGCTCTGGCACCAGCCAGCCCTAACATCAGCGGAATGGATGGCCCGTAAATATCGGCATCGAGCAAACCTGTGCGCAGGCCCAGCTGTGCCAGGGTAGTGGCCAGATTTACCGCTGTCGTCGACTTACCCACCCCACCTTTACCGGATGCAACCAGTACGATATGTTGAATATCAGCAATAAGCGGTGCGTTGGCGCGCAAGGCTGCTGCCAGGCTGCTGAATTCTTCAGTTGCTTGCTGATTGTCTGCCAGAGGCTGGCGGGAGCTGGCCGCGCTATGCGTTGATTTTTCAGCCGACTTTTTTAACCAATTAAACATTGTTACTCCGAAGTAGCGGCAATTCAGTTTTTTTTACTGCATTTTTGCCGCATTAGGGCATTGGCGGATGCGATTTAATGCTGGCTATTGTATCATTAAGCAACATTTTTTCAGTTATTTATGCAAAGAGCCTACCTGATGTCGCAACGGAAAATTTTGATCACCAGCGCTTTACCTTATGCTAATGGACCCATCCATTTAGGCCACCTGCTCGAATACATACAAACCGATATCTGGGCGCGTTTTCAAAAAGCCCGTGGCCATGAGTGCTACTATGTATGTGCCGATGATGCCCACGGCACCCCTATTATGCTTAAAGCCCAGCAACAGGGCATTACGCCGGAGCAGATGATTGCCCAAACCAGAATTGAGCACGAAGCGGACTTTGCCGGTTTTGCGATTGGTTTTGATAATTATTACACTACCCATAGCGAAGAAAACCGCGAATTTGCCAGCCTGATATACAAACGTCTGGATGATGCCGGTTACATTAAACGTAAAACCATTAGTCAGCTGTACGACCCGCAAAAAAATATGTTTTTGCCCGATCGCTTTGTAAAAGGTGATTGCCCTAAATGCGGCGCGTTGGATCAGAATGGCGACAGCTGTGATGTGTGCGGTGCAACCTACAGCCCTACTGATGTGAAAAATCCGCGCTCAGTGGTATCGGGTGCCACCCCGGTGTTAAAAGATTCAGAGCACTATTTTTTCGACTTACCGGCTTTCAGTCAGATGTTGCAAGACTGGACCCGCAGTGGCGCGCTGCAGGAGGAAATGGCTAACAAATTGCAGGAATGGTTTATCGATGGCCTGCAAATGTGGGACATCAGCCGTGATGCGCCCTATTTTGGCTTTGAAATCCCCGGAGCACCGGGTAAATTTTTCTATGTCTGGTTAGATGCCCCCATTGGCTATCTGGCCAGTTTTAAAAACTACTGTGATAAGCATAATATCGATTTTGACAGTTTCTGGCAGCAAGACTCCAGCGCCGAGGTGTATCACTTTATTGGTAAAGACATTATCTATTTTCACAGCCTGTTCTGGCCAGCCATGCTGCATGGCGCCGGTTTCAGAAAGCCCAATGCCGTTTATGCTCATGGTTTTGTCACCGTTAACGGCGCTAAAATGTCGAAATCGCGCGGCACCTTTATCAAAGCCCGCGCCTATCTGGATAATTTAAACCCGGAATACCTGCGTTACTACTTTGCCTCTAAACTGACCTCTGGCATTACCGATCTGGATTTAAACCTGGATGATTTTACCCAGAAAGTTAACGCGGACCTTGTTGGCAAAGTCGTCAATATCGCCAGTCGCTGTGCTGGTTTTATCAGTAAGCGGTATGACGGCAAACTGGCGGCCAGTGTCGCAGAGCCGGCTTTACTGCAAGAGTTTGTTGCTGCCGGCGATAGCATTGCCGACAGTTTCGAAAAGCGCGAGTTTGCCCGGGCTGTGCGCGACATTATGGCGCTGGCCGATAAAGCCAATCAGTATATTGATACCAAGGCGCCCTGGGTGCTGGTAAAAGATGATGCCCGCCAGCAGGAGGCCCATGATGTCTGCTCTATGGGGCTGAATTTATTCCGGGTATTAATGCAGTATTTAAAACCGGTATTACCGGTGATGGCTGGCGAAGTGGAAGCCTTTCTGAATACTGAGCTTAGCTGGCAGAATTACCACCAACCACTGCTTAACCATGCCATTAACCCGTTTAAAGCCTTAATGACCAGGGTCGACCCGCTAAAAGTCGCCGCCATGGTTGAGGCCTCCACTGAAAACCTGCAAGCGACCCCGCAGCATCAACCGCAGCTACCAGCTGTTGCTGTGACCGAACGCGAGCCCATCAGCGAGACTATCAGCATTGACGATTTTGCCAAAATCGATTTACGGGTGGCCAAGATTGTCAGTGCAAGTGCCGTTGAAGGCGCTGATAAACTAGTGCAATTGCAACTGGATATTGGCAACGGCGAAACCCGTCAGGTATTTGCCGGCATTAAAGCCGCCTACGCGCCCGAAGATTTAATTGGCCGCAGTACGGTGATGGTGGCTAACCTGGCGCCGCGCAAAATGCGCTTTGGTTTATCAGAAGGTATGGTACTGGCGGCAGGCCCTGGTGGCGGCGACGTATTTATCTTAAGCCCCGATGACGGCGCCCTGCCAGGTATGCGGGTAAAATAAACTGATGCATAGCCCGTTTCGCAGTTTTTCATCACTGTTTGCCACTACCCTGATCATGGTATTGGGCGCCGGCCTGTTAACCACCTACCTGGGGTTATCACTGGCAGCAGACGGTGTTCAGCAACTGTGGATTGGTGGCATGATGTCAGCTTATTACCTGGGGCTGGTGGTAGGCTCCAAGCTCGGCCATAAATTAATTGGCCGGGTTGGCCATATTCGTACCTTTGTTGCCAGCGCAGGAATGGTAACGGCCTCAGCGTTAGGCCATGCCTTAACCGATGATTTGCAGTTCTGGTTGGTACTGCGTTTGCTGGTGGGTACCGGTATGATGTGCCAGTATATGGTGCTGGAAAGCTGGTTAAATGAACAGGCAGAAAGCAATCAACGCGGTACGGTGTTTGCCAGCTATATGATTGTTTCTTACATTGGCATGGTGGCCGGCCAAACGGTGTTGTCGTTTTTTCCAGAGCTGGGTTTAGAGCCACTATTGCTGGTGGGCATATGTTACGCCTTATGTATTGTGCCCATTGCGTTAACCCGCCGCATCCACCCGGCACCACTGCATCCGGCACCACTGAAAATTCTGCCATTCTGGCGCCAGGTACCGCAGTCACTCACCACCATACTGATGGCTGGCGGCATTTCAGGCTCATTTTATGGCCTGGCACCGGCCTTTGCTGCAGGCTCGGGTTTATCCACTAAAGAAATAGCGGTGTTTATGTCGGCCACTATCCTGGCCGGTTTACTGGCGCAATGGCCGATGGGTAAGCTGTCAGATAAAATACCGCGCAGCCGCTTATTACGGGTAAACAGTGCCTTGCTGGGCTTGTTGGTGTTAAGCATGGCTATCCTGCCCATTAGCGGCCCCTTACTTATTGCCATGACATTTTGCTTTGGTATTCTGGCGTTTACCCTGTACCCCCTGGCAACCGCACTGGCCAACCAGCATATCGACCCAGAGGAGCGGGTAGCGTTGTCTGCGACCATTTTGCTTACTTTTGGTATTGGCGCCACCATAGGCCCGTTAATTGCTTCCGGTTTGATGCAATTGTTAGGTAACAGTATGTTGTATGGTTATATGGCAGTCGCCTGTTTAATATTATTTATCCGCTTACAACGGGTAAATTACAATCAGAAGATGGCCAAAAGAATGTTATCGCAGCAACAATCCTCAGACTACCAGGTAGCTTCAGGTGATTTAGTCTCTTCGCCGCTGGCAGCAGCATTAGACCCCAGAGTTAACGAAGATTTAGTACAGCAGCAAATGCGTGATGAGACACTGACCGAGCCGGAGCCAGAAGCCAGCCCCCAAACAGCAGAAAAAACCGCGGAAAGTGCAGATGATGTAATCGTAACCGAGCCATCTGTAGCTGAAGGTGAAACGCAAGCACAACAAGGCCAACGGTCTGCAACAGAATAGATTAGTTCGAATTGGTCAGGGCTTTGTTCCACAGGTTCTGATTTTTAGTGTAAGAGAAATATTCTGACGGATGCCAACATTTTGGCAGCAGCGCCATGTTTTTTCGCTCTTCAAAATTGGATACCAGCTTGCTTAAAATCTCCAGCAGCCGCTCTTCGCTTATTCTCTCCAGCTTTTTGCGTGCCGGCGGATAATATAAATTGTTTTCAACACTGATCACACAGCCCTGGGCCGAGACGTTATATGTCAGGTTACGGGTAACCATCCTGCATATCGGCATTCGGGGATCTTCCGGGTATAAACCGGTTACGATGGCGTATTCGTAACGGTCTAAATCCTGCCGGTCTGAATCTTTTGGAATGTAGGTCACGCCAAAACCCTGTGGAAAGATGCCTGTGATCTTAAGTAACCCGGCGACCGCCACCGGGCTGTAAATACCCTTTTCAACCCCTTTTTCCAGTACCAGCCCTACCTTGGGCAAACTTTCATAGCTGTAATTCGCTTTGGTTGACAACACAACCGAGGTATAAATTTGTGGGATTTTCAGTAAATTGCCAACACCATGCTCTGGCTTAATGGCATTTTTTAACAGGAAAATTAAAAACGATTGTTTTTCACGCTCGTTCTGAACAAACCAATCCCGTTGCTCTTTTGAATTGCCCTGATACACCCCGGTTCCGAGTGCATGCACCACATAATTCAAACTTTCCCGATAACTGATTTTCAGCAATTCGGTTCGTTCTTCATTTTCCAGCATTCTGAATTCATCCAGATCACCCGCCGGACCTTTTAAAATGCGCTGAGCGTCCGGATGACAACTACCAATATCCTGTAACAAGGCGGCCATCAGCAAAGGCACCTGGATATCATCCCTGAAAGGCTGGTAATCGTCGCTACGCGGCGTTTCTGTCATCGCTTGCTTACGTTTAACAATAAAGGGATGACTAATATGGTTATCCAGCAACAGCCGATCGAGCAAGCGTAAACTTAACAATGCTTTATATAAGTGCTTACTTTTCTGATTAGACGCCGCGACGTTCTTACCCTCGGTTGGCGACATCAACTGAATGGTGCCGAGTACTTTTGCAGTTTGAATATTGGTTTCTTCAAAGCTATCACTGTCTGACAACGCCAGAATATCCAGGCACAGCCGACGTAATGATTCGTAACGGGTCAGATTATCGTCTTGCTGAACCTGGCTAAAGGCTTCGTGCTCGTTCTGGGCCTTTTGCAGATTACGCTCAATTAATGCCTGATCCCCCTTACTGGCCTGCGCCTGGCGATTTTTAAATAAAAATACCTGCTGCTCCAGTTCGGTTTGCTGTTGTTGTCGCTCGGCAAAACTGCCATACCAAATCATTGCTTGCTCAAATAAGGAATCTGCAACCACGGTAGTGTCATAAACGCGGTTTAATAGTGCTTTTACCGCCTTGGTAAAATTTGACTTGCCTACATTGCCGATTGACATTATCCGTATTGTTCCTTGTTTTCTTTTGTTTATGCTGCCACACCAGATAAAGCGCATAGCGCTAGTGGTTACTCAACTTTAAAACATCAGTACTAATTTACCAATATTATTGTTATTAGTCATAACATTATGTGCCTGTTCAGCATTTTTCCAGCTAAAACTTTCACTCACTAACGGCGTAAGCTTCCCTGCAGCCATGGCCTGACCAAAGGTTGCGACATAATTGGCGGTTAACTCAGCTTTATACTGATTAGTGCGGTTTCGTAAAGTGCTACATAACATGCTTCCCCGTTTTTTAAACAAAGCAGCCATATCAAACTGCTCAATTATCCGCCCTCCCATTAAAGCGTAGATAATAATAACGCCATCGTCTGCCAGTATTTTAATATTCTCATTTACATAACCACCAGCTACCGGGTCCAGAATCAGATCAGCCCCCAGTGGCCACTGCTCAGCTAATGCCGTGCTGAACTGACGCTGTTGATAATTTATGGCGATGTCAGCGCCAAGCGCTAAACAGGCGTCGGCTTTTTCAGGCCGGCCAACAGTGACGGCCACCTGGGCGTTAACTAACTTTGCCAGCTGAATGGCACTGGTTCCCACCCCGCTGGCACCGGCATGCAGTACAACGCGCTGCCCGCTTTTAAGCTTACCCAGGGTAAATAACAACTGATAGGCAGTCAGCAAGGTTTCGGCGGCAGCCCCTGCGTGCTGCCAGGTCCAGTGCGCGGGCTTGCTAATCGCATGCTTTGTTTGCAACAACGCATACTCGGCATAACCGCCGCCAGCGACAATGCCAAACACTTCGCGGCCAAGCCAATGTTCATCTGCGTCATTACCAACCTGCACCACCTCACCCGCTACCTCCAGACCGAGAATATCACTCTCACCAGGCGGTGGCGGATAGTGTCCGAGGCGCTGCATCAAATCAGCCCGGTTCACACCGGCCGCCTTTACTTTAAGCAGTAGCTGACCAGGCTTCGCCACCGGGGTTGGCTGCTGTTCAATAGTCAGCCGGCTGTTTTTACCCGGGCTTAGCACCGAGACAACCTGCATCTGTTGCTGTATTTCCACCATAAATACCCTAATTGAGGCTGACAGACAGTTTTTACTTTAGCTTTGTCGCCAGCTTCTCTAAAATGCGGTTTTTAGTCTAGCACAGTGTAACTAAACGCATGAGCAAGCAAACTGCAAGTCCGGCCATTATTCTCGCTCCAGGTCGGGAGAAAGCCCTGAAGCGCCAGCATCCCTGGATTTTTTCTAACGCAATAAGTCAGGTTATCAGTACCCCGAACAGCGGTGATATTGTTGATGTACTCAGCAGTAAAGGCGAGTGGCTGGCCACGGCAGCGTACTCCCCGCGCTCTCAGATCAGAGCGCGGGTATGGAGCTTTGTGCAGAACCAGAGCATTGATGCCGACTTTTTCTACTCGCGATTAGCTGACGCCTGGCAGTTACGGCAAAGCCTGTTTAACCAAAGTACAACTAACGCCGTGCGCTTGATAGCAGGCGAGTCTGATGGTTTGCCCGGTATTACCATAGATAAATATGCCGATGTGCTGGTGTGTCAGTTATTATCTGCCGGCGCCGAGGCCAGCCGCAAGTTGCTACTGGCAGCGTTGATTAAACTCTTTCCAGAACACAGCATTTATGAGCGCTCGGATGTTGATGTGCGTAAAAAAGAAGGTCTGGAACCAACTACGGGCTGGTTGCATCTGCCACGCGACAGCGGTGAAGTCGTGATCCAGGAACATGGTATGGCGTTACAGGTAGATGTGATTAACGGCCATAAAACCGGTTTTTATCTGGATCAGCGGGCCAGCCGCCAGGCGGTTAAACGTTATGCCCAGGCTAAAACTGTTTTAAACTGTTTTAGCTACACCGGTACTTTTGCGGTTGCCGCATTACAAGGCGGCGCCAGTAAGGTGACTAACGTAGACATGTCTGAACTTGCTTTAGCCACCAGCGAGCGCAATGCCCGGTTAAATAAGCTTGATCTTACTGCGTTAGAGCATGAGAAAGCTGACGTGTTTAAGCTGCTGCGGCATTACCGGGAGCAAGGCCGGCAATTTGATATGGTGATTCTGGATCCACCAAAATTCGCCGATAATAAATCCCAGCTAGTGGGTGCTTGCCGCGGCTATAAAGATATTAATATGGTAGCGATGCAGCTGGTGAAACCAGGTGGCTTACTGTTTACGTTTTCCTGCTCAGGCTTAATGGAAGATAGTTTATTTCAGAAAATTGTTGCCGACGCCGCTTTAGATGCCAAAAGGCAGTGTCAGTTTTTGGAGCGTTTACAACAAGACAGCGACCATCTGGTGTTAAGTACCTTCCCGGAGGGACATTATCTTAAAGGTTTAATCTGCAGAATTGGCTAGCCTGCTTTGCACAGGCCAGACACCTTGTAACAACCTTTAAATTAAGCCCGCTTTTTGGCGGGTTTAATTTAATTCCATAAAGGCCAGGCCTATCTGGTAGCCATCTTCACTTTCCTGAGCGCAACGCACCACCTTGGCAGTGGCATCGAGCGGCGGAATGCTGGCGTTATTTGATTCCAGCCGGACTTTAATTAAAGTACCCATTTCCAACGGCTCATCAATATCTACTGACATACCCGAGGCACTTAAGTCACGGCAAACCCCATCTATCGTCCGGCCTGCTTCAGGATCGTTCAGCAGTAATTGCACATCGGCATTTACCATCATTCTGAAATAGTGCCGTCCATCGCCTTTTGTTAACATAACTTTCCCCTGTCAATACTACAACGTTAGTTATAGAACTTTCCACTGTGCCTGTAAAGTAGCATAAACACTAGCCCAATCTGCATGCGATGCTATGTCATTGTTTAAAGCTCACCCAAATGCCAGCCTAATGTTTTAATTCCGCTACTGCATGCAATATCCGTTTCACCGAAATGGGGTAAGGTGTGCCTAACTGCTGCGCGTGCAATGATACTTTTAACTCCTGCAACATCCAGTAAATGGCTGATACCGGCTCGGGTAGCAGCGGATTGCCCGCATACTTACCCAGCAAAGTATCATAGGCATCAGCGGCTTTTTGATACTCGTGCATCAATAAGCGGTCGCGCTGCGGATCCACCGGTAATTTCTCCAACCGTTTTTGCATGGCTTGCAAATAACGCAAGATATCCTGCAACCTGCCAGCACCATGGCTGCTGACAAAGCCTTTGAACACCAGCTCATTTAACTGTTGTTTGATATCGCCCTGTGACTGAATATGGGCAAGGTCAACTTTGCCTTTCAGTCGTTTTTGAATATCATGGCCTAAGGTTAAGATTTGTTCAACCTGTAGCGCTATTGCCACCACGGTATCACCCAGCTCGGCCCGGACCTTGTCACGTAACTGGTTAAATGCCTGGCTGTTGCCCGGCATTGCGGTTTGAGCAATAAGAGTATCCACCCCGGCAGCAATACAATCGTCTATCAGTTCCAGCACCCGACCAAAGGGATTAAAATACAGCCCTAACTTGGCTTTGTTAGGCAGTGATTCCTGCAAGTACTTCACCGGTGATGGCACATTTAGCAGCAATAAGCGGCGTAAGCCCTGCTTGCTGACTTGCCTGGCCTGCTGCGGGTTATCAAGTAATTTAATGGCCACCGAATCACGGTCATCCACTAATGCCGGAAAGGCTTTTATTTCATAGCCCGCCTGCACTTTGACATATTCCTGCGGTAATTCACCAAAGCTCCAGTCAGTCAAGCTGGTTTGCTCTATGCCCTGCTCTGCCACCTGGCTCAGGCTTTGCTGTACTTGCCCTTGTAAGCCTTGTTTTAACAGCGCCAGTGAACGGCCTTGTTGTAAGGTGTTACCGTTCTCATCCACCACCTTAAAGTTCATGCTTAAATGGGCTGGCAAGCTGGTTAAGTCCCAGGCATCTTCAGGTAGTGTGATACCAGACATTCGCTTTAAACGCTGGCTTATTACCTCAAGCAATTTGCCCTGATCCGGCGCAATCAGCTGCAACAAAGCATCGGCATAGTTGGGAGCCGGCACAAAATTACGCCGGTATTGCTTAGGCAGCGATTTAATCAAGGCAACGAGTAACTCATGACGTAGCGCCGGAATAAGCCAGTCAAAGCCCCTGTCTTCAATTTGATTAAGTAGCGCCAAAGGAATAATGACACTGATACCGTCGTCCAGCTCACCCGGGGCAAAATGATACTCCAGTGGCAAGGTTAAATTACCCTGGCGCCAGCTTTCTGGAAATTTGTCGGCGGTGATATCACTGGTATCGCGGTTAAGCAGGCTATCCGGGTCAAAATTTAAAAAGTACGGATCGATAGCCCGCTGTTTTTTCCACCATTTAGCAAAATCTATCCGGTTATTGGCCCAAAGCGGAATTTTATCCGCATAAAAAGCAGCCAGAGTGTCCTCATCTACCAGAATATCGCGCCGGCGTGATTTTTCTTCCAGCGCGGTAACCTCTTCAATCAACCGCTGGTTGTAGCTTAAAAACGCATCATTAGTGCCCAGATCCTGGTTCACCAGCGCTTCGCGGATAAAAATCTGGTGGCATACCGGCTCATCTATTTTACTGTACAGCACTGCCCGTTTGGGCACGATCACCAGCCCGTACAGCGATACTTGCTCGTAGGCAACCACTGCGCCGCGCTTTTTCTCCCAGTGCGGCTCGCTGTAACTGCGGCTGACTAAATGAGCGGCCAGTGGTTCTATCCATTCCGGCTCAATTTTGGCCAGACTGCGGGCATACAAGCGGCTGGTTTCGACCCACTCTGCCGCCATCACCCATTTTGGTTTGCGTTTAAATAAGTGACTACCGGGAAACGCATAAAACCGGGTTTGCCGCGGGCCTAAGTAATCTGCTTCGGTATCTTTAAAGCCCACCTGACCGAGTAAACCGGTTAATAACGCACTGTGCAGCCCCTGATAATCCGCCGAGCTGCTATTGAGCAACAGGCCCTGCTCTTTTGCTAATTGAGTTAACTGGCTGACTAAATCCTGCCACTCTCTGACCCGCAGATAATTTAAAAACTCCTGACGACACAAGCGCCGAAACTGGTTATTACTCAGTTCATCCTGTTGCTGCTGCAGATAGGCCCACAGCTTTAACCAGCTACTGAAGTCAGAGTCGGTATCGGCAAACCGACCATGGCATTCATCGGCTTTTTGTTGTTTGTCTAATGGCCGCTCGCGTGGATCCTGAATAGAGAGGGCGGCCACTACTACCAGCACTTCGTTCAGGGCATTATTAGCGCTGGCTGCGACCACCATTCGCGCCAACCGGGGGTCAATCGGCAGTCGGGCCAGCTGCTTACCAAGGGCAGTTAAGGTTAATTGCTGACGGCCGCGTTGCGGCTCAATCGCACCAAGTTCCTCCAGCAGTTTAATGCCATCGTTAACAAAACGGCTGTCGGGGCGCTGTAAAAACGGAAAGGCATCAATGTCACCCAGTCCCAGCGCCAGCATTTGCATAATAACCGACGCTAAATTGGTGCGCAGTATTTCCGGATCGGTAAATTCCGGCCGGCCGCTAAAGTCTTCCTCGCTATACAACCTGATACAAATACCGGCGGCAACCCGGCCACAACGGCCCTTGCGCTGATTAGCGCTGGCCTGGCTAATGGCTTCTATCGGTAATTGCTGCACTTTTGAGCGGTAACTGTAGCGGGATAAGCGGGCAGTACCGGGGTCAATTACATAACGAATACCTGGCACAGTTAACGAGGTTTCTGCCACGTTGGTGGCCAGTACGATGCGCCGCCCGGCGTGGCTTTGAAATATCCGGTTCTGTTCGGCTGCACTTAATCTGGCATACAGCGGCAATACTTCGGTGTGCCGCAGCTGCAGTTTTTCCAGCGCATCGGCGGTATCACGAATTTCCCGCTCACCATTTAAAAAGATCAGTATGTCACCCGGAGGTTCCCGATACAGCTCTTCTACTGCATCAAAAATACCCTGCAGCGGGTCGGCGTCTTTATCTGCTTGCTCAGCGTAGGGTCGATAGCGGGTTTCAACCGGATAGGTCCGGCCTGACACTTCAATAATGGGCGCATCAAAAAAATGTTTAGAGAAACGCTGCGGATCAATGGTGGCCGAGGTAATAATCAGTTTCAAGTCTGGTCGTTTTGGCAGTAACTGCTTTAAATATCCCAGCAAAAAATCGATATTCAGACTGCGCTCGTGCGCTTCGTCAATAATGATCGTATCGTACTGATTTAAAAACCGATCTTGCTGCATCTCTGCCAGCAGTACGCCATCGGTCATCAGTTTAACCAGCGTTTGATGAGTGGTGTGGTCGCCAAAACGGATTTTATAGCCTACCTGCTGGCCAACCTGACACCCGAGCTCCTCGGCAATCCGGTCTGCGACGCTGCGGGCAGCTAAACGCCGCGGTTGGGTATGACCAATGGTACCGGCCACGCCACGGCCAAGCTCAAGGCAAATTTTTGGGATTTGAGTCGTTTTCCCAGAGCCGGTTTCGCCGGCAATAATCACCACCTGATGGGCAGCGATTGCCGCTTTAATATCGTCTTTTTTTGCCGCAACCGGCAACTCCATTGGGTAGTTAATCGTTGGCATCGCCGCCTGGCGCTCATTGCGCCGTGCTGCCGAGCGTTCGATATCCGCAGCTATTTTCAGCAACTGCTGTTGCAAAGCCGCTGGCTCGGTTACTTTTTTACTATTAGCTAAACGGCGACGCAGCCGAAACTGATCCTGTAACAGGCAATCGGTTAATTTCGAATAAAGAGATGTAGCAGATAGCATGGGCTCAACCAACAAAATAACACCCTCAGAAATCAGAGGGCGCCATGCTACCAAGCTAGCGGGGTAAAGGTCTAGCGTTAAACAACGCGCCGGTAGTGCGAATGCAATTCTTTGTCTATTGCGCCAAGCACATCAGAGCGGGTAATGATGCCAAGTAAGTAGCCATCATCATCAACTACCGGATATAACTTTGGCTTAAGTTTCAGCATGGTCTGAGCTAAATCAATAACGCCATCATAGGGTTTTACCGTTAATACCTGAGTAATCATTACGTCAGCAACCCGCGCCGATTGCTGATCATGATAAGTGGACATCAGCATTCTGGCCAGACAGTCCTGCTCAGAGACAAAACCAATGATCTTATTATCAAGATCCACTACCGGCCCACCAGTCTGCCGGCCTTTAATTAACCTGTCTACAGCCAATTCTACGGGCATATCAACGGTAAAGGTTACCGGGTGACGATGCATATAGTCGGCTACTTTTAGTAAATCCATCTATTCCCCTCCACAACATCCAAATGCAACCTGCTACTTCTTAACCAGTTTAGCTAAGGTTGCGTTAATTGCCTGTTTTTTCACTCTGACTGCTGAAAATTTCAACAACGATGCCGGCGTGATTCCGCTTGGCCCTGTACATCCCTGGAGTATTAAAGGCCCAGCTAAGCTCGCCTTTGGTATCTACCACAATAACGCCACCGGTACCGCCAACGGTTAGTAGTTCACTGATCACCTCGTTAGCCGCCACCGCCGCAGTCTTGCCCTGATATTTGACCCGGGCACAAATATCTGACGCCACGTTATAGCGTATAAAATACTCGCCATGGCCAGTACCCGACACGGCACAACTGCTGTTATCGGCAAAATTGCCCGCACCGATAACAGGTACATCACCCACCCGTCCCCAACGTTTCGCAGTCATACCGCCGGTTGACGTGGCGGCGGCCAGATTACCCGCGCTGTCGATAGCCACAGCACCGACAGTGCCCATTTTCCAGTTAGGATCAGGCATCAGTGCCGCCTGATGCGGTAACGCTTGCTGCGACTCTTTTGCCCGCTTTAACGCTTCGTAGCGAAATTCGGTATTAAAGTAATTATTTTCAACCAGCTCTAACTGTTGGGCAGCGGCAAATTGCTCAGCACCTGCACCGGTTAACATCACATGAGCAGATTGCTCCATCACGGCCCGGGCCAATAAAATGGGGTTTTTAACATTGGTAACACTGGCTACTGCCCCGGCGTTACGATCCTGTCCGGTCATAATGGCAGCATCCAGCTCATGGGTTTCATCCCAGTTATATACCGCTCCCTTGCCGGCATTAAACAGCGGCGAGTCTTCCAGCACAGTCACTGCCAGCGTTACTGCATCCAGACTACTGCCACCTGCGGCCAGTAATTCATAGCCTTTATTGACGGCATCAGCCAGTGTGGCTTCATAGTTTTTTTGTTGCGCTTCGGTCATCTGGCTGCGATCAATAGTACCGGCACCACCATGGATAACAATGCCAACCGGAACGCTGGCGCAGGCATAACTTGCACAAGCTGCCGCTAAACTTAATGTAACGGCTTGGAGTAGTGTTGACTTCATACTGAACCTTATTAATTAGTGATATAGCAGACTATGCCGGCTTAGCCTTCAGGTAGCAGCTAAACTCGATAAAACAGCCTGGTATTGCGATGAGCGTGCTGATCTTTTATAGCACTAAACGGATGCAGCCAGATAGCAACTTGCTATAATGACTGAAATTTTTATAACAAAGTATTTATCTATGAACCATGCCAGCCTGTATTTTTATGATTTTGAAACCTGGGGCGCCGATCCAAAACGGGACCGCCCCTCACAGTTTGCCGGCATTCGTACTGATTTAGAACTGAATATTATCAGCGAGCCTGATGTCTGGTATTGCCAGCTTGCCGATGATTATCTGCCTCATCCGCAAGCCGCGATCATTACCGGCCTGACCCCGCAGTTGTGCAACAAAAAGGGCATGAACGAAACAGACTTTATGCAAAAGATCGCTGAGCGCTTTAGTGTAGCCAATACCTGCGTACTGGGTTACAACAGTTTACGCTTTGATGATGAAGTAACGCGTTACAGTTTGTATCGCAATTTTTATGAGCCCTATGGCCGTGAGTGGCAGCACGGCAACAGCCGCTGGGACTTAATTGATGTGGTGCGAGCTTGCTATGCGCTGCGGCCTGAAGGCATTAATTGGCCATTACGTGAAGATGGCAGCCCCAGCTTTAAGCTGGAACAACTGACCAAAGCTAATGGTCTGGCGCACGAACAAGCACATGATGCCTTGTCGGATGTTTACGCCACCATTGCTATTGCCAAACTAATTAAACAGCAACAGCCTAAGCTGTTCAGTTATCTGTTTGAGCTGCGTAAAAAAGCTAAGGTCAGTGAGCTGATAGACGTTGCCGGCTTAACGCCGCTGGTACATGTGTCATCTAAGTTTCCAGCCAGCTCTGGTTGTGTCAGTTGGGTGCTGCCCCTGGCCTTTCATCCAACCAACAAAAATGCCGTTATTTGCTACAATCTGCAGGCTGATCCTACGCCATTACTGACTGATGATCTGCAAACCCTTAGCACTAAACTCTATACCCGCAGCGTCGATTTGGCAGAAGGCGAAGAGCGGTTGGGCCTGAAGCTTATTCATTTAAACAAATGTCCGGTGCTGGCCAATGCCAAGACGCTCAGCGTAGAGCGAGCTACCACATTAGGCATTGACAGGGCGCGTTGCCTTAGCCATCTGGAGTGGTTTAAGCAGCACCGGGAGTTACAACAAAAGGTCGTTGAGCTCTATCAGCAAACGGCTGATTACCCGAGCGAAACCAACCCGGATTATCAGCTGTACAGTGGCTTTATCAGTGATGGCGACAAACAAAAAATGCTGCAACTGCATCAGTTAAGCCCAGAGCAATTAGCTGCAAACGCGCCAGTGTTTAGCGACGAGCGCCTGAACAGTTTATTGTTTTTATACCGGGCCCGAAATTTCCCGCTAAGTTTAAGTGATAGCGAGCAACAAAAATGGCAGCGTTACCGGACTGATAAATTGATGCACGGTTTGGACAACCCGAATCTGACCATGGAAGAGTTCAGCCTGGCGCTGGAAAACCTGGCACATGAACACGCCAGTGACGAGCAAAAGATGAAAATCTTAAAAGCGCTATATCTATATGTACAAAACTTGTAATGAAAGCGTGTTTTTAAAGAAAAACACCGGCCGGAACCGGTGTTTGAGTTTACTCTTTATCTGCCAGCTTTTTCAGGTTTTCATGAATTTTAAACAGCACAATTAATAATTCGCACCAAATCCGCACGCCGATACTACCAAACACTAAAATACCAAGCCCGGACCAGAAACTACCATAACCAGAAAACACGGCGCCCAGGCCGCTGACCAAGACCGCCAGCAACAACAACCAATAGACAAAAGTAATTATTTTCGGGGTAAGCATTGAATCAAAAAACAATACATCTCTCATTTCATTTCCCTTTTTTTATTATATTCCGAAGTGTAACGCTGAGTTACGTTTTCAACATAAAACACATCCTTTCAGCTAACAACTCCGATTAGTTCAAGCAAAGAGTTAACGACACGCTCTTTCAATTTCCAGAAGCTGCCTTTATACTCAGCCACTACTTGTCGGAGTGCCTAGCTGTTTACAGCGGGCTGAGACCGTGAAAACGGGATCCGTTGAACCTGATCAGGCTAATACCTGCGAAGGGAAACAAGGGGAATTTCAGCACATTTCTTAGCATTAATCCGCCTGGCGCTATAATTGCTAGTTATCACCTGCCCCCACTCCGGACAAGCAACCCCAACTTGTTAACCGGAGTTTGCTATGTCTGCTAATGCTTTATCTAAACGTGAGTTACGTACCCATGCCAGAGCCTATATTCAGGCGCTGCAGGGTGAAACCTTTCCTGGCTCAGAACGCCGCTACTTACCTTGTAGCCTAAGCGGTGTGCAAGTACCCGTGCGGGAAATTCATTTAAGCCCAAGCTGGCTGGCAGATGGCACTGAGCAGGCCAATGCGCCATTGCCGGTGTATGATACCTCGGGCCCCTATGGCGATCCGGCACAAAGCCTGGATGTGTTAAAAGGCTTGCCTAAAATACGCCTGTCATGGATAAACGCCCGGCTTGATGTCGAACCCTCGCCGCTACCGGCCTTTGCCGACATAGCGCTGGATGAGCAAATCACCGAGTTTGCGCAGCAGCCACTACGTGCTAAAGCCGGCAAAACGGTGACCCAGCTGCACTATGCCCGCGCCGGCATTATTACCCCGGAAATGCATTTTATTGCCCTGAGAGAAAATATGGCGGCAACGCCAGATGGTATCAGAAGCCACCAGGGTGAAAGCTTTGGCGCCGCGATACCTAAACAGATCACTGCCGAATTTGTCCGGCAGGAAGTCGCTGCTGGCCGGGCGATAATACCGGCCAATATTAATCACCCTGAAGCCGAGCCAATGATTATTGGCCGCAATTTCAAGGTAAAGGTCAATGCCAATATCGGCAATTCATCAGTCAGCTCTAGTATTGAAGAAGAAGTAGAAAAATTAGTCTGGGCCACCCGCTGGGGCGCCGATACGGTGATGGATTTATCCACCGGCCGGCGTATTCATCAAACCCGTGACTGGATTTTACGCAACAGCCCGGTACCGATTGGCACTGTGCCGATATACCAGGCACTGGAAAAAGTGAATGGTGATGTCAGTAAACTCACTTGGCAGGTATTTTACGACACCCTGGTTGAACAAGCAGAACAAGGTGTTGATTACTTTACCATTCATGCTGGTGTTTTAAAGGATTATATTGCCCTCACCTCAAAACGCGTAACCGGCATAGTCTCGCGTGGTGGCGCTATAATGGCGCAGTGGACCCGGATATTTAATCAGGAAAGCTTTTTATATCAGCACTTTGAAGAAATATGTCAGCTGTGCGCAGCGTATGACATATCGTTGTCTCTTGGCGACGGTTTACGCCCGGGCAGTATTGCCGATGCTAATGATGCCGCGCAGTTTGCAGAACTGCGTACCTTAGGCGAGCTGACCAAAATTGCCTGGCGTTATGACGTACAGGTGATGATTGAAGGGCCAGGCCATGTGCCGATGCAGCTTATTCAGCAGAATATGACCGAGCAATTAAAGCACTGCCATGAAGCGCCTTTTTATACACTTGGCCCGCTGACAACTGATATTGCTCCTGGCTATGATCATATTACCTCAGGCATAGGTGCGGCCATGATTGGCTGGTTTGGTTGTGCCATGTTGTGTTATGTCACACCCAAAGAGCACCTGGGTTTGCCAAACAAAGAAGATGTAAAACAAGGGCTAATTGCCTATAAAATTGCCGCCCATGCGGCAGACTTGGCCAAAGGCCACCCCGCCGCGCAGTTGCGTGACAATGCATTGTCTAAAGCGCGTTATGAGTTTCGCTGGCAGGATCAATACAACTTGGCATTAGATCCATTTACCGCCAAAGCCTATCACGATGAAACGCTAAGCCATGAAGGTGCGGACAGTGAGCAATTTTGTTCAATGTGCGGCCCTAAATTCTGTTCAATGCGGCTTAATCAGCAAATTCAGCAGGAAGAGGCGCTTACCGATGCATAGGCCAGTGGCTGATCCTAAACCTGTGGTCTGGACTATCGCCAGCTCAGACAGTGGTGGCGGTGCCGGTATTCAGGCTGATTTGCATACCTTTAATGCCCTGGGATGCCATGGCTGCAGTGTTATTGCTGCAATAACGGCCCAAAACAGCACTGACGTGCTAAGTACTGAAGCTGTTAGCCCGGCAATCTTTATCGCCCAACTTAATTGCCTGCTAAACGATTTGCCGCCCAAAGCAATTAAAATTGGCCTGATCCCCGATGTGCAGCTACTACAGCAACTGGTGCTATGGCTGGCTGAACACAAAGCTAAGCACCGGTTTAGCGTAATTGCTGATCCGGTTCTTAGCAGCAGTACTGGGGTCAATTTTGCCAGCGAGCAACTTATCAGCAATTGGCAGCAGTTGCTGCCATTGCTGGACCTTATTACCCCTAACCTGCCGGAATTAGCCTTGCTCTCAGGTATGCCTGACGCACCTGTTGCCAGCCAAGCCTTGCTATTAACTCAAGCGGGTGCCGCAGCAGTATTAGCCAAAGGTGGTCATAACCCTGACAGTACTGATATTACAGATTGCTATATCAGCGACTCTGCTTCTTTTGGACTGACACAGCCAAGGATCACTACCGCTAATAATCATGGCACCGGCTGCGTGTTATCCAGCGCAATCGCAGTGGCGTGCGCGCACGGCTACCCGCTGCATGACGCCCTTATTGTTGGCAGAGCCTATTTACAACAGGCGCTTGCACAGGGCTATCCTACGGGTAAAGGCGCAGGTTGTTTGCAACATCACAGCTGGCCGATTGACTATCGTTATTTTCCTAAACTGCACGGGCCCGGCACTATCCCTGAGCCCCTGCTTCGCTTCGCCAGTATGGCTGCACCAATAGGTTTATACCCCATTGTCGACAGCGTGCAATGGCTGAAACGTTTACTGCCGCTGGAACCCGATGTCATTCAACTGCGCATAAAACTCGGCTCAGCGAGCGAGATTGAACAACAAGTTGCCCAGGCAGTGCAGCTAAGTAACGACTACAAACTGCGGTTATTTATTAACGATCACTGGCAACTGGCCATAAAATATGGCGCTTATGGCGTACATCTGGGCCAGCAGGATCTGAACGAGGCTGATCTGCCAGCAATAGCTGCGGCCGGATTACGGCTGGGCATCTCCACCCACAGTTATGCTGAACTGCTGCGGGCAAGGCAACTTGGCCCCTCTTATATTGCCCTGGGCCATATTTTTGCCACTCAAACCAAACAGATGCCATCCAGGCCACAGGGGCTGCAGCGCCTTGTGCACTATGCTGCTCTTTGCCGTGATATACCAACAGTGGCGATTGGCGGTATTGATATGCTCAGGCTGCAAGCCGTGGTTAATTGTGGCGTCGATGGTGTGGCGGTGGTGTCAGCTATTACCGCTCAAACTGACCCTGAGCACGCCTTTGTGCAGTTAAAAAATCAATTTCAGCAATATAAAGTGGAGTCGCGTTATGCACATAACGCTTAACGCTCAACCATTAGAAATAGCCAGCAGTTGCACGGTCACTGAGCTACTGCAACAACATCAGCTGACAGGTGAAGGTTTAGCAGTCGCCATCAACGATGCAGTTATTGTGAAGCGCTGTTGGTCAGCGCATATTTTACAACCGAATGACGTTGTACAACTGTTTCAGATAGTAACCGGAGGCTGACATGTTTCAGATCGCAGATAGAACCTTTAGCAGTCGCCTGCTGCTTGGCAGTGGTAAATTCGCCAGCCCATTGCTGATGCAACAGGCTGTCAGGGCCAGTGGCTGCCAGTTAGTTACGCTGGCCATAAAACGGCTGGAGCTGACTAAACCGCAGGATGATTTAGTCACGCCGTTACGTAATATGCATATCCAACTACTACCCAATACTTCTGGTGCGAAAAACGCTAAGGAAGCAATATTTGCTGCTGAGCTGGCCCGCGAAGCACTGCAAACTAACTGGTTAAAACTGGAAATTCACCCCGATCCACGTTATTTAATGCCGGATCCGATTGAAACGCTGGCAGCAGCAGAGCAACTGGTTAAACTGGGCTTTGTGGTGCTGCCCTACTGCAGTGCCGATCCTGTGCTGTGTAAAAGATTAGAGCAAGTTGGCTGTGTCGCGGTAATGCCACTGGGTGCAGCAATAGGCTCTAACCAAGGGCTACAAACCCGCAGTATGCTGCAGATTATTATTGAGCAAGCGCAAATGCCGGTGATTATTGATGCGGGCTTAGGCGCACCATCGCATGCCGCCGCCGCCATGGAGTTAGGTGCCGCGGCGGTACTGGTTAATACAGCCATTGCCAGTAGTAATGATCCGGTAGCCATGGCAGGCGCCTTTGCAAATGCGGTCAATGCTGGTCGTATGGCTTACCTTGCGGGTTTGGCCACACCGCAGCAGCAAGCTACTGCCTCCAGCCCGTTCACTGATTTTCTGGCAACGCTATGAGCTATCACAGACAATGGCAACAGCAGGATTGGCAGGCATTACAACTGCAAAGTCGCAATTTTTCTACAGCACAGGTGCAAGCTGTATTAAGCCAACCCAAGCTAACACTGCAGGATTTCCAGGCCTTGCTCTCCCCAGCTGCCGAGCCATTATTAAGCCAAATGGCCAGCAAAGCGCAGCGGCTCACCCGGCAACGCTTTGGCCACACGGTACAGCTTTTTGCGCCGCTGTATTTATCTAATTTGTGCGCCAATGAGTGCACTTATTGCGGGTTTTCGTTAAGTCAAAAAGTCAAACGCCGTACCCTAAGCCTGAGTGAGATTGAGCAGGAGTGTCTCGCCATTAAAGCGCTGGGGATTGATCAGGTGCTACTGGTCACCGGCGAGCATGAACGAAAAGTAGGTATGGACTATTTTTGCGACGCCTTGCCTGTGATCCGCCGTTATTTCAGCAGTATTCAGTTAGAAGTGCAGCCACTTGATACCGCTGAATACCAGCTGTTAAAGCAGCTGGGTGTTGATGCTGTGATGCTGTATCAGGAAACCTATAACAGCCGTGCCTATCAACATTATCACTTAAAAGGAAAAAAGGCCGATATGCCCTGGCGGCTTGACGCGCCGGACCGAGTTGGCCAGGCCGGAATCGATAAAATAGGCTTAGGCATTTTGCTGGGGCTGACCGATTGGCGCGCTGACGCCATGATGCTGGCACAGCATCTGCAATATTTACAAAAGCAATACTGGCAAAGCCGTTTTAGTTTATCGGTACCCAGGATCCGCCCCTGCAGTGGTGGCAGCGGTGTCGCCTATCCCATCAGTGACAAAGAACTGATTCAATTAATTTGTGCTTTTCGGCTGTTTGCACCCGAGCTGGAGATCAGTCTTTCTACCCGTGAATCGGCACTGCTCCGGCAGCATGTAGTGCCGTTAGCCATCACCAGTGTCAGTGCCGGCTCAAAAACACAGCCTGGTGGCTACAGCGTTGCCCCGGAAAACCTCGAGCAATTTAGTATTGACGATAGCCGCACACCACAACAGGTAGCTGCAGCGCTGATGCAGCAAGGTTTACAACCGGTTTGGAAAGACTGGGACGGCTATTTAGGGCGCTAGCTTATTGCTGTGCGCCCTCTATTATTGCAGCTAAAAGACCGCCAGATTAATATTCAGATAAGCGCGGTTTTCGCCATAAGTATCATCAAGCCCCCTCGCCAGGCCAAGAGTAACAGGTAGGGTAAGGCGATAGCCTACAGTAAATTCGGTTGTCAATTCTATGCCGACACCGCTAAGTTGCTCTTCGGCTACTGTTGCCGTGCTGCGGCGCCATAAACGGCCATGCTCGGCAAAGGCGGCGGCGTATATCCGGTTTACCCCCAATGGAAAGGTATCGTAGTTCCATTGCAGATCAGCCAGCGGAATATTCCACTGCAAACTGGCTATGGCAGCATGTTTGCCTGATAGCGCCAAGTTATCAGCATAACCCCGCAGCGCATAGCGCCGGGTTGCCAGCAACGGCTCAGATGCGCTATCACCACCTAACCGCACGGTCCGGCTATGCTCGTTGCCATAGCTACCAGCCAGCTTTAACTGAAGTACATGAGATTGGCCCAAATGAAAGTACTCGCGCCAGTTAAGCCGATAAACATTGCCGCTAAAGTCACTGCCTAAACCATTGGCTTCGGCTGAAACTAATAAACGGCGCCCACGTGAAGGGCCATTATTATGATAAAACTGCTGACAATTGTTAAACAGTAAAGCCACACCCGCTATCGTCGCCTGTAAACCAGGGTATCCATCGGCTAACTGAGCGTGATCCCTATACAATTCGCGAAATTGCTCACTGACCAAACCAGCATGTAAATTGAGCTTATCGTCCCAGCCTGTAACCGCATTTAAGCGATAGAAACTGAAACGGTCGGTCGCTATGGATTGGTAAATCTGCTGTTGCAGTGAATAATGCTCAATCTCTCGCTCCAGATATAAGGAGTATGTGTTGCTGTATTGATAACTGAACTGGCCAAACAGGCTCTCGGCTTTACTGTCAATGCCGGCTAACAGCTGGTACTGATGCCGACCCAGTGCATCCTGGCCAAAGGTCTGGAGCATTAGCTGAGTAGCATCGTTATTTACCGATAAACCGGGTTGCCAGCCGGTTGGCCACAGCGAACCTGTTGCCTGATAAGGCGTTGCTGGCAATAATATAGTTTCTGGTAAAGCGGGTTTCTCAGATCTATCCCAGCTGACCAGTTGCGGTGCTAGCATCAACAGCTGAGCCTCTGCGAAATCACTGCCCGGCAAGCGCAGCAATTGACGAGTCCTTTGCTGATACTGTTCAAACCATAAAGCACCATCTGCCGCCAGTGTCGGGTTAAATGCACCAGAAGACACCTTAGTCAGTTGCTGTTGTTTCAGCACAGTTTCAGAGAAATCAAGCTGATAAATATTGTACTGACCATCTTGATCACTGGTGTATACCAAACGTAAGCCATCAGCACTAAATTGAGGCTGTTGTTTAATCCCGGTACCCTGAGTTAACTGGAGCCAGCGGCCATCGGCCAGATTGAGCTGATATAACTGGTAGCCTTGCTGTTGTTGCTGAATTGCCGCAACCAGCAAACCTTGGGAAACCGATACCGTAAAACGGCCTATGACCTGATCAGGCGCTGCCTGCCATAACGTTTGAAGCAGCCTGCCATCAGTATCTAGTACAACCAATTCACCGCGGCCATTGTGCTGGCGCTTGGCAATCAGTTTGTCATTGCCCCACCAGCGTGTTTCGGTATAACGGCCTTTATACGTCAGCTGACGCCAGGCGTTATTGGTGTACAGATACAGATCACTGTACAACCGGTTGTCGGCTCGATAGCGTTGCTGGGTAATAACCACGTGCTCCAGCGCGTTGACATCAAAGATGCCAATACGCTCAGTGCTAATCCGTTTCAGCTCATTGCGATTATTATCATATGCCGCCAGATAGGGCTGGGCATGACCATCGTGCACCTGGCGCCAGACCAGCGCACCGCGGGCAACAGGCGGTTGCTGTAACCCGGTGTAAAAAGCCAGGTTATCCGCGCTGGCATCGACGAGCTCGCCTTGTGTTAATTCAGGAGTATCGCCAAACTTGCTAACCAACCACTGCTGATACTGCTGCCACAACAGCGGCATACGTACACCAAAAACCTGTTTTGAGGTAGCTGAAATACGATAAGGGATAATCTTGCCAGAATAAGCTTCGATTAACTGCTGCACTTTTTCGGCATTATACTGCTCGAGCAAAAATTGATAAAAAAATGCCCCATAAAGATAAGAATAACTACCACTATGGCTGGCATAGCCAAGGTCCATGCTGCCATAGCGTGCTTCGTCAGCTATCAGCATTTTATAGTAGTTGCTGTTCAGCCTGCCCGATTGCCCGTCAGCAGACTCCTTTAAGATTGCCAAACCTTCAAGCATAAAAGTCGGTTGAAAGCTGTTAGGATAAAGAAATAGCGGCAGAAAACCGGCACCCCGTCCAAACACTTTGCGTAAACCGCTTGATGCCCCTCTGGCCTTATCGAGATGCAGCGTATGGGTATACTCATGGGTGAGCAATAGCGCCAACCAGTTATCGAAATTTTCTAACGAATTAACATCTTGCGGTGAGAATAAATAAAGCCTGATTTGATTATAGGGCAGCATCGTCGCCCAACCATTGGCAGTATCATGATCATCCGTTAAAACGATAACGGTTTTAGCTTTAGGTTACCAATTCAGCTCTACAGCCAATTTAGTGTGAACCTGTTCAGCAAGAACTGCAGCCTCGGCGGCGATATGCGCTGCAGATTGCGGGTAATGGAACCGGAAGTTTGCTGTTTCGCTGCTTAGCCAGGGATCATCGGGGCTCTGCCAACCGACACTTAGCGAGTTGTTAAACGGGTAAGCATAAACTGAGTTAACTATCGTCAACAGCGAAATTGCTATCACAAGCACAATAGAGTTAAAAAAAACGTTCACAAAACAGTCCACTAAAATTCTTTATTAGGCAAAGTATAAATGAAGCCAACTAAATGTAAATTTATTAAATCCCCCCAAATCTCAGCCAATAAAAAAGCCCCTGCTCAATCGAGAGGGGCTTTTTTATTGAATTGGGGGTCTGCAGGGCTGGCCTTCCAGCGGTGTACTACTCATCCATAGTGACAATGCAAAAAGCCCACTCGACTGAGTGG
>NZ_LAHO01000025.1 GCF_000987775.1 Arsukibacterium ikkense
ATCATAAAGTTACTGGAAGCTGTGCCGGTGCGGTAATAACGGTAGGGTTATCGCAGACAGCAGGTTTTAGCAAGGGTCAGACGGATGTTAACTCAACAGCATGCCTGAGCTGACATGGCGTACCTTCTTCTGCCACCTGCCTGGCTGCGTCAATTTGCTGCTTACTATTTAACAACTTACTATCTTCCGGCGCTAGCTGCCGTGCGGTAGTAATTAACTCAATCGCTTTATTATGACAACCCAGCCCGCTCAACAGCATGGCATAGTTGTGCAGATAGGGTACTTGTTGCTGAGCATAGGGCAAGCCTTTGGCAAACCAGCTGGCTGCCACTAACGGCTCGGTGGAAAAATGCTGATTGCCCAGTAAAAAGTAGGGTAGCCAGTAGTCTGGCCATTGTTTAGTTGCAGTGATTAAGGCGGCAATGCCGGCAGCTGGCTGCTGGGTATTGATTAAATCCTGGCAGGCTTTTGTGTAAATAAAAGGGTCAAGCTGCGCACTGCTTGTATCGCTTGGCAACATGGCTAACAGCCAGTAGTTAGCGCGCTGCCAGGTGCGCTCGAAGGTAGAAAAATTAAGACGATGCGCTTCGGTTACCCCGGTATGTAAAATCACTTCTTTGCGGTTAATGTCATAGCCTACCACCACTGCGTAATGCCACTGTGGCAGCCAGCCAATGGAGTTATTCTGCAGTACAATAACCGGAATATCATCGGCCACCAGGCTTAATAGCTGGTTGATACTGGCGCGATGCTGGGTGTAGGCCACCAAACCAAGCTGCCGGGTTGCCGCCGCCATTTCAATTTGCAGTGTGCCATCCAAGCCAGGGGTAAAGGTAGCCGGCGCTATATCATCCGGGCTTTTGGCCAGGCCGTGAAAACCGGCGACTTCCGCCAGGGTGGTTGGGCCGCAAAAAAATTCTTGTTGCGGATAAAACGGCACCCGGGCAATAAAATGCTGCCGGGCAATATCAGGCGGCGCTGCCAGTAACTGTTTGGTTTGAGGGGGGGTCTGACAGGCGGTCAGCACCAGCAGCATAAAAGCTAACAGACCAGCAAACTGGCTGGTCTGTTGACGTTTGTGCATCAAGAACTAAGAACCGATAGGCCGGATAAAAGGATAAACGTTGGTAACACCCATCAGGTCGAGCACTGCTACAACCACCAGTACGGTGACTATAGTGCCGACAATACCACCTGCAGGCATCTCGTTAAGCTGGTTGTTAAAGGCGTCCAGCTCAGCATTGGTCATGCTGGCGATACGTAATTTGGCGTCGGCTGGGCTGACACCCAGTTCAATCAGTTTATGTTGTACCGCTGCTTCATCGACAAAAGACAATACTTGCTGTTTATTGTACTGATGCTGTTGATCAGCTATCACTTGGTCTGAACTGTAGAGTCCTGCAGTTGCCTGGCCTGCACCAAAAGTAAAAGTGCCGAAAATTAAAACCGAACTTGCGATGCTAGCGGTTAGAAATTTATTCATCATGAATATATCCTTGAACTTATTGTTTTAAGAGCAAACTTCGTTTTTTGTGGTGCAACGTACAACGCTGAATATTAACTATACAGAGTTGCAGAGTAGATGATCTAACTGTTCTTTGCAAACACCTGGATGTCAGCCCATTACAGACCGCCGCGGGTCTGCTGGTGCGATGTAAACATCATTTAACCAAGGCTGACAAACTGCGATACACTATGTGCAGACTTAAAAAAGGAGCCGTTATGCCACGTTATTCTGCTGATTTTATTAAAGCGATGCCAAAATCTGATTTGCACCTGCATTTAGACGGCAGCCTGCGCCTTAGCAGCCTGATTGAGATGGCCAAACGCACCCACACCACATTGCCCTCACAAAGTGTTGACGGTTTAAAGCAGCTGGTATTTAAAGATAAGTATCAGAACCTGGGCGAGTATCTGCATTGTTTCCAGTATACCTGTGCGGTATTGCGTGACCCGGAAAATTTAGAGCAGGCCGCTTACGAGCTGGCGCTTGATAATCAGGCTGAGGGGGTAAATTACATTGAAGTGCGCTTTGCGCCGCAGCTGCTGATTGATTTAAGCCGCGGCATTGATTTCGACCAGATAATGCATGCGGTAAATAACGGCCTGAAACGGGCGCAGGACGAATATAACCGCACTGAAGTGGTACTAAGTGGCAATAAGCCACCTTTTGGTTACGGCATTATTAACTGTGCTATGCGGATGTTTGGCGACAAGGGCTTTTCGCCGTACTACACCAACTTGTTCCAGTTGATGCGCGACTTTGCGCCAATGGACGTGATTAAACTGGCGGCGATGGAGCTGGTGCGTGCCAGTGTGCGGTTGCGCGATGAATGCGCCATGCCCATCGTGGGCCTGGATTTGGCAGGCCAGGAGTCGGGTTACCCCGCCAGCAAGTTTAAAGAAGTGTACGAGTATGCCCATCAGCATTTTATGCTGAAAACCTTACACGCCGGTGAAGCTTACGGCGCAGAAAGTGTATTTGAAGCCATTACTGAATGTTATGCCGACCGCATTGGCCATGGCTATTCGATGTTTATCCCTGACATGATCCACAGCCCGGATATTACCGACAAGGCGGCTTACATTCGTAAGTTGGCCAGCTATATCGCCGACAAGCGTATTGCGATAGAAGTGTGCCTGACCAGTAACCTGCAAACTAATCCACAGCTTACCGATATTCGTCAGCATCAGTTTAAAGCCATGCTGGATAACCGGATGGCCACCGTGATCTGTACCGACAACCGGCTGGTGTCTAATACTACGGTGTGCAATGAATACCAGCTGGCACTGGATAACTTTGATATTCCGCTGAAGCGCTTGAAAGACATGGTGGCCTACGGCTTTAAAAAGAGTTTTTTCCCAGGCAGCTATGTTGAAAAGCGCCAGTATGCCAAAACGTGCCTGGATTATTTCGATCGGGTAGCGAAGCAGTATGGATTTATTTAATTAAAACAGTGGCTTAATAAATTTGTCGCAAAACGCATACAGTTCAAACTGTTGATTTATAACAACATGTTTTTTTGGTGGAAAATAGTGTCGCCAATTGCAGACACTATTGGTGTTTCAACGTGGCTTTTAAGAATGAAAATTACATAACTTATTGATATTGCATGTTATTTAAAAGTTGGCACAACACTTGATACATCTAAGGTAATTACCGGAGGTGTGTTATGGATTTGTTCTTAGTATTTATCACGATGTTCCTGGTTGCCAATATGATGCTAGTGGTAACAATGTTACGTCGCGTTGATTTAAATAACCCCAGTGTTCAGGCCTGGGAGCAACAGCACGCCATTACTGGTGATACTGGCCGCTTGCAACAACTACCTGCAGCAAGTTACACCCCGGCTTATGCCCCCAAGGCGCAGTAAGCGCCTCCCGATTCCCATGAGTTCAGCTCCTTGCTGAATGCTTGTTCAGGCCAGTCCTCCTTACTGGCCTGTTTTTTTTAGTTAAACAGGTTATGCTAAGGCTAACTTTTTCTGAGTTTAACTGTCTATGCGTTTTCCCTTGCAAACCGCCTCGTTACGGCAATTAGTTATTCTGAGTTTTTTACTGGCGATGATCCCTGTTGGCGTATTGATGTGGCAAAGCCACAAAGCGCTGTCGGGCTTAAGCCGCTTTGCGACCAGTGAGGCAGAGAGCGCCGTGATTAGCGTGCGCCGGGCTGAAAACATGCAAAACCTGGTGGTCGATATTGAACGGGCGGTGCGCCAGTATACGGTGGTAAAAACCGACGCGCTGGCCAGGGTGGCGCAAAGCCATATCAGTAACCAACAGCTCAGCCTGGCACAGCTTTGCCATGATTTGCCCAAACTTAGCGAATGCATACAACAGCAGGCCGATTTACAGCAATTGGCCGCGCAGTTTGCTCAGTTAACCGGCACGCCGTTAGAGCAGCTGTTGCAACAAATCCGGATGCGCCAGCAACATATCAGTCAGCAGATCTGGGATTTGCTGGAGCAACGTTTACTGAACCAGCAAAAGTTGGTACAGGATGCACAGCAACGCCAGGCCTGGCAAACTGTCGCGCTGGTGCTGTTAACGCTGTTGCTGGTGCTGTGGGCGTCGGGCCGGGTGGCCGCGCCGGTAAAGAAACTGGATAAAATGATCCGGGCCATTGGCCAGCAGCAACAGTTTCCTGATGGCAAACTGGAGGGGCCGCGCGAGCTGTCAGAACTGGGCGAACAATTACGCTGGCTCAGCTCACGTTTGCAACAGCTCGAAGCACTACGGCTTATTTTGCTGCGCCATGCCTCGCATGAATTAAAAACCCCATTATCGAGCATTCGCGAAGGCTGTGCCTTGTTAACTGAGCAATTGCTGGGGCCTCTGAACCCAAAACAACTGGAAGTGGTGATGCTGTTAAACGGCAGTGCCGACCGGCTGAGCCAGCTCACTGAGCAATTGCTGGATTACAACCGCTTGTTGCAGCAAGCCAAGCCGGAGTTAAGCCGCCAGATACCACAGCAACTGCTGCAGGCCTGCTTTGCAGATCATGCGCTATCACTGCAACAGCGCCAGCAACAGATAAAGCTGGACTGCCAGCTAAGCAGTATTTATACCGATGAAACCTTGTTCCGGCGCATTTTGGATAATCTGATCAATAATGCCCAGGCCTATGGTGCTGAAAGCAGCCCGGTGTGGGTGAAGCTGTATCAGCAAGACGCCATGCTGGTGCTGGATGTGGCTAATAATGGCGCACCTATTCCGACGGCGCTGCGTGAAAAATTATTTGAACCCTTTCAGCGTGGCACCACCCCAAGGTTCGACGCAGTGCAGGGCTCAGGTTTAGGCTTATCTATTGTGGCAGATTGTGCCAGGTTACTGGGTGGACATGCCGATATTGTTGATGTGGTTTACGCTGATGTCTGCATCAGAGTGCGTTTACCGCTGTTAGAGGAAAAGTAACATGAGAGTATTACTGATATTGCTGCTTTTTACGCTGTCTGGCTGTCAGCTGCTAAGCCAGCAGGGGCCCGCGTCGCAACCTGAACCTGAGTTTGTGCCAGCTGAGGACACTGCGTCGGCTGAAGAAAGCCTGCCACTGCCTGAGGAGGTGCCGCTGAGCCTGAGTGACGACCCGGCAACCTTGCAGGCCTGGGTAAAGTATCGGGCCAGTTTATTAGATAACCGGGCATTATGGCGCGAGTCGCTGACAGAATTAGCTGAGCCGGACCCGGTACAAATGCTGCAGCGGATTATTTTGCAATTACATCCGGATACGCCCTATTTAACCAGGCTAAGGGTGCAAATGCAGCTGGCTGAACAAATTGCCGAGCTGCCACCTGGCCTGGCAGCGCTTATCAGCTGGGATTTAACTTTTAACCAGAAACTGCTGGAAACCGAGTCGGCCGTCAGCGCGCTTACCCGGCTTAATGCGCAG
The DNA here is from genome assembly GCF_000987775.1 of Arsukibacterium ikkense. Lineage (GTDB taxonomy): Bacteria > Pseudomonadota > Gammaproteobacteria > Enterobacterales > Alteromonadaceae > Alishewanella > Alishewanella ikkense. The sequence goes on from NZ_LAHO01000025.1 coordinate 5,390, forward strand.
CAGCATGACAATATTGACCGGCTGCAAAAAACCAACAAAGACTTACAAAAAAAAATTGATGCATTAACGCAAATAGAAGCGCAGTTAAATCAGAGTATTAACGAGGGTAATAATGGCCAACGCTAAACCGCGTTTATTACTGGTGGATGACGACCCCAGCCTGCTGCGTTTGCTAACGCTGCGTCTCGAAGGTGAGGGCTATCAGGTGGTCAGTGCTGATTGCGCTGAAACTGCGCTTACTATTCTGGGTAAGCAAAGTTTTGATGTGGTGCTAAGCGACTTGCGGATGCCCGGGCTGGATGGCATGAGCCTGTTTGATGAAATCGCCAAGCGCTATCAGGGGCTGCCGGTGGTATTAATGACAGCCCATGGCTCTATTCCGGAAGCGGTAGCCGCCACCCAGCGTGGGGTATTTGGTTTTCTAACCAAGCCACTGAATAACGCTGAGCTGCGGGATATTTTACAGCAGGCCGTGCACCAGTCGGTGCCCGAACAAGCCGACTGGCGGGATGAAATTGTCAGCCGTAGCCCGTTAATGGCAGCGCTGCTGGAACAGGCATACCGGGTAGCTCAGCGTGACGTTAGCGTGTTAATTACCGGCGCCAGCGGTACCGGTAAAGAATTACTGGCCAAAGCCATTCATAAGGCCAGCCCACGGGCCGATAAGCATTTTGTGGCCATTAACTGTGGCGCCCTGCCAGAGCATTTGCTGGAATCAGAGTTGTTTGGCCACAGCAAGGGCGCTTTTACCGGCGCGGTGAGCGAGCATGGTGGTTTGTTTCGGGAAGCCGATGGCGGTACGCTGTTTTTAGACGAAATCGGAGATATGCCGGTGGCACTGCAGGTTAAATTGTTGCGGGCTTTGCAGGAGCGGCAAATCCGGCCGGTAGGCAGCAGCAAAAGTATGCCAATTAATGTGCGGGTACTGTCGGCTACCCACCGCGACTTACAACAAGCGATGGCGGATGGCAGCTTCCGGGAAGATTTATACTATCGCTTAAATGTGGTGAACTTGCAGCTGCCAGGCCTGGAACAACGGCCGGAAGATATTCCGTTGCTGGCGCGGCATGTGCTGGCACTGAGCGCCGAGCGCCATAATGTGAAGGTTACCCGTTTTGCTGACGACGCGCTGCAAACCCTGGCTACCGCCAAATGGCCCGGCAATGTGCGCCAATTGGTGAACGTGATAGAGCAATGCGTCGCCCTTACCCACAGCCCGGTGATTGGCCAGGCCCTGGTAGAGCAAGCGCTGTCGCAAAATGCCAGTTACTGGCCGACGCTGACTGATGCGCGCGATCAGTTTGAACGCCAGTATTTAGTCAGGGTACTTAAAATGACTGAAGGCAATGTCACCCGGGCAGCGGAGCTGGCCGGGCGTAACCGTACCGATTTTTATAAATTGTTAAAAAAACATGAGCTAAGCGCTGCCCAGGTGGCAGCAGCAGACGAAGAGCTGGAGTAAGCCGGCGGGCTGTTTTACACTTGCCGTTTTAACCAAGGAGACGGCCATGAGTGCGATAACGCCACCGGATGCTCAGCTGGCTGCGGATGCAGCGGATCCCGAGCTGATTAAAGCCAAAATTATTAGTGAAACTGCCCGGATAAGCTGGCCGCAACTACAGAAATTTTATGCCGCAGGCTCTGTAATCAGTGTCAGCGCCGGACTTGATTTAGTGGAGGTTGCTTTTGCCTTCAGTGCCGATAACAAAGTGCAGGTGGCCGACTGGCTGGCGGCAGGTAGCGTCGGGCGCACCACCGAGCAGCAGGCGCAGCAGTGGTTTGATAATAACACCGAGCTATGGGCCGTGGTGATTTCGCCCTGGGTATTGGTGCAGGATAAGCCAGAATCTGCACAACTGAATTAGGTTGCTTTACCGCAGCTAAGGCCTTGACTAGACTGCTTAGTATAGCTGTCGTTACCTGGCGCTACTGTTAAAAAGAGGCTTGTTATGGATCACCAGTGGAAAACGGTCGGCTGCTCTGAGATCACGCTATCGCAGCTGATGCTGCCGTCACATTCAAATTTCAGCGGTAAAATTCATGGTGGCTATTTGTTGTCACTAATGGATCAGATTGCCTTTGCCTGTGGTTCTAAATTCAGTGGCAGCTATTGTGTCACTGCCTCGGTCGATAGGGTCGATTTTTTAAATCCGATAGAAGTGGGCGAACTGGTGACGCTAAAAGCCTCGGTAAATTACGTTGGCAATAGCTCGATGATGGTTGGCATCCGGGTCGATGCGCAAAATATTCAGACCGGTGAGGTAAAGCACTGCAACTCGTCGTATTTCACCATGATAGCCAAAAACAGCAGCGGCGCCTCCATTCAGGTACCGCGGTTACGGCTGACCAGCCGGGAAGAAGTGATGCGCTATTTAAAAGCCGCCGAGCGGATCGGCGCGCGGCAGCAGCGGATTGCCAGCGAGCCTTTTGATGGTGATTTAACAAAAGCGCTGGCCGCGATGGCCAGCGCGCATGCTGACGTTGATTTAGCCTTATTGCAGGATGCCGCAATCAGCGGCTAGAGGGCGGCGAGATCTAAGCGCTCATGCCATCGGCGTCGCTTGTAGTGTCATTCACATAACACACCTGTGTTTGGGCGATCCTGTCATGTAAACAGCGTTTTTGCTTACCAAAAATCATCAGTGGATTTAACAGGCCGACCAGCAAGTTACCAATAAATGGCACGAAACTCAGGCCAACCATCGGCAAATGCCGCTGCAACAGCACATGTTGCAGGCTGGCTTGCTGACCATTTAACTGTTCAATCCGCATGCCAAATTCGGCTTTGCCTATCGTCTGGCCATAACGGTGCAATAAATAACCGTGCAGCAATAAATAGGTGGCAAGACCATATAACACGCTACCGACAATCAGCCCCAGGCTGGGTGCTACAAAAGCATCCAACCCAACATACCAGAACAGCGGTATCGTCAGCACAAGTTGTAATACACCATCAATCAGCGCCCCCCAGAAACGGTGGCTGCGTTTAGCCAGATTGGCGGGGATCTCCGGTTCAGCCGTTGTTGAACTAAATTGGGTTGTTGCCGCGGCTTGCTGGCGCAGTGCCTGCAGTTGGGCTTCGCGTGTTGTAATATGCTGCTGGATCAGCGCGGCGCGCTCCGGGTACTGCTCCCGGTTAATGCCATCGGCAGCTGAATATAAGTCATCCAGACTGTAATTGTCATAATCAGGGGTTTCGTCCACTACTGCTACTCCATTTAAAGTGTACCTGAATGCGCACTTTAAGCAGCTTGTTTTGTAAAGGCAAGTTAAATTACTGGTTAATTAACTATTTTTGGCCGCTAACAGCGCACCAGACTACTGACGTAGCCCGGTGCCTGTGCTGTACCAGATGAGCTGGCGGCGGGCAGGGTTGCTACTGATATTAGTAACCGGCGGCCTGACCGTCTTTGCGTGCTTCAGAGGCGCCAATCCAGGTGCCATTTTCATGGTCTTTCATTATGGCCTGGTAACCACCATAGCCACCCAGGCCGTAACGCACGTTGTGGCCCTTTTTCATCAGCTCGCGCACTGTTTCATAAGGTACACCGCGTTCTACTTCAATATAGCCACCATTGGTTAGGTAAGCCTCCTGGCCATCGGTTGGCTCGGTGTTACCCAGGTGTTGCCAGCGAGCCGCGTCGCCGGCTTCCTGCAGGTTCATGCCATAATCCACCATATTAACCAGAATTTGCACATGGCCCTGTGGCTGCATGGCGCCACCCATCACGCCATAGCTGATCAGCGGTTTACCGTCTTTGGTAATAAAGGCCGGAATAATGGTATTGAAAGGCCGTTTACCTGGTTCATAAACATTGGCGTGCTTTTTATCCATGGAAAATAACTGACCACGGTCCTGAAATACAAAGCCCAGGCCGGGTACGACTACACCAGAACCCATACCACGGTAGTTGCTTTGAATTAATGACACCATATTGCCGTCTTTATCGGCGGTGGTCAGGTAAATAGTGTCGCCTTCGTACAGGTGCGGATTGCCAGCATCGACCCGCTGCGCCGCACGTTCACCAATCAGCTTGGCCCGCTCGCGGCCGTATTCTGCTGAAAGTAAACCCTGCAGTGGCGTTTTATGAAAATCTGCATCGGCATAGAACTTAGCGCGGTCTTCAAACGCCAGTTTTTTGGCCTCTACCAGGGTATGGATACTCTCTGGCGTGTTAAAGCCCATGGCGGCTAAATCAAAGTTTTTCAGAATTTGCAGCATTTGTAAGGCGGCAATGCCCTGGCCATTTGGTGGCAGTTCCCACAGGGTATAACCTTTGTATTCCACACCGGCAGGTTCTACCCAGCTGGAGCGGTGGTTGGCAAAATCGGCATAGCGCAGGTAGCCGCCATTTTCGCGCATAAAGCGGTCAATCTGCACGGCAATTTCACCTTTATAGAAGGCATCACGGCCTTCTTTAGCCAGCGCTTTATAGGTATTGGCCAAGGCCGGGTTTTTAAAAATCTGGCCTTTAGCGGGTGCCTTGCCATCCAGGGTGAAGGTAGCAACAAAGTCACCGGGTTGCGGGCTTAGCAAGGGCACCGACCGATGCCAGTAATAAGCAATAAGTTCGGTTACCGGAAAGCCCTGCTCGGCATAATCGATGGCCGGCTGCAAAATGTTGGCCATATTCAACTTGCCAAATTTGCTATGTAATTCAAACCAGCCATCTATCGCGCCCGGCACACTGATTGGTAACATGCCGTGTGGTGGTAAATCAGTGCGGCCGAGCTTTTCCAGTTCATGGGCCAGCATGTCATAGCTTAAACTCAGCGGCGAGCGGCCCGAGCCATTTAAACCATGCAATTTGGCGGTGTTGGCGTCCCAGACAATGGCATACAAATCACCACCTATACCGTTACCGGTGGGTTCCATCAGGCCCAGCGCCGCATTGGCCGCGATGGCGGCATCGATGGCGTTACCGCCCTGTTTCATAATATCCAGCGCAATCTGGGTGGCCAGCGGGTGGCTGGTGGCCGCCATGGCATGCTGCGCTATCACTTCTGAGCGGCTGGCAAAATCAGCGCCGGTAATCCGATCAAACGCCAGCGCACTGCTACAGAGCAGGCCCAGACTCAGGCAGAACAGGTTACGGATTTTCATAAAAATCTCTTTAAATAAAATGAGCTTAAAACCTAACCCAGTATGCTACGGATTACCATTGTTAACTAGACCAGTGGGGCACTGCCGGCGTTGAAAGGGGGGGCATCATTCGCTGCCGCGTTTTTGTTACCCGAGTGCTTTAAGTTAGCGCCATGTTTTCCTATTGCGAAATGGGCAAGAACACCGACTGATTCGCGTGTATACAACGGGCTAACCTGTCTTACTGACTAAATGCAAATTGACAGCACCTTTAAACAGGTGCTATTAATAGTGCTGTTAACTGTGAGGGCGGTATAATGTCAGTCAAATTCTCTGAGGATGTTGTTCCTTTATCCGATTTGAAAGTGAATCCCGGCAAAGTGGTGGGGCGTGCCAATGATACGCACAGGCCAATCCTGTTAACCAGCAGAGGTCGGGGTGTTGCCGTAGTGCAAAGTCTTGAAGACTATGAAAAAGCAGTAGATGAGCTGCTGTTTGTAAAGGCCGTTGCTAAAGGGTTGGCAGATATTCGTGAAGGCAATAGCGTGACACTGGATGAGGCCAAAAACATACTTGGTGTGGCGTAAGTGAAGTTGGTTATTGCGCGTTCTGCGTTACAGGATCTTAAAGACATTAAGGCTTATTATCTTGACCAGGGGGTACCGGCAGTCGGTCTGAAGTTTGTCAGTACGATTTTGCAAAAAATGCAGCTGCTGCCTGACCACCCTCTTTCAGGTAGGGAGGTTCCTGAGTTTGGCCAAGAGCAAATTCGCGAACTTATTTACCCACCGTTCCGTATTGTTTATATGGTGCAAATTTCAAAAGTTTCGCAAATAAGTGTGGTGCGGGTCTGGCGCAGCGAAAGGTTATTAAACCTTGCCGAAGACGAAACCTAGCTACCTTTAGCAATCAGCGTCTAATCTCATCAAACTGGTACTGCCCGCTACAACACGATATTCTGTAAGCCGCTAAAAAAATCATAAAAAACCATTCAGTAACAGGAGTTAGCTATGCCTCGCTTATTAAGCGCCCTTGCCGCCGGCAGTTTATTACTTATGGGTTCAGCTTTGGCTGAGCGCCAACCTCAACAGGTTAGTGAACAAGAGGCCTGGGCCTTGCATTCGCGGGTGCTGACGCTGGATACCCATGTTGATATTGGTCGGGGCTATGCCACCGAGCAGTTGGACCCGGGCCGCTTTACCAGTGCTCAGGTGGACTTACCGAAAATGCGCGCCGGCGGTTTAGATGCGGCGTTTTTTATTGTCTATGTTGGTCAGGGGGGGTTAACAGAGCAAGGCTTTGCCAATGCCCGGCAACAGGCTGAAGAGAGTTATCAGGCGATTAAGCGCATGACCCGCGCTTACCCGGATCAAATTGGCCTGGCTCGCAGTGCCGATGAAGTAGAAGCCTTGCATGCAGCGGGTAAACTGGTGGCATTAATCGGCATGGAAAACGCTTATCCGCTGGGTGAGAGTGTCGCCGAAATCCCGCTGTGGGCCGAGCGCGGTGTGCGTTATGTCAGCATTACCCATATGGGTCATAATCAGTTTGGCGGCAGCTCTAACCCGCGGCTGGATCAAGGTGACACCCCCAATCAGGGTTTAACCGAGTTGGGCCGGGCTCTGGTAAAGGCGTTAAATGATAACGGTATTATGGTGGATGTGTCGCATGTTGGTAAAAAAACCATGCTCGAAGCTATAGCGTTGTCGCGTGCGCCGGTGATTGCCTCGCATTCGGGCGTCACGGCTGTGCACCCGAACCTGCGCAACCTGGATGATGAGCAGTTAACGGCGATAAAAACCAATGGCGGCGTGGCCCAGATGGTGGCCTTTCGTAGCTATGTTGCCACAGTCGACCCCCAGATCCAAAAAGGCCAGGAGGCCTTGCGCCAGCAATATCTGGCTGCAGGCTGGGGTGGTGCCAGTGAAGCCGATGTTAAGGCTTACACCGACGGTTTAACAGCGCTGCGGCAGTTGCATCAGGACGTTACCCTGGCCCAGTTTGTCGATCATATTGATTATGCCGTTAAGCATATTGGCATTGAGCATGTCGGTATAGTGTCAGATTTTGATGGCGGTGGCGGCGTTGAGGGCTGGGATGATGCCACTGAAACCATTAATGTTACCTGGGAGCTGATGCGTCGTGGTTACAGTGAGGCAGAAATACGCGCGCTATGGAGTGGTAATGTGCTGCGGGTGATGCGGGCGGTAGCAGCCGCCGCTAATCAGTAACTTACCCGAGAGCATGCAGCTGCAACGCTGCACGGATGTCGGAGCTTAACGGCGTGGCAGTTTGGCTCTGATAGTCAAACTGCACCATTACCGTGGTGCCCGTGGCGCATTTTACGCCGTTTTGCCAGGCTTGCTGATACACATCAAACGAGCTGCCACCGAGGCGGCTGATAAAAGTGCGAATTTCCACTGGCTGACCATACTGAGTTTGGGCATGATAGTCGATAGTGACCCTGGCAATGATCAAGGGCCATTGTTGCAGATTAAGCTCTGGGGTAAAAATACGAAACAGCGCAGTACGGGCCCCCTCAAACCACACGGCAAACACGGTGTTATTAATATGTCCCAGGGCATCGGTTTCGGAAAAGCGTGGCTGAATAATGTCGACAAACATAACCAGGAATACTCATGACAGATTTTATAGAGGTGTACGATAATGCGTTAAGCCCGGACTTTTGCCAACAGCTAATCACGCTTTTTGACAACAGCCCCCATTTGGTTGCCGGCCGCACCGGTGCCGGCGTTGATACCAGTAAAAAAATCAGCACTGACTTATACCTAAACCAATACCCGGAGTATCAGGCAGCGCTGCAGCAGATTGTCGATGCTACCAGCAAGTATGCCGCTGACTATTTTGCCAAGTACCATTTTGCGTTAATCGCACCGGTTGGCCTGACAGTTAGCCACCCGCAAACCGGCCAGCCACTGGCCATTACCCATGAAAATTATGCTGAATTTGGTGCGCCGAAGGCCGTTGACTTTATGCGTACCTTATACCGTTTAGGGCCGATTCAGGCGCAAAAGTATCAGGCAGGCAAGGGTAATTATAATTACTGGCATTGCGAGGTGTACCCGCAGTTACCCCACAATGAGCCGCTGCACCGCACTTTATTGTTTATGTATTATTTGAACGACGTGGCTGAGGGCGGCCAGACTGAGTTTTTCTATCAGAATAAAGCCATTAGCCCCAAAGCTGGCCGTATGGTGATAGCTCCGGCCTACTTTACCCATACTCACCGTGGCTGCACGCCGGTATCTAATGATAAGTACATTTTAACCAGCTGGATTTTATTTAATCGTGCTGAGCAGTTATACGGCCCGGCGCCAAGCTGAGACAAAAAAGCCCCTGCTGGGCAGGGGCTATTCAGAGCGACGGTTTAGCTTAAAAGCTGTAGCTGATACCCAGCTCGAATGAACGCTCCGGGCCGACATAAATACCCTGGCGTAAGCCGGTAATATAGCGTTTATCGGTGATGTTTTTCACAGCACCAAACAAGCGCACGTTATCTGCCAGCTTATACTGGGCTGTTAAATCCAGCAACGTGTACGAAGGCATTAAACCACCCCAGATGCCGCCAGCGGCATTGGCTGGAATATCAGCAGTGTTGGCAGCATCGCCATATTGCTCGCCACGGTGATGGGCGCTAAGTGCTGTGGTTAGCTGCTCCAGCTGGTACGTTAGCGCGACATTCGCCACAATTTTTGGCGCATAGGGCAGGCGGTTACCCTGGTCACTACCGGTTTTGAATTCAGAGGTTGGCACCCAGGTGGCATTGGTGTCCAGGCTGAAGCCGGCACCTAACTGATAGCCCAGCAGGAATTCCATACCCCGGTGTTCAGTTTTACCGGCATTAGACTGTGACAGGTTAGGGTCGCTGTTGCCGGTAACCACCTGATTGCTGAAATCCATGGCAAAAGCAGCAACTTCATAGTTTAGTGCGCCTTGTTTACCGCGGATACCCAGTTCAACGTTAGTAGAACGCTCACCGTCCAGCTGCTGATCGGTCAGACCGTCCAGCGCCACACCGTTAGACGCCGGCGAGAAAGCCCGGTATACACCACCATACAGCTGAGCTGACTCAGTTAAATTAAAGGTTGCGCCAATGCCGGGTAAAAACTCCGTGTTGCTGGTTTTAGCGCTGGCGCCCTCACTACTTAATACCACCCGCTTTTGCTCGTAACTTTCAACCCGTAAGCCCGGCGTCACGGCAAAACGCTCGCTGAGCTCCAGCCGGCTTTGCGCATAAGCGGCAATACTGTTGGCTGAATCGACAATATGGCGGTCGTTAACCCCGGTGCGGTCTGAGCTGCGCACAGCCCGAATGCGGGTGTCATTGGCCTCTTCCTGCATAAAGCGCAGGCCAAATTCGCTGTTAACAACCAGGCCGGCAAGGCTGTGGTCCAGGGTTAAACGGGTTTCCAGACCCAGCCTTTCAAATGAACGGTTGTTACCGGTTAACACATCGGTATATACCCAGCGGCCGGCGGCGTTCGAGGCTGGGGTATCCACATTATAACGCCAGTAATCACGACTCATTTCGCTCCAGTACAGCAAGGTTTGCAAGGTAGCCTGGCTGGAGAGGGTCCATTCATGATTAATATCAAAGGCGGTACGATCGGTCAGATAGTAATCATCTGCTGCCGGGTTGTAATCGGCGCCAGCCAGATAATCAGCCAGCAGCAAACCACGGTAGGAAATATTGGCTTTGTTTTCGTGACGTGAGGCTTTAATACCCAACTTCTGGTTATTACTGAACACGACACCGGCTTTGGCCATTACGTCGCTCATTTCATAACCTTTATCCATAAAACCATCACTGGTAGCGTGGGTGGCAACAACGCCGGCAAAGGCATCACCCGAAGCACTTTTGCCGCCGGCCTCCACGTTCACTTCCTGCATATTAAACGAGCCGGCACGGCCGGTCACTGTTACGCCATCGTCCGGGGTTTTGGTCTGGTAGTTCACTACACCACCAATGGTTGACGGGCCATAACGCAACGAGGCCGAACCTTTTAACACTTCAATCTGTTCAACCCGCTGAATGCGCGGGTTGAAGTAGCGGTCGTTACCAACAAACAGGCCTGGTGCAACCGGTACGCCATCTTCCAGCACTAACGATTTTGATTCACTGGCAGATAAACCGCGCATGCCAAAGTTAGCAACAACAGAGCTTTCTTCTTCACTTTTAACATTAATACCCGGAATGCGACGCAGAATATCTTCGTTGGACAGCGGCTGAATCTGCTCAATTTGCTTGCGGTCGATAACCACAACGGTACCGGTTTGCTCTAATAATACCGGCGTGCCATTGCCAACCACCCGAATAACTTCCAGCGTGGGCATAATTTTTTTACGCTCTACACTGCGCTCTGCAGAGTCTTGTTGCTGAGCAACAACCCCAACTGATACCGAGGCCAGGGCAACAGCCAGCGATAAAGGTGACAACTTGGTCCGGATAATAGTCCGCATAACAACTCCAATAAGCATTAGGTAATAGCCAAAACTCAATGAGCGCAATTAGAGCACAGTTAATAATACGAATCAATCTCATTTGATTTAAGTTTAACGAAAGCTGCCGGCGTGAAGCTATAAATGATAATAGTTATCAATTGCATTGACATGGCAATGAGAATGATTATCATTATTGCATTTTATGGTCTAACAACAGTGTCCCGCTGTTACAAGGAGTTAAAATGTTATTTCGTTCCACCGCCCTGGGGTGTGCCATAACGGCTGCCTTTAACCTGCCGGCAGCTTATGCTGCCGCCGCGCCAGATTACAATATGGAAGTGATAGTGGTGACGGCGTCCGGTTTTGAACAAAAACTGGTGGATGCGCCCGCCAGCATTTCGGTGATTACCCGGGAAGATCTGGCGAAGCGACCTTACCTTACGCTACTGGATGCTGTGCGGGATCTGGAGGGCGTGGATATTGGTGAAACCCGTGACAAAACCGGCCAGGGCAGTATCAGTATGCGGGGCATGGGTTCAGACTATACGTTAATTCTGGTAGACGGTAAGCGCCAGAATAACCATGGTGATATTTATCCCAACAGCTTTGGCGGCAATCAGTTTGGTCATGTTCCACCCTTAGAGGCGGTAGATCGGATTGAAGTGATCCGCGGCCCGGCTTCAACTTTGTATGGTGCCGATGCGCTGGGCGGGGTAATCAATATTATTACCAAAAAAGTCACAGATACCTGGCTGGGCTCGGTTAGTCATAGCCGTACCATCCAAACAGATAGCGCCTTCGGTGAAGATATCACCACCGATTTTAGTATTATGGGGCCATTAATCCCCGGCGTGTTGGGCATGGCAGTGCGTGGCAGCCTGTACAACCGGCTCGCCTCAAACCCGCAATATGCAGCGGTGCCATATCCCAATGGTGAAGTCCGCCAGCGCTCTCTGGGGTTTGGCAGCGGCGGTAAGACCGTCGATAACAACAACAAAGTATTAGGGGGGCGCATCAGCTGGACCCCTGCCCGCAACCAAAGTATTTGGTTTGATTTGGAGACGTCCAAACAACAGTACGACAACTCCCCTGTTATTAATGACGATGGTACTAAAGAGTATCCGGTGGGTACTGTAGACAATATCGACAGTATCTGGGTAGCAGGTAACGTCTGCAAAGGTGCCAGTGGTAGCAATCAGAATGCTTGTACTACTAATGGCGGAACATGGATGCGCCGCGCAAATCCCCGTATAGGGTATAGTTCAACTCAGGAATTCAGCCGTGATACCTGGTCGGTTACGCATGAAGGCAAATGGAACTTTGGCAATAGTTTTGTCTCGCTAGCTTATGTTGATACTCAGAACCATGGTCGTACGCTGCCTTTTACCACAGCTGAGCGTGAACTGCTGTTGGCAATGTTTGATGGCACGGCTGACTACACTGGCTTAACTGTAACTGAGCGCAAAGCCCTGGCTGAGGCCACCTTTTTGCCTCGTCAGAAGCGGGTTATGGCCAGTAACCAGTTTACGCTGGATGCCAAGTTAGATATGCCATTTGCGTCGGCTGGCCAGCATATTGCTGTGCTGGGCGCACAGGTTATACGGGGAGAATTGGAAGACGGTGTATTTGGTATTGAAAGTGGTACGCCTGGGGCGATACAGCAACACAATATGTGGTCGGTATTTGCTGAAGATACCTGGGATGCCACCGCATCACTGGCGGTAACCGCCGGTATTCGTCGTGACGACCATCAGGTATTTGGCAGCCAGTTCAGCCCGCGCTTGTATGGTGTTTACACCGTAAATGCAAGCTGGACCATCAAAGGTGGCGTTAGCACCGGTTTTAAAACGCCAAAAACCACCCAGCTTTATCCTGGCGTAATTGGCTTTGGTGCTCAGGGTACCTCCCCGATGTTTGGAAACCCGGATCTGCAAGCAGAAACCAGTGTATCGGCAGAAATTGCTGCTTACTGGCAGCACGCAAATGGCCACAACTTTAATGCTACGCTGTTTAAAAACGATTTCGACGATAAAATTGCTTCGCAGCCCTGCGGTACAGGCACCGGTATCGAATGTGCAAGTGCCGGGGAGTACGCCAATTTAGGCTATGCTATCAGCAGCAAAACCGTCAACATTGATAAAGTGACTATCCAGGGGGCAGAGCTGGCTGGTCGCTGGCAAGCTAGCGACAGCTTAGCGCTGCGTGCCAACTACACTTATACCGACAGTGAGCAAAAAAGCGGAGTAAATCGGGGGCGGCCATTGGGGAACAGCGCCCGGCATATGGCTAATCTGACCTTGAATTGGGAAGCAACTGAGGTACTTAATGTGTTCCTGACGTCAGAAATTCGTACCAAACGCTACCGTGCCTGGGATCTAATTAATGATGAAGCGCTGCATTATAAAGCTTACAACGTACTGCACCTCGGTGCCTCATACCAGGCCAGCGAGTCTGTTACCTTTAATGCCCGCATTAACAACTTACTTGATCGTGATTTTACCAGCTACAACATTGTCTTCACTGAATGCAGTGAAACCGCCACAAGTTGTATTTTTGATACCAACGGTGAGAATGGCTATTCGGCCAGCTTTATTGATGATTACAACAATAAAGATAAAGCGCGTAACTTATGGCTGGGAGTAAATGTGCGGTTTTAAACCGCTACGTTGCCGACAATGCCGCGACTATTGCGGCATTGTTATTACTGCAACCGTTTAATCATTTTTAAATGTGGAATATCGTCTTCCAGATAAGGCTCGCTGGCACTTTCAAAGCCCGATTCCTGATAAAACTGCTGCAAATAGCACTGGGCTGAAATATGAATATCCATATCGGGCCAATAGCTTTCTGCCACAGCTAATGTTTTATCCATTAATACCCGCCCCAGCCCCAAACGGCGAGCGGTTTGTGACACGCACACCCGGCCAATGCCCGGAAAGCCTGGAAAACTGACGTCAGGGGCTAATACCCTTGAGTAGGCAATAACCTTATCACCCTTTTTTAAAATAATATGGCGGGTTTGCGGATGCAGATCTTTATCATCCAGTTCCGGATAAGGACAATTTTGTTCTACCACGAACACATCCACCCGCAACTGCAGCATTGAGTACAGTGTTAAGGTGTCCAGATCGGCAAAAGTCTGTACTTGCCATTGCATAAAGTAAGTTCCCTGTTGTTCTGGCTGAGTTGCTGCTTTCGCACGCTATCAGAACTATATCAGAGGCAGCCATGGCTGCGCCAGTAGCCTGTAAGTAACAAGATTAGCCAAATCAGCGAGAGGATCACAAAAATGCTATTTTTCTGTCACTGTATTGCCATGTAATGCCGGTTTAATAAAGCTGCCTAATAATCCGCATTTATCCGGAGAGATAATAATGACTGACAGTAAAACCAATGCCAGTGTAAGCCAGCTTACTATTGATAACTCGGGTATCGACCCTGTTACTAATTTTTCCGCCAACCCCACTTTCGCCGCTATTATGGAGGGCCGAATGGCCCGCCGGCGTTTTCTGAAAGGCAGTGTTGGGGTGGCCGTCGCCAGCATTATTGGCAGCTCACTTGTTGCCTGCAGCAGCGACAATGAGCCTGAGCCTGCTCCAGTAGTACCACCGGTAACCGCAGTGCCATTAATGGGCTTTGCCGCTATTGCCGCCAACCGGCTGGATACGGTAACCGTGCCTGAGGGCTACAGTGTTAGCCCCTTCTTAGCCTGGGGTACCCCGATCACTGGCACCTATCCGGCTTTTCTGGCGGATGCCAGTAACAGCGGCGCAGAGCAGGAAATGCAAATTGGCATGAACCATGATGGTATCCACTTCTTCCCGATTGACCAGCGAAGTGCCGGCGAGAACTCCACTGAAGGCTTGCTGGTGATGAACCATGAGTATGTTGAGCCGAATGTGTTGCACACAGCCGGCCCCGTTCTGCCCCGGCCAGCCGACCAGGTTCGTAAAGAAATAGCAGGGCATGGGGTGTCGGTTGTACATGTGCAGCGCCAAAGCTCTGGCGAGTGGCAACTGGTTAATAACAGCCCGTTTAACCGCCGGATAACGGCTAACACCCCAATGGAGCTAAGCGGCCCGGTGCGTGGCCATGCCAAGGTGTTGACTAAATACAGCCCGGACGGCAGCCGCACCCGCGGTACCATTAATAACTGCGCCCATGGCGTGACCCCCTGGGGTACCTATTTAACCGCCGAAGAAAACTGGGCCGGCTATTTTATGAACACCGATGCACAGCGGCCGCGCGAGCATAGCCGCTATGGTGTTCGTACTGATAATGGCCGCTATTTCTGGGAAACCGCCACCCCGGGCGCAGATCAGTATCAGCGCTTTAATGCCAGCACTCTGGCAGCAGAGGCTACTGAGGATTACCGCAACGAGCCCAACACCTTTGGCTGGATTGTGGAAATTGACCCCTTTAACCCTGACAGCATGCCGCAAAAGCGCACTGCTTTAGGCCGGTTCGCCCATGAAGGCATAGTGTTTGCTGATGCGGTGGAAGAGCAGCCTTTAGTTGCTTATTCCGGTGATGACGCCCGTAACGAATATATTTATAAATATGTGTCGAATACACCTTATTATCACAATACCGCAGGTGGTCATTTACTCAATGACGGTATCTTATATGTTGCCCGTTTTAATGACGATGGCAGTGGTGACTGGTTAGCCCTGGATGTGACTAATGCAGACTTTATGGCTAAAGCCAGTGCTGCCGGAGTGGTTTTCAGCGACCAGGCTGATGTGTTGCTAAACACCCGGCTGGCGGCTGACGTGGCTGGCGCCACCAAAATGGACAGACCCGAGTGGGGCGCGGTGCATCCTGACACGGGCGAAATCTATTTTGCCCTAACTAATAATACCAGCCGTACCGAGCAGCAAACCGATGCAGCCAACCCAAGGGCGAATAACGCCACCGGCCATATTATCCGCTGGCATGAGCGCGACAATGCCGCGGCTATGGCATTTGACTGGGATATTTTTTTACTGGCCGGTGATGTCGGTACGGCAACGCCGGGTACAGATCTGGTGCTGAACGCCGATAGTCATCATGCCAGCCCGGATGGCTTGTGGTTCGACCCGCGCGGTGTGTTATGGATCCAGACCGATATGAGCGGCAGCCAGCAAAGCAGTGGCCCTTTTGGTAATAACCAGATGCTGGCGGCTGATCCAGTTAGCCGCGAAGTAAAACGCTTTTTAGTTGGCCCGCGGGAATGTGAAGTCACCGGCGTGATTATGACGCCGGATTTAAAAACCATGTTTGTTAATATCCAGCACCCCGGCGATCGCTCAGCGGCGGATAACTTCACCAGCAATTGGCCAGACGGTGGCAGCAACCGGCCGCGATCTGCTACGGTGGTGATCACCAAAGACGATGGCGGCGTGATTGGCAGTTAAGTAACACAAGGCCGGCAGAATTATCATCTACCGGCCAAGATCATGGACAGGCACAACAGAAAGATCTGATCAATTATCCATCCCATCACAGATGTTGATGTTTAGATACTGCGCTAATGCGGTAAAGGAATACGCCTGATATGTTTTTACGGCATTTTCA
>NZ_LAHO01000030.1 GCF_000987775.1 Arsukibacterium ikkense
TGGGGTTATAGCTCAGCTGGGAGAGCGCCTGCCTTGCACGCAGGAGGTCAGCGGTTCGATCCCGCTTAACTCCACCACTTCTGGTTTTAAAAACCTGCTCTAAAAATTCAAAAAAGATAGCATTTATATAGTGTTATGCTTTTTGAGTTTATCTCAAACTGCTCTTTAACAATTTGGCAAGCTGATGTAAAAAGTAACAAACTAAGGTTACATTTAATTGTATACCTTACTCACAACTGTGCATTTCCAAGACATCTTGGGGTTGTATGGTTAAGTGACTAAGCGTACACGGTGGATGCCTTGGCAGTCAGAGGCGATGAAGGACGTACTAACCTGCGAAAAGCTGTGGGAAGCCGGTAAGAGGCGTTAGACCCGCAGATATCCGAATGGGGAAACCCAGCGCATTTATGCGTTATCGTTACATGAATACATAGTGTAACGAGGCAAACCGGGAGAACTGAAACATCTAAGTACCCCGAGGAAAAGAAATCAACCGAGATTCCGTTAGTAGCGGCGAGCGAACGCGGATTAGCCCTTAAGTTGTATTGGTGTTAGTGGAATGTTCTGGAAAGAACAGCGATACAGGGTGATAGCCCCGTACACGACAATGCCTTTACAGTGAAAACGAGTAGGACGGGACACGTGGTATCCTGTTTGAACATGGGGGGACCATCCTCCAAGGCTAAATACTCCTGACTGACCGATAGTGAACCAGTACCGTGAGGGAAAGGCGAAAAGAACCCTTGTAAAGGGAGTGAAATAGAACCTGAAACCGTGTACGTACAAGCAGTGGGAGCCCACTTTGTTGGGTGACTGCGTACCTTTTGTATAATGGGTCAGCGACTTACATTCTGTAGCGAGGTTAACCGAATAGGGGAGCCGTAGGGAAACCGAGTCTTAACTGGGCGAATAGTTGCAGGGTGTAGACCCGAAACCGGGCGATCTATCCATGAGCAGGTTGAAGGTTGGGTAACACTAACTGGAGGACCGAACCCACTACTGTTGAAAAAGTAGGGGATGACTTGTGGATCGGAGTGAAAGGCTAATCAAGCTCGGAGATATCTGGTTCTCCTCGAAAGCTATTTAGGTAGCGCCTCGGACGAATACCACTGGGGGTAGAGCACTGTTTGGGCTAGGGGGTCATCCCGACTTACCAACCCCATGCAAACTCCGAATACCAGTGAGTAATATCCGGGAGACACACGGCGGGTGCTAACGTCCGTCGTGAAAAGGGAAACAACCCAGACCGCCAGCTAAGGTCCCAAAGTAATGATTAAGTGGAAAACGATGTGGGAAGGCATAGACAGCTAGGAGGTTGGCTTAGAAGCAGCCACCCTTTAAAGAAAGCGTAATAGCTCACTAGTCGAGTCGGCCTGCGCGGAAGATGTAACGGGGCTAAATCATTCACCGAAGCTGCGGACTTGTGCTTGCACAAGTGGTAGAGGAGCGTTCTGTAAGCCGTTGAAGGTAGACCGGGAGGTTTGCTGGAGGTATCAGAAGTGCGAATGCTGACATGAGTAACGATAAGGGGAGTGAAAAACTTCCCCGCCGAAAGACCAAGGGTTCCTATCCCATGCTAATCAGGGTAGGGTGAGTCGGCTCCTAAGGCGAGGCTGAAAGGCGTAGTCGATGGGAAACAGGTTAATATTCCTGTACCGGCCAATACTGCGATGGGGGGACGGAGAAAGCTAGGCAGGCG
Source organism: Arsukibacterium ikkense (assembly GCF_000987775.1). Lineage (GTDB taxonomy): Bacteria > Pseudomonadota > Gammaproteobacteria > Enterobacterales > Alteromonadaceae > Alishewanella > Alishewanella ikkense. Next base: position 1,700 of record NZ_LAHO01000030.1, read on the forward strand.
CGGCGTTGGTAGTCCGCGTGAAAGTATGTAGGCAGAGAGATTAGGTAAATCCGGTTTCTTAATGCTGAGATACGAGACGAGTGTCTAAGGACACGAAGCTGTTAACGCTATGCTTCCAGGAAAAGCCTCTAAGCTTCAGGTATTGGTGACCGTACCCTAAACCGACACAGGTGGTCAGGTAGAGCATACCAAGGCGCTTGAGAGAACTCGGCTGAAGGAACTAGGCAAAATAGTACCGTAACTTCGGGAGAAGGTACGCTCTTTGTTGTGAAGGACTTGCTCCGTAAGCAATAGAGAGTCGCAGTGACCAGCTGGCTGCAACTGTTTATTAAAAACACAGCACTCTGCAAACTCGCAAGAGGACGTATAGGGTGTGACACCTGCCCGGTGCCGGAAGGTTAATTGATGGGGTTAGCGCAAGCGAAGCTCTTGATCGAAGCCCCGGTAAACGGCGGCCGTAACTATAACGGTCCTAAGGTAGCGAAATTCCTTGTCGGGTAAGTTCCGACCTGCACGAATGGTGTAATGATGGCCAGGCTGTCTCCAGCCGAGACTCAGTGAAATTGAAATTGCGGTGAAGATGCCGTATACCCGCGGCTAGACGGAAAGACCCCGTGAACCTTTACTATAGCTTGGCACTGAACATTGACCCTACATGTGTAGGATAGGTGGGAGGCTTTGAAGTTGTGACGCTAGTCACGATGGAGCCGTCCTTGAAATACCACCCTTGTATGTTTGATGTTCTAACGTAGGTCCCTGAATCGGGATTGCGGACAGTGTCTGGTGGGTAGTTTGACTGGGGCGGTCTCCTCCTAAAGAGTAACGGAGGAGCACGAAGGTTGGCTAAGTACGGTCGGACATCGTACGGTTAGTGTAATGGTAGAAGCCAGCTTAACTGCGAGACAGACACGTCGAGCAGGTACGAAAGTAGGTCATAGTGATCCGGTGGTTCTGTATGGAAGGGCCATCGCTCAACGGATAAAAGGTACTCCGGGGATAACAGGCTGATACCGCCCAAGAGTTCATATCGACGGCGGTGTTTGGCACCTCGATGTCGGCTCATCACATCCTGGGGCTGAAGTCGGTCCCAAGGGTATGGCTGTTCGCCATTTAAAGTGGTACGCGAGCTGGGTTTAGAACGTCGTGAGACAGTTCGGTCCCTATCTGCCGTGGGCGTTGGATGATTGAGTGGAGTTGCTCCTAGTACGAGAGGACCGGAGTGAACGAACCGCTGGTGTTCGGGTTGTCATGCCAATGGCACTGCCCGGTAGCTACGTTCGGAACGGATAACCGCTGAAAGCATCTAAGCGGGAAGCCGGCCACAAGATGAGTCATCCCTTAGACTTCGAGTCTACTAAAGGGTCGTTGAAGACCACAACGTTGATAGGTGAGATGTGGAAGCGTGGTGACACGTTAAGCTAACTCATACTAATTGCCCGAGAGGCTTAACCATACAACGCCCAAG
>NZ_LAHO01000018.1 GCF_000987775.1 Arsukibacterium ikkense
ACCGTTAAAACCCGAGCACCTGCTAACGCGCGCCTAAACGGCGAGCAACTTGTTGCGAGTCCAGCGGCCGCAGGCCGCGATGTTTAAGGCGCTTGTTAGCTGCGTTAAAGTATGCCGAGCACATTAAAAGTACCAGCTTTAGAATAAATCATAATCAAGAAACCACTTGGCAGTGAATCCACAAATAACAATTACAGCACCGAATAACGATGCGATATTGTTATCTCTATAAGTGCCAAATGCCATTAATGAAAACCCTATAGCTAAAGCTAGATATCCAATTTTCTGACCGTAAAAAATGAAATCAATTAAGTTGATAATACTAAGAATTACAGCCACGGCTAAAAATACTTTGCTATCCCTTTTCATTCTGAATTTGCCTCCGAGCTTGAATCATCATACAGCTAACAGCTTAATAGTTTGGAACGTACACGCTTTCAAACCGTGTAAATTCCCTTCTATGTTTTGTAAATGAAATAACACTATCCAATAACCTACCGTAAATCAACAAGTTTTTTTTCAAAAAATGCAACAACTTGTGTTGAAAGCGTGTAAAGCCCTTGCGATTAACTTGCTAACATTAAATTCACCAACTACTGTATATACATACATGTCAATTTATTTTAAGGGTTCGCACATGTCTTCGCCATTTTTACAACATATTGCCGAATTTATGTATGCTAAACGTTATGCAAAAAGAACGGTTGAGAGTTATGTTTACTGGATAAAAATGTACATTCTGTACAACAACAAGCAGCATCCCACCAAACTGAATGACCAGGATGTAGAGCGTTTTCTTAGTTATTTAACTAATCAGCGTAATGTGGCACCCCGCACTCAGGCTAGTGCGCTTAATACGCTAAGTTTTTTATACAGCAAAGTATTGCAACAGCCATTATCGCTGGATTTAAACTTTAATCGCTCACAACTTTCACCTAAGTTACCTGTCGTACTCACCCGGCAAGAAGTTGCTGCGTTACTTCGTGTCATTGACCCAAAATATAAGTTACTTGCCCAGTTAATGTACGGAAGTGGTTTGCGTTTAATGGAAGCAGTAAGGCTAAGAGTGCAGGATATTGATTACGATTATCTGTCGGTAATGGTGTGGCAAGGTAAGGGCAATAAAAATCGACGGGTTACAATGGCACCGGAATTGGTGCCAACCCTAAAACAACAAAGTCAGTTTGTGTTGCAGTATTTCCAGGCAGATCTGGCCAACCCTGAGTATGCGGGCGTATGGTTGCCTTATGCACTGGCCCGCAAGAATCCGGGCGCCCCCAGGCAGTTTGGCTGGCAGTATCTCTTTCCCTCACTGCAGTTAAGTGTTGATCCTGAATCAAAACTATTACGCCGCCATCACTTAGATGAAAGCTGCGTGAGACGAGAAATTAAAATCGCCTCCAGCAAAGTGGCTATTCCCAAAAACGTGACATGCCACACCTTACGTCATAGCTTCGCCACTCACTTGCTGGAAGCTGGCGCCGATATCCGTACCGTACAAGAGCAACTAGGTCATAGCGATGTTCGTACCACCCAAATTTATACCCACGTGCTTAATCGTGGTGCCAGTGGCGTAAAAAGCCCATTGTCACAATTGTTTTAGGTAAAAACAGATAGCTTTCGCTATACTGAAAAAGGAAAGTAACGATGCCAACAATCTCAATGTTCTATGGCATTATTATACGAATGTATTATGCTCCTAAAGAACATCCGCCAGCGCATTTTCATGTTTACTATGGCGATTACAGAGCAACCATAGACATTCAAAAGGGTGAACTTATGCGGGGTACCCTCCCAGGTAGGCAAACAAAGCTTGTATTGGCATGGGCGGAACTTCATAAAGAGGAACTGATCGCCGATTGGGCTCTGGTGATGAATGGCGAGGAGCCTTTTAAAATCCAGCCACTGCAATAAGAGGTTTAATAATGCATCCGGCAGTAACACGGGTAACCGCACGGGAAAACTATCAATTAGTAATTGAATTTGCTAATGGTGAACAAGGCATTCTGGATATGAAACCTTATCTGGACTTTGGCGTATTTAAACGCTTGAAAGAAACCTCTGCCTTTAATGAGGTATTTGTGTCTTTTGACACTGTGGAATGGCGTGCTGGGGTCGATCTCGCACCAGAATTTGTTTATCGGCATTGCCAACGTCACCAACAGCATACTGAATTGCTGGCCAATAGCGGTGGTTGAACCGTTCGCAAAAAATCAGGGCGCTGCAGCGCCCTGTTCAGTTACTTGAATGACTTGTACTGCTTAGAAACAATCACCCGGCACTTTAACCCAACCATCCATTAACACCCGCGCGCTGCGGCTCATAATGGCTTTGGTTACTGTCCACTGGCCATTTATCAACTCAGCGGCAGCACCAACACGTAAGGTGCCAGACGGATGACCAAAGCTTACGGCTTCGCGCGCGATACTACCGGCAGCAATATTTACCAGAGTGCCAGGAATAGCCGCAGCTGTGCCTATGGCCACTGCTGCCGTGCCCATCATGGCGTGGTGCAGTTTGCCCATAGACAGCGCCCGTACCAGCAAATCAATGTCGTTGGCATTTACTTGCTTAGCGCTAGACGACACATAGCTTTGTGGCGGGGCCACAAAGGCAATTTTTGGCGTATGCGCCCGGGCGACTGCCTGGCTGATATCACTAATTAAGCCCATTTTCACCGCACCATAGGCACGGATGGTTTCAAAGCGGGCCAGCGCAGCGTCATCACCGTTAATCGCTTCCTGCAATTCAGTGCCGGTGTAACCGATATCGGCGGCATTAACAAAAATAGTCGGAATACCGGCGTTAATCAGGGTAGCTTTAAAGGTACCAATACCCGGCACCTCTAACTCATCCACTAAGTTACCCGTTGGAAACATCGCGCCACCGCCCTCGCCTGCATCGGCCGCCGGGTTTAAAAACTCAATGGCCACTTCGGCGGCGGGAAAGGTTACACCGTCCAGTTCAAAATCACCGGTTTCCTGCACTTCACCATTGGTTATCGGCACATGGGCAATAATGGTTTTATGAATATTCGCCTGCCAGATGCGCACCGTGCAAATGCCGTTTTGCGGAATACGCTCGGCAGCCACCAAGCCATTGCTGATGGCAAACGAGCCCACTGCTGCGGTTAAGTTACCGCAGTTGCCGCTCCAGTCGATAAAGGGTTTATCTATCGCGACCTGACCAAACAGGTAGTCAACATCGTGATCCTGCTTACTGCTTTTGCTTAAAATCACCGTTTTGCTGGTACTCGAGGTAGCGCCGCCCATGCCATCAGTGTGTTTGCCGTAAGGGTCCGGGCTGCCAATTACCCGCAGCAGCAAGTTGTCGCGCACTTTGCCTGGCACTTGGGCAACCGTTGGCAGGTCGTTAAGTTTAAAAAATACGCCTTTGCTGGTGCCGCCACGCATGTAAGTTGCGGGAATTTTAATTTGTGGTGTGGTCATAAATACCTGTCTGTTCTATTCGTTCATCTGTTAAGTCCGAGCCGAAAATCTCTTTCTGCTCATCACAGCAACTCAGTCGTGCCAGCGGCACTCCTTCAAACACTCTGTGATAACATAAAGAGACATCGGCTCTCCCTTCAGGAACCAATGCACTCTGTCAGCGAAGATTAGAACCTCTGAAATGTTGTCACAGAGTGTCTGAGTCCTGCCGAAGGCAAAGGACGAGTTGCTGTGACAAGCAGTTCAGAGCGTTGTAATCGCAGCAATTTCTGCGTACTTTTGAACCGTTAGCTAAATCGCCCCTTGCAAAAAGTCCTGGGCGAAGCGCTGCAGTACGCCACCGGCTTCATAAATCGACAACTCTTCTGCGGTGTCTAAGCGGCACATTACCGGCACTTCCAGCTTCTCACCATTAGTGCGGCGAATCACCAGGGTTAGGGTGCTGCGGGGAGTACGCTCGCCAATCACGTCATAGATTTCGGTGCCATCGAGCTGCAGGGTTTTCCGGTTAGTACCCGGCATAAACTCCAGCGGTAATACCCCCATTCCTACCAGATTAGTGCGGTGTATCCGCTCAAAGCCTTCAGCGGCAATGGCCTCTACCCCGGCTAAGCGCACGCCCTTGGCTGCCCAGTCGCGCGACGAGCCCTGGCCATAATCAGCACCGGCAATAATAATCAGTGGCTGCTTACGCGCCATATAGGTTTCAATGGCTTCCCACATGCGGGTGACTTTGCCCTCTGGCTCAATGCGGGCTAGCGAGCCTTGTTTTACCTTGCCATCTACCACGGCCATTTCATTAACCAGTTTAGGGTTAGCAAAGGTAGCGCGTTGCGCCGTTAAGTGGTCGCCGCGATGGGTAGCGTACGAGTTAAAGTCTTCTTCCGGCAAGCCCATTTTATGTAAATACTCACCGGCGGCACTGTCGAGCATAATAGCGTTGGACGGTGATAAATGGTCAGTGGTAATGTTATCCGGCAACAGCGCCAGCGGCCGCATGCCGGTTAAGCTGCGCTCACCAGCCAATGCCCCCTCCCAGTATGGCGGGCGGCGAATATAAGTACTTTGTGGCCGCCAGTCGTACAGTGGAGTAACTTTGTCACCATAATCCACTTCTACAGCAAACATAGGCTCGTATACCCGGCGAAATTGCTCAGGCTTAACGCTGCTGGCCACTACCGCATCAATTTCAGCATCATCCGGCCAGATATCTTTTAAGGTAATGGCTTTACCCTCGTGATAACCCAGCACATCTTTTTCAATGTCAAAACGGATAGTCCCGGCAATGGCATAGGCCACCACCAGCGCTGGCGAGGCTAAAAACGCCTGCTTGGCATAAGGGTGAATACGACCGTCAAAGTTACGGTTACCGGACAACACCGCCGTGGCGTACAGATCGCGTTCAATCACTTCCTGTTGAATTACCGGGTCCAACGCGCCGCTCATACCGTTACAGGTAGTACAGGCAAAGCCGACAATGCCAAAGCCCAGTTGCTCCAGCTCGGTTAACAGCTTACCTTCTTCCAGATACAGCTGCACCGCTTTAGAGCCGGGTGCCAGTGAGGTTTTCACCCAGGGTTTACGGCTTAAACCCAGCTTATTGGCATTACGGGCCAGTAAGGCGGCCGCAATCACATTGCGCGGGTTAGAGGTATTGGTACAGCTGGTAATGGCGGCGATAATCACAGCGCCATCAGGCATTTTCCCTTCCTCAAGCTCATACTTACCGGCAATACCACGGGCCGTTAAATCGCTGGTAGCCAGGCGGGCATGGGGGTTAGAGGGCCCGGCCATAGTGCGGCCAACACTGGATAAATCAAAGGTCAGTACCCGCTCGTACTCTGCTGTTTTTAAACTGTCAGACCAGAGCCCGGCAGTTTTGGCGTAGGTTTCAACCAGTTTTACCTGGGCGCTGTCGCGGCCGGTTAAGGTTAAATAATCCAGTGTTTGCTGATCAATCGAGAACATGGCGGCGGTAGCGCCGTATTCCGGCGTCATATTAGAGATGGTGGCTCTGTCGCCTAAACTCAGGCTGCTGGCACCTTCGCCGTAAAACTCCAGATAGGCCGACACCACTTTTTCTTTGCGTAAAAACTCAGTCAGTGCCAGCACGATATCGGTGGCCATAATGCCGCTTTGCGCTTTACCGGTTAGCTCCACACCGATAATATCGGGCAGGCGCATCCAGCTGGCACGGCCTAACATGACACTTTCCGCCTCTAAGCCGCCTACGCCAATGGCAATCACGCCCAGCGCATCTACATGCGGCGTATGGCTGTCGGTACCCACTAAGGTATCCGGAAAAGCCACACCGTCTTTTACATGGATCACCGGCGACATCCGCTCCAGATTTATCTGGTGCATAATGCCGTTGCCCGGAGGTATCACATCCACATTTTTAAAGGCTTTTTTGGTCCAGTTAATAAAGTGGAAGCGGTCGTCGTTACGACGGTCTTCAATAGCGCGGTTTTTATCAAAGGCACCGGCTTCAAAACCGGCATGTTCTACCGCTAATGAGTGATCAACAATTAACTGGGTAGGCACTACCGGGTTAACCTTGGCCGGATCGCCGCCTTTTGCCGCTATGGCGTCACGCAGACCGGCTAAATCGACTAATGCAGTCTGGCCCAAAATATCGTGGCAGACCACCCGCGCCGGAAACCAGGGAAAGTCTAAATCGCGCTTGCGATAAATAAATTGCTTTAACGAATCGCTGAGGCTGGCCTTATCGCAGCGGCGCACCAGGTTCTCGGCAAATACCCGAGAGGTATAAGGCAGCTTGGCGTAAGCGCCAGGTTCAATGGCATCGACAGCAGCCTGGGTATCAAAATACTCCAGGTTGGTGCCGGGCAGTTTTTTTCGGTATTCGCTGTTCATCATAGTTACCCGCGCTCAGCAATCGGTTTCACACTGCGTGGCTCTACGCCAACATAGTCAGCACTTGGCCGGATAATGCGGTTATCGGCGCGCTGCTCCATCACATGGGCCGCCCAGCCGGTTAAGCGGCTGCAAACAAAAATAGGCGTAAACAGCTTGGTTGGAATACCCATATAGTTATAAGCTGAGGCATGGAAAAAGTCGGCATTACAAAACAGCTTCTTCTCGCGCCACATTACCGCTTCACAACGCTCAGAGACATCATACAAACGGCTATCGCCATTAGCCTTAGCCAGCTTTTCTGACCAGGCTTTAATCACCGCATTACGCGGGTCTGACTCAGAATACACCGCATGGCCAAAGCCCATAATTTTTTCTTTGCGTTCTAACATACCCAGCAGTTTTTGCTCGGCATCATCCGGGTTTTGCATCTCTTCAATTAATTCCATCGCCGCTTCATTGGCACCACCATGCAGTGGCCCGCGCAACGAGCCAATAGCACCGGTAATACAAGAGTGCATATCACTCAGGGTAGAAGCACATACCCGGGCGGTAAAGGTAGAGGCGTTAAACTCATGCTCGGCATATAAAATCAGCGACGCTTCCATCACTTCAGTGTGCAGCGCCGTCGGTTTTTCGCCGTGCAGGGTCCACAAAAACTGTTCAGCGGTAGAGTTAGCATCGGTTTCCACCTCTACCCGTTTGCCGTGATGGCTGTAGTTGTACCAGTAGTTTACCAGGCCCGGAAACAGTGCAAGCATGCGGTCGGTAGCATCTTGCTGCTCGCTGAAACTGTGCTCGGTTTCCAGGTTGCCTAACATAGAGCAACCGGTACGCATTACATCCATCGGGTGCGCTGAGGCAGGAATACGCTCTAACACATCTTTCAAAGCTTGTGGCAGGCTGCGCAGGCTTTTTAGTTTGGTTTTATAAGCTGATAACTCAGCATTTGTGGGTAACTCGCCTTTTAAAATAAGGTAGGCTACTTCGTCAAACTCGCAGTGGGCCGCTAAATCTTTTACGTCATAACCGCGATAGGTTAAGCCTGAGCCGGTTTTACCTACGGTAGATAACGCGGTTTTGCCTGCTACCTGGCCGCGCAGGCCGGCACCGGTAAGGGGTTTTGCATTTGCCATAATCGTGTTTCCTATTTCGTTTAATTCAGCTAATGGGTCTGGAGTGCGCTTTAGTGCGGCTTATTTGTTTTTACCGTCAGTAAACAGCGCATCGAGTTTTTGCTCAAAGCTGTGATAATTTAAAAAGTCATATAATTCGGCGCGGGTTTGCATGCTATCTACTACCGCCTTCTGATCGCCATTGGCCAGAATAGACTGATACACATGCAGCGCCGCTTTGTTCATTGCCCGAAAAGCACTCAGTGGGTATAACACCATGGCTACCCCGACACTGGCCAGCTCGGTTTTATTGAACAGTGGCGTTTGGCCAAATTCAGTAATATTCGCCAGTACCGGTACTTTTAACGCCTGGGTAAAAGCCTGGTATTGCTCCAGGGTGTGCACCGCTTCGGCAAAAATAGCATCGGCGCCGGCCGCTTCACAGGCTAATGCCCGCTCCAGTGCCGCCTCTAACCCCTGCTGGGCCAAAGCATCGGTGCGCGCCATAATAAAAAAGCTTGCATCGTCACGGGCATCCACACTGGCTTTAACCCGGTCTACCATTTCGTCCAATGAAACAATTTCTTTATTCGGCCGGTGGCCACAGCGCTTTTGCGCTACCTGATCTTCAATATGAAAACCGGCCGCGCCAGCACGGCTCATTTCTTTCACGGTACGGGCAATATTAAAAGCGCCACCCCAGCCGGTATCGGCATCCACCAGCAGCGGAACACTGGTGGCGGCGGTAATGCGCCGAATGTCTTCGCAAACATCGTTTAATGAGGTCATGCCCAAATCTGGCAAGCCAAAAGAAGCATTAGCCACGCCTGCTCCCGACAGATAAATGGCCTGATGGCCGCAGCGCTCTGCCATCATCGCGGAGTACGCATTAATGGTGCCGACAATTTGTAACGGTTGGTTTGCGGTAATAGCGGCGCGAAATTTGGCGCCAGCGGTCAGTGTATTAGCCATATCAGGTTCCTGTTTGCTCAAGTTGTAATTCGATATTACGCCGCGATGCAGCAATATGCCGGCGCATCAGTAAATCGGCCAGCTCACCATCGCGGTTAGCAATGGCATTAATAATAGCTTTATGTTCGTCAAACGCACGGGATACCCGTGGTCCGTTCATGCCAAGCTGCACCCGGTACATGCGCACCAGGTAGTACAACTCATCGCATAAAATATTGATTAAATAACTATTTTTACTTCCCAGGATCACGCGGTAGTGGAAATCCAGATCGCCGGCTTCCTGATAATAACTTTCGCCCTCGCGTACCCGCTGTGAGGCCAGATGCTGATCTAATAATTGCCGTACTTCAGTTATTTCAGCATCTGTCATGTGCTCAGCCGCCAGTTTACAGGCCAGCCCTTCCAGATTCTCGCGTAACTGATACAGCGCCAGCAGACCAGTTGTCGACAATTTAACCACGCGAGCACCGGCATTCGGAATACGCTCAATTAAATGGCAACGCTCTAAGCGGGCCAGCGCTTCGCGCAGTGGCGCCCGGCTTAAGTCAAAGCGTCGCGCCAGTTCGGGCTCGCTGATCTTGCTGCCAGCAGCAATATCCCCTTCCACAATGGCCCGCTGAATTTCCTGCAAAACCCGATCGGCAGCAGTAACAGGTTGACGCAAAGCAGGATGAGACAGATGCATAAATTGTCGACATAAATAATTAATGTGCCCTTTTTATGCTTCTTACAGCGCTATGTCAAGCGGCGCACGCTAAAATTGTCGACAATATACGCCTAAAGTCGTAGTGATATCGCTAGTAGGCAACACGATTTTGCAACAGCAAAATGTCGCGCCGATAATTCAACTGCGATTATTTTTAGACTTTTTTTTCATTAAAATGCTGTTAAGTAAGCAGACTGCTTATAACCAAGCGTTGCACCTAAAAACGAGCAAAGACTGTAATCATGCCTGACGGCGGCTCAAAACAGGGGATAAGCTGGGTATAACCTGAGCGGAAGCGGTGGGTAACTTTTGAAAAAAAAGGCAGTCAGACCAATGTTGCAACAGGCAAAAGTGAATTAGCTTTACTACACTTGCAGTTACCTGAACTGAAATACTTTTTCGATAGCGCACGGCTCATTCCCTATGAGCCATTCCCCTAGGCCCAGAACAATTCGGATTGGTTCTGGGCTTCTTTTATCTGTCACTTCAGTATTATCGCCAACCTAAACAAGCAATGTAAATCAAACGCTTAAGTCAGCTTTACACAATGGAAACAACCGGTAAAAATTAGCGGTGGTCTGGGCAGCCAGGCTCTCGAGACTAATACCTCGCAGCTCGCTAATCGCCGATGCTACCGCCGTAACATAAGCCGGTTGGTTGGTTTTGCCACGGTAGGGTACAGGCGCCAGGTAAGGTGAATCTGTCTCAATTAACAAACGATCTAACGGCAGCTTTTTCACCACGCTGCGCAGTTCATCGGCATTGCGAAAAGTCATAATACCCGAGATGGAGATATAGAAACCTAAATCCAGTGCTGCTTTAGCCATCTCATAGTTTTCGGTAAAACAATGCAGTACCCCGCCCGCCTGCTCAGCCCGGTGCGATTTTAACAAAGCGATAGTATCGCTGCGCGCATCCCGGGTGTGCACGATTAACGGTTTGCTTACCTGACGCGCTACCTCAATATGGCTGACAAAAGCATCTTGCTGGGCCAGTTTCGACTCTGGTGCATAAAAATAGTCCAGCCCGGTTTCACCCACGGCGACCACCTGCGCCAGCTGACATAAGCTAAGCAACTGCTGTGGCTCAACGGTACCGGTTTGATGTAGCGGATGTTCACCACATGACACCGACACCTGTGGAAAAGACGATACCGCCTCGGCCATAGCGGCAAACTCAGCAAGACTTACCGAAACACACAGCATATGTTCAACCTGGCGTTCAAGCGCTGACTCAATAACCTGTTGCAGGCTCAAGCCGAGCTTATCCAGTTCTAACCGGTCCAGATGACAATGAGAATCTACAAACAAAACAACCTCTTAAAACTGTTACATCGTGTAAGTGGGATCAGTGCTGTTTTGCATGCCACCGAGCAACTTTTCAATTTGTCCTGCCAGGTTAGCTTTATCGTCGATAAACGCTACCCCGATACCTGCCGGGTTGGCACTTTGCGAGCCATGTGGTGCCACCCAGGCTACTTTGCCGGTTACCACTATCGGCTCCAACGAATCAGGTAAGGTGACGCTCAGCGCCAGCGAATGGCCCATTTTATATTGCCGGGCCGAGCGGATAAATAACCCACCGTTTTTAAAAAAAGGCATATAGCAGCGATACAACTCTTTGCTGTCGCTAAAGCCCAGGGTCAGTTCTTCCATTTTGTCTCCTGTTGTTGCAACAAAGGTTTTAATTCGGTCAGTAAAGCCGTTAACGCCAGTACGCTATTTTGCCCTATTATCTGAGCGGCGTCACGACACCAACGCTGATAAGCCAATAAAGCGGCCTGCTGGCGCATAAACTCCAGCGGCTGTACCAGACGCTGGCGCAAATAAAAGCCGAGAATGCCGGCCAGCTCCGGGTTGGCATCAAGCTGCTTACAGGTAACTGCCAATTCCAGTTTGCCATTAAAAAAATCGTCCAGCAATGCCAGCGCCGCATCCAGGCTGTCGCTGCCGTTAGTGTTCAGCAGATGCAGCGCTTTTAACGGTGCCCCCTGACAATAATCCAGTAATTTGGCTGGCAATGGTTGCTGCGCCCCGGCTTGCTGGCTCAGCCACTGTGCAACCTGGGCGGCATCCGCTGCACGTAACGGCCACTGCTGACAACGGCTGCGGATAGTGGCCGATAATTGTGGGTAGTTATCGGTAACCAGAATAATAAAGCAACCATGGGGCGGTTCTTCCAGCGTTTTTAACAGTGCATTGGCCGCGGCCTCTGTCATGCTGTCAGCCACCGGGATAATCACCACCTTATTGCCTTGCTGCTGTGCTGAGCCATGGCTAAAACTGCTGAGCTGACGAATAGCATCTACGCCGATATGCTGAGTTTCACTATGTAAGATCAGTAAATCGGCATGGTTGCCAGCCTGGCGCAGCAGGCAACTTTTACAACTGCCACAGGCGCCAGCTGTCTGGCGGTTTTTACACAACAATAAGGCGGCCAGCGCCGCCGCCAGCGTGCCTTTACCAATACCTGCCGCGCCGTAAAATACCAGCGAATGCGCCAGCTGGCCATTAGCAACAAGCCGCTGCAACTGGCTAAAGGCACCACTAAGCCACGGATACAACTCAGCCATGCAGCCCGCCCAGCAAATGGCGGTTAAGGGCTGCAACAATCGCCTGCTGCACCTCGGCCAGCGGCATGGCGGCGTCTATGGTGACAATATCTGGTTCGGTGGCGGCTATCTGCTGGTACTTTTGCCGGGTGCGGATAAAAAACGCCAGTTGCTCCTGCTCAATCCGATCCAGCTCGCCCCGCTCGGCCGCGCGGCTTAAACCAATTGCCGGGTCAATATCAAGATACAGAGTTAAATCAGGCCGGGTGCTGCCCAGCACAGTCTGACGCAAGTTGTTAATCAGCTGTTCGTCCAGCTGGCGGCCGCCGCCCTGATAAGCGCGGGACGACATATCATGCCGATCAGCCAGCACCCAGTTGCCGTTAGCCAATGCCGGCCGGATCACATTGGTCAGTAACTGTACCCGTGCCGCATACATCAGCAGCAACTCCGTTTCCGGCGCTAATAACTCGGTATCATCAACCTGCTTGACCAGGGTCCGCAGTTTTTCTGCCAGCGGCGTACCGCCTGGCTCCCGGGTACAGACCACCGTCAGTTGCTGTTGTTGTAACCAGTTCCGGATCGTTGCCATAGCGCTGCTTTTCCCTGCGCCTTCCAGCCCCTCAACCACAATAAATTTACCGGCTTTAGTCATTACTTTTTCCCAAAATATATTTTCTTACCGCCGCATTATGCTGCTGCAGTGTTTGGGAAAACACATGCGAGCCATCGCCACGACTGACAAAATAAAAATAGTCACTGCTATCTGGCTGTGCTGCAGCCTGCAAAGCACTGGCGCCAACCAGCGAGATAGGCCCCGGCGGCAACCCATGGTGGCGATAGGTATTATAAGGATGCGGATTGCGTAAATCTGCATAGGTTATGCGGCCGCTGTATTCTGTTAAACCGTAAATAACAGTTGGATCAGTTTGCAGCCGCATATTACGATTTAAGCGGTTGATAAACACCGAACTTACCAGCGGTTTTTCTGCCAGTAAACCGCTTTCTTTCTCAATAATAGACGCCATAATCAACAACTGATAGCGATTTTGCAGCGGCAGCTCAGCCTGACGTTGCTGCCACGCCTGATCGAGCTGACGCATTAGCGCCTGCTGTGCGCGCTTAACCAGTTCACTGGCGGCACTGTTTGCCGTGTAAAAATAGGTGTCGGCAAACAAGACACCTTCCGGATGTTCGGGTTTAGCCCCCCAATCGTCAGGCCACTGCAACAATTCCAGCATCTGACTGGTGCTGTTGATGTCTTGCTGCAAATAGTCCGCCGCCTGCAAACGACCGAGCGCCTGCTGTACCGTTTCACCATCAATAAAGGTCAGGCTGAACTGGGCGACATCGCCGCTGGCAAACAGCCGGAGTAATGATAATAAGGTGGGTGTTGCAGGCGTACGGTAGGTACCCTGCCGCACTTTGGCTAATTCGGGTTGCCATTTTAAATACAGCCGCAATAACTGGCAATCGTAGGCGTTAAGCTGGCCCTGCTGCAGCCACTGCTGACACAGGCCGCGGGCACTGCTGCCAGAGGCCACGATAATGTAGGGTTCGCTTAGGGTAAGTGGTCGTTGCTCAAGCTGTTTAATGCCATAATTCAGCGTCAGCGCCGCAGCGATCACAGCGATCACAGCTAACAACAGTAATAAAACCAGTTTCTTTATCATAACACTTCGTTGCACCAGCTTTTGGCCAGCGCCAGGTTCAGCGCGTGGTTATTGTAAGATTGCACAGGCACCAGCCCCATCAGTGCATTACTCAGTACCATAGCATCGACATCAGCCAATTCAGACATTTGCCAGTTAACCAGCTCGATATCCGGCCTGAAATGCAGCAGCTGGCTGCGCATCACCCCGGCAACGCCGGCCCGGTTTAACTCTGGCGTATACCAGCGGCCAGCGCGGTGCAAAAACAGGTTAGCTGCAATAGCTTCGGTAACATAGCCTTGCTGATCGCACACCAGTAAGTCATCCACCGCGCGTTTGCTGGCTTCCTGCTTTAACAATACCTGCTCCAGCCGGTTACAATGTTTTAAGCCAGCCAACGCCGGTTGCACCGCCAGGCGCAGCTCGGCTAGCGCCAGTTTCACGCCTTGCTGTTGCCAGTGGCGATAATCGGGCATCGGGCTGAGGCTGATATAAATACTGGCTGGCGCTATACCAACCGGGCTGTAACCCCGGTTGCCCTCACCGCGGGAAATCTGAATTTTCAGCACCTGATTATCAGCGTTAGCCGCGCCCAGCGCATCGTTAACCGCTTGGGTTACCTGACGCCAGTCTGGCACGGTAATGCCAAGCCGCGCCGCCGTCGCTTGCAACCTGGCCAGATGCAAAGGCCAGTACTGGGCGACACCTTTAACGACCCGGACAGTGCTGAAAAAGCCGTCACCATATAAAAAGCAACGGTCGTTAATACTGATAGTGTTGGTCACGTGGCTGAATAACGACAAGGAAATAAGGCCGAGTATGCCTTAAATTGCAGATAAAACAAAGGCTGCCGCAGCAGCCTTTGTACTAAACACACCTCGGCTACACCCGCTTAAACAGGATAGAGCCGTTGGTACCACCAAACCCGAAGGAGTTACACAAGGCATATTCCAGCTTAGCCTGGCGGCCAGTATGCGGCACATAATCCAGATCACAACCCTCGCTGGGGTTATCCAGATTGATAGTTGGCGTTACCAGCTGATCCTGCAATGACAACACCGTGATAATCGATTCAACCGAACCGGCTGCGCCAAGCAAATGGCCCATCATCGATTTAGACGAGCTGACCATTAAATTAGCCGGCTTAGCGCCGAAGATCGATTTAATCGCCATGGTTTCAGCAATATCACCAGCCGGCGTCGACGTACCATGGGCATTAATGTATTGCACCTGCTCCGGATTTACCCCGGCATCATTCAGGGCATTTTTCATTGCCAGTGCAGCACCTTTACCGTTTTCTGGCGGCGACGTCATATGGTAAGCATCACCGCTCATACCAAAACCTACCAGTTCAGCGTAAATTTTGGCGCCGCGGGCTTTGGCGTGCTCGTACTCTTCTATTACCATAACGCCGGCACCATCGCCCAGCACAAAACCATCACGGTCTTTGTCCCAGGGGCGGCTGGCTTGCTCAGGCGCGTCGTTACGGGTAGACAAGGCTCTGGCTGCACCAAAACCGCCCATGCCCATCGGAGTAGATGCTTTTTCAGCTCCACCGGCAATCATGGCATCGGCATCACCGTAAGCAATCATCCGCGCAGCCTGGCCAATATTATGCACCCCTGTAGTACAGGCTGTGACAATACTGATATTGGGTCCCTGTAACCCCAGGTTAATAGAAAGATGACCCGCAATCATATTGATAATAGTAGAGGGTACAAAAAATGGAGATAAACGCTTAGGGCCGCTGTTCAGTAACTTAATATGATTTTCTTCAATTAAGCCTAAACCACCGATCCCAGAGCCAATGGCTGCACCAATGCGCGGCGCGTTTTGTTCAGTGACTTCCAGTCCGGAATCGCGAAATGCCTGCATACCTGCGGCCACGCCATACTGGATAAACAAATCCATTTTCTTGGCTTCTTTGGCCGGAAAATAAGGTTCGATATCAAAGTTTTTGACCAACCCTGCAAATTTTGTAGTGTATGCACTGGCATCGAAATGTTCGATAAAACTGATACCACTTTTGGCTTGCTGCAAAGCCTGCCAGCTGCTGGTGACGTCATTGCCAAGTGGCGTTAACATTCCCAGACCGGTCACTACCACACGACGTTTTGCCATCGTGTCCTCCGTCTTAGCAAATTTTATCTGTCTTGAAACGAAAACGGGTAGCTTAGCTACCCGTTTTACAAGCTTTTCGCTTACTCAGCGTGGGCTTTAATATAGTCAATCGCCGACTGAACCGTTGTGATTTTCTCAGCTTCTTCGTCAGGGATTTCAGTATCGAATTCTTCTTCCAGCGCCATTACCAGCTCAACGGTATCCAGTGAGTCGGCACCCAGATCATCTACGAAAGACGCTTCGTTTTTCACTTCGTCTTCTTTAACACCTAGCTGCTCAATGATAATTTTTCTAACGCGTTCTTCGATGTTGCTCATCTTTTCTTCCTTTTTCTCATATAAATCGCAACAATTCGTGCAATTTTGTGTGGCGCTAGTTTATGCGTAAGCTGCAACTGTTGCAAGCATGCTTGCCAGCATTTTTTGCTGGTCAAACCTGCTTTGCTTACAGCATATACATCCCGCCGTTAACGTGAATTGTTTCACCGGTAATATAGGCTGCCGGTGCCGAGACTAAAAAGGCTACTGTCGCCGCTATCTCTTCTGGCTGGCCCAGCCGGTTAGCCGGGACCTGCGAGAATATAGCTTCTTTTTGCTCGTCTGATAGCTCTTTTGTCATATCAGTATCAATAAAGCCTGGTGCTACCGCATTTACCGTAATACCCCGTGACGCTACTTCGCGTGCCAGTGATTTAGTAAAGCCTAACACCCCGGCTTTTGCCGCGGCATAGTTAGTCTGGCCAGCATTACCCATTGAACCCACTACCGAGCCAATGGTCACAATACGACCATACCGTTTTTTCATCATGCTGCGCAATACTGCTTTGCTTAACCGAAACACCGATGTCAGGTTAGTTTGAATAATGTCAAACCACTCGTCATCTTTCATCCGCATCAATAAATTGTCGCGGGTAATGCCGGCATTATTAATCAAAATATCAATTTCGCCAAACTGGTTTTTTATTTCCGCTAAACATTGTTCAATAGAATCGGTGTCTGTAACGTTTAACACCAGGCCCTTGCCCTTATCAGCCAGATAGGCAGAAATTGCCGCTGCGCCCTTTTCAGTGGTAGCAGTACCCACCACTTTGGCGCCCAAAGCAGCTAATTGTTCAGCAATCGCCCGGCCTATACCACGGCTGGCACCAGTTACCAGGGCCACTTTGCCTTCTAATGAGAGTAAGTTTGTCATCGTTATTCCTGTGTCAGCTGGGTTAGCGCCGAGGCTAAAGATGCCTGATCGTTCACCGAACTGCTATTAAGATTTTTATCAATACGTTTAATCAGGCCGCTAAGTACTTTGCCCGCACCTAATTCAATCACATCCGTCACACCCTGGCTTGCCAGCCAGGTTATGGTTTCTGTCCAGCGCACCGGGCTATATAACTGGCGGATCAGCGCATCTTTAATGGCATCACTGCTACCTGCCACACTAACATCAACATTATTGACAACCGGTATTTGCGCTGGGTTAAAACTCAGCGCCGCTAAATCGGTGGCCAGCTGCTCAGCGGCCGGGCGCATCAGGGCACAGTGCGATGGCACACTCACCGGTAAAGGTAACGCCCGCTTGGCACCAGCAGCTTTACACAACTCGCCAGCCCGCTCAACCGCGGCTTTATGGCCGGCAATGACTACCTGCCCTGGCGAGTTATAATTAACCGGCGCCACCACTTCACCCTGCGCCGCGTCTGCACAAGCCTTAGCAATGGCAGCATCGTCCAGGCCAATAATAGCCGACATACCGCCAACTCCGGCCGGTACTGCCTGTTGCATATAATGACCACGTTGCTCAACCAGCTTTACTGCCGCCCCCAAACTGAGCACGCCTGCACAAACCAGCGCGGAATATTCGCCCAGGGAATGGCCTGCCAGATAAGCAGGCGTAGTGCCGCCTTGCTGCTGCCATAAACGCCAAACCGCTACTGACGCTGTCAATAACGCCGGTTGTGTACGCTGTGTTTCGTTTAAATCCGCTTCCGGACCATTTGCCACTAACGCCCATAAATCGTAACCCAGCGCAGCAGAGGCCTCGGCAAAGGTACTTTTAACGATATCATGCTGATACAGCTCATTAAGCATACCGACACTTTGTGAACCCTGTCCGGGGAATACGATTGCAAGTTTTTGAGTCATTGTTTGTCCTGCATTTTAAATCAGCGATGTAAATTTAATACCGAACCAGCGCAGAAGCCCAGGCAAAACCGCCGCCGAAGGCTTCCAGCAATAATGTCTGGCCACGTTTGATCCGGCCATCCCGTATCGCTTCATCTAATGCCGTTGGCACAGTCGCAGCAGAGGTATTGCCATAACGGTCAAGGTTAATCACCACCTGATCCATCGACATATCCAGTTTGCGGGCGACCGCAGAGATAATGCGTAAATTTGCCTGATGCGGTACCAACCAGTCAATTTCGGATTTATCCATATTATTGGCACTCAGCGTTTGTTCGACCACCTGAGATAACTTGTTAACGGCCACTTTAAACACGTCATTACCTTTCATGCTGCCCCAGGAGTTGTGCACCGAGTGCTCATCACCGCGAATAGGGTTATCGACATACAGTAATTCAGAGTATTTGCCATCGGCATGAATATGGGTTGATAAAATACCCGGCTCTGCTGAAGCTTCCAGCAATACCGCACCAGCCGCATCACCAAACAAAATCACCATGGAGCGGTCTTCCGGGCTGATTAATTGCGACAGACAATCAGAACCAATCACCATAATGCGCTTGGCTATACCGGTTTTAATATATTGATCTGCCACACTCAGGCCATAGCAAAAGCCGGCACAGGCGGCCGCAATATCAAAAGCAGGGATAGCAGGGATAGCCAGCTCGCGCTGAATTTCACAAGCCGCACTGGGTAAGGCCCTGGCAGCGCTGGTGGTGGCACAGATAATCATATCGATGCTGTTTTTATCGATGCCCGCTGCAGCAATCGCCTGCAGTGCAGCCTGGGCGCCCATGGTAGCGACAGTTTCGTCAGCACCGATGATCCGCCGCTCTTTTATACCTGTTCGCTCAATAATCCATTCATCGGTGGTTTCCACCATGGTTTCCAGATCGGCGTTGGTGCGAACGTGTGACGGGAAATAACTCCCGGTACCAATAATGCGTGAGTACATGCGAGCCTATGCTTTATCAATTAATACGTGTTCCAACCGATCTTTAATTTTAGCAGGCACCTGGCGTTCAACCTCGCACACTGCTTGTCGGATGGCACTTAAAAATGCGTCTTTTGTCGCATTTCCATGACTTTTCACTACAATTCCGCGCAATCCTATCAGACTTGCGCCGTTATAGTGGTCGGGGTTCACTCCCTGATAAAGACTTTTTATAAAAGGTTTCAGTAACCAGCCGAAAAGCTGCGCACTCATTCGTTGTCGCATGCTGCTTTCAAAACGGCGCAAAATCAGTTTGGCCACGCCTTCACAGGTTTTTAATGCCACGTTACCGACAAAGCCATCACAGACAATAACGTCGGCCTTGCCGGAAAAAATATCATCGCCTTCAATATAACCGATGTAGTTAATGTCGTTGCAGCTGGTTAGTAATTGCGAAGCCCGTTTAATTTGATCTGAACCTTTAATTTCCTCTTCGCCCATGTTTAACAAAGCGACTTTGGGAAAACGAATACCCACCACTTCTTCGGCCATCACAGCGCCCATCACAGCAAACTGAAATAAGGTATCAGCGTCACAGTTAACGGTTGCGCCTAAATCCAGCATATACACCGGGTTGCCTTTACAGCTGGGTAAACCACTGATCAGCGCTGGGCGTTCCACGCCGTTCAGCATTTTTAGCACATAGTGGGCCATCGCAATCAGAGCACCAGTATTACCAGCGCTGACACACGCCTGCACAGTGCCCTGCTCAACTAAGTCCAGCGCCCGGCGCATCGATGATTCACGTTTATTGCGCAGGGCAACAGAGGGCTTATCGGCCATAGCAACATCGTTACTGCTGGCAACTACACACAGCTGAGGATGAGGAAAGCTGTTATAGAAAACGAGTTGCTGTTCCAGTAACAAAGGGTCACCGCACAACACAAGTTCTAAATGAGGGAATTCCGCTATCGCTGCCAGGGCTGCAGGAATAGTAGTAAGGGGGCCATGGTCGCCCCCCATCATATCTAAAGCAAGTTTAATCTTTAATGGCTGCACCAGGTGCATCCAGATTTACTTTACTTTACGGCCTTTGTAGAAACCATCGGCAGTAATGTGGTGACGACGGTGCGTTTCACCCGTAGTTGAATCAACTGACAGCGTAGGGCCAGTTAACGCATCATGTGAGCGACGCATGTCACGACGTGCACGAGATTTTTTGTTTTGCTGAACAGCCATGGTATTTCTCCTAAATCACTTTTTTTTCAGTTCTTGCAGTATGGCAAAGGGGTTTGGTTTTTCTGGTTCTGGCCCTATGTCACCGAAACTCATTGCATCAGCACTGATATTGCAGTCTGTTGCATCATGCATCGGAAACAGTGGTAATGCCAGAATAAGTTCATCCTCAACCAACTGCCGTAAATTTATTTCGCCGTGCTCGTCACGAACAATTATGTCGTAACGCTCCGGAATTAACGCCAGAGCGGCATCATCATCCCCTTTCACCGGGGTATACGTAAAACGACTGTCTAATGCCAGCGTCATCGGCTCGCCACAACGCTCGCAGCATACGACAACCTGAACCGCAGCCTCACCTTGTAATACGGCAAGGCCTTGTTCGTCAGTTCCGCATTCAATTCTTACTGCTACGTCGCCTTGTTTTTCAACCAGACTCTCAGTTAACCGGGTAAGGGTTTGCAGCGGCACTATGCCGTCAAAAATAGACCGCTTTTGTGCAGCTTTAACCGGATCTAAGGTAACAGGTATTTTCACTTTTTGCATAAGGCGCGCATCATATAGAACCCAACCCCTGCTGTCAAAGGGTTCCAGCAGATTTTTCTGCTTTTTATCCGCTGCTGGCAAACGGTGCTTGGTGAAAGTACCTTTTGCTTGGCATAATAAGTTTTTGTGCAGCTGTTTTCGGGGAATATATGGCTAAATGCAGCCTGCCGGCGCTCTATCTGGCATCTACATCACCTTACCGGCAGCAATTACTGGCAAAGCTAACACCGCACTTTACGGCAATTAAACCTGAGGTCGATGAAACCGCGCTACCGGATGAAGCTGCAACAGCCCTGGTCAGCCGGTTGGCCATAACAAAAGCCCATGCGGTTGCTGCGAGCTTAACAGAGGGTTTGGTCATTGGCGCTGATCAGGTGGCGCTATTTAACGGCCAGATTATTGGTAAACCACATACCCGGCAAAATGCCATTGCCCAGCTGAGCCAGTTTAGTGGCCACAGTGTCACTTTTTTAACCGGTCTGGCGTTAATTAACGCCGCAACAAGCCACTGTCAGTGCGTGGTTGAGCCATTTACTGTTTGTTTTCGCTCGTTGACCAGCGCAGAAATTATTGCCTATGTGGAGCGCGAGCAACCACTGGATTGTGCCGGCAGCTTTAAAAGCGAAGGTTTAGGCATAAGCCTGTTTAGCGCATTGCAAGGTGACGACCCCAATAGCCTGATTGGCTTGCCCTTAATTAAACTGCTACAGCTGTTGCGTAATGAGGGGGTAAACCTGTTAACCGCTGGCGCTTAGCTGGTCAGCGGTTTATGGTTAATGCTTTATGGCTAATGCTTTATGGCTAAATATAGGATAACAGCGACGGTAAGTTATCAATAATGGCTTTGGGTTGAAATTGTGCCAGCACCTCTGCGCCATGCACGCCATGGGTAACGCCTACTCTGGGCATTGCTATTGCCTGCGCCATTTTCATATCGTGGCTGGTATCCCCTACCATAATGGCCTGATCCGGTTCGATGCCAAGCTGTTTACTGATTTGCAGCAGCATATCCGGATGAGGTTTTGACTGCGCTTCATCAGCGCAGCGGCTGGTAACAAAGTAGTGGCCGAGGCCGGTTTCGGCAAACATCCGTTCCAGACCATGGCGCGCTTTACCGGTAGCGACCGCCAGCAGGATATTTTGCTCCGCCAGGGTTTTTAACACCTGCTCAGCACCGTCGAACAGCGGGCTGGGGGTGGTGTTATAAATGGTGTAGTGATCACGATAGTGTGCAAATAACTGGCTGCGCTGCTCAGCATTAGTGTCAGGAAATAACACGGCAAAGGCCGGGTCCAGGCTCAGGCCGATAATCTGCTTTACGGCATGGCTGCTGGGTACCACTATACCGGTAGATTCAGCGGCAGCCTGCATCGAAGATACGATACGACCTATCGAATCCATAACCGTGCCGTCCCAGTCGAAAATAACTAACTTTACTTCTGCCATATGACTTTTACCTAAACTATTTTCTCGTTAATTTTGTCAGGGCTTTATCCAGCTGCGCATCTAACGGCGCTTCAATTCGCATGGTGGTCTGGCTGTTGGGGTGAATAAAGCTCAGGCTTTTGGCATGTAAAAATAACCGGTTTAAGCCCAGCTGCTGCATCTGGCTGCTAAAGTCGTTGTCGCCATACTTATCATCACAAGCGATAGGATGCCCCTTACAGGCGGTATGCACCCGGATTTGATGGGTGCGGCCGGTTACTGGAAAGGCTTCAACCAGAGTACCCTCCTGATAACGTTGTAAAATCCGAAAACGGGTTTCCGATGGCTTACCATTGACCTCGTCTACCTTTACCACCCGCTCGCCCGATTGCAGGGTATTTTTACGCAGCGGCTCAGTCACCTTACGCACTTTATTGTCCCAGTCACCGCTAACCAGCGCCCAGTATTTTTTCTCGACCGTTTTATCGCGCAGCTGCGCATGTAAGTGGGTCAGTACCGAGCGCTTTTTGGCGATCAGCAAACAGCCTGAAGTATCGCGGTCTAAACGGTGCACCAATTCCAGTAGTTTCGCTTGCGGCCGCAATGCCCGCATCGCTTCTATCACCCCGAATTGCAAGCCACTGCCACCGTGTACCGCCATGCCGGAAGGCTTGTTCAATACAATAAGGTCACTGTCTTCAAACAGAATATGACTTTCCAGCTCACTGACCAGGCTAAGCTTAACTGACACCCGGTCCGGCTCGGCAGCAACCGTTAATGGCGGCACCCGCACGATATCCGCCTGCTGCAGCTTATACTCAGGTTTGATCCGTTTTTTGTTAACTCGAACCTCTCCTTTTCTTAAAACCCGATAAATAACACTTTTTGGCACACCTTTGAGCCGCGCCAGTAAAAAATTGTCTATTCGTTGACCGATATAATCATCTTCGATTTCAATCATTTGTATCGGTAATTTGATTCCATCTGTCATGGGTTCTAAATACTCTGCTAAAATTACTTTTAAGTTGCTATCCGGTGCATATTAGTGGGATAATCACCCGGCTAATTATGCCAAAATGTGGCAATTAGGGCGCTCAACGTGACATAAGAGAAATTGTGCGGCACCGTCAGGGGATGTGATCATACCGAATTCGTGGTGAAAACCAACGTTTTTATAGCCCCGGCGTTTAATTAACGCCATTTGCCTGAGGTAATGTTGCGTAATCTGTTACCAACAACGGCAAAACACAATTTCCAGTGACCTGAGCAACATGAGAAATTTGCTATAGCGCAACGCCGAACGGCGGTGTGTTTCAGATTCAAACGAAAACAGATAACTGTACTGTAAATAGTGACAATTTGGTTCCCTCAGGTATCCCAGTCGTGAGACTGCATTATTTGATGCCTGATAACATCTGAACACCCAGGTGCCCAGTAAGGTTGCGTTGTGGCTGCTAATAGAGTCACCCAACAATGAAAAGAATGTTAATTAATGCAACTCAGGAAGAAGAAATCCGCGTTGCTTTGGTCGATGGCCAAAAACTGTATGACCTGGATATTGAAAGCCCGGGCCATGAACAAAAAAAAGCGAATATTTACAAAGGTAAAATCACCCGGGTTGAACCCAGCCTTGAAGCCGCCTTTGTTGACTACGGCGCTGATCGGCATGGTTTTTTGCCATTAAAAGAAATTTCCCGCGATTACTTTCCTAAAGGTTACAGCTTCGACGGCCGCCCCAATATTAAAGAGGTAGTTAAAGAAGGCCAGGAAGTTATTATTCAAATCGATAAAGAAGAACGGGGCCAGAAAGGCGCCGCGCTAACCACCTTTATCAGTTTAGCCGGCTCTTACCTGGTATTAATGCCGAATAACCCTCGTGCCGGTGGTATTTCCCGCCGCATAGAAGGTGATGAGCGCCAGGAATTAAAAGACTCGCTGGGCCAGTTAGAAATGCCTGATGGCATGGGTTTAATTGTCCGTACTGCCGGCGTAGGTAAATCTTACGAAGAGCTGGATTACGACTTAAAGGCCTTGTTAAAGCATTGGTCAGCGATTACCGACGAAGCCGCCAAGCGCCCTTCGCCCTTTTTAATTCACCAGGAAAGTAACGTGGTATTTCGCGCCATTCGCGATTACCTGCGCCGCGATGTAGGTGAAATCCTGATTGATAACCCGAAGATTTTTGAAGAAGCTAAAGTCTATATTCAGCAGTTCCGGCCTGACTTTGCCCACCGGGTAAAAATGTACGACGGTGAAGTACCGCTGTTTATGCACTACCAGATTGAAACCCAGATTGAAACCGCCTTTCGCCGTGAAGTACGGCTACCTTCAGGTGGTTCTATTGTTATCGACGGTACTGAAGCCCTTACTGCTATTGATATTAACTCCTCAAAAGCGACCAAAGGTGGCGATATTGAAGAAACCGCCTTTAATACCAATTTGGAAGCAGCCGATGAAATTGCCCGCCAGTTACGCTTACGTGACTTAGGCGGTTTAATTGTTATCGACTTTATCGATATGACGCCAGTACGGCATCAGCGCGAAGTAGAAAACCGCCTGAAAGATGCGGTTAAACACGACCGGGCCCGGGTACAAATTGGCCGGATCTCGCGCTTTGGCTTACTGGAAATGTCACGGCAGCGCCTGCGCCCGTCATTGGGTGAGTCTGCCGGTCACGTTTGTCCGCGCTGTCATGGCCGCGGCACTATTCGTGGTACCGAAAGCTCTGCGCTATCCATTTTGCGCTTAATTGAAGAAGAAGCGATTAAAGATAACACCAGCCAGATCCATGCTCAGGTGCCTATCTCGGTTGCCACCTATTTAATGAACGAAAAGCGCGAATCAGTGCGGCGCATTGAAAAACGCAACGGCATTCAGATTTTCATTATTCCAAATGAACACCTGGAAACACCTAACTATGAAGTATCACGCATCCGGATTGATGAAGAGCTGGATGACGTTAGCTACAACATGGTGAAAGCGCCTGAGGTTATCAGTAAGCCTTATCAGCCCAGTGTTGAAGTGGTAAAAGAAAAGCCCGCAGTTTCAGCTATTAATATTGCCCAGACCGCCCCTGCCCGCACTGCACCAGTAGTAGCGCCAGTGGTTAATGCTGAGCCTGATTTATTTAGTAAACTGAGCAAGTGGTTTAAAGGGTTAATTACCGGTAGCGAACCAAAAACCGAACACAGTAAAACGCCTAGTAAGCAACATACCGCCCGCAAGGAAGATGGCAGAGCGCCGCGTGATGGTAGCCGCGCTACTCGCGATACTGGCCGTGATGCTGCTCGTGACGGTAGCCGCGATGCTAATCGAGATAGCAGCCGCGCCGATGGTAAAAGCGATAGTAACCGTCGCCGGAATAATAAACGCCGTCGCCCGGATCAGGCTGTTGAACGCAGCGTAGAGAAAGATGACGCGATCGTCGCTGCTGAAACTCCGGTAAAACAGGAACGTACAGCACGTCCTGTGCAAGAGCGGAGCAACCGTCAGCCAGATAGTCGTAAGCCACACGCTGAGCGGCTAACTGCGGAACCGGTAGCGGATGTCGTAAGCGAAGAGCCAAAAGAACGCAGCGTTGCAGCAGAGCGGCGTCAACGGCGTAATATGCGTAAATCTGTGCGGATGTCTCAGCCAGCAGATAACGCAGCAACCGAGCTGAACACAGCGGCCAAGCCAGCTATCATTGCTGAGCCAGCGGTAGCAGTTGAACAAGTTACCGCAGCAGCGCCTGCGGCGGATAACACTGTTGTAGTGGCAACCAGCCAGGCAACAGACATCAGCCCAGCGCCGGCAGCAGTAGCAGAAACCAGCGTGCCAGCAGAAGTTGCCGATGTTTCACCAGTAACGGAGCAGAACGCGACTGAAACAACGGAGCCAGAAACCTCAGCGCCGGAAACAACAGAAGCCGCCACGGTAACCGAGCAGGAAGAAACCGAAACGGCAGAACCACGTAGCCGCAACCGGCGCTCGCCGCGCCATTTGCGGGCAGCAGGCCAGAAACGGAAGAAAGATCAGCAGGAGCTGGCGGATGGTTCTACAGCAGCAGAAACCGACAGCGACACTGTTGCTGCAGTTGAAGCGGTTGAAGCGGTTGAAGCGGTTGAAGCCACAGTAACCAGCCCGGCGCCTGCCACAGCAACGCCAGACACTGCAGAAGTTGCAAAAGAAGCTGAAGTTGCAACCACAGATAGCGGCGACAGCAAACCAGCCGCAGGCAAAAGCAGGGCCAAGCCTGGCCGGCCGCGTGCGAAACGCAAGGTAGCAGACGCAGCTGACGATAGCGCAGCTGACGGCAAGGCACAAAAAGCGGAGACTACCCTAGCGGATGTTAAAGCGGAACCCAGTGTGCCAGCGCAATCTGAGCTTAACCTGGCACCTGCCGAAGTGATAGCTGCGGTGCCACCAGCTCAGCCAGCAGCCAAGCCAAAAGCAGCTGTAGCTAAAGCAGCACCGGCTAAAGCCGGCAGTCGCTTCGGCAATATGGTAGTCGCTGATATGGCCAAGCCTGCCGCCGCTGCGGTAGCAGTAACTGCAGACAGCGCAGCAGACAACAGCCAGGTAGCCGCCAGTGCCAGCGAACGGCCTGCGGTTAGCAGTTCAAGCCGGCCAGCCGGTTCTGCTTTTGCCCGTCAGGCAGCCAGTGCACCAATGACTAAACCTGAT
This sequence comes from Arsukibacterium ikkense, assembly GCF_000987775.1. Classification (GTDB taxonomy): domain Bacteria; phylum Pseudomonadota; class Gammaproteobacteria; order Enterobacterales; family Alteromonadaceae; genus Alishewanella; species Alishewanella ikkense. The sequence continues at coordinate 26,424 of NZ_LAHO01000018.1, forward strand.
AAAGCAGAATAAAAAAAATCCCCCGCTAGCGGGGGACTTTTTACAATCTCTTGCAAAAAAACCAGCTTAACCGCTGGTTTTTTTATTGTTAGAAATCGTATTTAGCACTGAACTGCAAACGGTTCATTGCACCGTCCATACCGGATTCCAGTTCCCGGTTAGCATATTTGTACTCAGCACCTACCATCAGCTTTTTATTAACCTGGTACAGCAGGTTAGCGCTGTAACTATGCGTTCGCTTATTCGCCGCCATACCCGTTAAAGCTGTGTCATTATCAATATCCAGCGCCGAATACAGCACGGTAGAGCGCCACTGATCATTCCACAAATGGCGATAGGCCACAGAATAAGCGGTTACATCGATAGTTTTCAGTCCGGCATTCGGACCATTACCATTTAATACCGCGCCATTGGTGGTATTTAAGCCAACATAACGGCCCAGGCCTTTACCGGTATTAAAGGTAAAACGCAGATCGTTTTTATTGGAAAAATTGACCTTACCGCTGACGGACAAACCGTAGGACGTTACATCATCTTCGTAATCTACCCCATTGTAGACACCGTCAATACTGATCTGGCGCATTAAACCGGCCACCCGTAATACCCCCCAATCGGTGGTCAGGCTGTAGCTGGCGGTAAAATCAGGCGTAGCATTGTCATCGGTGGTAATACGGGCACCACCGCCGAAAGGCGTAATGGTACTTTCCGGGTTTTCAACGGCAAAAGCAAAGTTACCATGGGTATAACGAACCTGAGCCTGGCGGATAAAAACAGCCGCATCCGGATTACCGACAAAATCGAGGGTATCTGGTAACGATGCCAAATCCATAAAGTTTGACCATGTCTGGCCAAGCGTCCAGTTTTTATATTTAATAAAAGCATGCCGCATCACCGGGCTGTAACCATTGGTGGTGCGCTCATCATTGCCGTTGTTACTGGTCATAAAATCGAATTCGATATGGCCGGTAACCTTTTCACCGTTGCCTAAATCGGTTGAAGTGCCGAAAAAGAATCGGCTCTGCCGGGCATGCATATCAAAACGATTGGTACTGGCACCACCAATTGGCGTTAACGACGGCACATAAAAATCACGGCCCAAAGCGGCAATTTCGCCGTCAGAATCAGTGGTCATGGCATCAAGCTTAACAAAGCCACCAAAGGTGACATTGGTATCGCCTATACTAAAGCCCGTGCTCGCCTGGGCACTACCGGCAACCAGCGCCAGCGCAATGGCGGTAGCAAGGGTACTGAAAGTCTTTCTTTGTCTCATCTGAAGTTCTCCATCTTTATTATTGTAATAACATCTGTTGTGCATTATTTAGATTTGATCATGTTCAACTTTGGGCGACAGTCTGTTAGTTCGCAATTAGCCTTTAGTCGCAGTTCGCGCAATAGCCAATGCTTGGCTAGACTATGGTCTAATTTCATTTAACGCCTGATTTAGATAGAAAGTAACCAGGTTAAAATTCTTATATATAAAGCAGATCCGCAGGGGAAACTATGTCACATCCAAGTCTTTATCCGGTAAGTGCGAAGGCCAGCGCCAGAACACATATCACAGATGACGTTTATCAGCAGATGTATCGTCAGTCGATTGAGCAGCCTGACGCATTCTGGGCTGAACAAGGTAAACGCCTTGACTGGATCACGCCGTACAGCAAGATTAAAGACACCAGCTTTGAACTTGGCAAGGTAAAAGTGAACTGGTACAGCGATGGCAGCTTGAATGCCAGCTATAATTGTTTAGACCGTCATCTTAAAAGCCGCGCTGAGCAGGTTGCGTTTTACTGGGAAGGTGATGAGCCTGGCGTGCAGAAAACAGTCACTTATCAGCAACTGTATGATCAGGTATGCCGCCTGGCCAATGGTATGAAATCATTGGGTATTAAAAAAGGTGATCGGGTCACCATCTATCTGCCGATGATCCCGGAAGCCGCTGTAGCGCTATTAGCCTGCGCCCGGATTGGTGCCGTGCACTCCGTGGTATTTGCCGGCTTTTCGCCTGACGCCCTGGGCAGCCGGATTGTCGACTGTGATTCCAAGTTAGTGATCACCTCTGATCAAGCGCTGCGTGGTAGCAGAGCAACCCATTTAAAAGACAATACTGACGCGGCGCTGGGCCATCTGGGTAGTGCCAGCCCGGTCCAGAATGTCATCGTCGTCAAGCATGTCGGCAAAAATATCGATTTTCACCCTAGCCGCGATGTCTGGTATCACGAGCTGGTCGCCAGCCAGAGCAACAGTTGTGAACCCGAGCCAATGAATGCCGAGGACCCGCTGTTTATTTTATATACCTCAGGTTCAACCGGTAAACCCAAAGGCGTGCTGCACACCACCGGCGGCTATCTGGTGTATGCCGCCATGACCCACCAATATGTGTTTGATTATCATGACGGCGATATCTACTGGTGCGCCGCCGATGTAGGCTGGGTCACCGGCCATAGTTATATTATCTACGGGCCACTGGCCAATGGCGCCAGCAGCGTGATGTTTGAGGGGGTTCCCACCTACCCCAGCGTCAAACGTATTGCCCAGATTGTCGATAAGTATCAGGTCAATATTCTGTACACAGCCCCGACGGCTATCCGGGCTCTGATGGCCCACGGCGACAGCCCGGTGGCAGGCGCAGACTTAAGCTCGCTGAAAACCCTGGGCAGTGTTGGCGAGCCAATTAACCCGGAAGCCTGGAACTGGTATTACGAAAAAGTCGGGCTTAGCCAATGCCCTATCGTCGATACCTGGTGGCAGACAGAAACCGGCGGTATTTTAATTACGCCGCTGCCGGGAGCTACAGCATTAAAGCCCGGCTCAGCTACCCGGCCGTTTTTTGGGGTTAAACCGGCCATTGTTGATAATGAAGGGCATCAGCTTGCCGGCGTCGCGGAGGGTAACCTGGTGATCCTGGACAGCTGGCCTGGCCAGATGCGCACCTTGTATGGCGATCATGACCGGTTTGAACAAACTTATTTTAGTACTTATCCGGGGGTCTATTTTACCGGGGACGGTGCCAAGCGCGACGAGGATGGTTACTACTGGCTGACTGGACGGGTAGACGATGTACTGAATATTTCCGGCCATCGTTTGGGCACTGCTGAGATAGAGAGCTGCCTGGTAGCGCACGATGCGATTGCTGAAGCGGCTGTGGTCGGTTACCCGCATGAGATTAAAGGCCAGGGTATTTATGTCTATGTTACGCCTCGGGTTGGTGTTGAACCCAGTGATGAACTTACCAAGGCTATCAGGGCCTGGGTACGGGAAGAGATATCCCCTATCGCGACCCCGGATTTAGTGCAATGGGCGCCCGCTGGCCTGCCAAAAACCCGCTCAGGCAAGATTATGCGGCGCATATTACGCAAGATTGCCGCTAACGAACATGACCAGTTAGGCGATATTTCTACTCTGGCTGATCCATCAGTAGTTGAAATTTTAGTGAATAACCGTTTAAATCGTAAGTAAGGCAAAAACAGCGTACACTAACGTTGTTTCAAGTTGCAGCAAACAAGGCCGCTATTGCGGCCTTTATAATAATTACAATGCTGGACCTTACCGGAGGATTGATATGGCAAAGCTTATCGTTGCAGACGACCATCCGTTGTTTCGCAATGCGCTGATTAATGCGATAAGCAGTACCTTTGTCACTAAGGCGACCATTGAAACAGACAGTTTCGATAGCACCTGCACGGCACTGGAGCAACATCCGGATACTGATCTGTTGCTGCTGGATTTGCATATGCCCGGCAATTGCGGTTTTCTGGGGTTAATTCAGTTACGCAAGAACTACCCCAGCCTGCCAATAGTGGTCATTTCTGCCAGTGAAGAGCTGGACGTTATTCGCCGGGTTATTGCCTTTGGCGCATCGGCCTATATTCCCAAATCCGCTAACCCGGTGGATATCAGCACGGCATTAAATGCGGTACTAGCGGGTGAACTATGGGTACCGGCTAACTTACACAAAGCGGTGTTTCAGCAGCAAAGTGCCGGCGAGGATTTAGATTTAGCGGCAAAAGTTGCCCAGCTAACGCAGCAGCAATATAAGGTGTTGTATTACTTAACCGAAGGCTGGTTAAATAAACAAATTGCCTATGATTTACATATTTCCGAAGCCACCGTCAAAGCACATATCACGGCTATTTTTCGAAAACTGGGTTGCACTAACCGCACCCAGGTGGTTATTCAGGCCCAGCGTCTGACCTTAGAGCCACCAGTTGACCGTGCCATGGCAAAACAGCACTAAGCTGTGACGCGCGTTAGCGTGATAACCTGTTACAACAGATTACCCCTCTTCAGCATTTTAAAATGATTCAAACTGGCGCGCAGTGCGCCAGGTTTAATCGGCTTGGCCAGATACATCAGGCCTGCTGCTTTAGCCTGTGCCGCCAAATCAGCTTGCGGTGACGCAGATACCAGGATGCCACCTACATCTCCCCAGTACACTTTAATTTGCTGATATAAATCCAGACCATTCACATGCTGACCCAACTGATAATCAATCAGCATGACATCAGGCGCAGGCGCATGCTGGGCATACGCCAGTAATTCTGCATCGTCATAAAAACAACTTACCTCGGCTATTTGCCACTGTTCCAGCAACACCTTAAGAGCGGCCAGGTTAGCCGCATCATCATCAATACAAACCACTGTCAGCCCCGGTAATGGCCGTTGTGTGCTTTGCCCCGGCAACGGCAGGCTGACGCGCTGGCTTTGTTGTACCAGCGGTAAACTGATGCTGAACAGCGTTCCATGCCGCGGCCTGGAGCGTACATCAAGTGGGTGCCCCAGTAATTTCGCCATCCGGTGCACCACGCCCAGCCCTAACCCAACCCCTTGCTGGCCTTTGGCAGTGGCATCTATCCGGTAGAAATCTTCAAAAATCCGTTCTAGATCCTGACTGGCAATCCCCGGGCCGGTATCCCATACCTGCACCACCAGTTTATCACCCCGCTTTCTGCAGCCGACTAAAATGCGCCCCTTAACCGTATATTTAATCGCATTTGACAGCAAATTTTGCAAAATTCGCCGCAAATAGGTCGGGTCAGTTTGTACATGATTGGCCGCTATCCGTACTTTTAAACCCAGGCCTTTCTGGCTGGCCACTAAACTATATTCATCGGCCAGTTGCGATAATAATTCCTGCAACGCCACCGGCTGCACATCCGGTTTCAACTTGCCGTCATCCAGTTTGGCAATTTCCAGCAAGGTTGAAATGAGCTCTTCCGATGCTTTTAACGAATTGTCGAGTTGGCTGAGAATAGCTTTTTGCTGAGCTTTTTCCTGGGCACCGCTCAGGGCGGCAGTAAATAAGCGGGCAGCATTTAACGGCTGCAAAATATCATGGCTGGCCAATGCCAGAAAACGGGTTTTTGAGGCATTAGCGGCTTCAGCTTCCGCTTTTGCCTGTAATAGTTGCTGCTCAGTTTCCCGCCGCCTGGCAACTTCAGCCAACAGTTCCTGATTCATATCCGAGATAGTCTGGGTACGGTCCTGCACCCGGTCTTCCAGATGTTGTTTAGCTTCTGCCAACGCTTGTACGGCTTTTACATGCTCAGAAATATCAGTAAAACTGGTGACAAAGCCGCCCCCCGGGATAGGGTTGCCGCGCATTTCAATGACCCGGCCGTCAGGTCTGACCCGCTGAAACACATGAGCGGTACCTTTTTGCATATGGCTGATCCGTTTTTCAACATGCTCATCCGGATCACCCGGGCCGCAGAGCCCTCGTTCGGCATTTAAGCGAACAATATCTGCTACCGGCCGGCCAACCCGCACCATACTTTCAGGATAACTAAACATTTCCAGATAGGCTTTATTCCAGGCCACCAATTTCAATTCGCGGTCGACCACACTGACTCCCTGGCTTAAATGCTCCAGAGTGGAAAATAGAATTTTACGCGAGAATTGAATGGCCTGCGTAGTATCGTCAAACAGGGTGACTACATCTTCAAAACCAAGCTGCCGTCCTTCCAGCACCGCATTGACCATCGCCGATGCAGAAGAGGCGCCGATAACGCCGGCCAGTTCGCGTTCAACATGTTCAACCAGGCCGACACTGGGCAAGTCATCCAGCTGTAAACTCAGGTTTTGTTTACGGCCAAATTCTGCCAGGCACTCAATAGCCCGGCTGTTGCCGACAAACCGCTCCAGCAGAATTTTCAAATCGGCATTATGAATGCGGATGCGCCGCGCGGGTGTATCCTGATGATCTATTGGTAAATTCGGTTTTACAAAAGCCACCGCCTGCAGCCGGTCCTGCAGATTGACGTAAGTCAGCAACGACACCAGCAAATACGCCAGGATGTTAAAACCCAGCGACAACAAGACGCCATGACTTAAACTATCAAGCGTAATACCAAACATGGCGGTAGGCGACAACCACATCAGACCAAATAAACCCTGCTGCATAATATCGCTGTTGATCACTCCGGCATTAACCAGCTGCGGCAGCATCAGGGTATAAAACCACAGTACCAGGCCTAAACTGAGGCCGGCATAAACGCCCCAGGCATTGCCACGACGCCAGTACAGCCCGCCCAGCACGGCCGGTGCCAGCTGAATTGCCAGGGCAAAGGCCAGCAGGCCGGTTTCAGCCAGTTCATAACTGCGGGCAAATATCTGGTAATAGAAATAAGATAAGCCCATTACCAGTAAAATCATGGCCCGGCGTACCAGTAAAATCAACATACTGTAGTCGTGCGGCATGCCCTTGCGATGATTAGTTTGCAGTAAGCTTGGCATCACCACGTCGTTACTAATCATGGTACTGAGTGCCAGGGTGGCGATAATAATCATCGAGGTGGCAGCAGAGAAACCACCGATAAAAACCAGCACACTTAAACTATTCCAGCCCGACTGAGCCGGGATGCGTAACACAAAGCTATCGGCTTCAGACAACAGAGTGGGAAACATTTGCATACCGGCTACCGCTATCGGCACTACAACTATCGTTACCAGCAACAGGTAACCCGAGAACCAACGTCTGGCATGGCGCAGATGATGAACGGAGACATTCTCAACAAAGGCAACGTGAAACTGGCGTGGTAATAAAAACACTGCGGCCATCGCCAGAATAGTTTTAGTAATAAACTCCACCAGCCCTGAAGTAGTGTATTGCGCTTGCTGCTGACTGGCATGGGCGGCAAAGGCCTGTAGCACGTTTTGCTCTTTATCCAGAATAAACACGTAAACGGCAATCGCCAGGGTTAACAGCGCAAAAAGCTTGACCACAGATTCAAAGGCAATCGCCACCATCACGCCACGATTTTGCTCGGTTAAATGCAGTTTGCGGGTACCGAACAAAATAGCAAAAAAGGCCATAGCCACAGCACTGAGCAAAGCACTGTCCTGATACCAGTGCACGGCGCTGTCAGCAAAATCACCGCCCAGCAACACCTGATAAGAACTGGCTACCGCTTTTAATTGCAGCGAAATATAGGGCACAACCACTATCAGACAAATAATTGCCGAGAACATGGCAATGTTTTTCCGCTTACCATAACGGGCAGCGATAAAATCGGCTATGGAGGTAACGTTTTGTTTTTTAGAAACATATAAAAGTTTAAATAAAAACGGCTGGCCAAAAACAAACAACAAAACGGGCCCAAGATAAATGGGTATGTAGTCCCAGCCACGGGTCACGGCAGTACCCACTGCTCCGTAGTAAGTCCAGGAGGTACAATACACGGCCAGTGCCAGGCTATAAATAAGCCCCCCATACTTTCGTATAAGGCGGTCATCAGCATGCCGTTCACCCCAGTTGGCAATCCAGAACAAACCCCCGACGTAAATCAGCGCCAATAAGGCTACAGTCCATGCCGTCACTGCTTTCTCCTACAATCTCAATATCGATACTTTGAGCCGCAACACCTCTGCTGTCAATCTCTGGCCGGCAGGCTTCGACTAAAGTCGGGCTGGCGCACTAACCAACTACTGCTAGATTAACAATGCTCGATAAAAATAACTAAAGGAGAAATATGATGGCGGACCATAAAAGTAACGCTAAGGCATACTGGCAGGCGAACCTTCGCCTGATCATTATCAGCCTGGCGATTTGGGCTTTGGTGTCCTATGGCTTTGGCATTTTACTAAGGCCAATGTTGTCAGGCATTGCAGTGGGAGGCACAGACCTGGGTTTCTGGTTTGCGCAACAGGGTTCTATTTTAACCTTTATCGCTTTGATCTTCTTCTACGCCTGGAGAATGAACAAACTCGATAAGGAATTCGGCGTGGACGAGGAGTAAGCAGGATGAGTCAATTTGCAATTAACCTGATATTTGTTGGCGGCTCCTTCGCCCTCTATATCGCAATCGCAATCTGGGCCCGGGCTGGCACCACTAAAGAGTTTTATGTGGCAGGCGGCGGGGTAAACCCGGTAGTGAACGGCATGGCCACGGCTGCCGACTGGATGTCAGCAGCCTCATTTATTTCTATGGCCGGTTTAATCGCTGCCGGTGGCTATGCCAATTCTACCTTTTTAATGGGCTGGACTGGTGGTTACGTGCTGCTGGCGATGTTACTGGCACCTTACCTGCGTAAATTTGGTAAGTTTACCGTACCTGACTTTATCGGTGACCGTTTTTACAGTACCGGTGCCCGTCTGGTGGCGGTAGCTTGTTTAATTATTGCCTCTGTTACCTATGTTATCGGTCAGATGACCGGTGCCGGGGTAGCATTCTCGCGCTTTTTAGAAGTCAGCAGCGATATGGGGCTGATTATTGCCGCCGTTATCGTGTTTTTATACGCTGTTATGGGCGGCATGAAAGGTATCACCTACACTCAGGTGGCGCAGTATGTGGTACTGATTATCGCTTATACCATTCCTGCGGTATTTATTTCACTGCAGCTAACCGGTAACTTTGTGCCGCCACTGGGCTTATTCTCTGACCATATTGAATCTGGCATGCCATTACTGGCTAAGCTGGACGAAGTAGTCCGCGAACTGGGCTTCCGGGACTATACTGCTGATGTTGATAACAAACTGAATATGGTACTGTTTACTCTGTCGCTGATGATTGGTACCGCTGGTTTACCGCACGTTATCATTCGTTTTTTCACCGTACCTAAAGTCGCTGATGCACGCTGGTCTGCCGGTTGGGCCTTAGTATTTATTGCCCTGTTGTACTTAACGGCGCCAGCTGTTGCTTCAATGGCGCGTTTAAACCTGATGACCACCATTTACCCGGCGGGTCCAACAGCCGACTCCATCCTGTATGCGGAACGGCCAGACTGGATGAAAACCTGGGAAACCACCGGTTTAATTAAGTTTGACGATAAAAATGGTGATGGCCGGATCCAGGTGTATAACGACACACCTGCCTTTGCTGCTACTGCAGCAGAGCGTGGCTGGAACGGCAACGAGTTAGTGGTTAATAACGACATCCTGGTACTGGCTAACCCGGAGATTGCTAACTTACCTGGCTGGGTTATCGGTTTAATTGCAGCCGGTGGTTTGGCGGCGGCATTATCTACCGCTGCAGGCTTGTTGCTGGCTATCTCCTCCGCCATCAGTCATGACGTTATTAAAGGCTCGATTAAGCCGGATATCAGTGAAAAAGGTGAGTTAATGGCCGCCCGGATCTCAATGGGGGTCGCTATTGTGGTCGCTACCTGGCTTGGCATGAACCCCCCCGGCTTCGCCGCGCAGACCGTTGCGCTGGCGTTTGGTATTGCCGCAGCGTCTATCTTCCCGGCGCTGATGATGGGTATATTCTCCAAGCGGGTAAACAACTATGGCGCTATTGCCGGTATGCTGGCAGGTTTAATTTCAACCTGTGTGTATATCTTCCTGTATCTGGGCTGGTTCTTTATCCCGGGCACCGCTACCTTTGCTAACACACCAGACAACTGGCTGTTCGGTAGCACTGGTTATGGCATATCACCATTATCGTTTGGTGCGGTAGGCGCCATGATCAACTTTGCAGTTGCCTTTACCGTCTCATCTCTGACTGCGCCACCACCAGTGCGCATCCAGGAGCTGGTAGAAAGCGTGCGCTTCCCGCGCGGCGCTGGCCAGGCGGTTGATCACTAAGTTATAGTGGAAACAACAATACGTTGAAGTAGTAGCGGGCTTTCAACTGAAAGCCCGCTTTTTTAAGTAAAGACACTAAGCAGGATTACCCTATGTTGTGGGAATTAATCGCGACTATTTTTGCCGGTTTAGGCGCAGCTGGCATCGCCCTGACCATCCGGTTTATCAGCAGGAAAAAAGCGCCGCGCTGGCTGATACCTGTGTTTGCCGCTATCGGCATGCTGGGTTTTCAGGTGCAAAGTGAATACAACTGGTATCAGCATCAAGCTGGCTTATTGCCAGAGGGTGTAGTAGTGGTGCGTACCGTTGAACAACAGGCGCCCTGGCGCCCCTGGAGTTATGTTTATCCACAAACGCTGCGCTTTATCGCGGCGGATATCGCCAACGCCGCCCCCAATCAGCGTAACAATGCTATCTGGCTGGTCGACCTGTATTTTTTTGAACGCCGGCTTTCGGCCAAACGGGTACCTCAGGTGGTGCATTGTCAGCAGCAGGCCCGGGCTGATTTTACTGAACAGTTAGTGATCCCGGCACCAGGCGTGGCCATTGGCAGTGGTTGGCAAAAGCTGGCCAACAATGACCCTCTTATCGTGGCGCTATGTTCGCGCCAGTCTGGCTAACCTAAAATGCTGAGGTCTTATGGAAATTGCAGAAGTTACTACATTTTTGGCGGGCACCACGCCGTTTGAGCAGCTTAGCAGCCAGGAATTAGCCCGGCTGGCAGGACACATTAGCGTGTATTACTGTCAACGTGGCGAGACAGTGCAACTTAATACAGAACGGTTAATGATCATCCGGACTGGCATTTTTGCGTTGTACAGCGACCAGCAGACCTTACTGACCAAATTAGAAGAAGGCGATTTTTACGGCTACCAATTGCTATTAACCGGGCTAACTGATAATGACAACCTGGTGTGTGAAGAAGATGGTCTGCTATATTGGTTAACCGCTGAGGGCTTTCATCAATTGCGTTATCAATACAAAAATATTGATATCTTTTTCCAGCGCCTATTTGGCCGGCGCTTGCATCAGTATAAAGCGCAGCAAAATAATTCCCGCTTTACTCTGAAAATCAGCGATATTGTCCATGCGCATAAAATCGCTATCAGCGGCGACCAAAGCGTGCAGCAAGCCGCCAGTTTAATGACTGAAAAACGCGTATCATCGCTGTTAGTGGAGCAGGACGAACAACTGATCGGTATTATTACCGACAGGGATTTGCGCAGCCGGGTACTGGCCGCAAACTTAGCGGCGCAAACCCCGGTGCAACAGGTGATGACCCCCAAACCCTATACCATCGATAAACATGCCTATTTGTTTGAAGCGGTACAACTGATGAGCCGGCATAATATTCACCATTTGCCGGTGCTGGATAAACAACAAAGTTATTCCATGATTACCGCAACCGATATTATTCGCTCACAGCAAGATCATCCCGTTTACCTGATCGGCGAAATTCATCGCCAAACCAGCATAGATGGCTTAGAGCACTGCGCCAGCCAGATCAGTGGCCTGGCGTTAACTCTGGGAAAGCAACAGGTACCGGCACATGAAGCCGGCCATATTATCACTACTATTACCGATGCCCTGACCCAGCGCCTGATTAAACTGGCTCAGATACAGCTGGGCCCAGCACCTTGTGTATTCAGCTGGCTGGCGTTTGGCTCGCAAGGGCGGATGGATCAAAGCTTAAATGCCGATCAGGATAACGCCTTACTATTAGAAAAGGAGCCGGTTGGTGAGATAGCCGATTATTTTGCCGCCCTGGCCGAATTTGTTTGTCAGGGCCTGGCGCGCTGCGGCATTATTCTGTGTCCTGGTAATATTATGGCGTCAAACAGTGCGCTGCGGCTCAGTTTAAAAGGCTGGTCGGGGCAATTTGCCAGATGGGTTAACAGCCCGACGCCTGAGGCGCTGCTAAAATCCAGTATCTTCTTCGATTTACGGGTGATTGAAGGCAGTAAAGGCCTGTTTAACGCGCTGCAGCAGGATATTCTGGCTAAAACTCATGAGAATGCGCTGTTTTTGTATCATCTGGCGCAAACTACCCTGCAACGCACCGCGCCATTAAGCTTTCTGCGTAATTTTATTCTGGAGCATGATGGTAAACAGAAGAAAGGCCTGGATCTGAAAAAACGTGGCATTAGCTTAATTACCGATATTGTCAGGGTATATGCCCTGTCAGCCGGTATTAGTGAAGTCAATACCCGCCAGCGCCTGGTACAATTAGCCGCTAAAGGCGTGATGGACAGCAAGGATACCCAAAATTTATCAGATGCCTTTGATGTGCTGGCCCAGCTGCGCTGGGATAAACATCAGCATGATTTGCTGCAGGGCCGTGATGTCAGCAACTTACTCGACCCCAATGTATTATCGGGTTTGCAGCGCCATCAGTTAAAAGACAGCCTGACGGTGATTAATGATGCCCAGTCGTCATTAAAACATCGCTTCTGTCGGGAGTTGTAACCATGCTGGCCTGGTTAAACAATAAAACCACCCCACTTAGCCACATTGTGCAAAACTTTAACCAGGTAGCCTTGCCTGCCGGCAATATCCGCGCCGCCGATTGTCCGTTTCTGGTAATTGATTTAGAGCTTACTGGTTTAAATGCCAAACAGGATCATATTGTGAGCCTTGGTTGGGTGCCGGTACGACACTATGAGATAGTGCTAAGTGACGCCCGTCACTATTTAGTTAACAGCCCGGTCAGTGTTGGCCAAAGTGCGGCATTTCATGGCTTGCATGATAAAGATTTTAGTCATGCCCGGGATTTAGCGGAGGTATTGACGGAGCTGCTGCAGCATTATGCTGGCTATATTTTTGTTGCTCACCATTGCCAGCTTGATTTGCGTTTTCTGGAAGTGGCCAGCCAACGTATTTTCGGTAAGGCACCTAAGTTCAGTTTTATTGATACCCTGAATATTGAGCTGTACCGCCTGCAAAAACAGGGGATCGTTATGAAAAAAGATGCATTGCGCCTGCCGCAATGTTTAGCCCGGCACAAACTACCGCAAAGTGGCCAGCATCATGCGCTGGCCGATGCCTATAGCTGTGCCTTGCTGTTATTAAGCCAGTTAAAACACAGTCATGCCGATATTACCCTGTCCGATCTGCAGCTGCAAAGTCGTTAACGGGTACCTGGCACCAACTTACATCCAGGCTTTTTTGCTGCTTTGCAATTGATAAAGCCCCTGCTCCAGCAATGTGCTACCGGCGGTCTGCGCCATAAACGGAATCTCCAGCGTCCCACAGGCCAGCACCAACTTCACCGAGCACAAGCCAGAGCGGCGCATTAACCAGCTTTGTTTAAATTGCACCTGCTGCAGCTTGTACTTCGCCAGGCAGTAATAATCAACGCCAAAGTAACCGCGGCGAATATAATAGTAATGGTTATCCTGCGCATAACCATAACGGTACCAGCGCATCACAATAAGCAGCGCCCAGAACGCTAACGGCAACAAGCTAAACAGCGCCAGCACCTGATACTGCTGCTGCCATAGCCATGCCGGGACAATTAATGCCACTGGCAACCAATACAATAACAGGTAGCGCCAGATAAAACGCCGGCTTATCTGCGCAAATGCCAGCTGGTTAAGTTGATTATCCGGATAAGCATCGTCCAGCAGCTGCTGTGCTTCAGTTGGGGTAACCGATGGCACCATAATTTTCTGGTTGCTGGCAAATTGTTGCTGCTGGCCATTAATTTGCTCAAAACTCAGGTTTACCCTGCCTAACAACATATCCAGCCAGTCACGTTTTAACGCCACCCATTGCAGGCGCGATAATTTCATACCCACTTCATGCCGGGTGAGTAAGCCACTGCGCCGGATATAATTTCCCTGTTTTTTATGCAGGGTAAAACCATAAAAAGACAACACCGACCCCAATACCGAGAATAAGGTAAACAGCAACATCATAAACAGGGTAAGTGACAGTGCATACAGCCCGATTAACAGCCATGACTGCTGCGCAGGATCGAACATCACCGCTAAATCAATACCAGCCAATAGCAACAGCTGTAACAGTTTATCCGCCAGCTGATTATAAAAGGGCGCAGCTACCCCTAAAAACAACCAGATACGGTTATTGCTGATGCCGTGTATTACCAAATCGGCCAGACTACGCCTGTTCAGCAACTGCTCAGCATTCGCATTGCTGGTGTCTGTAGCCTGGTGATGCCGGGTAATTGGTGCAGCATCAACCTCGCGCACATCAAGGATGTGTTGCTTCAGTGCTTCGGCAAAAGGCCGGCGTAAGGCAACCAGCCGGGCTTCTTGCTTTACTGAGCCTGCGGTATCCAACTGCAGACAGACAAAATCACCGGGCCGGTAGAACAGTGGTTGCTCCAGTTTAATATTCTGAATGCGGCTAAAAGGTAAGTTCAGGTATTTTTTGCTCAGTACGCCAGAGCGAATTTCTACGGTGCCGGCCGACAAGCGGTATTGAAAGTAATAAAACTTTAATAATGCTGATACGCTAACTAACAGCAACACACCGATAACCAGGCCCAGTGCCACTGCGGGGTTTTCTTTGATCCGGTTAAACAGCAGAATAAAAGGCGGGATCAGATACACAAACTGACCAAGAAAAAACCGCAACACGCCCAGCGCAAAATACAAAATACCGATGGCCGACACCCGTTGCCACTGCGCCTGTGCAGACGGTTGGCTTAGTTGAGGTAACGGCTCCGTTGCCAGCTCGCTATTGTTGCTCATCTTGCAGGGCATCCTTGTGCTGCAATACAAACTGGCGGATTTGCTGTGCTTGCGCAAGCAGCAGGCCCGGAATTTCAAAGGTGTGTAATGCGCCACCGGCACTAAATAGCTGCAAACGCGCAAGTCCGGCTTTGCGTTCCAGTGGCCCTTGTTTTAGTTCAATATGTTGCACCCGCACAACCGGCTGGGTAATGATGTTTCTGAAAAATATACCTGAACTGTAACTGATATCATGCTCACGCAGGGCAAAGTGTTTACACTTATCGGCCTGCCAGCAAAAAAGCGCGCGCAGCAGCCCAACTAACGGCAGCAGCCACAGCGCATGTTCCACCAGCTGCAGCACATTGGCAGGCAATGCCCACCAGGGTTGCCACCACAGCAGCACTACCATCAGCAATAACAGGGTAAAAACTGCTGCATTGACGCCTTGTCGCAACAACCGGTAGCTTCTGGCTAGGGGCTCCAGTTGCAATGTCGCCAGCGGCGCCAGCTGCTCACTGTTAATTTGCAGATTGGTAAAGCTACTTTGCTCAGTCATTTATTCCGCTATCTCAGCATTACTACCCGGCCGGTATTTTAACTGTAAACCTTTGATAAAGTTGCGTAGTACCTGATCCTGACATGCCCGGAAATGTTTATGGTCGGCGCGGCGAAAAAACGCACTGAGCTCAGGCTTACTTAACCTGAAATCAGCCAAAGCCATCACAGCCATAATATCGTCATCTTTAAAATCGAGCGCAATTTTCAGCTTGCGAAAAATAATATTATGATTAAGCCGTTGCTCAGGTTCAGCTTGCGGCCCATCTTTGCGGCCGCGCTTATGGATAATAAGGCCATTTAAAAAGCGGGCTAAATCGACATCGGCCATAGCACCGAATTCGCTGTCATCATCTTTACTCAGCCAGCTAATCATTTGCTCACGGCTGGGCGTTTGCCCGCCAAGCGCCATAATATCGCTCATGGTACTGTTATTGTAGTCAAAGGCATACCGCAAGCGGCGTAACACGTCATTATTGGTCACAGTGCAATCCTGTTATTGGCTATAAAACAACAAAAGGCGCAGAACGCGCCCTTTGTTATCGCTTATGCATAAAAAATTACTTCGCGCGGCTACGGTATTCGTCGGTGCGGGTGTCAATTTCAATTTTGTCACCAATATCCACGAAAGCAGGTACCATTAACTCAAAACCGGTGTCCAGCTTCGCTGGTTTCATCACTTTACCCGTGGTGTCGCCTTTGGCTGCAGGTTCAGTGTATACCACTTCACGAACCACAACGGTTGGCAAATCAACAGAAATAGCCCGCTCGTTGTAGAATACCACTGAACACTCCATCCCGTCTGTCAGGTACTTCAGTGCTTCGGTCATGTTTTCAGCTTCGATTTCAAACTGGTTATACTCAGAATCCATAAACACGTACATCGGATCAGAGAAGTAAGAATAAGTTACTTCTTTGGTTTCCAGCAGCACCTGCTCGAATTTATCATCTGCACGGTATACCGTCTCCATGCCCTGGGCATTGAGCAGGTTTTTCATTTTCATTTTAACCACGGCAGAGTTACGGCCAGATTTATTAAACTCGGCTTTTAAAATCACCATTGGTTCTGTGCCAACCATAATAACCTGACCGGCGCGCAGTTCTTGGGCTGTTTTCATCATTATTGAAATATCTTCATTGTTGGGAAAAATTGGGCGTTATTATAAATTTTTTTTTGGCAAAGTGCACGAGGTTGCTGGCAAGATCTCCATTTGCCATTAATTGCTGGCGCCACAGCTGGTTGTAAGCGGCAATTTGTGGCAATTGCTGCGAAAAATCGCGCCATGTAGTGCCAAGATAGTCATCGTTATTCCAGCTAAGGTAAAACTGTTGTACTACCTGAGCCAAAGCGGCAGGCATCTGTTGACCATAACTATCGAGAAAGGCTTGCAACTTAATCAAATGCGCGGCTTGTTGCTGGCGGTAAATTTGCCAGACAAAAGGCCGGCCCGCCCAATGCGCCCGGATAATGGAATCTTCGCCGCGCACAAAGTTCAGATCGCAGGCGGCCAACAGTAAATCGTAATCTGGCTGAGCCAGAAACGGTATAACTTTGATGCTTAACTGTCCCAGCTGAAGCATGTCAGTGCAAAGTAATTCCGGATACTGTCTAGTTAGCTCGTTTGCCAGCTCACCGTGCGGAACTAAGCAAAGCACCCTGCCCGCGTGCTGCTGCCATTGCTGTAACAAGCTGTCTAGCTGCTGATGGCCATAAGCAAACATTGAAATTTTCAACTGATATTCGCTGCCATTAACCCCAAGCTGTTGCCAAAAGCGTTGCACCGCGGCGCTATCTGCAGTAAAGCTCTGCAGTCGTGTCAGCAGTTGCTGCTCGTATAACAAACCACCGGTTTTGTTGTTAAAACCGGGGAAAAAGAAGAACTTGTCCAAGGCCACCTGCGGCTGTGGTGAGCTTAAACCATGGCAGCCCTCTACCCACTGCTCTGCCGATAAATATTCCAAATTGAGCCACAATGGTGGCGGCTGCTGCCGGGCCATTTGCTGCTGATAGGCAGCAGGGATGGTACAGGCTAATGCTTCAATAACCACGTCTGCCGCAGGAAATTGCTGCCAATGCAGCGGATCAACAGGCTCATTCGGCCAGTGTAATACCTCTACCCCCAACACAACTTGCTGTGCCAGCGTGGGCGATATTTGCGGACAAATTTGCAAAAAGCTGGTTAAGTCATCAACCAGTAGCTGCACCCTGATGCCATGCTCGGCGACCAGCTGACGGCTTAAACGCCAGCAGATGCCAATATCGCCAAAGTTATCAACTACCGAGCAAAAAATTTGCCAGCATTGTGGCTGAGCTTTCTGTTGATTTAGAATAGATTGATTCAAACGCCACCCGTGATACAGCTTAAAGTAGTAAAGGTACTATTATACCGAGCGTGATACGCAGAAACAGCCATAAAATGAGCAGAAAAAGCACGGTCACCACCCAGGCCAGACAATAATGCAGCAGGTATCGCAGTCGATATTGCAGCCTGGGCCAGAACGCCGTTGGCGCTACAGCAGTTATTGGCGTTGCAAACAACAACGTTAGCAGCATCATATTGAGCAAAAATGCAAAACTGACTAATGCAGTTAACTGCCAGCGCTGGCTTACCTCAACAGGAGCACGCAGTAACAGGTAAACCAGCCACCCCAGGCAGATAATGGCTAATCCAAACCATAGCGTTTGTAACGGTCGCAAGATGCTGGCTAACCTATAATAGAATGTCAGCATCAGGAGCCATCCTGCTGTCTGATATCAGCCGGATAGATGGCTAAAATGCCCGACTCACCTGCCATATCGCCCACTAACCAGATTTGCTGAAAGGGATGACGTTTTGGCATATGCAATTTATCAAGATGTGACAACATATCCTGACGTGTCCACAACGGGTTAGCATTGCGGATCACCAACCAGACATGATCACTCTGGTAGCGCTTCTCAGCTTTACTACTGATAATACGGTTTAATGCGGTAAGTAGCCGATGCTCAGGCGGTGTGCGTAACAGTGCCATCAGTTCACGGTGGGTTTCTGCGCTGATGGCTCTGCCTAAAATATGCATGGCTTCTACTTCACTGCCATATAAATGAGCAATTTCCAGGTCGAGCTTAGTATTGTCGTAATAACAGGAGACATCAGGCCTGGCTGGCTCATTGTGCCAGATATGGCGCATTTTTATGCCAAAGCGTTGCTGATACAACCGCATAAAAATGCGGGCAGCTTCGTGTTCCAGTTTTATTTTTTCTTCAGTGCCATTCATCACCTTTACCTTAGCAGGCTTAACTTGCTGCTGTGAAGTAGTAACGCCAGATTTCAATGATCACTGGCAGCACCGACAGCAACAGGATCAAGCCCATGCAAATGTTAAAGATCCGCTGCACCAGTGGTTGCGTCAGCATTTTACGCAAACCGGCACCAAATACCAGCCAGAGGCCAACGCAGGGAAACGCTACTAACAGAAACGCCAGGGTAATAACCAGCACCTGATACCAATAGACCCCGCTTACTGACGTAAAGGCTGCCACAGCTCCGGAGGCCATCACCCAGGCTTTGCCATTGACCCATTGAAACAATGCCGCCTGAATAAAGCTCAATGGCTTACTTTTGCCGGTAGCAATGGTTTCTGGCCGGGCGCTGGCGATGTGCCATGCTAACCAGATTAAATACAAGGTGCCGACAATTTTAATCAGTTGGTGAAGATGTGGATAACGATCAAACACCACCCCAAACCCCAGACCAACCAACAACACCATCAATGGAAAACCCAGACAAATGCCGAGCCAGTGCGGCATACTCTGTTTAATACCGTAATTGACGCCGGATGACATAATCATCACATTATTTGGGCCGGGCGTTATGGTCGTCGAAAACGCAAAAAATAACACCGCTAAAAACAGTTCCATATGTGCTCTTTACTATCGGCAAAAATTACTTAGCCGGATAATACCAGAGTCGAGGGTCTTGCAGCGGTGTTTGTGCGGGTAAAAGTGGATTATCCAGCTTAATTATTTGTCGTTGTTCCAGCTTCAGTTCAGCCAGCTGACGTGAGAAAAACTGTTGGAACAATTGCTCGAAACTGCCATCAGCCAGCATCTTCTGCAACCCCTGTTCGATATCAATCGCCAGCTGCTGATTGTCAGAATTAACAAAAAAGTAGCTGGCCGACGGATAGTAAATAAGCCAGTTTTGTTCAATAACTAATTGCTGCGCCGTTAGTAAACTGGCTTCATCGGTTATCTCCAGCACATTACGTGGCACCGCGTCTACCCGCCGTCGCTGTAACATGCTAAAAATGTTATCGTAGCGAGCTGCCTCAATAACATTTAAACCATTTAAGCGCAAAATTTTCGTATCAACCCAGTCATGGCCCTGAGCATATAACAAACGTCGAATAGTAACAGGCGCATGTCTGGCAGCAAAAGCATCACGATTTTCCTGATGGATCAATGATACCCGGTAGCCACTAAGGCCTTTAAATATTGGGATGCGAATGGGCAGCAACTCCAGTTCCCGTTCAACCGATGTCATAGTCCACAACACATCAATTTCCTGGCGCTCGCGCAAAAACACCATAGCCCGGGATTTTGACATCGGCTCAGCCGAGCTTTGTAACTGATAGCCTTTGCCTGAGTAGGCCAGTGCTTGCTCTAACAGCGCCAGCGGGTATACAGAACGGGGGGCTTGCTGGTTGGCTACAGCAGGATAACGCACAGGTTCAGCCTGACACAGCAGGCCGGTGGTGATTAACGCAACGAACAGTATTGCCATCTTTACGTTTAACACTGTGATAGCTCCTTGTTGTCTTGCTACGTTTGTTAGAAGGTAACAGTTCAGTGATACTCACGCCCTACTAATTAATGATAAAATGATGATATTTATTTAGCTTTTACGTCAACTTTATAACATACTGATTTGCTTTAATTAAACCATTAGCTAGACTGGTATGGATAACAAAGGAGAACGTTATGAATAAAATTATTGGTTTGGCATTATTGGTTGTGGGTGCGGTTCTACTTTATTTTGGTTACAACGCTTATAACTCTGCAGCGTCAGAAATTTCAGAGTTAGTCACCGGCAGTCCCACAGACAACGCAGTTTGGTACTTAGTCGGTGGTGCCCTGGCCGTGATTATTGGTCTTGGTGCCTTACTGAAAAAATAGCAATGTTTTGACTTATTAAAAGTAAAGGCCACTATTGTGGCCTTTACTTTATCAACTATAGCCCGGGTTAACGGGCTGCTGCAGCATTAATTTTACTCTTCTGAATTGCCCCAGCTATCGCGCAAACCAACAGTACGGTTAAACACCAGTTTATCGCTGGCTGAGTCACGATCGGCACAATAATAGCCTTCCCGCTCAAACTGATACGCCTGCTCAGCCACTGCAGTGGCTAACGACGGCTCAGCAACACCGTGTTTAACAACCAGAGATTGCGGGTTAATCACGGTTAAAAAGTCTTCTTCAGCTGCCGGGTTGGCCACACTGAACAGCCGGTCGTACACCCGAAACTCAGCCGGTATGGCGTTGCTCGCTGCCACCCAGTGAATAACACCACGTACCTTACGACCATCTGCCGGGTTCTCCCCCAGGGTTTCTGGTAAGTAGCTGCATTTTAACTCGACAATATTGCCATCAGCGTCTTTCACTACTTCATCGGCATGAATAACGTAGGCGTTACGTAACCGGACATCACTGCCCAGCACCAGGCGCTTGTATTTCTTATTGGCTTCTTCGCGAAAATCAGCCCGGTCAATGTACACCACTGCCGCAAAAGGTAGTTTACGGCTACCCATGCTGTCGTCTTTTGGATGATTAGGCGCATCAAGCCACTCTATCCCGTCAGCCGGATAATTAGTAATGGTGACTTTAAGCGGATCTAACACCGCCATCGCCCGGGGGGCGGCCGCGTCTAAATCTTCACGGATACAGGCTTCTAACGCACTCATTTCAATCACGTTATCTTGCTTGGTAACGCCGATGCGTTTGGCAAACTCGCGAATAGCGGCCGGCGTATAACCGCGGCGGCGCAAACCAGCAATGGTCGGCATCCGTGGGTCGTCCCAGCCGGTCACGACTTTTTGCTCCACCAACGTTTGCAGCTTACGCTTGCTCATTACCGCATATTCCAGATTTAAGCGTGAGAACTCAATCTGTTGCGGATGGCAAGCAATGCTGATGTTATCAAGGATCCAGTCGTACAGGCGCCGGTTATCCTGAAACTCCAGGGTGCAAAGCGAATGGGTAATTCCTTCCAGCGCATCCGAAATACAGTGGGTAAAGTCGTACATCGGATAAATACACCACTTATCACCGGTTTGATGGTGATGAGCAAACTTAACCCGGTAAATAACCGGGTCACGCATGCAGATAAAGCTGGAACTCATATCGATTTTTGCCCGCAGTGAACACTCGCCTTCTTTAAAGCCGCCGGCACGCATTTTGGCAAATAACGCCAGATTTTCCTCAACTGAGGTATCACGCGTTGGGCTGTTCTTACCTGGCTGGGTTAAATTACCGCGATACTCGCGCATTTGCTCGGCATTTAAAAAACACACATAAGCCAGGCCTTTGCTGATCAGCTCAACTGCAAAATCGTGCAGTGCGTCAAAGTAATCCGATGAATAGCGAACCTCGCCATTCCACTGAAAGCCAAGCCAGTTCACGTCTTGCTGAATAGAATTAACAAAGTCGATATTTTCTTTTTCAGGGTTAGTATCGTCAAAACGTAAATTACACTGCCCCTGATAATCAGCGGCAATGCCAAAATTCAGGCAAATTGATTTTGCATGACCAATATGTAAAAAGCCGTTTGGCTCAGGCGGAAAACGGGTTTGCACAGCCGCGTGTTTGCCACTGGCCAGATCCGCATCAATAATTTGCCGGATAAAGTTTGTTGGGCGATGTTCTACGTCCGCCATAATGTCAGGTGTCCTTGTTATCACAAATAAAGGGGTCAGTAATGGCTGGCATTATAACACCGCCTGCGTCAGTAGCTAATGCCGATAACGAAAAATCACGGCCGCCACTCTGCTAAACGTTTAAAAGCTGGCACTATACCCACCCCATGGGCCGGTAAGCCATTGGATATTCTGCCATGCCCAGCGCCCGGTTCAGCCAGATGGCATGCGGCGGTAACTTTTGCCTGGCTATTTGTAAACGTTGCATAATCGCCGGATGCACGCCGGTTGCTGGCCGGTTTGTACCATAACGTTGCTCACATTCCTCAGCTAAAAAGTCCATCCCATATAAAATGCACTCGTAGCTCTCGTGGTTCCATAAACCACCGGTATCAATAGCCGCACGGGGATCGGCACCTGCGCCGGATCCCGATGCCATCGCGGCCATGCCGGGGTACCATTGATCCTGAAAATCATGGGCACTGGGTGGTTTAATCCGCCAATAAGCCAGTTTGGCCTTTAAGCGCTCAGTGATCCGTTCTGGCTTTTGCACTTCGCGCCAAAAAGCCGTATCGCTGCGCTTAGTCATACAATAATGCATGTTAATAAAATCAAGAATTTCGTAGAATCTATTAGCCATCAGCCGGTTATAGCGAGCGGCCAACACCGCCATATCCTGATCATCATAAGGAAAATGTTCTGCCAGCAATACAGCACCCAGATCACTTAAATATAAACCGGTGGACTCAAGCGGTTCAATAAAGCCCCCCGACAAACCGATAGCAACACAATTACCACGCCAGTTGCCCTGACGCCGACCTACTTTAAAATTAACCACCCGCGCGTTCAGCTGCTCGGTACCTGGTCCCTGATAGGCCCGCATTTCCTGCTCTGCCTGTTCAATGCTGATAAATTGACTGGAATGTACATAACCGACAGATCGCTGATTTTGCATTGGGATATCCCAGATCCAGCCAGCGGAAAGCGCGGTGGCGGTGGTATAGGGCCTGACCATGCCAGGGTAAAACTTGTCATAGGGCAGATGCATAGTGATAGCCCGGTCGCACAATAGCCACTGCGAGCAATCTTCAAAACCGACGCCAAGTTGCTCTTCAATCAATTTTGCTTTGAAGCCAGTGCAGTCGACAAACAAATCGGCAGTCAGCCGCTGTTGCGTATCGGTCGTTACCGCCACAATTTTTTCCGGGCCAAGCATTTCAACCCCGGTGAGATTTGCCAGGGTGTGCACCACACCACGCGCAGTAGAAAAATCTCGCAGATAATCCGCAAACTTCTGCGCGTTCATATGATAGGCATAGTTTAAACGGGAGCCCATATCCCATTTTTGCAGCATTAACGGTGCTAAGCCCATCTCACAAATAATGGGTTGAGCGGAGCAGGTTTCCATAAACGGAATGCTGCGATCGCTTTTCAGCCAGTCGCTACCAGCCCGGTCAAGGGGCTGCACCCGCATACTGGTAAAAGGATGATGATAAAAACTGTTGTCGTTATGCAGCCAGTTGCAATACTTAATCGACTGCTTAAAAGTGGCATCGGTCGCCTTCATAAACGCCAGCTCATCCACCCCGACTACCGCCAGCAAATGGCGCATCGACGGTATGGTGGCTTCACCGACTGAAATTCTTGGAATGTCAGGCGATTCCAATAATTCAATCAGCACATTTTGCTCAGTTCCCTGTTTATTCAGGGCGCCATTTAAATACGCTGCGGTCATCCAGCCGGCTGATCCGCCACCGACAATTACTACTTTACGTTGTTGCATTGGCGCGCTCCGCAATCATCTGTTGCTTCTGTTAATAATACCCCAGCAGGCGCCGTAAACCCGGTGCCGCATACTCGACCAACTGCTTTTGCATATCAGGTAACACTGCTGGCAGTTCTACTTTTTGCCCCGCCAGGTTCTCACGGTAAGTGCCGCTTTGCGCTTTATCTGAACCTGCCAGCACCCGCGCTTGCCAGTCGGCAGGCAATGCTGGTAAACCTAATGGTTGCAGTAAGTCGGTAAAGTAGGCTTCAGCCTGCGGCGTATCCAGCGCTTTCAGATGTTTAATCACTTCTTCATACCTGACCAGCTTACTACCGGTGCCCAGCCAGGCTACCGCATTATGGGTATAAATTTCATTCAGGGTGGGGGCTTTCTGGTAAATACCAAAAATCATCATATTGAGCATTTGTTCGATAGTAACTTTGCCGCCCTTTAAATGCTCCATCGAGCCCTGAAAGTTATCCGACAGAAAAAAACGCGCCCGCGCCAGCACCCAATCGTAGGGGTCGCGCACAATAATCAGCTGCTGTACATTTTTTAATGCCAATGCTGAGCTGTCAGAGAATAATAAATGGCCCCAGCTAAGTTTTGGTTCAGCGCTGCTAAAAGCGGCCAGATGCTGCTGTAAAATGGGGATTTGAATAAACTGTTTATCATACTGCTGAGCCACAGGTACAAACATTCTGAAAATGTTTTTCAGCAAATGAGTACCACATTTTGGTACTGAGTTTAAAAAAACTGACTGAGGTAACGCGGTTTGCTGAAAATTAGCATTGATAGCATTCAGGGTGTCAGGTTTAGCGTGGATAGTCGGCATGTCACTCTCTTTTGATTTATCTCGGTTTGTCCGGTGCTAAGCAACGTTCTGCATAAAAAGCCTTTAAGTGGTTTTACCCTGTTTTAAACTGCTTTGTAAATAAAAATGCCGACTTATGCCGGCATTTTTCAACAACGTAAAGCTTAGCTTAGAACTGGTAAGACATATTCAGGAACATCCGACGCCCTAACCAGTCATACTGGCTATAGAACGCAGCAGTGCCCTGTCGGGATATCCCAGACCCACCAGGAGCGCTAACCCGTGGTGGCTCTTTGTCAAAGGCATTAGCAACCCCGAAAGTGACATCAACACCGGCATCACGGAAGTCTTTCGTGACCGAGAAAGCATGATAAATCACTGCATCAGAATGTAATACCACCTTAACCTCGTCACCACGGTAAGTAGTGGTATCACGGTATTCACCCTGACCATAGCGGGTGTAGTTCGATACTTCACCAACATAACGCGCGGTCCAGTTAAAGGTCCAGTCTTCATAATCCAAGGCAACCATCAGATTACCCACATCTCTTGGCCGACCGAACTCACCGGTTCTGTCAATTGGTTCGCTGGTAGCAAACAGCTGCTGCGACGCTTCTAACTGCCGCGTATGCTGGTAAGTCGCACTCAACTGGCCGATTGGTGTATCCACCCGGTAACCTAAGGTCAGGTCGAAACCACGGTTAACTTGGGTAGCAATATTGAGGTAACCGCCACGAACATCAGTGATCCGTAAATCTGTTGGGTCACGGTCAAACTGGTTACACAACGGTTCAGTTCCAAAGTTTTCTGAGAAATAACAGTTACCTACTATCTGAGCGGCAGTTAAGTTAGTCACTTCTCCGGTAATTTGTATATCAAAATAATCTATAGATGCACTAAAATCGGCAAATTCTGGGATCCAGACTAAACCTAAGGTTTTAGCAACAGAGGTTTCTGCACCTAACTGACCCGCGCCACCACCTGTGGTAACGGTTGCAGAAATGGCACCGCCACCAAAGTTAGCGGGTATGCCATCGGCTGCGCAGTTGTTGGCGACAATCTCACCGGTAGTCCCCGCAGCTAAACCAGCCCCCCAATTAATACAGGGGTCAATGGTACGCTGGCCAACAAAGCTGGTTTGGTTGTTTAAATACAGTTCATACAGCGCTGGCGAGCGGAATGATGAACCACGTGAGGCCCGAACCCGGAAACCCTGGCCAATCTGCCAGTTTACCCCTGCTTTATAGGTATAGTCGCTACCATAAGACGATACGTCGGTGTAGCGGCCTGAGACGGTGAAATCTAGCGCCTCGGCGAACAGCATGTCACGCAGGAATGGAATTTGCAGCTCGGTAAATACCGCCTTAGTGTTGTGGCTACCTTCGGTAATGCCGGCTGAAGATTGGCCCCAGGTATTATTACGTAAGGTTTCCAGTCCCGGGGTATCTTTGATAGAGTCACGCTGATAGCTGGCACCTACTGCCATGCCGATAGGTCCGGCCGGCAGCTCAAATAAATCACCGGTAATATAACCTTCCAGCGACTGCTGTTTATACACGGTATTACCGGTTTGCTGGCCAAACAGGAAGTCACGTACCTGACCGGTGATATTACCCGCCAGGAACTGCGGATCTAACCAGGGCACATCAACACAAGGTACGCCACGGATTGTCGTCACTTCTCCGACACAAGAGCCAGAGGCAAAGTTATAAGGTGAGATTGCATCCTCATAAATTAATTTTGTTTGATAGTCACCATCACTATGACTGTCTTGGTACGATACATCCCAGAACCAGTTACCGACATCACCATTTAAACCTAAGACAAAGCGGCGGTAATCAACGGTTACTTTGCCACCGGAATGATCAGTAATAGGCGTCGGGCTTAACCACTGGGCGCCCGTCCAACCGGCACTTAACGGGTCACCAGCGAAAAAGTCTTCGTTGTACTTGTAACTCCAGAACTGACGGTAACCATTGTTTTTAGTGGTGCGGCGATTAAGCAACGCCTCACCATACAACATAACGCTGTCACTCAGCTCATAGTCACCCTGAGCATAAGCGGTAATAAGTTCTGTTTCCGGAGTTAACGTTTCCAGATCCTGAAACGGGTGGTCGGCATTAGCGACAGCATCAGAGGTACGGTCATAGGCAACCGGGAACCAACCTGGCGGCGTTACCATAAAATCAGGGTTACTCGGATCAGTGGCAAAACCCGGGATAAAGTTACCTAAGTTACCGTCATAATCAAACTGTGCTTTAGCACCGCCTGGAACGTTACCACCCGCCCCTTGATAGTCATATAACCAAACATGGCCCCATAGTAAATCATTACAATGGGCACTGCCGGTACGCGGGTCAATCGGGTCTGCCCGCTCACCCGTTGCTGCATCGAATATATAACGCTCAGCACAATTAAAGAAGCTGCGTTGGCCCTTAGCCAACTCTTTTTGTATTTTGTAGTCACCAACAACCCGGAACGAACCGCGGCCAAAGGTTTTACCATAAGTACCATTTAGCTGGAAGTTTTCACCACCACTTTCGGTAGGTTGCGAGGTATTAAAATTAACCGAGCCTTCGTCACCTTTTTTAGTAATGATATTAATAACGCCGGCGACGGCGTCAGAGCCATACAAGGATGACGCACCATCTTTTAAGATTTCAATCCGGTCAATTGCCGATAATGGTAATACGTTAGGATCAAAAGACGATACCTGCCCCCGGGTACCGGCAGGACCTGCCCGGCGACCATTTAACAGAACCAAGGTACGGTTAGCACCTAAACCACGCAGTGAGATATTCTCAGAGCCGGTACCACCCTCAGTCACAAAGGCGGTAGAGGCTGCAGAAGTTATCTGGTTAGAACCGGCGGCAACGGTGGAATTCCGCAGCAACTCGCCCAGGTTACTAATGCCCTGACTGGCGGCCATACTGGCGCTAATTACTTCAATAGGTGCGGCCTGGTCCAGGCCGTCATTGCGAATACGTGAACCGACCACCTGAATACGTTCGGTTTTTTCTTCCGCTTTTTCAGTTTCGGTACTTTGGTCCTGCGCTTGCAGGCTGAACATGGATGACGCCAGCACGCAGCTGACCGCTATTGCTAGAGGTTTTTTCCTGGAAAGTGGTGCAAAGTTTTTCATAGCAGCTTCCTGATAGTTTATTCTTATATTGATTGGCGCAGACAGACCACGCAAGTCTGTGAAAGTTCAACTGACACCTGAAACTATACTAGTGGCTGAAAAATGAAATGCAATCAAAAATGTCTGTTTACCGCCAATTTACCGCTTCTCGTCTGATATTTGCCTGTTAAACATAAAAAAACCGCCAGCAGGCGGTTTTTTTAACATGGCTTATGTTACCAACCAGTTAACTCTTTCAGTGCCTGGCCAATATCTGCCAGACTTTTTACGGTTTTAACGCCGGCATCTTCCAATGCAGCAAACTTCTCATCTGCAGTGCCTTTGCCACCAGAGATGATAGCGCCGGCATGGCCCATCCGCTTACCGGCAGGTGCAGTTACACCAGCAATGTAAGACACTACAGGCTTAGTCACGTGCTGCTTGATATAAGCAGCCGCTTCTTCTTCCGCCGAACCGCCGATTTCACCAATCATGACGATGGCTTCAGTTTGCGGATCTTCCTGGAACAACTTCAGAATATCGATAAAGTTAGAGCCTGGAATTGGGTCGCCACCAATACCAACACAGGTAGACTGGCCAAAACCGTAATCAGTGGTTTGCTTAACGGCTTCATAAGTCAGGGTGCCTGAACGCGACACTATACCTACTTTACCTGGCATATGAATGTGGCCTGGCATAATACCAATTTTACATTCACCTGGCGTGATAACGCCCGGGCAGTTAGGACCAATTAAAGTTACGCCCAGCTCATCACATTTGACTTTCGCATCCAGCATATCCAGCGTAGGAATGCCTTCAGTGATACAGACAATTAACTGAATGCCGCTGTTCGCCGCTTCCAGAATAGAGTCTTTACAAAAGGCTGCAGGTACGTAAATAACAGAAGCTGTTGCGCCGGTCGCATCTACCGCTTCTTGTACAGTGTTAAACACTGGCAGGCCCAGGTGCGTCTGACCGCCTTTACCCGGGGTGACACCGCCAACCATTTTAGTGCCATAAGCAATCGCTTGCTCAGAATGGAAAGTACCCTGGGCACCAGTAAAGCCCTGACAAATTACTTTAGTGTCTTTATTAATTAATACGCTCATTACTTACCCCTTATGCCTTAGCCGCTGCTGCAACCACTTGCTTGGCAGCACTGGTCAGGTCTGTGTCAGCGATGATATTCAGGCCGCTTTCAGACAGCACTTTAGCACCAACTTCTGCATTGTTACCTTGCAGACGCACCACTACCGGTACTTTAACGCCAACTTCTTTCACCGCGCCGATAACACCTTCTGCAATCATGTCGCAACGGACAATACCGCCGAAAATGTTGATGAAAACGGCTTTAACCGCAGTGTCAGACAGGATAATTTTAAACGCTTCGACTACGCGCTCTTTGGTTGCGCCGCCGCCAACATCCAGAAAGTTAGCAGGTTGGCCACCGTGTAGTTTGACAATATCCATGGTACCCATGGCCAGGCCTGCGCCATTAACCATACAGCCAATGTCACCACCTAAGGCAACATAGTTCAGCTCCCATGAAGCTGCATGCGCTTCACGTGGATCTTCTTGTGAAGGGTCCTGCATGGCTTTCAATTCAGGGTGACGATACAACGCGTTACCATCGATAACCAGCTTGGCATCTAAACAGTGCAGATCGCCGGCAGGAGTGATAACCAAAGGATTTACTTCCAGCAGGGCTAAATCTTTGTCTTTGAAAAGTTGCGCCAGGCCCATAAAAATTTTAACGAACTGGTTAACTTGTTTGCCTTGCAGGCCCAGTTTAAAAGCTAAGTCACGGCCCTGATATGGCTGAGCACCAACCAAAGGGTCAATCGCCGCTTTTAAAATTTTCTCTGGCGTTTCGTGGGCAACAGTTTCAATTTCCACGCCACCTTCGGTAGAGGCCATAAACACAATTCGACGTGAAGAGCGATCTACTACTGCACCTAAATACAGCTCTTGTGCAATATCAGTGCAAGGTTCAACCAGAATACGGCTAACCGGCTGACCTTTTTCGTCAGTCTGATAAGTGACCAGATTTTTGCCAAGCCATTTTTCTGCGAAAGCTTTGATGTCTTCTTTACTTTTAACCAGCTTCACACCGCCCGCTTTACCGCGACCGCCTGCGTGAACCTGAGCTTTGACAACAAACATATCGCCGCCGATTTTATCTGCAGCTGCTACCGCTTCTTCTACAGTAGCTGCGGCGATGCCTTTAGATACAGGCAAACCATACTGGGCAAACAGTTGTTTACCCTGATACTCGTGCAAATTCATGGCTAATTTCCGTTCATTTGAAAATGGAAGCTGCCCATTATGGTGCAGCCTGATGTTTCGATCGGCGCATATTATAGTGCCAACCGGCGTATTACGAAATGCTGTTGTCAAAAAACAACAGCATTTTTGTGCACTTTTTCTAAATAATTAAATATCCAGTAAAATACGGGTTGGGTCTTCCAGTAACTCTTTAATGGTTACCAGGAAACCAACCGACTCTTTACCGTCGATGATCCGGTGATCATAAGATAATGCCAGGTACATCATAGGCAGAATTTCCATCTTGCCATCGACAACCATCACCCGATCCTGAATTTTATGCATACCCAGAATAGCTGATTGTGGCGGGTTGATAATTGGCGTAGACATTAACGAGCCAAACACACCACCGTTAGTGATGGTGAAGTTACCGCCGGTTAAATCATCCATTTGCAACTTGCCATCACGGCCTTTCAGCGCCAGTTCTTTAATGGCTTTTTCAATTTCAGCCAGGTTCATTTTGTCGCAATCGCGCAGCACCGGTGTAACCAAACCACGAGGCGTCGACACCGCTATGCTGACATCGAAATAATTGTGATAAACAATGTCATCACCATCAATAGCCGCGTTAACTTCCGGGAAACGTTTCAGCGCTTCGGTAACCGCTTTAACATAGAACGACATAAAGCCTAACCGGATACCGTGACGCTTTTCAAACACGTCCTGGTATTGCTTGCGCAGGTCCATAATAGGTTTCATGTTCACTTCATTAAAAGTGGTTAGCATGGCCGTAGAGTTTTTTGCTTCCAGTAAACGGTTAGCAATGGTTTTACGCAAGCGGGTCATCGGTACCCGCTTCTGGCTGCGATCACCGGCAACGGCAGTTGTTGCAGGGGCAGCCGGCGCTGCGGCCTTGGCGGGCGCACCTGCCACAAATTTTTCTACATCTTCTTTGGTTACCCGGCCGTTTTTGCCAGTACCTTTAATTTTGCTGGCATCTAAGCCTTTCTCAGCAATCATCCGTCGTACCGAAGGGCTTAACGCATCATCATTGCTATCGTCTGACTTAGTGTCAGACTTGGCTGTAGTTTCAGCTTTAGTATCATCTTTGCTGGCAGCTTTCTCATCTTTTTTGGCAGCAGGTGCGCCACCGGCTTCCATTTTACCGATCACTTCTTCGGCGGTAACAGTAGCACCAGTGTCATGAATGATCTCGCCCATTACACCATCAGCCTGGGCAACCACTTCAAGTACCACTTTGTCGGTTTCAATATCAACTAATACCTGATCGCGCGTTACGGCTTCGCCTGATTTAACATGCCAGGTGGCGATGGTTGCATCTGCAACGGATTCTGGCAGTACGGGTACTTTAATTTCCACTTTTTCACCTTTTTACCGGTTAGTCTTATTTCGTTCAACCGGCCCTAGTGCGGGCCGGACAAGTCATTATTTGATAGTCAGGGCGTCATTAACCAGGGCTTGTTGCTGCTTGTTGTGCACAGACAGGTAGCCTACGGCAGGTGACGATGAGGCATCACGGCCTGCATAGCTCAGGTATCCCGCTTTGGGAATGGCAGAGCGGAAATGATGCTGACTACAGTACCAGGCACCCTGATTCTGAGGCTCCTCCTGACACCAGACAAAGTCAGTGACATGCTGATACTGGCTTAGCACGTCAGTCATTTCTTCGTGCGGGAACGGATACAGCTGTTCCACCCGAACAATAGCAACGTCAGTTTGCTCCCGTTTACGTCGCTCTTCCAGCAGCTCGTAGTACACCTTGCCACTACAAAACACCACACGTTTCACATCGCTGGCTTTAATATCGTCAATCTCACCAATCACGTTATGGAACTGGCCACAAGCCAGCTCTTCCAGGGTAGAGGTAGCCTGCGGATGGCGTAATAACGACTTTGGCGACATCACGATGAGTGGCCGGCGCATTGGCCGCACCATCTGCCGGCGTAGCATATTAAATACCTGAGCTGGTGTGGTCGGAATACAAATCTGCATATTGTGATCTGCACATAACTGCAGGAAACGCTCTAAGCGGGCTGACGAATGCTCCGGGCCCTGGCCTTCATAACCATGTGGCAACAACAAGGTTAAGCCACATAAGCGGCCCCACTTTTGCTCGCCAGAACTTAAAAACTGATCAATCACCACCTGGGCGCCGTTAGCAAAATCACCAAACTGCCCTTCCCAGATCACCAGTGCCCGTGGTTCTGCAGTGGCATAACCATATTCAAATGCCAATACGGCTTCTTCTGACAACGCAGAGTCAAAAATCTGGAACGGACCTTGCTCATCACTGATCTTTTCCAGCGGAATATGCGTGCTGCCGTCCAGCTGATTAAATAGCACCGCATGCCGATGGAAAAAGGTACCGCGGCCAGAATCCTGACCGACGATCCGGATCCGGCTGCCCTCGGCTACCGTAGCAGCATAAGCAAGGATTTCAGCAAAACCCCAGTCAATTTTCTTTTCGCCTTTGAGCATTAATGCCCGGTCTTCATAAACCCGGCCAACCTGGCGCTGCAGCGGATGAGTGTCTGGCACATTAATCGCTTTTTCGCCCAGTGCTACCAGCTTCTCAACTGCCAGACTAGCGTCATAATTAACATCCCAGTCATGGCCCAGATAAGGTGTCCAGTCAACTGAAGGTTCAGTCATCGGCCGCCATTCATCAACTACACAATCACCTTTATCCAGTGCATCGCGATAATCGTTTACTAAGGCTTTCACTTCATCCTCTGTAAACACACCTTCGCTAATCAGCCTCTGCGCGTAAATTTCACGTGGAGTTGGATGCTTTTTGATTTTCTGATACATCAGCGGCTGGGTGGCATTAGGCTCATCAGCTTCATTGTGACCATTACGGCGATAACAGAACAGATCAATGACGACATCGCGTTTAAAGGTATTGCGATAATCCACTGCTAGCTGAGCAACAAACACCACCGCCTCAGGGTCATCACCATTCACATGAAAAATAGGCGCCTGCACCATCTTGGCAATATCAGTACAATAAGGCGTCGAGCGGGTATCTTCAGGATTAGAGGTAGTAAAACCAACCTGGTTGTTAATAACCACCCTTACCGTGCCGCCAACTTTAAAAGCACGGGTTTGCGAAATATTAAAGGTTTCAGCTACCACACCCTGGCCGGCAAACGCCGAGTCACCGTGAATAGTAATCGGCAGAGCCAGAGAACCATCAGTACAACCACGGCGATCCAGCCGCGCCCGCACAGAACCAATCACCACCGGGTTAACAATTTCCAGATGTGAGGGGTTAAATGCCAACGCTAAATGAACATTGCCGCCTTTGGTTTCAAAGTCTGATGAGAAACCCATGTGATATTTGACATCACCAGCACCGACCACTTCATACTTACCGGCAAACTCATCAAATAAGGTGGATGGATTTTTACCCAGCACGTTAATTAAGGTATTTAAGCGGCCTCGGTGCGCCATGCCAATAACCGAGTCTTTGGCCCCCTGCTCACCGGCGCGATGAATCATCGCTTTGAGCATCGGGATCATGGCATCGCCGCCTTCCAGACCAAAGCGCTTGGCGCCGGGGAACTTAGAACCTAAGTATTTTTCCAGGCCATCTGCTGCCACCAGACCTTTTAAAATCTGCAACCGGCTTGCTTTATCGAACACGGCAGTTGACTGAGTGCTTTCCAATCGTTGCTGGATCCAGCGTTTCTCGTCAGTGGAAACGATATGCATATATTCAGCACCGACAGAACCACAGTAGGTTTTCTCCAGTGCTTTATGCAAATCACCTAATTTCATCGTTTCCTGACCACTGGCAAATGATCCAACATTGAACTCAGTATCGTAATCAGCTTCAGACAAGTCGTGATAAGACAGTTCGAGATCGCGAACCCTGGGTTGCTGCCATAGATTTAATGGGTCAAGATTAGCATGTTGATGACCACGAAACCGATAGGAATTAATCAGCTGCAATACCTTCACCTGACGGGTATCGGCAGCAGCGCCGCTGTTAACCACCACCACTTCGCGGTGTTTATTGCGCGCTAAATCAGCAAATTGCTGTCTGATATCCGCGTGTCGCGTTTCAAGTTCGACCCCATCGATCTTTGGTAAGCCGGCGAAAAACTCTCGCCATTCGTCACCAACACTGGTGGGCTCTGCTAGGTAGGATTCATAGAGTTCATCCACATAGGCCATGTTACCACCGCCAAGATGTGAAGACTCTAACCACGCCTTCATTACACCTTCGTGCATTTAGTTTCCCTTATTTCTGAGCACCTGGAAAAAAGTAGCAAAAAAACCGTCATTCCGCATGCGAAATGGCCGGCTTTTCAAATATTCACTAAAAAAGGGCACATTACAGCGCCCGGTTTAACAACATCGATTTTATCTGACCAATAGCTTTGGTCGGGTTTAAACCTTTAGGACACACATTGACACAGTTCATAATGCCATGACAGCGGAACACGCTAAATGCATCATCTAAATCATTTAAACGTTGCTCAGTCGCCGTATCACGGCTATCGGCTAAAAAACGATACGCATGTAATAAACCTGCAGGGCCAATAAACTTGTCCGGGTTCCACCAGAAAGACGGGCAAGAAGTTGAACAACAGGCACACAAAATACATTCGTATAAGCCGTCAAGCTTAGCGCGTTCTTCCGGGCTTTGTAAAAACTCGCCTGCAGGTGGCAACTTATCATCGTTAATCAGGTAAGGTTTTACCTTTTCGTACTGGGTGTAGAACTGGCTCATATCTACTACCAGATCGCGTACTACCGGTAAACCAGGTAACGGCCGCACCACAACTTTACCGCCTTTACCTTTGCCAAGTGCCGACAACGGCGTAATACAGGCCAGGCCGTTTTTGCCGTTCATGTTCAAACCATCTGAACCGCATACCCCTTCACGGCAGCTGCGACGAAACGATAAACTCGGGTCCTGTTCTTTAAGTTTAATCAGCGCATCCAGCACCATCATATCGCGCCCTTCCGGGTTCTGCAGGGTATATTCCTGCATCCGTGGCGCGGTATCAACATCAGGGTTGTAACGGTAAATTGAAAATTCCAGAGTAGTCATCTTTACTGCGCCTCTTAATACGTACGTGCTTTTGGCGGGAAGGCTTCCCGGAACTTCGGTTCCAGATTCACTTTACGCTTAAACATCGACTCAGTGTCAGGAGTATACACACTGTGACACAACCAGTTTGCATCATCACGATCCGGAAAATCAAAGCGGGCATGGGCGCCACGGCTTTCGGTCCGGAAATTAGCAGCCACCGCGGTTGAGTATGCAGTTTCCATCAGGTTGTCCAGCTCTAAACATTCAATCCGCATAGTGTTGAAGTCTGAGCTCTTGTCATCCAGCCTTGCAAACTGCAAACGTTCACGAATCTCTTTCAGTTCAGCCAGGCCCTCGGCCATGGCTTGACCTTCACGAAATACCGAGAAATTAAGCTGCATACATTGTTGCAGGTCTTTCTTGATTTGTACCGGATCTTCACCCTGCCCCACTTTGCTTTGCTCCCAGCGCTGGGTGCGGGCCAAAGCGGCATCTAAATCAGACTGCGACGCAGGACGCGCTTCTGCCGTGGCAGCTAAAGCTTCACCGAGGTGTAAGCCAGTTGCCCGACCAAATACAACTAAATCAAGTAGTGAATTACCACCCAGTCGATTAGCGCCGTGTACCGATACACACGCAATTTCACCACAGGCAAACAAGCCGGCTATCACAGACTCAGAACCATCAGCTTTCGGGCTGATAACCTGGCCATTAACGTTAGTCGGAATACCGCCCATCATATAGTGACAGGTTGGAATAACCGGAATAGGTTCTTTTACCGGGTCAACATGCGCAAAGGTGCGCGATAACTCACAAATCCCTGGTAAACGGCTTTCCAGCACGTCAGCGCCCAGGTGATCCAGTTTCAGTTTAATATGCGGTCCCCAGGGGCCGTCACAACCACGCCCTTCACGGATTTCTGTCATCATGGAACGAGCGACGACATCACGACCGGCTAAATCTTTGGCGTTAGGTGCATAGCGCTCCATAAAACGCTCGCCGTCTTTATTCAGCAGATAGCCACCTTCACCACGACACCCTTCTGTTACCAGGGTACCAGCACCGGCAATACCGGTTGGGTGGAACTGCCACATTTCCATATCCTGCAGTGGCACGCCTGCACGCAGCGCCATACCAACACCATCGCCGGTATTGATGTGCGCATTGGTAGTCGAAGCATAAATCCGCCCGGCACCACCAGTGGCCAGCACTGTGGCTTTGGCTTTGAAATACACCACTTCACCGGTTTCAATATCAATAGCGGTACAACCCACCACGGCTCCGTCCTGATTTTTTACTAAATCAAGGGCGTACCATTCAGAAAACACCTGGGTTTTGTTCTTTACGTTTTGCTGATACAGCAAGTGCAATAAGGCATGACCGGTGCGGTCAGCAGCCGCGGCAGTACGAGCAGCCTGCTCACCGCCAAAGTTTTTCGACTGGCCACCGAAAGGACGCTGGTATACCCGGCCATTTTCAAAACGTGAAAAAGGTAAGCCCATATTTTCCAGCTCGGTAATCGCTTCCGGACCGGTTTTACACATATATTCGATAGCATCCTGGTCACCGATATAGTCTGACCCTTTTACGGTATCAAACATGTGCCATTCCCAGTTATCTTCATGCGAATTACCTAACGCAACGGTAATACCGCCTTGCGCCGATACCGTATGCGAACGGGTAGGGAACACTTTGGATAATAATGCACAGGTTAAACCTGACTGAGTGATTTGCAGTGCCGCGCGCATGCCCGCACCACCAGCACCAATTACAATGGCGTCAAACTCTCTTACTGGAATATTCACTTAAGCACCCCACAACACAAATAAGCCAACCGCGACATAACCAAAGGCCAGTGCGTAAAGGAAGAACTGCAACACGGCACGTAACTGTGCTGATTTAACGTAATCAGTCAGTACCTGCCACAGGCCTATACGAGTGTGGATAGCAATAGAGATCAGCGCCAGCAGGGTAAACACCTTCATCGCCATATTAGCAAACAGGCCCTGCCACACTTCGAACGTTACTTCTGGGGTCACCAAAAAGAAACCGAGGATAAACAAAGTATACAGTGCCAGCACGATAGCACTGGCGCGCAGTGATACGTAATCCTGAACACCATCACGCTTTAAACTTGCCTGATTCAGAACCATAACCAAACTCCTGCTAATACAGCTAATACAAGCCATAAACCCATAACGATGTTGGCACTTAAGGTGCCTGATTTAAGCTCTTCCCAATGTCCCATATCCATTACCAGGTGTCTGATGCCCCCTAACAAATGGTAAATAAGCAGTGTGATGGTACCCCAGGCGATAAATTTCGCCAGATGCGAGGTCATCAGAGTTTGCACGTAATCAAAGCTTGCCTGGCTTTGCAATGAATACGCCCACGCCCAGATAACAAATACCAGAGCGAAAAACATTGCAACACCGGTAACACGGTGCAAAATCGACGCTTTGGCTGCAGCAGGTAGTGAGATCGTTGATAAATCTAGATTTACTGGTCTTTGCTTTTTCACAGTTTCTTGCCTATCGATGCTCGTACAGAGCTTAGTTGTTGTTTTAGGTGCTGCAAAAACAGCCACCCGCCCTTGCGATATACTCGTTTTTGCTCAAGCTGGTTCAACAAAAATCTATCTGGCTGGTGAACTGATTTTACGCCGGCGATAGTATATATTTCATGGCCGCTTATTACAATTTTTGTTTGGTTTTACACGGAAAATTCCGCATACGGAACATTACACAATTAAAGGTTGCTGACAATACTACTAGAGTCGAATACTTATTAAGTAGATACGCATTAAAATTGACTTCTGGGGGCGGTTTGCGAGTAGAATAGCTGCAATACCCTTAGAATCCGAAACTACAACAATAGGAGAAATCCAATGGCAGATAAAAAGGCCGTCGTGCAGATTGATGGTAAAACTTTTGAGTTACCAATATATTCTGGCACGGCTGGTACTGACGTAATTGACGTACGTACGCTCGGGCAGCAAGGTTATTTCACATTTGATCCGGGCTTTATGTCAACGGGCTCCTGCGAATCTAAAATCACTTATATAGACGGCGATAAAGGTGTATTGCTGCACCGCGGTTACCCTATAGAACAGTTGGCTGAACATTCAGATTATCTTGAGTTGTGCTACCTGTTACTCGAAGGCGAATTACCAAAAAAAGAGCAGTACACTGACTTTGTTACCACAATCACCCGCCACACCATGGTGCATGAAAAAATTGCCTCTTTCTTTCAGGGTTTCCGGGTAGATGCCCACCCGATGGCAATGTTATGCGGTGTCGTTGGCGCCCTGTCGTCTTTTTACCACTCTGACTTAGACATTAACGATCCGGAGCAGCGTAAACGTAGTGCCCATCGTCTGATCGCCAAATTACCAACCATTTCAGCCATGGCGTATAAGTACACTGTTGGTCAGCCGTTTGTGTATCCACGTAACAATTTGAGCTACTCAGAAAACTTTTTGCATATGATGTTTTCAGTGCCGGCAGAAGACTACAAAGTTAGCCCTATTCTGGCCAAGGCCATGGATAAGATCTTTATGTTGCATGCTGATCATGAACAAAATGCCTCAACCTCAACAGTGCGATTAGCCGGCTCGTCAGGCGCTAACCCTTATGCCTGTATCGCTGCGGGCGTTGCTTCACTGTGGGGCCCGGCGCATGGCGGTGCCAACGAAGCCTGCCTGAAGATGTTGCAACAGATTGGTTCAGTCGATCGTATTCCGGAGTTTGTTGCCCGGGCAAAAGATAAAAACGACAGCTTCCGTTTAATGGGCTTTGGCCACCGGGTTTATAAAAACTTTGACCCACGGGCCAAGGTGATGCGTGATACCTGCCACGAAGTGTTAAAAGAGCTGAACGTAAAAGACCCCTTGTTAGATGTAGCAATGGAACTGGAGCGGATTGCGCTGGAAGACCCGTACTTTATTGAGAAAAAACTGTATCCGAATGTCGATTTCTACAGTGGCATTATCTTAAAAGCCATTGGTATTCCGACCAGTATGTTTACCGTAATTTTCGCCATGTCGCGCACCGTGGGCTGGATCTCCCACTGGGATGAAATGCTGGGTGAAAAAGGCCATAAAATTGGCCGGCCTCGCCAGCTGTATACCGGTTACGACAGCCGCGATTTCAAAAAGCTTGCTCAGCGCTAATCGTTGGCAGACAAAAAAGCGGCGACTCTCGCCGCTTTTTTTATGGCTAAAAGCTGGCAGCTAAACTTGCTATCTTGGCCTGCACCATCGACAATTCGCTCAATTTAGTCACAGCTTATTTAACAACTTACCATTTGGCTGGAAGCCTGCACCCCCGATATTGACGGGGCTATCGGCATGGCTGGCGCCACTAGCCTGATACAAAAATTAAACATTAATGAAATAAAAAGCTATAAAGCAATGTTATTAAAACAATTTTTTGGAGGTCTGCAGCAGATCCCCGGGCTGGATATTTTGTCGTCGCCTGTGCATAATGCCGGTATCGTAGCGCTTAACGTACAGGGTGAGCATCCTGCCAATGTGGCAGAATTACTGAACCAGCAAGCTGTTGCAGTGAGGGGTGGCCAGCATTGTGCCATGCCATTTTTTAGCCAGTTGGGGTTAGCAGGTGCAGTCAGATTCTCATTTGCGCCCTATAACAATGAAGCAGATGTGACAACCAGCCTGCAAGCCCTGACGCAGGCCGTGGAGATATTAACGGCATGACCTTAGACCAACTACTCGCAGACACTAAACCCGCGTTAAGCCAGATTTATACCGACGATTTGCCCGAACTGAGCCAGGCCAGAGACTGGCAGAGTAAATACCGTATACTGATGCAGCTGGGCCGCAAATTACCGCCGATGCCGGAAAAAATGAAGCAACCGCCGTTGCTGGTAAAAGGCTGTGAAAGCCGGGCCTGGTTAATGCATTACTACAATCAGCATCAGGACCAGCATTATTTTGTGTTAGATAGCGAAGCCCGCATCGTTAAGGGCTTAATGGCTATTATGCTCTGTCTGGTTAATGGCATGAGTAACGCTGAACTGAAAAAATTTGATCTGGCTCAGGCCTTTGACAAACTCAACTTAAAACCCTATTTAAGCCAGTCTCGTAGCAGTGGTTTAAATGCCATGATGCTGCGGATTAAGGCGTGTTGTCATTAACAGCTGACGCCTGATTGGCTTTTTTGGCCAGTTTCTGTAGTACCCGCGCTACTGCCGCCAGACCAAAGCTGGCGGTAACCACCGTGGTTGCACCAAAGCCACCACTGCAATCCAGCCGCATACTGCTGGACTGGCCATCCGCCGTCAGCTGCGGTGTTTTTTGCTGACAGACACTGCCATCAGGTTGTGGATAAACCAGTTGTTCGGTTGAAAACACACAATCTATACCAAAACGGCGCTTCAGGTTACGGCTGTAATTATAATCACGGCGCAGGGTATTGCGTACCTTGGCTAACAACGGGTCGTTAATAGTCTGGGTTAAATCGGCTATCTGAATTTGCGTAGGATCGGTCTGGCCACCAGCACCACCAGTACTGATAACGTTGATTTTATTACGTTTACAATGCGCCAACAGTGCCACTTTTGCTTTGATGGAATCGATAGCATCGACCACATAATCCATTTCTGGCGTGATCAGCTGACGCAGGTTATCACTACTGATAAAATCGTCTATCTGATGGACAATACAAGCAGGGTTAATCGCTTTAATCCGCTCAGCCATAACGGCCACTTTATCCTGACCAATAGTGTTAGTCAGGGCATGCAATTGCCGGTTAATATTGCTGATACAAACATCATCCAGATCAATCAGGGTAATTTTGCCAATACCAGAGCGGGCCAGTGCTTCCGCAGCCCAGCTGCCTACACCGCCAATCCCAATGACACAGACATGGGCACTGGCGAAAATATCAAGCGCGGCCACGCCATACAACCGGGCTATGCCGGCAAAACGTAAGTGATAATCGGACATCGTTATATATTGAC
The DNA here is from genome assembly GCF_000987775.1 of Arsukibacterium ikkense. Taxonomy (GTDB): domain Bacteria; phylum Pseudomonadota; class Gammaproteobacteria; order Enterobacterales; family Alteromonadaceae; genus Alishewanella; species Alishewanella ikkense. The sequence goes on from NZ_LAHO01000018.1 coordinate 67,606, forward strand.
CTGCTTAGGTAAAGTGTAGTTTGGCCAGTTAAGCTGCCAGGGCTGGCTCCAGGCAGATAACCCTTCGCTTTGGACCAATTGTTGAAATAAAGTGCCTGCTGTTGGCGCCTGAACATAGTGATATTCTGTCTGATACAAACAAAAACGCAATGCATAAGCATGCAGATACACCCTGTCTGCCTCCCCTCCCAGATACAGGGCATCACCGGCAATAGCGGCACCAATACTTTTTAAAGCCACCCGGATTTGATGGGTTTTACCACTAAAAGGTTTAATCAGAAAGGCCCGTGCCGGCAAGTCAGCAAAACCCTGACTAATAAAATAGCTTACCGCTGGGTTTTGCTGCGTTTTTAACAGCTTCCAGGCACCGCGACGTGCCGGGGCCATATCACCTTTAACCCAACCCTGCTTTTTGGCCGGTTTATGCATACTCAACGCCAGATAGTATTTTTCAACCTGATGACGGCTAAATTGTTGCGTAAGTTCAGCAGCCACTGCGCTGCTGCGCGCCAGCACAATTAAGCCGGAGGTCACCTTATCCAGCCGGTGTACCGGGAACAGCTTATAGCCCAGCGTCTGCTCAGCTTGTACCACTAAACCGGCACCTTGTTCAGAATGAAAGCTGACCCCGGCGGCCTTATTCAGCACTACAAACTCAGGCGTTTGTGCAATCAGCTCAAAGGCTGCGCTCACTGGCGCAAACTCAGTGCATACTGGCGCGCCTGTTCCAGATCAGCAGGCGTATCTACCCCAACCGCCGGCGTCTCCAGCGCCGTATCGACATGGATTGCCTCGCCATACCATAGTACCCGCAGCTGCTCCAGGCTTTCAATTTGTTCTAATGCCGATGCCGGCCAATCCACATAACGCTGGATAAAGCTGGCGCGGTAGGCATAAATGCCGATATGCCGCCGATAATGGCTGGCTAAATCGTCGGTAACAATGCCATCTCTGTCATAGGGGATCACACTGCGGCTAAAATACAGCGCATAACCGTGCTTATCGCTGACTACTTTTACAATATTCGGGTTGCGAATTTCTGCGCCATGGCGCAGCGGCACCGCTAACGTAGCCATCTGGGCTTTGTGCTGGCCAGCCAGGTTTTCTGCTACCTGACGAATAAGCAGCGGTGGAATAAAAGGCTCATCTCCCTGCACATTCACCACGACCGTATCCGCTGGCAACTGCAACTTACTCACCACTTCGGCTAACCGCTCCGTGCCCGAATTATGGTCGGCGCGGGTCATGCACACTTCACCGCCAAACTGATCAACCACCGCCGCCACCCGACGGTCATCTGTCGCCACCACCACCCGGTTAGCCCCGCTTTGCAGCGCTTGCTGATATACCCGTTCAATCATGGTTTTACCGGCAATATCGGCTAAAGGCTTACCTGGCAGGCGGCTACTGGCGTAACGCGCCGGGATCACCACTACGAACGCCATTTTTTAACCTCATCTGAGCTTAATTGCGCGGCTTCATCGGCAATTAACACCGGAATATTATTGCGTACCGGGTAGGCTAAGGCATCAGCCAAACAGATTAAACGCTGGCCGGCCTGGTCATATTTTAATTTACCCTTACAGATCGGGCAGGCAAGAATTTCGGTCAAGGCAACATTAATAGCCATATTTACTCCAGTAAGCTTTTAATTTTATTCATTATTTCAGCTGCATGTTCCGTACTGAAGTCAGCATCAACCGGCAAGTAATACCAGTTTTCACGAGCAAAGGTCCGGCATTTTACTGCATCTTTTTCGGTCATCAGCACCGTTGTATTGATCCCGGCAAAATCAGCTGCACAAAACTGGTGATGATCGGCAAAAAAACGCTGCGCTGTTACATTAAAACCGGCTTGTATCGCCGTTAACCTGAAGCGATCCGGATTGCCAATACCTGCCACCAGGGTAACATCAGCAGGCGACAATACCGTATCGCCAACTAAGCTTCTAGCCACACTGCTACGAAGCTGCATCTGGCAATTGGCCTCAACTACCTCGCCCGAATTGACTATAACCAGCTCAACCTTCTTTAAACGAGCACGTGGCTCCCGCAGCGGCCCTGCCGGTAACAACAAACCATTACCAAAACCACGCCGGCCATCGACCAACACAATTTCTAAATCGCGCGCCAGGCGATAATGCTGCAGGCCATCATCACAGATTATAATATCGACCTTATGCGTCGCCAGCAGTGCCCTGCCAGCCGCAACCCGATCCGGGCACACCACCACCGGGCAGTTGCTGCGGCGTGCCAATAGTAAAGGTTCATCTCCGACATCTTGCGCCAGGCTCTCAGCGCTGACCAGCAGCGGCCGGTTAATTCTGGCACCATAGCCGCGGCTGATAATGCCGGGTTTAACACCACTGGCCAGCAACTGCTGGCATAACCAGAGGGTAAAGGGGGTTTTACCAGTACCACCCACACTGATATTACCAACAATCACTACCGGCACCGGTAACCTGAAACGACGAAATAAACCCAGCCGGTATAAACGCCGCCGCGCCCAGGTAATCAGCCAGTACAGCGCGGCCAATGGCAATAACAGCAGGCTTAACCAATGGCCTTTATGGTACCAGCTTTGTTCCAGTAGATTCATTGCTCAGTGCCGAACTGCAGCTTATACAATTGAGCATAGGTACCATTTGCAGCAAGTAATTCAGTGTGGGTACCCTGTTCAATAATCCGGCCTTGTTCCATCACGATAATTTTATCTGCTTTTTCTATGGTGGACAGGCGATGAGCAATCACAATATTGGTGCGACCTTTTAGCAGTTCATCCAGCGCCGCCTGAATTTTTCGTTCTGACTCGGTATCCAGAGCTGAAGTGGCTTCATCCAGCACCAGAATCGGCGCCTGGCGCAGTAAGGCCCGGGCTATGGCTATACGTTGGCGCTGCCCCCCGGACAAACTGACACCATTTTCGCCAATCACCGTATTCAGACCGTCAGGTAACTGGTTGGCAAATTCCAGCACATGGGCCTTTTCGGCTACATCAAGCAACCGCTCGGCACTGACCGGTGCTGTCAAACCATAACTGATATTATTGGCAATCGTATCGTTAAACAGGGTGACATGTTGCGATACAATAGCCATTTGATTGCGTAACGAGCTTAAACTGCATTGGCGGATATTCTGGCCATCAATCGTAATATCGCCGCTGCTCAGTTCATAAAAGCGTGGTAGCAAGCTGGAAATGGTAGTTTTGCCGCTACCCGAGCGGCCAACCAGCGCAATGGTCTGGCCGGCTTTGGCTGTAAAGCTGATATCATACAACACCTGTTTATCATGCCCAGGATAAGAGAAATTTACCTGCTTAAAGCTGATATCACCTTTTGTATCGGTTAACTGTACGGTGCCGGTGTCCTGTTCCACCGGCTCGTCCAGGATGGCAAACACGCTTTTGGCCGCAGCCAGGCCACGCTGAAACTCACTGTTTACTGTGGTTAACTGCTTTAACGGCCGCAACATCATCATCATCGAGGCAACAATAGTGGTAAAAGTACCGGCTGACAGGCTCTCCAGCATTTCCGGAAAGCTGGCCATATAAACCACAAACGCCAGCGCAAACGAAGCAATCACCTGTATAGTTGAAACACTTATTGCCCGGGTCGCTTCCAACTTAACATCTTGCTGGCGGGTTAAATTATTAATCAGGTGAAACCGCTCTTTCTCAACTTGCTGGCCGCCAAAAGATAAAATAACTTTATGGCCATTGAGCATTTGCTCCGAGCAGGTGGTGACATTGCCCATTGCATTTTGAATATTACGGCTTAACAGCCGGAAACGTTTCGATACAAAGCTAACCACTACTGCAATCACCGGCGCTATCAGCAGGAAGATGGCCGACAACTGCCAGCTCATCAGAAACATCATAACCAGTAAGCCGCTGACAAAAACCCCTTCCCGTAGTAATACCGATAGCGAACGCGAGGTAGTTTGTTTAATTTGCTCGGTGTTATAAGTGACTTTAGAGATTAACTCGCCGGTTGAGTGCTTGTCATGAAAACTGACTGGCAGGCGCATATAATGCTCAAACAGCTGCTGGCGCAACGTTTGCACGACATGAGTCCCTACCCAGTTCAGGCAATAACTGGCAATAAAATTAAACACTCCGCGCATGATAAAAATCAGCACAATAAACACCGGCGCATAGCGCAGGTAATCAGCATTTTTATCATTAATACCCACATCGATAAAGGATGGCAGTTTTGAGATGAAATACACATCAATCAGGGCATAACCCAGCATGCCTATTGCTGCGGCCAGAAAGCCAAATTTGTAAGGGATAACATAACGCAATAAGCGCTTTGCGGTATTCGCTGACTTTGCTTCAGACACTGACAATGGATATTCCTGCCATTCAAATTTCGCTTATTCTAACGCGTTGTTGTTAAGGTTTCAGCTATTGCTGGTGGCTTTTCTAACCAAAGCGGCAATATTTGGTCACGCCAGCTGCTTATCTGCAGCTCATGGTCGTCAAAACCAAGGGTGATAGCACCATAATCAGCCGTATTAAGCAGCGGCACCGCAAGCAGCGCCAGGCGCTGTTGCACAGCCTGGGCCGGATGGCCGTAGCCATTCATAAAGGCGGCCGAATTTAAGGCCAGTACCGGGCGCACCTGTTGTAACAACGCCAGGCTATTTACCGCAGCGCTGCCGTTATTGGCCAGCAGCATAATATCGGCTGCCAGCTCGATATCGCCCGCCAGAAGCTCCCGCTCGATGGCCGGGGTTATAATACCGGGGAGTAATACGCGCCAGCGGCCCAGGGTAAAACGCAAAATGCAATGATCCGGCTTGTTGTTCAGTACCCGGTTGTCACTCAGTAATACTTCAATCCTGACATCATAATAAGCCGCCGGTAAATTCTGGCATGAGGCCGCGCCGGCTTGTTCACTGAACGCCTGCAGGTTTTGCGCAGCAACCGGGTAATCGGTCAGCAGAGTCCAGTGCCGGTTGCGGTCTGGCCGCTGCTGGCGAAACAACAGATAATCCAGCTGCGAAATGCCTAAGCGGCGCAATACCGGGCTCAGCACGGTATCGTTCAGGTCTTGCTGGGCCAGCGCAGGCGCCGCATCCAACAGCAGCGCACGTTTCCCCTGCTGCAACAGCACTAACTGGCGCTGACCACTATCGAGCACATGCAATTGCCAGCGCGGTGGCTGCAACGCGCTGCCACTGAGCAGCACTAAGCTAAGAGGTAACAGCAGCATCGCGTTACGCTGTACCAGCAAAGCAATAGTAACCAGCAGCGCCAACAACGCCATCAGCAGCGCTGATGCCTGACCTAGCGGCCACCACAGCGGTAAATCAGCACTGTAGATCAGCCAATATAGCAGCGGGCGAAAGGCGACATCAGTTAACTGCCACAGCCAGCTGGCATCAAGCCCCGACAACGTTAACAACAAACTGACTAACAGCAGCGGAATGGCAACCAGGCTGCACCAGGGCACAAACAGCAGGTTCGATAACAGCATCAGCGGGCTGAAGCCGCCAAACAACATGCTACCTAGCAGGGTCATCAGCAAACTCAGTACCAGATGAAATACGAAAAAATACTTAATACGAGCCTGCCAGTGCAGCCCTGACAGCGGAAAACGCCACAACACGAAAAAAATAATAGCCACCGCCAGCACCGATAACCAAAAGCTGGTACTGAGCACCCAGAACGGCTGCAGCAGCAACAGCATCGCTACCAACAGCAGCCAGAACCGGTTTGGCGACAACCTTGTTAGCTGGCTGCGACACACTACCAGCATGGTCAGCGCGATGCTCGCCCGCAGGGTTGGAATGGCAAAATCAGCCAGCCAGGCATATAACAACGCTGCCGTCAGTGCCGCCAGCAAGGCCAGCAGCTGCTGGCGCCGGATGGCGATTAAACCTTTGCTGCAACCGCTTAACCATAATACCCAGCCAAAAACCAGGCCAACATGCAAACCAGAAATAGCCAGTAAATGCCCTAAGCCGGCATGCTGGGCGCCCCGCCATAACTGACGGGAAAACGCCCGCTCACCAACCGCCAGCGCTTTTAACAGTGGCGCGCTGGCATAAGGCGCAATAGCACTGTCAAGCCTCGCTACCAGCTGCTGGCGCCACAATTGTTGCTGAGCCAGCAAGATGTGCGGCCCCCGTGTCACGTGCCCCTCAGCAACCAGCCCCGAGACCAGAGCCTGCGCCGTCGCGTTAACACTCCCCGGATTAGCATAACCGTGTATCGGTTTCAGACGGGCTTGCAACCGCCAATGCTGGCCTGCAGCCAAAGCGGGCGGTTGCTGCCAACGTAGCTTTACTTTATAGCCGCGGGCTGGCCCGCTCTGCACTGTTGCGTTAAGCTGGGTATATTCAGGATACGTTATAGGGGGTGAGGTAATCACTACCTGCATCAGGGTGGTGCCGGGCGCAAGTAATGCCGCTGCGGCCAGTTGTCGCTGCTGATACTGCCAGCTCAGGCTGGCCATAAAACAGATGGCGCCCACCCCAACACTAAATAACATGGCATGGCGCCGGGCAAGCAGCAGCAAAATCAGCATAGCTAAAAAAATACTGAAAAAAGGTGGCACTATTGGCAAAAATAATGACAATAGGCTTGCTGTAATAACCCCAAGGCAGAATCCTAGCATGGCCTCTTTCTATACAGGTTGAAATGCCCAAAAAACTATTTAAGAAATATCTACCATCAGCTGAAAAAATCAAGCAACAAAAACTTATAAACTTGTTTGGCAGTTTATTACATGATGGTAACTTATGGCATTTAAACCGACGCTCTGCGCGCGGGGCTTTTGCTGTGGGCTTATTCTGGGCCTGGATCCCGATGCCTTTTCAAATGGTGGCATCGGCGGCTGTGGCGATCCCTCTGCGGGTAAATTTACCCCTGGCTGTGGCATTGGTATGGATTTCCAACCCGATAACCATGCCGATTATGTTCTATCTCAGTTATCTGGTCGGTACTGTAGTGCTGGCCACGCCGCTGGAACCTTTCGCTTTTGAAGCCAGCCTGGAATGGTTACGCCACAGTCTGCACAGTATCGGTAAGCCCTTTTTACTGGGCTCATTGCTGATGGCTATTACCGCCAGTATCAGTGGCTATTTTATTATTGACTGGCTCTGGCGCCTGTCGGTAAAAAAAGCTCAGCTGGCCAAGTTATTACGTAAAAAGAAGCCCTGAGCGAACGCCAGAGCCGACACTAAAACTAATGTTGCCCTAATATCGCAGCAGGCTCTACTTTGCTGGCCCGCCACGCGGGGTACAGGGTAGCCAGCAAACTTAGCAATAAAGCAATGCTGAATGTCAGCAACACATCCGGCCAATGCAACACTGAAGGAATAAAATCAATAAAGTAAATACTGGGGTCCAGCAGTGAACTGCCCAGCAAACGGGTTAACCCGGCAAACAACTGTTCAATACTCGTCGCCAGCAACACCCCTAAGCCAACGCCAATAGTGGCGCCGATCAAACCATTAAGCCAGCCAAGCAACACAAAGGTTTTTACCAGTTCGCGCGGCGCCATACCCATGGTCAGTAAAATGGCAATATCGGCTTCTTTCTCCCGCACCGCCATCACCAGCGTTGCCACTATATTAAAACAGGCCACGGCGATAACCAGCGTCAATACCAGATATAAAATCGCCCTGACCATCTGAATATCGTTATGTACATGGCCCTGGCTGCGATACCAATCAAGCAGATAAACGTAGTCTTCCGATTGGCGACCCAGCTCGCGCGCCAGCTGAGGTGCGGCAAAAATATCGTCAATCCGGAATGCCAGACCGTGTACTTCCCCTTCCGGCAGTCCCAACCAGTTGGCAAGCGAGGATAATTCAACCCACACCTGACTGTAATCAAGCTGGCCGCCCAATGACACCACCGCACTGACCGTTAAATTAAGGGTTCGATGACTGGCCAGGCTGCCATCAGCGGCAAAGCGTGGCAGCATCAGCTGTAAATTCTGCCCTACCGCAACATTCAGCGCTTCAGCAATACCCTGGCCCAGCACAATCTGATTATTTTCCAGGGTAGCCATAGTGCCGGCGCTGACATACTGGCTAACATCACTGATCTGCTGCTCATACTGCAGATCAATGCCGCGTACCTGCGCTGCTTTTACTGCGCCACTGTGGCGCAGCATGCCATTGGCTTTAATAAAAGGCGCCCCGGCACTTACGCCATTAACCAGGCTCAGCGCAGCCACTTTTTGTGGCCAGTCGGCCAGGGTGTACTCGACGGCTTCCAGTTCAATATGCGGGATCACGGCCAACAGCCGGTCTTTTAACGCTTGTTCAAAGCCATTCATCACCGATAATGCCAGAATTAAAATGGCGACCCCCAGGGCAATACCCGAGGTAGATGACGCCGAGATAAAGCGGATAAAACCGCTGGTATGGCGGGTTGAACGGTAGCGTTTTGCCAGTTGCCAGGCCAGACTAGCCATGCATCACCTCAAGCTGGCCGTCTTTCATCAGGTACTGCGTATCAAGCCGGCCGGCCAGCTCGGTATCATGAGTTACCACCACAAAGCTGGTGGCAAGACTGGCGTTAAGTTCACGCAACAGCTGATAAATTGATTCAGCGGTGTGCTCGTCTAAATTGCCGGTGGGTTCATCTGCCAGTACCAGTGCCGGCTCGGTCACCAGGGCTCTGGCAATGGCCACCCGTTGTCGCTCACCACCGCTGAGCTCGGCCGGTTTATGGCTGGCACGGTGGCTTAAGCCAACCCGGGCTATCATAGCCTGAGCCCGGGCCAGGGCCTGAGCCTTGTTATCGCCACGGATAAACAGTGGCATAGCAACATTTTCCAGCGCGCTGAAATCCATTAATAAATGATGAAACTGATAAATAAAGCCCAGCTGCTGATTACGCAAGCGGGCTTTTCTGGCCGAACTTAACCCCGCCAGCGGCTGCCCCGCAATGTGCACAGTGCCACTGTCGGCCAGATCCAACGCCCCCAGAATGTGTAACAAGGTACTCTTGCCTGAGCCTGAACTGCCCACTATGCCAACCATTTCACCGGCCGCCACGCTGAGGCTGACGTTGTGCAGAACCTCAGTTACCGCACTGCCGTCCCGGTAGCTTTTACAAATCTGACTGGCTACTAATACTTTATTCATCGCGTAAAACTTCCGCCGGATTAACTTTAACCGCCCGCCAGGCGGGATATAGCACCGCCAGCAGGGTTAGCCCTACTGCGCAGGCAAAAATCGTCACAATTTGCAGCGGATTTATTGCTACCGGTAATAACATACCGCTGGCTAACTGCAAGCCAAACAAACTCAGTACTTCGTTAAGTTGCCAACATAATAACAAACCCGCCAGTACGCCAATCACGGCGCCTACCATACCATTTACCACACCCTGAAAGGCAAAAACGGCAAACAGCTGGCTGTCGGTCATACCAAGCGTTTTTAATATCGCCACTTCAGCTTGCTTTTCGGTCACCATCATCACCAGTGCCGACACTATGTTAAAAGCGGCCACCGCCACAATTAACAGTAGCATCAGCCACATCATGGCTTTTTCCATCGCCACGGCGGCAAACAGCTTGCCCTGGCTTTGACGCCAGTCGGTAACTTCACTGAAAGTGGCGCTCTGGCTTAAACGTTCTGCCAACGCCGGTGCGCTAAAGGGTTCGGCTAAACTTAAGCGCCAGGCAGGTTCACGTGCCGATAAGGGTAATAGCCGGGCTAAATCATCCAGCTGCGTTACCGCCAGCAGGTTATCCACGTCTGAGCCGGTATCAACAATACCCACCACCTCAAACAGCCGCTGGCGTGGTAACCAGCCGACCGGTGTGTAACTGCCCCCCTGGGCCAGCATAAAGCGCAGCTGCTGGCCTCGGCTGACTTCCAGCTGCTCGGCCAGCGCCCGGCCCAGCACCACACCGTAGCGGGTTTCGGCAAACGTCTGCCAGCTGCCCACCACTAAAGCCTGTTGCAAAAATTGCGGAATTTGCTGGCTATTAATGCCCTGCAGCATTACCGCATTCAGCTGCCTTGGCGCCTGCACCAGCGCTTCTGTTTGTAAAAACGGGCTGATATCCTGCACCCGATCAGCGGCACTCAGCTCTGTTTGCCAGCCGTCACCTGGCACCACTGGCTTTACCACCACGTGCGGAACAACCCCCAGTACGCGTTTTTTCAGCTCGCCTTCAAAACCATTCATTACCGAACTGACCAGCGTTAACGCCATCACGCCCAGTAAAATGCCCGCTACTGAAAAAAACGTAATGAATGAAATAAAAGCATTGCCTTTGCGGCTTTGGCTGTAGCGTAAACCCAGCAAAATGCTGACAGGTAATTGCATGTTAATATTCAGGACTTTGCCTCGGTTAGATGGTAAATTAGCTGCAAAAATCGCTGCTGATAATAGTGATTATTAGTAGCAATGACAAGCAACCTTAGCTGAGGCCTGCTATGGATCCGATATTACAGTCTTTAACCGATGCTTATCACGACTATTTTAGTGTCGAGCATGAGATAACCGTTAATTGCCAGCCACTGCCCGGTTTACTGCCTGCTGAAGCCGAATTCATCGCCAGCATTCCAGAGCCCTTTTTAGTTGCCGGGGAAATGGGCGCCTTAAATATGTCGGCGCTGCGCTCACTAAACCGGATAGGCGAGCTGGCGGAAGAACTGGCCAACTACCTGCAACAACAAGCCCGTAAAATCGATTTGTTACTGCATTATGTATTACGCCAGCAAGACAGTGCCGAGCATCGTCAGCGTACATTAAGCTATGGCGGTGCAGGCTTATGTTTGCAAAGCCCGCAACCCTTTGAGGTATTGGCACTGGTTGAATTAAAAGTATTTCTGGCAGAAAACGAAGGTGCGGTATATTGCCTGGGTCAGGTAATCAGTGCTGAGCAAACCGCGGACAACTGGCAAATAAAAGTTGTATTTCGCCGGATTAGAGATCAAGATCGCGAACTGATTGTCCGCGCCAGTCTGCATCAGCAGTCACGCCAGCTTAAACAAAAAGCCGCGCAGCGCCAATTACCGGAATAAGTAACGGCTGCCAGAATCAGTAAAAGACATTGCATAAGGTTTTAAGGTTTAATGAGTTTTATCAAGTCGCTACCCCGGATTAAACGTCAGCAGGATCAGCTTAGCTGGGGCCAGTTACATGGCGCGGCGTTACCCTATGCTATCGCCGAGCTGGTACAGGCTGAGCCAGCGGTATATTTGCTGGTCGTACCCGACACCCCCAGCGCACTGCGGCTGGAGCAGGAGTTAGCAGTATTTTTAAACCACAGTGCGTGCCAGGTGCTGACCCTGCCCGACTGGGAAACTCTGCCCTATGATGTGTTTTCACCGCATCAGGATATTATTTCACAGCGCCTGCAAACGTTGTATCAGTTACCCCGGCTGCAACACGGCCTGGTGATTGTGCCGGTAAGCACTTTACTGCTGAAAATAAGCCACCGTCAGTATCTGGAGCAAGCCAGTTTTTTAATTAAACAAGGCCAGCAGGTTGACTTAACGGCGTTAAAATTACAGCTCACAGCTGTGGGTTACCGGGCAGTTGATCAGGTGATGGAACACGGTGAGTTTTCGGCCCGCGGCTCTCTGCTTGATTTATTTCCAATGGGCTGCACTGAGCCATTTCGGATTGACTTTTTTGATAACGAAGTAGACGGCATTCGCACCTTCGACCCTGATAACCAGCGCAGTTTAGCTCAGGTTAGCGCGATAGAATTACTACCGGCACATGAATTTCCAACAGATAAAGCGGCGATTGAGCGCTTCCGGCTGGGCTATCGCGAACGCTTCGCGGCCCGCAATGAAAAAGAATCGCTGTATCAGCAAGTTACCCAGGGCATTCTACCGGCAGGTATCGAATATTATTTACCCTTATTTGCAGAACAAACTGCCAGCTTATTTAGTTATTTACCACAAGGCTGTATCGCTTTAAGTTATGGTGATATTGAGCATAGCGCTAATCAGTTCTGGCATGAGTTAAAACGTCGCTACCATGACCGCGCCATTGATACACTGCGCCCCATATTGCAACCGCATGAGCTCTACCTGCAAACAGACGAGCTATTCAGTGAGCTGAACAACTTCAGCCGCCTGAAATTAAGCCGTGCCACCTTACCGGCCAAAGCCGGCCAGGCGAACGCGCCGGTTGCCGAACTGCCCGAGCTGAATATTCAGCACCAGCTGAAGCAACCACTGAGTTTACTCAGTCAGTTTCTGCTCGACTTAAAGCAGCAAAATGGCCGGGCGATCTTTTTTGTTGAAAGTGAAGGTCGGCGCGAGAGCCTGCAGCAGCTGTTTAGCAAAGCTGGCATCAGAGCACCTGAAATTGCCAACTTAAGCGACTTCAGTGGCAGCGACGCTGATATCGTGATGCTGGTGGGCGCCTTAGAACAAGGCGCACTGATCACCAGCACGCCACCGCTGGCCCTGATCAGCGAAAATGAACTGTTCGGCCAGAAAATCAGCCAACGCCGGCGCCGTAAAAAAAGCCAGCAAATCTCCTCAGATACCATCATCCGCAATCTGGCTGAACTGAGTGAAGGCCAGCCGGTGGTGCATTTACAGCATGGCGTAGGGCGTTATCAGGGGCTGCAGGTGCTGGATGCGGCTGGCATCAGTGCTGAATTTGTTACCATTGAATACGCTGGCAGCAGCAAGCTGTATGTGCCTGTATCATCGCTACATTTACTCAGCCGGTATTCCGGCAGCGATCAGGACCACGCGCCGCTGCACAAGCTGGGTAATGACAGCTGGGAAAAAGCCCGGCGTAAAGCAGCCGAAAAAATTCGTGATGTCGCCGCTGAATTACTGGATGTGTATGCGCAGCGCGCCGCCCATCAGGGCTACGCATTTGCTATAGATCAGGAGCAATATGCCGTTTTTGCCGATAGCTTCCCGTTTGAAGAAACAGCCGATCAGCAGGATGCGATAACAGCGGTACTTAACGACATGCAAACCCCGCAACCGATGGATCGGCTGGTATGTGGCGATGTCGGCTTTGGTAAAACCGAAGTGGCCATGCGCGCGGCCTTTATTGCTGTTAACGATGGCAAGCAAGTTGCTATATTGGTGCCGACCACGCTGCTGGCGCAACAACACTATGAGAACTTTAAAGACCGCTTTGCCAACTGGCCGGTGCGGGTTGAAGTGTTGTCGCGCTTTATCAGCCAGAAACAACAAAAAGCCATTTTAGAAGATGTCGCCAACGGCAAAGTCGATATTCTGATTGGCACGCACAAACTTTTGCAAGATGATATAAAACTGCATGACTTAGGCCTGTTAATCGTTGATGAAGAGCATCGCTTTGGGGTGCGTCAGAAAGAGAAAATTAAAGCGCTCAGGGCCAATATTGACATTCTGACCCTGACTGCCACCCCCATTCCGCGCACCTTAAATATGTCGATGTCGGGGATGCGCGATTTGTCGATTATTGCTACCCCACCGGCCAGGCGCCTGGCGGTAAAAACCTTTGTCAGAGAATTTGAAACAGGCTTGCTGCGCGAAGCGGTAATGCGGGAAATTCTGCGCGGCGGCCAGGTCTATTTTCTGCATAATGACGTTGCCAGCATTGAAAAAATGGCCAGCGACCTGGCCGAGCTGGTACCTGAAGCCAATATTGCAATAGCCCATGGTCAGTTACGCGAGCGCGACCTGGAGCAGATAATGGCCGATTTTTATCACCAGCGTTTTAATTTGTTATTGTGCTCAACCATTATTGAAACCGGTATTGACGTACCTACCGCCAATACCATTATCATTAACCGGGCTGATAACTTTGGTCTGGCGCAGTTGCACCAGCTGCGGGGCCGGGTCGGCCGCTCGCATCATCAGGCCTATGCCTATTTATTAACGCCTCCGCCGAAACGGCTGAGTAAAGATGCCGAAAAACGCCTGGAAGCCATATCCTCGCTGGAAGATTTGGGTGCCGGTTTTGCGCTGGCGACCCACGATTTAGAAATACGGGGTGCCGGCGAGCTGTTAGGCGATGAACAAAGTGGCCAGATTGAAACCATCGGCTTTACCTTGTACATGGATATGCTGGAAGAAGCAGTAACGGCCTTAAAAGAAGGCCGGCAACCCAGCCTTGATATGATGTTAAGCCAGCAAAGCGAAATAGATTTAAAAATTCCGGCGTTATTACCCGACAGCTACATCCCCGATGTAAACTTGCGCTTGTCGTTTTACAAAAAGCTGGCCAGTGCCAAAGATGAAAGTGAACTGGATGATGTACAGGTAGAATTGATTGACCGTTTTGGCTTACTGCCAGATGCTGCCAAAAACCTGGTAAAAGTAACCGAGTTTAAGCAGCAGGCTCAGGCTCTGGGTATCAAACGGATAGAAGCGGGTGCCAAGGGCGGCTTAATTGATTTTGCCGAAAAAACCCGGGTTGCGCCGGCCTATATTATTGGTCTTATTCAACAGCAAAGCCGGATATTTAAATTAGAAGGCGGCCAAAAGCTGCGCTTTACCATTGCCAGCCCTGATGCCAAAGATCGGCTGGCGCTGATTGCCAATATGTTAGCTGATTTCAGCCAACATCAGCTGGAGAAGTCATGAAACTATCTGTTATCTCAGGTGTGTTAGGCGCGCTGGCACTAACGTTCGGTGGCGATGCTAATGCTAACCGCAGCGTGGCAGAACGCTGGTTTGAAGTTGAACTGATTATATTCAGCCAGGCCGGCAGTAGTGAGTTAAAAGAGCAATTCAACCATGCGGTGAAACCCATCCGGCTGGGTAACAGCTTTGATCTGGTTTCTGCCAGATACCGACCCGATATCCGCCCGCTGTTACAGGATTTCAGTCCCTGCCCTGTGCCCGCCGCTGAGCCTGAAAGCCTGTTGCCGCCGGCCCTGCGCAACTGGCAGCAATGGCAACCGCCTTTTTACCCGCTGTTTTGCATCAGTGAAGCACAGCCAGCAGCCTGGCAGCAGCATCAGCTGTACCCGCAACGCCAGTTAAATACCCGGCTGCCTATGCCGTCGCGCTTACCCGTGCAGCTGGCCGCTAACAGCGACCACCACCAAAACACCCCTTATCTGGCCGCTGATTCAGCTTTTGCACTAACCGATCTGGCAACGAAAATAAATCGCCTGCCCAGGCAGCAGGTGTTACTGCATACCGTATGGCGCCAGGCAGCAGTAACGGAACGCCAAGCCATACCCAGCCGCTGGTTTGCCGGAGAAAACTATTCAGCCGTGGTTGATTACTGGGGCCAGCGGCTTGATAAGGCCGCAACCGATGCCGCCGACGACGCACTGAGCCATGCATTTTATGCTGAGCAACAAGATGATTTGTTTTACGCCATAGATACCCTGCTTGACCAGCTGAATGCAGCGGGCAGGCTGGAGAACTTTACTGCCGATGAACAGCATGTCAGCCAGATAAGCGACAGTATTTCTAATGTGCCGGACGAAGTCTGGCAACTCGATGGCTTATTTAAATTGCATCTGGACCATTACTTGTTTGTAAATACCGAGTTTAATCTGCGGCGCCCGGCAGCAGGCAGTATCGACAGTGTTAACGTTAAACAAAGCCGCCGGGTGATCAGCGGTGAGGTGCATTATCTGGACCATCCGCAACTGGGTATGGTGTTACAAATTCGACGGTATCAGCCGCCGGAAACGGCGCCTGAAATGGTCGCGGCCAGCGAATAACCAAGGTATGCTTAACCTTAGCGGCAGTTAGCAGTTGCTTTATTTAATAAAGGAACTAAACTAGCGCTCTAGTTACATATTTACACAAATAACAACGGGTAAGTAACATGGTTTTTTCCTACATTATGTCAACCCGTTAACCACAGCCAGAGATCAATGGACGATTTGAACCTTAATCCTGAATTTACGCCAGCACACTATGTGTTATTACTGTTATTGCTGATTTTTGCCAGTGCGGGCAATAGCATGCTAGCGTGGCTGTTGCCGCAGGCTGCCAATAGTTTGTGGCTGGAAGTGTTGCCGCCGGTAATGGGTCTGTATAGTCTGCTTCTGCTGTTTAAAGGTCTTGGCATCATCCGTTTGCCTTCTGCCGCAGTTTATTCCGCTATCTTAACCCCGGTAACCCTGATCAGCTTCTATCAATTTTTGCTATAACACATTATCTGATTAGTGGTTTTAAGGTATGATACGCCCTTAACATTACTGAGGATAACAGATGTCAATTAACTGGTTTCCGGGCCATATGCACAAAGCCCGTAAAGAAATTGCTGAGGTAATGCCCCAGGTTGATATCATTATCGAAATGCTCGATGCCCGCATCCCCTTTTCCAGTGAAAACCCGTTAGTGCCGCAACTGCGTGGCAACACCCCTTGTATTAAAGTACTAAACAAAGCCGATTTAGCCGATCCGGCTCTAACCGCGGTCTGGGTGGCGCATTTTGAGCAGCAAAGTGGCGTGCGGGCTATTCCCATCAGCCAGCAGCACCCTGAACAAATTAAAGCGCTGCTAAAGCTGTGTAACGAGATGCTGCCTGACCGTAATCTAGATATCCGCCCTGCCCGGGCACTCATCATGGGCATTCCGAATGTCGGTAAATCAACGCTAATTAACACCCTGGCCGGGCGTACCATTGCTAAAACGGGTAATGAAGCGGGCGTCACCAAGACACAGCAGCGCATTAAGCTGGAAAATAACGTTATTTTGACCGACACCCCGGGCTTTTTATGGCCGAAACTGAGCCCGCCTACCTGTGGGTACCGACTGGCCGTTACCGGCGCCATTAAAGATACGGTGTTTGAATACGCTGATATTGCCATGTTTGCCGCAGATTATTTGCTGAAGGTGTACGCTGAAGCGGTAATGCGCCGCTTTGATTTAACCGAGCGACCCGAAAGCGATGTTGCCTTGCTCGATGCCATAGGGGTGCGCCGTGGCTGTATGCGCAAAGGTGGTATTGTTGATTTAGAAAAAGCCGGCACCATTTTAATTACTGAGCTACGCGCCGGCAACCTTGGGCCCGTTACCCTGGAAACACCGGATATGGTCACTCAGGAGCAAATCGACGCCAAAGCCGATGAAGCGGCCAAAGCAAAAGATAAAGCCGAGCGCGAAGCCGAACGCAAACGCAAAGCACAACGCAAATATCGCTAAGCGCAACCTAACTATCACCAGGCACAATGCGCTGAAGCCTCAGGGCATTGTATAGCTCAGCGTGACATCACCAAGCCAGAGGGCCAATCTATGTTTTTTCAACAAAGTGTCGTACAAGCCACCAAAATGCTGCAAAACCTACAGCATATTCTGAACAAAGGCGCCGCCTTTGCCACCAGCAAAAAAGTAGATATGGCAGTGCTGTTAAACGCCCGGCTGGCACCGGATCAGTTTCACCTTATGCGTCAGGTGCAAATTGCCTGTGATACCGCCAAACTTGGCGCTGCGCGCCTGACCAATAAGGTAGACAGTGCGCCCAAGCATGCCGATGATGAAACCAGCCTTGAGCAGTTAAGCCAACGGATTAACGACACTGTGGCTTACCTGGCCAGCTTTAGCGAGGCCGATTTTGCCAATGCCGCCAGCCAGAAAGTCAGCCAGCCGCGCTGGGAAGGCAAATATTTAACCGGTGATGAGTTTTTAATCCAGCATGTGCTACCTAACCTGTATTTTCATATCAGCACCGCTTACGCCATTTTGCGCCACAACGGCGTTGATGTCGGTAAAAAAGATTACTTAGGCGCCATGCCTTACAAAGTCTGACAGCTAAAGCAAAATGCCGGGCAATGCCCGGCGTTTTTTATTGCTACGGCTTAGTGCTCCAATATAATCCGATAACGGGCTTTGCCACTCTTTAAATGCGCCAAGGCTTCATTGATCTGGGCAAATTTAAAGGTTTCTACCACCGGCTTAATATTATGCTGTACTGCAAATTCCAGCATTTTTGCTATCGTTGCCGGGCTACCCACCGGCGAGCCCGAGACACTGCGCTGTGCCATAATCAGGCCAAACACACCAATATTTAATGGCTCCAACGTAGCACCGACAAAATGCAGCCGGCCTTTTGGCTTTAAGGTCGACAGATATAAATTCCAGTCGAGCGTTACATTAACGGTAGAGATAATAAAATCAAAGCGACCGGCAGCCTGCTCAATCTCAGCCGCATTGCGGGAATTGATACAATAATGTGCCCCCAGCTCTTTAGCTTCGGCGGCTTTACTGGCACTGGAGGTAAAGGCCGTGACCTCACAGCCCCAGGCCCGTAAAAATTGCAATCCCAGGTGCCCTAAACCACCAATGCCAATCACCGCCACTTTATCGGTCGGTTTAACATCAAATTGCACCATAGGGTTAAATACGGTAATACCGCCACAAAACAACGGACCGGCGGTTTTGGCATCCATGCCCTCAGGCAGCGGCACGACAGCACTGGCGTTGGCCCGCACTTTGTCGGCAAAACCACCATGGCGCCCTACTATGGTACCTTGGGCACTGGCGCATAAATTTTGATCGCCACTGCCACAGGTACTACACACCTGGCAATAACCTGAATGCCAGCCCAGCCCCACCACCTGCCCGGTTTTAAGATGACTGACCGCCGAACCCACAGCTGCAATATGCCCCACCACTTCATGACCAGCCACCAGCGGATACGCCGACATACCCCATTCGTTATCCAGCATCGACACATCGGAGTGGCAAATACCACAGTAATCCACCGCTATCTCAACCTCATCAGGGCCAAGTGCCCCTGCTTCGTATTGCCAGGGTACCAGTTTGCCCCCGGCATCCATCGCAGCATAAGCCTTTATCATAGCCACTCCTGTTGTTTTTCATTTGTCTACTCTATACCACTAACAGTATTGACCAGATCTGCCACTGTGTAGCGAAATATTTGCCATTGCTTGTTTTTTAGCCAGCTTCACCTTTTTCGCCAGGTGAAAATTGCCTGTGATACCGCCAAACTGGGGAGGCAAGTATTTAACCGGTGAAGAGTTTTTAATTCAGCACCTTTTACCGAATCTGTATTTGCACATCACCACAAGCTACGCCTTTTTGCGCCATAACGGCGTGGACGTCGGTAAAAAAGATTATTTAGGCGCCATGCCTTACAAAAATTAAGCCCCAGATTACTGGCAGATGTTAGCAACAGCTCTTTTGGAAAAATGGGTTTTAGTCTGCCAGTAACATCAGTTCGAACAATAATTTGCGAATGTTCTGTCAGAAAAGCTTTTAATCGCTGTTGCGACAATTTAAACAGGGGTGAAGCGACGATGCGATAGTGTCCTTGCTCAGCCATAGTTCAGGCCTTATTCAAAAGCCTGCTCCAGACTAAGCTCAGCGTTTTGCAATGACTTTTCTGACAAGTTCAGTAATTTCAGCAATGCCACAGTTTCTTGCTGAAATTCATAATCAGCATAAGACTGAATCACAAATGCCGGTTTACCATTTTTAGTGATCACCAATTCTTCACGCAACTCCAACGAGTTTGCGTGCTCTTTTAAGTAAGTTATCGTTTCAGTTTGCATGAAAACCTTTAAAAAGATTTTATTCAGTTCGAATAAGCATAGCAGCATATTGCAAAGCCAGGCAAGAAGCGCCTCGCTGCTTATTTTTTAAGCTGCCAGCACTGTAACTTTGCTGCGTATCAGGTATAATCCGCCGACTTTTTTCAGGCTCAGCCCACTTTAAGAGACACTATGACAGTACAAACCTTTGACCCCAGCCAAACCACTACCCTGGACACCCCTGCTAAAGCCCTGTTAGAGCAGGCAAACGCCGGTGCCGGCAAAGGCAATACCATCGGTTTTGTGTCACTGGGCTGCCCGAAAAACCTGGTGGACTCCGAGCGCATCCTGACCCAGCTGAAAAGTGAAGGCTACAATATTGTGCCCAGCTACGATGATGCGCAGCTGGTAATTGTTAACACCTGTGGTTTTATCGACAGCGCCGTGCAGGAATCCTTAGATACCATCGGCGAAGCCCTGGCTGAAAACGGCAAGGTGATCGTGACCGGTTGCCTGGGTGCGCGCGAAGATGAAATTCGCCAGGTGCACCCTAATGTCTTGGGTATTACCGGCCCGCATTCGTATGAAAACGTGTTAAAGCAGGTACACGAGTTTGTGCCTAAACCCAAGTACGACCCCTTTACTATGCTGGTACCGGATCACGGTGTTAAGTTAACGCCGAAGCATTATGCCTATTTAAAAATCTCTGAAGGTTGCAACCATCGCTGTACTTTCTGCATTATCCCATCGATGCGCGGCGATTTAGTCAGCCGGCCGGTCGGTGAAGTACTGGATGAAGCGCAGCGCCTGAAAAATGCTGGCGTTAAAGAGCTACTGATTATCTCGCAGGACACCAGCGCCTATGGCGTGGATGTGAAACACCGCACCGGCTTCTGGAATGGCGCACCGGTTAAAACCTCAATGCAATCCTTGTGTGAAGCCTTAGGCGAGATGGGCATTTGGGTGCGGCTGCACTACGTTTACCCCTACCCGCATGTCGATGACATTATTCCATTAATGGCTCAAGGCAAGGTGTTGCCGTATTTAGATATTCCGTTTCAACATGCCAGCCCGCGCATTTTAAAGCTGATGAAACGCCCGGGCCAGGCCGAACGGGTATTAGAGCGGATTAAAAAATGGCGCGAGATTTGCCCGGACTTAACCATCCGATCGACCTTTATTGTTGGCTTCCCGGGCGAAACGGAAGAAGACTTCCAGATGTTGCTCGACTGGTTAGACGAAGCGCAGCTGGACCGCGTTGGCTGCTTTAAATACAGCCCGGTCGTTGGCGCTAAAGCGAATGAACTGCCGGATCCGGTAGCCGACGAGGTAATGGAAGAACGCTATCACCGCTTTATGCAAAAACAACAGGCCATCAGCGCCGCTCGCTTACAGGCAAAAATTGGTAAAACCATTAAAGTGCTGATTGATGAAGTCGACGACGAAGGCGCTATTGGCCGCAGCCATGCCGATGCGCCGGAAATTGACGGCGCGGTTTACTTAAACGGTTTAACCAGCGTTAAACCGGGCGACATTATTAATGCTGTGGTAGACGAAGCTGACGAATATGACTTATGGGCGTCACTGGCTGAGTAAGCACTGGTTCTTATCTATCCAGACAGGCAGCTTCGGCTGCCTGTTTGTTTAAACACCTCTACCAACGAATGTTACTGACACTAAAAGCGGCTTCAAGGGTCTGCCGCAGTTCCTGCCGTAACAGGCCCCACTGTTCACCAGCCTGGCACCACGCTTCTTTGTTGGCTTTTGCGATATTGGCGCTACTAAGCGCCAATAAAGCTTGCTGAGTAAATACCCGGTGAAAGTCTTCACCCAGTAACAGGCGTTGCACTTCCAAATCGATAAAAACCTGGGTAAGCGGCACAATCTCCTGCTGAGTCATAAAGCCATCAGGTACTGGCTGCCCTGAACGGATGCGGTTTAGCTGGGTCATAACGAGTTCTAACTGGGAGGAAAAACCGGTAACTAACGCAAACCTGTCCAGCAAGACTTTCTCTTCAAAGGCCGAGCGGCGCGTTAACAGCAACTCAAACACTTTAGCCTTGTGCTCAAACTCAGCGGCGATGCTTTTTTCAACGATAAGTTTAATAAGGAATAGCAGCGCTGCGGCCACCGCCAGTAGCAGCACCACCAAGGGCGAGTAATGTGTCAGCCAGTCTAGTAGTTGCGTCATATCCCCTCCACTTTCAGATATGAATTCGTTTGCCCAACAGCCACCACTCAACACTGTTGCTTTGTTAATTAGCATAACGCCTATTTGCCTGACCCACCAAGTCAGTCAGCACTTATCCCGCTTGTCAGCTAAGTAGGTTAAAAACAAGGTTAACAGCAGGCAGTAGAAAATAATGGTTCAGTTGGTTTAGCAACCTACTGAGCCTAGTGGTTAAAACCGGTTAAAGCGCTTTTGATAATCCTGTGCCAATTGTTTGATCTGTTGCTCTGCTTCTGCTGCGGTAGGCCGCTCACCAGCTGCCATTTGAGTATCCAGCCAATCCCGTACTTCGCTACTGACATTGCGGCTATCTTCCAAGCAATAGCCAGGGTCACTTACCCAAATCTGCGGCGACAAAGCACTGACTGAAGTTAAAGGGTTACAGTAACTGTAGCCATGATTGCTCATATAGCGGTCAACAAAAAAGCCCCCGTATAGTATTCGAGTTAGGACAAATAAAATAAATGAATAAAATAACAGTTTGAATACCCAATCATACATTTTGGGAGTCATTCTATTTAGCTGTTTAAAAATGATGCCTAAAGCTATAAGTAATAGTCCCGGAATAAGAATTAACAAAGGAATCAGGTTATGGGAACCGATTAAATATAATGGACGAGCAGAAATACTCAGCAGCTGATTAACAGAAAAAAATATTTCTACCAAAATATAGACACTGGCTCCAATTAGAATTAATACCGATACAAGAGTAGAAAACAAACCATTTTTCTTTTCCACGTTAGAAACACTTGCTTCATTGCTGGCCATTAAAAAATCTCACTTCAGGAATCGCAAATACCTTCTTGATAAACTCTACTTTGTCACGCAAATACTCTCTCTTCAAAGCCCTAGCATCACCACTATGCTTTGCAAGATCCGCTTCAAGCTCTGTGAGCAACGCAGCAATTCTCTGCGATAACTGTATTTTGCTATCTACGTAGTACGCTAAAAAGGTCAGTGCTACACCAACAACTACTACAGCAAAGATTGGACCAGCAGCAAGCATAGTTGCACCACCCACAAAGCTTGTGACTATTACCCATGATGCAACCGAAACCGCGGCGCTGTATACAATATCCGCTGCAACACCACCAACAAAGTGGTGCCAGGTACGTTGATCATTCATTAATTGATCCAGACCATGAAAGGTAACTGAAACAATGATCGATACCACAAAACCGGTTTTAATTGCATTTAAAGCCCCCAGCTTACCAACACCCATAGAGACAATTTTCGGGTTCGCTGCCAGATAACGGGTACCGGTAAGGTGTTTTCTCAGGCCTGCATAGCCCTCTAAAACAATATGTTGCTGCCCCTGGAATTGCTGTATCTGAAACTTCGAAAAAACATTACCGCCACGCTTAAGGTCCCGGGCGATAATGGTCAAAGCCGCAGCATCTACCCCCGCCGAGGTAAAAGCAGAGATAAATTTTACTTTAGTATCATGCATTTGCCATGCGTTTTGCGACGCATCGGTTAGGTTAAGCAAAGTGACCAGCCACTGCCGGGATTGCAACTCGGTCATGCCGTTTTGCTGTTTAATATTAAGCGCCAACTCGACAAATTCAGCAGCATTCATCACCAGCAAGGTGGTGTTATGCTGCTCCAGAACGTGGGCAATTTCGTTTTGCCGCTGAATTCTTTTTATTTTTTCGGCTTGATGGCTGGCATGGAGCTGGCTATTAGGAACTCGCATGTTGTGTCTTCCTTGATTAACAATAGTGCCAATTATAACAAGGAAGACATGAGGCACAAGAATAATAAAACAATTAGTTTACTAAATAGATATTAAATGGCATTACTGTTAACCAAAAATACCGCTTCCTTATTCAGCGAGCGGGCGCGACCATTGTTGCCTTAGCCACTCATCAGGTTAAAATCACGCACCCTGCGCCGGGTTTATCCAGTTAATGCTCATTCACCTGCCCTGTTATAGCTGTTGTACATTATTATTTGCGCCAGGCCATAGCTGCTGCAACTGCTGGCAAAAAGGAGCCAGCGGCCCGCTGCTGAAGAAGCTGTCGGTTACAGTATTATCTGGCACTGCCAACAGCCCTGCCTGGGTTAAACGTTGCTGCAGTTGTTTGGCCACGGCCATTTCAGTACGAATTATGGTTACCCCAGGCCCGGCGATAGCGGCAATGCTATCGGCCACAAAATTATAGTGGGTACAGCCCAGCACCAGCGTATCGGCGCCTTTAGCCAGTAGCGGGTCAATATAGCTTTTTAGCAAGGCCTGCGTTTGCGCACTGTGAAAATCTAACGCCTCGATATGCTTTACTAACAACGGGCAAGGTTGTAGCTCAATGATTGCCTCGCCGGCGAAGCGCTGGGCTAAGTTAGCAAAGGCCGGCGTTTGCAGGGTGCGTGGGGTGGCCAGAATACCAACCACGCCACTTTTGCTGGCGGCGACTGCCGGTTTAACGCCGGGCTCGACGCCAATGATCGGTATCGGGCACTCGGCCCGTAATCTGGCAATTGCTGCCGTGGTGGCGGTATTACAGGCCACTACTATCGCTTTAACGCCCAAATGCAGCAGGCGCTGGCTAATCAGCTGCATCCGCTGATAAATATAGTCATCGGTTTTATCGCCATAGGGCGCATGCGCAGTATCGGCCAGATAAATCAGGCTTTCCTGTGGCAGTAAAGCACGCACCGCCCGGGCCACCGAAAGCCCGCCGATACCGGAGTCAAAAATGCCGATGGCAGCGGAATTATGCATAGTATGTCAAGGCTTCAACACCTCGTGATTGATAACGTCTGAACCCAGCAGTAATCTGCGCTGCAGCAGGCTTTGCATATTTCGCCGGCCATCCGCAATGAGAAACACATACACGCCAGATGGCAGTTGGCGGTATATAACCCGATACGGCTTGAAATACAGCTCGCGATATTCATGGATACCAAGTGTTGCGAGCTCTTTAACCACCACGCCCCGTGTCGGCAGTTCAGCTAAGCTTGTAACGAGCTGCTGTAACTGGTCCAGCACATAATCAGCTTTACCGGGTGCATCGTTCAGTTGAACATACTGGTATAAATCTAACAGATCCTGCCGGGCGGCATCAGTAAGGTAAACCTTAAGCATCGGCTCAGTTGTTCCGGGACGCTCTGATACTGGCAAACGCATCGCTAGCAAGTGTCACCTGCCCCTGCGCTATTTGCTGATTACCTAAGGCCAGGATTTTTAACAGTGCCAATACTTCCTGGGTTTGCTCGTAACTTTTAATGTCCTGCAGCACCACCTTTGCCTCGCCATTTTGGGTAATAATATAGGGCTCCCGCTGCTCGTTCACATTTTTAACCAGCTCAGCAGTGTGGCTTTTCAGATAGCTGATAGGTTTTATCTGGTTAGAGTATTTCATTGGCGCCTCCTTAATCGGATGGTACTAAATATAGTCTTAATAAAGTACGCACTCAAGCTAGTATCGACAAAAGCGAGCGCAAATAACCGGCACTACTTTTCTTTACTGGCCGGATGATTCACGCCGGGAAAGCTGCCGGCCAGTTCTTCTTCCAGCAAGTTCAGTTTTTTACTGGCCTCACTATCGGCCAGGCCTTGATCGCGTACTTCGCGCAGTATGGCGATTAGCCGGCGCCGGTAGTCCCAATGCCACTCACCACGTTGCTCCCACTTAAAGGTACGCTGGAACAATAAAACAAAGGCCGGAATAGCGGCAATCGCCGCCGACAGCTTGGTTTGGCCATCACCGAATATCTGGGCAAAAGCCGGGTAACTGCTGGCCAGCACAACCACCAGCAACAGCAGATGATTGAGCAAAAAATCGAATTTGGAATAGCGGTAACGGGCGGTAATCTCGCGCTCTATTTCTGCCACTATGGCACTTTTCTCTTCGACGTTTTTCATGGTGTAGTTCTCACCAGCACAGAGGTTGGGGGTTTACTAAAAGTAGCACAGCAATAAAAAGTGTTTGTTGCTGGCCACAATAGCTAGCAAGATTGGTTCTGTTGCTGGTTTAGCTGATAGGAATAGCGGGATTTTTTGATTTTTGGCTTGAGGGAGTGCGGGATGCTTTGGGCGAGAAGTTGACCGCTATGGTTAATTTTGTTCTGATAATCATTAGCTTAAGTGGCCTTAGACGGCCTCCGAGTTAATAGCTAT
>NZ_LAHO01000022.1 GCF_000987775.1 Arsukibacterium ikkense
CTGCCGGGCAAAGCCGGCAGCGGTTTTTTTATTAGAAATTTAAACGCACACCCACCGCCAGCTGTCGGGCGGGCAATGGCGCATCTTCTTTGATAAAAGAACTATGCACAAACGCCAGACGATTGGTCAGGTTTTGCAGCTTGGCAAACAGCATCAGCTCATTACCCTGCCAGTTGAAATAGCGGTTCAGGCCGGCTTCTAACACGGTGTAACCGGCTGTTGGTGTTTCATTTTCGGCTAAACGCTGTTGCCTGGCGTAGTGGTTTACGCCCAGCTGGGCGCCCCAGTTATCGGCGCGATAAGCATATTCAGCACCTAAACGATAAGCCGGTACCCGCGGTAAGTAACCGCCGTCCTGCAAACGGGCTATCACGGTATCGCCAAGCAGTGTCAGTTGATGCTCTGGCGTGACGTGCCAGCTGATACTGACCTCGGCGCCATGCAACCGGGCATCTTGTTGCTGATACTGGTAAGCGTCAAAATCGGCAATAATCACGCCGAGATTAGCTAAAAATGCGTAATCGTCTATCTGATTGTAAAACAGATTAAGCGTAGTGCTGATGTCCGCAAACTGACCGCGCCAGCCCAAATCCAGATTATTAGCCTGTTCGGCTTTAGCCAGCGCCGGGTTATGGATGATCACCGTCTCGCCCGCCGCTTGCTGCACTTGATAAGCCACGCCAATTTCATAAGAACGGGTACCAATATGAATGCCATTGGCATATAGCTCGTTAGCTGCAGGTGCCCGCTCAGCCTGGCTAAACGCTAACGTCAGCTGCTGATTTGGCCGCACATCGTACACCGCCCCCAGCGACCAGCTGAACAGGTTAAAGCGTTGCTTTAGATCGCGGCTACCTAAACTGTCGGTTAGCTGATAAGCCTGGTGGGAAAGCTGTTCATAGCGGCTTCCTAATTCCAGTTTTAGCACACCAAAACGTTTTTCATGCAACATAAATAGCGCATGGCTGTCGGTATCGGTATTCGGGGTAAAGGTTTCATCACCCAGCGCCTGATAATCGCGCAACATGCCATGGTAGCCAATAATACCGCGCCAACTGTCAGGCAACTGATAGGTCGCGGTAGTACGCAGCTCCAAGGCCTGGCTTAAAAACTCGGTGCCCGGTCCGCCATCTTCATACTCGGCGTGATCATAGTCGGTAAAGGCAAGGTCAAAAGTCAGGCTTTGCCATAATGCAAAGGTGGGCCGCCATTCAGCAGCCAGCGCTGCACGTTGCTGGTTTAGTTTAATAAACTCACCGTCATCGTATTCTGCAGCCGGGCCTTCAGGCAAACCATACTCGGTCTGGATCACCCCGTAGCTTACGCCGATAAAACCTTGCTCAGCAATATAGCTACTACCCAGGTTTAACACCTGATGCTCAGACCAGGAATTATGCAGCCGCGTGCTACTATCGCCCTGGTCATTCTGGTAACGCGGCACGGTGTAATCATGCCCCTTCCGCCAATTACCATCGACATGCCAGGCAAAGGTGCCGCGGCCATTATCATGAGCAACACTCAGGCTACGATCATTGGCCGCCGTACCAAAACGGCCGAGCAGCACCGTATCACTGTGGCTGGGTAGCTGCTGTGGAATTCGGTTATCCACCACATTAATCACGCCACCAATAGCGCCACTGCCATACAATAAGGTTGCCGGGCCGCGCAACACTTCAATTTGCTGGGCGGTTACCGCATCGGCGGTAATGGTATGATCCGGCCCCTCACGCGACACATCGCCGGTACCCATGCCATTGTGCACCACCTGCACCCGGGCACCATCCAGCCCGCGGATCACCGGCCGCGATGCCACAGGGCCATAGTAGTTGGCATGCACGCCCACTTCATATTTCAAGGTTTCGCCAATACTGACATCGGTGCGGCGCAGTAATTCTTCGCCGCTAAGTACTGATACCGGCCCGGCCATGTCAACAATGTCCCGTTTTAAGCCAGCAGCCCTGACTTCAACCCGTTCTACTGTCACCATAGGGTCGGCGGCATCCACGGTTTCGGCATAAACAAAGGCGCTTTGCGCCAGCACAGCGCAAACTGCCAAGGAGATTTTAGTTGCTCTGAATATCACAATTCATTTACCTTTAAAAAAGTTGCCGCATGCTAACGCCAGGCGCCACTGACGGCAAGAGCGGCTTGACACATTGAAGATACAAAGCGATAGATCCATAATCGCACGCTAAAAAAAACCGCTGGGTGCAACGCAGCCAGCGGTTACAGGGAACAGCAATTGTTTTAGTGATCGTGATGACCGTGCTCTGGTTCGGCAATGCCTAACCAGGTAATACGGTGCGGGATAAAGTTAAGTTGTTTAGTATTCACCACTTCAGCGTCATGCAAGTCAATGGTGTGCAGCTGACGGGCGATAGGATCAGTAACGTATACCTTGTCATCGGCAGCAGAAATCGCTAATTGAAAACGGGCACCCGCCGGTAAATCGGCCAGGTTTGCTGCGGTCAGCGCTAACTTAGCCGCAAATTCAAAGGCAGGCTCATCGCTGCCCTCGTGCTCATGACCATGGTAGTTAAAAATCGTCAGCGCGCCGGTGTTATCCAGCAGCACAAACTTCTCGCCCTGCTCCGCAAAGCCATAACCCCAAATTGCGGTAGCGGCACCCGGCTGCCAGTCCAGCAGTGCCATTTCAGCGTCTTCGGCATCAATCGCAAATACCGCAGCACCGGCTAAACCAATAAAGTGCTCTGCTGCATCATGGCCGGCCAGAGTGCCAATGCGCATGCTGCCACTGAACTCATCAGTATTGGCCAACTTGCTGGCAGTAAAGGTTTCACCGTCTTGCTCAATCAGCAACACACCATCACTGCAACCAAAAGCAATAAACTCATGGTTTTGCGCGCTACCGTGCATATTAGGGCAGCTGACAGCAAAGATTTCTTCTAAATCAAAGTGGTCACCATGCTGATGATATAAACCCACCTGATCCGGTAAGGTGGTGCTGCTGTTAGCATCACGAATGGAGCTAATCAGGAACTCACCGCGCGGTTGAGCTAAGCCATGCTGATGGGTAGTCAGGCTCAGTTGCGGGTAGTCGCTACGATCCTCACCAATATCGGCATCGGTTAATACCGCAACGCCGGCAGCCGCACCGGTTGCTGCATTACCATCAAAAAATACCGCTAACTGGCCATCTGCAGCACTGAAATGGGTCGGCCGTACCTGTGATAACTGAAAGGGCATTAAGCGCGGCGCCGCCTGAAAATCATCCATATGATCAACGTGATCTTCCTGCCATAAACCACCATCAATAAACTGAACTAAGTCATCGTTGCGCTGCACTACAGCGGCATAACGATAATCGCCTGAGGCATAAAGGGCACTAGGGGTGGTGCTTACCACAAAGGTATTCAGTTCGGTTTTAGCCGGCAACTCTAATACCTGGACAAAAGCACTATCAATGGCCGACAGCACTAAACGCCCTGCGGCATTGACGCCACCATGATCGTGATCATCGTCGTGGTCATGATCGTCACCAACAATTGGCGGCAGTTCATTAATGGTCACCGTGGTATCACCACAACCGGTTAACAGGGCAGCAGACATAGCGAGAGCCAGGTAGGCAACTTTTGTTTGTATTTTCATCATGTTCAATTCCAAATCCATTAGTATTAATTAAAAGCGGCCACGTAAGCCCACGGCCAGGCCACGACCAGGCAATGGCGCATCGTCTTTTAAGAAAGAGGTATGCACCAGCGCACGTTGATCCAGCAAATTCTGACCTTTTAAGAACGCCACCAATTCCTGGCCGGCAAAGTTAAAGCGATAGCTAACCGAGGCATCCAGCATACTGTAACCAGCGGTAGCAGATTCCAGTGCGGCCACCTTGCCCTGGCGGAAATAGCGGGCCAGGGTAATATCGGCATCGTAGTTATTGCCTTCATAAGCCAGTGACGTGAGTAAGCGCAGTGGTGGGGTTCTGGGTAATTCACCGGCACCACGCACACTACCCCGAACATAATCACCTTGCAGGGTAAAGCGCACAGGCTGGCTGATTTGCCAGACAAACTGGGCTTCTAAACCATATAAATTGACATCACGGTTGGTATACAAATACACCGGCAGTTCATCGGTATGCTCGTCATCAGCATGGTCGTTGTGGCCATGATCATCATGCTCATCGCCGTGCTCGTCATGAGAAACCTCGGCAAACAGCCCGGTAAACTGCTGGAAGTAGTAATTATCTACCCGGTTATAAAAGGCATTCAGCACAAAACCGGTGTTTCCCGAGACTTTACGCAAGGTTAAATCGATATTGTTAGAACGCTCAGTTTTAAAACCGTCTGGATTTAACACAAAGCCGTCTTGTGCGTCGTTCAGCTTAAATACGGCGCCGACTTCATAACTATTGGTACCAATATGCGGGCCAAATGACAGTAACTCCGCGGCACTGGGCGCGCGCTCTGCCCGCGATACCGACACGCCGACGTTATAACCCGGGGTAAAGTCATATACGATACCGGCAGACAGGCTGTAAGGGTTGTAACGGCTGTTAAAGTCAAATATCCGGGTAATATCGGGGCCATGGCCGTGATCATCGTGACCGTGGTCATCGTGGCCGTCATCATGGCCATGTAGCTCCAGCATCGGCAATAACACCTGAGGTGCTTTAATGCTAACCCGCTCAGTACGGGCACCCAGCTGCAGTAACACCGGGCCAAAATGCCGCTCTGCCATCCAGGCAGCAGCTAACATGGTGCTGTCTGACGGCGGGCTAAAGGCTTCATCGCCAATCGCCTTAAAGTCGCTGTATTTATAATGCAGGCTTAAACCGCCCTTCCAGTCCTGCCAGGGGCGGTGTAATAGTTCGAGCCGGGCTTCATGGCTTTTATTACTGAATAAGGTACCAATTTCACCATCTTCAATTTCAGCATGCTGATAATCGGTATAGGCCAGCTTGGTATTAACCTGGCTTAACCAGCTATCTGTGTAAAACAAACTACTTTGCAACTGAAAACGATCTTGCTTCTTATCAGCAAAGACCACTTCTTCGTCGCTATCGCCACTTTCAGCGTGACCACCATGGCTATGGCCCGGAATGCCATATTTACGCTCTAGCCTGCCGTAAGATAAACCAACAAAGCCATTTTCCAGCAGGTAGCTACCGCCGATGGTACCACCCTGACTGCGCGAAAAAGTGTTTTCAATCCGCTCGCCATGCCCTTCATCGCGGTCATGATCATCGCCATCATGCTCATCTGCTGCGCTATGGCCATGCGGGCCTTTATAATCGATGCTGTCACGCCAGAAGCCATCGACATACACCGCAAATAAATCGTTGCCATTAACCGCCGAGCCGGCCAGCAATTTCTCAGAGTTAACACTCTGCAACTGGGCAATCCACTCAGCACGCGGCGTGCTATCCGTGGGAACCCGTTCATCAACGATATTAACCACGCCGCCGATGGCGCCACTGCCATAAAATAAGGTAGCTGGGCCACGTAACACTTCAATTTGGGT
The DNA here is from genome assembly GCF_000987775.1 of Arsukibacterium ikkense. Taxonomy (GTDB): domain Bacteria; phylum Pseudomonadota; class Gammaproteobacteria; order Enterobacterales; family Alteromonadaceae; genus Alishewanella; species Alishewanella ikkense. Next base: position 5,485 of record NZ_LAHO01000022.1, read on the forward strand.
GGCCGTGCTGGCTTCAGTGGCCACACTGTGATCCGGCCCCACTCTTGACGCATCACCGGCATCCAGGCCATTCTGGGTGATCAGCACCCGTGGGCCATCTAAGCCACGAATAATCGGGCTACTGGCGACACCACCATAAAAGTTGCTGTGTACCCCCACTTCGTATTTCAGGGTATCGCCTAAGGTCGCAGCCTGGCGCATTTTCAGTTGCTCGCCGGCTAACACGCTAACAGGTAAAGAAGATTCGGTAATAGAGGCATGCAACGGGCTGGCGGTAACGTCAATTACTTCAAACGGTGTCGGTTTCACGGTCAGGGTTAAATTAGTTAGGCCCTGCGCCGGTACCTGCACTTCAATATTGCGATGCGCAATACGCCGGCCAGCTAAATGCAGTTCTACCTGCTGTGCGGCGAGGCCCGTTAACTCAAAGCGCCCCTGACTATCGGTCAGCACTTTAATGGCGGTGCCCGATACCGACACCTCAACATTCGCAGCGGGTTTGCCAGCAGCATCCAGCACAGTGCCGCTAATTGAATTCGCTGCGGCATTCGCTGCAAACAACATCATGCCGATGGCCGATGCTAAAGCCATTTTACGTAACGTTTTACGCAACATAGTTACTCCCTTTATAGTGCTCAGGCTGAACGATGCAGCCGACAACAAGGCCAATATGTTATAGTATCTCATTATGTGACGCAATGTTATAATATTACAAAATGAGTCAGTGCCAACCTGTGAACTCACAGGCATAGTGCCCTGCCTCAATAGATATGTTATATTATAACAGTTGCTGTTCAACTCCATACCACAACCATCCTTTAAGTGAGGCCCTATGAAAGATCTGATTGCTGCTGCGTTATCCGGGCTTTGTGTGGTGCATTGTTTAGCCTTACCTATTTTGCTGGCTGTCGGCAGCTCTGGCCTGCTGCTGGGCGTATTCAGCTCTGAGTGGTTTCATTATCTGATGTTGCTGCCCATTAGCGCTTTGCTGGTGTGGAGCCTGCCTGGCGGCTGGTGTGTCCATCGCAACAAAACGCCATTTCTGCTGGGCTTAAGCGGTTTTTTATTATTAGTTATTTCATTATTTGCCGGCCACGATGCTGAGCTGGTGTTGTCAGTTAGCGGTGGCTTTCTGCTCGCAGCCGCTCATCTGCGCAACCGGGTTTTATTGCTGCGCACCCAGGAGATCTCCCATGTTACTAACTAACCCCGCTGCCGATAGCCGCTTACCGGTAACGGTACTATCCGGCTTTTTAGGTGCCGGTAAAACCACCCTGCTCAACCACGTGCTGCATAACCGCGATGGCCTGCGGGTGGCGGTGATTGTTAACGATATGAGCGACATCAATATCGATGCTAATCAGCTAAATAAAGAAGTCAGCTTAAACCGCGCCGAAGAAAAGCTGGTAGAAATGAGCAATGGCTGCATTTGCTGCACCCTGCGCGAAGATTTACTGCTGGAAGTAGGCAAGCTGGCCAAAGCCGGCCGCTTTGATTATTTGCTGATAGAATCAACTGGCATCTCAGAGCCGTTGCCGATTGCCGAAACCTTTACTTTTGAACACGAAGACGGCCAGAGCCTGGCCGAGATTGCCAGGCTGGATACGCTGGTGACCGTAGTCGATGCCGTCAACTTCCTGGCCGATTTTGAAGCGGCGCAGGACTTAGCAGAGCGCGGCGAAAGCCTGGGTGAAGACGATGAGCGCAGCGTCGCAGACTTGCTGATAGAACAGGTGGAATTTTGTGATGTATTGGTTATCAGTAAAGCTGATCTGGTAACCCGGCAACAGCTGCAGCACCTGAGCGCAATACTGCGTAGCTTAAATAGCCGGGCGCGGATTATTCAGGCCGAACAAGGCCGGGTAGCCTTAACCGACATTTTAAATACCGGCTTGTTTGATTTTGAGCAGGCGCAGCAAGCACCAGGCTGGTTAAAAGAGCTGCGCGGCGAACATAAACCCGAAACCGAAGAATACGGTATCAGTAGTTTTGCTTTTACCGCCCGCAAGCCATTTCACCCGGCACGCTTTCATGCTTTTTTGCATCAAGACTGGCCCAGCGGCCGGCTGCTGCGATCTAAAGGCTATTTCTGGCTGGCCAGCAGCCCCGAGCATGCCTGGCTCTGGCATCAGGCGGGCGGTATCGCCCGCTATAATATGGCAGGTTTATTCTGGCAGGCAGTACCGCAAACTGAATGGCCAGAGGAAGCAGAGATGCAAGACGCGATTAAGCAAAGCTGGCAAGAGCCCTTTGGTGACCGCCGGCAGGAACTGGTATTTATTGGCCAGCAGCTGGACAAAACCCACATGCTGGCCGAGCTGAACGCCTGCCTGTTAACTGACGACGAGCTGGCGCCAGGCGAGCAGCATTGGCAGCAGTTGCCCAGCCCGTTTGCTGCGGAGTATGTTGAATGAGTGCCTTATCCTTTAGCTCTTTTCATGCCATTAGCCGGCAACAGGTAAGCCGCACGCCTGAAGTACTGACGGGTATCTTCGCCCCCGATGTTAATCTGGCCAGCTGGCAGCGCCCTGCAGATCCGATAATTAGCGCCTACTGTGCACAACTAGCCTTTGCCATGCCGTTAAAACGTATTGTCACCACTGCTACCGTGCAAGCCGACATTGCAGCAGCGCTGCCTGACGCCCCCGGCAAAGCTGAGCTGTTAGCGGATATTGCGCTGCAATGCGAGATGTTCAGCTGCCTGATGGACTGCCAGCAGCTGGGGCTGCGACTAGAAACCCTGAGCAAACCGATGTGCCCGAAATTTCATACCGATCATCTGGTGTGCCGGCTGGTCTGCACCTATCAGGGGCCCGGCACAGAGTGGCAGGGCGACAGCCCGGCTGATCATAAACAAGCTACACCCTTTGCGGTAACTCTGCTTAAAGGCTCGGGCTGGGAAGGCAATGAACAGCAGGCCATAGTGCACCGCTCACCAGCGTCAGATTTGCCCAGAGTATTGCTCACCTTAGATCCGATGTAATTATAAACAAAGCCGCGTTTACGGCTTTCGGATTATGGATAAAGCTAACAAGCGCTGATACAGCAAGTTGTACTTGTTATGTCAGCGCTTAAAACGGGCAAGGTTTACTGTCTGTCAGTTAATTTATAACCTACAGGTGGATTAAACACAGAGTCGTGCACCATTTCTTCTTTTAGGTAAGTAATATCATATAGATAGTGAAACATTGGCTTTTTGCGCCATTCGTCCAAAATCCTTTCTTTTTGCTGCTCAACCATGCCCGACAACATACTTCTGGCAGCACCACCCAGCCCACTGCTTAAATCTACACCGGCGTTTTGCTTTTTACTGCGGCGCTTCTCCTGACAAGCCTGCGCATCGCGATACCATTCTGTTTTAATGGATAACGGGTAGCCTTTAATTGTGGCTAATTCTTTTAGGAAGCTGTTGTACTGCTCTTTATCGGTATTTTCAATATCGCCGGTGACAGCGGCTAGCGCCATATAAGCCTCTTTGCCCAGCAACCGCACTAACGCATTATCTTCAGCATTATCGGCATAGCCTTGTTGAAACTCGCGCTGTACCGACCAGGCTTGTTGCATTTCAGTCTCAGGAGTCGTGGTCCAGAAGACCATCTGCGCCAGATTAGTATCTTTTTTCGCTGAGGCGTCCTGCATCACAACTTGCCACTCTACTTTGTACTCTTCGGCCTTAACGTTGCTGATAACGCGTTGTTGCCCGGTTTTAACCACACTAAATTCATTACTAACGACACTGACCTCACAACCCATAGATTCATAGCTTTCATATTGCTCTTCTTCCCGCTCTGAAGCCGCGGTGAAGCCAGGAAAGCTAAAGGTTGTACACCCTGCTAACGGGCATTCACGATATTGTTTTTTATCATGGTCAAGCATGTAACTCAGCTTGGTATCAATGCGCCCAATTTGGCCGGTATGGCTGTTGGCCCAGCGCATCAAGATATTTCTAAACTTGGTATCATGGTCTAACCGGCGCATGTCAGAGCGAGTGTGTACGACTTGCTTACCACTAAATTCAGGTATGTATAAGCCGTTGATATAATAATCAGCCTTCATGACTATAGTTGGATTTTTTGGAGTGTTATCAACAACTTTAGGCTTTGAAGCACAGCTTGTTATTGTTGCCAGTACCGCCATAGCAACAAGACTTTTCACAAAAATCTTTCTCACAATAACTCCCTTTATAAAAAAAAAACAAAATTATAACCTTATAACCCGGCATCGCAAGCAATTTAGCTGGCAGATAAAATTAAGCGTTGCATCACTACACAGCGGCCGGCAGCGCATGACAAATACTGAAAAGTTAACCTGATATTCATGCTTTACTGCTGGCGGTTCTTTATACTGGCTCCCCTGATGGTTGCTGGTGGCGTTTGTTTATGTATCTGCGCAAACTGATTATTTCCCTGTGTATTCTGGTCGCTATTATCGTGTTGCAATCAGGCATTGGCTTCTGGGCGCATCAAAATTCTGAGTTTCATACCGAACGCAACCGCATTGCCAACCAGATGCTAACGGAATTTATTTCGTTGCGCGCCGACAAGCAACGTTTAAAAGTCTGGTTAGCCGAATACTTACTAACCGACAATGCCAACACCGATTTTCGCGATACCTTATTTCAGCGCAAACAACAGCAGTTGTCGGCTTTAGATAAACTGGCCATTCGCGATCAGCTGTTCAGCACCAGTGAGGCCGATTTACAACATATTATGCAGCAGGTAAAGGTGATTTCACTGCTGCAAACCAATCTGCAAACCTTAGAGCACGCCCTCAGAACCCGTGAAATTGCCTCGTACCAGGACGATACCGAACGCTGGCAAACGCTGATTTCGCTATTTGATAAATTTCAGGATACCGATCTGGCGGAATTGCTGCAGGCGGCGATTGCCCAGCAAAAACAACGCGCCAATGCCACCGAAAACGATGCACTTCGTGCAGTGCAAAAAGTGAAGCAGATAATGTTGCTGATCAGTATTGCCGGCATAGTGCTGGCCGTATTGCTGGGTTATCACTTATCTAAAGCGTTGCGCCAGCCACTACAACAGTTGCTTACAGGCACTAAGCAGCTGCAGCAAGGTAATTTTGCGCATCGTATTAACGAGCAAGGGCCGACTGAGTTTGCCGAGCTGGCCCGCCAGTTTAACCTGATGTCAGGCCATATTGATGCCTTTACCGGGCAGGAAAAGAAAAGCCAGCAAGCCACCGAGCAGCGGGTGCAGGCACGTACCGCTGAGCTGCAACAAGCCTTAGCACAATTACACCAGGCCGAGCTGCGCCAAAAACAACTGTTAACCGATATCAGCCACGAACTGCGCACGCCGGCCACCAGTATTCAGGGCGAAGCCGAAATCAGCCTGCGCGGCAAAGACAAAGACTTAATTGAGTATAAAGACGCCTTCGGCCGCATTTTAGCCTCCAGCCAGCAACTTAACCGGCGCATTGATGATTTGCTGTTTTTAGCCCGCGGCGAAGAGCGGCTGCTACAGGTCAGTTTGAAAAAAGTACCGTTAACGCAGTTTGTCAGCCAGCTTTGCTCACAAGTCCAACAGCAGTTACATAGCCGCTTTCAGTTAACGCTTAGCCCGCTGCCACCACTGAGTAGCACGCAGTGGTTACTGGTCGATAGTGAAAAATTTGCCACGGTGCTGGGTATCATTACCGATAACGCCCAGCACTACGCCAAACAAAGCGACCAGTTGCAGCTTGCTATCACCCCGGGCGACAACGAGCTTAGTGTCCAGCTGGCTGACCAGGGTATTGGCGTTAGCCCACAAGATCAGCAGCAGTTGTTTGAGCGCCACTACCGCAGTACTGCCGCCCGCCAGGCACGGCCCGATGGTTTGGGGATCGGGCTGAGTATCGCCCAGGCTATTATGCAGGCGCACGACGGTACCATTACGCTAAGTGCCAACCAACCACAGGGCACCATAGTCATGCTCACCCTACCATTATTTAACGGAGCCGTTGATGAAAATACTGATCATTGAAGATGATGAACGGGTAGGCAGTTTTCTGGCGCGAGGTTTAAAAGCCGAAGGTTATCTGACCTTATTGCTCAGCGATGGCCTGCACGCCCACGATACCATAAAGCAGTTTGAACCTGAGGTGATTATTCTTGACCGCATGCTGCCCCAGTTGGATGGTATAACCCTATGCCAGCAGCTGCGCAGCCAGCAGGTTAACGCCCGGATCTTAATTTTATCGGCGTTATCTGAAGTAGATGAACGGGTAAAAGGCTTACGGGCCGGCGCCGATGATTATCTGGGCAAACCTTTTCATTTTGAGGAATTATTGGCGCGCATCGAAGTGCTGGCCAAACGCAGCAGCAACATAGAACACAGCCGCCAATTGCAGGTGGCCGATTTAGTGCTCGATTTAGACAGTATGCGGGTGCAACGCGCGGGTAATGAGATTAGCCTCACCGCCAAAGAGCTGGGCATTCTGGAGTTATTAATGAGTAACAGCGGTAAGGTGTATAGCCGCGAGCGCATTTTAACCAATGTCTGGGGCATGAATGAAGATCCGCTAACCAATATTGTTGATGTTTACCTGGCACGGCTACGCAAAAAAATTGACGATGCTTATCCGGTCAAGTTACTGCATACCCGGCGCGGCATCGGTTATTGTTTGCAGGTGGAATAAAAAAGGCTGGTAAGCAGAGGCTCTTTACCAGCCAAAAGGGTTGGGAACCCGTTATGAAAGCAGTTTGCGCCCGCTTAACAGGCGCGGGTTAACTGGCACAGCTTAGTTAGCGCTAAAGGGTAAAGATGAGTGGTGCAGCACAATACGCAGTACGCCCTGCTCATCCTTTTTAAAACCCCAGGTTTTATCAACAGTGGTTACCTGGCCATTACTATCCGTTAGCATCACATGGCCCATAGTTAAGGCTAAGTCACCATTAACATGCACGGCAGCATTGTTAAATTCATAAGCCTGCCAGCCTTTTAACGCAAAGCCACTGTCGTTGGCGAAGCTGCTGTTGCCACCAACAAAGTAGGCCAGCGCGCCGTCATACTCAGTGCGAAACGTTTGCTCGCCACTGGCCAGAGTGGGCTTAAACAGCACCGGCCCCAGGTTATAACCATAGGCACCATCCAATACAGCGCGGGCTGTCTGCTCGGCTTTGGTATGGCCGCCTTCGGTATAAGCCTGGCTGATACTGATTAATGCCTTGCCCCAGGCTTGTTGCGCTGCTTGTAATTCAGCTTCGGTAATCACCTTGCCGGCAGTGGCTGCCTGCACGCTGCCCATCAGTATCATCGCGCTGCTTAAAATGGTTACTGTAAATGTTTTCATCATGTTCACCTTTTACTAAGCCCCTGTGGGCAATGGGTTTGCTGTAACTAGGGTTAGCTTAACTGCAGCAGATGAACCAGAGCGGCATGCAAAGATGAACAAGCTGCTGTTTTTACATTAAAACAACATGAACAGCGCGCCACGTTCAGCCTTGGATCATATCGAGCCGCAAGGCTGATAGCGCAAAGCCTGACGCGGTTTGGCCAGCGATAATCACCGTACGCCAACCTTAAGCGCCTGACGTTGTTCGCGCCTGAGCCAGGACATACTGGCCAGAGTGCGACAATTTGCCGCAGTGTCATCAAGCGGCGCCTGGCGTAGACTAACAGCACTCAGACATGACATTACCGTTGCAATGGTTTAGTCTTTTCTGACATTTGCAAACGGCTGCCTGGCAGCCGTCTTTTTTAGCGGGTGCTATGGCAAAACAACTTATTATTGCAACCGAACTCTCTGCTGAACATCAGCTGCGACATTTTATCCGTTTTCGCTGGGGCCTGATTGCGTTTACCGCCACTGCGGCAGGGGTGGGCTGGCTGTTCACTTACCCCGTCAGCTCATGGCCTTTAATTGGGCTGTTACTGCTTACCCATATTTCAACTAATCTGATTTTAAAATTTATTGCCCATCCAAAGCGGCTGAGCCAGATCTACACGGTCAGCTGCTGCCTCGATATCGTATTGCTGGGGTGTCTGCTGTTACTCAGTGGCGGCGCCAGTAATGGCTTAGTTGCGCTATTGCTGCTGCCCGTTGCCGTGGCAGCAGTGATGTTACCCGGCAAAGTGTGCTACTTAATCGCCATGCTGGCCGTTGCAGCTTACAGTACCTTGCTGTTTATTGGCGATTTAACGATTCCCAATGTCGACCAGCTGCTGCAACAGGCTGAATATGCACAGCATAGTGCACATAGCCACCATGGCAGCGCCGGTGCAGAAGCATTTAACCAGCACTTGCTGCAAATGTGGTGGGCTTTTACCTTATCGGCTTTGCTGATCAGCTGGTTTATTAATAGCCAGGCCAATTTAATCCGGCTTAAATCCCGCAAAATAAGCGAGTTACAACAACAACAAGTAAGGCATGAACATATGCTGGCTCTGGCCACCTTTGCCGCCAACGCGGCACACGACTTAGCCAGCCCCATTCAAACCCTGCAGCTACTGGCGGACGAATTGCAGGTTACCCAGGCCACTATGCCAGCATTAACAGAATTGAAAACTGAGCTAACGCGTTGCCAACACATAGTGCAGCAGCTACGGCAGGATGCAGGCAGTTTACGCTCAGATCAGCAACAGGCTCCATTATTGTTGCAAACCGAACAGCAGCTGGACCATTGGCTTAATAGCCGACCAGATATTAACCTTAAAATCAGTAAAGCGCTCAGTGCTGCCGATTTCAGTCTGAGTGACAGCCAGGGCTACAGCGCAGCGCTGATTAATATCCTGGATAATGCTGCCGATGCCAGTGTGGCTAACCAATGCCCGCAATTAACATTAACGCTTTCGCTTGACCCACAGGGCTTAACGGTCAGTATTCAGGATTTTGGCGAAGGCTTATCGCCGGGCCGCTTAGCTGAGCTGGGGCAATTACCCCAGCAAAGTGAACAAGGTTTGGGTATTGGCCAGTTTCTGGCCAACGTGTCGATTGAACGACTGGGCGGCACTGTGCAGCGCCAAAGCCTGGAAAATGGAACTCTAACGGTACTGACGATACCCCGCCCACCGATGGAGCTGCCCTGAATGAATTTGGTAATTGTCGACGATGATAAGCCTTTACTTGCTGCGCTGAGCCGGCGCTTTAGCCAGCTCGGCTATCGCGTTAGCACCTATGCTGATGTCACAACTGCTGAGCAGCTGATTGCCGAGCAAGCCGATGCCTACTTGCTGGATTTACGCTTTGCCAGCCAGTCGGGTTTAAGCTTTGTTGCGCCGTTACGTCAGGCGCTGCCGCAATGCCGGATTATTATGCTGACCGGCTATGCCAGCATCGCCAATGCAGTGCAGGCGATAAAACTGGGCGCTGATGATTACCTGACTAAACCGGTTGATTTTCAGCAGCTGGAGCAAGCGGTTAGCGGTAAACCGACCGCTACTCAGCAGCAAGCAGCACCAGGCAAAGCACTGCTGTCACCCGAGCAACTGGAGTGGGAGCACATTAACCGCGTGCTAACCGAGCAGAAAGGCAATATCAGCCGCACCGCAGAGCTACTGGGTATGCACCGGCGTACTTTGCAGCGCAAACTGCAAAAACGCAGGCCCTGAATAACAAACCACCTAATTCTGCCCCGCCATTTGCTGTAAAAATTACTACCGCTTTTGCATTAAAACAACATGAACAATCATAAGTTTGAGCCTTGGTAAGCCGCAACATATGCTTTAACATGGCGCCAACGATGTTAGCGATATAGCCATATGACAGAGCGCATACCCCTTTTTTTACTCACCGGCTTTTTAGGTAGCGGCAAAACCACCCTGCTGAATTATCTGGTAAAACAACCGGCCTTTGCCAATACCCTGGTGATTATTAATGAGCTGGGCGATATCAGTCTGGATCACCTGCTGGTTAGCCGCAGCTCGGAAGAGCAAGTGGTACAACTGAGCAGCGGCTGTATTTGTTGCAGTATACGTGGCGATTTAGCCAAAACGCTGCGCGATATCAGCTGGCGCTTTGCCCGCAATGGCCAGCGCCAGTTTGACCAGGTGATCATTGAAACCACCGGCCTGGCGGCACCGGGTAGTATTATACATACCGTAATGGCAGAGCCGAAAATTGCCAGTCAGTTCCGACTGCAAGGGGTTATCGTTACCGTAGATGCGGTAAATGGCCTCAACACCCTGGCACGGCATCGCGAAGCCCAGCAGCAAGTGGCGGTGGCCGATATACTACTGCTCAGCAAAACCGATTTAGCGCCGCCGGCCAGCCAAGCTGCGCTGAGCAAGCAGTTAGCGGTACTCAACCCGCAAGCGCAGCAGCTGATTGCCGTGCAGGGCGAGATCGATCCGACCATACTGTTAGCCCTGGATCATATCGAACCGCAGGGCAGCACTACCTCACTGGCGCAGTGGCTCAACACCAGCCGCTTTAGCACTGATCTCAGCGAGCCTGCGCTGCTTAGCCCGCAAAGTGCAGCATCGGTGCACGCTTCGCCGATTCAAAGCCATGTGTTTATTATTGATAGCCCGATTCCCTTTGCCCGGTTTGAGCAGTGGCTGAATGCTATGGTGCAGCAGATGGCGCCCAATATGCTCAGAATTAAAGGCATCCTGCATATCGCCGGTTTTCCCGGCCCCATGGTTATTCATGGTGTGCAGCATATTTTTCACCCGGCAGAGTTTATGAGCAGTTGGCCTGATACCGACAAGCGCAGCCGCTTGGTATTTATTACCGATGGCATCAGCCGAGAGCAGCTGGCGCAGAGCCTGACGCAGTTCGGCTTAGTGACGTAACGTGATGATTAATCAGATCTATCAGCCCGGGCACCAAAGCTAAAAACCTCAGGCAGCTGAGTTAATTCCCTCAAATACCATCACAATTTTCTGGACTTACAGCATCAAGTGAGACAAAGTTTAAAATAATTGAGATGATTTATTAGGGACGTCACAGGGAGCTTGCGCCATGAAAACTAAGACAAAATGTTGGTTTCACACGTTTGGGGTTACGGCACTAATCCTAACAAGTATAACTTTTATTTTTCCGGGGAGCGCCCAAGCGCAAGCATTTGAACGAGATTGGAAAGTCTCTATTCATACCGGCAGAGCAAGCTTAGATAGCATGACCGAAGGTACCGAAAAGTGGCTGGGAATGGAAACCGAAATGTGGCATCACATTACCGACGACAGCGGTACCGTCCTTGGTGGCTCAATATCCTATTTATTACACCCAAACCTCAGTGTGCGCGGCACATATGAACGCGCTAAAGACTTTCACACTGTTAATAGTTGCAAACCTGATGTCGTTTGTCTAACTGTCCTTATAAGCGAACGCGGTGATGTTGAGCATGCTGCCATCGCCCTTGTTCCAGAACTATCATTATCAGATAAAGTAGATTTATTCGGCAGTATCGGTTTCGGTACAACCCGCAAGAGCGCAGGCCCAGTCCTCACAAGTTACAGCGACAATAGTTTGGTGTATGGTGCGGGCCTTAGCTATCGTCTTAGTAGCAGACTCTATCTATCCAGTGAGTACCAACGCGCGGGCTCCGACTACAACGTTTTTCGCTTCGCCTTCGGTATCCGATTTTGATGCAAGTTCCTTTTAAATGTAGCGTTTCAGTATTACTGCTCTGCCATTTGTTGCAAAAACTGCAGCCGTTGCCGCTCTTCGGCGCTGGCCTGAAAGGGCTCGTCGCTTAACTGACTAAGAGAAAACAACTCCAGCGGATATTCGCTTTGTTCACTGTCGCCATAACGGGTTAGCTCGCCCGGGGCGGCCGATCGGCGCTCCAGCACAAAACCGCTTAACACATAGGGGCCTTCCTGGCCACGCAATACCGCTTTGTAAGCGCGTAACATCAGCTCGGTTTTGCCGCTCGACAGCTTTTCGGTCGCGGTCAGCAGCGCCAGTGGTTGCCCCTCGGCATTAAATAAATTAGCCCGTAACCGATAATGGCCGGCTTGCTCTACGGTAAGCTTTACCGGGATCAGCATATCGCTACCTACCCCGCGGCTGGAACCGACGCCGGTAATAGTGGCTACCGGTTGGCTGTAGGCGATACCGGTTTTCAGGGTTTGCTCGCGGCCGTTGGCACTAAAACTCACGCTGAGCTCTATTGGGCCATCCCAGTTGGCATTAGGGCTAAGTTCAACCTGCCAGGTCTCACCTGCGTCCGGGCCTGCAGCGGCTTGTTGCATAGCCTCAGCTGCCAGTAATTTACTGTTTTGCTCGCTGTGCAGCTGCACGTTAACATTGTGTACGCTAAGGCCACTGACCTCCAGGCTTACCACTATGGGCTGCGGGTAACTAAAGCGGTATTTATCCAGCACAATAGCCGCACTGGCACCGCCGTCCAGCGGTACCGGCTGCACCACATACTGATTTGGGTTTAGCAGATGGCTGTCGTCGGGGTGCAGCGGCCGGGCATAAGATGGGTATTCCAGTTCAGCGGCATAGGCCGTAGCCAATAGCTGGAAACTGTCACTAACCGATGCGGGTAGCCGCTCAGTTACCGTTACGCTAGCTTGCGCTGCTGCCGTGCTGCTGGCCGCCGCTGGCAGCGCTGCCTCAGCCGATAGTGCTGGTACAGCTACCGGCTGGGGCTTGGCAGCGGACGTTGGCCAGAATAGCCACAAGCCTGACAGCAATGCTGTCAGGCTCAGTATTATCCATCCTAATTTAGCCATACCCGCTAGTTCGCCGCCTGATACACCAGCGCAGACATGCTGGTATTGTTCGAGTTACGCACCACCCGATAGCGTGAGCTGAAAATCCACCAGCCGCGGGTTTCATCATAGGTATTAAACTGCAGGCGATCATTGTTTAAATAGCTGGCGCTGCTGTTCGCCGCAGTAATTTCATCCTGGGCCTGGTTGCCGATCACACCACCATGGCTGTAGCCTTTACTCATTAACAATGGGTAGTGATAGGGCATAAAATTGCGCACGCCATCACTCTGGCTGGCCAGCTTGCCATCAAAAGCCACATTCACCGAGCAGCTGCCAAAACTACCGGCTGTCGCGGCGCCGCAGGCAGAGTGGCTGGCTACAACGCCATCATCGGTACCCGGCAAAAATGGCCCGGTGGCGCCCAGATAATCGGAGCCGGCGCCGACAAAGCGCAAACGGGGTACCCGGCTATCGGGAAACGCCGCCAACTGACGGGCACTGTTTACCCGTAAATCATTTAGCACACCAACATTGCCAGCATTGGGTATTTCACCCAGCCAGGCAGCAATAGCCAGCCGTAAAGTCCAGTCAATAAGGCCTGAGCCGCTGGCAATATTCACCGCCAGATCAGCTAGCTCTGAGCCACCGCCGGCACCGGCAAAATCAAAAGTCGCTACAATATTCAGCGGTTGTAAGCCCGCATTTTGCAGCCACAAGGCCTGATTATCTATCAGATAGCGGGTGACTAAATCACCGGTGGAATGGGTGACAAAAATACAACCATTGGCACAGGTACCATTACGTGACATTTGCTGCAACCTGGGCCAGACATAGTCGCTGGCAATTTTGCCGGCTACCCGCTCGTGCGCTGGCCAGTCAATTCGCACATCGGCCCTGTCCCGCCAGTAAGCCTGCCAGTATGCGGCACCGTCACTGCTAACCTCACTGGCATTAGGCCGGCTGGCCAGCTGCTCGGGTTGTAAGCCATGCACCAGTACCACGGGATAGCCGCCGACAGCGGCACAGAGTTGAAAGCTGACGGCCAGGCCGCCAAGTAGTGCTGCGCTAAGCAGCCCAGATAGTTTTTTCATTGCAGATCCTCGTCTTTATCTTATTTTTATTGGTTGAGACTGGTAATACAGGCCTGACTCAGTGAACAAAAATAGAACAGCAGCCGCTGATTGCAAGCGGCATTTTTCGGGACTGGGCTGGCTCAGCCGACCAGTTAACAGCGGCGGTGTTTTAATAAAAAACCAACATGTTAACTAACACTACAACAGCGCACGGCAGACAGGCGCTAAGCTGCAACAGTGGCAGCAGCAATTGCCAGCTGCTGTTTAAAGTGATTACTCAAACTATTTTCAAAAAAAACGCAGCCGAAGCTGCGTTTTGGTAATAGGCCAACCGATTACTGAGTTTTCATCCGGCGATGAAACTCAGCCAGATCAGTGATCACCTGCTGCCCGTCAATTTTGGCAAAAGGCTGCTGGTTAAAGCCGGTACCACGCATTTGCACCGAAATCCTTGCCGCTGCCGGGTTTAACAGCGTTTGCTGATAAAACGCCTGTACATCAGCCAGGGTAAGTTGCTCAACTTCAGCAATTAGTTTTTGCAGGCTATCAAAGGCAAACTTTTCCTGATACCAATCGCTTAACAATGGTGCCATTTCTTCCTGCAGGTTTTTTGGCGGCTCTTTTAACGTTACCAGCAGGCTTTGTTTCAGTTGCTCAAAACTGGCGTTATCCAGCTGTTGCAGGGTTTGCCAGTATTGCTGCTTAAATTCATCAAAGCGCTGCTGCATGTCGGCAACTGACTTCACCGGTGTTTGAATGTACAACCCAAAGCCTGTGTAATCTTCCAGCGTGACTGCCGTACCACCTACCGCATAGGCCAGTTGTTCTTCAGTACGCAGTTTATCAAATGCCTGATTAGAGAAGTGCCCTTGCAATAAGCGGGCTCGGGCCAACTGTTTTACCGACGGATCAGGGTGAATATGCATATCCACCAGAGCCACATCTGCCACGACTAAATCCTGTTGCAGACTGATCACTTCGCCTGCTGCTGGCTGCCATACCGGGCTACGGCTATAAGGTATGCTAGTGCGCGCTGCTGGCAAGGCCGCAGCCAGGGTGTTGACCAGTTGCTGCACATCAGCCTGGTTATAATTACCAAAGGCAAAAACACGCGCCTGATGTTTCGCCAGTACCTGCTGCATAAACTGTTGTAAGTCTGCCGCTGTTAGCTGTTCGGCACTGGCGATTAACTGCTCGTTGTTGTAGTTGCCGCCGCGGAACACGCCATTAAATGCCATAAAGGCCTGCTGGAATGGAAAGCGGCGGTCTAAATTGCGAATACCCCTTACGTAACGGTCTACCGCCTGGCTAAAGCGCTCATCCGTCACCTGAGGTACTAAACCTGCCAGTGCCTGTTGCAGCAATTGCGGCTGCTTATCAGTAAAACCGCCAATGTTCAGTAACAAGCCATTGCTATCGCTTAGCCGCAGCTCCATCCCGGCAACGGATGCTTCCGTTGCCAGCACACTTTGCTCTAAATTGTATAAATCACGCCATAGCGCCAGCATCACTTTGGCGTTAGCATCCTGCAACGCTACCGGGCTATTCAGAAAAATATTCAGGCGACCGCGTGGCTGGCTGGCGAATTGCTGGCTGGGATACAACCAGGCTTTAATACCTTTATCCTCCACTACCAGCTCGGGTGTATCGGCTTTTACTGCGCTACGTAGCTCAAAGTTCTCAGGCAACAAGCGGTTAACCGCTGGCAAATTCAGGGCAATCGGGCTTTGCTGCCAGCTGGCAATTTCCTGCTCGCTGATATCGGCAATTTTGTAGCGGCCGTTATAGAAATGCAGCTCACTGTCAAATGGCTCCTGCTGGCTGATATACCAAACCCGCAGGCTTTGTGGGGTAAGTTGCGTTAGTACCTTATTAATGGCCGCGGCATCAAATCGCTCATAATGATAGTTGGCGTTAACCGCATGCTGGGCCGGCACAAACTGCATGGCGTGCGCCAGATTGGAAACATAGTCAAAACCATCGCTTTTCTCCAGGAAGCGAAAGCGGTTGGCCAGGCTGGTTTGGATCTCATTAAAATACTTGCTGTCGACGCCTTCTTGCTTAATCAGCTCCAGATACTGCATCACTGTTGCGATAATGGCTTCGCGCTGCGCCATACCGCTGTCAGTTAAATTAATATTGATGCTCAAATGGCCATAGTTGCCATAGGCTGCCGGGTCAGAATAAGCCGATAATGATGAAATTAACCCCAGCGCTTTTAGTTGTTCGGCCGGCGTGCCGGGCATTTCAGATCCGAGCAAATAGGTAATAAACTCGTTGGGTTTTACTGCAAATTCAGCACTGTTATTGCTGATAGTGAAATCCAGCTTCAGCTGTTTTACATCTTCATTCGGCACATAATGCACCCGCTTGGCACCAAAGTTCTGATAATTCAGTGCAGTTTCAACTGCCGGTTTCGCAATATTTTTGTTTTCAATAGCGCCAAAATGCTTGCGGGTTAATAATTCCATTTCTGCCAACGGTAAGTTGCTGACCAGCGCCAACTTCATGGTGTTGGCAGAATAGTAATCCTGATAAAACTTAACCGTTTCTTCATGCAGCTTACTACCCTCTTTATCGCTGAGGGTTTCCAGGTTACCAATTAAAAAGCGGTTAGCCGGATGCTCGCCAAACATAGAGCGCGCCAGCTTAAACTGGCCGAAAAAATCCATTTCCCGGCGCATTGACCATTCTGCATTAACCGCATTGCGCTCTTTTTCTGAATATTCTGGTAATAATAGCGGCGCTTTAAAAAAATCAGAAAAACGATCCAGCGCTTCATCAAATGACGGATTATTCACCTGGAACATGTAGTTAGTGATATCCAGCCAGGTATAAGCGTTGGCGGCGCCGCCGTTTTGAGTCATAAAGTTAAAGTATTCGGCCGGATCCGGGTAACGTTCTGTACCTAAAAAAAGCATATGCTCCAGATAGTGTGCCATGCCTTGCTGGCTCATCGGGTCTTGCAGCAAGCCGACACCAACGCTAAGTGAGGCTGCTGATTTTTCTGTCGTAGCATCAGACACCAAAATCACCTCTAACTGGTTGGGCAAAACCAGCGTCTTATAGGCACGTTCGTCGTTCGGGCTAACCAATATCTGGCCAGCAACCTGTTGCTGAACGCGCTGCTCTGCCGTTACACTAGTACGCTCTGTTGCACAGCCCGTCAGCACAGCTATGGCTACAGCGCTGATAACAAATATTTTTTTCATTAGGATACCTGTGATAAATCATTACGCATCGCGCAAATGTGAAATTTTGTAAGGCATAATGTAATGAATAGGCAAGCAAGCTGCCAGCAAAGCCTGTCAGCAGATTGTAATAAAATGTGTCCGGCAGTAAAAGCTGATTAACCCAGTGCAGTATCCAGCAGCATCATTAATACAAACCCCAGCATCAGGCCCGTGGTAGCCGGCAGTTCATGCCCTTGCCGGTGTGACTCCGGGATCATCTCGTGGCTTATCACAAACAACATGGCGCCAGCTGCCAGGGCCAGGCCCCAGGGTAACAACAAGCTGGAATCGCCCAGTACCACAGCGCCAATAATCGCCATAACCGGCTCGGTCAGCCCCGACAGCACTGCGATACTGACTGCCAGTGTCCGGCTGTAACCTGCCGCCAGCAGCGCCATTGCTACCACCAGCCCTTCGGGGATATCCTGAATGGCAATACCGGTAGCTAATGCATTGGCAGCAGCCAGGTCACCACTGGCATAGGACGCGCCAATGGCCAGCCCTTCCGGAATGTTATGCAGAATAATGGCAAATACAAATAACCAGCTGCGCCGCAGTTTCTGGCCAAGAGCCCGCTCTTCGTCTTTGATAAAGTGCTGATGTGGCACTAAGCGTTCCACCAGCAACATTAACGCGGCCCCCAGCATGATAGCCAGGGCAACACTGCCTGAGCTGCGCCACGATGACGCACCAGTTAGTTCCAGTATCGCCAGCGCCGGCACAATCAGTGAAAACATACAGGCAGCCAGCATCACCCCGGCGCCAAAGCCCAGCATCATGTCGTGCAGTTTTTGCGATAATTGTCGCAAGAATAATGCAGGCAAAGCGCCGGCAGCGGTGGCGCCAGCGGCCAGCATGCCGGCATAAAACGCATAACGTACATTCTGCTGCTGTTGCATTAGCAGCACCAGCTGCTGTAAGGCATAGCTGGCGCCCAGCACGATAATAAGGGTACCCAATATCTTGCGGCCACTCAGCCATGGTGGCTGCAGCAACGATAGCTTCATACCTGCTCCTGCTGCCACCGGTTAGCCGGTGGCCAGTTAATAATCTTAAAAAGCTTAAGTATAGGTGTTGAGTCCGCCCACGCAGTTGATGATAATTATCATTACGAAAAAGTAAAGCGGTTGGCGTAGTGAGCTGTGATGGCTACTTAAGTGGATACTTATTCAGCAGGCGGCGCGATTTTTACCAACACGACCAACGCAATCCCGCCCACAATGGCCAGGCCGGCCAGTAACAACCGCAGAGTTACCGGTTCTTGCAATAACAACACGCCAACCAGCGCAGCCAGCAGTGGCACACTTAATTGCACCGTGGCCGCAGTGGCCGATTTTAACAACGGCAAGGCACTGTACCAGATAGCATAACCCACACCCGAGGTTAATGCCCCGGATAGCAGCGCAAACCACACCCCCGCCCTGTCGAATGACGCCTGATTTAATAACAGCAGACTTAGCAGCAGTGCCATAGGCACCGTACGCCAAAAATTGCCGGCAGTTACCTGCAGTGGGTCCGCTGCGCCTTTACCGCGCAACGAGTAAACGCCCCAAGCTACACCGGCGACTAACATCAACATAGCGGCCGAAAGCGGCGGTGCCGCGAGCCCGGGCAACAACAAACCAACAAGACCAGCACACGCCAACAGTAAGCCCAGCCACTGTATCCCACTAAAGCGTTCACCACGCCACAGACCATAAGCTATCATGCTGGCTTGCACCGCGCCGAACAGGATCAGCGCCCCCACCCCGGTATTTAGTTGTATATAAGCAAAGGAAAACCCCGCAGCGTAAATAAACAGCGCCAGTGCTGACAGCCAGTTACCGTCACAACGTACCCCGCGGCTGTTGCGCAATACCACCAAAGCCCACAGCACCAAGGCACCAGACACCAGCCGGATACTAGTAAAGCTGGCCGCATCAATCTCGGTATGCGCCAATGCAGCACGACACAACAACGAGTTACCAGCAAAGGCGATGAGTGCCATCAGGGTTAAAGTCACGACACGGGTATGGGGCATTGCAAGGCCTTCGAAAACCAAACTGACTAAGCCAAGTTAACACTTAAACCGGGAGATTCACATAAATGGGCTCAAAGTAAATTCATAAATGGTAGTAAAAAAATGCCGGGCACTGAAGGCCCGGCATGGTCTTGTACTGGCGGCTTTTATTCTTCCATACCCAGCAGGTTCAGAATAAAGGCGTATTCCTGGGCAAACTCAGCCAGGCGCGAGAAACGCCCCGACTTGCCGCCGTGGCCCGCTTCCATATTGGTTTTAAACAGCAGTGGGTTTTGATCGGTTTTATGTGTGCGTAATTTTGCCACCCACTTCGCCGGTTCAAAATACTGCACTTGCGAGTCATATAAGCCGGTGGTGACTAAGATCGCCGGATAAGCCTGTTTGCTCACCTGATCATAAGGCGAATAAGCCAGCATATAGTCGTAGTACACTTTTTCTTTCGGGTTGCCCCACTCATCAAACTCGTTGGTGGTCAGCGGAATGCTCTCGTCCAGCATGGTGGTAACCACGTCAACAAAAGGCACATGGGCAACCAAGGCCCGATACTTTTCCGGCGCCATATTGGCCACCGCGCCCATCAATAAGCCGCCGGCGCTGCCGCCCATGCCAAATACTTTATCTTTAGCCACATAGTTATTGGCAACCAGATAATCAGTCACTGCTATGTAATCGGTAAAGGTATTTACTTTGTTCAACAGTTTGCCATCTTCATACCAATGCCGGCCCATTTCCTGGCCGCCACGAATATGGGCGATAGCATAGACAAAACCGCGGTCTACCAGAGACAATACGGTAGAGCGAAACGACGGATCGGAAGAACTGCCATAAGAGCCATAGGCATACTGATACAACGGCGCCGTGCCATCGCGCTTGGTGCCTTGACGATACAGCAGCGATACCGGTACTTTCACGCCATCAGCGGCGCTCGCCCATACCCGCTCAGTAACATAGTTGTTCTGATCAAAGCCTCCGAGTACCTCGGTTTGCTTTAACAATTGCTTTTCACCGGTTTGCATATTCAGCTGATAAACACTGTTTGGGGTGGTCAGCGAGGTGTAGCTGTAGCGCAACCAATGGGTATTTTGTTCAGGGTTTATCTGAAAACCGGTAACGTAAGCCGCTTCATCTGAGGCAATATAGTAGGCTTTATCAGGTGCCTGCCATGGCATCACTCTGATCCGGCGCAAGCCGTCGCTACGCTCACTGAGCGCCAGGTAGTGATCAAATACCTGAAAGCCCTGCAAAAAGACTTGCTGATCATGTGGCAGCAACTGCTGCCACTGGTTGCGATCGCCAAGCTTGTCGGCAGCAACAGTCATTAACCGGAAATTCGGCGCATCCCAATCGGTACGGATGATCCAGCGGCCCTGATGATGCTCGGCGCCATACTTAACGTCACGCTGACGCGGCGCGATAACCTGAAAGCTACTGTGCGGCGCGTTGCTCGGCTGCACCCGGATTTCTGTTGATACCGTACTTTCTGAGGTCACCATCACATACTGATCATCACCGCTATTACCAAGGCTTAAATAAAAACTGTTATCTGGCTCCTGATATACGGCTTTTGCCTGAGCAGCAGTATTACCCAGCTTGTGTTGCAATACCGTGGTGCTTAACAAGGTAACCGGGTCGTTCTGAATAACATACAGCGTTTGATTATCTGCCGCCCAGGCCAGGCTGCGTGATAAGCCGGTAAGCTCATCGGCTAAATCCTGACCGGTGCGTAAGTCACGAATTTTCAGGCTGTACTGGCGCCGGCCACTACTGTCCTCCAGATACGCCAGCAGGTTTTGATCCGGACTTACCTGCCAGTTGGCGACCTGATAAAAGTCTTTGCCAGCGGCCAGTTTATTCAGGTCCAGCATCACCTGCTCGCTGCCATCTTTAAGTGATTTACGGGCGTAAATCGGGTATTCCTTACCGGTTTCAAAACGGCTGTAATAGCTGTAATCGCCTTTGTTATAAGGCACTGAGCTGTCGTCTTGCTTGATCCGGCCAATAATTTCATCGGTGAGTTTGTCAGTCAGCGGCTGATAGGCTTTGGCATAGGCGGCTACATAATCGTTTTCCTGATGTAAGTAATCCAGCACCGTTGGCGAGGTGCGGCTGTCATCACGTAGCCAGTAGTAAGGGTCCTGCCGGTCGCCATGCGGCGAGCTAACGTTGTAGGGCTGCTGCACTGCAACAGGGGCAGTGGTTTGGGTACGGCTGATTTCTGCAGCCTGAAGCCAGCAGCTGCTAACAAGGCTGGCAGCCAATAACAGTGAAAGCTGTTTTTTTTGCATATAAATGTCTCAAATAAAAAATTTGCACAAAAGTAACATAAAGCTATCGGCAGAGGCTAAAACCAGCAGCTGAAAAAGTGTAAGCGAGTGTAATAAAAACGCCAGCAGTGAACAGGCTGCTGGCGTTGAGGCGTATATTTTACTGATGCGGTGACATTACATTTGCGATTGCAGGTAATTTTCCAGACCTAACAATTTAATCAATCGCAATTGTTGCTCCAGCCAGTGAGCATGGTCATTCTCGGTGTCGTCCAGCAACTGCTGCAGCATGGCGCGACTAACGTAGTCCTGCTCTTTTTCGCACAAGGCCATGGTCTTTTTCAGCAATTTCGCCACCGTATATTCCACATTCAGGTCGTTTTGCAACATAGCGGGCACATCTTTGCCTACCTGAATGCTATCGCGATTCTTTAAATCGGGCGTGCCTTCCAAAAAGATAATGCGCTCAATCAGTTTGGAGGCATGGCCTTTTTCATCGTCAAATTCATGGTCAATCCGCTCGAATAATTTGTGCAGACCCCAGTCATGATACATCCGCGAATGAATAAAATACTGATCCATCGCTGCCAGTTCATTGGCTAGCAGTTCATTTAATGCCGCTATAACCTGTTGATTGCCCTTCATCTAATTGCCTCCCAGCTGAGCTTGCAGGTAATTGGCCAGCCCCATTACGCTGATTTGATGCTGCTGGGTTTCCAGCCAGTCTAAATGCTCTTCTTCATATTCCAGTAACTCCGTCAGCATATCGCGGCTGACATAATCTTGCTCGGTTTCGCACAGGGCAATGGCCTCACGCAGCAACGGCAATTGCTCATGCTGAAAGTCTTTATCGCATTGCAGCATTTCTTCGGTGTCTTCGCCGATACGTAATTTGCCCAGCGCTTGTAAATTAGGTAAGCCGTCCAGCATTAAAATACGTTCAATCAGCTGATCGGCCTGCTTCATGTCCTTTATCGATTTTTTATAGCAAACGTCATTTAATGCCTGCAGCCCCCAGTTTTTATAAATGCGGGCATGCAGAAAATACTGATTAATTGAGGTCAGTTCAAAGGTAAGTACTTCATTTAGTTTACTAAGTACTTTGGGATTGCCTTGCATAATGCGGCTCCGTTAGCGGTAACAATGGTTTAAGCTTAGGCTATTAGCTGCTTTTAAGCAAAATTACTTTTAAAATCATCACGATACAATTAATAAGTATTCGTATTTTCATCCGGTGTGCTGTCAGGTTATCCTGCAAAACGGTTGTCAGTCGCATCGCGCTTCGCAGCACTGCGGTTTACCAGTACAGTAATGCCAACCTTACAACCAAGAGAGCTGTTTATGCTGCACTTTATTAAAATTAGCGGCCTGCTTGCCGCCCTGCTGACTGCCAGCTGGCAACTGGCTGCTGCCGAACCCATTCGAATTGACGCCGACTCGGTGGTTGTCACCGAACACCGCACCGAAATTAACGGCAAACGGGTGAATTACAACGCCTATACCGGCACCCAACCGGTCTGGGACAGCGAAGGCAACCCAACCGCAACCCTGTTTTACACTTACTATCAACGCACTGATATTAAAGATACGGCCAAACGCCCACTGCTGATTTCGTTTAATGGCGGCCCGGGCTCAGCGTCGGTCTGGATGCACGTGGCCTATACCGGTCCTAAATCTCTGAATGTCGATGACGAAGGCTATCCCATTCAGCCGTATGGGGTTAAAAGCAACCCGCACTCGGTGTTAGATGTGGCCGATATCGTGTTTGTTAACCCGGTAAATACCGGTTACTCGCGGGTACTGCCGGATAAAGACGGCAAAATGCCTGGTAAAGATCAGCAACAGAAAATGTTTTTTGGTACTAATGCCGATGTGACCTATCTGGCCGAGTGGATTAACAGCTTTGTCAGCCGCTATCAGCGCTGGAGCTCACCTAAGTTTTTAATTGGTGAAAGCTATGGTACCACCCGGGTAGCTGGCCTGGCCCTGGCCCTGCAAAACCAGCAGTGGATGTATTTAAATGGCGTGGTGCTGGTGTCGCCGACCGATATTGGTATCAGCCGGGACGGCCCGGTAAAAGCGGCTAACCGCCTGCCTTATTTTGCCGCTACCGCCTGGTATCACCAGATGCTGGCCGCCGATTTACAGCAACAAGATTTATACGACATTCTGCCTGAGGTAGAAGCCTTTACCCTTAACCAGTATCTACCGGCACTGGCCAAGGGCAATATGATTAGCGACAGCGAAAAACAGCAGATTGCTGAGCAGGTCAGCCGCTATTCAGGCATCAGCGTGCAAAACGTGTTGCGCAGTAATCTGGATATCAGCACCAGTTATTTCTGGAAAGAGCTGCTGCGTGACCGCGGCCAGACTATCGGCCGGCTGGATTCACGCTATCTGGGGCTTGATAAAAACGACGTCGGCGCCCAACCGGACTACTGGGCCGAACTGACTTCCTGGCTGCACTCGTTCACCCCGGCGATTAACCATTACCTGCGTACCGAGCTGAACTACAAAACCGACATTAAATACAACATGTTTGGCCCGGTGCATCCATGGGACCGAACCAACGACAACACCGGTGAGAACCTGCGCCAGGCGATGGCCCAAAACCCCTACCTGCAAGTGTTAACCCAGTCGGGCTACTATGACGGTGCTACCAACTACTTTGATGCCAAGTACAATATGTGGCAATTAGACCCCAGTGGCAAAATGAAACACCGTATGAGCTTTAAAGGTTATCGCAGCGGCCATATGATGTATTTGCGCGCTGAAGATTTAAAAAAATCGAATGACGACTTGCGGCAGTTTATTTTAAACGCCCTACCTAAAGCGGGTGAGGCGGCAAAATACTAAGTTCTCTGTTGCAAGCCTTGAGAACCGACTAAAAGGAGCCCATGCTATACGTTCAGCCCTAACATTGATAAGGCAAAGGAGCCCGCAATGGCAACCCGGATTGAACATGACAGCATGGGCGAATTACAGGTACCCGCCAATGCCCTGTATCAGGCGCAGACCCAGCGTGCCCTGAATAACTTTACTTTCAGCCCCCTTACCTTACCCCGGCCTTTTATCCAGGCCATGCTGCAAATTAAAAAAGCCGCGGCCGCAGCCAACAGCGAGCTGGGTATGCTGGACGGCGCTATTGCAGCGGCTATTATCCAGGCCGCTGAGCAGCAACTGGCCGCCACCGATATGCAGCACTACCCGCTAGACGTATTTCAAACAGGCTCAGGCACCAGCAGCAATATGAATGTCAATGAAGTACTGGCAACCCTGGCCAGTAAACAGCTGGGCCAGCCCGTTCACCCGAATGACCACGTTAATGCCGGCCAGAGCAGCAACGATGTGATCCCCACTGCCATTCAGCTAAGCAGTGCCCTGGCCATCCACAACCAGTTGATTCCGGCGCTGCGACATATCCAGGCGGCATTAGTGCTGAAAAGTCAGCAGGTTGGCGCCATTGTTAAAACCGGTCGCACCCATTTAATGGATGCGATGCCAGTGCGCTTTGAGCAGGTACTGGGCGGCTGGCAAAGCCAGCTGGCACACGCCGAGCAACTGTTACAACAGCAGCTACCCAGCTTGCAGCAATTGGCACTAGGCGGCACGGCGGTGGGTACCGGCGTGAATACTCACCCGCAATTTGCCGCCAACGTTGCGCACAAGCTAAGCCAGGATACCGGCTTAAAGCTCAGTGCCAGCGCCGATTTTTTCTTTAATATCAGTTCACAAGATTTAGCCGTGGCCTGCTCCGGCGCCTTAAAAACGCTGGCCGTGGCGCTGCTGAAAATAAGCAACGACTTGCGCTGGATGAACTCCGGGCCGCTGGCCGGCCTGGCCGAGATTGCATTGCCGGCGTTGCAACCAGGTTCATCTATTATGCCGGGGAAAGTAAACCCGGTGATCCCGGAAGCCGTTGCCATGCTGTGTGCGCAAGTGATCGGCAACGATAGCACTATTACTGTGGCTGGCCAGTCAGGCAATTTTGAACTGAACGTGATGCTGCCGGTCATTGGCTATAACTTACTGCAGAGTATTGAGCTGTTAAGCAACGGCTGCCTGGCACTGGCCGACAAAGCGATTAGCGGCTTTAAACTAAACGAGGCTAATATTGCCCAGTCGCTGGATAAAAACCCCATTCTGGTTACTGCCTTAAATTCAATTATTGGCTATGAGCAAGCGGCGGCCATTGCCAAGCAAGCCTATCAGCAACAGCGGCCGGTACTGGACGTCGCTCTGGAGCAAACCAATTTAAGCCAGCAGCAGCTGCAGGATTTGCTTAATCCGGCCAAACTGACCGGTAAGCATTAGATCATGCAGCGCAGACTGTTACTGCGGCGCCGTCGGGTTATCAGCCTCAGGTTGCCGCGCCAGTAAGCTTTGTTGCAGCATTAAATCTGTCAGGAAGCTTACCCGTTCAGCAAATGCAGCCCGACTCTCGGCCGGCACCGGCCGCGCCAGTGGAATATTGGCGGTCATCGGGTTTACCAGCCGGTTATTAATATGCAGCTCGTAGTGCAGGTGAGGGCCGGTCGAGCGGCCGGTATTGCCAGATAACGCTATGCGTTGGCCGCGGTTGACTTGCTGGCCGCGCTTCACCAGAAAGCGGTCTAAGTGCAGATAGCGGGTTTTGTAGCTACCAAAATGCTGTATTTCGATATACTTGCCAGCAAAAGGATGATTTTCGATGCGGGTCACCACGCCATCGGCCGGCGCCAGCAC
Source organism: Arsukibacterium ikkense (assembly GCF_000987775.1). Lineage (GTDB taxonomy): Bacteria > Pseudomonadota > Gammaproteobacteria > Enterobacterales > Alteromonadaceae > Alishewanella > Alishewanella ikkense. The sequence continues at coordinate 31,414 of NZ_LAHO01000022.1, forward strand.
TGGCGTACCTATCGGGGTTCTGAAGTCAGTACCGTTATGCGGTGACACCCGTTTGGTTACAGGGTGCAGCCGGCGCGGGTTGAACGCCGAACTTACCGCAAACTGGCGTTGTAACGGGTAACGTGAAAACGCCCGCTCCAGACTTTCGCCTTTTTCATCATAAAACTGGCCATCGCTATGCAAAAACGCGCTGAACGTCTGGCGACGGTTAATAATCCGCACGCCTTCAATCCGGCTTAAGCCGGTACTCTCGTCACCGACATAATTATCACTGCGCACCACCTGCAGCATGGCACCGGCCTGAATATCGCGCCGGAAATTTAACCGCTCCCGAAACAGCTGATTAATGTTAGCAATGTCAAAATCAGTCAGTCCGGCCTGTTTTGCCGAGACATAAAAGCTACCATGAATTTCACCCAGTAAAATGTCGCTTTGCCAACGGCCCTCGTCAATGAGCTCCTGATAACTGAATTCACCACTGTCGTCACGTTGATATAACACCCGTTTGCCGGCATGAATATACAATTCCATACTCAGCAATTGCAGCTGCTCATCCAACTGCAGTGTTAAACGATTACCCGGCCGCAATATGTCCAGCGCCAGCAGCGACTCATCGGCAGCCATGATGCGTTGTACCTGGCTATAGCCAAAGCCAAAGCGCTGAAATATCCGGCTTAAGCTATCTCCCGCTACTATGTCATACATTTTAAGGTATGGGTCTTCTGCCGCTGCTGGCTGCACCCAATACTGCCAGCGGGCCAGCCAGTCGTCGCTAGCCAGCAGGTGGCTCTGGCGCTGACTGAACATTAGCCCCTCGGCAAACAGCAGCGATGACAGCTTTAAATTAACACTGCGCGGCTGAGGCCAGGCAAGCAGCACAACCAATAGTGAGAAGCTCAACACTATCATACGCTGATGAAACAGCGGCAATCGGCGCCGCAGCTGGTGATATAAGTTCAATAACATCTACTACACTTTTAAATTCAGGGCTGACGGCACGTGCTGACCATAAGTCATTTTGTTCCAATCCAGTAAGTAACCAATATTGCTGCAAAGTTCATTTTACGGCTTATCTAAGCTATTTGCATCCCCGGCAAAATGTCAGTTGCTGTCGGAGTAACCGACAAAACACGATATAGCTGTTGTTTTATGCCAGATACGAAATTTATTGCACAAATGTTAGCCACTAAACGCAAAAAGTTTGCCCACCTGCCCGACATTCGTCATAACTGAAAACGCCGGCCTGACACCTCAGGTATTTTTCAGTGCAATCTCAAACCAAAAATGCCACCGGTAGACAAAATAATTCAGGTCGCAACACTTATAAAAATAATGAATGAAATCAGAGGGTATAATTATGTACAACAAACGTATTGTCGCAGTGCTGTTAAGCAGTATCTTGCTGGCCGCCTGCAACAGCAGCAGCGACCCGGAGCCAGAGCCGATCGTGGCGGCACCACCGCCACCCCCGGATACCAGCGCGCTGTTGTTAACCGATTTTGATACCGTCTATGGTTTTGCTGCCGAAAACGGCGGCACTACAGGGGGCAGTGGCGACAATAAAGTGGACGTTATCGTCTGTACCGGCGAAGAGATGATTAACGCCATTAAGAATAAAGATCCGAACCGGCCATTAACCATCTGGGTAAACGGCCCTATCACGCTGCAAAATGCCAAAGACAGCCGGATAGATATTAAAGATGTGTCTGATATCTCCATTATTGGTTTAGGCAGCCAGGGCGAAATGGCCGGTATCGGCTTTAATATTGTGCGAGCCAACAACATTATTATCCGTAACCTGCGCATCCACCATGTGCGGGCCAATTTGGGGGCACCGGGCGATGGCATCAGCCTGGAAGGGCCGGTGAGTAATATCTGGATTGACCACAACGAAATTTATAACAGCTTAACGGTAGATGACCCCTCCCTGACTGAAGATCAGGTAAAAGACTATTACGATGGCCTGGTTGATGCAAAGGGCGATGCCAGGTTTATTACCATTTCCTTTAATAAATTTCATAATAGCTGGAAAACCTCATTGGTCGGGTCGTCAGATAGCGATAACCATCCACGCACCCTGACCTACCACCACAACCACTGGTACAACGTGAATTCGCGCCTGCCGCTGTTCCGCTTTGGTCAGGGGCATATCTACAATAACTTTTACGATGGCGCCCTGGAAAGCGGCATTAACTCCAGAATGGGGGCAGTGATCCGGATTGAGCAAAACCATTTCGCCAATATGAAAAACCCGGTAATGTCGATGTACAGCCAGGAAATTGGTTTCTGGCAATTGATTGACAATCTCTTTGAAAATATCACCTGGGAAGCGGGTGCTGCGGGTTCGGTGATTGCCGATAATAATCAATCGACCGGCGAGCTTAACCTGCCTTACGATTACCAAAGCAGCCTGATCCCGGTGCACAATGTTAAACAAACCGTATTGCGCTACGCCGGCGTGGGCGTGATAGACACGCCACCAAGCCCGGGCTTGTGTCCGGCACCGGAGCCAGAAGCACCAGCACCCGTCGAGCCAGAACCGGTACCTATTGAGCCGGTAGCACCGCCAACAAGCGTAGACTGGAATGGCTATAGTGCTGATACCGACCCGTTCACCGCCGATGCAGTGGTATTGGCCGATGGCAGTTTAAGCCAGTTTGTGCCGCAGCAAAGTGGTGGCGTCGACGAGCCGAACCATTTCAGCGCCAATGGTGATGGCACTGTGACGTTTGACAGCACGGTCAATGGCGCTGATCGCAGCCGGGCCAAAATTGACAACGTGGCAGCCAGTGACGGTGTCTATCCGAAGTTCTTCACCCTGTTAATGGGCGTGCAGGGCAATAGCGATGGCCAGCGTATTCTGGAAACCGAAATTGCCCTGGGTGATGCACAACCTGTTGGCGCCAGCAGCCGGTTGAAAATTATTTTCCGCGGTGATGGCAATAACTCAGGGGTCCAGCTGGAAAACGCTGATAATGGCTCGTCCGTTACTGCCGGCAAAGGTAACGAACCAGATCCACTGGATATGAGCCAGTACCGGGTTTACCAGTTTAATATCAGTCTGAGTTCCCCCACCACCGGCAATGTTGAGCTATACGTTGCGGGTAATAATACGCCTCTGCTGGCACTGGAGAATGTCAGCATGCGCCCGGCAAGTAATGCTGCCGACAACTACCTGCAACTGGGTGACGCCGGTAGCAGCAGCTACAAAGGCATTATTGACTGGGTGATCTGGACCGATGCCGGTGCCTATACCCCTGACATGTTAAAAGGCCTGTTACCACCAGGCATTGGCGATATTAGCGGTTACCAACCATAACAGTGCTGTTTTGGTATCAGCCTTAACCAGCCCGGCCTTTATGCCGGGTTTTTAATGCCCTGTAAGCCCGAGTTCTCTGCCTTATGCGGGCTTTTACCGCAGTAAACTGCACGCTAACCGCGTGCCATGTCACCTGATTGTTATTGCTGCTATAGTAAACGCCAGCTTATTGACAATATTCAAGGTTTTCGATGAAACACTGCAAATTTATGCTGCTGCCGCTGCTGCTGGCAACGGGCACCACACTGGCAGAAACCGTGTTGCTGCACAATATTACCGGCTATGGTTTTAACACCGAACGTGCACTGGTGTCCTTTAGCGTGCTGGCGTTTGACGATGCCAGTGGCAAAGTGCTGGCCCGTGGCGATAACAGCCTGCGGCAACACTATACCGACGCCCGCCTGCTGGATGGTGGCGGCAAAACATTGTTACCCGGTTTAATTGACGGCCACGGCCACTTGCTGGGGTTGGGTGAAGAGCTAAGCCAGGCCGATTTACGTGGTCAGCCAAGTGAAGAAGCCGCAGTTAACGTAGTGGCTGAGTTTGCCCACAGCCAGCCGCAGGCTGCCTGGATTAAGGGCCGCGGCTGGAATCAGGTGTTGTGGGAAAGCAACCAGTTCCCCACCACCGCCTTGCTGGACGAAGCCATTCCCGACCGGCCAGTCTGGCTAACCCGGATTGATGGCCATGCCGGCTGGGCTAACAGCAAAGCGCTGGCACTGGCGGGCATTACCAAAGACACCCTGGACCCACCAGGTGGTAAAATTATCCGGGATGCCGCCGGCAACCCGACCGGTGTATTGATGAATAACGCCCGCAGCTACATGGAACGGGTGCTGCCAGCGAACAGCACAGCCGATAACATCAGCGCCCTGCAAGCCGCTTTTGGCCAATTGCTGTCGCTGGGTATTACCAGCGTGCACGATGCCGGCATCAGCAGCGAGCTGGCAACGCTATATCAGCAGCTGGCGGCTGACGGCAAATTGCCACTGCGCATTTACGCCATGTTATCGTCGCGCAATGCTGATTTGGCAGACTGGCTCTCTGGCGGCATCTGGCAAGAGCCAGCCGACTGGCTCAGTATTCGCGCTGTTAAAATTTATGGTGACGGCGCCCTGGGCAGTCGCGGCGCCGCCTTGCTGGCCGATTACAGCGATCAGCCAGGCCATACCGGCTTACTGGTCACCCAGCCCGATGCGCTAAGCCAGATTATCAAGTTAACCATTGATGCCGGCTTTCAGGCCAATGTGCATGCCATTGGTGACAGAGCCAACCGCCTGGCGCTGGACCGCTTTGAGCAGCTGGCCACCGCAGAACAACGGCTGGCCGGCCGCCACCGCATAGAACACGCCCAGATAGTGGCACCAAAGGATATTCCGCGTTTTAAAACGCTCAATGTACTGCCTTCCATGCAAGCGGTGCATGCCACCTCAGATAAAAACATGGCGGGCGATCGCCTCGGTGTAGCGCGCTTAAGGGGGGCTTATGCCTGGCGTAGTTTTATCGATCAGGGCAGTATTATTGTTGGCGGCTCAGATTTCCCGGTAGAACTGGCTAATCCGTTTCATGGCCTGCATGCCTCGGTTACCCGGCAGGATCAGCAAAACCAGCCAGAGGGTGGCTGGCTACCCGAGCAGCGCCTGACGCTGGTTGAAGCCCTGCGCTCGTTTACTGTTGACGCCGCCTATGGTGCCTTTCAGGAAAACGCCATGGGCACGCTGGCGCCGGGCAGCTGGGCCGATTTTATCCTGGTCGATCAGGATATTTTTAACATCGACCCCAGCCAGTTATGGCAGGTACAAGCCGAACAAACCTGGGTACATGGCCAATTGCGCTATCAGCAATCAGCTGAATAAGCCTGCTGCCGGAATTGCTGCGGCGACAGGCCATACGCTCGCCGAAAAGCCCGGCCAAAGTTGGCCGGGTCGGCATAGCCTAGCAGGTAGCCTATTTGCTGCACGGGTAAGCGGGTGGTCAGCAGGTATTGCGCAGCCATTTGCTGCCGCCAGTCTTCTACCAATTGTTGGTATTGCGTGTGCTCCGCAGCCAGCCGTCGGCGCAGCGTGCGGCTGGATAGCGCAAACTCACTGGCTACTTGCTCAATGCTGGGGATCCGCCCTTTGGTGCGCCCCAGCATCAGCCGGATGAGCCCCGTCATACTCTGGCTTTGCTGCCAGCGCTGCAGCTCTTGCTCGCATTGCGCAGTAAGCTGGCTTTTTACCTGCCGATCGGCCCAGGGCGAGGCGATGTTCAAATCGGCCAGCGGCATAATAAAGCGGTGTTCGGCAGCGGCAAACTCGACCGGACAAGCAAAAAACGCCTGATATAACTCGCTGTAGTCTGGCCGAGGCAAAGCTAATTGCAGCCTTTGCAGGCGGTATTGATGCGCTGACACAAAATCCAGAATGGCATGCAGTGCCACGGCAAAGGTTTCTACTACAAAGTGCCGGATGCTCCCCAGGGGCTGCAGCTCCGTTAACGTCAGCCACACTTGTTGTGACTGAATCTGCATGCTCAGCGTCAGTAACGGGCTGCGAGTTTCGGTAAATTTACAGATTAATTCTATGGCTTCCTGCAAGTTACGGCTGCTCATCGTGGCCAGCCCTAACAAACCATGGGTAGTAATGGTTAGCTGGCTGCCCAGATATAAACCCAGCGCCGGCTCCTCAATCATTGCACAACTATGCGCAATGATTGCCTGAAACTGCGGCCAGCTCAGCGCAGCTGGCAGCTGCTGATCCGGGGTTTCACTCAGGCCGGCACTGGCCAGCACCGCCTGAGTGTTGCCACCACGGCTTTGTACTAAATCCAGTAAGTTGCGCAGGTAATGCCCGGGTAAATACACCTGATAAGCCATCTTGCTGTTATCTCCACTGCCGGCAGCACGGGTTATTGGCTCAGTCTACGTTATTCTTCATACAACAACAGCGCCCTGGCCGCAAATGACCAGAAGTTGGCTGGCAAAGCCCTGCCCTCTGCCAAACAGCTGATCTAGACTACTGATTCATCTATCAGCCGGGCGGATATCATGCTGCACTATGTAAAATTCAGTTTTTTTCACCTGCTCACGATACCGTTTCTGCTCGGCCTGACGCTGGGTGGGGCCTGGATGGCATTGGGGCTGGGCTCAGTATTAGCTGTGGTAGTGTTTGGTGATCTGTTGGCCGGCGATGATCACAGTGAACCGGTGTACCAGCAGCCCTGGTTGTTAGAGGCGCTGCTATATAGCTCATTATTGTTTATGCTGCTGATGTTCACCCTGATGCTGTGGACGATGGCCAGCGCGGACCTATTTTACTATGGTCAGTGGGTATACCAGCTCACCGGCTATGATGCCTTAGCCGCGCGGGCCGAAAATCAAAGCTGGCATTTGATCCCGGTAGCGCTGGGCGCCGGCTTATTGATGGCCATGGTTGGTACAGTACCGGCCCATGAGCTGACACATCGCATTAAGGATGGGCGCGCCATGCTTACCGGCCGCTGGTTACTGGCCTTTAGTTGGGATACCGCCTTTGCCATTGAACATGTGTATGGCCACCATCGTTATGTTGGCACCCGGCAGGATCCGGCCACGGCACCGCGGGGGCGTAATGTGTATCAGCATATCTGGCTGTCTACGCTGGGTGGCAATATCAGTGCCTGGCATATCGAACAGCAGCGCTTAGCCCGCAAGCAACTGCCGCTGTTGAGTTATCACAACCGCTTTTTACGCGGCATCGCCATGTCGCTATTGCTAAGCGTGCTGGCGCTGTGGCTGGCCGGTTGGCAAGGGTTGGCGTTATTTACTGTCAGCGCTTTACTGGCCAAGGCCACACTGGAGGTGGTGAATTACATTGAGCATTATGGCATTGAGCGTAGGCCCAACGAGCCGGTGCGCCCCCATCACAGCTGGAATAGCACTAAGCGCATCAGTAGCTGGGCCAGTTTTAATTTAACCCGTCATTCGCACCATCATGCCAGGTCGCAGCTGCCGTTTTATCAGCTTAAAGCCTACCCCGATGCGCCAGACTTACCCACCGGTTATCTTGGTTCGATGCTGCTGGCACTGCTGCCGCCACTGTGGTTTCGGTTAATGACGCCGAAGTTAACGCAATGGCATAGCCGTTATGGCCAAAATAAGGTATCAGAGGATTAAACCGGACATGCAACCAGTGATTGCAAGGCTATTAACAGAGCCGCGACAACAAAAGAAAAGCCGCAGTATGATGATTACCTTGCTGCGGCTTATAACTTAACCTGACAACTTTAATTCACTTCATCTACCGGATCTGCTGGCTCTGGTTCAGAGAAATCCGGCGTGCCGGCACGGCTATGTTTATCGCGCAATTTACCAAGTACTGAGCTTAACTTACGCTGCAGCTTGTCGGCGGCACCGCTGACAGCCTGGCCTACTGTGGCCGCCTGCTCGGTTACGGCAATAGGATCAAAACCTTCCAGCCTGGCTTCCAGTAAACAGCGTTTATCGTTGCCATCATGTTTGGTACTGCTATTTTCATCGCTTAAATGCACTTCAATCCGGGTAACATGGTCAGCAAACCGGCTTAATTTACTGGTTAACGTATCACGTACAAACTCGGCCAGCCGTTCATCGGCCTGGATATTACGGTCACTGTTAATCTGAACTTGCATAGGCTACTCCTGTTGATAACGCTGAATGGGAACTCACTTTACAGACCCTACTCGCGTCGAATGGTTGCATGCTGCTATCATATATCTGGTGACGATAAGCAGCACTCTCAAGGTCTGGCTTGCTAATTTATCGCCAATAAAATCAGACAGCACGGTAAAGTCTGGGTAAAATAGCCTTATTGTTTGCCAATACTGACCTGTCGCATGATAAGTAACAAATGGGCCAAGCTGATTAAATCGCTGCATCTGAAAAAATACCGCAAAGCCGAGCAGTTGTTTTTCGTTGAAGGCGAAAAAGCAGTGCTGGAAGTACTGGCGTCGCCCTGGCCAGTGCGCGCCCTCTTTGCCACCAGCAATTTTATCCAGCAACATGGACAGGCACTGCAAACAGCGGCGTTGCTGCAAGAGTGCAGCAGCGACGAGCTGGTGAAAGTCGGCACCTTCAGCAGTAACGATGCCGCAATGGCCATAGTGGAGATGCCGCAATGGCCGCTGTTTAGCACTAACGCCAACAGCTGGACTCTGGTGCTGGATAACATTAACGACCCGGGCAACCTGGGTACTATTATCCGCATTGCCGACTGGTATGGCATCAAGCATATTGTCTGCTCGGCCGACACCGCCGATTGTTTTAACCCCAAGGTTATAGCGGCAGCCAAAGGCTCGTTCTTGCGGGTACAGCTGCATTATCTGCCACTGGCAGAGGTGTTAAGCCACGCCAGTATGCCGGTGTATGGCGCTTATCTGGGCGGCGACAATGTGCATCAGCTAAACCTGAACCAGGCTGGCGGTTTTATTGTGTTGGGTAATGAAGCGCACGGCATCAGTGCAGAGCTTAGCCGGTATATCAGCCGCAAAATCACCATTCCGGCCTTTGGCGGCGCTGAATCGTTAAATGTCGGCATTGCTGCGGCGGTCATTTGCGATAACTTACGCCGGCAGAGTCAGCAAAATTAGATAAAGCCTGGTTTACCAATGAAACTTAAAATCAGGTTGATTACTCAAAACAATTCACACTATGGCAAAACAGCAATAAAACGTTGCACCTTGACCTGCAACTGATTCAAACCCGATCTCACCTTGCATGCCGTTAACCAGCTCTTTGGATATAGCAAGGCCCAATCCAGTACCGCCGATAGCTCTTGAATCTGAAGAGTCAGCCTGAGAAAACCGCTGAAAAATTTTGCCGTGAAAACTTTCGGCTATACCAGGCCCACAATCAATTATAGCGATTCGTGCTTGTTGATCCTGTACGCTTAAGTTGATCTGCACTGTGGTGGTTTCAGGAGAGAACTTAATAGCATTGCTAAGAAAGTTGGATAACACTTGCATTAACCGGTGTGCATCGACGCAAATTTTGCAATCTTCATTTTGAACATTAAGTTGCAGGCTAATATGCTTTTGCGACGCCATCACTTTATTCGCTTCTATGGCTTTTTGCAGCATCGGCAATACCCACTCAGGCTGCATATCAAATATCATTTTGCCAGCAGATATTTTCTCAAAATCTAATAAATCATTGACCAGAAGCGTTAAATTCTGGCAGTTTTTATATGCTACTGTGACCAGCTGATCCGCTTTTTCAGACAATACCCCCAACTTACCACTTTTTACCAATCCTATCGCACCGGTAATAGAGGTCAAAGGCGTGCGCAACTCATGACTCACTGTAGATACAAACTCATTTTTCAACCGCTCAAGGCGTTTACGTTCTGATATATCCCGAACGGTAGCAATATATACAAATTTACCTTGCCTAGTGATAACTGATAGTGCTAATTCAATAGCAAAAATACTGCCATTCAGCTGCACTGCATCTAGTTCTCTGAGTACACCTAACAAAGGAACCTTGCCGGGAGAGGGAAAATAGTTCTCAGCAATCCGCTGTGGATCTGTGAGTATGGCTGACAACATGAGTGTAACATGACAGCCGAGATAATCTGATTCCTTACCACCAAACAACTTGATTGCCGCAGGGTTAAGACTAACTATCTGCCCATCGCTGTCCATGGTAATAATACCGTCTACAACACTATTCAAAATAGTTTGAGTATGTTCGGCATGCTCTTTGCTCGAACGCTCAGCTTGCTTTTGTTGAGCAACTGAGATTACCTGAGCCAACACTGCGGCAGCTGCGGCCACAAATGCTTCCTCGTCAGGTTGCCACTGTCTTGCACCGCCAACGTGTTCCAGGCAGATAATACCAACCACTTTTCCCGCTATTAATATACCGGCATCCAGCATAGCGCTAATACCGAGCGGTTTTAGATATAAATCAGCAAATTCAATGGTTGCGCTATCAGTTAATGCGTTATTAGCACAAATCCAACCGTGCTTTGCTATGGCTGCAAAATACTGAGGATATTCAACCTGCGTGAGTATGATTTCCTCCTTCAGGTCAATATTTTCGCCATCATGTAGCGCCACACAATGCATTTTCTCCCCTACGTCAGACATCATCCACACACTGACACGCTGGCAAATAAGTGCATCTGCTGTAATACGGGTCAGGTTTCTGATAAACGCCTGACCATCTCCTTGAGCAACAGCGTCATCTAACACTAACTGTGCTAAAGCGCTACGCTGCCGCTCAGTTCGCTGTTGACGGTCCATAGCATCCAACGAAAATTGCTGCAAAGTAGCTGCATCTTGCAAAGCCTTAAACTCCAGCTGTGAAAAAGATGCCGCCATGTTATTAGCCATTAATTTAAAAGAGAGGATAAGCCCATTGAGCTCATACACTTCGGACTCAGGCAGCTTAGCGTTACCCTCCTTGCCTAAAGCAAGCTGATCAGCGTAACGGTGCATGGCTTCAATCGGTTTTATAAGCCTGCGACTAAGCAGCAGGGCTAATAATGCACCCAAGGTGATCGCTAACAGGATGAGCCATAAAGCATTATATAAATATTTATCCAAAGAACTTAGCAAGTCACCCTTGGGTATCAGCACAACAGTTTTAAAATCTAAACCAAGCGGATCGCGATATTCAGCCACATTCAATAAAAAATCCTGACCATCCACCTCAAAGCTGAGTTGCTCCTTACCGGTATACACAGCCATTTGTTTTGCCGCAGCGCGTATTAATGGGTTGTTACTTTCTGACGCGGGTATCAGTCTATTTACATCATCAGCTGTCAGATCTGATTCTGGCTTTGATGCTGCTATGATGTTGCCACGAGGACCTACAGTAAATACCGTCATAGCAGTGCCTAATTGCAGTGACTGCAGGTAAGAGCTGACCAGCGACAAACCGAAATCCACTGCCACTACAGCTTGTAGCTCACCTGAATTTGAGAAAACAGGCGCTGATACTCCGATACCAAACCCCTCCCCCGACGCATATTGATAGACGGGATACCAAGTCATTGCTCCCTTGCTTAACGCTTGTGTAAACCAGGGGCGATGTGTTGCATCAAACTCATCCAGTACCTCCAGACTCTCTCCTTTTAAACCATTAGCTTGAAGGCTGTAGCGGGTTCTGCGCAGATCAGAGGCATGATAAGAACTGAGTAGTGATAATTGCCCCGTTGTATGATGCCGGTTGATCGCCAAATACTGACCATTAGCAAGGCCAATAGCAACAAAAGTGATATAGGGTGAATTGCTGATTTGCATTACCAGATAACGTATCAATTCAGCTTCAGATTGCAGATCGACTAAGCCGTTTTCGACAGCCTTTACGCTATTATTTAAAATTGTTTGCGGCACAGACACCAGCAGGTCTAATTGTTCGTGAGTACGCTTACTGACTTGAAAAGCCAATTGCTGACTAAACTGGGTGGCTGCATATTGCGAGCTAAGATATGCAATAACGCCAATTGACACAGCGATGAATATAAAAAGCATTAGCAACGGAGCTGTAAAAAAAAGCTTTAAAGGTATGCCGCGGCTAAGTTTGTTCACTGACAACATTCAAGCTACTCATTACCATTGAATATCTGCTTATATTAGCTATACCTTAGCATTATTTTTAGCCAAACCATCAAACAAATTATGCTTGCTCCCTGCGATTAAATGCTTTGACTGATGTTTTTTGATGCCGCCATGCTGAGGTATCGCAGTAACTCACTGCACGCTAAGGCATTAACAACCCCAGCGCTTTGCGCTAAACTGGTGCCATTCTGTTGTTTGTTTACCGGCGGTTTTAGCATGACATTTCCTACTATTGAGCACGCGATTGGCAACACCCGGCTGGTCAAATTACAGCGGATGGCGGCGCATACTAACAGTACCGTATTGCTGAAACTGGAAGGTGATAACCCGGCAGGCTCGGTAAAAGACCGGCCGGCGCTGAATATGCTGGTGCAGGCGGAATTGCGCGGCACTATTAAGCCAGGCGATAGAATCATTGAAGCCACCAGCGGCAATACCGGTATAGCGCTGGCGATGGCAGCGGCGATTAAAGGCTATGCCATGACATTAATTATGCCGGACAACGCCACCGCAGAGCGCAAAAGCTCGATGCGGGCTTATGGTGCTGAGTTAATAGAAGTTAGCAAAGCCCAGGGCATGGAAGGTGCCCGCGATTTAGCCTTGCAAATGCAGGCCGAAGGCTTGGGCATAGTGCTGGACCAGTTTAATAACCCCGATAACCCGGCGGCGCACTATGCCAGCACCGGGCCGGAAATCTGGCAGCAAAGCCAGCAGCAAGTTACGCATTTTGTCAGCAGCATGGGCACCACTGGCACTATTATGGGGGTGTCGCGTTATTTAAAGCAGCAAAACGCGGCGATTCAGATCATTGGCCTGCAACCGGCGGAGGGCGCCAGTATTCCGGGGATCCGGCGCTGGCCTGAGGCTTATCTGCCGGGCTTTTTTGACAAAAACCGGGTGGATCAGATCATCGACATCAGCCAGCAAGATGCCCTAACCGCCATGCGCCGGCTGGCGAAAGAAGAAGGCATCTTTGCCGGAGTGAGTTCGGGCGGTGCGGTGCATGCGGCTATTCAGCTGGCTGAGCAGCACGACAATGCGGTGATAGTGGCGATAATTTGTGACCGCGGCGATCGCTATTTATCATCTGACATTTATTAGTTCATAGTCAGCTTATATTCTAAATCATTGTTATCGAAGCGATGTACGCCTCGTTGATGTCGGTATCCGGTTTGGCATTACCGGCTATTTAGACTATCCTTCTACCGACTGCGTTACCTGTTTTTCCGCTAACAATAAGGCCCGCTTATGAAAACCCACTGCAGAATCGCCCTGATCGCTGCGGCAGGCTATTTTGCTTCACCAGCAATTTTCGCCGCAACGCCTACCGAAACAGATGAAATAAAACAGCAACTTAACCTGTTAAAAGTCCAAATTGCTGCGCTGGAAGCGCGCTTAGCTGAACAGGAACAAGCTCAGACTGAGCTTAGTGCCGAACAAGCAGAATTAGCCGCCAGCACACCCGTTACACAGCCCGCTGCCAGTGCAGACGGCATTAAGCTCGGTGGTGCCATTCGCACCAATTACAGCCATACCTCATACAGTGACGGCAATAAAGACCGCGGCGGTGATTTCGCGTTTGATATTTTCCGGCTGAATTTACACGGCAGCATCGGCGATATATTACTTAATGCCGAAATTCGCTTTTTCGATTATATGACTGCCGTAAAATATGCCTATGTTGGTTATCAGCTGACTGATGACTGGCAGGTGCAGGCAGGCATTACCCAGGTACCTTTTGGCAATTGGCCTTATAACTCGCATAACTGGTTTTTCAGCACCAACTATTATATCGGGCTGGAAGACGACCATGATTTAGGCATTTTATTTAAGCGCCAGTTGAGTGATAACTGGCAGCTGGATTTAGGTTTCTTTAAAAACGATGAATTAGGTGGAGTAGATGGCTATGTTGGCAGCCGTGCCGACCGCTACTCGTATGATGTGGTCGGTTTCCGACTGCCTGGCGATGGTATTTATGATGACCCCACGCAGCCGCTGGGCGAATACAATACCTTTAGTGGTCGCTTTGGTTACCATGTAACCCAGGGCGAGCTGACAACCGAGCTGGGCATATCAGCACTGGCCGGCAGCCTGCATAACGGCCAGACTAAAGCCGGTGACTACAATGCCTGGGCATTGCACAGCAACAGCCACTACCACAACTGGAACCTGCAACTGCAGTACAGCCAGTATCAGTACAATATTACCGGGGTAGACCGGATGGCCGTTGGCGCTTACGCCTTTTACGACTCTATTGCCTCTGAAGCCAGCTCGGCCACCGTCAATCTGGCCTACAGCCTGCCAGTGCAATGGGGCCCGGTTTCCGGCCTGCAATTTTATAACAACTATGGTTTGGTGTACGACAAGTCTGACGGCAGCCGCGATACCATGATGAATGTTACCGGCGTGTCGGTGGCAGCCGGTGGCTTGTTTACCTACTTCGATCTGGTACACGCGAAAAACCAGCCCTTTGTTGGCGGCAGTGCCAGCGGCGACAGCAGTGAAACAGAGCGTCGCTTCAATATCAATATTGGCTATTATTTCTAAAATAACAACAAGGATATACTGATGACAACTGACAAGGATCCGATGATCCCGGATGGCAAAGTTAATCCAATAGACACCGATTATCAGATTGGTCAGGATAACATAGTGGTTAAAGTCGGGCCTTTCGGGCTGGATATTCATAACCGGGTATTTTTAATTTCCGGCCTTACCATCATTGCTTTTGTGTTACTGACGCTGATTTTTCATACGCAGGCAGCACCACTGTTTGGCACAATGCGTGGCTGGCTTACCAGCAACCTCGATTGGTTCTTTATCAGCGCTGCCAATATATTTGTGCTGCTTTGCTTAGGTTTAATTGTCTCACCACTGGGTAAGGTGCGGCTGGGTGGCACCGAAGCCACCCCGGATTTCAGCTACCTGGGCTGGTTTTCCATGCTATTTGCCGCCGGTATGGGCATTGGCCTGATGTTTTATGGCGTGTCTGAGCCGCTTTCGCACTTTAACAGCGCCCTGGCTGGTACCACTGTTGAAGATGGTGTGCGCACCGACTGGGCGCCACTGGCTGGTGCCGCTGGCGATGCGCTGGCCGCTGAACGGTTGGGCATGGCTGCCACTATTTATCATTGGGCGCTGCATCCCTGGGCCATTTACGCCATTCTGGCTCTGGGCTTAGCGCTATTTTCGTTTAACAAAGGCTTACCCTTAACGATTCGTTCGGTATTTTATCCGCTGCTGGGCGAGCGGGTCTGGGGCTGGCCCGGGCATATTATTGATATACTGGCGGTGTTTGCCACCCTGTTTGGCCTGGCAACCTCGCTTGGTCTGGGCGCATCCCAGGCCAGTGCCGGTTTAAACTATCTGTTTAACTGGCCAGAGGGCGTTACCACCCAGATTTTACTGGTTATTGGTATTACTTTGATAGCCCTGGTATCGGTATTGGCGGGCCTGGAAGCCGGCGTCAAGCGCTTGTCAGAAATTAATATGACCCTGGCAGCGTTACTGCTGTTGTTTGTCATTATTGTTGGCCCTACTTTAGCAATTTTAACCGGTTTTTTCGCCAATTTAGGCGCCTATCTGCAGCATTTGCCGGCGCTGGCCAACCCGATTGGCCGCGAAGATGCTAACTTTTCTCAGGGCTGGACCGCCTTCTACTGGGCCTGGTGGATTAGCTGGTCGCCTTTTGTCGGTATGTTTATCGCCCGGGTATCGCGGGGCCGTACCGTGCGTGAGTTCTTAATTTCGGTATTGCTTATTCCGTCGCTGGCCTGTGTGTTGTGGATGACGGTATTTGGCGGCACTGCTATTAGTCAGGTGGTACAAGACAGCTACATGGCCGCAGCTGAAGCCGCCTTACCGCTGCAGTTATTCAGCATGCTGGATGCACTGCCACTGGCCGGCATTACGTCTTTTATTGCCATTATTCTGGTGGTGGTGTTCTTTGTCACCTCCTCAGATTCCGGCTCCCTGGTTATTGATACCATCGCCGCTGGCGGTAAGATGAATGCCCCCACCCCGCAACGTGTCTTCTGGTGCACCTTTGAAGGGTTAGTGGCGATAGCGTTAATTATGGGTGGCGGCCTGGTCGCGCTGCAAGCCATGGCGGTCTCAACCGGTTTTCCGTTTACGATAGTGCTGCTGGCGTCTTGTGTGGCAGTGGTGAAGGGCTTAATGTCAGAACCACGTGGCAAGTAGGCAAGCCAATGGAAATAGAACAAATTGAAATACTCGAGTTTTTGAAACGGCATTCGCCGTTTCAGGAGCTACCCGCCGGGCAACTGCTGCAGGTGGCGCTGAGTATTGATATTGGCTATTTTAAGGCTGGCAGCGAGATCCTGCGTTTTAACGCGCCATTAAACGCCCTGCATCTTATCCGTAGTGGTGCGGTAGAAACCTTCCGCCGTAATGGCGACTTATACAACCGGCTGAGTGCAGGCGGAATTTTTGGCGAGCAGGGTTTATTGCGTGGCGGTAAGGTGCGCTTTCCGGCCAGCGCACTGGAAGACACGCTGATTTACTTTATTCCCAACGAGGTGTTTCAGCAGCTATTTGATGAAAACGAGTTTTTTGCTGACTACGTAGAAGTAGGCGACAGCGAGCGACGCAAAACCAGCAAGGCCAGCACCCAGGCGCGGGCCGATTTACTGGGTGCCACTGTCGCCACCCTGTTAAGTCGTGAACCCGTTACCATCAGCACTGATGCCAACGTCTGGCAGGCCGCCCAGCTAATGACCGAGCAAAAGGTATCATCCTTGCTTATTTTAGATGCCAAGCAGCATCTGACAGGCATTATCACTGACAAGGATATCCGGGCCAGGCTGGTAGCGCCGGGTTTAAAATCTGAAACCCCGGTGACCGATATTATGTCGGCTAACCCCGTCACCATTGAGCAACAACAGTATATTTTTGAAGCCATGATGCTAATGCTGCGCCATAACCTGCACCATTTGCCGGTTGTAAAACAGCAGCACACCGTTGGCGTGATCGCCATCTCTGATATTATTCGCTTTGAGTCACAAAGCAGCTTGTATGTGGTTAGCCGGATTTTTCGTCAGCAAACGGTTGCAGAATTGCAGGCGTTGGTGCCCGATGTGCATGCCTGCTTTGTGCGTATGGTTAACGAAGATGCCAATTCACAAATGATTGGCAGCGCCATGGCCGCCATTGGCCGCAGCTTTAAACAACGCCTGCTGGAACTGGCTGAAGCTGAACTTGGCCCACCACCGGTGCCCTACTGCTTTTTAGCCTTAGGCTCAATGGCCCGCGATGAGCAGCTAATCCTGACCGATCAGGACAATGCGCTGATCCTGGATAACCGCTTTGACCCGGCCCAGCACAACAGCTACTTTCAGCAACTGGCAACCTTCGTCTGTGACGGCCTGGCGGCTTGTGGCTACAGTTATTGCACGGGCAAAATAATGGCAACTAACCCCGAGTGGCGCCAGCCGTTAAAAGTATGGCAGCAATATTTTCAAAACTGGATAGCGCAGCCATCCGCTGAACGTTTATTACATAGCTCGATATTCTTTGATATCGATGGCGTGTGGGGTCAGACGCAGTGGGCAGAGCAATTGCAGCAACTGGTTAGTAGACAGGCACAAAAGCATCCGTTGTTTTTAGCCAGCATGACCCGCAATGCGCTGAGTCGCACCCCGCCGCTGGGCTTTTTTAAAGACTTCGTAATGGAACAAGACGGCAAGCAAAACAATAGCTTAAACATCAAGCGCCGTGGCACTGCCCCTTTTGTTGATTTAATCCGCATTCATGCGCTGGCCATTGGTGCAACTGACAGCAACTCCTTCAGCCGCCTACAGCAGATCATTGCCGCTAAGGTGCTGCCCCAAGGCCGCGGCGAAGATTTACGTGATGCCTTTGAAGTCATTGCCATGACCCGCATTCGTCACCAAGCGGCGGCTTTGCGCCAGGGTAGCGAGCCCGACAATAATGTGCTGCCCGAGCAGCTATCAGAATTTGAACGCAAGCACTTAAAAGAAGCCTTTCAGGTACTGAGCAATGCCCAGAAATTCCTGAAATTTCATTTTAAAGCCTGAGGTAACTATGTTGTATCTGGGGCCAAACCAACATGATAACCCTCAAGCGCCGGGTAGCAACACTGACTGGCAGTGCTACTATCAGCAACAAGCCAGCCAGGCAAAGCACCCGTTATTACAGCAATTTTACGGCGCCGGCATGGTAGCCGCCAGTACGCCTATCAGCCAGGTACCACTGGTGGCTGTCGATTTTGAAACCACCGGCCTTAGCGCAGCTGACAACGGTATTGTCAGTATTGGCCTGGTGCCCTTTAACCTGCAGCGTATTTTCAGCTCCCAGGCCCGGCAGTGGTTGTTAAAACCGCGTTTTACGCTAACCGATAACTCGGTTACAGTACATCGTATTACCCACTCAGAAATCAGTAGCGCGCCTGACTTAAGCGCCTTGCTGCCCGAGCTGCTGCCGTTACTAGCCGGCAAAGTGGCTGTGGTGCATTACCGGCAGATTGAACGGGCCTTCCTGGCCGCCAGTGTGCAAGTGCGGCTGGGCGAAAGCATCTTATTTCCGGTGATTGATACCCTGGAACTGGAAGCCCGCCTGTACCGTACCAGACC
This sequence comes from Arsukibacterium ikkense, assembly GCF_000987775.1. Lineage (GTDB taxonomy): Bacteria > Pseudomonadota > Gammaproteobacteria > Enterobacterales > Alteromonadaceae > Alishewanella > Alishewanella ikkense. The sequence goes on from NZ_LAHO01000022.1 coordinate 49,906, forward strand.
GTTAAGCTGGTGGGATAAACTGCGCAAGCGCCAGCAACTTTCCATCCGGCTGGATGCCAGTCGCAGCCGCTATCAGCTGCCGCCTTACCGGCCGCATCATGCGGTGACAGATGCTATCGCCAGTGCCGAACTGCTGCAGGCGCAACTAAGTTATCGCTACAGCCCGGATACGCCGGTGGGTGAACTATGGTGTTAGCACCAGCGGCTTGCAATTGCGGTACGGCGAAGGCATAGTAACCAAAACAATCATCAGGTCAGACCACCATGAACCAAATGCCCTTAGCAACCAAACCAAACAGGCTACAACGTATCGTCAATAAGTGTTATCAGCTGCCCACGGCATTGCAGGCGTTTGCGTTAAGCACAGTATTTGGCCGGGTGATAAAATTTGCCGGCACCGCCGGGGTAGAAGTGCTGGAACTAAAAGGCGCCCGCTCGGTACTGCGTCTAAAAAACCGCAAAAAAGCCCAGAATCATATTGGTTCGGTGCATGCGGCTGCAACCGGCTTACTGGCCGAATCGGCCACCGGCTTTTTAGTTGGCATTCACCTGCCAGACAGCAAACTGCCGCTGCTAAAGCAAATGCAAATTGACTATATAAAACGCTCCACTGGCGATTTAACCGCCATCGCCACCCTGACGGATAAGCAAATTGCGGCGATGCATAATGAAGATAAAGGTGAGGTGACAGTCGCGGTTACCATAACCGACAGCGCCGGTGTTGAACCAGTGAATGCCAACATGACCTGGGCCTGGATCCCGAAAAAGCGCTGAGCAGATTGTCAGCACTTAACTTACTACTTTTAAACAGGACAGGCACAACAACACACTTCAACCCCCATCACCAAAACCTTGACAGCCGGGTAATCGACAACTAACTTTACCACTGTATATTTAAACAGCTATTCAGGTGCGATATGCCCAGACCCCGCAAAG
>NZ_LAHO01000039.1 GCF_000987775.1 Arsukibacterium ikkense
CTCACCTTGTCCCGCGACTTAACCGGCTAAGAAACGTTTTTCATCAAACACCTTCTGATTTTTCAGCATGTAATAGACACAGCGGCCAACCTTGTGCGCCAGAGCAGACAGCGCTTTGGCTTTGCTCATGCGCTTTTGTAATTTGAGTAAGTGGGCTTTGGCTTTGTCGTTACCGCGCAGATAAAGCACGGCAATTTCACCGAAGGCCCACTTCAGATGGGCATTGCCGATTTTATTGCCTTGGGTGCCATAACTTTTACCAGCTGACTCAGCTTTGCACTTAATCAGCCGGCTGTAGGATGCAAAGTCCTGTACCGTGTTAAAGCGGGCAATATCACCAATCTCATACAGAATGGTTAGCGCCAGAATGCGGCCAATACCAGGAAAACTGGTGAGAATATGGTAATCACTACCGCTATGATGTTTCGCATGCTTTTCAATAAAACATTCAACGGAGCTGAGTTCATGTTTGTAAAAAGCGATGATGTTCAAATCAAGGTCGATATTGCGTTGTACACAATCATCGTCAAAGCGGTTTCGCATGGCTTTGCGGGCAAAGTCATACCGCAAGTTCAGATCCATTGGCGGCAAGTTGTATTGGCTGGTTGTGTTTTTGACGTGTGCTTTTAAATCTGCACCATGGCGGACAATACGAGTGCGACGCCGAAGTAAGTCACGGGCAGCGCGCATCTCGGGTGGATAAACATAAGCCAT
>NZ_LAHO01000034.1 GCF_000987775.1 Arsukibacterium ikkense
GTAAGCGTAACCCCAACCACACATTCCAAGCTTAGCTAAATCTTCTTACTCTGTCTGAATCTATTACCAGACAGGGTTTCACATGATCCGCAGAACAACCGAACAATGGCTGGCGCTGTTTGACCAGCACAAAGCCAGTGGGCTAACGCAAACCGACTTTGCAAAACAGCAAGGCATTGACCAGACCTACTTCAGCTATCGTAAGCGGCAACTTCTCGCCTGGCAACAGGAAGACGATGCCAGTTTTGTTGAGCTGACGCCGCAAGGCATGTTGCTTAGCCAGCCAATGCTGCTGAAAAAGCGCGATGTCGAGCTGCACTTACCGCCAGGCACGGATGCCTTGTGGTTAGCTGCGTTGCTCCGGGCGCTTTAACCATGAAGATGTTTATCGACCCGCCAAAAATTTACCTGCATAAACAGCCGGTGGATTTTAGAAAATCCATCAATGGCTTGTCGCTGTTGGTTGAACAGGAGATGCAGCAGTCGCCGTTTAGCGGTGCGTTGTTTGTGTTCTGTAACCGCCAGCGCACCCGCTTAAAAGTGCTGTACTGGGACAGCACAGGCTTTTGCCTGTGGTACAAACGGCTAGAAAAAGATAAATTCCGCTGGCCGCGCCTGATGCCCGGTAAAGTGCTCTCCATCAGTGAGCAGCAGTGGCACTGGTTGTTACAGGGTATTGATATCCAAAAACTGACACCGCATCAGCCGTTGCAGTACCAAAGCGTGGGCTGATATGCCGATCGGCTATAAATCCTTTCGATCGCAGCTTAAACAATCTAAATAAGTACAGGCACTTAGCCGCATTGGCCGTTACAATAACGTCCATGAAAAAAACACCTCCAACACTGCCGGATGATATTGAAACGCTCAAGAAAATGCTGCTTGAGCGCGACAAACGCATTGCCAAATTAGAGCGGGTAAACCAAAAGCTCGAAGATAAGCTGCAGCAACTGCTGGAGCAATACAACCTTGCGCAGTATAAAAAATACAGCCCCAGCAGCGAAAGCTATCAGGGCGATGGCGAGGTGCTGAACGAAGCGGAGCAGCTTGCTGACGAAGAGCCAGCCCAGCCAGAAGCGACCCAGGCCAAAGCGGAAAAACTATCCAAACCGCGCCGTCCGCGTATTGCGGCCGAGCTGCCACGGGTGGAAGTTGTCCACGACATTACCGATAAAACTTGTGCCTGCTGTGGCCATGCGCTGCACCGGATGGGTGAAGAAGTCAGTGAGCAGATTGAGTTCGTACCGGCCCAAATTAGGGTGATTAAAAACATCCGGCCCAAATACAGTTGCCGGGCATGTGAAAATCAAGGTACGACAGTGGCCATACAAATTGCCGATGTGCCGCCGGCTATTATCCCTAAAAGCATGGCGACCCCGAGCTTACTGGCCCAAATCATCAGCAGCAAAATGCACTACGGCCTGCCGCTGTACCGGCAAGAGAAAATGTTTGCCCAAGCCGGTATTGAACTGAGCCGCCAAACCATGAGCCGCTGGTTAATTACCTGTGCCGATAAACTGGAATCGCTGCTGACATTGATGAAAAACATGCTGTTGCAACAACCGGTGCTGTGGGCCGATGAAACGACAGTGAACGTGCTTGATGTAGAAAAAAGCACCTGTTACATGTGGGTGTACGGCTGCGGCATGGAGTCATCAACAGGCCCCAAGCTGGTACTGTTTGATTACCAGGATGGGCGCGCTGGTAAACATCCTAAAGCCTATCTTGACGGTTACACCGGGTATCTGCAGGTGGATGGCTATGCCGGTTATGAGCAAACGGATGCAACCCTGGTCGGTTGCTGGGCCCATGCAAGACGCAAGTTCGTCGAAGCGCAAAAAGCCCAGGGTAAAGGCAAAACCGGTAAAGCCGACTGGGCCATCAACCATATCCAGAAGTTGTATGCCCTGGAGAGCAAACTAAAAACCAAGGCAGCCGAGGTTAAATACCAGCAAAGGCACGACGTCGCTAAGCCCTTGCTGCAACAGCTGTGGGACTGGCTGGAGAAATCCAAAGACGCCATTCCAACAGAAAGCGCACTGGGTAAAGCCATTACCTACAGCCTGAATCAATGGCCGAAGCTGATGGGTTATCTGGAAGATGGCAGGTTGAATATCGACAACAATCGCGCCGAGCGTGCTATAAAGCCCTTCGTCATCGGCCGAAAAGCCTGGCTGTTTGCTAACACCACATCAGGGGCTAAAGCCAGTGCGGCACTTTACAGTCTGGTCGAAACCGCCAAAATCAACGAACTAGAACCGTATGATTACCTGACCAAAGTGTTTAAAGAGCTACCCACCGCAGATACCCCAGGCAAGCTGACAAAGTTGTTGCCATTCTGAGCTACACGGCAATCACGCTGGATGGTGTGGTTGCTGCAACGCTTAC
>NZ_LAHO01000033.1 GCF_000987775.1 Arsukibacterium ikkense
TGGAATGTGTGGTTGGGGTTACGCTTACCGTCAAGCAAAGCTTGATGCATCTTGCAGGGTGTAAGTCCCTGTCGGGTAAGGTGTAACTGACCACCCGTATCGAGTGTTGCGCCTATGGCGGAACTGGTTTTTTTTTGAGGCTGGTGAACAAGATAGGTGAAGCGTACACAGAGAATTAGTTAGGCCACAGGGGATACGTGTCCCTGAAGGTTGGTATCGCTTCGATAAGCACAATCTGATTGACGAGGTTTGTAACGCCACCGAAGTCCATGCAAAGCAGCCGTTAGAGTGAGGCTGTGGCGAGTCAGCGGAGTTATCAAGCCGTGGCATGATTAAAGAGATGTATCAGGAACTTGAGAGAGCCAGAAGTGTTCCGCAAGGAAGCGGTAGGGACGCTAAGCCACAAGCAAGGCCAACGATGACCTTCTGGCAGTCAGACCAACTCATAGTAGTCCGAGACGGTAAAGCCGTTCACATGGCGAAGGGGTTGGCAGTTATATCCTGCGTTTAGCAGACACATAGGCCGGACAATGTAGGGCTGGAATTGCTATGACAACCGAACTAAACGCAATCACATTTAAAGCACAACACAACCCCAAACACAGGTTTCAGAACTTATACGGATTGCTAAGTGAAGACTGCCTGTATCAAAGCTGGGGGCAACTCAATAAACAAGCAGCAGCCGGTGTTGATGGTATTACGATGCCAGAGTACCAACAGCAGCTTGTGAGCCACATTAGCCGGTTAAGCGAAGCACTAAAGCATAAGCGTTACCGTGCAAATGATATAAAGCGGGTGTTTATTCCCAAGGCAAATGGCAAACAACGCCCATTGGGCTTGCCTACGGTAGACGACAAGTTAGTGCAACAAGGTGTGAGCCAGATATTACAACATATCTGGGAAGCGGACTTCTTGCCCAACAGTTACGGCTACCGGCCAAATAAAAGCGCCCATCAGGCAGTAGAAAGCACGGTGCTTAATCTTCAATACCGAGGCTACGGTTATATTGCTGAAGCTGATATCAAAGGCTTCTTCAACAACTTAGACCACGATTGGCTGATGCGCATGCTCAAGCAACGTATTGATGACAACGCTATTCTGAGTGTGATTAGCCAGTGGCTGAAAGCCAGGATAAAATCACCGGAAGGGCAGTTCGAACGCCCGCAAAGTGGCACGCCGCAAGGGGGCATTATTAGCCCCGTGCTGGCGAATATTTATCTGCATTACGCATTAGATTTATGGTTTGAGAAACAAGTCAAACCGAGGATGCGAGGCAGGGCGATGCTAATTCGTTATGCTGACGACTTTGTGTGTGCGTTTCAATACGCTAACGATGCCGAGCGCTTTTACAAGGTGTTGCCAAAGCGGCTGAAGAAGTTCAACTTGGAGGTGGCAGAGGACAAAACCTCACTGCTGCGTTTTAGTCGGTTTCATCCCAGCCGTAAACGGCAATTTGTGTTTCTGGGTTTTGCCTTTTACTGGGCTAAAGATGCACAGGGCAGACCTCGTTTAAGACGACGCACTGCAGCAGAAAAGCTTCGGTCGAGCTTGAACGAGTTTTACCAGTACATCAAAGCCAAGCGTTCAGTGAAGCTGAACCTGTGGCTGCCACAACTCAAACGCAAATTGCTGGGATACCGAAATTACTTTGGACTGCCGGATAACAGCCGGAGCTTGGACAGACTTTACAGTTATGTACTGCAAAGTTTGTTCAAATGGCTCAATAGGCGAAGCGGCAGGTTAAGTTATAATTGGAGTAATTTCAAACAGATGCTAATGTATTATGGAATTGAGAAACCACGGGTGGGTAAGCGAATTATCCATGCTGACTGGTATTAAGTGCGTGTTTTACACGAGTGAATATATAACTGAAGAGCCGGATGCGGTAATTCCGCACGTCCGGATCTGTGTGGGGGCGGCTCAGTAATGGGTCGTTCTACCACGATTATTGCGCTGTAGTTTTGATGTGCGCTGACCTTTGGAGATTAAATGCAAAAAGGATTTGTGGAAATATTTGAAGCTGAGTCAGCGTTAAAAACATTAGTGCTTTGCATACTGACTATTGGAGCTTACCTAATATACAAGCTCTATCATTTCTCAAGCCAAATTAATCAAAAAACTGAATACAAAATATCCAACTTATTCATTGCAATAACAATTATCTTGTTCGCTATACACTTGGGTAGTTTGATTTACGGTTTAGCCAACCTTCATGACCCAACCATTTTAATAGGAACAATCGGCATTCATGTTGTTTCAAGTGTTTTCGACGTAACTTGGATAATTGTCGTGCGTAATCGCATTAATTTAATAACGGGTTCTAGTAAAGGTGACAAGCTATGGTTAAAACCATTGATTACGTCAATTTTTCATGTAATTTACATGCAGCATAAAATTAATCAAGGGTTGGCAATGGCACAATATAACACATATGAGCCTTCTCGGAGTC
>NZ_LAHO01000040.1 GCF_000987775.1 Arsukibacterium ikkense
ATGGCTTATGTTTATCCACCCGAGATGCGAGCTGCCCGTGACTTACTTCGGCGTCGCACTCGTATCGTCCGCCATGGTGCAGATTTAAAAGCGCACGTCAAAAACACGACCAGTCAATACAATTTGCCGCCAATGGATCTGAACTTGCGGTATGACTTTGCCCGCAAAGCCATGCGAAATCGCTTTGACGATGATTGTGTACAACGCAATATCGACCTCGACCTTAATATTATCGCGTTTTACAAACACGAACTCAGCTCCGTTGAATGTTTTATTGAAAAGCATGCGAAACATCATAGCGGTAGTGATTATCACATTCTCACCAGTTTCCCCGGTATTGGTCGGATTCTGGCACTCACCATTCTGTATGAGATTGGTGATATAGCCCGCTTTAACACGGTACAGGACTTTGCTTCCTACAGCCGGCTGATTAAATGCAAAGCCGAATCCGCCGGCAAAAGCTATGGCACTCAGGGCAATAAAATCGGCAATGCCCATCTGAAGTGGGCTTTCGGTGAGATTGCCGTGCTTTATCTGCGCGGCAATGACAAAGCCAAAGCCCACTTACTCAAATTACAAAAGCGCATGAGCAAAGCTAAGGCACTGTCTGCTCTGGCACACAAGGTGGGCCGTTGCGTTTACTACATGCTGAAAAATCAGAAGGTGTTCGATGAGAAACGTTTCCTAGCCGGTTAAGTCGCGGGACAAGGTGAG
>NZ_LAHO01000028.1 GCF_000987775.1 Arsukibacterium ikkense
CGGTGATGCAGGATTTGAACCTGCGACCCCTTGGACCCAAACCAAGTGCGCTACCAAGCTGCGCCAATCACCGACAATAAAAACTCAGGGGAAAATGGGGTGGATGATGGGGTTCGAACCCACGACAACCGGAATCACAATCCGGGGCTCTACCAACTGAGCTACAACCACCACTGAAACTGTTTTGCGCTTGTTATGGCGCGCCCGATAGGATTCGAACCTATGACCCACGCCTTAGAAGGGCGTTGCTCTATCCAGCTGAGCTACGGGCGCAAAATCGAAAGCCCTACCAAGCTATAAAATGAATGGTCGGTGATGCAGGATTTGAACCTGCGACCCCTTGGACCCAAACCAAGTGCGCTACCAAGCTGCGCCAATCACCGACATTGCTGCACTGCTGCAACGGGGCGGAATATTAACGCTCGCCACCTAAGGCGTCAAACCTTTTTTTGCAATATTCAACCGATTGCTGATTATTTGAACCTTTATTGCTATTAACAGCTCAGGATGGAGTTCTGGCGGCGGCTGTGCGAAAATAACGCCATTAAAACGTGACAGAGAATTCTCCAGCATGACAGCACAAATTATTGATGGCAAAGCAGTAGCACAGGCAACTAAAGATAAAGTCGCCGCCCAGGTGCGGGCACGGGTCGCCGCCGGTAAAAGAGCGCCAGGATTAGCTGTAGTTTTGGTAGGGCTGGATCCCGCGTCACAAGTTTATGTTGGCAGTAAACGTAAAGCCTGTGAAGAAGTGGGCTTTCATTCGGTATCTTATGACCTGCCGTCAGACACCACTGAGCAGCAACTGGCCGATCTGATAGATAAACTGAACCACGACACTACCGTAGATGGCATTCTGGTGCAGCTGCCGTTACCTGCGGGTTTAGATTCATCCGCCATACTAGAGCGGATAGCCCCGCATAAAGATGTCGATGGCTTTCACCCATACAATATTGGCCGGCTGGCACAACGCATGCCAGCCCTGCGTTCCTGCACGCCCAAAGGCATTATGACATTACTGCAAAGCACCGGCGTTAACGTCAAAGGCATGGATGCAGTGGTGGTTGGCGCGTCGAATATCGTTGGCCGGCCAATGGCGCTGGAGCTGTTACTGGCCGGTTGCACCACCACGGTATGCCATAAATTTACCCGTAACCTCGAAGCTCAGGTACGCCGTGCCGATTTACTGGTAGTCGCGGTTGGCCGGCCGGAATTTATCCCAGGCGACTGGATAAAACCCGGTGCGCTGGTGATCGATGTCGGCATTAACCGGCTCGACAGCGGCAAGCTGGTAGGCGATGTGGAATACGGTGCAGCAGTAAAGCATGCCCGTTATATCACCCCGGTGCCGGGCGGCGTAGGCCCCATGACAGTGGCCAGTTTAATAGAAAACACCCTGGAAGCCTGCGAGCTGTATCACGATAAGCACTAAACCTGGCCAACAGCGGATCTTTTTGCAACCGACGGAGCCTGGCAACCATAATGACAGATGAAGCAGTCTATTTTGCTGATGGACAGCAAACTGGCGCTCGCATAGATGGGCTTGATAATCATTTGTTAGATTTGAATCTTCCTATGTAGAGCATGCTATTTATTTCTACAACATATTATTTTGGTAGGCGTGACTTAGCCCTTGAGCAAACCAATCAGTATTATGTTCTGCTGAAAAACCTGGATTGTTAATACACTGATTAAAACTCAGGCTTTGTAAAGCGGCAAAAGGCTCATCATATATGTTGAGGCGAGGTGGGGACACTCGAGTCCTGATTGCATCTTCTACACTAAAAACCTCAAACACAACAAAATCAACTCTTTGACCGTTCAACATTAAGGCAAAAGAATTTACGACGTCTTGTATCAATAAGTTAATTCCGGTTTCTTCCCTAACCTCTCTTATCGCAGCAGTGTGAACAGTCTCGTTTGGATCTATGGTACCGCCCGGCAGGTGTAAGCCAGTCCGCATACGCGGTCGTCTTCCGGATCTACCGCCGCGCCCAACAAGAATATCCCCGTTACCACGTATTATTGCATAGACTTTTGCCATAACTATCGCCTCTATTTTGCCTGGATATAATGACTCCCCAAGAGGTGCTTACCTCCGATTTTGTGGGTTAATTTTGCAACCAGAGTCATACTGTATTTGTTGAATACACAATACCCCAGGTTAACATGATTAACAATAGCGTAACCTTCATTCACTTAGATACAGACAAAGACTTCTTTGACGTGGCAGAGATTGAAAACAATCGTGAGGCAAACCGGTCAGCCTTGGCAGCACCAGCCACGCCGAACAGGACACGCACAACTGAACACGCAAGAGGTACTGTCGCGCTGGACCAGTCTGCACAAGGGGACTTTGCTGGTGCAGTGTTATTTGGCAAGCAACACGCTTAACACCGCCGAGCTGTACACTGTACACGTACCGGCTTCTAACCTGAAGTCTGGAAAGTCTTGTCTGAGCCTGTCGTAAAAGACACATCAGGCGCTACCCTAACCCGCCTTATAGTTGCTTATCGCGGCTTATCGCCATTCTTCGTCATAATGCTCCCGGCATAAAAACATCAACATCTGTAATGAATGGGGCTATTGCTCACATCTTTCTGCTATGCCCATTTTTTGTTGTGTTCCCGGTTTTCCTTTGTTGTGCCTGCCCTACAGTCCTCTGGCTGGCGATGTGCGCTCCGCCTACTCAGACTCTGTCGAGTCTACGCCCCTAGCCACCACCCGATGATGCTCATGCATCTCGATGGCCGCCTTCAACAGCCCGACGTATCCAAGCCCCAACATCAGCACACCGAAGCTGACTTCCTTAAGAATGCCGCCCTTGAAAACGATAAAGCTTTATTCTGCCGGAACAGCTGCCGGAGCCATCCAGAACGGTTCCCAGATATGGCCATCTGGATCGGCAAAACTGCGGCCGTACATAAAGCCGAGTTCCTGTTTCGGGTTAATGTCGGCTGTACCGCCGTGCGCAGCAGCCGAGCCAGTCATAGCGTCAACTGCTTCCGGATTCTCGCACGCCAGCGCCAGCATTACCTCGCTTGATGTCGTTGCCGGAATGGGCCTGGTAGTGAAACTCCTCCACTTATCGTGGGTTAACAGCATCACGTTAATCTCTTTGCTCCAGACCATGCAAGCAGCGGTTTCATCGGTAAAATGTCGGTTATTGTTAAACCCCAACTCTGTGTAAAACGCTATTGATGCCTTCAGGTCCTTTACCGGCAGGTTAACGAAAATCATGCGACTCATACTGTATCTCCATAGCGTGGTTAAAGTGTAGCCAGGTCGGCTGGCTGTTTCTAATCGTATAACAACAGATGAATTCGACAAGTGTGCGTTAATTTTTTAACAACAATAGTGAAGCTGTCGGCTCAGTGTTAGCAAACTGCAGTGTTAGGGTGAAACTAGCAGCATGAACTGGAGCGGTTAACCCAGAACTTTGTCACCGGCAATGTAAGACTACCCCACCTGCCTGATGACTTATAGGTACAGCCTTCTACAGGGAAATATCAGCTAACTTGGCAGACATTGACTCCAAAGTTAAAGCATACAAAAACCGCTAGCCGGCGGATTTTTACAACAAAGTGGTAACAATTTATTGCTAAATTTTCATTTTTATTTATATTGATTCTCTTGTGTAATAAGACATGCAGTTTCTACAAGGGATAACCTATTCACATAAATGGAGTGACTAACTATGCAATCAGAATACGCAAGCCCAACGTCTACCAGATTATTACCCGCTCAACGCAAGGAACTTGAAAACAAATGCCACAATCGTTTCAATTGGTCTGATGGTGGGCATTGGATTGGCTCAGGAAAACAACCAAATTGTTTTATCAAAAATGAAATTTCTAACTCCAAATCTCATACTTACCTTTTTGAAACAGATGCCGCTGCTACCGCTTGGAACCTTGAGCATGAAAAAGCAATCAGATATACAGGCCATTTAGCTACAGCAGGTCTAACCGTCGCCGCCACCTTACTTACAAGTGGTATGGCTGCAATTGCCATTGGCACTATAGTGGCGATCACTAAAGATGAACTCCAGGCTGCTGTTGATTATCCAAGAATGGCTCGTGGTTGGTCGTTTGAAATGATATTTGAACATAACTTTAAATGGTCACCGCATCCTTGGGGGCAAAAAGGGCTAACACAAAAAATCACTCTGATTTCTCGCGACTTTGAAGGTACGATTGTCAGAGAATCATCTGCCACCCGAAAATATCAACTATCAGAATTACCAGATGGATTAGCACGTGCAATTGCAAGTGCTCCCTCAATAAAGACGACATCAACTTATGCATAAATTTATGGCACAAATAAAGAATATGGTTGCTCTAACCCTATTCGCTTTAGTCTTATCCTCTTGCAGTAATGCCAGCGAGAGTGATGATATTTTCGGCCGCTGGGTGATGACCGAAGTGGTTTATGATGATGGCAGTGTCAATCAGCTGGAAGCCGGTAATTTTGTTGATATAAATGCGGATACGATAACAGAAGTTATTAAAGATCACGGCAGCAGACAGTACCCCTACACCAGGCAAGACAACGTGCTTACGTTAACTGCGGATGATGAGCAGATTACCTGGCAAATACTCAGCGAAGCCACTCATCGTTTAGAAGTTGCTACGCCGATAGGAAAATACAAGTTAACTCGCTGAGCAATCGACAGGCAATCGTGATGACAGATGGCGCAGCGTAGCTTGCTGATGGACAACAGACTGGCCGCTAATGCGGCCAGAAGAGTGGCTTTACCTAGTAACTCTGAAAAGGCTCGTGTGTTAGAGCTCATTTCGCAAGAACTCGGCTAACTGCTTAAATGGGATATGCCGCTTCCCGCACACAATTATGTCATCAAGAAACCGAACTGGACGCTGCTCTTTCTTATAAAGGTGCGCGAAAGCATGATTGCAAACATCAAGTGCCTTAACTAAATCGGTTCTATCCACGCGGGCTGGAAGTAGATTGAACTTCACAATGCGTGTGCGCGGAATTCTTGCATTTGTGCCAGGCAAGGCCTTTAGATGGTGCGAACCCGGCATGAGTTTCGACTTCCGGTATGTCCGACCGCCCGCAGCGGGAAGCGTGTATTCGACTTCCCACATGTGATTGTGTGCAAGCGCATTCCTAAGTTCAAAGAGTTCACGAACGTGGGAGTGACGCCTGTACCGTAGCGTTTCTTTCAAGTACTTTACGGGAACTTCGTTTAGTTTCATGTTTGGCTTCGACTTTAGAAGGAAATAGCGGTCTCGCTGAAGCATCGACTCGATCATTGCAACTATTAACAAGATTGCGGCGGTGGAATATCCGTTCTCATAGAAATTGGCGCTGACGCGGTCGCCAGCTTGATAGCCACGCGCAGCCAGTTTTGCAACAAAGTCAGCAACTGGCTGCTGCAGGTGCGGCGCAACAACCGATATTATGGTATCAGTTTGAGTCAGTCGCGTTCCCATATGCTCTACCTTCTTTTTATACGGATGCACTCTGTGCAGTCCGACATCAAAAATTTGATACTCATTGAGCCTTCTCCCCCAG
>NZ_LAHO01000001.1 GCF_000987775.1 Arsukibacterium ikkense
TGGATGGTGTGGTTGCTGCAACGCTTACCTTCTATGACGAAGCAGACTATAAAGCCTACCTGTCTTTTCTTAAGGATGCTGCCGCGAGATACCAGGTTGCCATCCATGCTTTTGTGCTGATGACGAATCACGTACATTTGCTTGTCACGCCTAGCGATGCACAGGGTGTGGGCCGGATGATGCAGGCGCAGGGGCGTAAATATGTGCAGTATTTTAATTACACCTATGGCCGCAGCGGCACATTGTGGGAAGGGCGGTATAAATCTACGGTAGAGGATGCAGATAATTACCTGCTAACGGTATATCGGTATATTGAACTGAACCCGGTGCGGGCTAATATGGTAAGCCATGCGGCGGAATATCCGTGGTCCAGCTATCGTGGCAATGCGCTGGGTAAAGCTATTCAGCTGCTAACGCCACACGCTTTGTATTGGCAACTGGGTAAAACAGACAATGAGCGACAAAGCGCTTATCGTGCGCTGTTTAGCGGTCAAATACCTGAGCGGGATTTGGCGGCAATACGACAAGCGACAAATAAGGCGTGGGTGTTGGGTGATGAGCGATTCAAGGCGCAAATCGCAGCCAGAACCGGTCGCCGGCCAGCGCCACTAGGGCGGGGAGGGGACAGGAAATCGGCAAATTTTCGCGGGAATCAATGACACTGACCCTATTGATCTCTATTGATCTAAATGATACTGACCCTATTGATCTAGATCTTCTGGCCCTATTGATCATTTATCCTTTCATACACTGGGGTTACGGGCTATCGCAAAGCGTGTGAAGCTGACGATAAAGCAATGGCGCGACATATTGGAGCATTGCATGTATTTACTCGATACCACGAGTTACAACATTATATGAGTGAAAATTTTGTGGGGATCCCTCAGACACTGACCCTATTGATCCGGCTGTAATCTGCCTGAAGTAAAATAACCGCCAACCGGATCGAGCCACACCAGCGGCGCTGCGTCAGCAGTCAATGCAAACTGGGTTACTTGCCTAACCAGTCTGCCTGACCACGGGCTTGGCGCCGCTTTTGCATTATCGCCTCTATCAGTGGCGTTAAAATCAGCTCCATGGCTAAGCCCATCTTGCCGCCTGGTACCACCAGCGTATTGACCCGCGACATAAAAGAGCCGTGGATCATCCGCAGGTAATAGGGAAAATCCACGTGTTTAATGCCGCGAAAGCGGATCACCACAAAGCTTTCATCCAATGACGGTATATCTTTGGCGCTGAACGGGTTCGAGGTATCAACCGTTGGTACCCGCTGAAAGTTAATATGGGTGCGCGAAAACTGCGGCGTGATATGGTTAATATAGTCATCCATGCTACGCACGATACTGGCCTGTACCGCTTCCCGGCTGTGGCCGCGCTCTGAGGTATCACGGATAATTTTCTGGATCCACTCCAGGTTAACAATCGGTACCATGCCAATCAGTAAATCGACATGCTGCGCTACATTGTTCTGCTCGGTTACCGCACCGCCATGTAAGCCTTCATAGAACAGTAAATCGGTATTGGCCCGTAAATCCTGCCACGGCGTAAAAGTACCCGGCAGTTGATTGTACGGCACGGCTTCATCAAAAGTGTGCAGGTAATGACGAATGCGGCCGGTGCCGGTATCGGCATAGCTGGCGAAAAAGGTCTCCAGCGCACCAAAATCGTTCGCTTCGGCGCCAAAATAACTGATATAACGGCCGGCCTCTTTGGCTTTGCGCACTGCTAAGTCCATTTCCGGCCGGCTGAAACGATGAAAACAATCGCCTTCAACAAAGGCTGCGTCTATCCCCAGCGTGCGGAAGATATGCTGAAAAGCGTTGGTTGTGGTGGTGGTGCCGGCACCGGACGAGCCGGTTATGGCAATAATGGGGTTTTTATGGGACATAGGCTACGCCTGAAAAATATTCTGCACTTACCATAAAGCAACAAGGCGGCATGCTGCAACTTTTATCTGGAATTGCGGCAGCGCCGAAGGCACTGCCGGATGCATTGTGCGTCGTCAGAAACTAAAAGTGACAAGCACCGGATCATGATCAGAAGAGCGATAGGGGGTTGGCGCATACAAGCGTTGTAATGCGTCAGCTGATTTAAAACGGCTACCGTATTCCAGCAGTACCGGTTCAGCGGCGTTAATTGACCAATGTTCCAGTGTGCGCAGATACTGCGCCAGCTCGGGACTGGCCAGCGCATGGTCTAATGAGCCGCTGCGGCCACGAAACGCATACGAAAACCCGGGGTGTTGCTGATCTGCCAGATGCTGCCAGCCAGCTTGCTCCAGTGCCCGTACCGGATCTTCCATCCGGTAGGCATTTAAGTCACCAAAGATCAGCTGGTAAGGGCTGGCCACAGTGGTGGGGTTAGTCGCTAACCATTGTGATAACGCCTTACTGGCCTCTACCCTGGCCGCATTCCAGCATGCCTGGCCGTCATTCTGATCTGCCTGCAGCTGCCATTGCGGTGTGTTGTCACGCGGGCAGCCGCCTTTCGATTTGAAATGATTGACGGCCACTGTCAGGATTTTACCGCTGGCCAGGTGCTTAAAGGTCTGGGCGACCGGCGGGCGGTGCAACCGGGTAAAAGGCGCTGCTACTTCTGTGGCCGCGATACCGGTTTGACTGACCGACGCTGGCCGGTAAATTAAACCCACTTTAATGGCATCCGAGCCGGGAGTTTCCGTGGTCTCAACGATGGCATAGGGTGTTGTTACCGCCTTATTTAGAGCCGCCACCAGGGTGGCGATGGCACTGCCGTTAGCATAGCCGTTATTTTCCAGCTCGATTAAGCCGATAATATCGGCATCCATTGCTGCCAGCGCACTGACCAGCTTAGCCTGTTGCCGGGCTAACTCGGCCGGTGTGCGGGCGCCACGGCGGGTAGGGAAGGGATCAGCCTGGCCCTGGCCGGTAAAAAAATTCAGTACATTAAACACCGCCAGTCGCAGTTCATCTGGCTGCTTTGGCTGTGGCGCGGCTGGGCGCGGGTTGCTACTGATAAACTGCGGGCTGCTGGTTGGTACCAGCCGGTAACCGCGTTCGTCCTGAAACAGTACGCCAGTGACCCCACGCACGGTATCACCGAGCCTGATGCTGTTGTCGGCCGTTAAACCACTGGGCGGATAGGGCGCGGGTTCGGGGTTTTCCTGCCAGCTGCCATCATCCAGCACCAGCATGCGGCGCAGTTGCTGGCTTGCATGTTGCTTAGCCTCTTCGCCGGGCGGCTTGATTTCAGTGGGCACCACCAGGCGTTTATCGGCCAGCATCAGCTCGCCGTAGCGGCCAAGCTGATAACTGTCGGTAACCACAAGATCCTGCTCGAAGCTCAGCCACATGCCTTCCAGTGCTTCAAAGCTCAGTGGCTCGCTCAGCGGCAACGTTATCGCTGTTGGGCTTAGCGGCTGGTTAGTGGCACAGCGCGTGATATGGCTCAGATCCACCAAGGACGTTAAACCATTAATTTCCGCTACCGTGCCTTGCAACAGCAGCAAATCGCCGTGTTGATACTGGCCGGCAGCACTGAGCTGAATAAATATGCCTTCTGAGGTTAGCGGATCATCATCAGCCACCAGACTTTGCAGCATTAACCCTGGCAACGGCGAGTCCGGGTAGACTTCGCTTATCACCACTCCGCGGGTAAGCACCTGTTGCCCGAGCAACGGGCTTTGCTCAGTGCGGCCCTGAATGGCAGCAATCGCCTGATAAGGGCTGTCGCAACTTAGTGGCTGAGGCTTGCTGCACGCAGCCAGACTCAGCAGCAGTGCGACACAGGGTGCCAGAAGTAGTATGCGCATACTTAACCTTGTTGTTCGCGGCTAACTGCGCGATAGCCGATATCGCTGCGACAGAACATACCATCCCAGCTGATGTGGCTGGCCAGTTGATAGGCTGCTTGCTGGGCGGCGCTGACATTGGCACCCAGTGCCGTGGCACAAAGGACCCGGCCACCATTAGTGACGACCTTATTATCTTTTAGCTCGGTGCCAGCATGAAACACTTTGGCACTGGCGCTATCGATGCCGTCCAGGCCTGTAATTTCCAGACCTTTAGCGTAGCTATCCGGATAACCACCTGCTGCCAGCACCACACCTACGGCTGCCTGCTCGGTAAACTCAATAGTCACCTGATCCAGCTTGCCCGTTACTGCCGCCTGACACAGCGCAACTAAATCTGATTGCAAGCGCAGCATAATCGGCTGGGTTTCCGGATCGCCAAACCGGCAGTTAAATTCCAGTACCTTGGCTGAGCCATCCGGGGCAATCATCAGACCTGCATATAAAAAGCCGGTAAAGACATTGCCCTCGGCTGCCATACCGCGCACTGTTGGGTAGATAACCTGCTGCATCACCCAGTCGTGCACCGCGGCGGTGACTACTGGTGCCGGTGAATAGGCGCCCATACCACCGGTATTAGGACCTTTATCGCCATCGTCACGCGCTTTATGATCCTGCGATGAGGCAAATGCCAGCGCATGCTCGCCGTCTACCATGACGATAAAAGACGCTTCCTCGCCATGTAAAAACTCTTCAATCACTACCCGGCTGCCGGCATCCCCGAACTTGTTGCCTGCCAGCATATCGTCAATAGCGGCAAAGGCCTCAGCTTCGGTCTGAGCAATAATTACCCCTTTGCCGGCGGCCAGGCCATCGGCTTTAATGACAATAGGGGTGCCCAGTTGCTTCACAAATGCTTTGGCCGGGGCAATGTCGGTGAAGTTCTGGTAAGCGGCGGTGGGAATGTGATGACGTGCCAGAAAATCCTTGGCAAAGGCTTTTGAGCTCTCTAACTGGGCGGCTGCCTGAGTCGGACCAAAAATAGCCAGCCCCTGCTGCCGAAATACATCTACTACGCCTTTAGCCAGTGGTGCTTCCGGGCCAACAATCGTCAGTTCAATTTGTTGCTCTTTGGCAAAGGCCAGTAAGCCAGGCACATCATCCGCAGCTATCGCTACATTCTGCAGGTTCGATTCGCGGGCGGTGCCGGCATTGCCGGGCGCCACAAATACCTGACTTACCAAAGGAGATTGCGCTGCCTTCCAGGCCAGGGCATGTTCGCGGCCGCCGCCGCCAATTACCAATACTTTCATCGGGTTTTCCGTCTTATTGTGCTACAGGTTTACGAAACTTTAAGGTCATACGATCGCTTTCGCCAATCGCCTGATATTTAGCTCTGTCTTGCTCGCCCAGCCGCAGCGAGGGTGGCAGGGTCCAGACACCGCCTGCATAGTCGGCCGTATCTTTCGGGTTAGCATTAATCTCGCTGCGCTCTTCCAGCACAAAGCCGGCTTGCTCGGCCAGGCGTATTGCCAGTTGCTCAGGGAAATAACCGCTTTTGGTCCAGTCGCCATCTGCTTGATCTGCCGGCAAACGGTGTTCTACCACGCCCAGCACGCCACCAGGTTTCAACGCTTTATAGAAGTCACTGAAAATGGCGACCATGCCGTCATCACCCCCACGGCCATACCAGTTATGCAGGTTACGAAAGGTCAGTACCACATCGGCTGTGCCGGCTGGGGCAATATTGCCACTGTTATCTGGTGCAAATTCGGTTAATGAAACCCGGCTGTATATCGGGTCGGCGGCCAGTTTTGCTTTAAACGCCGCCAGGGTGCGGTTGTAGTAGTCGGAGCTGGTGTTGGCTGGAAAATGCGCCGCATAATATTTGCCATGCGCGGCCAGCAGCGGCGCCAGTATTTCCGTATACCAGCCACCACCCGGAGAGATTTCTACCACAGTGCTTTGCGGGGTCACCTCAAAAAAAGACAGGGTTGGTAATGGGTTGCGGTATTGATCGCGGTTTTTATTTTGCTCGCTGCGGCTATGATGATCCACCGCTTGCTGTAATGCTTCAGTGTTGCTGTCGGCCAGCGCGGGCAGGGCTAAGAGTATTGCTGATAACGTTATAACTTTACTAAGTGTTTTCATCTTCAGGCGCTCTTGGTTAAAAGTGGCAGTAGTTTAGCAAAGCAGCCAGTGAATTGCAGTGATTATCGACAGCGGTCACTTCCTGTATTTAGATGGCCAGACTGCTAAATTTCAATCAACAATTGCATTGGTCTATGCTAGAATGCCTGCCTTTTTCAATCAGGGTTATCGGGTTAGCGCTATGTCCTCTGCTTTAGATAATATTAAAGTGGTACTGGTAGGTACTACACATACCGGTAACATTGGCTCGGTTGCCCGGGCCATGAAAACCATGGGGTTATCGCAGTTATGTCTGGTGGCGCCGAAGACGCCGCCGGATGGCCAGGCTTATGCGCTGGCTGCCGGGGCCAGTGAAATTCTTGCTGCTGCGACCACCTTCGATACCCTGGCAGAGGCAGTAGCCGATTGTGCGCTGGTCGTCGGCAGCAGTGCCCGCTCGCGCACCCTTAGCTGGCCGATGCTGGAGCCACGCGAATGCGCCGAGCTTGCCATTACCCAAAGTGATAAACCGGTAGCCGTGGTGTTTGGCCGCGAGTCCAGCGGTCTGAGTAATGACGAGCTGCAGCTGTGTCATTATCATGTTTGTATTGCGGCGAATCCTGAATACAGCTCGCTTAATCTGGCGATGGCGGTGCAAATTGTCTGTTATGAACTGCGGATGGCCTTTCTGGCGAAGCGGCCAGCAGCCACGGCAGTGGATGAGATTAGCTACCCAAGTTCGGCCCAGATGGAGAACTTTTATCAGCATCTGGAAGCTGTTTTGCACCACACCGGTTTTATTATCAAACAGCACCCGGGGGTGGTGATGACCAAATTGAAGCGCTTGTTTAACCGGGCCCGGCCGGAGGAGGCGGAGTACAATATTCTACGCGGTATTTTAACCTCAATGCAGCGTCTGGAAAAAGTCGATAGCAATACTCATAAGGAGTAAGGCGATGTTTGCGGGTATCAGAGAAGATATAAAAAGCGTTTTTGAGCGTGATCCGGCGGCGCGCAGCACCTTTGAGGTTCTGACCAATTATCCGGGGTTGCATGCTATCTGGTGGCACCGGCTGAATCACAAGTTGTGGCGGGCCAACTTTAAATGGCTGGCCCGATTTTTAAGTACTATCGCCCGCTGGCTAACCGGGGTGGAAATTCATCCGGGTGCGAAAATTGGCCGGCGCTTTTTTATCGACCATGGCATGGGCGTGGTGATAGGCGAAACCGCTGAAATTGGTGACGACTGCACCTTGTACCATGGCGTCACGCTGGGCGGTACCAGCTGGAACCCTGGCAAACGCCACCCAACCCTGGCCAATGGCGTAGTTATTGGTGCCGGTGCCAAAGTGCTGGGTCCGCTGCTGGTTGGCGAGCATGCCCGGATTGGTTCTAACGCGGTGGTGGTGCGCGATGTACCGGCCGGCGCCACTGTGGTGGGTATACCTGGCCGGGTGGTGGCTAAAGTTGCGCTGGAAGTTAGCGAGCAGCGCCAGCATCTGGCGAAAAAGTTTGGTTTTGATGCCTATGCAGTGTCGGCTGAAAACCCTGACCCGGTGGCCAGCGCTATTGGTACTTTGCTCGATCATATCCATCTGTTGGATAATAAAGTGGCAGAGCTGTGTAACAGCGTTAATAGCCTGGGGGGCAATGTCTGTGGTCAGATGCCCGAGCTGGAATTACCAGAAGAAGACTTTAAGCGAGCCGAACAACAGGCTGCCGAGCAGCGACGCAAAGATGTGGATGCTTTTGACCCTGGCATCTGAATCATACCTGAGCGGCGCAGCCCGGACAGCGAATACCTGACTGAACTAGTAGGATGTATACTTGACTAAAATAGTCAGGATTGTACAATAGCTGCCATGAAGTCAGGGAGCGTATTATGAGATTAACTTCAAAAGGCCGCTATGCCGTTACTGCTATGCTTGACGTAGCACTGCATGCCGGGCAGGGGCCGGTGCCGCTGGCCGATATCTCTGAACGGCAAGGTATTTCGCTGTCGTATCTTGAACAATTATTTGCGCGCTTGCGTAAACAAGGTTTAGTCAGCAGCGTGCGTGGCCCGGGTGGGGGTTATCAGCTGGGGTTAGCCCCGGAGGCGATTTCCATTTCTGCGGTGATTGCTGCGGTTGATGAGTCGGTCGACGCTACCCGCTGTCAGGGCAAATCAGATTGTCAGAGTGGCGCTAAATGTCTGACTCACACCCTGTGGCACGATTTGAGCCATCGGATTGAAGATTTTCTGACCAATATCAGCCTGGCGGCGTTAGTAAGTCAGCAAGATGTGCAGAATATTGCACAGCGGCAAAATAGTCGCAATGTAAAGAATCCTGCAACTGACATCAAAGTCAGTTGCCAGTTGTAAGCGCAACAATTTTAAGCGCAGTATGGAGCCAACAATGAAGCTACCTATTTATCTGGATTATGCGGCAACCACCCCGGTAGACCCGCGTGTAGCCGAAAAAATGATGCAATACCTGACGATGGATGGCGAGTTTGGCAACCCGGCGTCCCGGTCGCACCGTTTCGGCTGGCAGGCTGAAGAGTCGGTGGAAATTGCCCGCAGCCAGATAGCGGATCTGGTCAATGCCGATCCGCGCGAAATCGTGTTTACCTCCGGTGCTACTGAATCAAATAACCTGGCAATTAAAGGTGCAGCCCAGTTTTATAAGAAAAAGGGTAAGCATTTAATTACCGTCAAAACTGAGCATAAAGCGGTGCTGGATACCATGCGCCAGCTGGAACGTGAAGGCTTTGAAGTCAGTTACCTTGATGTGGAAAGCAATGGTCTGGTTGACCTGGCCAAGCTGGAAGCGGCGATGCGCCCGGATACCTCTGTGGTCAGCATTATGTTTGTCAATAACGAAATTGGCGTTATTCAGGATATTGCCGCTATTGGTGAATTGTGTCGCAGCAAGGGCATTGTGTTTCATGTTGATGCTGCTCAGGCCACCGGTAAAGTGGATATTGACTTACAAAACCTGAAAGTCGATTTAATGTCGTTTTCCGGTCATAAAACATATGGTCCTAAAGGCATTGGTGCCTTGTATGTAAGGCGTAAGCCCCGCATTCGTTTAGAAGCCCAAACCCACGGTGGTGGCCATGAGCGCGGTATGCGTTCAGGTACGCTGGCGCCGCATCAAATCGCTGCTATGGGTGAAGCGTTTCGCATTGCCAAAGAAGAAATGGCAGCAGAGCGCGAGCGCATCACCGCCTTGCGGGATAGGTTGTGGCACGGCGTTAAAGATATTGAACAAGTGTATTTAAATGGCGGCAGTGCACCTCGGGTGCCAGGCATTACCAATATCAGCTTTAACTTTGTTGAAGGTGAATCGTTGATTATGGCGCTGAAAGACATCGCGGTATCCTCGGGTTCAGCCTGCACATCTGCCAGCTTAGAGCCTTCGTACGTGCTGCGGGCGCTGGGGTTAACGGATGAGCTTGCTCATAGCTCCATTCGGTTCAGTATCGGTCGCTTTACCACTGAAGCTCAAATTGACCACACCATTAAAATTGTCCATCAGGCGATTGATAAGTTACGTGAAATGTCACCGCTATGGGACATGTTCAAAGACGGTATTGATTTAAACACTGTGGCCTGGGTAGCGCATTAAGCGTAACCTGGCCCAACGAGGTAACAGCTCATGGCTTACAGCAATAAAGTAATCGATCACTATGAAAATCCACGGAACGTGGGTTCATTTGCCAAAGATGACCCAACTGTCGCTACCGGTATGGTAGGGGCGCCAGCCTGTGGCGATGTGATGAAACTGCAAATCAAAGTTAACGAGCAAGGCATTATTGAAGATGCCAAGTTTAAAACTTATGGTTGTGGCAGTGCTATCGCGTCCAGCTCGCTGGTAACCGAATGGGTCAAAGGCAAAAGCCTGGACGAAGCGCAGCAAATTAAAAATACCGACATTGCACATGAGTTGGCGCTGCCACCGGTGAAAATTCACTGCTCTATTCTGGCAGAAGATGCGATTAAAGCAGCGATAGCTGATTATAAGCAAAAGCGCGGGGGTTAAGGCGCCATGGCGATATCGATGACCACAGCGGCAGCTGAAAGAGTTCGTAACTTTCTGCAGAATCGCGGCAAAGGCCTGGGCTTACGGGTAGGGGTGAAAACCACTGGTTGTTCTGGCCTGGCCTATGTGCTGGAGTTTGTCGATGAGCTGCATGATGACGACCAGGTGTTTGAAGAGCATGGTTTGAAACTGATTGTCGACGGCAAAAGCCTGGTGTATATCGACGGTACTCAGCTGGATTTCGTCAAAGAAGGCCTGAATGAAGGTTTTCAGTTTAACAATCCCAATGTTAACGGCGAATGCGGTTGCGGCGAAAGCTTTACCGTTTAATTTTCCCTGGTGCTGTAAGGTCGATATCGGATGAATTATTTTCAGTTGTTTGATTTGCCAGCTACCTTTGAGCTGGATTTAACTGAATTGGGTTCACGTTATCTGGCATTGCAGCGCAAATTTCATCCCGACAATTATGCTGCAGCCTCTAACCGTGACCGCTTAATGTCGGTGCAGCAAACTGCGAATATCAATGATGCCTACCACAGCCTGAAACAACCGTTACTGCGCGCCGAGCATTTACTGGCGTTACGTGGTTTAAAAATAAGTCACGAGCAGCGCAGTTTCACCGAGCCGGTGTTTTTAATGGCGCAAATGGAGTTGCGTGAGCAGCTAGAAGATATCAGTGCAAGTGCTGATCCGAATGCCGCTATTATGGCGGTTGAGCAACAACTGCAGCAACAACGCAAAGTGTTGTTACGGCAACTGGCCGACGCGTTGGCAGCTAATACTGCTGAGCAAAACCAGCTGGCAGCGGAGCTGGTGCGTAAACTCAAATTTTTCTTTAAACTACAGCACGAGCTGGAGTTAATTGAACAGCAATTACAAGACTAAACTAAGCTATGGCGTTACTACAAATTGCAGAGCCCGGCCAGAGTGCTGCGCCCCATCAACATAAACTGGCAGCAGGTATCGATTTGGGTACCACTAATTCACTGGTCGCAGCTGTGCGCAGCGGTCAGGCGGATACCCTGAAAAACGCCGCCGGCAGCGACATGATCCCGTCGGTGGTTCACTATGGCCCGGCTAAAACCGAGGTCGGGCACCATGCCGTCGCCGCTGCACCCGGCGATGCCAGCAATACCATTTTTTCAATCAAACGGCTGATGGGTAAAGGTTATGCAGAAATGCAGCCGCTGGCTGAATTATTACCGTATCAGTTAGTTGATCAAGGCGGCCTGGCTGCCGTGGCGACCCGTGAAGGGATAAAAAATCCGGTTGAAGTGTCGGCAGAAATTCTGGCGACCCTGGCCGATACCGCCAGTCAGGTACTGGGCGGTGAGCTAAATGGTGTAGTAATAACCGTGCCCGCGTATTTTGATGATGCCCAGCGTCAGGCTACCAAAGATGCCGCTAAACTGGCGGGGCTGAATGTACTGCGGTTATTAAATGAACCCACAGCAGCGGCACTGGCTTATGGCCTGGATTCTGGTCAGGAAGGCGTGATCGCCGTCTACGATTTAGGCGGCGGCACCTTCGATATTTCTATTTTGCGCTTACAGCGTGGCGTGTTTGAAGTATTAGCGACCGGCGGCGACTCTGCGCTGGGCGGTGACGATTTTGACCAGGCCATCGTCGGCTGGTTGCAACAACACAGTGGCCAGCAGCAATTAAGCCACAGTGCCAGGCGCCAGTATTTAACCGTTGCCAGGCAGCTGAAAGAACAGTTAACCGATAGCGACAGTGCCGACTATACCTTTAATGCTGATGGCCAGCAGCTGACAGGCAGCCTGAGCCGCACTGAATTTGAGCTGCTGTGCAGCGCATTGGTGAAAAGAACCATTCGTAGTTGCCGCCAGGTGCTACGCGACGCCGGGTTAAGCCCGGACGACGTGGCCAAGGTGGTGATGGTAGGGGGCTCTACCCGGGTGCCATTAGTGCGCAGCCAGGTTGGCCAGTTCTTTGTCACCGAACCGTTAACCTCAATTGACCCGGATAAAGTCGTCGCGCTGGGTGCTGCCATTCAGGCCAATGTGCTGGTGGGCAACAAAGCTGAGCACGAAACCCTGCTGCTGGACGTGATCCCATTGTCATTAGGCCTGGAAACCATGGGCGGTCTGACTGAAAAAGTCATACCGCGCAATACTGTTATTCCCGTTGCCCGGGCACAGGAATTTACCACCTTTAAAGACGGCCAGACCGCGATGGCCATTCATGTACTGCAGGGCGAACGTGAGCTGGTGGAAGACTGCCGGTCGCTGGCCCGCTTTGAGCTGCGCGGTATTCCGCCTATGCCAGCCGGTGGCGCGCATATCCGCGTAACCTTTCAGGTTGACGCCGATGGCTTGCTCAGTGTCAGCGCCGAAGAGAAATCAACCGGCGTAGCGGCCGGCATTCAGGTTAAACCTTCCTATGGGTTAACAGACGATCAGGTTGCCAGTATGATCAGTGGCTCGATGCAACATGCCCGCCAGGATATGCAGCGGCGCTTGCTGCGCGAGCAGCAGGTCGAGGCCGACCGGGTGCTGGAAGCCGTAACGGCAGCGCTCCACAACGACAGTGGGCTGCTCAATGATGCTGAGCTGACAGAGATCAGAGCGGCGCTGGCCAGATTAGCCGAGGTGCGCCAGCAAGCCGATACGGCCGCCATCAAAGCCGCTATTGAACAAACTAATACTTTAACTGATGACTTTGCTGCAAGGCGGATGGATAAATCTATCCGGTTAGCATTGCAGGGCCACAAAGTCGACGAGGTTTAACCATGCCAAAGATAGTGTTTTTACCCCATGCTGAATTATGCCCGCAAGGGGCGGCGCTGGAGGCGAATGTCGGTGATACGGTGCTGGATGTGGCACTGAAAAACGGTATTGCGATTGAACATGCCTGCGAAAAGTCCTGTGCCTGTACTACCTGCCATGTCATTGTGCGTGAAGGCTTTTACTCGCTAAACGAAAGCGACGAGCTGGAAGACGATATGCTGGATAAAGCCTGGGGCCTGGAGCCGGAATCACGGCTGGGCTGTCAGGCGCGGATTGCTGATGAAGATTTAGTGGTTGAGATCCCGAAATACACGGTCAATATGGTTAGCGAAGGTCACTAAAGCGTGTGCCGGGCAGCAAACGGTGTTGCTGGCTGACGCTTTGTGGCAATAAATGCCAAAGTAGGTTTTTTCCGGCATTTAGCGTATAATCTGCCGCCTTAAAATTTTAACCCTTTAATTACAGGAGCCTGACATGGCCTTAGAACGTACTTTTTCAATCATTAAACCAGATGCAGTAGCAAAAAACCTGATCGGTGCTATTTACCACCGTTTCGAATCTGCTGGTCTGCGGATTGTTGCCTCTAAAATGCTACACTTAAGTCAGGAACAAGCTGAAGGTTTCTACGGCGAGCATAAAGAGCGTCCGTTCTTTAAAGCGCTGGTCAGCTTTATGACGTCTGGTCCGGTAATGGTGCAGGTATTAGAAGGCGAAGACGCTGTACGCAAAAACCGCGAAATCATGGGCGCTACCAACCCGAAAGATGCGCTGGCGGGTACCTTACGTGCTGACTACGCAGACAGCATTGATGAAAATGCAGTACACGGTTCTGATGCGGCAGCCTCTGCAGCACGTGAAATTGCTTACTTTTTCACTGAAGCTGAGCTGTGCAGCCGTACCCGTTAATTCGGAGAAGAGTTGGCTGTGTAAGCTAAGGGAAAGGGGGCGTCAGCCCCTTTTCTGTATTAGTAAGATGCAGATTTAAGTAGTAACAGTGCGTTATTGATAGAGGTTATTAGGAGTGGCCAGGGTATGAACAAGCCAGTAAACCAGGTAAATTTGTTAGATTTTACCCGCGCTCAAATGCAGGAGTTTTTTGTCTCTATGGGTGAAAAGCCGTTTCGGGCCGATCAGGTGATGAAATGGATTTACCACTTCTGTGTCGATGATTTCGACAAAATGACCAATATCAATAAAACATTGCGCGATAAGTTAAAAACGCTGGCGGTGATCGCTGCTCCCGTGGTGGTGACCCGCCAGGACAGCACAGACGGCACTATTAAGTTTGTCATGGGTTTAGCCGGTGGTCAGGAAGTGGAAACGGTGTGGATCCCGGAAAAAGACCGGCGAACCCTTTGTGTGTCGTCGCAGGTGGGTTGTGCGCTGGATTGCACCTTTTGCTCTACCGCCCAGCAGGGTTTTAACCGTAACCTGAGTGTGAGCGAAATCATCGGCCAGGTCTGGCGGGTGGCACAAATTATTGGCAGTTATGGCGATACCGGCGAAAAGCCGGTAACCAACGTGGTGATGATGGGTATGGGCGAGCCGCTGCTGAACCTGAACAACGTGGTACCGGCAATGGAACTGATGCTGGAAGACTTTGGCTTTGGTTTATCTAAGCGCCGGGTCACCTTAAGTACCTCTGGCGTGGTGCCAGCGCTTGATTTACTGCGGGAGCGGATTGACGTGGCGCTGGCCATATCCCTGCATGCGCCCAACAATGCCTTGCGGGACGAACTGGTGCCAGTGAATAAAAAATACCCAATGGAACAATTTTTAGCGGCTTCCCGTCGTTATGTCGAGAACTCTAAGGCCAACGATAAGGTCACAGTAGAGTATGTTATGCTTGATGGCATTAATGACAGCATGGAACAGGCGCATGAATTGGCGCAGGCATTGCAAGATACGCCGGCAAAGATTAATCTGATCCCCTTTAATCCGTACCCAGGGTCACCTTATAAAAGATCCAGTAATTCACGCATTGATCGTTTTAACAAGGTGTTACAACAGCATGGTTTTACTGTTATGGTACGGAAAACCCGGGGCGATGATATCGACGCAGCCTGTGGCCAGCTGGTAGGCGATGTAATTGATCGAACCAAAAGACTGATAAAGAAGCAGCAGAAAGGCCAGCAAATTCTGGTTAAAACGCTGCCGTAACCCAAGGGATGACCAGTGGTAATGCAGAAATTTTCGCTAGGGCTCACACTTTGCGCCGTGTTAACCCTGACGGCGTGCGTCTCAGAAAGTACCTATGTTGGCTCTGATCGTCAGGTTGGCCAGCGTAACCTTGATAACAGCGAAGCTGCCCGTACCCGTATTTCTCTGGGCTTAAATTATTTGCGGCGTGGTGACACTACCCAGGCGAAATACAATTTAGAACGGGCCAAAATGTTCGCCCCTAATATGCCAGAAGTGTATAACGCCCTGGCATTTTATTATCAAACAGTTGGCGAGAATGCGCAGGCAGAAGAGGCCTACAAACAAGCGCTGGCCAAAGACAGCAATAATGCCGATGCGTATAACAACTATGGCGCTTTTCTTTGCCAGATTGGGAAGTACCCTGAAGCAGAAGAACTGTTACTTAAAGCCATTTCCAGGCCGGGGTATATCCGGGTAGCTGAAAGTTACGAAAATCTGGCACTGTGTCAGTTAGATCAGCAGGGCTTTGGCAAAGCAAAAACCTTTCTTGAGTCGTCAGTTTCACATAATGGTACCCGGATCAGTTCGCTGATTAATCTGGCAGCCCTAAACTATGCAATGGGTGACAACGTTGGTGCTAAAACGGCGCTGCAACGTATTCAGCGTCTGGGGCGGGTGTCGGCACGCAGTACTTTGCTTAATTATCTGGTTGCTGAAAAGCAAGGCGACATGGCCACCATGAAACACGCCGAGCAACTGCTGTTATCCTTATACATTGATACACCGGAAGCGCGTTTATTGTTACAGCAGCGCTTGCTGGAAAGTGAATTTGAGCAATTGCGCGAGCAATATAAATTAAGCCTGATGGCCAATATTGTTTTGCCAAATCAGGCGTCGTCAGCAGTGGTGACACCAACCGCGCCCGGTGCTAACCCGAGATTACGGGTGGTACGGCGCAAAACATCCGAGACTGAGCTGGATAACACAGCGGTTGCAGCCAGTCAGCCCGCCGTGCCGGCAACGACTGCCACCACTACGGCAGCCAGTTCTGCCAGCAGGCAGGCCATCGCCGGTTCACTGGCGTTAAGCCAACCGGCGGTTGATGCCGATGCGCTGGCTGTGCAGCAGCAAGCCGAGACCGAAGCCTTAGTGGCCAGGCAACAAGCCGAACAACAAGTGGCGGCCGATGCCGCTGCCTTAGCGGCCAGGCAACGGGTTGAGCAACAAGCTGCAGCTGATACTGCAGCCTTAGTAGCGGCCAGCCAGCAAGCTGAACAACAAGCGGCGGCGGATGCTGAAGCGTTAGCCGCCAGCCAGCTGGTATTAGCGGCGCAGCCCCCCGTTAGTTTACCTGCTGAAACCCCGTTAACTGAGCCCGCTGCAGTGACAATAGCAGCGCCAGAACAGGTAGTCATTGAACAAGCGGCAACAGATTATGCCGTCACCCGGCAGGCGGATAGCGCAGCGGCGCCAGCCAGTGATGCTTACAACGACAATGATGATACAGTGACAGAGTATCATGTGGTGCAGGAAGGCGAGTCGTTGTATGCGATATCGGTATTGCATAATATCCGGCTGGCCCGGCTGATGCAGTGGAACCAGCTTAGCCCGGAATCGGTGATTAAAACCGGTCAGAAGATCTGGTTAACCGAGGTCAGCGACCAGCAATTACAGCAACCGCAGCCGGTCGCCAGAGTAGCTGAATATCAGCAGCCAGCGGCAACAACTGAGCCTTATCATCAGGTGGCGGCTGGTGAAACCATGTTTGGCATCTCATACCGTTATAATATCCGGCTGGAACGCTTTATGGCCTGGAATAACTTCACCGAGCAAAGTAAGCTGCAGGTGGGCCAGCAAGTTCTTATTACTGATCCGGCAAACCTTATACCATGAGCAACGTAGAAGACACCCCACTGACTGCTGGCCAGCTGCTTCGACAGGCCCGGGAACAGCGCAAGCTCACTGTCGCCGACGTTGCTCTGCAATTAAATTTACGGCTAAATCTGGTAAACCAGATTGAAACAGATCAACTTGACAGTTCGCTGCTGGTGACTTTTGTGCGTGGGTATCTCAAAGCCTATGCCCGTCTGGTGAAGCTACCCGAGCAACAGGTGCTGGCGGCGTTCGAACAACAAAGCGGTGGCAGCACCGGCCCGGCTAAGCCAATGCGGACTTTTTCTAACCGGGCTGAGTTGCAGGCAACGGAAAACCGCTTTATGTGGCTGACCTATGCCATCGGTTTTATTTTAGTGCTCATGCTGGTGTTATGGTGGTGGCAAACCGCCAGCCCCAGTGCGGAAAACAGCCAGGTGCAGCAGCAAGCGCTGAACGCGCCCGGTCAGGCAGAAAACAGTAACCTGGCAGAGCAGGCTGAAGCAACAAACAGCGAGCCAGACAACAGCAGTTTGCCAGTTACGCCGTCGTTGGATGCTGTGCCGGATTTTGACACTGCTGACGCCGTGCCAGAGCTGGCCAGCACAGTGGCGCCGCAGCTTGATGTGATTAACATGGAATTTAAAGACAATTGCTGGATTGACGTGCTGGACGCGGCGGGCAATCGGATTGCCTTTGGTACCAAGCAGAAAGGTTACAAAATGACCGTGTCGGGCATAGCCCCTTTTGTGGTGACCCTGGGCAATCCCAGTGTGGTACGGGTCACTTTAAATAACCAACCCTTTGATATGTCATCGCTGCCTGCAGGCAGAGTGGCAAAATTTACCCTGGCGGAACCTGATTAAACATGTTTGCTGACAATCCTATTACCCGACGCCTGAGCACCCAAATTCATGTAGGTAGTGTGGCCATCGGTGGTGATGCACCGATTGCCGTGCAGTCAATGACCAACACCCGCACTACCGATGTGGCTGCTACCCTGGCGCAAATTCAGGCTATTGCGGCCGCTGGCGCTGATTTAGTAAGGGTTTCGGTGCCGACCATGGACGACGCCGAAGCCTTTAAACTGATTAAGCAACAATCACCCATTCCACTGGTAGCCGATATTCATTTTGACTATCGGATTGCTTTAAAAGTGGCAGAGTATGGTGCCGATTGCCTGCGAATTAACCCGGGCAATATTGGCCGGGAAGATCGGATCCGGGCAGTGGTCGATTGTGCCCGGGATCATAATATTCCCATTCGCATTGGTGTAAATGGTGGCTCGTTAGAAGCCGATATTCAGGAAAAATACACTGAACCCACGCCAGCAGCGTTGGTTGAATCTGCGATGCGCCATGTTGATATTCTGGACCGGCTGAATTTTGACCAGTTTAAAGTCAGTGTTAAGGCCTCAGATGTGTTTTTAGCGGTAGGGGCTTACCGTTTACTGGCCAAGCAAATTAAACAGCCATTGCATTTGGGCATTACCGAAGCCGGTGGCGCCCGCGCGGGTGCTGTGAAGTCGGCTATTGGCCTGGGTATGTTGCTGGCAGAGGGCATTGGCGATACCTTGCGTATTTCACTGGCGGCCGATCCGGTAGAAGAAGTCAAAGTAGCCTTTGATATTTTAAAATCGCTGCGCATCCGCCAGCGTGGCATTAATTTTATTGCCTGTCCCAGTTGTTCGCGCCAGGAATTTGATGTGATCAAAACCATGAATGAACTGGAGCAGCGGCTGGAAGATATTGTCGAGCCATTAACAGTGTCGGTGATCGGTTGTGTGGTCAATGGCCCCGGCGAGGCGCTGATTTCTGATCTGGGGGTGGCCGGTGCCAACCGTAAAAGTGGTTTTTATTTAAATGGCCAGCGCCAGAAATTACGGCTGGATAACAACAGCATCGCCGAACAGTTGGAGCAACAGGTGCGGCAGTATCTGCTGGCCCGCGAGCAGCTGATAGGTATTAAACAACTCGATTAACTCAGGCCGTTTGGTGTTGGCAAAGACACCTCTTATAATCGGCCGGTTTTTAGCATGGCAGTGAGAAATTAATTTTGGCAAAAAATATTCAGGCAATACGTGGCATGAACGATTGCCTGCCACAGGATACGCCGTTATGGCAACATCTGGAGCAGGTATTACGCCACACCGTGGCTAGCTTTGGTTATAGCGAAATTCGCTTTCCGATAGTCGAAATGACCGAGCTGTTTAAACGCTCTATCGGCGAAGTAACCGACATCGTTGAAAAAGAAATGTACACCTTTGCTGATCGCAATGGTGACAGCCTGACGCTGCGTCCGGAAGGTACTGCCTGCTGTGTTCGCGCTGGCAATGAACACGGTTTGTTGTATAACCAGGAGCAGCGGTTATGGTATCTGGGACCAATGTTTCGGCATGAAAGGCCGCAAAAAGGCCGCTACCGCCAGTTTCATCAGTTTGGTTTGGAAGCGTTTGGTATTGCCAGTAGCGATATTGACGCTGAAGTGATTATCTTAACTGCTAAGCTTTGGCAGCAACTGGGCCTGGCGCCATATGTTAGTTTGCAGCTGAATTCCTTAGGTTCCAATGAAGCAAGGGCCCGCTACCGGGAAGCATTGGTTGCTTATCTGCAGCAGCATCAGGCGCTGTTAGACGAAGACAGCCTGCGCCGGATGCATACCAATCCTTTACGGGTGCTCGATACGAAGAACCCGGCGCTGGCAGAGATCGTGGCTGGCGCGCCACAGTTAAGTGAATATTTAGATGCCGACTCAGCGGAGCATTTCAGCCAGTTAAAGCGCCGGCTCGACGCCGCCGGTATTGCTTATACGGTTAACCCCACTCTGGTTCGTGGTCTGGATTATTACAATAAAACGGTTTTTGAATGGGTTACCACTGAACTGGGTGCTCAGGGCACCGTTTGTGCCGGTGGCCGCTATGATGGTTTAGTTGAGCAGCTGGGTGGTAAAGCCACGCCGGCAGTTGGCTTTGCGCTGGGCATGGAGCGATTAATATTATTGCTGCAAACCTTACAGCTGGTTAGCCTGCCAGCGGCTACCGCCGATATTTATATTATGCCGATGGGTGAAGCTGCGGAACTTGCGGCCATAGCGATTGCCGAACAGCTGCGTAGCGAATTAACTGCAAAACGTGTTATCTTGCACTGCGGCGGCGGCAACCTGAAAAAGCAAATGAAACGGGCTGATAAATCGGGTGCTGCACTGGGATTGATCCTGGGGGCAGATGAGCTGGCACGCGGCGAAATCACCTTGAAATGGTTGCGCGAAGATAAACCTCAGCGCACGCTGACGCTGGCAGCATTGCCTCAGTTACTGGCAGCCATGGTATAACAACAGATTATTAGTACTGGTTGCAGCCGGCAAGCGCATTGTCTGGTTGGCAAGCTGTACCTAAGCAGATTAAACAGGATATTACGGAGTAGTCACATTGGAAATTTACAGCAGCGAAGAACAACAGGTTGAGGCCATCAAACGCTTTTGGAATGAATACGGCAAAGCGATTTTAGGTGGGGTAGTGATTGGCCTGGCTGGCCTTTACGGCTGGCGCTATTATCAGGCTGATCAACGCAGCCAGGCTGAGCAGGTATCTGCTCAGTACAGCCAGTTGCTGCAGCAACAACAAACTGAGGGTAGTGACTGGCTGAACAGTGCCAAAGGTTTTATTGATGCCCAGGGCAATAGCAGCTATGCGGTGTTTGCCGCTTTACTCGCCGCCCGCGAAGCAATAGATTCACAGCAACTGGCTACTGCCGCTGAGCATTTAAGCTGGGTGATGCATAATGCCAAGGAAGCGCCGGTAAAGGCCATTGCTCAGCTGCGGCTGGCGCGGGTGCAGCGTGAACAAGGTAATTATGCAGATGCGCTGGCAACTTTACAGTTAGCGGTTCCGGCTAGTTTTCTGTCGCAGCAGGCAGAATTACGGGGCGACTTATTGCAGTTAACGGGTGAGTTAGCACAGGCCAAGGCGGCATATCAGCAGGCATTGGCCAGCAGTGAACAAACCCGGCAATTATTACAGGTAAAACTGGATGAATTGGCCCATATTACAGCCAGCTAACAAGGGGTAGGCGTGAAATTATTCGGAAAAATAACGGCTGTTGTTTTAGTGGCTTTTGCAGTATCTGCTTGTTCAAGCAAGGAAAAGCTGGTATTGCCTGATGTTCAGAATAGCATCAGCCCAAAGAAGGTCTGGCAAAGTAAGGTAGGTAAGGGCGTAGCGCATTACGAGTCAGGGCTAAAGCCGCTTATTCAGGATAACAAAGTTTATGCCGCCAGCCGGGAAGGCCTGGTGGTAGCAAAGAACCTGAGCAATGGCCGTACGTTGTGGCGCTTTGATTTACGTACTGAGGGCAGATCTTCATTGCTGGCCCGTTTTAGTAGCGATAGCGCCCGCATTGCCGGTGGCATTAGCTACAGCAACAACAGATTGTATCTGGGCACAGAAAACGGTGAAGTATTTGCGCTAAATGCCGAAACGGGCCAGCTGTTATGGCGGGTGCCAGTGAAAGGTGAAGTATTAGCCAGCCCGGCAGTAGGTGATGGCCTGGTTGTAGCGGCGACCACCGCTGGCAACATCATTGCACTTGACCCTGAAACCGGTGAGCAACGCTGGATATTTGAAGACGATCAACCTGCTTTGACTATTCGTGGTGTAAGCGAGCCGGTGATTGAAGCCGGTGGTGTGATTTACGGCAGCGGCACCGGCCGGGTTGGCGTACTACTGGCTGATCGTGGTTATCAGGCCTGGGAAGAAGCGATTGCGATTCCACAGGGTACAACCGACTTATCGCGTTTAGTCGATGTTGATGCCAAGCCCATTGTAGTTGCCGGCACCTTGTATAGCATTGCTTATAACGGCGAGTTGGTCGCGATGGAGCTGCGCAGTGGCCGTCAGTTGTGGAAGCGCGACTACGCCAGCTTCCGTAATATGGCTATTTCGGGCAACATTTTATATGTGGTTGATTCAACCGGCGGTATTTATGCCATTGACCGGCGTAATGGCAGTGAAGTATGGGGCCAGCAAGGCTTACGTCGACACTTTCTAAGCGGGCCAACGGTATATAAAGATTACTTAGTGGTGGGTGATGTTAAAGGCAATTTGCATTGGCTGAACCGCGAAACCGGCGACTTTGTTGCCAGACAACGTTTTGATAGCTCGGGCTTTTACCGGGAAGCGGTAGCAAACGACGACTATATATTAGTGACAAGCCGCAATGGTGAGCTAGTCTTATTACAAGTACCTTAACCGGTACCCTAGGCATATAACTGAAGGAACAGGCCTGATTG
Organism: Arsukibacterium ikkense; assembly: GCF_000987775.1. Taxonomy (GTDB): domain Bacteria; phylum Pseudomonadota; class Gammaproteobacteria; order Enterobacterales; family Alteromonadaceae; genus Alishewanella; species Alishewanella ikkense. The sequence continues at coordinate 21,978 of NZ_LAHO01000001.1, forward strand.
GGCCTGTTTTCTTATTTTTGAGGTTGACTGAATGTTACCTGTAGTGGCTCTGGTGGGGCGCGCCAATGTTGGCAAATCCACGTTATTTAATCGCTTAACCCGCACCCGTGACGCCCTGGTGGCTGACTTTCCGGGTTTAACCCGGGATCGAAAGTACGGCTCTGTTAATTTCGAGGGTATGGAATTTATTGTGGTTGATACCGGTGGTATTGATGGCAACGAGCAAGGTATTGAAGTAGAGATGGCCGGGCAGTCGCTAAAAGCGATTGACGAAGCGGATGTGGTGCTATTTATGGTCGATGCCCGGGCCGGTGCGACGGTGGGCGACAGTGCTATAGCTGATCATATTCGCCGCCTGGAAAAACCGGTATTTCTGGTAGCGAATAAAACCGATGGCCTGGATGCAGACACAGCAGTGGCCGATTTTTACAGCCTGGGTATCGGTGAGGTGTACCCGATAGCCGCTGCGCACGGTCGTGGCGTGTCATCCTTGTTACAACATGCGTTACTGCCCTTTTTGGCTGATAAGTTGGCAGCGACTGACAGCGCTGCAGGTCTTGATGCTGGCCCTGCGCTGGAAACCATGACTGAAGAAGAAGCTGATGCTGAAGCGGCCCGCTTGCGTAGCGAACATATCAAACTGGCCATTGTTGGCCGGCCGAATGTCGGTAAATCGACGCTGACTAACCGGATTTTAGGCGAAGAACGGGTAGTGGTATTTGATATGCCTGGTACCACCCGTGATTCGGTGTTTATTCCAATGCAGCGCAATGAGCGCAACTACACCCTGATTGACACCGCTGGGGTACGCCGCCGCGGTAAAATTGACGACATGGTCGAGAAGTTCTCTGTGATTAAAACGCTGCAGGCCATTGAAGAAGCTAATGTGGTATTACTGGTACTGGACGCCCAACAGGGCATTTCCGATCAGGATTTAAGCATTCTGGGTTTTGCGTTGAATGCCGGCCGATCTCTGGTGATTGCGGTTAATAAATGGGATGGCCTGAACGACAGCATTAAAGAAGAAGTAAAACGCGAGCTGGATCGGCGATTAGGCTTTATTGACTTCGCCCGGCTGCATTTTATCTCGGCACTGCATGGTTCAGGTGTCGGCAACCTGTTTGAATCGGTAGAAGAGGCCTTTGATTCTGCTACAAAACGGGTCAGTACCTCGCTACTTACCCGTATTATGAAAATGGCGCAGGAAGATCACCAGCCGCCACTGGTACATGGTCGCCGGGTCAAACTGAAGTATGCCCATGCCGGTGGCTACAACCCGCCGATTATCGTCATCCATGGCAATCAGGTTAAAGACTTACCCGATTCCTACAAGCGTTATTTAATGAACTACTATCGCAAAGCCTTGCAAATGATGGGTACGCCGGTCCGGGTTGAATTCCGCGAGGGGGAGAACCCCTTTATGCCAACCAAAAAGAACACCGAAACTGCGCTGCAAAAATACAAGCGTGAGCGTTTAATGAAGGCGCGCCAGAAAGTGGCTAAAAAAGATTAACAGCAAGGACTAACTGATGAAGTTTCGTTTTCCGGTTATTGTTATCGATGAAGATTTTCGTTCAGAAAATATTTCAGGTTCAGGCATTCGTGATTTAGCCGAAGCCATCGGTAGCCACGGTTTTGAAGTGGTGGGTTACACCAGCTATGTTGATTTAACGGCTTTTGCCCAACAAGCCAGCCGTGCCTCCTGCTTTATTTTATCAATTGATGATGAAGAATTTGGCAGCGGCAGCGATGCTGAAGTCAGCGCCGCCCTGACTGAGCTTAGGGCCTTTGTCAAAGAAGTACGCAAACGTAACGCCGATATACCGATTTTTTTATACGGTGAAACCCGTACCAGCCGGCATATTTCCAATGATATCCTGCGTGAGCTGCATGGCTTTATTCATATGTTTGAAGACACACCGGAATTTGTGGCCCGCCATATTATCCGTGAAGCCAAAAAATATCTGGATGCTTTAGCGCCGCCGTTTTTTAATGCGTTAATGGCCTATGCCGAAGACTCGTCATACTCCTGGCATTGTCCGGGACACTCGGGTGGCGTGGCCTTTTTAAAAAGTCCGGTTGGCCAGATGTTTCACCAGTTCTTCGGTGAAAATATGCTGCGCGCCGATGTCTGTAATTCGGTTGATGAATTAGGCCAGTTGCTGGACCATACCGGCCCGGTGGCACAAAGCGAGCAAAATGCTGCCCGCATTTTCAATGCTGATCATTTGTTTTTTGTCACCAATGGTACCTCCACCTCCAATAAAATGGTCTGGCACTCGGTAGTGGCACCAGGCGATATCGTAGTGGTCGATCGTAACTGTCATAAATCGATTTTGCACTCGATAATTATGACCGGCGCCATCCCGGTATTTTTAATGCCAACCCGCAACCATTACGGCATTATCGGCCCGATCCCGAAAAGTGAGTTTTCGCCAGAGGCCATCGCCAAAAAGATTGAGGCCAACCCTTTTGCCCGCAATGCCAAAAACAAAAAGCCGCGTATTCTGACCATTACCCAAAGTACCTACGACGGTATCTTGTATAACGTGGAAGAGATAAAACAGCAGCTGGGCTCAACTATCGACACCCTGCATTTTGACGAAGCCTGGCTGCCGCATGCCAGCTTCCATGATTTCTACAAGAATATGCATGCCATTGGTAAAGACCGGCCACGTTCAGCAGAAACCCTGGTATTTGCCACCCAATCTACCCATAAATTACTGGCTGGCTTGTCACAGGCATCGCAGATTCTGGTGCAAAATGCCACTAATCGAAGCTTAGATACCCACCGCTTTAACGAGTCGTACTTAATGCACAGCTCAACCAGCCCGCAATATGCCATTATCGCCAGCTGCGATGTGGCGGCGGCGATGATGGAAGCGCCGGGCGGCACGGCATTGGTAGAAGAAAGCTTACTGGAAGCCATTGATTTTCGCCGCGCCATGCGCAAAGTGGATGCCGAATTTGGCGATAATGACTGGTGGTTTACGGTGTGGGGCCCGGAGCATTTGCCGGAAGAGGGCATCGGCGAGCGTGATAACTGGATGCTGCATGCCACCGACAGCTGGCATGGCTTTGGTGCCATCGAATCCGGTTTTAATATTCTGGACCCAATCAAGGCCACCATTATTACCCCGGGCCTGACATTGCAGGGGCAGTTTGACGAACATGGCATACCGGCGACTATCGTCAGTAAGTACCTGGCTGAACACGGTATTATTATCGAAAAAACCGGCCTGTATTCGTTCTTTATTATGTTTACCATTGGTATTACCAAGGGCCGCTGGAACTCGATGGTGACTGAGTTACAGCAGTTTAAAGACGATTACGATCAAAACCTGCCAATGTGGCGGGTGATGCCGGAATTTGTGGCGAAGAATCCGCGTTACGAAAAAGTCGGTCTGCGCGATCTGTGCCAGCAAATTCATAATATTTACCGCCAGTTTGATGTGGCCAAAGTGACCACTGAGATGTACCTGTCGAATATTGAAACGGCAATGACCCCAGCCGATGCCTGGGCCAAAATGGCCCACCGCGAAATTGAGCGGGTGTCTATTGACGACATCGCCGGCCGGGTAACCGCTATGTTAGTAACCCCTTACCCACCGGGTATTCCTCTGATGGTGCCGGGCGAGCGTTTTAATGCCACTATTATTAAGTATCTGAAATTTACCCGCGCCTTCAACGGCCAGTTCCCGGGCTTTGAGACCGATGTGCATGGCCTGGTGCGGGAAACTATTGCTGGTGAGAGTCAGTACTTTATTGATGTGGTAAAAGAGTAGCGCTAACACGCCATGTTTGTAGGCTGATGTCAGTAAAAAACCGGAATGGGTTAGTTTTAGCCAATTCCGGTTTTATAGTTTTTAGGGTACTCTGTTACATCAGGCGCTGACAGCATGGATGAACCTAAGCCCGTGACCACCTTACCCCTTAATAAAACCCAGGCCCAGACCAGAGCTGATCAGGTGCTGGCCTTTCGGGCAGAACAGCAACTATTAGCCGAACAAGGCCTGCTGGCGCTGACTGACGACAACGCCCAAAAAATTCGTGAGTATCACAATGGCTTGCTGCAGCAACTGCAGCAAGGTCTGGATATCGATTTAAATGACCAAGCCCGCCATTTGTCGTTGGGCATGCAAATTGTCTCATTTCTTGGCGCTACCGCGCTGGCTGCCAGTTTGTTTTTTCTGTTTTATCAGTACTGGGGCTACTTTGCTAGCGCCACTCAGGTCACGCTGTTAGTGGCGGCGCCCTTATTAAGCCTGGGCCTTACGCTGTGGTTACAGCGAATTGATGACTCTGGTTATTACGCAAAATTAGCCGCATTACTGTCTTTTGTCGCCTGGGTGCTGAATATTGTGATGCTGGGCAGCATTTTTAATATCACGCCATCACCAAATGCTTTTGCTGTTTTCGCATTTTATGGTTTTGTGCTGGCTTACCTGGTGCAGGCCCGCTTGCTGCTGGCGGCGGCAATGCTCTGCAGCTTTATGTTTATCGGCGCGCAGTTCGGTAGCTGGATGGGCAGTTACTGGGTGTATGCCGGCGAGTATCCTGAGCATTTTCTGCTAACCAGTCTGCTGTTGTTTGTCGTGCCACTGCTGTTTAATCAACAGCGGTTTGATGGCTTCGCCAACCTGTATCAGATACTGTCAGCGGTGGTGTTTTTTATTGCCGTGCTGATATTAGCCAATTGGGGCCGCGTCAGTTATTTGCCCTGGTCGGCTGAGATTATTGAAGGTTGTTATCAGGTATTGGGGTTTGCAGCCAGTGCGTTGTTGGTGCTGTATGGCATCCGCACCCATGCAACCAAATTGATGCTAACCGGCAATGTGTTCTTTGCACTATTTTTGTATACCAAGTTCTTTGATTGGTGGTGGGACTGGTTACCTAAATACCTGTTCTTCTTGTTAATTGGCCTTACAGCGATTTTAGCACTCACTATGTTTAACCGTTTTCGCACGGCTCAGCATGCCAGGGTGCAACCAGCCGGAGGGCAGCATGGCTAATTCCCGCTCAACAAAACTGCCATGGCTGGCCGTTGCTGCTGTGGTGCTGGTAAATAGCGTGATACTTGGCAAAGTGCTGATTAATCGCAGCGATACCCTGGCTGAACTGCCGTTAACGGAGCGGGAACTACGCTTGCCTGGTAATTATGGCTTTGCCAGAGAAGATTCAGCTAAACGGCTTAGCCTGCAGTGGACCACGCCGAACCCAGAGCCGATCAACGAAGATAACCACTATCGATACCGCCACACTAACCGCAGTTTAGTACTCAGTGAGCAGCACTTTGCCAGTTTTCAGTTCGGGCCCTGCCAGCCAGAGCGCTATCGGCGCCAACAACAGGCCGGTTGGGTGTTACTGGAATTTAATGGCCCAGGCTACCAGCAAGCGCTGGCCCAAGCAGCACATTATAATGCGTTAGCACAGCAAGCAGCGCCAGGGCCTGAACTCGCGGGCGAGGCGCTACTGGATAAACAACAGCGGGCAGCAGCGTTGCTGCAGGCGGCAACAGACTCGGCTACCCGTTTGTACGTTATCGATGCCGCTGCCAACCCGGCGTTACTGCAAAAAGTGCTGGCTGCCAGATCAGCCACTGCCAACGGCACTCTGTTAATTGTGCCCGCCGAATTACAACCCGGTTATGCCCGCTGTAACAAAGCAGGGCAGACCATTCCCACTGAAATTATGGTAAACCGGCTGGCGGTAGAATCGCTGTATGTCCCCAAACATTTAGCTCAGGCATTACCGCAACACCGCAACAGCAGAGAAACAGTGCCGTTTCAGGCGACGATTCACTACGGTAAGCTGCATCAGCCCTGGATTAGCAGCCTGGAGTGAGTTTAACTGTGTCGTTAGCAGGGAGACGTTCTAACAGTGCCTGCTCAATCGCAAACACATGCTCGTCAGCTTCATTCATATCGCGCAGCGCCTGCGCTAATTTCAGTACGTATTCGCTATTGGGGCCACTGGGCCCTGCACTTTGGGCAATATGGGCGGCGATAGCCGCGTCAGTATCCGGGCCCAGATACGCTTCATTGTCGGCGCTGGCTAAATACACTAATCCTTCACTTTGGCCAGGCTCTTCCAGCCAATGCAAATCTGTAAACACCCGCAGGTAACCGTTTTTTTCGCGATGATCTAAATGCTCAAAGGTATCGGGGGTTACCTGATACGCCATACCCGCACAGCGTGCGCCCGGTGCTTCAACTAAAGTTAATACCCGCCCGGGCGCCTCAGGCGTGCCGCGATGATCATGCGAGCCCTGCCAGAAGCGGCGTTGCCAGCCATAAATACAAGCCGGCTTGCATTGCAGAAAAGGGAAATCGGCTTTATAAATCAGCGAGCCATAGCCAAATAACCAGACCGACTCCAGGTGGTGCAGCGGCTGGCGCTGTTGATTCAGGGCAATGGTGTTATGTGACATAGCTCTCCAGTTAGCCAAAGTTTGCTAACAATGCATTTGAGTATTGCCCAGCATGGTAGCAATATCCCTGGCTGGTAGTGCGGGTATCTGCCATATTCTGTTGGGGATTGGATACTTTTATTAAATATGTTTTGCGTCAAGTTTTTTCAATACGCTCGCTCCAATAGCCGGGCGTACGGGAATGATGAGCAATGGCAATGACAACAGCTTCATTTGGTCTTATCAGGCAGACGATGTCATAAGGAAAACGTTTAAGTATTATGCGTTTTGCTCCCAGCGCTCCGGCTTCGGCTGACATTGGAAGAAGAGGGAGGATATTCTCCTCAATAAGGTCTAAGGCAGTATCAACGGCGTCAGAAAAATCTTTGCCAAGTCCAGGCTTTTCCGACTCATACCAAGCCGCAGCTTCAGTAGCTTCTTCTGCTGCTTCTTCGAGTATCCGCACAGTGAGCAATTTTAACGTCCAATTCTGTCCTGTATTTTTTTTCGAAATTCCTTACGGTCTAAAAGTTTGGCCTGCCCAGAGTCGATTTGGTTAATTCTACGCACAATCTCCCGGTCCCAAGCCGCTTCCACAGCATCATCTGCAGGAGCGTCAAGGCTTTGTATCAGCTCATATGCCAGCTCAGCACGCTCTGGCTCAGAAAGCGTCATGAGTTCACAGCGGAGCCTTTCTAGTGTGGCAGTAGACATGTTGCCTCCGGGGGAATGTGTTCCCTGAATTGTAGTCTCATACACCACGCCTAACAAGGCATGGATGCAGTTAGGATTATCGTCATATCACCCTGGAAATTAATTGGCCCTTGCGCGTGCTTGATATAAAAACTGGGGGCGGATAACGATTAAAAGCTCTAATTTGCTTAGCACAATGCTTTATCTATGCCATTCGCAGTTTGCCGTTATTGGACGCTAATTTGTCGAGATGCCTTTGCCGATACTGATTGGGGGTAGAACCTGTGATGGCTTTAAACGCTCTGGTAAAGGGGCCTACCGATGCAAAGCCACTTTCTAAACTGGTGTTTTACGCCAAACGCGCGCGGCACGCCAGCATAAAGTGGTCAGTCACTGTGGTTGCAGCAGCAGGTTTAGCATCTACCGTTATAGGTGTTGCAGCAGCAGGCATGCTGATGTGGTGGCCCAGAATAGATGCCGTGTTTGGCGCACTGTAGTTACGTTTGCAAGCAGGGTTTATCCGCATCAATAGCCTTGCGGGCGTCTCAGGCACGTAAGGCGCAGCTGCCTACACCAATTTAGCTGTGAAACCGATCTGCACGGTTAGTGCGAGTGTGTTATCAGGCAAGCCGGCTAGAGAGTAGCTTATCAAAGTTGTGAAGGAATAAAATACACTGAACTTGATAAATAAGCGTTAATCATTATAATTTCTCGTAACAACACCCCTCCCGCTACCCGTAAGATCAGCGTCCTATGAGGGGTTACTTTTTCGTTTGGCGAGTGAAATATTAAATCTAGAAAAACTCCGAAAAGGGGGCGGATACAATTAAAGGTATATTTTTATAATTCATTATTTTTCAGTTGTTTAAATGAAAAATGGCGATTATTGGCTCCAACACCTTTTTCTACACGAGTGATCTGTAGCAAGTAAATCCAAGTGACGCCTACGCAAACAACGGAGAGTCTACTTTTATGAGTAAGTAGATCCTATTCACACCAGAGTATCGACCAATGGTGAAAGGACTTTGAAAATGAACACTTACGCAGACAGAATACAGAAAAGCAAAAGCCAATCGGCGGCTAGTGGCATTTCTTCAAAAATAGGCGCTGGTGAGTCGTCTTTAAAGTTTGTTGATAATCGACCTGAAGCTATTGCGCAGAGAAAATTGCAAGCGATGGCCAATAATCGTCCACAAACTAAACAGACAGGTCAGTTACATCCTTTTGACGCTGATTCAGTCGTGGTGCAGCGTATAATCAATGTCGATGGTAGGGACTATGGGCCTGATGATAAAGAGGCTTTTGAACAACGATATGACGAAAGGCACCGTGCAGGAATGCTTCCTGTTTTTTTGGATTTCCCTTATGCACCACGAACCATTGCTGACGCCTTAGCGGACCAACGACACATCTACTTAAAGTTTGAAGAGGACGATCCTGAATATGGGGTGTCTTATAATGGTGTAGCTAGTGCGTTAGTCACAGATGTGGGTGGTGGTAAACAACGTGTTGCTGGCGAGATTCCTGAATTGATTCTCAAACCCGCGGTTGGCTTTGAGCAAATGGATATCACTGGCTTAATCATGTGCATCGGAATTGTAATAGAAGCCCAAAAAGATAATGTAGTGGAAGCTGCATCTGGAGGGCATTTTGTGACACCGAGCGCGATGGAAGAAAGCGCATTAAATGGGCGTGGTGTAGGACAATTAGCATCTCTTATTAATCTTGCAAAACCACATGGAACTCTTTCGGCTACATTGTGCCATGCGGCAAGTGCTGAAAAAATTGACACTTCTAAGAAAAGCACAAGCATGTCGGCAATGACAGCAATCAATGCTATTGTCTCATTTCTTCTGTCCAACGGCGTATCCAAGGTGAACATCCTACAAACAGGCAGTAAGATTAGTTACAAGCTTGATTCTAATGGTAATCGATCGTTCGAGTAAGAATGAATCATAACGTTTACTCTGCATAACGGTTGCTACAGCGCGCTAAGAAAGGTTGCGCCTTCAACCACCTTACCTTGCGCTAAGTCTTCTTTTGCGGTCTTAAAGCAGTGTTTAAGGTACGCAGCTTTTATCGACTCAAGCTGTTCATTGTCGCGAACAGCCACAAACTCACTCTTAACCTTGCAGTTTTTGTTCATTTTCAGCTACACCTCATAAGTTTGTAATCTACAGGGTAAGTGCCTAAACACCATTCAGCTTTGTCACCTCGGCATCAAAACCACCTTCTGCTAACTTCACCGACACCTTATCACCAGCTTTTAGCTGTGCGGTTGAGGTTAGCACCTGCTGTTCGGCGTTAAAGCTGATGCTGTAACCCCGCGCCAGGGTAGCCAGTGGGCTTACGGTGTTTAGCTGGTTGCTTAAGCGGCCGAGGGTTTGTTGCTGCTGCTTTAATTGCAAACTTATACCGCGCTGCAGTCGTTGTTGCAGTTGCTGCAGCTGGTCGTGCTGCTGCCTAATGGCTTTGGCTGGTGATAAATGCTGCAAACTTTGCTGTAAATATTGCTGCTGGCGTTTGGCGTTAGCTAACTGCTGGCTAATAACCCGGTGTAAGCGCAGTTGCAGCTCGTCTAAGCGTTGTTGCTGTTGTTGCAAGCGCCGTTTTGGGTGCAGCGCCAGCAAGCGTTGCTCCAGTTGTTTCAGATCCGGCTTTAAGCGGTTTAACTGGCTGCGCTGGGCTTGCACCAGGGCGCTTTGTAAACGGCGTAGCCGCTCCAGTAAATGGCTTTGATCGGGTGATACCAGCTCGGCAGCCGCTGAGGGGGTAGGGGCCCGTACGTCGGCAACAAAATCGGTTAGCGCGAAATCAATTTCGTGGCCCACGGCGCTGACAATCGGAATAGGGCAGGCGGCTATGGCGCGTGCCAGTTGCTCGTCGTTAAAACACCATAAATCTTCCAGCGAACCACCACCGCGGCCGATGATTAATACCTCTACTTCATTACGCCGAATAGCCGTGCTGAGCATTTGCCTAAGCTGCACTGCGGCCTGCTCACCCTGCACTAAGCAAGGGTAAATTATTACTTCAATGCCCGGCGCACGGCGCTGTAATACGCTGACAATATCGCGAATGGCGGCACCGGTGGGCGAGGTTATCACGCCCACCCGGTTAATATGGGCAGGTAGCGGCTGTTTGCGCTCATCGCTAAATAAGCCCTCGGCCTGTAAGCGGGCTTTTAACTGCTCGTACTGCTGCTTTAGCAGGCCATCGCCGGCCGGCTCGATCATTTCAGCCAGCAGCTGGTACTCGCCGCGTGGCTCGTACACGCTGATGCGGGCACGAATTAGCACCTGCTGGCCGTTTTGCGGTTTTACGCTGGCATTGCGGTTGGCTTGCTTAAACATCGCCACTTTTACCTGCGCCGCCTGATCTTTTAATGAAAAATACCAGTGGCCCGATGCCGCCTGCACAAAATTAGACACTTCACCCACCAGCCACAGCCGCTGAAACTGCAGCTCCAGAATAAGCCTGACTTCGCTGTTTAAACGGGAAACGGTATAAATATCGGGGTTTTGCATTTGTGGCCCAGGGTTAGCTGTTCTGGGGTTAGTTTACGCTAAGCCGGCGTGATCGCACAAAAAGAAAAAACCGATTGTTCTATCGCCAACAATCCTTTAAAATAGCGCCGCAACATTCCCTATCTTTTCATCCTTCACAGCGAGATTGTTGCAATGCTCAGGATCAAGAAAGAAGCCCTTACCTTTGACGATGTGTTATTGGTGCCGGCGCACTCTACCGTACTACCCCACACTGCGGATTTACGCACTCAACTGACCAAAAGCATCACGCTGAATATTCCTATGGTATCGGCCTCTATGGACACGGTAACCGAAGCCCGTTTAGCCATAGCGCTGGCGCAGGAAGGTGGTCTGGGTTTTATTCACAAGAATATGACCATTGAAGAGCAGGCCACTAATGTTCGTAAGGTGAAAAAATACGAAAGCGGCGTGGTATCTGACCCCGTTACCGCCTCGGCGGATATGACGGTGCGCGAAGTACAGGCCTTGGCGCAGCAGCATGGCTTTTCCGGCTTTCCGGTACTGGATAAAGATCAGAACCTGGTAGGTATAGTTACCGGCCGCGATATGAGCTTTGAAGCCGATTTACAGGCCAGCGTTAAAGCGGTAATGACCCCGCGTGAGCGGCTGGTTACGGTTAATGAAAACGCCCCGCGCGAACAGGCTTTTAAACTGATGCACCAGCACCGGATTGAAAAAGTATTGGTTGTCGATGACAACTACAAGCTAAAAGGCCTTATTACCGTACGTGATTACTACAAAGCCGCCAGCAAGCCTAATGCCTGTAAAGACGAGCTAGGCCGCTTGCGGGTAGGCGCCGCGGTGGGCGTAGGCCCGGGCACCGATGAGCGCATTGCTGCACTGGTGGAAGCCGGTGTTGATATATTGCTGATTGATACCTCGCATGGTCACTCGCAAGGCGTGATTGACCGGGTTAAGCAAACCCGTGCTCAGTACCCGGATTTACAAATAGTTGCTGGTAATGTGGCTACCGCTGAAGGCGCTAAAGCGCTGGCAGAAGCTGGCGCCAATGCCGTAAAAGTGGGCATTGGCCCGGGCTCAATTTGTACCACCCGCATTGTTACCGGTTGTGGTGTGCCGCAAATTACCGCTATTTCTGATGCGGTAGAAGGCGTTAAAGGTACTGACGTTTGTATTATTGCCGATGGTGGTATCCGCTTCTCCGGTGACGTTGCCAAAGCCTTAGTGGCGGGCGCGCACTGCGTGATGGTCGGCTCTATGTTTGCCGGTACGGAAGAAGCGCCGGGCGAAGTTGAGCTGTATCAGGGCCGTTATTATAAATCGTACCGTGGTATGGGCTCGTTAGGTGCCATGGCACAGCGCAATGGCTCCTCAGATCGCTATTTCCAGGGCAGCAACAATGCCGAAAAACTGGTACCTGAAGGTATTGAAGGCCGCGTGGCCTACAAAGGCCCGATTGAAAACATTATTCACCAGCAAATGGGCGGCCTGCGCTCAGCCATGGGCTTAACCGGTAGCCCGGATATGACTACGCTGCGCACTAAGCCAGAGTTTGTTAAGGTAACTGCTGCGGGCATGGGCGAGTCGCATGTTCATGATGTGCAAATCACCAAGGAAGCGCCAAACTACCGCTTGGGCTAAACCGTTTTCAGCTAAGGTGGCTGGCGTTAGCCGGCCACTGTACTATTTACCCGTTTTAAAAGTCTTTAAAGGTCGCTATGAACAAAAACATTCATCACCACCGCATCCTTATTCTCGACTTTGGTTCCCAATATACCCAACTGATTGCCCGCCGCGTGCGCGAAATTGGTGTGTATTGCGAGCTATGGGCCTGGGATGTAACCGAAGCGCAAATTCGTGACTTTAACCCCACCGGTATTATTTTATCTGGCGGCCCGGAAAGCGTGCACGAGGCTAACTCACCGCGCGCACCACAGTATGTGTTTGACGCTGGTGTGCCGCTGCTGGGTATTTGCTACGGTATGCAAACCATGGCCGAGCAATTAGGCGGCAAGGTGCAGGGTTCAGATCTGCGCGAGTTTGGCTATGCCCAGGTTGAAGTGATAGCGGCTAACGACTTATTCGCCAAAATTGAAGACCATATCGGTGGTAACGGCAATGCGCTGTTAGATGTCTGGATGAGCCACGGTGATAAAGTGGTGCAAATACCAGATGGCTTTATTACCTGTGCCACCACCACCACCTGCCCGCATGCCGGTATTGTCGATGAAGCCCGCCAGTTCTATGGCGTACAGTTCCACCCGGAAGTCACCCATACCCGTCAGGGCTTGCGTATGCTGGAGCATTTTATCGTTAATATTTGCGGTTGCGATAAATTGTGGACCCCGGCATCAATTATTGAAGATGCCATAGTTCGTTTAAAGCAGCAAATTGGTGACGATCAGGTTATTTTAGGTTTATCGGGTGGCGTTGACAGCTCAGTGGTGGCGATGTTACTGCACCGGGCTATTGGTAAAAACCTGACCTGTGTCTTTGTTGATAACGGCTTGCTGCGGTTAAATGAAGGCAAGCAGGTGATGGATATGTTTGGCGACCACTTTGGCCTGAACATTATCAAAATCGATGCCGAACAGCGCTTTTTAGACGCCTTAGCCGGTGAAAATGAGCCTGAAGCCAAACGTAAAATTATTGGCCGGGTGTTTGTGGAAGTGTTCGACGAAGAGTCGCAAAAACTGGACAACGCCAGGTGGCTGGCACAGGGCACCATTTATCCGGATGTTATCGAGTCAGCAGGCTCTGCTACCGGTAAAGCCCATGTGATTAAATCGCACCACAATGTCGGTGGTTTACCGGCGCATATGAAACTGGGCTTAGTGGAGCCGCTGCGTGAGCTGTTTAAAGACGAAGTGCGCAAAGTCGGTTTAGAGCTGGGCCTGCCTTATGACATGCTGTACCGTCACCCGTTCCCAGGGCCAGGCTTAGGCGTGCGGGTGCTGGGCGAAATTAAAAAAGAATATTGCGATATTTTGCGCCGCGCCGATGCGATTTTTATTGAAGAGCTGCACAAGGCCGATTTGTACAACAAAGTCAGCCAGGCGTTTGCGGTATTCCTGCCGGTGAAATCAGTTGGTGTAATGGGTGATGCCCGTAAATACGACTGGGTAGTATCCTTACGTGCCGTAGAAACCATCGACTTTATGACCGCCCACTGGGCGCATCTGCCGTACGAGTTACTGGGTAAGGTTTCTAACCGTATTATCAATGAAATCAATGGCATTTCCCGCGTGGTGTACGATATCAGCGGCAAGCCACCCGCTACTATCGAGTGGGAATAATTTAACCGTCATCCTCGACATGCTGACGGTATTGTCTGACTGATTCAGGCGGGAAAAGCTGCAAAGAGAAGGCCTCGGCCTTACAACACAAACCCCGGCGTTAAAAACCGGGGTTTATTATTAACCCCAGTGGCAACTTTAAGGGTTGCCACTGGGATAAATCGGTCTAAAAAACGCGATGTAGTAAAAGTTATTGTATAGAGCCCGGAAAAAATTACTGCTTGCTTCGGCGCTGATATCTTGCACTAAACGCACAAAGCCCCAGTCCGAGAAGAAAAAGAGAGCCTGGCTCGGGAATAGAGGCGGCCCGGACTTCCCATTCGGATATCCACCATAGATCTGTACTCCTAAAACTCCCATTGGCGTTAACTGTTCCTCCCAAAACATTGTCTTCAACTGTATAAGAACCATCAATCAGCAACCAATGATTTACCCTGGGATATGAATTGCGACAGGCATTAAGTCCACCAGCCAAAGTTGCACCTGCATTAAGTCCGGCTGTTGGTGCCCCGTCACAGGCAAAAATATCAATTTGATTAACCTGCCCCAAGATGAGATCTTGCTGTATATCAAAATACGTGGCGGCATTGTTTACATCTAGCCAGTTCTCTCCTTTAAATACACCATTGATGAAGAGCGCGAAATAGTCATCGGCCATAATTGTGATGTTTCCCCAGACATACTGTTGTATACCATTAAAGTCCTGAGGGGGTAGCGTGAATGTCTTGCGAAAATGAACCATATTAGGCCCTGTTGCGTCACCCGCACAGCTTTCCAAGGGGGGCTCGCAGTACCATACATATTCAGGCCCTGAGGCAATATACTCGGTGGAAGCCGGCGGTGGATTGCTGAATGTTACAACGGAGCTCTCTGTCCAGGGCGTGTAGATCAAACCTGCCGATGCACCTGCTGAGAACAAACCACCAGCAATAACCAGACTTGCAAAAGCAACTTTATGGTAAACTTTGATAATCCGAGTTTTAAGTTTCATATATTTTCACCTTATGTTGAACACACACTATGGCCTGTTCATGCACAGCAGATTGTCCGCCCCAAGGTATATATCAAAATAAATCCACATAATGGAGTTAGATTGATTGCGTGCAACGGAGGAGGCTGACGAAACTCCTAAAGAAAGAAATTTCACACGCATCGGCTAATACGCATAAAGTGTGCCCAGATACTGTTTAGTTTTTTAATGCAATGATATGGCTGTCTTTGTTAGAGAGTTGTTTTCTAGCGAGCTACTTACTGCCAAGCCAACTGTAAACCTTCCTGACTTCAGCTGAACAGTTAATGGTGAACTAAGCGAATAGAATGAAGTGACATACCTTTTACTGGCTTAGTTGATGGATCAAAAAAGAAGTTGGCCGATTAAAATATATTGGCAATTTAGTTAATTATAATGTGAATGAATTTTAAAAGGCGCCTAGGCGCCTTTTTTGTTTAACGTGTTATGCTGCTGTTTTTATTGCAGGCGCAGCTGGCGCTGTTACGTTTTGCGGAGTTCCAGGATGAAACATCGTTATAGCCTAATCTGGCTGCTGGCGTTTGGTCTGACAGGGTGTGCCAGCCCGTCTGAACCAGTTGCTGCTGACAACGGCAGCCAGCCTGCCAGCGCCACGCAGAGCCAGGACGCGGCCAATGCCGGAAGCAAACAGATCAGCGCCGCAGAGCAACTGGCCTCTGGCAAGACCACTCGTATTACTACATCGCAAGGTACTCTCGACATAGAACCCACTGTGGTTGATATGGAACCCCGTGCTGATGAAACGGCGGCAGAGGGTGGGGCAGCTATACCGTATGCTGATCCACTGAAAGTTTGGAACCGGGCAATGTTTCGTTTTAATCATGTTTCCTATACCTATGCGTTAATTCCGCTGGCGAAAGGCTATGAAAAAGTGCTGCCAGCGCCGGTGCGCGCTAAAGTCGGCAATGCCTTTGCCAATATCCGAGAGCCGCTGAATTTGGTTAATAATGCGCTTAGCGGCAATATTAAAGGAGCTGGCGCTAATCTGGGACGTTTTGTGATTAACTCTACAGTGGGGATCTTTGGTCTGTTCGACCCGGCGACCGCCTGGTTTGACATTGCCGAATCAAAACAAAGCATTGCTGACACACTTAGCCATTATAATGTTGGGCACGGTCCCTATTTAGTCTTACCCATTCTGGGGCAAAGTGATTTGCGCGGTGCTACCTCTGTGGTGGGGGAAGCCCTGTTGCACCCGCTGAACCAGCTGGTTGATGCGCCCGAGTTGTATTACATCCAGGGGCTGAATATTATCAACAGCTTCTCTGATCGTGCCGACCTTTATCAAACCTTGTATCAGCAGGCTGAAGATCCTTATATTTATTTTCGTAACCAGCATTTGCAGGGCGTAAAACGGGATGAAGCCTATGTCAAACCAGAGTAAGCCTGGCGGCATTAACCAATGGCTGGCCATGACAATAGTGCGCTCGCGGCTGCTGATTATTGGTTTGTTTGTGTTGTTGATTGCCATTGCTCTGGCTTTTTTAAATCAGTTCCGGATTGACGCCTCAGCCGAAACCTTACTGGTAAAGAACAACGCGTTGTATATTCAAAGCCAGCTGGCTAATCAGCGCTTCTCACCCGATGAATTCATTCTGGTGGCTTATAAACCAGCAGATGGTGAGTTATTCTCTGCACAGACCTTTGCCGATATTACCGCTTTAAGTGCCAATTATGCCAGCTTAGCGCGGGTTAGCTCTGTTACCTCCATGCTGACGGTGCCACTGCTGGCAGATGCCAGCGCTTTTACCTCGGGTACCGACGTCGGCAGTTTAACCTGGCAGCAGCAACAGTATTCACCTGCGCAAATGCGCCAGCTGTTAACCGACCATCCCATTTTCACCGATTTATTGCTGAATAAAGCGCAAACTGCTGCCGGGATTCAAATTGTTTTTGAAGCCGATGCGGAACTGACCGAACTTGACCAGCAAATCCTCGACATCCAGCAGCATACACTGAGCCGCGAGTTGAACGCAGATGAAGAGGCAAGGCTTAAGCAATTGCAGCGCGCTGCTGATCCGATACGCCAGCAGCTTACCAAACAGCGGCAGCAGGAAATTGAACAGATTGAGCAATTTAACCAGCAGGTAAGCGAGCATGCCAGCACTTATGTTGGTGGGGCTTATGTGGTGGGGCAACACCTTATTACCATGATAAAAAGTGATTTAACCACCTTTGGCCTGGCGATAGCGCTGATTATTGCCGCGCTGCTGCTGGCGATTTATCGCAGCTGGCGCTGGGTGTTTTTTCCGCTGCTTAGTTGTAGTGTCAGTGTGCTGCTGACCTGTGGTTTATTTGGCTTACTGGATTTGCGCACCACTGTGATCTCGGCCAACTTTATTGCGTTACAGCTTATTTTAACGCTGGCAGTGATGATCCATCTGCTGGGGGCTTACCGGGAAATCGCCCGTGATAAGCCACAGCACAGCCAGCAACAGCGGGTGATTGGCATGTTACAGCAGAAAATTGCGCCATGCTTTTATGCCACCCTGACCACCTCAGTGGGGTTTGGTTCGCTGATTTTTAGTGGTATTCAGCCGGTGGTCGATTTTGGTTTTATGATGCTGATCGCGATGCTGATCACCATGAGCGTGAGTTTACTGTTATTTCCGGCGCTGCTCAGTTTACTGCAAGCACGCAGCGAAACCGCCGAGTTCGGTTGGTTACAGCAAGGCTTACAGCGGCTTGCTGCTATGGTAAAGCGTTGGCCATACCCGATTTCGCTCAGTGTACTGCTGCTCTTTGTGCTGCTGGCTACCGGCATCAGCCGGCTGAATGTGGAGAACAGTTTTATTAACTACTTTGCCAAAGACACTCAGGTACACCGCGAACTGGCGTTTATTGACCAGCAATTTGGTGGCTCTACGCCGTTGGACATTGTGATAACCCTTGACCCGGCACAGGCTAAGCCTGATCTGTTGATTGCCGCCACTCAGCTTAATCAGTTACATCTGGCCCATGCTGCCGTTAATGCGTTTGAGGCCACCGGCAGTGTTACGTCGTTAATTAATTTCACTACGTTGGCCCGGCAGCTCAATCAAGACAGACCGCTTACCGAGTACGAGCTGGATACCATTTATGAGATGCTCAGCAGCAAAGTCACCAATCAACTGGTCGGGGCCTATCTGGCCGATGCGCCGCAGCAGGTAAGGATTGCCAGCCGTATTCAGGATACAACCGAGGGCTTAAGCCGTGAGCAGCTGATGCAACAATTACATCAGGATTTACAAACGGTGGGCCTAGCGCAAGAAGACTATCAGCTTACCAATCTGTTTGTGTTGTATCAGGATATATTGTCCCGCTTATTTGACTCGCAAGTTAAAACACTTGGGCTGGTCTATCTGGCGTTGGGTCTGGTATTACTGGGGATATTTCGTTCGCTGAAAATAGCGGTGATTGCGCTTGTCCCTAATGTGCTTACCACGCTGGGTATTGTTGGCTTTATCGGCTGGTTAAATATCCCGCTGGATTTAATGACCATAACTATCGCAGCCATTGCCATGGGCATAGCCGTCGATGACACCATCCACTTTGTGCATAACTACCTGCTACAACCGGCTGAAAATGCGCTTGGCGCCACCTTTGCGCACACCGGGATGGCCATTGTCTTTACCTCGGTGATTATTGCTGCGGGCTTTGCGGTATTTGGCTTTTCTGATTTCCTGCCCAGTGTTTACTTTGGCATATTAACGGCGGCGGCAATGTTGATGGCGTTATTTACCAATATCACTATTTTACCGGCGCTGTTACATTGTTTTGTGCAGGCGGCGCCGACCGGGCAGCAAGTGAGCGCAGCCTGAGTCGTTAATCTGTTAAACGGCGGTATGGGCAGCGCCTTGTGCCAAGATGCTTGTAGCCAGTCAGTTAGCTGGTTATGCTGTGGTTATTACCTATATTTTAAAGTATAAGTCAGGCTCGTGTTGTTATGAGGTTAAGAGAAACGCTGGTTGCCTATATGTTGCCGCTACTGATCCTACCGGTGCTGTTGTTCGGCTACCTGGCGTATCAGTACAGCCAGCGGTTTTGGCAACAACAAACTTTTTATCAGGTGCGCAGTGCGCTGGCCACACAACAGCAACAATTGCATGACTTTATTAATACTGAGCAAACCCAGTTGCAGATGCTGGCCCTGAATCCTGAATTGCAGGCGTATTTGCAAACTAGCGATAATACGCTGTTGCCGGCATTGTTAAACTACTGGCAGCGCTTTAGCGCCCAACAGCCCGGGATAGAAGCGATTAAACTGGTGCAGTTAAATGGCGAGTACGCCCTGCATCTGCCTGAGCTGAATAACCCTGTGGCGGTGCCCAACCGTTTTCGCAATGAATATTTTTCCCCGTTACAGGCGATGATTGACGAGCAAGGCTATTTTCTGGCGCCGCTACCTGACAGTCGAGAGCGTAAACTTTTTTTTGCCAAAAAGCTGTATGTCAGCTCGTTAACCGAGTCTCGCCGGCTATGGGGGTATCTGGTGATCATGGTGAGCCCGGCTTTGCTGGACAATATTGTTAAGTCACCCTATACCAGTAACAGTGTCAGCCTAATTATCACCAAAACGGCGACTATTGCCTATGCAGCCGATCCGGTGTTGATTAGCAGTGCCTTTGCACCAACTAACTTTCGGCAAATTCAGCAAAGTATCGCTGCCGATAGTCTGAAATCGGTGCTATTGCTTGGCCAGTACCGCGAGTTACTGGGCGTGCCGTTACCTGGTAACTACCAGTTGTTGTACGGGCTTGACCCGCAACAATTATACGGGGAGCAACGCTGGTTTTCACGGGTGTTACTACTGCTGATGGTGCTGATTTGCCTGTTGCTGCCCTTACTGGTGTATTGGTTGTTGATTAAACATATTTTCAGCCCGGTGAAACAACTGACTGCCGCCAAAACGGCCGTTGGGCGTGGTGATTTATCGGTGCTGCTGGAAGTGAAAAAGCAGGATGAACTGGGCGATATGTTTGCCGCCTTTAACGTTATGGTGCGCCAGCTAAGGGTTTATCGTGAGCGTGAGCGCGCTTATAAACAGCAATTAGAAGATAAAGTATTACGCCGTACTCAGGACTTAGCCCGGGCCAATGACGACTTAGCGGGCGCCAATCAGGAGTTGATCCTGGCGCGGGAAACTGCCGAGCAGGCTAACCGGCTGAAAAGCGTGTTTCTGGCTAATATGAGCCATGAAATCCGCACGCCATTAACGGCAATTATTGGCTTTAGCGAGCAAGCTTTACAGGAAGATGATCAGCATAAACGCCAGGATTATCTAAACCGGGTATTGAAAAGCGGCGATCATTTACTGGGCCTGATTAATGATATTCTGGACTTATCAAAAATTGAAGCTGACAAGCTTGAATTAAACCGGGAACCCTTTGACTGTCTGGCCGCTATTGATGACATTTTTCAGTTGGCGTGTGAGCAGGCACAAAGTAAAGGTTTAACGTGTCAGTTAAAATGGCAGTTTCCTCTGCCACAAACCCTGATCAATGATAGCCTGCGCTTTCGCCAGGTATTACTTAACCTCAGCAGCAATGCAGTGAAATTTACCCAGCAAGGTAAGGTGATATTTCAGGTCAGCTATGACCAGTTGGCCAGACAATTATCCATTAAAGTGAAAGATACCGGCATTGGCATGAACCCGGATGAACTGGCGCGGATTTTCCGCCCCTTTGTGCAGGCCGATGCCACGGTGACCCGCCATTTTGGCGGAACCGGTTTAGGCCTGGTGATTTCGAAAAAGCTGGTTGAACAAATGGACGGTGATATTCAGGTTGAGAGCGTCAAAGGTATCGGCAGCTGCTTTGAAGTGATATTACGTTGTCAGCATCAGGAGATTAACCTGGTAGATGATTATCAGCCGCAACAGAAGCCATCAGAAAATATCAGTCCGCTGCCGGCAGATAACTCGGTGCGGGTGTTGGTTGCTGAAGATAATCCCGATAACCAGTTGTTGTTAAAGTTGCTGCTAGAGAAAAGTCACGCTACGGTGGTAGTAGTGGACAATGGCCACAAAGCAGTAGAGCGGGTGCTGAATGATGAGTTTGATTTGGTATTTATGGATATGCAAATGCCGCTGATGGGCGGTGAAGAAGCAACCCGCTTAATCAGACACGCGGGCATAGAGGTACCGATTATCGCCGTTACCGCCAACGTGATGAGTGAAGATGTCGATCGCTATAAAAGTGCCGGATGTCAGGCGCTATTAGGCAAGCCTGTGGTACAAAGCGAGTTTTTAGCACTGCTCAGCCGCTTTGCCCATGTGCGGAAAAACACTGAAAACGATTGGTTGCAGCAATTAGAGCTTGATCCGCAGCTGCAGGCATTAAAACGGCAGTTTGGCCGGCAATTGCCAATATTGATAGCGGAGTTACAGCAGTATTGGCAGGCTGAAAACTGGTCAGCGCTGCGCTTTGCAGCTCACAGCCTGAAAGGCAGTGCCGGCAGCATGGGCTACCCGGATGTCACCCGTATAGCCGGCGAAATTGAGCAAGCGGTAACCAGGCAGCCGGCAGCAATAGCGGCGTTACTGGAGCAGATGCTACAACATATTGAACACAGCGAGCCAGCAAATCAGCCTGATCGTTAATTAGTCACAGGAGTTGCTATGAGTGCACAGCGTGCGTTATTAATTATTCTGGATGAGAAAATTCGTGCCGACCGGCTGGTGTTACCCACCTTGCCTGATATCGCGCTGCGTGTGCGGGAACGGGCCGATGATCCGCAAATCAGCCTGCAGCAAATGGCTGAAGTTATCAGTCAGGATCCGGCGCTGTCTGCCCGGATGATCAAAGTTGCTAACAGCGCCTTCATGGGGCGCTCTATTCAGGTGAACAGTTTAAATCAGGCGGTAACACGAATAGGCCTGAGCCAGATCAAAAATATCTCCATTGCGATGGCGATGGAACAGCTATTTGTGTCACAACATCAGCAAGTGCAGCAACAGCTCGACCGTTTATGGCGCGATAGCGTACAAACGGCCAGTGTTGCTGTAGCGTGTTTGCAATTCTATAAAGCCCGCTATAGTCAATGTAAACTTAGTAGTGATGTGATGGCCCTGGCGGCGCTGGTGCATAATATTGGTGCTTTGCCAGTACTGATTGAAGCTGAACGCCATCCCGAGGTGTTTGGTCACCCGGCGTTTATGCAAACACTGATTGATAAGATAGCGGCGGTGATTGGTTTAAAAATTATGCAAAGCTGGGGCTTTGCTGCAGAATTTATGCCGGTGGTTAAGCACTGGCGTCTGGCGCAAAGTGAGCCCGAGGCAAGCTATACCGATTTTATCCGGCTGGCAGCACTGAGCCGTGGTTACTACCGGCCTGAGCAGGCGCAACCCTTGCTGGCTGACTATGTCGCCCGCGACCTGATACCGGTTCCGGAATTTATGCAACAACACGACATTGCGCAGCGTTATCAGGATGTGCGGGCATTATTTAATTAATAGCTGTTAACGCAGCGCGGTTCATGACTCATTATTGGCGTGTTGCAGTTGGTTAGCAATCGCCTGTAACGCCTGGTTCAGGCTGCTGCTCATCAGTAGTAAGTCGGCATCAAGTCGCAGGCTCAGGTCTTCCCAGCCCAGCTCTTCGTTCTGTCCGGTTAACAACTCATGATATTTAATGCCTTTAATACTGCTGTCATCACTGACATGCAGGCTTAAACCCTCCGTCTGCTGCAGCGCAATCTTGGTGACCAGCTTATCTTGCAGGTGGCTTTGTACCTCGTCGGCACTGAGCAGATGATTGGTAAATTTTACCTTGGCGCCTTCTTCATCCGGCGCTTTTAATTCGGCATCATTACCCAGTACAAAACCCTCCGGCAGCGCCTGATTTTGTAGCCACAGCTGTAAATGCGAGTTCAGTTTATGGTTGTCCAGCCACGGCAAGGCTGGTAATGAACCCAGGGCCTTGCGTAACAAAGCCAGAATATCTTCAGCTTTACCGGCACCACCGGTATTAATAACTAACCAGTTATGCTCGGCATCGTAATAACCATGGGTCAGAGTAGAGCGGCTGAAAGCGCGCGGTAATAAGGTTTGGATCAGCTCTTCTTTTAAACTCTGCTTCTCTTTGCGACTAAGCGAACGGCCCTGCTCGGCGGCCATGGCATCAATTTTGGGTTGCAACTCTTCGTTAATTACCGCTGCAGGTAACACTTTTTCCTGCCGTTTTACCGCAAACAGCCAGCCCTGAGCCATTGGATGCAGATACTGTTTAATACTGGCGTGCAGGGGAAAACTAAAGCCGGTTTTTACTGCTTCCTGGCCGGTGCAGGGCGCAAATTTAAATTCAGCCAGCGCGGCTTCCAGTTGTTGCGGATCGGTGCTGAGCGGGCCAGTTAACTTATAAACCCGGATATTCTTAAACCACATATCAAATCTATCCTTCACTTAACAAGCTGGCGAGTATAACGCGGATCAGTTGTCAAGTTTAAGATTTTTTGGAAAGCGAATATGGTAGTGCAGGCCCTGGCCTGGTTCGCTGCTGACGCTAATACTACCGCCCAGGGTTTGCCGCACCAGGTTATACGTAATATGCGTTCCCAGGCCGCTACCGCCTTGTTCGCGTTTGGTGGTAAAAAACGGATGAAACAGCTTTTCCAGTTGCTCTGCCGTTAAGCCTTTGCCGTTATCACTGAAGCGAATATCGACATTATTGTCTTCATCTAACACTGTGATCCGGATTAAACCTTCTTTCACATCCTCAAAACCGTGGATCAGCGAATTCATCAGTAAGTTGGTGAAAATTTGTGAAATAGCACCTGCCGGGCAACGCAGGATAATATTATCCGGGCAGTTTACTTCCACCTGATGCTGCGTTTTTTTAAAGTTTGGCTGCAATGAACGGATCACTTCGTTAATGTACTCGGCCAGGTTAATGGTGCGGATGGCTTCGCTGGCCTGGTCTACGGCAATTTGTTTAAAGCTGGCAATTAGTTCAGAGGCACGGCTTAAATTTGACTGCAGTAAGTCGGTGCCTTGCAGCGCTTCGGTAATAAAGGCTTCCAGCGTTTTTGAGGTTAGCGACTTGTCGTTAAATGCCTGTTGCAGGCTGATCAGTTTCTCCGCCAGAAAACTGGTTGCCGTCACGCCAATACCTACCGGTGTATTCACTTCATGGGTAATGCCGGCGACCAGACCACCCAGTGCAGCCATTTTTTCTGATTGTACCAGACGGTCCTGCGCTTGATTTAAATGCTCAACCAGTTGCTCCAGCTCGGTTTGTTTACTGCGCAGGGCGTCTTCAGTGTGGCGGCGGCGTTCAATTTCTTCCCGCAGACTTTGTTGTTTTAGTTCCAGTTCTTGCTTTTGTTGCTGTAAGTCCATCATGGCCTGGCTTAAGCCTGAGGTTTTGCGGGCCACTTCCTGCTCCAGCAGTAAGTTTTGCTGATCCAGCTTTTCGTTCGACGTTAGCAGTTGTTTCTGAGTGTTGCCCAGCTGCGCTTTGTAATCCTGCAGCCGGTTAATCAGCCGGTTGTAAGCATCGGCCATTAAGGTTAATTCTGATGACTCAGTTTTACTGATTTCTACCCGGGCGCCATCGAGCTGATCAAGTTCTAAATCTTCAATTTGCCGGCTTAGTTCGGCCAGTGGTTCGGTTAATTGTTTACGAAATGCCATTAAAAACAGAATAATCAGAAAAGTGGTTTTTAGCATGGCATTTCCCACCAGGAAATAAATGCCAACTTTGATCCGGTCGATAACCACCGACCGACTGGAAAACAGCGTCACATCGCCAACCTGGGTCGCCCGGCCGGAAAACTCAAAAATAAGTGGAAAGGTATAACCGAAAATGCCTGATTGCTGCTCAGTCAGGCGAACCCCTTCGCGCACCAACTGGCTGCTGAAACGCTCGCGGACATCAATATAGCGACCCAGCAGGGTGATGACCGCACCGCTGTCGTCGCGCACCACTATACCCTCAACCGCTGGTATCGACAACAAACCGTCAGCGATGATCAGTGCTTGTGGTGTATTAAGTTCCCAGATGGCCCGGGTCAGACTACCGGAGAAGGTTTGCTGCAGGGTTTCCAGATCGCTGTTGATTAAGTTTTTGGTGTTGTAGTACTCCGCGACAATCTGGCCGATTGTCACCACTAGGGTCAGAATAAAATAGACTGACAATACTTTGGTAAGCAGATTGCGGGACAGGCTTTTTTGCTGCATGCAATAACCTTTTTTCACCGGTTTATTTAAGACGAAGTCTGGTCCACCTTACCCAATAACGTCACATTTTAAAATAGCTGGCGCTAAATAAGTGTTGTAATGCTGCAAGGCTTTGCAAAACGCTTTCAACCTGAACCCTGGTTACCGCTAATTATTAGCGGGATATTGCTTTATGCCAGTCATCTGTATATATTTTTTAACCAATACTCACCAAAATACAACTTATAACAGGCAGTACTGATGGCTTTAACCGCTTTAATTTGTGATGACTCACTGTTAGCCCGTAATCAAATGAAAAAATCCCTGCCAGCGAGCTTCGATGCTGAGATAGTGACGGCCACTAACGGCATGGAAGCATTAGCGGTGTTACGCAACCAGGAAATTGGCGTGGTATTTTTAGACCTGACTATGCCTGAGCTGGATGGGGTAGGTGTTCTGGAAGCGATTAAAGCGGAAAAAATGGATGTTTTTGTAATCGTGGTCTCGGCAGATATTCAGCCAGAAATGCAAAAACGGGTAATGGATCTCGGTGCGCTGGCCTTTATTCAAAAGCCAGTGAATGCCGATAAACTCGGCGCAGTGATGCGCCAATATGGGTTGATATGACCGAAATGAGCTTTACTGAAGAGCAGCGTGACTGCTTACAGGAATTGATAAATGTGGCGATGGGCCTGGCAAGTGACAAACTTGCCCGTTTTCTCAATACCTTTGTGCATTTGCAGGTGCCGGCGATTGGCCTGGTGAATGCAGCTGATATTCCTGAGCAGTTTCGTGGCCAGTATCAGGGGCTGAACAGTTCGATGATTAGCCTGGGTTTTTTTGGTGACGGTGGCTTACGTGGCGAAACCATTTTACTGTATCAGCTGGATAATGCCGGTAAAATTTCCGCTTTGCTCGGTTATGATGATGACGCTACCAGTGAAACCGAAATGCTAACCGACATCAGCTCTATTTTAACCACCACCTTTTTAAATGGTCTGGCAGAGCAGCTGGATAACAGCTTTTCTTATGCTGCGCCGCGGGTGATTTCCTCGCGTGACAATGATTTTATCAGCAAGCTGGAGCAAACCGCTTTTCATTGGCAGTTAGCGTTGAAAGTAGATATTCGATACGAGCTTACCGATTACAGCTTTGACTGTAATATGATTTTATTGATCCCGGGCGAAGCGGTATTAAAACTGAAAACTATTTTGGATAATGTGCTGGCGGAATTCTGATGAATATTGACTGGCTGTCAGGCCCGTTAATGCAGCAACTCAACAGCGGTGTTATTCTGCTGAACAGTTCACTGCAAATTGTCTATATCAATCCGTATATTTGCCGTCGCGCCGACATTCAGCTGGAGCAGGTGACAGGCAAAGATCTGTTCAGTGTGTTTACTGATGCCCCTAAAGCCTGGCTTAGCCGCAAGCTAGCCAGTGTCCTGAGTTTACAAAGCCCGGCGTTTAGTTCCTGGGAGCAGCGCCAGTATATTTTTAAATTACCCCATTTGCGTCCTATCAGCAGCAGCAATCAGTATATGGCACAAAACTGTAATATGCTGCCGCTTACCGAGCCTGGCAGCGGTGAACATTATGTCTGTTTACTGATTGAAGACGCTACGGATGCTTATGTGTATCAAAGCCAGCTGCAGCAAACTAATTTGCAGTTGCAGCAGGTTAACCGGCTGGATGGTCTGACGGGAGTGTTTAATCGCCATTATTGGCAACAACAGCTTGAAGTGGAAGTGCAGCGTGCCAGCCGTTATCAGCATCCGTTGTCGTTGTTGTTTTTTGATTTGGACAAATTTAAACGTCTTAATGATGAGTATGGTCATCAGGCCGGCGATTTGGTGCTGATCGAGGTCGCAAAACTGATCGGTAGCCTGCTGCGGGAAATGGATTTATTTGGCCGTTACGGTGGTGAAGAATTTGCAATAATTTTACCCGATACGCCATTAGACGGCGCAATAGAAGTCGCAAAACGGATCTGCCGGCGGGTAGAGCTGACACCGGTGCAATATCAACGACAGCAGCTCAATACCAGTGTCAGTGTCGGCGTGAGTGAATATTACACCGGACTTAGCGGCGATGAGTTTATTCAGCAAGCGGATTTGGCCTTGTACCAGGCTAAACGCAGCGGCCGCAATCAGGTAGTGAGCTATTACCCTGAGCTGGTAGATTCCCTTAAAAAGGTAAAATCGTGAAGGTGACCATTTTTTGTTTGACAGACGTCTATAAGTCTGTGCATAGTGCTTAACATGAAAATAAAAACAGCAGACCTCACCACCATTATTATTACCACCAGCCCTGCGGGGTAGGAGGTCGGCGGTGTGTTGTCTGTAAAAAGGCCCGTGACCTCAAATGTCACGGGCCTTTTTTTTAGAGTTTAACAGGTGAATACCTGGCCTTGGTCGGCAATAACAACATAACAACATAACGACTCATTCGATGCGCAAGGAGTAATACATGAGAGTGTTAAAATTTGGCGGCTCGTCGCTGGCATCACTGCCACGCTTTGCCGAGGTTGCGCAAATCGTGCAACGCCAGGCCGCTACTGGCCCGGTTTGCCTGGTGTTGTCCGCGCCACAGGGCGTGACCAATATGTTAGTAGAGTTATCCGACCTTGCTTTTCTGGGGTCAGACTATCAGGGCGTGTTAAGCGCTTTAACCGCACGCTATCAGCAATTGCTGCATGAGGCGGTAACGTTAACCGCAGAGCAGGTGAGCCAGGTGCAGGCCTTGTGCCAGCAGCAACTGGCGCAACTGGCGTTGCATTTGCAGGGCATCAGCTTGCTGCGGCATTGTCCGGATCATATTAAAGCGCAAATTCTGGGGCTGGGAGAGCAGTTCAGTGTGGCACTGATGACAGCCTTGCTTAAGGCCAACCAATTATCGGCCGTGGCCTTAGATGCAGTAAAGCTGATTAAAAGCCAGGGCGATTATCTGAATGCCAGCGCTGATATTGCTGGCTCTGAGCAAACGTTGCAGCAGGCTATTGCACAGCAGAGTGCAGCGGTATATGTGATTGCCGGTTTTGTATCCAGCAATAGTCAGGGCGAGCCTACCTTGCTGGGCCGCAACGGTTCTGACTACTCAGCCGCCATTGTCGCGGCCAGTATCCGGGCCGATGCCTGCGAGATTTGGACCGATGTGGATGGTGTATACAGCGCCGATCCGCGCCAGGTAAAACAAACGCGGCTGATTGACCGCTTATCCTACGACGAAGCGATGGAGCTGTCGTATTTTGGTGCCAAGGTGCTGCACCCGAAAACCATCGGGCCACTGGCGCGCTACCATATCCCTTGTTATATCAAGAACACCTTAAACCCTGCCGCACCTGGCACCTGTATTGACGTTAACGGCGATGGTGAGGCACTGGTGAAAGGCATTTCCAGCCTGGAACATCTGGCGCTGTTTACCGTGTCAGGCCCCGGGCTGAAAGGTGTGGTAGGGATGGCGAGCCGGGTATTCGCCTCCATGGCGCGCTCGCAAATTTCGGTCAGTTTAATCACCCAGTCATCTTCTGAATTCAGTATCAGCTTTTGTGTGTCACAGCTGCATCTGAACCGTGCTCAAAAAGCGCTGGAGCAGGAATTTGAGCTGGAACTGCAAACCGGCTTGCTGCGCCCGCTCAGCATCCTGGCCGATATGGCCATCGTCAGCCTGGTGGGGGATGGTATGCGTCAGCATCGAGGTGTTGCCGCCAAGTTTTTCGCCTCGTTAGCGCAGGCCCGGGTTAATGTGGTGGCTATTGCGCAGGATAGCAGCGAACGTTCTATTTCTGCAGTGGTGGAGCAGGCTGTCTGCAAAGACGCGGTGCGGGTCTGCCATGAGAACTTTTTCAGCCATATCCCCAGCATCGATGTGTTTCTGGTGGGCTGTGGCGTGGTGGGCGCCGAGTTGCTGGCGCAAATCGAGCGTCAGCAAAGCTTTTTACAGCAGCGCCAGGTCAAATTAACCGTTTATGGTATTGCCAACTCGCGCCAGTTATTGCTGGCTAAAGAGGGCGTCGATCTGAGCGCCTGGCAGGCGGATCTGAGCCAAAGCCAGGCGACATTTTCGCTGGCCGCATTAACCGATTTTGTGCGCCAGCAGCACTTAACCAACCCGGTGCTGGTCGATTGTACCAGTGCCGAGGATATTGCCAGCCAGTATGCTGATTTTCTGGCGGCCGGTTTTCATGTGGTAACACCGAATAAAAAAGCCAACACTGCCAGCCTGAGCTATTACCGGCAGTTGCGGCAGGTTGCCCAACAACAGCGGCGGCGGTTTTTATATGAAACCACCGTAGGGGCAGGGCTGCCGGTAATTGATACCTTGCAAGGCTTATTGAATGCCGGGGATGAGTTGCTGGCGTTCGAGGGCATTTTATCCGGTTCCTTGTCATATATTTTTGGTGAATTGGAAGCCGGTGCCAGCTTGTCAGAGGTGACCAGCAAAGCCAAAGCCATGGGCTTTACCGAACCTGATCCCCGCGATGATTTATCGGGCACCGATGTCGCCCGCAAGTTATTGATTATGGCCAGGGAAGCGGGCATGGCATTGGAGCTGAGCGATGTCAGCATTGAACCGGTATTGCCGGCCGATTTTGACAGCAGCGGCAGCACCGAGGATTTTATGGCGCGCTTGCCGGCGCTTGACGCGGCGTTTAGACAGCGGGTTAAAACGGCTGCCGCTGAGGGCAAGGTACTGCGTTATATTGGTGAAATCCGCGATGGCAAATGCGGGGTAGCGATCAAAACCCTGGCACAGGACCATCCGTTAGCTAAGGTCAAAGATGGTGAAAATGCGTTGGCTATGCACAGCCGCTATTATCAGCCCATTCCCTTTGTGCTGCGCGGTTATGGTGCCGGCGCTGCCGTGACGTCGGCTGGGGTATTCAGCGACATTATGCGCACCTTAAGCTGGCAGCAGCAGGTATAAGCATTATGATGACTAATACAAAGATATCCCGTTATTTTGCACCGGCATCTACCGGCAACTTTTCGGTCGGTTTTGATTTGCTGGGGGCGGCCTTTGAGCCGCTTGATGTCGCATCACATCAGGGTGAGCTGTTTGGTGATGTGCTGGAAATTCACGGTGAGCAGAGCGAGCTTAGCCTGCAAATCAGTGGCCGCTACCGCCATCAGTTACCGGCAGACAGCAGTGACAACTTAGTGCTGCAGTGTTTTTATGCGTTTGAGCAGGCCGTTGGTAAGCCCTTACCACGGCTGGCACTACACCTGAAGAAAAATCTGCCGGTAGGCAGTGGCCTTGGCTCCAGCGCCTGCTCTATAGTGGTGGCCTGTTTTGCTTATAATGATTACTTTGGCAAGCCGCTAAGCCAGCCACAGCTAATGCAATTGATGGCAGAGGCCGAAGGCGGGGTCAGTGGCAGTGTACACTATGATAACGTCGCGCCCAGCTTGCTGGGTGGGCTGCAATTAATGTTACCGGGTAGCGGTAAGCTAAGCCGGGCCTTGCCGTGGTTCAGCCACTGGCGGGTGGTATTAAGTTATCCTGGCACAGTGTTATCAACCAAGGCGGCGCGGGCGGTATTACCACAACAACTGAGCCTGGCGCAAAGTATTGAATTTGCTGGCACGCTAAGCCGTTTTGTCAGTGCCTTATATTGTCAGGACGAAGATGACGCCATTGCCGCGCTACAGGACCTGGTCGCAGAGCCGGCGCGCATACCGCTGATCCCGGAGCTGCCATCTCTGCGCGTAGCGTTAATGGCAAAGGGAGTGTTGCACCTGGGGATATCCGGCGCCGGGCCCACCTTATTTGCGCTTTGTCCGGATGACGCTGTTGCTGCTACTACTGCCGCTTATCTGCAGCAGCATTATGCCAAGAATGACGATGCCTGCACCCATGTTTGCCAATTATCTGCAGCCGGCGCCCGTGCGCTGGCGCCGGTGTCTGCCGATTTAAGCCATAGGAACTGACCATGCAATTAACCAATTTAAAAGTAGCTACCGAGCAGGTGAGCTTTTTACAGGCGGTACGCCAGGGCCTGGGCCAGCAACAGGGCTTATTTTTCCCAACCCACTGGCCAAAACTGGATATCGATGCCTTACTGGCGATGCCGCTGGTTGAGCGCAGCACTAAGATTTTAGCGGCGTTAATAGGTGATGAACTGCCTGAGGCTGAGTTATTAGCGATGGTCGACCGCGCTTTTACTTTTCCGGCGCCGTTAGTCAGGGTAACCGACAATGTCAGTGCGCTGGAGCTGTTTCACGGGCCGACCCTGGCATTTAAAGACTTTGGTGGCCGCTTTATGGCGCAGGCGCTGGCCAAAGCACAACCCGAGCCGACGACTATAGTTACCGCAACCTCGGGTGATACCGGTGCGGCAGTAGCGCATGCGTTTTATCGCCAGAGCGGCGTGCAGGTGGTTATTTTGTTTCCTAAAGGCAAAATTAGCATCTTGCAGGAAAAGCTGTTTACCACCCTGGGCGAAAACATTACTACTTTGGCCGTTGATGGCGACTTCGACCAGTGTCAGGCACTGGTGAAACAGGTGTTTGACAATCAAGCGCTGGTAGCCGAGTTTAATATTACCTCTGCCAACTCAATTAATATCAGCCGCTTGTTTGCGCAAATTTGTTATTACTTTGAAGCTGTGGCACAAGTGCCGGCGGCGCAGCGCGACCAGGTGGTAATATCGGTACCCAGCGGTAACTTTGGTAACCTTAGTGCCGGGCTGATTGCCAAAGCCATGGGCTTGCCGATTAAACGGATGATCGCCGCCACCAATAGCAATGATACTGTGCCACGCTACTGGCAAGGCCAGCAGTGGCAGCCTAAAGCGACAGTTGCCACTCTGTCTAATGCCATGGATGTTAGTGCGCCCAATAACTGGCCGCGGGTTGAAGCCCTGTTAGCGCAAGGCGTGATTAGCCGGGGTGCTATTGAAGCCATAGCGGTAGATGAGGATGACACCCAGTTAGGGGTGCGGCAGTTATGGCAGTTGGGCTATCTGAGTGAGCCGCATGCCGCTGTGGCCTACAAGGCGCTGAAGCGCAGCCTGGCGCCAGACGAGTTTGGTATTTTCTTTGGTACCGCCCACCCGGCAAAATTTAAAGAGCAGGTTGAGAATATCCTGGGCAGCCCCATCGCTTTGCCACCGGCGTTGGCAGCTTGTGCTGCCGAGTCTGGACTTAGTATTGATATTGCGGCAGACTTTGCCGCCTTAGAACAGGTAATCAGGACGTTAAAAAGCACATGACCGACTGGCAGCAACTATTAGGTGAGCAAAAGCAGCAGCCGTATTTTGCGGCGCTGCAGGCAGAAGTAGCGGCAGCCCGCAGTGCGGGTACAGTGATTTATCCGCCACAAGCCGATGTGTTTAACGCCTTTAAGCTGACTGAACTGACACAGCTAAAAGTGGTACTGCTGGGGCAAGACCCTTATCATGGCCCGAATCAGGCGCATGGTCTGGCATTTTCGGTACGAGACGGCGTAAAAGTGCCGCCGTCGCTGGCAAATATTTACAAAGAGCTGGCGCTGGAATATGCCGATTTTCAGGTACCTGCTCATGGTAACTTACAAAGCTGGGCCCAGCAGGGGGTATTGCTGCTGAATACCGTGCTGACAGTGATCGCTAACCAACCGAATTCCCACCGCAAATTAGGCTGGGAGCAGTTTACCGACCAGGTGATAAGCAACATTAGCCAACACTGCGAAGGCATAGTGTTTTTGCTGTGGGGTAGCCATGCCCAGAAAAAGGCCCGGCTGATTGACAGCGCGCGCCATCATATTCTGTGCGCGCCACACCCGTCACCGTTATCGGCGCATCGTGGTTTTTTAGGCTGCGGCCATTTTTTGCAAACCAATAGCTTGCTGCAAGACAGCAACCGCACTGCCATTAACTGGCATTCGGTTTGCCGCTAGCCTGGCTTTGCTGCCCGCTTAGCGACGCCGCAACGCTTTACCGTCAGCTAAAACAGCAACGCCCAATCAAGGATTGGGCGTTGGCGTTATAACTCAATGTCGGCCAGCTCTGGCTCTATGGTCCAGTCTATATCGCATAGCTCTTTTTTCAGACGATGGCGCTCTTTTAACTCTTCAATTTCGCGCCATTTACGCTTCACAGCTTTAGGTTTTGCTGCCGGGCGTTCCAACATGTTCAGTAATTCTTCGAAGCTATCCATAATACGGCCTCTGCTGATGTTGTTGTTATTTTCAACGAAAGTTCTACCACACTTCGTTGCAAAATAAAATAGTTAAGTGACAACAGCGTGACAGTCTTGGAAAATAATTCAAAATTAGCGGGCCGAGCCGATTATTGGCCGTTACAATGCTATAAACCCAGAAAAAGGAGCCGGCATGAAAAAAGTTGCTATCGTCAGCGGCGGAAGCCAGGGTATTGGTTATGCCATAATTGAGACGCTATTAGCGGAGCAGTATCAGGTGTTTAACCTGGACATTATGCCGGGTGGTTTGGGTGAGTACTGCCAGTGTGATATGAGCCAGGTAGCCACCGTTAAGGCCGTTATTCAGCGTATTCTGGCACAAACCGGCCGGGTTGATTTGCTGGTATCCAATGCCGGCCGCCATCTCAGTGCCAATATTGAAGCGACCGACGAAGCTACGCTGGATGCCTTATTTGCCCTGAATGTCAAAGGTGCTTATGCTGCGCTGCAGGCGGTGCTGCCGCAAATGCGGGCGCAGCAAAGTGGTGCTATCGTGCTGATAGCCTCCGATCAGGCAGTGATCGCCAAGAAAAACTCTTTTGCTTATAACCTGAGCAAGCATGCGCTGGCTTCGATGGCCAAAACCACGGCGCTGGATTATGCCGCCTTTAATATCCGGGTGAATGCGGTGTGCCCGGGTACCATTGAAACGCCGTTGTTTCATCAGGCGATAGACCGCTATTGCGCCAAAAGTGGTGCCGATAAGACTGTGGTTGTGGCAGAAGAAGCCGCCTTGCAGCCGCTTGGCCGCTTAGGCCAGCCGGAGGAAGTCGCTGCGCTGGTGGCTTTTTTAGCCAGCGACAATGCCCGTTTTATTACCGGTAGCCTGCAGCTGATTGATGGCGGCTATACGTGTCAGTAAATAGCGGCGAGGTGCTGGCTATCGTCGATCCGCATTTGCATCTGTGGCAACTGAGTGCCGGCGATTACCAGTGGCTGCGGCACAATAATGCGCCGGCCTGGCCGGATAAAGCCTTATTGCAGCAAGATTACGCTGCGCCAGCACTTGAACTGACTGCCCCTTTTCAGCTGGCTGGCCTGGTGCATATTGAAGCGGGTTTGGATAACAGTGCGCCTGCGCGTGAACTGGCCTGGTTGGCGCAGCAAAACATCCCAGTGCCACACCGGGCGGTAGCATTTTTAGATTGTAGCCTGCCAATAGCAAAGGTGCTGGCCAACGTGCAGAAGTTATTGCCGTATCAGCCTGCCGGGGTGCGGCATATTTTCGAAGCTGACGATGAGCGTTGGTTACATGCGCCCCAGCTAAGCCAGATAGCCGCTGAACTGGCCCAACATCAGCTGCTGTTGGAAGTGCAATGTACCCTGGCCAGCGCAAAAAACGTCGCCAGAATTCAACAGTTGGCCGCAGCCTTTCCTGCTTTAAAGCTGGTGCTTAACCATGCCGGTTTAGTCAGGCCTGATGATTTTGCGCGCTGGCAAAAAGGTATGCGCAGCCTGGCGGCGTTGCCCAATGTCGCACTGAAGTTGTCGGGCTGGGAGCTGCTGAGTGCGGGGCGTTATAGTCAGGCCGATCCTGCCTGGCAACAGCAGGTGTTAGCCGCGGTGCTAAGCGAATGGCCGCCACAGCGGCTGATGCTGGCCAGCAATTTTCCGTTATGTTTGTGGCAGGGTAGCTATCAGCAATTGTGGCAGCGCAACTATCAATTACTAACAAACTTAGGGCTGGATAGCACTGGCTGGCAGCACCTAAGTGCTGGCTCAGCCAGGCAGTGGTATGGTTTAACGTAATACCAACAGTGGGGCAGTGTTACTTTATCTCTACCCGTTGCGAGCGCATCACAATCTCATCATTTAACTCAATGCCGATACCAGGGGCTTCTGATACTTCAAAGAAGCCGTTTTTCGGTTGCGGATCCTGAATACAGAGTTCGCGGTTCCACTTTTTAATGGCGTAGGTATGGTGCTCGTGAATTAAAAAGTTGGGTATCGCGGTTTCCAGGTGCAGTGAGGCCGCCGTGGCCACCGGCCCACCGCAAACGTGCGCCTGCACCCGGATATCGAAAATATCGGCATAGTCGCAGACTTTTTTGGTTTCAGTAAAGCCGCCACACAGGCCAATGTCCGGTTGCAGCACATCAATGCTCTGATCTTCAAAATAAGGCCGGAAGGCCCAGCGGTTGTACAAGCGCTCGCCCCCGGCCAGCGGTACCTTGACCTTACGGGCTACCTTGGCATGCAGCGAATGGTTCAGGTAGTTCACCGGCTCTTCATAGAACATACAGTCAAATTCTTCGGCAATGTCGGCAATCTGAATGGCGCTGGTGGCACCAGGCAGGCTGTGGCACTCAAAAATAATATCCACTTCGTCACCGACGGCTTCGCGGATAGCCTGCATCCGCGCGCGGTACAGTTTCATTTCAGCACGGCCAATTATATTGGTGCGATCATAATAGGTGTTACCGTTTTTATCGTACATGATGGGGTCCACTTTCACCGCATCATAGCCATCGGCCACCGCTTTTAACGCCGCTTCAGCATACTGCTCGGGGTGGACCAGTGCTTTAAACTCCGGCCCCCAGTCAAATTGCAGTTGCGAGGCGTAAGTACGCAGCTTGGCATTTACTTTACCGCCCAGTAACTGATACACCGGTACCCCTAAGGCCTTGCCCTTGATATCCCACAAGGCGGTATCAATCGCGCTCATTGCGGCATAAATAACCGGGCCGCCGCCCAAACCCCAGAAACTTTCGCGTAGCATCCGCGACCAGAGCTTTTCGGTTTGAAACGGGTCGTGGCCAATTAAAAAGGCTTCGGCCATTTCTTTAATCATGGCAGCCGCAGCGCTGTGGCCCAGATCATAAGCCAGGCCAGCTTCACCAACACCACTGATGCCTTCATCGGTATGAATGCGCACAAACACCGGGGTCCAGGCGGGGCGTTCGGGGCAATGAATATCAAAAACTTCTACGCGGGTAACTTTCATGCTAACTCCTGTTGGGAAGACGGGGTTACTGGGCAAAACCGGGATCAAGCCGGTAGGCTTTACGCAACATGGCCGGCCAGGCTAACTTACCGCCGGTGCTGCCACTGTGAACGACCTTGGCTTGCTGGCTAATATTATCAACGATGGGCTGGGGCACCGGGATCACCGGTTGGCCACTGGCCTGCAGCGCCAGCTGAATTTCACAGGCGCGCTGTAAATCATAAAAGCGCATAAAGGCATCGCCGACCGTTGGGCCCACTGTTAAGCCACCATGGTTTACCAGCAACATATGGTTACACTGGCCTAAGTCGCTTTGTAAGCGGGCTTTTTCATTCTGGTTGACCGCCAGGCCTTCGTACTGGTGATAGGCCAGCGAGCCTAACGAGAACAGCGAATACTGGCTTAGCGGCAACAAGCCATGCTGCTGGCTCGCCACGGCGATGGTTTCTTTGGTATGCAGATGAATAACACAATGGGCATCGGGGCGCACTTCATGGATGGCACTGTGAATGGTAAAGCCGGCCGGGTTTATCTGAAACGGCGTGTCGTCCAGAATATTACCGGCTAAATCGACCTTCACCAGGTTAGAAGCGGTCACCTCATCAAAGGTCAGACCAAAGGCATTGACCAGATAATGGTCAGTACCCGCTAAACGGGCCGACAAATGGGTATAAATTAAATCGCCCCAGCGATGATGCTCGGCCAGCCGGTAACAGGCCGCTAAATCCAGCCGCAGCTGCCATTCTTCGGCACTGACTTTGTGTTGCAAATCGAGCTTTGGTAAAGGTTGCAAGGCACTAACTCCGGCAAACAGCCAGGCGTGTTGCTGGCAAATAGATGTACAGAAGTCTAAGGGAGTTAGCAGAGGGGATCAATGCAGCTGCGGAAATAAAGTCGCTGTGCCAGAACTGGCGCAGCGACTGAATGACTATTTATGTTGCAGACTACTAGCTTGCTGAGTTCTGTGCCGCTAAAAATTGCTTAATTAAGGCAGCGGTAGAGCTGTCGAAGTTGTTGCTGCCATTGCCGGTGAGTGCCTGATAAATTGGCCCGGACAACTGTTTACCGAGCTCTACGCCCCATTGGTCGAAGCTATTGAGCTGCCAGATGGCGCCCTGACAAAATACCTTGTGCTCGTACAGGGCAATTAACGCCCCTAAATAGTAGGGCGACAGCTCTGGTAGCAGCAGGGTATTGCTGGGTTTATTGCCCGGCGATACCTTGTGCGGCGCAAGGGCAGCGGCTTGCTGCTCAGTCATGCCCTGGGCTACACATTCTGCAGTGGCTTCAGCCAGGGTTTTGCCCTGCATTAAGGCCTGCGTCTGGGCGAAGCAATGCGCCGCCAGCCGGCTATGCTGGTCTTTAAGCGGGTGCTTAACCTTCAATGGCAGAATAAAATCGGCCGGCACGGCTAAGGCACTTTGATGCAACAGCTGATGATAGGCATGCTGGCCATTGGTGCCGGCATCACCCCAAATTACCGGGGCGGTGGCATAGGGCAGGGCGTGGCCTTGCCGATTGACACTTTTACCATTACTTTCCATATCCAGCTGCTGTACGTAAGAGGGCAGTAAGCGTAAATAGTGGCTGTAGGGCAACAATGCATGGGCCTGGCAACCATGACCGTTAATATACCAAACACCGAGTAACGCCATAATTACCGGCATGTTTTCACTAAATGGCGCACTGAAAAAATGCTGATCCATGGCTTCGGCGCCCGCCAACAGCTGCTTAAACTGCTGATTGCCAATCATCAGCGCAATCGGCAGGCCAATAGCCGACCACAGCGAATAGCGGCCGCCTACCCAATCCCACATTGGCAGAATGTTTTTCTGCTCGATGCCAAACTCGGCCGCCGCCGCAATATTGGATGAGGTGGCCCAGAAGTGATGAGCAATCGCTGCTTTGTCGGCACCATGCTCAGTAAACCACTGACGAATAGCCAGGGCATTTTGTTTGGTTTCTTCGGTACCGAACGATTTTGACGCTACCACCACCAGAGTAGTGGCCGGGTGCAAACCGTTTAGAATATCGCTGACCACGGCACCGTCAATATTGCCGGCAAAATGCAGTTTAACCGGGCTGCAGTGATAAGGGGTCAGTGCTTCAACCGCCATTTGTGGCCCGAGCAAGGATCCGCCGATGCCAACCCAAATCAGATCGGTAATCGGGCTGCCCTGATACCCCAGATACTGCTGCTGATGCAGGGTGTCGATTAACGCCGCCATTCGGGCCCGGCACTCGGTAATTTGCTGGCCAATATCTTCGCCATCCAGCATTAAACCTGTTACATCCTGCTGGCGCAGCCGGGTATGCCACACAGCACGTTGCTCGGTGTTATTAATAGCGGCGCCTTGCAGCATTTGCTCACGCAGCTTACTGATATTGCTATTCGCTGCCAGCTGTTGCAGAGCCCGCCAGCTGGCGTCGTTAATCAGATTTTTAGCATAATCCAGGGTAATGCCACAGGCTCGGGTAGTGTAGCGCTGTGCCCGCTGAGCATCGTCTTTAAACGCCTGACGCAAATGACAACTCTCGCTGGCCAGGTGGCTAAGTTCGTTTCGTTGCTCTGTAAAACTGCCCGACATAAGGTGCTCCTGTGCTAGTGACGCTATTATTGACGCTATTATTTATGCTACTGCAGTTTACAGTTGGCCGGCGATCAGCTGCTCCAGTTTGCGCTGGTCAACGGCGAACTTGCGAATGCCTTCGGCCAGTTTCTCGGTAGCCATTGCATCTTCATTTAGCTGCCAACGGAACTCGCTTTCGCTCAGCGCCCGTGGTTTCGCCGTTTTGGCGCCGCCATCAACCAGCTTCACTTCCAGCGTACCGCTTTGCTTGCTTAATTCGTCCAGCAAGCCAGGGCTGATGGTTAAGCGATCACAACCGGCCAGCGCCAGTACTTCACCGATATTGCGGAAACTGGCACCCATCACTACAGTGGCGTAGCCATGTTCTTTATAAAAGTGGTAAATATCGCGTACCGATAACACCCCTGGGTCGGTTTCGGCGCTGTAATCTTGCTGGGTATTGGCTTTGTACCAGTCAAGAATACGGCCGACAAAGGGCGAAATCAGGTAAGCGCCGGCTTCGGCACAGGCGCGGGCCTGCGCCATATGAAACAACAGGGTAAGGTTGCATTGGATGCCTTGCTGCTCTAATTGCCGGGCAGCCTGAATGCCTTCCCAGGTTGAGGCGACTTTGATCAGAATACGATCGGTGCTAACGCCGTTTTGCTGGTACAACTCCACTAATTGCAACGCTTTTGCCACGGTCGCTTCGGTGTCGAAGGATAAGCGGGCATCCACTTCAGTTGATACCCGGCCCGGTACCAGTTTACTAATGGCTGTACCAACATCTACCGCGAATTTGTCACACGCTAACTCCAACACTGCCGCCTGGCCACTGGCATGGGTTTTGGCATAACTGATGGCTGCAGCCAGCATGGGTTTAGCAAACTCGAGCTGGCTGGCATTTAACAGTAATGATGGGTTAGTGGTGGCATCTACTGGCCGGAATTGTTCAATTGCACCCAAATCACCACTGTCTACTACTACAGTGGTCACCACTTTAAGTTGACTTAATAAATCATTCATATTGTTTAATTACCATTTTTTCAAAGTATTTTAGAGATTTTAGCCTTTTTAGGCAATATATGTAGGAATATTACAACAAAAGCATGGCTGCTGGTCATTATCTTGAAAAATCATTGCGCCCAAATCGCTAAATTACTATATTGCCATGGCATGATTAACTGCCATCTCAATCCAGCATCGCAGTCTACCGATCACCATAGCACAGGATGCAAATGATCTTACAAAGCCGGTTCTATAAAAGTAAAAAATTGTTATTGGTAGAAGACTGTGAACCTGTTCGCGCGTCAATTAAGGGCATGCTACAACAAATAGGTTTCGAACAGATTACTGCCGTGGCCGATGCAACGGCGGCACTGGCGCATGCTAAAAAGCAGCAATTTGATTTTATTGTAGCGGATTTTCAGCTCGGTGAGGGCAAAGATGCCAGTCAGTTTTTTGCTGAATTAAAATTACACGGTTGGTTAAAGGCCGGTGCCTGTTTTGCCATTATGTCAGCCGAGCCAATACGTCAGCCGGTGCATGGAATGCTCAGCGGGCTGCCCGATTGTTATTTGTTAAAACCTTTTAGTTATGTTGAGTTAGAGAAAAAGCTGGCCAAAGCGTTTCAAACATCTATCGCACTGCGTAAAATTTATCAGGCGGCGGCCAGTGCCGATTATCAGGAGGCCATCACTCAGGCCGATGAGGTGGTTAAGCAACACCCCAGCTTAACCTTACAGGCGCTGCGTTTAAAAGCGGAAGTAATGTTGGCTGCGGGCGATGGTAAAGCTGCGCTGGGTTTATACCAGTATGTTTGTCAGCAACGCGATTTTAGCTGGGCCCGTTTGGGCCAGGCTATAGCCTTGTTGCAACTGAGCCGATTTGCAGAAGCGGCCACACAGTTGCAAGAGCTGCTGAAGCAAGAAGAGTTGCGGCCTGAAGCCTTAGCCTGTCTGGTGCAGCTGGCGTTATTACAGGGCGAGTTGCAAGAAGCAAAAGCCTGGGTGCTGGAGCTGTTACGAATTAACCCTACCGACAATATTTATCAGCAATATTACGGCAATCTGCTGCATTTGCTGGGCGATGATGCTGCAGCGATAGCCTATTGGCAAAAATTGTTGCAGCAATATCGGTTTTCGGCCTTTGATCATATCGAACCCTACCTGGCGTTAGGCCGCAGCCAGCTGCTGGCGGCTCAGCAAGCCGATTTAGCAAGCTATAGCCCCCTGATAAAACAGTTTTTTGATACTGTGCAAAGTATTCCGCTCAAACTGTTAACAGCGCCGGGTGCGGTACAGCAAAAAATTCAGCTGGCCCAGGGTTATTTATTACAGGGTGACGGGGCTAAGAGTGCTGCACTGCAGGCGGAGATCGCCGCTTTTGACGGTAGCTTGCCGCTGAGCAGTATGCTGGACCTGGTCAGGTATCATGTTGCTTGTAATGATAGCATGGCGGCGGGCGAACTGCTGAAACAGGCCAATCTGCTTGCCGATACCCTGAGCAAAAACTGCCAGGGCCTGGCCCCGCTGGTTGTGCAGCACTTTACCACGATGTTAAAGGCTAGCAATCAGCAACTGCGGCAATGGCAACAGCAGGGCGGGCAGCAGTTGCAGGCAGATAAACCCAAAGCGGCCTTGCAGCTGTTACGCAGTGCCTTTTTGCTCTGCCCGGCGCATAGCGCAACATCGCTGCAGCTGCTGCAAGCGCTTGCAATGTTGCCGGGGCATAAAGCGTTAAAACCGTTAGCCAGTGCGGTATTGCAGCTATTAAATACTAAGGCACTCAGTAGTAGCGAACGCAGTAAATTAACCGAATTAACCAACAGCTTGCCTGAGCTGTACCTGGACTAAAGGGCGCGTTGTTGCGTAGCAACTGTTTACTTCACTCATTTTGCAATACAGGTAATGTTTATGTTGATGGTAGTTTCCCCGGCCAAAGATCTCGATGCCAATCCCATTTCACTTGAGCTTGCGACCAGCATGCCCGCTTTATTGCCGCAGGCCAGAGAGCTGGCAGCTATTTGCAAACAACTGAGTCCGGCTGAGCTGGGCTCGCTGATGCATATCAGTGATAAGCTGGCCGGTTTAAACGCCGCCCGTTTTAGCCAGTGGCAGCCGGATTTTACCGAACAGAATGCCAAAGCCGCGCTGTTTATGTTTAATGGAGATGTCTATCAGGGCCTGGATGCGGCCAGCCTGAGCACGCCGCAGTTGCAGTTTGCTCAGCAACACTTACGTATTTTAAGTGGTTTGTACGGTGTGCTGCGGCCACTGGATTTAATGCTGCCATACCGGCTGGAAATGGGTACTAAATTAAAAAATGCTGCGGGTAATGA
Source organism: Arsukibacterium ikkense (assembly GCF_000987775.1). Taxonomy (GTDB): domain Bacteria; phylum Pseudomonadota; class Gammaproteobacteria; order Enterobacterales; family Alteromonadaceae; genus Alishewanella; species Alishewanella ikkense. The sequence continues at coordinate 64,086 of NZ_LAHO01000001.1, forward strand.
CTTATATGCGTTTTGGCAGCAGCAAGTGACTGCTAACCTGAATCAGCAACTGACTGATTTGAATGCTGAGGTCCTGTTAAATCTGGCTTCTCAGGAGTATTTTAAAGCGGTAGTACCGAAAGCGCTGCAGGCCAGGGTGATTACCCCGGTGTTTAAAGACTATAAAAATGGCCAGTATAAAATAATCAGCTTTTATGCCAAAAAGGCGCGCGGCTTAATGGCGCGCTATGTTATTCAGCAACAACTTACTGATGCGAAAGCCATTACCAGCTTTAATCTGGCTGGGTATCGCTATAGCAAGGACGATTCAACGGCCGATAAGCCGGTTTTTTTACGCCAGCAGCCAGAATAATTCAGTAAAGACGCAACAAGGCGCTTAGGCTTTGCCAACATGTTTGCTAAAATAGCTGTCTGTTTGTTGTTGAGCCTTTAGCATGAAATTTCCCGGCCTGCGTAAAATAAAGCACTACTTTCCTGTTTCTCAGCCTAAGCCGCAATTACCCAGCTTTGAGGTGCGGCCTGAGCTGGATACCTATATCGTCGGCCTGGACCAAACCATTGTTGATGTGGTGGCCAGTGTCAGCGACGATTTTCTGCAGCGTTACGACATTCAAAAAGGCTTATCTAACCTGGTGGAGCATGCCAAAGCCAATGTTATTTATCAGGAATTGGTGGCGAAGCAGGCAATATCAGATCACTTTGCCGGCGGTACTATTGGCAATACTATCCATAACTACTCGGTACTGGCAGACGATAAATCGGTATTGCTGGGCGTGATGTCAGCCAATATCGCCCTGGGTTCACCGGCCTATCACTATGTTTGTCATACCAGCTCGAAAGTGGATATGAACCATTTACAGGGCGTAGCCGGCGATATTGGCCGCGGCATTACCATGATCACCCCGGACGGGGAACGGACTTTTGTAATTGACCCCAGCGACATGGATCAGCTGGAACCGGATTATATCCCCACTGATATTATTGCTGCGGCGTCTGCTTTTGTGGTTAGCGCCTACCCGCTGCGTGCCAGCGGCCAACCCATCCAGCAGGCAATGCACAAAGCCCTGGAAGATGCCAAAGCGCATCAGGTGCCGGTGGTAATGAGCCTGGGTACCCGCCATTTAGTGGAAGAAAACCGCGAGCAAATTATCAGTACCATTAAAAATTACGTCAATGTGCTGGCGATGAACGAACTGGAAGCCGAAGCGCTAACCGGTTTTAGCGACCCGTTAAAAGCCGCAGAAGCCATTCTGGACCACACTGATATGGTGCTGATCACCGCCGGGCCAGAGGGCTTGTATTTATGCGGCCATACCGATGATAGCGTAAAGCGCGAAAGCAGCAACCCGATTAAATCAGCCAGCCTGGCTGATTTTAACCTGTACGAATTCAGCCGGCCGATGCTACGCCAGTATTGCCAGCAGCCATTAAAAGTATATTCGCATATCGACCCTTATCTGGGCGGGCCGGAGCGGATTAAAAACACGAATGGCGCCGGTGATGGCGCCTTGTCTGCTATTTTACATGATATGGCGGCCAATCATTTTCATAAGCAGGTGCAACCCTTATCGGGCAAGCATGAAATGCCGTATCTGGCGTATTCCAGCTTCGCCCAGATTTGCAAATATGCAAACCGGGTCAGTTATGAAATTCTGGTGCAGAATGCCCCGCGCTTATCCAAAGGCTTACCCGAGCGGGAAGATAGCCTGGAAGAAGCATACTGGGAGCGGTAATTCGGAGCGGTTTCGCTTTCAGTTGGCAATCCCGTGTGCTCGCCACAGCAACTCGCAAGCCATCCCTGGCTTGCTCAGACACTCTGTGGCTGCGCAACGGGACGCCAACCTGCGGCGGAACTCGACTCATCCAATTTGTTTAACTCTGAAATACGCTGTTTAACATCCGGAAGGTGCCGGTGTCGGCATCCATTTCCACAGTGGCACCGTGCGGCACAATAAACTGTTTACTGATATGGCCAATCATGGCACCGCGATAGGCCGGTATATTTAATGGTTTTATATGGTCATCGAATATCTGATCCATAGTTAACCAGCCAAAACCGCCACCTGGCCGACACGCTGTACACTCCCCAAAAATAAAGCCGGCAATCTTATCCAGTGCGCCCATTAGTTTTAAGGTGCTGAGCATCCGGTCAACCCGGTATGGCGCTTCTTCCACGTCTTCTAAGAATAAAATTTTACCGGTAAAGTCAGGCAAATAGGGCGAGCCCGCCAACGCCGTTAACACCGTTAAGTTACCGCCAATCAGCGGGCCCTGAACTTTGCCGCCGCTGATGGTTTGAATACGGTTTTGCCGCGGTACCAGCTCATCGCGGCTATCAGGCTCATTTTGATACAGCATTAACTCCCGTTGAAAAAATACCCGCTGAAACTGCGCCGCATTAAAGCTGTTCCAGCTGCCGGTGCCATTAGGGCCGTGAAACGTCACCAAGCCGGTTTGGGCATTAATGGCATTGTGCAGCGCAGTAATGTCGGAATAGCCCAGCAGCACTTTCGGGTTGCGTTTAATCAATGGGTAGTCGAGCAGCGGTAACAGCCGGGCAGCGCCCGAGCCACCACGCAGGCAAACAATGGCGTTTACTTGTGGGTCAGCAAACATGGCATTAATATCACTGGCGCGTTCCACATCGGAACCTGCCAGGTGGCCACGGCGGCCATCCAGGTGCTGGCCCAGTTTGACGTTAAAACCCAACGCCTGCAGCACTTCGGTGGCGATCTGAATATCCAGCCGATGGTCAGTGGCTTTTGACGGGCTGACCAGCGCCACAGTGTCGCCCTGGTTTAGCATTTTTGGCAGAATAGCGCTGCTGTTGGCAGCGCCGGCTTTGCTGTCAACGGCAGCACAACTACTAAGAGGTAACAGCCCCAGCGGCACGACACTTAGCGCCAACGCGCTGGATTGTAAAAACTGGCGTTTATTCATAAGCTGATGCCTCTTAGTAATAAATTATTCCTAATATATTGCTATTGATAGCATGCTTTTTATTAAAATGCAGCAGTGCTGGCGCAAAAAGCGCCAGTTTATTGCAACAAAAAGCAGCGGTGGTATTATTTTTTAGGCGCTTTTTTCGCCAGTTTTTTGGCGGCTAATTTACCAGGCTTTTTCTTCTTGCTGCCTATTTTGGCAGCTTTATGTTTGGGGCGCAGGCTGTCAATTACCCGTCGTTTCAGCTTTTGCTCAGTGTAGCGCTCTACTTTGGCTACCATCGCCATATCATGGGCTTCAATCAGCGAGATGGCGGTACCTTTTTTACCGGCGCGGCCGGTGCGGCCAATACGGTGCACGTAGGTGTCGGCACTGCGCGGCATATCGTAATTAATGACATGGCTGATATCGTCGATATCCAGGCCGCGGGCCGCGATGTCGGTGGCAATTAATACTGGTACCTGGCCCTGACTGAACCGCTGCACCGCTTGCATGCGTTTATCCTGTGGCATCTCGCCCTGTAACCAGCAGCATTTAATGCCGGCACTTTCCAACTGGCCGGTTAAACTGGCCAGCCGCTCGCGGGTTTTCACAAAAACGATGGTTTTGGTCACATCCTCTTGCTTCAGGATATGGGTTAACAGCGCCAGCTTATGCACATTGTCGTCGGCCAGGTGCAGCCATTGGATAATTTTGGCTTTCTCTTTACGCGACGGCACAGCTTCAATCATTTCAGGCTCTTTTAAGGCCCGTTCGGCAAAGCGCTCTAAATTCAAACCTTCCAGCGTGGCTGAAAATAAAAACGTCTGGCGGCGACGGCGCGCTTCCAGCACTATCCGGTTCATTTCGCCAATAAAGCCCATATCCAGCATCCGATCGGCTTCATCCAGGATCAGCACTTCTACTTCATCAGCCTGAAAGCTTTCCTCGTCGAGGTATTCGGTTAAGCGGCCCGGGGTGGCGACCAGAATATCATTGTTTTTTTCCAGGGTATCTTTATGGCTGCCGTAATTAATACCACCGGTGATCACGCCAACATTCAGCTTGGTGTGTTGCGCCAGCTGTTTAAATTCATCATACACCTGAAAGGCCAGTTCGCGGGTGGGCGTCATTACCAGTACCCGGGCAAAGCCGGGGTCGCGCCGCGGGAAATCCAGTAAATACTGAATAGCCGGCAGTACAAAGGCCAGGGTTTTACCGGTGCCGGTGGGGGCACTGGCCAGTACATCGCGGCCATCCAGCGCCGGTGGAATAGCCAGTTGCTGGATTAGGGTGGGCTCAGTAAACCCTGCCTCTTCCAGTGCCTGGTTAATAGAGTCGTCGAATTGAAAATCGGCAAAGCTCATAAAAGGTGTTCCTCAGGGTCGACAGTATTCAGATGACAAACCGGTGCAGCAGCCAGTAAACTGATGGCAGAGGTGAAGATGTCAGCTGGTTTTAAGTGTAAACAATTTTTTGTGGGCCATGATCAGTGCGCGATGAAAGTCGGTACTGACGGTTTATTGCTGGGGGCCTGGGCCAGCTTGTCAAACAGCAATGCAATGTCTGCAGGCGCTACACTGCTGGATATTGGCGCTGGCAGTGGCTTAATCAGTCTGATGCTGGCGCAGCGTGCTGCAACAGCCGTTGTACATGCTATTGAGCTGGATGCTAACGCTGCTGCACAAGCCGCATACAACTTTCAACAAAGCCCCTTTGCCAGCCGCCTGCAATTGCTAAAAGGCGATATTCTAACCTATCAGCCAGCCGAACGTTACGCTTTAATCGTGTCTAACCCGCCTTTTTTCGACAATGCGCTGTTAAGTGCCGATTTGCAGCGTAATCAGGCCCGCCATACCGCCAGCTTGCCGTTGCCCTTGTTGCTGGCCAAAGCGGCAGAATTACTGGCAGTGGACGGCAGTTTTGCGCTGATTTTACCCGAGACAACAGCGCAAGCATTCAGCCAGCTGGCAAGCGCTCAGGGCTGGTTTGCCAGTGCCAGTTGCCAGGTATTGAGCCGGGCAGACAAAGTGCCTGTTCGCCGCTTAATGCAGTGGCAACGCAGCCCTGCTGCGCCGGCGCAGCAACAACTTGTTATTTACGATGAAAGCGGCGGATATAGCGAGCAATACCGCCAGTTGCTGCGGGATTTTTATCTGAATTTTTGACCGTAGTGCTGGTCATCATGCCAGGGATCAGAGCCGCTCGGCTATTTCAGTTAAAATCTGGCTGACCCAGGCATTTAGCCGCTCGTCGGTTTGCTCGTACTGGTTTTCATCATCCAGCGCCAGGCCATAGAATAGCTCGCCGTCGGCGGTCAGCGCTTTAGAGGCTATAAAATCGTAGCCGGTTGTCGGCCAAAAGCCGATGCGGTCGGGCTGTTGTGATGCAATGGCCTCATGCAACATGCCAACGGCATCAATAAACCATTCGGCGTAACCGAGCTGATCGCCCATGCCGTAAATGGCGATGGTTTTGCCGCCTAATGCAACGCTGCTGATCTCATCCCAGTGGGCTTCCCAGTCTTCCTGAATTTCCCCAAAATCCCAGGTCGATAAACCCAGGATCAATAGCTGATAGTCGGCCATTTTGGCCAGCGGCACCGTTTTAATATTGTGCAAGTCAACCACATCGGCGCCAATCAGCGCCTGAATTTTTTCAGCTACCATTTCGGTGTAGCAGGTGGTTGAGCCGTAAAATAAGCCTATTTTCATCTGAAGTCCGCCAGCAAGTTCTGCCGCGCATTGTAGCAGATTGCTGCTGTGTTACCCAACGGATAGCAGGGATCTCAGGCAGAGATGTTTGGTAGCTATTGTTTCCTGGCAATCTCACATTAGTTAATTGGTAGCCTTCACTATTTATTTATTGACCGACATAAAACTTTATCTGGTAAGTCAGGTGGTTAAGGCATATGGTGCTGAGCTGACGCTTTATTCCTAAGCATGGCGGTTTTGGTGTTTAAATAATGTTGCCTAAAAAGCGTTTTAACTCGCTTTGCGACTTAACGACTTAACGCCTTAAAGCTAAAAAACATTCTAGAGTAGGTGAAACGAAAATAAGGGAATGGTAAGAAGCAGTAAGATTTTTGTCCTTGCCTAACTCTGGCATGGGCTTCGCTAGTTAATAAGCTATTACCCCCGGAGTTCGCCCCATGCCGCTGTTAAATCAATTATTTAAATACCTTAGTCTGGTATGTGTTGTGCTTTTTATGGCGCAAGCGCAAGCCAATTATCTGGTCAGTGATGCCGGTGAGGCCGATGCCAATGGCATTTATCTGGAATACGCTACCCAAGATGGGGTGCCGGCTTATCGTAAAGAAGGAGGTGCCCAGACCTGGTTTTTGTATCGTTGTGGCGGGATGTGGCTCATTGAACCTTTCGATTTCTGCCTGAGGATGAATTATTACGTTTTTAATGACCCCGATACCCCGCCAGCCACTGGCTGGAATGGCGGGCCCGGACCCGCACCAACCGTTGGCCCGGCTGGCCCATTGATTGGCTTTAGCAGCAAAACCCTGTTTGAAAGCCTCAGCAACGATGGCCGTTTCCAGGACACCTTAACCCTAACGCACAACTTGCTGGATGGTGATGGTTTTACCGGCTTGGTGGGTGAAAACCTGCTGGCAACCGGCAAGGCTGCGCTTAGCAATTTACCAGCCGGCTTAAGCGCTACCCTGCATTTTGTTAGCAGCAGTGAGTTGGAACTGGTGTTAAGTGGTGCTGCTCTGGACAGCTCCCAGGCGGACAATGTCAGCAACCTTACGCTGCAATTTAGCAACAGCGCCTTTCTCAGCGGTGATGCCAGTGCCAATACCAATGCAGAGATTGCTGACTTAAGGCTGCAATTTCGTGATCTGCACAGGGTCGGGACAAGCGATCTTTATGCCAGCATCGCAGCTGCCGTCGCTGCAGCATCGCCATACGATATTCTGCAGCTGGCAGCAGAAACCTTTACTGAAAAAAATATCAATCTTACTAAAGCCTTGGTAATTGTTGGAGCCGGGGCTGAGCAAACCATCATTCAAGCAATGGCAACACCACAGTCAGAGCAAGGCCGTATTTTTTCTATTGGCAGTGGGGTGGCCGAAACCATTATTGATGGTGTTACGCTTCGTAATGGCTATTTGACGGGACAATGTTGCGGCGGGGCCATTTTCGCGCAATCACCATTGCAGATCAATAACAGTCGTTTAACCAACAACAGAGTTGAGAGCAATTCAATGTTTGCCGGTGGTGCCATATTCATGGGTTCTACGTTGACCATGAAAAATACGTTGGTTGATGGTAATTCCGGTCATCTAGCAAGCAGCGCTCGCGTTTTTGGTGGTGCCTTAGTCCTTAATTCCAGTGCGACAGCCATTTTGATCAATACCACTTTCACTGCCAACTCGATAACAGCTGGAGTCTCTGGCACTGACACCCTGGGCGGTGCTATTGCTTTATATGTCACTTCATCACTCACTCTCATTAACTCTACCGTTACCGGTAACTCATCGGCCGGTAATGGTGGCGGCATTGGACAGTTTGGAGCAGGTGGCTCGGTTAGCCTGGTAAATAGTATTGTTTCCGGCAATAACGCGGCGTTATCACCTGCGACGGCGGATCTGCATATAGACACGCTAACCGATTTAACGATAAGTCACTCTATTATTGGCTTTCGCACTGAAAGCAATGATGAGAGCATTGACAATCTCATTACCGGTGATCCAATGCTGGCAGCCCTGGCTGACAATGGTGGTGCAAGCCACACATTTGCGCTGTTACCGGGTAGCCCCGCCATCAGTGCAGGCAGCAGTGATGCAGATGTGCCCAACAAAGATCAGCGCAGCTATTGGCGTCTTGGCGCTGTGGATATGGGGGCCTATCAGGCGAATGGCTTTATATTAACCTTCAATGGCAATGGTGCCGATTCAGGCTCGCCGCCTTTGTATCAGGGGGCAGCCATGTATCCTGCCGAAAACACCCTCACCAAAGCAGATCATAGCTTTAGCGGCTGGAACACAGTGGCCGATGGCAGTGGTGTCGCCTATGCTGCCGGGGCTGCGATTACACCCCAAGCAGGCACTTTCACGTTGTATGCTCAGTGGCAGTCTGCTCTGATGCAATACGTTGTCACTACCCAATCTGAAAACGGTACTTTGGTTTGTACGCCTAATCCGGCGGATGCAGGCAGTGCGGTGAGTTGCCAGGCACAGGCCAATGAGGGTTTTACCTTTATTGGTTTTAGCGGTGATTGCAGCGATTATCAATGTCAGTTTGCGGCCATTGATGCCAATAAAACAGTCACAGCACATTACAACGTAAACAATTATACGCTAAGTTTTGACAGCGCCGGAGGTTCAGCAGTCACTTCGGCCAGCTATGGCTTTGGGGCTACAGTGACTACGCCAGCCGCACCAACCCGTGAAGGCTATACCTTTGCCGGTTGGACGCCGGCGTTACCGGCCAGCATGCCAGCAAATAATATCAGTGTTACCGCACAGTGGAACGTTAATACCTACAGCGTCAGTTTTGACAGCGCCGGAGGTTCAGCGGTGGCGTCGGCCAGCTATGGCTTTGGGGCTGCAGTGACTACGCCAGCCGCACCAACCCGTGAAGGCTATACCTTTGCCGGTTGGACCCCGGCGTTACCGGCCACCATGCCGGCCAATGATGTTACTTTGGTAGCGCAGTGGGATCTCAATATCTACAGAGTTCGGTTTATCGATTGGGATGATAGTGTGCTGCAACAGCTGATGGTAGAGCATGGCCAATCTGCGGTGATACCCGTATTGCCAGAGCGCACCGGTTACCATTTCACTGGTTGGGATCAAAATCTCTCGCCGATAACGCAAGATATAGATGTCAGAGCGCTGTATGAAGAGCTGGCCTTTACCGTTTCTGTCAATTTAACCGGCGCAGCGCAAGTGACACCGGCCAGCCAAACAGTGCTCTATGGTAGAACCGCAGCCTTTGCTGTGTTATTAGAAAATGAAACAGATGTGGTGGTGGTGTCGGGTAGCTGTGCGGCGAGTTATGCTGCTGGGAGCATAAACACCGCTGAGGTCTTTGCCGACTGTGAACTGCAAGTGCTGATATACGATCCTGTGGTGATTGAGGCTGATAATCTGGATGCGGGCCCCATTAATCAGCTACGCCGCTTCAGCGTCTTAAGTGGTAGTGGTGATCAACGTTTGCTCGAAGCAGATCTGATGCGTTCAGGTCGTGTGGCGGTGCTGACAGAAGATGAGACGCTGAGTGTGCTGACACAACTAGCTGATGGCAGCTACCAGTTTGTTGCTAACAAAACAGGGCGCTATATTTTCCGGTTTGTTGATGAAAACAGTGGCGAACTGGTGGAAATCAGCTTTGATATCATGCCCTATCTGGCCTTTACCTCAAGCCGACAGCAAGTGGAACCTGAAATAACGTCAACAGTGGCTTTATGGTTAAGTGATGAACCTATTGAGTACCCGGTAACTGCCGACTTTGCTGTGTCAAATGCAGAATTATCTACCCTGCAGTTAAGGATAGACAGTGAACATCAACTGCAACGCTCTTACAGTGTGCAAAGCCTGGCTGAAGGGGCGAGTATTGTAATCAAAGCAGAAACAGTACTGAACGCTTTGGTTGGGTCACCGAATAACCATCAGTTGGTGTTGGTTGATCAACCTTTAGCACTGGCCATTTCAGCAAAAGTTACTCAGCAGGATACTGATACTCTGGTAATAAGCCGGCGTAATGGCCGTGTTGATTTGGCGGCTACAGAGCTTAACAATGTTGCAGCAACATATAGCTGGACTGCTGCAGATTTAACCTTAAATGTTTCGGCAGCTAACGCCTGGTTTGAACCGTTAAATATTGATACCGGTACCTATCAGATCCTTGTACACGCAACTGACGGTCGCCGCGATGGGCAATATCAGTTGCAATTAAGGATTATTGATGATTGTCCTTATCAGAGTTGCTATTCGGTGTCCGGGATCCCTGCAGAGGTCAATCCCTTTAGCCATACCAAAAACCGTTTACCTGTTTGCCCTGCAGCTCTTGAGGAAGTAACGCGGGTTGACAACTGTCAAGGACAGGGACTGATGTATATAGAAGTGCCAAGTCTGTATACGCTGGCTTTAGGGCTTTACGCTGGTGATGTTTCCTGGAGTAGCAAGCAGTTTAGTGTTGCGCTGAATGATGGTTCTTTAAATGATACAGGCTTTGCCCAAATAGGCTTTATGGTGAATCTGGACATCCTGGATTTGCAGGTGCCGGGTGAGTCAGTACCAGTGATGCTGCCGTTGCCGATTGGTACCACTATCCCCGCGAATGCGGTATGGCGTAAATTTACTAATATGCAGTGGCATGACTTTGTCGAAGATGCCAACAACCAAGTACAGTCAGCCGCCCGGGCTGCAATGGGTCAGTGCCCGGTAGTATCTTCAGATGTGTGGGAAGAGGGGATAATTGCAGGCTATGACTGTATTCGTTTGGTCATTGAAGACGGTGGCCCGAATGATGACGATAGCCGGGCTAATGGCGTGATTCGTGACCCAGGTGTCTTGGCTGTGCGCAATAGCTACACCTTAACCTTTGACAGTAATAGTGGCAGTGCTATTGCACCTGTTACCCAGCTGTATGGCAGTGAGTTGGACATAGCAGCACCTTTACGGCAAGGTTATAGCTTCATAGGTTGGTCACCGGCACTGCCGGCAACGATGCCTGAGCAAGACCTGACATTAGTGGCGCAGTGGCAAATTAATCAGTATCAAATCCGGTTTGATACGGCCGGTGGCCAGGCGCTTGCACCTATTACTCTGAACTTTGGTAGTGGCATAAATGTCCCTACGCCAGTGCGTCAGGGTTATACCTTTACAGGGTGGAACCCGATATTACCTCAATCCATGCCAGCACAGGATCTTCAGGTCACGGCACAGTGGGATAAAAGCAGTGTGGTGGTTAAATCCAGCGGCGGTTCAATGCAAATGTTCTGGTTGTGCGGCTTGCTGATATTAACTGTCAGGCGTTATGTAAAAACAACGCAACTCAACCATGAAAATTGCGGATGGTAATGTGGCTTGACTGCTAGCTTCAGCTGACAGTTGAGTGCCGCGCATGGTTTTGCAGCCTGAGTTCGGGTAACATGTCACCATATTTTACTTTGCTGCTCAACATGACTACTGACCACTACGACGCTCATTTTGCCACGGTTTCTGCTGCCGACGCTGACCTGATTAGCCAGTTCTTAGACCAGCTTTGGCTGGAAAAAGACGTTAGCCCGCATACGCTTAGCGCATACGGTAGCGATCTCAGCCTGTTTGCCCGCTTTGTCGCCAAAGAACAACAGCAGTTGCTGACCGTTGACAGTCAGCTGATCAACCAATTTTTAGCCATGCGTTACCAGCAGCTCGTTAGCCCGCGCAGCAGCTCGCGGATGCTTAGTAGCCTGCGGCGTTTTTACCGGCATTATCATAAAGCCGGCCGTTGTGCCGCCAACCCGGTAACCGAACTGGTTAACCCGAAAATCGGCCGCAGCTTACCGAAAACCCTATCTGAGCAAGACGTAGAAGCGCTGTTACAGGCGCCCGATTGCAATGAGCTGATCCAGTTTCGTGATAAAGCCATGCTCGAGCTGTTATATGCTTGTGGTTTACGGGTAACCGAGCTGATTAGCCTGACCTTGCAACAGGTGAGTATTAACCAGGGCGTATTGCGGGTGCTGGGCAAGGGCAGTAAAGAGCGGCTGGTGCCGATGGGCGAAGAGGCACAAGACTGGCTAAGCCGCTATTTGCGCCAGGCCCGGGCCGATTTAGTAAAAGGTGACAGTAATTTAGTGTTTGCCAGCAGCCGCGGCAGCCAGATGACCCGGCAAACTTTCTGGCACCGGATTAAGTTTTATGCGAAAGTAGCGGGCATTCAGGCTGAGCTGTCACCGCATACCCTGCGCCATGCTTTTGCTACCCATTTACTGAACCACGGTGCCGATTTGCGGGTAGTACAAATGCTGCTGGGGCACAGTGATTTATCAACAACGCAAATATATACCCATGTAGCCCAGGCACGCTTGCAACGGCTGCATCAACAACATCACCCGCGTGGCTAACATTATCGTGGTTGCGCTAAATAGGAAGAGTTATGAAAAACTGGTTTTCAGGTGCCCTTAGTATCGGCGTGTTCAGCTTCAGTGTCGCTATCAGTGGCAGTGTTATCGCCCAGCAAACGGCTGACGCTCCCGAGCTTGCTGACATTTCGCAAAGCCTGGCCCCGTTGGGCTTGCAGGTCAACGCCGTTGCCAATAGCCCGATGCCGGGCTTATTGCAGGTATTTACCCAGCGCGGCTTATTTTTTACCAGCAGTGATGGCCGTTTTTTTATTGAAGGCAATGTGTACGATTTGCAACAAGCTGAACTGGTAAACGATGTGCAGATGCGCAGCTACATCAACCAGCAAATGCCGTCGTTAGCCGGCAGTTACATTGAATACAAAGCCAAAGACGAAAAACATGTGGTGTACGCCTTTACCGATCCCAGCTGCGGCTATTGTCAGAAACTGCATAATGAAATGAAAGATTATAATAATGCCGGTATTACCATTCGTTATCTGGCCTTTCCGCGTGGCGGCCTGAACAGCAAAACGGCGCTGGAAATGCAGCACTTATGGTGTGCACGTGATCAGCGAAAAGCCATGGACACAGCTAAAGATAACAAGCGTAACCCGCCGGCAATGTGCGAAAACCCGGTGAAAAAACATTATGAGCTGGGTCAGTCATTTGGCATCAATGGCACGCCGGCGTTAATTCTGGCCAGTGGCCGGATTATTCCCGGTTATCAGCCTGCGGCCGGCTTACTGAATCAGTTACAAGCTAACTAAGCCGCCGTTTCGGTTCACCCGCTCAGGGCTGAGCTAGCATTATCAGTTGGATTACAAAGCAGGTATCAGGCGTGCAGTTAAAACACATAAGCCGGCGTGAGCCGCTAACCGATAAGGTTATTGCCGAGCACCTGCATCCGGTGCTGCGCCGGTTATACCAGAACCGTGGCATCAGCAGCAGCGCAGAGCTGGAGCGGGGAGCGGCCAGTTTGTTAGCCTTTAACCAGTTAAAAGGCATTAGCGAGGCGGTACAGTTATTAGTTACCGCGCTGCAACAGCAGCAGCATATCGTGATCGTCGGCGATTTCGATGCCGACGGCGCCACCAGTACCGCAGTGCTGATGGCCGGCTTAAAAGCTTTTGGTTTTAAATACCTTGAATATATGGTGCCTAACCGCTTTGAGTACGGCTACGGCCTGACCCCGGAACTGGCCGAATTGGTGGTGGCGCAGGGCGCCGAGCTGATTATTACCGTGGATAACGGTATCTCGGCGGTGGAAGGGGTGGCCCTGGCTAAAAAAGCCGGAGTAAAGGTGTTAGTCACCGATCATCATTTAGCCGGCAACACCCTGCCCAATGCCGATGCTATTGTTAACCCGAATCAGCCTGGCTGTGCTTTTCCCAGCAAAGCGCTGGCTGGCGTTGGCGTGGCATTTTATCTGTTAATGGCGCTGCGCGCCGGTCTGCGCGAGCTGCAGCATTTTACCGATAAAGGCCTGAGCGAGCCTAATATTGCCGAGCTGCTGGATTTAGTGGCGCTGGGTACCGTGGCCGATGTGGTGCCACTGGATACCAATAACCGCATTTTAGTGCATCAGGGCTTAATGCGTATTCGCAGTGGCAAATGCCGGCCGGGCATTCAGGCACTGATTGATGTGGCTAATCGTCGTGCTGAAAAACTCACTGCCAGCGACTTTGGCTTTTCGCTGGCCCCCAGGTTAAATGCCGCAGGCCGGCTGGATGATATGGCGCTGGGCATAAGTTGCCTGCTGGCCCCTGAGCTGGGCTTAGCCCGTCAGTATGCCGCTGAGCTGGATGCATTAAATGTCGAACGACGCGCCATCGAGCAAAGCATGCAGCTGGAAGCGCAGGCCTTTTTAAGCAAGTTATCCTTTGATGGCAGCAGCCTGCCGGAATGTTTATGTTTGTACCGCAGCGACTGGCACCAGGGAGTGATTGGTATTTTAGCCGGCCGCATTAAAGAGCAGTTTCACCGGCCAACCATAGTGTTTGCCGAGGGTGACAACGGCGAGTTAAAAGGCTCGGCCCGCTCGATTCCGGGCTTGCATATCCGCGATTTACTGGAAGAAATTGCCTGCCAGTACCCGGGGCTGATTAAAAAATTTGGTGGCCATGCCATGGCCGCTGGTTTAACGATTGCGGCCGAGCGGTTGGAGACTTTCCAACTGGCGCTGAGCCTCACCGCTAAAAAACATTTAACGGCAGAGCAGCTAACCGCAGTGATCTACAGCGATGGCGAGCTGGACACACAGTGTTTTGATATTGGTTTTGCTCAGCTGCTGCAAAATGCCGGCCCCTGGGGCCAGGCCTTTCCGGAGCCGGTATTTGATGGTGAATTTAGCTTAATCAGTCAGAAAATGCTGGCCGAGCGCCACCTGAAGCTGATGTTGCAGGGGCCAAATGGCCTGTTGATTGATGCGATCTGGTTTAATGCCGACAATAAAACCTGGCCGGATGTAAACGTAAAAAAGGTACACCTGGCTTATCAACTGGATATAAATGAATATCGCGATCAGCAAAATCTGCAACTGATTGTGCGCCATATGACGGCAATAGCCTGACAGCATTCAACTGCTGCCACGGCGCTGGCAACGTCGCTTTTTAAAAATCATCAATAGATGGCTGCACTGCCAGCCATATCTTTGCTATAATCCGCAACAATTTTTTCGACCGTTTTAAGGCCTGAGATAACCCATGTTTGAAGTGAATCCGGTAAACAACAGCATTAAAGATCTGACTGAACGCACTAATGTGCTTCGGGGGTATCTTTGACTATGATGGCAGAAAAGAGCGTTTAGAAGAAGTTAGCCGCGAACTGGAAGACTCAAACGTCTGGAATAACCCGGAGAAAGCCCAGGCGCTCGGTAAAGAGCGCTCAGCGCTGGAGCAAGTGGTTGGCACTATAGACCGGCTGGATCAAGGCCTGGAGGATGTGGCCGGCCTGATAGAACTGGCGCTGGAAGCTGAAGACGAAGATACCTTTGAAGAAGCGAAAACCGAATTAGCCGATTTAGAAAAGCAGTTGGCATTGCTGGAATTTCGCCGCATGTTCTCGGGTAAAAATGATCAGAACCATTGTTACCTGGATATTCAGGCCGGTTCGGGCGGCACCGAAGCGCAAGACTGGGCCAGCATGCTGATGCGGATGTACCTGCGCTGGGGCGAAGATAAAGGCTTTAAACCTGAACTGTACGAAGTGACCGATGGCGATGTCGCCGGCATTAAAGGCTGTACCATTAAATTCAGCGGTGACTATGCCTATGGCTGGCTGCGCACCGAAACCGGCGTGCACCGGCTGGTACGCAAAAGCCCGTTTGACTCGGGTAACCGCCGTCATACGTCTTTTGCTTCAGTGTTTGTGGCACCGGAAATCGACGACGATATTGAAATTGACATTAACCCGGCGGATTTACGCATTGATACCTACCGCGCCTCAGGCGCCGGTGGTCAGCACGTTAACCGTACTGATTCTGCCGTGCGGATCACCCACTTGCCAACCAATATCGTGGTGCAATGTCAGAACGATCGCTCGCAGCATAAAAACCGCGACAACGCCTATAAGCAACTGCGCGCCAAGCTATACGAGTTTGAACTGCAAAAGCAGAATGCCGAAAAGCAGGCGCTGGAAGATACCAAGTCTGATATCGGCTGGGGCAGCCAAATCCGCTCTTATGTGCTGGATGACTCGCGGATTAAAGATTTGCGTACCGGCATTGAAACCCGCAATACTCAGGCGGTGCTGGACGGCAACCTCGACAAGTTTATTGAAGCCAGCCTAAAAGCCGGTTTGTAATCATTACTTTAACTTTCTCTCTCAATCAGGAAAAGCACCATGTCTGACCAACAGCAACCACAAGACGAAATTCAGGATGTAAACAAACTGATTGCTGAGCGAAAACACAAGCTTGCCGGTCTGCGTGCCGCTGGCTTTATGTTTCCGAATGATTTTCGCCGTGACAGCATCTCCAGCGAAGTGTTGGCTAAGTACGATCAGCTGACGAAAGAACAGCTGGAAGAGCAAAAGATTACCGTCAGCCTCGGCGGCCGCATTATGACCCGGCGCATTATGGGGAAGGCCAGCTTTACTACTATTGCCGATATGGGTGGAAAAATTCAGCTGTATGTGGCGCGCGACAGCCTGCCAGAAGGCGTATACAACGACCAGTTTAAAAAGTGGGACTTAGGCGATATTATTGGCGCCACCGGCCATTTATTTAAAACCCAGACCGGTGAGCTGACTGTCTGGCTCAGCGACATTCGCCTGTTAACTAAAGCGCTCAGGCCACTGCCGGATAAATTCCACGGCTTAACCGATAACGAAGCCCGTTACCGCCAGCGGTACCTGGATTTACTCTCTAACGAGCAGTCGCGTAAGACCTTTTTGGTGCGCAGCAAGACTGTGGCCTATATCCGGCGCTTTTTTAACGATCATGGCTTTTTAGAAGTGGAAACGCCAATGCTGCAGGCTATTCCGGGCGGTGCCTCGGCCAAACCATTTGAAACCCACCATAATGCGCTGGATATGCAGATGTTTTTGCGGATTGCCCCTGAGCTGTATTTAAAGCGCTTAGTGGTCGGTGGTTTTGAAAAGGTGTTTGAGCTGAACCGTAACTTCCGTAACGAAGGGGTATCCACCCGGCATAACCCGGAATTTACCATGCTGGAGTTTTACTGGGCCTATGCCGATTACAATGACTTAATGGACTTAACGGAGACGTTATTCCGCGGTCTGGCGCTGGATGTACTGGGTAGCACTGAAGTGCCTTATCAGGGCGAAGTGTTCGACTTTGGTAAGCCGTTTGCCCGCATGTCAGTGACCGACTCTATTTTGCACTACAACCCGAGCGTGACCAAGGAGCAACTGGCCACGCGTGAAGCGGTGGCAGAGCTGGCGAAGAGTCTGGGTATTGAAGTCAAAGCCAACTATGGCCACGGCCGTATCTTAATGGAAGTGTTTGACGAGCTGGTTGAAACTAAGTTGCGTCACCCGACTTTTATTACCGAGTACCCGGCGGAAGTGTCACCACTGGCGCGGCGTAACGATCATAACCCGGAAATTACCGATCGCTTTGAATTCTTTATCGGCGGCCGTGAGCTGGGCAATGGTTTTAGCGAGTTAAATGACGCTGAAGATCAGGCCGAGCGCTTTCGCGAGCAGGTAGCGCAAAAAGATGCCGGTGATGATGAAGCGATGTTTTACGACGAAGACTTTGTTACCGCGCTGGAGCACGGCTTACCGCCAACGGCCGGCCAGGGCATTGGTATCGACCGGCTGGTGATGCTGCTGGCCGATGCTGCCTCTATCCGCGATGTGATTCTGTTCCCGCATATGCGTATACAGCACGACAAGTAAGCTGCTGCGGCTGTTGCAAAAGCCAGACTTCGGTCTGGCTTTTTGCTACGGGCAAGTAAGGATTACTGTCAGCCGGTAACTTCTACATTATTTTTACACTATACTTGTTATGTTGAAGTGTTTGATAGCGGTCGCTTTAATATTAAATATCTGATTTATATCTAATTATGCTTTTATCCTGTAATCTGGCATATGCTTTGCATTTTAATTTGGCAACAACTATTCAGCCTTGCCGTGTAACAAAGCGGCCTGGCCTTCGTTCAACAAGCAGGAGGTTTATAATGGCAACAACTCACGCTAGTACCAATGATGGTAATTCAACCGCTAATCCGTTAACCAACTCGCCAGTGACGGAAAGAGCGTCAGAAGCGGCGCATCATGCGGTTGACGCAATGGCTGAAAAAGCAGCAACGGCCGAAGATACCATCCGCCGCACAGCTGCCAGTTCGAAAGAAACCATCGATCAGAAGCAGGAAGAGCTGAAATTGCAAATGCAGAGCACTTATGAGCGGGGCAAGCAGTTTACCAAAGAAAACCCGGTGGTTGCTGCAGGTATCGCATTCGCAGCAGGTATGTTGGTTAGCGCGCTGCTACGCCGCAGTTAACGATGGCTGAATCTCGGGATACTGAGCCGCAGCCAGCGAGCAACGAACCATTGCCGGAAAAAGTGATGGCTCAGCTTACTGAGATAGCGGCTTTATTAAGCCTGACAGCAGAGCGGTACCAGCAACAAGCCCAACTTACCCGGCAAACGGCCCAGGCCGAAATGGCTTTGTCTCGGCGCAGCTTAATTATCGCCGCAGCGTTGTTGGTCGCGTTAGGTGCCGGCGTGGTTATGCTGTGGGGAATGCTGCTGGTATTTGCCGGCTATTTGTTATTGCAGACCCTTGGCTCGGTGCCCGTTACCGTGGCTATCTTGTTTGGACTGCAGTTGGCGGCATTATACTGGTGCTGGCGCAATATCCGCTATTTGTTAAAACAAGTTGGTTTTAGCCATACGTTGGCACAAGTAAAAGCGTTGTTCAGGTTCACTCCTGAGCCTGCAGGAGAAGAGCATGCTAATCGATCTGCTGATCAGTAAACATCAACTTAAATTGCAGCAATGCACTGCTCAGTATCAGCAGCAGCAACAGTTGCGACTGACCTATCTGTGGTTACTGGGGCAGCGTGCTAAGCAATTTTTGGGTAGCACGCCTGGCCTGACATTAAGTTTTATGGCCGGTATCTTAATGCAAAGGCGCCATAGTCAGCTGGTGAAAACAGCACGGCGTCTTGGCGGTTTGCATTGGCTGCGCCACATACTGTAACGAGTGAATATTTAAACCAAGTGCATACCATGCACTAAGGAGCAAAAATGTTAGGATGGGCATTAACCTTTTTAGTTATCGCATTAATTGCGGCTGTACTGGGCTTTGGTGGTATTGCCGGTGCTGCTGCAGGTATCGCAAAAATTATTTTCTTTGTTTTTATTGTGCTGTTGGTGATTTCATTGCTGGCAGGGGCCTTAAGAGGTAAATCGCCAAGGCTGTAGCCGCCTTGTCTGCTGAGTTGCCTGGCTGAACAGATTGCCGGCTCTGCATTAATCGCAGCAGCCGGCAATTTTATATGGGGAGCGATATAAACAGTGTGGCTGCGTCACCAGCAGCTCTGAGTTAATTATCCAGCTGGTATTTTTCCAATTTGTTGTACAAGGTTTTTACACTCACTCCCAGCTGTTGTGCCGTATCGGTTTTGTTACCACCATTTTTGGCTAAGGTACTTAAAATAGCTGCTTTTTCCAGTTCGTCTAATCTGACACCTGTTGGCACGGCATCACACAATCCGTCAGATTCTGCGCAGTTTAACGGTTCATCCAGCAACAAATGATCAGGTTCAATAATAGCGTCGGCCAATATGTAGGCCCGCTCTACCGCATGTTTTAATTCCCGGACATTGCCGGGCCAGCCATGATTAGCAATTAACGCTTCGGCATCAGCAGAAAACTTTTTGGTTTGCTGCTCCTGCACATTGCGATAGGCCAGAAAATGTTGCGCCAGGCCGACGATATCCTCTGCGCGTTGACGCAGTGGCGGCACGCAAATGGGGAACTGGGCCAGGCGGAAGTATAAGTCTTCTCTTAGTGCATCCTCAGCAATAGCCTGCATTGGGTCACGGTTAGTTGCTGCGGCAATCCTTACGTTAGCGGTTAAGGTTTTCTCACTGCCTACCGGCCGAAACTCGCCATTTTCCAGCACTCGTAGTAGTTTCACCTGTTGCTCAATGGGCATTTCAGTAATTTCATCCAAAAACAGGGTGCCGCCTTCAGCTTGAGAAAATACCCCCTGATGATCACGATGCGCACCGGTAAAGGACCCTTTGATATGGCCAAATAACTCACTGTCGATAAGCTCGGGGCTGAGTGCGCCACAGTTAATTGCCACAAAAGGCTGATTGGCCCGTAAACTGGCCAGATGCAAGGTATTGGCAATCAACTCTTTGCCGGCACCACTTTCACCAATGATTAACACATTAGCTTCGGTAACCGCAACTTTGCGGATCGTCCGGTACAGTTTTAGCATGGGTTTGGATGAGCCAACCAGTAAACCAAATTGGTCTAATTCACTGGAGGTGGCTTTTACCTGCTTGCGCTCGGTGCTGAGCTGCTGATAAAAATCTTGCAAGGTATCTATCACTGAACCTAAATCCAGTGGTGCCCGGAAATGATAACCGGCGCCGCGGCGCATTAGTTTATCCAGAAGCTCATTGGGTGTGCCGCTGCTGATAAAAATAAAATCAATTTCCGTTAATACTTTGCTGACTAGCAAACGCTGATAATCATCATTGTCGCTTTCATCTGACTCAATAAAGGCCAGATCGCACTCTTGCTGTTGCAGTTGCTCTGACCAGGCTGAACTATCGCTGCTTTTAACAATGATAAATTGTCTGACGACAGGTGACTGCAGTAGTTTTTCAGCCAGCTCTGGATCACGCATGTGAATAAATAGCCTGGGCTTGCTCATGGCGTCACTCCTGTAATGGTGCCCTACTCTAATCCAGCAATGTAAATTTAACAACGGTCGTCAGTAAAATTTACTGAAATGGCCTGTCCGGTTGAACATTAAATAAAATTTCCATTATAAATCATGAGTTTAAACTTGGTACATGAATTGAATATGAATTAACGGGGAGTGATGTTTAAGGAGGCAGTAACATGTTGGCATATAACCCAAAATCAGTAACTGACCACGCAGCTGACCAGGCTATGCTTAGCCAGGTTGCAGCCCTGAGCCAGCACGCCAGGTTGTTTTATTCGCAAGCGGCCAGCTGCATGGCCGATAACAATATTCGTCGTCATCTTACCGCGTTGGTGATGTTGCATCAGCAAGCTGAGCAGTTAGTCAGTGGCAAACCAGACAAGCAGACGCACAACGTTGAGCACAGCATTATCTGCCAGTGGTACCAGCATCATCATGCTGGCTGTAATGCTGACAATATCAGTTGGCTGGCCGAGCTACCGGCGCAACTGCGCCGGCAATTGGCGCTGTTTAAGCGCTACAGTCGGGAACTGACAAGGCCCGCAAATGCGAAAGCCATGGCAAACCTGGCTGCCGGCTTGCAAATGCTGACTGATCAACTACAGCCGCTGCTGACAGCGGATAACCTATGAAATATTTACCGGTAGCCCGGTTAAAAGTACAAACAAATAATTAACACTAAATGAATGGCAATATTACGTTTGTTGATAAAACAAAGGGTTAGAAATTATTTCAATGTTGGCATCATACTGGCAAAGGGATAAGTGTCTCACAACAAAGGAGTGACTATATGAAACGTACAACTTTAGCGGTAATGATGACCTTAGCCTTAGCGGGTACTTCAGTTGCTGTTAGTGCCAATGACTGGAAAGACAGTGCCAAAGACGCATGGATTGATGGCAAAGCAGAAACCACCTTACTGTTAAACGGTAATTTAAACTCGTTTAAAATTAATACCGATGTGAAAGACGGTAAAGTAACCTTAACCGGTAAAGTATCCAGTGATGTTGACAAAGCACTGGCCGGTGAACTGATTGAAAACCTGGAAGGGGTAAAATCGGTAGACAATAAGCTTACCGTCGTGCCGAATGAGCGCAAAGGTGGCAAGAATCATGACAAAAACAGTAGCGGCTTAACGGATGCCAAAGTGGCTACCGTGGTTAAAACCCGCTTGTTGTTTGAGTCTGAAGTGAGTGGCACGGCCATTAATGTCGATGTGGAAAATGGTGTGGTAATGCTCAAAGGCGAAGTGGCTTCAGATTCTGAGAAAGATCTGGCTGGAGCTATCGCCAAGAAAACCAAAGATGTGAAGCGGGTTGATAACCAGCTGACAGTAGCCAGAAACTACTGATAGCATCGAGGGTAATGGTGTAGCCAATGAAACAGGCTAAACATTATCAGGCCGGCCTGGCAACAGGCCGGTTTTTTTATGGTTGCGGCAAACTATCTGGTTGCTGCAGCACCGGCCAGGGATCGCTGTGATCCGGATCCGTGACAAAGTGCCAGTCGGTCAGGCTGTGCAGAAAGGCCAGCACTGCTGCCCGTTCGCTGGGGCTTAAAGCAAACCCCTGCACAAACTGGCTTTTAATCGGATGCTGCCTGCCATCCCCGGCATATTCGCCCTTGTCGATAAACCGGCCGCCCGCGGCATAAAAATCTACTACCTGTTCCAGTGTGGCTATACTGCCATCATGCATATAGGGCGCGGTTAGCGCAATGTTACGCAAGGTCGGAGCCCGGAAGCGGCCGTCATCAGCCGGGTTCATGCTAATTTCGGCCAGGCCACGATCCTGTTGCGGGTAACCTGGGGTGGCGAGTTCAGGCCGGGCAGTAAAATACAAGCCGGTGTTGTGAAAGGGTCGTAAATCCAGTGGCTGACTGCTATGGCTGGTAGCCTGGGTAAAGTTAAAGCCGCCATGACAATGATGGCATTCCAGTCGCTCGGAAAAAAACAGGTTCATCCCTTCAAGCTGGACGTCGGTTAAAGCGGCGTCGTCTTGCTGGTAGGCATAGCGGTCAAAGTCAGACTGAAAGGACAGCAAACTGCGCACGAAGCTGGCCAGTGCCAGCACCACCTGCTGCATCTGCGGCTCAGGGCTGGCAAAGGCCTGTTGAAATAACTGCGGGTAGGGTGGCCGGGTTAATCGCTGCAGTATTTCTGCCTGGTTGCCATTCAGGCCAAGCTCAACCGGATCATCACTGAATAGCGGAATAAGCAGCTGTTGCTCAATCTCGGTCAGGCCGTCATGCGCCCAGGTCAGGGTATTATTGTACGCCACGTTCACCAGGGCTAACGCATTGCGTCGGTGCTGCTGGCCGGTACTGCCAACTGACCGTGTTCGGGGCTCAGCAAAGGCAAATTGCTGCTGATGACAACTGGCGCAACTTTGGCTGCCATTGGCGGATAACTGGGTATCGTAGAACAGGTAACGGCCTAAGGTAACCTTAGCCTGGCTCATGGGGTTCTCGGGCGGTAGCCGTGGCAAGGGCATGCCCTCTGGTAAATGCCAGTGCCAATCAGCAGCGTTATCAGCAGGCGCCGGCTGGCGGCAGCTGACTAATAGTAAGCTGACTGACATCAGTACTAAGCACAGTGCAAGCTGCTTAACGATATTCATGGCAGCACAGACCATAGCTGAGGCTGATTAACATTGTGCAGTAACCGCTGGCAGCTTTGTTGCTGGCGGTCCGACATACAGCTGCTGTGCCGGTTTATCTCAACCTCATTCAATAACGCGGCCAGATCCAGCGTCAGTTGTTGGCCTGGCAGGTAATCTAAGGTAATAACAACTGTATTGGCGGCCTGACAGGGAGAAGTGGGCGGGCGCAGCACGCTGGCCGACTGACAGCCGGTAGAGCCCAGATGAAACGCCCAGCCGTGGTCAGGCCCTTGCATGTCCAGCCGTAAAAACTTATAGCCCAGTTGCCAGCTCCAGAACAGTTCACTGTGATTAAGCGGCGTATTGGCGCTAAGCGGGTTTTGATGATTCAACGCAAAAGGCAGGCCAAGGGTAAAGCTTAGCTTGCCGGCCGTTACTGGTTGGCTGAACGCCAGTTGCCAGTTGCTGTTGCCCTGACAATCGGTGCCAAGCAGCGCCAGCCGCGGTTGCTGCCAGGTGCTGCTGGCTAACAACAAAGGCTGTTGGTTGAGGCTGAAATCGCTCAGATAAAAACGCAGGTTTTGCAGCTGCCACTGCTGCTGGTTGATAAAGAGCGGCTGCTGGCAATCCAGCTGCTGGCTATGCCACTGCGCCTGCACTGGCAACTGGCTAGCCGGCGCTGAGCTTGCTACTGGCTGGCAGCCGCCAAGCCAGCCTGCAGCAACGGCAAGCACTGTAGTGGTACAAATTGCAGGTATAAATTTCATAAGCTGGTTGTATTTAGTAAAGCTGCGGTTAACAATACTCTAAAGCTAAGTGAAAATCGAGTAAGGTGGCAGTGGTCAGGCGCTACGCCAGCGAGCTGACACCATCAAATATGGGCAATAGTTGATATGACAATCCGTTATTTCTGGCAATGTAAGTTTAGTATCATCTTCGCTGTACTGCTTGCCGCTGGTGGCTTCAGTGGCCAGGTGCCGGCTCATGCTGAACATGATAAAGCACGTTTTGTGGCTGACACCGGCCAGGATAGCGGCCGCTGTGACAAGGTACTGCGGCCGTGCCAAACCATAGGTTATGCCCTGAGTCAGGCAGGTAAGGGCGATAAAGTGCTGGTAGCGGCTGGCCATTATCCGCTTAGTGGTACCGATGATGCGGTATTGTTGCTAAGTGACATAGTGCCGGTGTTTGGGGGCCATAACAGGTTTGATCACTTCTTACAACAGGCACCCCAGCTGAATAAAACGGTATTAAGCGGCGTGCCGGCTGAGTTTATCAACCGTCTGCATCAGCGCGGCTTTCAAATCATTAACGATGGCCCGGGCCGGTTTGGTACAGCAGCCAGTCAGCAGTTGGCGGCACACAGCGCCTTGCAACAAGGCCAGCCAGCGGCTGCCTGTGTCGCGGGTAAAGCTGGCGTATTCAGCTGTGACAAAATCGATTTAATTGCCCATCTGGCGCTGGCCGATTTTAGCTCTGCACCCAGTTCAGCCAATGATATCTGGGGCCATGTTGATCTGAACAGCGGCCTGGAGTACGCGTTAATTGGCCTGAATAATGGCACTGCAGTGGTTAGCCTGGCTAATGCGCAGCAGCCACTGGAAGTGGGAACCATTGCCGGCAGCAACACGACCTGGCGCGATATTAAAGTGCTGCAGTTTTATGATGACAGCCTGGGCCGCTGGCAGGCCTATGCTTATGTGTCGTCGGAGGCGAATAACGGCATTCAGATTATTGATTTAAACGATTTGCCAGCCAGCGTGCGTCTGGCCGCTACCAGCCGGGTAACCAATTCCGCCCATAACTTGTATATCAGTAATGTCGATTACACTACTAATACGGCGATAACCGGTAAGCAACCGGCGCTGCACCTGGCAGGCCAGCCAGAGCAGGGGGGCGCGGTGGCCAGTTACAGCCTGGCAAACCCGCTGCAGCTAACCGCCAACTGGCTGCAAAGTGGCGCCAGTCGCAGCGACTACAGCCATGATGTGGCCTCTATGCTGGTAACGGACCACCGCGCCAGCAGCCAGTGTGACCGGCCAGAGTGTCTGGTGCTATTTGATTTTAATGAGCAAAATATTAAGTTGTGGGACATTAGCGATGCCAGCAATCTGCCGCTGGCAGATTTCAGCTACCAGCTGGCCAGTTATGTGCATTCCGGCTGGTGGAGTGAAGACAAGCAATATTTGTTTGTGCACGATGAGCTGGACGAAGTTCAGCATGGCCTGAACACCACAGTACGGGTGTTTGAGTTAAGCGATTTAACGGCGCCGGTATTAGCCGGCACTTTTACCGGGCCAACCCGGGCTATTGATCATAATGGGTTTGTGCGCGGCAACCGTTACTATATGTCGAATTATCAGCGCGGCTTAACTATCCTGGATATCAGCAACCCGGCTGCGCCAACCCAGGCCGGCTTTTTCGATACCTTTCCGGCGTCTGACAGTGCGGCCTTTAATGGCATGTGGGGTGTTTATCCGTATCTGCCATCGGGCATGATCATAGGCAGCGACATTAACAGTGGCCTGTATTTGTTGCGGGAAAACACCGTTAACCCACAAGCCGGCGCGTTAACCTTCAGCCTAAGCGAGTTACAAGTAACCCCTGGCGAGGTGGCTCAGCTGCAGGTACAACGACTGGGCGGCACTACCGCAACCAGTGTCGGCTATGAAATAGTGGCGGGCCGGGCTGAACCCGGGCTGGATTATCAGGACACCCGCGGCCGCTTAAGCTGGGCCGCGGGTGATCACAGCAGTAAAACGCTGAGTATTACCACGCTTGATCGCGGCCTGGGCGTGGCGCGTGAGTTATTTGTCCGCTTGTTTGACCCTCGTAACGGCGCCAGCCTGAGCAGCCCGTCTTATTTGCGGCTGCGCTTTGGTGACGACCCACCTCGTGCTGGTGTAGTAAGTCTGGTCGAGTCTGCGTTATCGGTGGTAGAGGCCGATACTGCGGTCACTATTGTGGTGCGTCGGCTCGGCGGCAGTGATGGTGCCATCAGTGTGGGGTATCTGTTAGAAAGTGGCAGCGCTACGGTGGGAGAAGATATTGCCCCTGCCAGCGGCGAGCTCAGCTGGGCAGATGGTGATAGCAGCGAGCGGCAAATCGTGTTGCAGATTCTGGACGATGAACTGGCCGAGCCGGATGAAACGGCGATACTGCGTTTATTCAGCATTGCTGGCAGTGAACTGGGCGACATAACCGAGCTCACTCTTACCATCCTGGATGACGACTCGAACACACCACCTACCGTGAGTGTGGGTGAAAACCGCCAGGTGAATGCCGGCCAAAGTGTCAGCTTAACGGCAGTGGCGACCGATGCCGAAGGTGATGCTATCAGCTACCAATGGCAACAGTTAACTGGCCCGGCGCTCAGCCTGCAAAACGCCAATAGCAGCACGGTAAGTTTTTTTGCGCCGGCCAGTAGCAGCCAGTTACAACTGAGCGTTACCGCAACCGATGCCAGAGGCGCAGTAGCTACGGCCAGTATTACCTTAACCGTGGTGGCCAGCCCGCCACCAGATGCAGCGACAGGCTCTTCCGGCGGCACTATACCGCTAACTGCCTTGCTGCTGGGCGGTGTGTTACTGTGGCGGCGGCTTACCCGCCGCGCTAATACTGCAGTTTAAACAGCAGCTCGGCCAGGTCGGGTTGCCATAAGTCAGTGTTGGCCACCCGGTTACTACGTAGCATTACGCCTTCTGCCAATAACAATTGCCGCTGCGCCAATGCGTCAGCCGTACCTGGCGCAAAGGCCAGGCTGCGATCACTGCGTAATACCCGATACCAGGGCACGGCCAGCTCTTTCGGCGCATAGCCTAAGGCTTTACCCACTAACCGGGCCCGGCCGGGCAGGCCGGCTAAATCGGCAATCTGGCCATAGCTGGCGACCTTGCCGCTGGGAATTAGCAAAACGGTTTGCCAAATTCGCTGATAGTTGTCTGCTGCCACAAGGCTTACCCTGCTTAGTTAATCATAGCGCGGCGTGCCACCACGGTTTTACCAATAGGCGCTAAGCTTAACATCGCCAGCTTTAAATGCTGAATGCCAAACGGAATGCCAATAATACTGATAAAGCACACTATAGCATGGCCTAAATGGCCCAGCGCCAGCCAGATCCCGAACAGTAAAAACCAGACAACATTACCAAGGGTGCCCAGGGTGCCGGTACCAATATCGTCGTAACGATTAACATAGCGCCGGTTTACCGCATCCTGGCCAAAGGGCCAGAACGCCATTTCGCCAATCACAAAACAACTGCGGCCAAACGGAATACCAATAATGCTGATAAAACACAGCAAGCCCACCAGCCACCACAAAAGCCCCATAACAAAGCCCCCCAGCACAAACCACAGAATATTAAAAATCAGCCTGAACACACTCATTTTTTGTCCTTATCATATTAATAAACGCTATTTAAGCAGGTAGTAAGCAGAAAACAGGCCAAAATTAATATCTAATTAAACCAATGGCTTGAAGTTACCTGCTGCAAATGACAAAGACAGCTTTAGCGAGGTTTTAGTGAAAATGACGATTTAACGGCTGAGTTTAATCAGCCAGTGCCAACAAAAGCAGTTGTACCGGTAAATTATTGTAACTTTGGAAAAAGCAGAGTAGCTTGAAGGCATTAAATTTACCAAGGCTGGCGCACCGGCGTTGAAATACGCAGCGAACCGCCAAATAAGCGTTACTTTTCTAAAAAGTGGTGAGTCATGGACGAAGCAGAATCTCTTAACCGGGCAATTTATGAAGAGGTGATTATCTACCCATATCACAAGAGCTGGCCGCTTTTGTTTGCAGAAGAGTACGACCGTCTTCTGCTATTGTTTCCTGGTAGTTTTTTGGCGATCGAGCACATTGGAAGTACAGCTTTACCAGGCCTTTCCGCTAAGCCTGTTATCGATATTCTGGCGGGGGTAGATACGATGGCACGCGCCGACGCGCTGATGGAACCGTTGTGCCAAGCAAAATATACGACATCAATGGAGTTCAATGCCTCATTGGTTGGACGACGTTGGCTTATGCGATGGGCTGAAGGGCGTCGAACACACCATTTGCACCTTGTAGTGCACGGCAGCCAGGAATGGCAACAACGGTTGGCTTTTCGTGACAGGCTCCGTAACAATGAGGAAATAGCCAGGCGGTATGAGCAGAATAAGCGGGTGTGGGCGGCAAAAGCCAAGTTGGATAGAGAGGCCTATACTGCGGCGAAGAGTGATTTTATAAAGGAGGTTCTGAGAAGTGCAACCTAATGTCAGGCGCGGCGACAGTTATGCCGTTGCGGCTTCGCGTGTTGGCGGCAATAGGGCTTTCCAGTGAAATTAATTGATTACATCATCAGTGATAAAGCGCCAACAGCCAGAGAATATGTAGCATTGCGCTGCCAGGTTGGCTGGGATAATGTGGATTTGGGTGTAGCGCAACAAAGCTTAGATGCTTCGTTATTTCACGCTTCAATCAGGCATGACAACAAGCTGATAGGTATGGCTCGGATTGTTGGCGATGGTTTTATGTACTTTTATCTGCAAGATGTTGTAGTCGCTCCTGACTATCAAGGGCATGGTCTTGGTCGGGCTCTGATGGCAAGGGTGGAAAGTTATCTATCTAAAGCTTGCCCGGTTGGTGCAACTGTCGGGCTGCTAGCGGCCCAAGGCAAAGAGAATTTCTACCGTGACTATGGTTTTGTTGAGCGCGATGGCGTCAATCTTGGTAAAGGGATGTGTCGCTTTGTTCGTGAATAGCATTAATAGTGGGTAAACAGCGATGTGGCTGGAGTCTGTGCAGTAACAGTAAACGCAAGTAAACAGGCGGCAGTAGTGGCGGCGGCGATTGGAGCAGTGTCAGACGACTGAAAATCAATGACAGTGACCTTATAGGTTTAAGCAGCATGGGAGTATCAATATTTGAAAATTTCTGATTTTTCGTATATCGGTCGTTTTTTATTTCGTACTGAAGCTTTGGGCTCCATTCTTTGTCACTACTACACAGCAAGTGTCGAAGCTGAAGTCAGACGATGGCTAGCTGAAAACATAGAGGCTGATGCAGAACAGTTAGTTCGCTTCTTGATTACAAAACTCTGCGTTGTCTCCGAAAACTTAAAAGATCCAAGTGAAGTTCGGATTAGTTCCGAGCAGAGCCTATGGCTTACAAAAGACGAGCTAGAGAGCTTTTGTATAAATTTAATTAGTCATAATCGCCAAATTATCCAACAAGTTAAAGTTAATAAGTACAAGAGCGCTGTCGGTGAAGAACGGAGATTTACCATTGATTTCAAACGACTCGTTACCGACGAACAAAAACGAGTGGGAGTGAAAGATAATTGTAGTTATTTGTTGTACATGCTGAAAGACTACCACAAAAACCACCATCGACAGATGTTGGATAAATTCAAAAGTATGTCGGGTTCATTCTCAGTCACAACTCGTAATCTTTTTGAAGAAAACATGCTACTTTCTGACAAAATCCATAAAGGAGCATTGGGTAGTCCTCGATACAGTGATGAGATCGCATCTCTACCCCAAATTCCAACCAATCCAGTATATGAAACGAACCGTTCAATCAATTTATTGGCAAATGAAATGAGAGCTGTTTCTCTGCTGGTTGATAACATGAACGAGTTGGGTATTCGGATGAACCTTGATTCAGCTTCAAATGCGAAAAAAGCACAAAGATGGAATAACTTAATGTTTTTATTAGGTATCTCTACCCTTGTGATTACAGCAGTATTTTCATATCAAGGGTTACGTTCAGCTAATCAGTCTTCAATGACATTAGAAAGCCTTATGGAGAGGCAGAATGCCTTGCTCATTAGCCAAGGTGAAACACAAAAAAATTTACTGGAATCACTGCCCTCCTTGCTTAAAGCAGCACAAATAAGCTTAGGTCAAAGTAATGCGGATGCCGAGCAGGAACAACCATCAGAAAAAACTATGGGTAATGAGCAAAAAGATCCCACGCTCACCTCTGGTAGTTGACCACTATATCGATGTAGCGCCATAAGTGATTAGTTCATCAACATTAAGGATCCTTCATGGTAGGGGCATTGATTTTTACAAAAAATAATAAATATCAATGATTTTTATCGCATCAGTCAAAGAAATTCTAATCTACTGATATTCAATTTTGTTAATTTTATTGTTTGATTTCGGTTTTTATATGGTAGTTTATATGTTAAATATTGACATATGCTAAGGAATGCACATGAGCGAAAATAGCGTATCTTCCTACCAGTTAAAAATCAGAGTAATTAATTTCATTGAGTTAGCCTACAAAGAAAACGACGGTGTAACGACCAGCCTGATAAAAGAGAAGGGGCCGTTTACCCTGAAAGTAAATGAGCGTGGCGAGGCCATGTTAATTGGCAAAGCGGGCACCGTCAGGTTTGACGTTAGCGAAGAAGTTAAACAAATAGGTTTAGATTTAAAGATGGTGTCTGTGATGTTTTCTGGCGGTAGGGAAGGAAAGTTGCATTACATGGCATCGTTTAACTTTGCCGGCGGCGTAAAAGTTGAGTTCTCGAGTATTCTGGATATCGAGAAACTTATTTTAAGTTGCTCTGGGCTTTTGTGTCGAGCGGCCCGTTTATTAAAAGGCCGGCATCAGCAGATTGATCAGAGTGTTGGGTTATGAGATTCTTTTTAGTATTTATCGGCCTTTTTATTGTAGGTTGCAGCAGCTCAACTTCGTCGAAAAGCGATAACTTGGCATCGTATTTTGCCGAATATAAGGCCTCTGTAGCCACGCAAGCGGAGCAACAGTTTGTTAAGGCTGAGCTGTGGCAAACCCTGGTGACAGCCAGAGCGGCAGCTGAAACATCAGAATTGGTGAATGCCATCGCCTATTTCCCGCTAGAGATGGCAGTAACAACCGATACTAAGCAAGCAATTAACGGCCAGCAGGGATGTTTATTAATTAGCGGCACCAACGCTAAACAGACACCGCTTGATTATTATATTCAGTTTGATCTTACTGATAATCAGTGGCTGATCAGTGATGTGGCTATTAAGTATTTTTTAGACGGCTCTGAGCGCTACCTTACGTATGCCGAATGCGATGCAGAAAAAAGAATGGCGTTGTGGCTGGAGTCTGTGCAGTAACAGTAAGCTTAAGTAAACAGGCGGCAGGTGTGGCGGTGACAGGAGCAGTGTCAGACGGTTCAGCCACGTTAAATATCAGACAAACATCGCCGCTGGTATACCAAACCGTTTTGATAAAGCACTTCCTGCCAAAGTCGATAATGTACCATTTATCGACATACTTAAAATTATTTAGCGAAGCAAACTACTGAGTAATTGAACTGAAACCACGAGAAGTGAGCGGAGCTTATAATTGCTCACACGTCAGACCAGTTTTGCGCTAGTTTGTTATATACTTGTGTCAACTAGCCCAACTTCTATGCAAGCAATGCGACTTGTGAGATGAGGGAGAAAAAGCCACCGCAAGGTGGTTTTTTCATTTGTAAGGATGCGATTGTTTGAGAATGGGAAGCCAATGAAGATAAAGATCTATATAGACGGTTATAATCTTTACTATGGTGTTCTCAAAAATCATCCGTTTAAGTGGTTAGACCCGATCCAGCTTGTCAAAAACTGCTGCAAAATTGCGGCACCGGAACATATTTATCAACGTCTCAATGGTGAGTATAGCGCTAAGTATTTCACCTCAAAAGTTCTTCCTAAAGCCACCTTTTCGAAAACCGCGGAGAAAGACCAGAACGCTTATCATGCAGCATTGCAAAGTATTTATGATGATCAGCAACTCGAAATTGTGTTTGGCTACCATAGTATTAATCCAGTAGAGCAGCGTGAGTTTGATCCGCTAAGCCCCAAAACACCGCATATTGGTTGTAAAAAAGTTTGTGTATGGCGAATAGAAGAAAAACAGACTGACGTTAATATAGCTGTGCAAGCTCTCAAGGATGCTTATGAAGACCCGACTGAACAGCTGCAAATATTTGTCTCGAATGATACAGATTTATGCCCTTTATTAGGGGCGCTGGCAAGAATGACTCATGTAAAAGTGGGAGTGATTCCCCCTGTAAATGGAATAACTAAATTTCCAGCATCTGACCTTGTAAAGTTAGCTGACTGGTCCATCCATGCTGTTACTGAGCGATATCTCAGGGATGCTCAATTGCCTCTTAGCATTGCAAGCTCAGTAAGGTCTGGGATGAACGGCCGCATTCGGAAACCTCTGGACTGGTATGGCCAACCAGAGTTGGCCAATGAAATTTTTAGCATTCTGTACAATTCTCTTAGAACAAGGAATAAGACATTCCGCTGGTTAGAACAAGCGCCTTTTGAAGCCAACATTCCCGGGCTACCAAACCTACCTCGTCCTGCAATTGAAATGTTTGATACTGTTGAAGATGCTGCATTAGTTAAACAACATGTGATTGAATATATTAAACATTGCCAACCCTGATCTAACCCCATTGGCCGCTGATTAAAAGCTGCAAACCGCTCTGCGGTTTCTTCGTACTCTTCCGGCACCGGAAAATCATCCTGATAAATTTTTTTGCCCGCTACTTGCTTTTATACTGTGTGGCACCTAGTATAATTGCTGTGCGCTACACAGTATGTGGTGCACAGTATAAAAGGAAGGCTTATGACAACGGCTCAATTAGACAAAATGCGGTTGGAGCTGCGCCGCGGCGTGCTGGTGCTGGCGGTGCTGGCTTCACTGCGCCAGCGCCATTATGGCTACTCACTGCGCCGGCAGTTGCAGGATAACGGCATTGATATCGACGAAGGCACCTTGTACCCGCTGGTGCGGCGCCTGGCCGAGCAAGGCTTGCTCGACAGCGAATGGCAACAAGGGGAAGGGCGGGAGCGGCGCTATTACCAGTTATCTGAGCTGGGAGCAGAATTGCTGCAACAACTTACTCAGGAATGGACCACCTTAAATAATGCACTGGGGCCACTGTTGCAGCCAGAGCTTAACACCTTACCCGGGCAACCAGAGGAGCAGGGCTAATGGACTTAGTTAAACGCTATATCGCTGCGGTGCAGCGCGAATTACCGGAAGCAAAACGCCAGGAAATTGGCCGTGAACTGAATGCCAATATAATGGATCAGCTGGATGCGCTGGCTGAACAACATGGCGGCGCGCTTAGCGAGCAGCAGGTGGCTGACATACTGAAGACCATGGGCCACCCCCGGCACATTGCCCGCCAGTTTTGCCCGCCGGCCCCCTTAATACCAGTACACTTAATGCCACTTTATAAACATACCTTGTTTATGGTGCTGGGCGTGCTGTTTGTGTTGCAGGTGGTGTTTATGACCAAAGGCTGGCTAACCGGCACTGATATGGGGCTGTTGCTGTTTATCAAAGGGCTGGCCTCGGGCTTTATTGCGGATGCGGTATTTGGCTTTACGGCGATAACGGTCGGTTTTGCTGTGGCTTTCAATGGTAAGCAACCTGGTTCCTGTAACACCAGTAGCCAATGGCAACCGCAAGATTTACCTCCTGTCAGCGCTGGCTGGCAGCATATTAGTCTTAGTGATATTTTTACTGACCTGGCCACATATGCGTTCCTGTTACTGCTTATCTGGTTTCCGCTATGGCAGCAGACGTTTGCCGGGGCAGCACCAGCCAGTGAGATATTCAGCCCGTTGGCGTTAGTGATGCTGATGTGGTTTAGCCCGGTGATTCTGCTGGGGGTGCTGAGCAGTTTATGGCAGTTACGCCAGCGGATTTGGAGCCGGCAATCGTTAGCGCTGAATGTATTGGTTAATCTGGCGTTCTGTATGATGTTTCTGCTACTGGCAGCGAGTGGGCCCTTGCTGCAGTTAGATACCGAGCGTTGGGCCCGGTACTTCAGTCCGGATGCCTTTCAGGATAGCATCCGGATCAGCTTAGTTATTATTGCCTTGTTCCCGGGCTATGAGGTGCTGCGTGATTTGCTGCGCTTAAAGCGCATGGCGGCTAACTAAGATTACTGGTTTAAGCAAAGCCCTGCCAGAGTAGTGATGGCAGGGCTTGTTTGTTAAATAATGGCTTAGTACTGACGTGTTTTGCGGTTATCCCGCACCAGCCACCACACCAGCCAGATAAATAACAGCAACGGCGCCAGGGTGAAGACAACG
This sequence comes from Arsukibacterium ikkense, assembly GCF_000987775.1. Classification (GTDB taxonomy): domain Bacteria; phylum Pseudomonadota; class Gammaproteobacteria; order Enterobacterales; family Alteromonadaceae; genus Alishewanella; species Alishewanella ikkense. The sequence continues at coordinate 98,142 of NZ_LAHO01000001.1, forward strand.
GTAATGCCAATGGCCAATACCGCAGCGACCAGACCAAGCAGAATGCCAAATACCGAGCCGACAATGGCGATGATGGCAGGCAGGCAATAAATGCCCAACAGTACAGCAAGAATAATAACGACAGTTTTGTTCATGAGCCTAGTTCCTTATGTTGTAATAACCTAGGTGTATCAAGAGGCATGCCAAAATATTAATATCATATAAAACAATTGCTTATTCATTTTTCGCGCCGTGCCAGCTTCGACAGCCTAGTCAGGCTTTGGTTGTTTTCACTAAATAGTGGTGAATTTAGCAGGGCTGTTGAAAGCACACAGCCGCCAGGGGCGTGGCGGCTATGGTTGCGGATAGCTCAGAATTTAGAGTTTATTGATTTGCTCTTTAAGTTGATACGACTTGTCGGTAACAATGCTTTCCAGCGTGCTGACACGTTCTTTCAGCCGCTGTAATTCGGTTTGCAGCGCTTCGAGCTCGCCTTTGCCGGCTTTACCTTTGGTTTTCATATGTACTTCGTAAGCTGAATAGCCCAAGCCACCAATAATGGCAATAGCCGCAATTTCAAATGGTCCCATGTTGTTCTCCCTTTTTATTAAGTAGTAGCCAAAAGCAAGCCTGATGCCATAGTTATAATAGTTAATTAAATGAATGACATAGTAGAAATTTACTGTTGTGCCTCTAGTGCAGCAGACAAAAGTTTAGTCAATATCACCAGATAGTAGTGGTAAACTTGGCCAAGGTATTCGAATAATTTGTAAAAGTTTATGACCGATCAACAATGGATGGCCAAAGCGTTGCAGCTGGCCGCAAAAGCTGAGCAGGCCGGTGAAGTGCCGGTGGGGGCTATTATTGTGAAAGATGGCCAGGTTATTGCTGAAGGCTTTAACCAGATGATTAGTTTACATGATCCGTCGGCTCATGCGGAAATGCAGGCAGTGCGCCAGGCGGGTAAGCTGCTGCAGAACTATCGCTTAACTGATTGCACTTTGTATGTGACGCTGGAACCCTGCAGTATGTGTGCAGGCATGCTGGTACACAGCAGATTGGCGCGCTTGGTGTTTGGCGCCAGTGATTATAAAACGGGCGCGGCCGGTTCGGTAATGAATTTAGTGCAGCATCCGCAATTGAATCATCAGCTGGAGGTAACCGGCGGGGTGTTGGCAGAGCAGTGCGCTGCCATGTTGTCAGCATTTTTTCAGTTTCGACGCCAGCAGAAAAAAGCGGCGAAACAGGCTAGCTTGCCGGTTGCTCCTGAGCTGACTGATCCTGCAGCCCCGGATGATCCTGCATAACCGCTTGATAATTGCGCCGTCTGCGGTGCAGTTTCAGTAAATCGGTATTGCGTTTCACCCGCCGCCGACTGGATGTGATAGCAAAGGCACTGACTTTACGGCGTTTTAGCGGTGGTTTTTTTCGTTTAAGCATAATGAACCTGAGTTGTAACCCGACGTTGCCTTTGCAACGTTAATATGGCGTTACTATAGGGCCGTTGGGGCCTGACAACAAGAGCCTGCCGGTTAAACGACAGAAATTTAACGCTCAACACCCGGCGGCGTTGTGGTTTGCTGTTCTGACAAGGGCTCAATATCGGTTGGCAGTTGTTCGGTCAGCCGCAACCGTTGCAGCTCCAGTCGCTGCTCGGCCTGTTGTTTTTCATCGGTCCACAACAGGGTGTCATAGTAGCGACGAATGTTCTCGACATAGGTTACGGCTTCATCGCCTCTGGCATAGCCATATTTAGTGTGCTGATACACTGCTTTTTGCCGCAGTAAAGGCAGCCGTTGTTTGACTTCAAGCCATTTATCCGGATCGGCACCGTCACGCTGCGTCAGAATACGGGCATCCTCAACATGCCCCCAACCGACATTATAAGAGGCCAGCGCAAACCACAGCCTATCCGGCATAATGATGCGTTCCGGCACCCTGCTGACCAACCGGTGTAAATAGCGGCTACCGCCCCTGATGCTTTGCTCGGGGTCCAGCCGGCTGTTAACCCCCATTTGCTGCGCAGTTGGCAGAGTCAGCATCATCAGGCCGCGCACCCCGGTAGGGCTGCGGGCTTTAGGATCCCAGTGCGACTCCTGGTAGGCCAGTGCAGCCAGTAGACGCCAGTCAAGTTCGCCGGCATACTGCACAAACAAATCTTTATAAGCGGGCAGGGTGTGGTCAATAGCCGCAATATATTGCAGGGTATCGACATAATCGAACTGGCTAACATGACCAAAGTAACGGTCTTCCAGCGTAATCAGCTCACCACTTTGGTAAATGCTGCCGAAAAACTCAATTAATACGGTGAGCAGCGAGTCATCATTATTGGCGGCCAGCAGCCAGCCTACCGGCTGGTTATCTGTGACCGTAAAGCCAATGCTTAAACTGGGGGAAAAACGCCGGTTTATCGCCAGCTGGTTAGAATCGGTCAGGGTATAGGGTATTTTGCCATCTACCACCAGTTGCAACACGTCATCGGCGTCGAGATCTTTGCGTTGTAACCAGCGCAGGTTAGGGTAATCGTTACTCAGCCGGTCAAGCGTTTGCGCATGACTGCTGTCCTGAATAACCACTATGGGCTCGGTTATGTGATCCATTGAGCGTGGCCAGTCGTCTCCCTGACGAAATACCAGCAATTCGCTGATCCAGCGATAAGCCGGTGCCGCCCGGTAGCGATTTAAGCGCTGTGGGGTGAGGGTGAGGCCGCCGGCAATAAAATCCACCTGGCCGGTATCGAGCTTTTGCAATAACTCGTCCAGATGATAGCTGGGGAATAAATGCAGTTCGACATCTAATTTACGCGCCAGATTTTGTGCCAGCTCATATTCGAAGCCGGTTGGGCCATCAATACCAATATAATAGCTGGTCGGGCCATGTAACAGGCCAACCCGCAGGCTGTTGCGCTGATAAATATTATCCAGCTGCGATCGATGCTCTGCTACCGGCGCACATGCGCTTAGCAGGCCAACCATCAGCCAGAAAAGCAGCCTTATTTGCATGCCAACCCTGATATCTACTACCCTGACGTCAGTTATATCAAACTTAAGCGGGGTAGTCAGTTTTTTCACATACCACTTAGCGTCAAATTTCTTTATAATAGCGCGCTTAAATCAGCTTCCATCGACGCTCAACCAACGGAAACCTAGCCTATGTTGATCCTGCGTGGTGCACCTGCACTGTCCGAATTCAGAATTGCCAAGTTACTGGAGCAGTGCGCTGAACGCACTTTGCCGGTAACCTCAATTTACGCCGAGTATATGCACTTTGCCGATAACAGCGCTGCGTTAAGCCCTGATGAGCAAAGCACCCTGGATAAACTGCTCACCTATGGCCCGGCTATTGCCAGCCATGAGCCGGCGGGCCAGTTGTTGCTGGTAACCCCGCGCCCGGGCACAATTTCACCCTGGTCGTCAAAAGCCAGCGATATTGCTCATAATTGTGGCCTGGCCACCATAAAGCGCTTAGAGCGCGGTATTGCCTACTACATTGAAAGCAGCCGCAACTTAAGCAGCGATGAGTTAAGCGCGGTGAGTGCCTTACTGCACGACCGGATGATGGAGGTAGTGTTTAGTGAGTTTGACCAGGCACAAGCGCTATTTCGCCAGGCAGCACCAGCCAGTTTAAGCTCGGTTGATATTCTGGGTGGTGGCCGGCAGGCGCTGGCAGACGCCAATATGGCGCTGGGTCTGGCACTGGCCGATGACGAAATTGATTATCTGGTCAGCAATTTTCAACAGCTCGGTCGCAACCCGAATGACATTGAGCTGTATATGTTTGCCCAGGCAAACTCTGAACATTGCCGCCATAAAATTTTTAACGCCGATTGGACTATCGATGGCGTAGTACAGCCAAAATCCTTGTTCAAGATGATTAAAAACACCTTTGAACATACCCCGGATTATGTGTTGTCGGCCTATAAAGATAACGCTGCGGTAATGACAGGTTCAACCGCAGGCCGGTTTTTCCCGGTACCGGGCAGCGGTGAATACAACTATCATCATGAAGATATTCATATTCTGATGAAGGTAGAAACCCATAACCACCCAACGGCTATTTCACCCTATCCGGGGGCGGCTACCGGCTCGGGTGGTGAAATTCGCGATGAAGGCGCTACCGGTATCGGCTCTAAACCGAAAGCAGGCTTAGTTGGCTTTTCCGTTTCTAACTTACGCATTCCGGGTTTTACCCAGCCATGGGAAACCGATTTTGGCAAGCCAGAGCGCATAGTCAGCGCACTGGATATTATGCTGGAAGGCCCACTGGGCGGTGCAGCCTTTAACAACGAATTTGGCCGGCCGGCCATTAACGGTTATTTCCGTACTTACGAAGAAAAAGTCAGTAGTCACAACGGTGAGGAAGTTCGCGGCTACCATAAGCCGATCATGATTGCCGGCGGCCTCGGTAATATCCGCGCTGATCACGTGCAAAAGGGCATTTTACCACCGGGTGCCAAGCTGGTGGTATTAGGTGGCCCGGCCATGAATATCGGCTTAGGCGGCGGTGCGGCCTCGTCGATGGCCTCGGGCCAGTCGGCAGAAGACTTAGACTTTGCCTCAGTACAGCGGGAAAACCCGGAAATTGAACGGCGCTGTCAGGAAGTGATCGACCGCTGCTGGCAGCTGGGTGACGATAACCCCATTTGCTTTATTCACGATGTTGGTGCCGGCGGTTTATCGAATGCCTTCCCCGAGCTGGTGAATGACGGTGGTGTCGGTGGTAAGTTTGAACTGCGCAACGTACCAAACGATGAGCCTGGCATGTCGCCATTGCAAATTTGGTGTAACGAGTCGCAAGAGCGCTACGTGATGGCCATTCCGCCGGAAAAAATGGCGGTGTTTGCGCAAATTTGTCAGCGCGAACGCGCACCTTATGCCGTAGTGGGTGAGGCGACAGCAGCACAACACCTTACCTTAACCGATCAGCACTTTGGCACCACGCCGATTGATTTACCGCTAAGCGTGTTGCTTGGCAAAGCACCGAAAATGCATCGTGATGTGCAAAGTACTAAAGCCGTGGGCCAACCGCTGAACCGCGCAGGTATAACCATCGCAGATGCGGCAGAGCGTTTATTACGCTTACCCACCATTGCTGAGAAAACCTTTCTGGTCACCATTGGCGATCGCACTGTTACCGGTCTGGTGGCACGCGATCAGATGGTGGGTCCCTGGCAGGTGCCGGTAGCCAACTGCGGTATTACTGCGGCCAGTTATGACACCTATCATGGTGAAGCGATGGCAATGGGCGAGCGCACACCGGTCGCCTTGCTGGATTTTGCGGCCTCGGCCCGGTTGGCGGTAGCCGAAGCCATTACCAATATCGCTTGTAGTGATATCGGTGATTTAAAGCGGATTAAACTGTCGGCTAACTGGATGTCGGCCGCCGGCCACCCTGGCGAAGATGCTGGTTTATACGCGGCCGTAAAAGCCATTGGCGAAGAACTATGCCCGGCGCTTAAGGTAACCATTCCGGTGGGCAAAGACTCAATGTCGATGAAAACCAAATGGCAGCAAGATGGTACAGAGCGTGCGGTGACCTCGCCCATGTCGCTGGTGATCACCGCCTTTGGCCGGGTTGAGGATATCCGTAAAACGGTAACGCCGCAGCTGCGCACCGACCAGGGCAACAGCAGCTTGCTGCTGATTGATTTAGGCCAGGGTGCTAATCGTTTAGGCGGCTCTTGTTTAACCCAGGTGTACAAGCAGCTGGGGGATACGCCGGCCGATTTAGACAGCCCACAACTGTTGCTTAATTTGTTTGCGGCACTGCAGCAACTGGTACGCGAGCAAAAGCTGCTGGCTTATCATGACCGCTCAGACGGCGGTTTATTTGTTACCCTGGCGGAAATGGCGTTTGCCGGCAAGGCCGGTTTTAGTGCCGATATCAGCAAGCTTGGCAACGATGATTTAGCCGTGCTGTTCAGTGAGGAGCCGGGTGTGGTTATCCAGGTTGCCGATAGCGAACTGGCCTATGTGCAGCAGGTGCTGGCACAGCATCAGCTGGCGCCATGCAGCCATACCCTGGGCCCGGTAACGTCCGGTGATCAACTGCTGTTTAGCCGTGCTGACACTGAAGTATTCAGCGACAGCCGCAGCCGTCTGCGTTGCATCTGGGCTGAAACCACTTACCAGATGCAGGCGCTGCGGGATAACCCGGCGGGCGCTAAACAAGAGTTCGCCGCCAAAGCAGATGTGAGCGACCCTGGCTTAAACGTAAAGCTCAGCTTTGATGCTAATGCCGATATTGCTGCACCCTTTATTTTAAAAGGCGCTGCGCCTAAAGTTGCTATTTTACGCGAGCAGGGCGTGAACTCGCACCTGGAAATGGCTGCAGCCTTTAACCGGGCCGGTTTTAGCGCGGTTGATGTGCATATGAGCGATATCCTGGCTGGCCGGGTTAAGCTGAGCGATTTTAACGGTTTAGCCGCCTGTGGCGGTTTCTCGTACGGTGACGTTTTAGGTGCTGGCGAAGGCTGGGCGAAATCAGTGTTGTTTAATGATATTGCCCGGGCGCAATTTGCCGCCTTTTTCGAGCGGCCAAGCACCTTCTCGTTAGGGGTGTGTAATGGTTGTCAGATGATGTCGAATTTAAAAAGTCTTATCCCGGGTGCTGAGTTATGGCCGCATTTTGTGCGGAATAAATCAGAGCGGTTTGAAGCCCGCTTCAGCCTGGTAGAGGTGCAGCAAAGCCCGTCGCTGTTTTTCAGCGGCATGGCGGGTTCAAGGCTGCCAATTGCAGTGTCACACGGGGAAGGCCATGCCGAGTTTGCCAGCAGCGAAGCGTTCGCCAAGGCTAACCACAGTGGCACCGTTGCCATGCGTTTTGTTGATAACTTTGGCAAGGTAACCGAAAATTATCCGGCAAACCCGAACGGCTCGCCGGCCGGTATTACTGCGCTTACCACTACGGATGGCCGGGTCAGTATTATGATGCCGCACCCGGAGCGGGTATTCCGTACCGTGGCCAACTCCTGGCACCCGGATGACTGGCAGGAAGACAGCCCATGGATGCGGATGTTCCGCAACGCCCGGGTCTGGCTGGGGTAATAGCACATTATCCGAAATAAAAAACCCTGCAGTTGCAGGGTTTTTTTATGCAGCGGCTGGCGCTTATAACGTCCAGCGCAAGCCAATCATCGCCACATAGGGGTCGATATTAATATTAACGCTTTGCACTGTGCTGCCATTAACCTGCACCCGGCCGGTGGTGTCGATATCCATTTTACTTAACATCATGTGGATACCCAGGGTGTCATTCAGCTTGATATTTACCCCGGCTTGTAATGCCAAACCGTAGGAGTTTTTCGCTTTTAAGGTAACGCTGTCGTTCGGACCCGTGACGTTCAGCGCTTGCAGGGCATCTTTTAACTGATTGTCAATCTGCTCATCGAAGAAGATAGTGTAGTTAACACCCACGCCGACGAAGGGGTCAAAGGTGTGATGCTCTGGCATAAAGTGATACTGCGCCAGCAGGGTAGGCGGCAGATGCTTGGTTTTACCCACTTTCAAGCCGTCGATGGCAGAACCTTTTACGCTGATGTCATGGCTGAATGGGGTGGCAGCAATTAGCTGTACTGCCCAGTTTGGCTTGATCCGGTAATCAAACGTCAGGCCTAGCTGAGTGTTGCTGTTAACGGCCAGCGCTGTCGAGCCGTTCGGTAAGCCAGCAACTTGCTCAATAACATTTAAGCTGGAACTGCTGTCATCGGGTGCCACGTTGATAGCGCCGATATTAATAGAAAAATCAGCAAAAGCCGGGGCAGCGGCTAACACAGAAATCAGCGGAATAGCGATTAAACAGGTTTTCATAAAGTGCTCCACAAGTTAATTCCATAGCCAGTGTGCGCTTTAGCCAAAACAGAATATTGGCCTGGATCAATAAAAAAACCGCTGTCAGGTCTGTACAGCGGGTTACTTTGTTCTGTATCAAATTTTTGTAACTATAAATAGTTAGCAAGCTACCTGCTTTGTACTATTGACGTTGCTACATCAGCCCCTTTAAAAAGGCCACCACACTGCGCCCCAGTGCACTTAAGGCATAACCCCCTTCCAGCATCGCCACCACCCGGCCATGACAATGCTTAGTGGCCAGCGTTTTAAGCTCGGTTGCCAGCCACTGATAGTCATCTTCACGCAACATAAAGTGCGCCATATCATCCTCGGCATGGCCATCAAAGCCGGCCGATACCAGAATAAGCTCTGGCGCAAAGGCATCCAGCGCCGGTAACCACGTCCGGCTGACTTCAGCGCGCCAATGGCTGGCTTTACAACCGCCGGGCAGCGGCAAATTAATAATATGATCTGACACGGTGTCAAAACCAGTATGCGGATACAGCGGGTACTCAAAAGACGAGCAAAACAATACCCGGGGTTCGTGTTGAAAGATATCTTCGGTGCCATTGCCGTGGTGTACGTCAAAATCCACGATGGCCACCCGCTTTAGCTGATATTGGTTCAGTGCGTATTCGGCGGCGATGGCGATATTGTTAAAAAAGCAAAAGCCCATCGCCTGCTCATGGGTCGCATGATGCCCCGGTGGGCGAATGGCACAAAAGGCCTGCTTGTCACTGGCCTGCATCACTTCGTCCACCGCGTTAATGCCACTGCCGGCGGCATACAGGGCGGCCTGCAGGGTTTTATTCATCATCTGGGTGTCAGGGTCAAGCCAGATATGGCCCTCAATCGGTGCCTTGGCATACAGTTCGCTGACATACAGGGTGCTGTGAGCCCGGCACAAGTCGGCTTTGCTGGCAGGGGTTGCATCTTTTTGCTGCAGCACATAATCCAGGCCGGAACGGATCAACTGGTCGTTTATTGCATCTAAGCGGGCCGGGCATTCCGGGTGGTCGTCACCGGCACTGTGCTGGCGACAAATGGCGTGGCTGAAAATGGTAATGGCCATCAGCTTGCTCCTTTTGCGGGTGCGGCAGTGAGTTCCAGTTCCAGAAATACTTCACTTGGGTCGTCATAGCTTTTGCGTTTAAAGCCGGCTTTGGTAAAGACACTTAACATGGGTTTATTTTCGGCCCGGACATAGGCCATCATTTTGCTAAGGCCACGGCTGCTGGCGATGTCGATCATCTGTTGCAGCAGCCGTTTCGCCATGCCCTTACCCTGATGTTTTTCGCGGGTAACAAACGCCACTTCGCAGCTGTTATCCGACTTTATCAGGTAATAGCGGCCTACCGCCTGAATTTCTACCACTGAGCCTTTTTGTTTCACAATACACAGGGCTAAATCCTCAGTTTGATCAACACTAACCAGGGTACAGGACTTTTCCCGGCTCATCTGGGTGGGCACGGTGTTGTAGCGCATTTGCAGGGTTTCTTTGGTATGGGAGTAGAAAAACTCCTGCAAGCGGCGCTCGTCAGAGGGGTTTAATGGCCGCAAATCAAAGCTTTCACCGTCTATCTTTAATTCTTTAAAGCCTACCGCGCCAAGCTCTGCGACCTCGACCGGGGTTTGTAACTGGTAATGCGGCACCCAGTAGAATTTACGCACTTCGGCCAGCAGTTGACTACGAAACTTAGGATGCGCCACCCGGATCAGCTCCAGCGCACGTTCGCGCACGCTTTTACCGCGTAGTGAGGCCACCCCGAACTCGGTTACTACATAGTGCACATGACCGCGGCTGGTGACTACACCGGCGCCTTCGCGAATATGCGATACAATGCGTGAGATGGTACCGTTTTTGGCGGTGGAGGGCAGGGCGATAATTGGCTTGCCGCCGCTGCTCATTGAGGCGCCGCGGCTGAAATCGACCTGGCCGCCAATGCCACTGTAAAACTGATGGCCAATCGAATCTGATACCACCTGGCCGGTTAAATCCACTTCAATGGCGCTGTTTATCGCCACCATTTTGTCATTGCGAGCAATATTGGCGGGAGAGTTAACATACTCGCTGGGGTAAAAACCAATATGCGGGTTCTGATCAACAAATTGATACAGCGCTTTACTGCCAATACAGAAACTGACCACGCTTTTGCCGGGGTGAAAGGTTTTACGCCGATTATTGATCACCCCTTTTTTAATCAGTTCCAGCACGCCATCGGTGATCATTTCGCTATGCAGGCCCAAATCTTTATGATTGCTAAGGTATTGGGTAACCGCTGCGCAAATGCGGCCGACGCCCAGCTGGATGGTCGCGCCATCATCAACCAGCAGTGACACATACTGGCCTATCCGCTCAGTACGGGCGTCCAGCTCTGGCATGGCCGCTTCTGGCAGTGGCTGGTCAGCATAATAAAAAGTGTCGATATCATCGCGGTGAATAAACGACTGGCCGTAGGTAATTGGCATTTGCGGATTAACCTGGGCAATCACCTTTTTTGCGGCTTTGGCTGCGGCAGCCACCACATCCACCGACACGCCCAGTGAGTGATAACCATGTTCATCAGCCGGGCTGACCATAATCAGTGCCGCATCCAATGGCAGCACGCCGTCGGTGAACAGCGCCGGAATATCAGTCATAAAGCAGGGAGTATAGTCGGCCCGGCCTTCTGCCACTGCCTGGCGGATCTTTTCGCCACCAATAAAAAAGGTATTTACTTTAAACAGATGCTGATACTGCGGCTCGGCCCATTTATTATCGGCCAGGGTAACCAGCTGGACGATTTCAATATCGTGCAGGCTGTTAGCGTGGTTAATTAAATCATCAATCAGTGCGGTGGGCACGGCGGCGTGAGAACCAATAAAAATACGGTTGCCAGATTTAAGTAACTGCTGCCAGTTTAACGGGGCGGTGGCCATAGCTTTGCTGCCTGGGGATCAAACCATAGTGTTACTGTAATGCACTGGCTTGTTTGGTGCCAGCCCCAACTTTAGTCGCAGAGACACGCCAGGGGGGAATGACAAAAAAAGACCAGGCAGTACTGCCTGGTCGGTTTGAAAAGCAGGAACGTGCCCGGATTACTGAATACTGCGCACTTCGCGGTTGCTGCGAACTTCTCGACTAACGCTGGGCGCAGAGCGTTGGATTTGCTGAGCAGGGCGCTGCGGCTGCACCTGACGCTGTGGTTGCACTTGCGGCTGCACCTGGCGCTGTGGTTGCACTTGCGGCTGTACCTGCGGTTGGCGGCGTTGTACCTGCGGCTCGGGCCGTGGCACCGGTGTTACCCCTTGCTCAGGTCTGCTTTGCTGCTCGCGCGCAAGTTGCTGGCGTGGATTGTAGTTCGGCGCAGTGGTTTCCATTGGCCGGGCTACCGTGGTTCTTACCGGCTGACGCGCTGGCCGTTCTGTCCGCTCAGCCCTCTCAGACCGATCTAGCAGCTCTGCCCGCTGCTGAGTGTTCAGCTGGCGGCTGGCCGTTGCTGTTGGCGCCTGACGCAGATTAACCTGCTCGGCGGTGCGGCGCTGTATTACTGGCTGCTGGCGGCTTGGCTGATTAGTATTTACCTGGCTACGATGCGGCTGGTCGCGACGTTTGCCTGTTTCAGCCCGGTACTCTTTCGTTACCTGGCGGGCATAACCATAGTTATGCTGGCGGTTTAGCACTTCATGGCGGTAATGTACGCCACGTCTGTGGTAGCTGTTATGCTGCCAGCGCCGCGCCTCAGCGTAATGGGTGTTGCGGCGCGGATAATAACGTGGTGGCTTATGATAATAATGATGATTAACAATAATATGACGATGATGCCAGTCAAAAATACTGAAGTAAAAGGATGGCCGTACCACAAAGCTGGGGCCCCAGTAGAAATGGCTGCTGGCGTAAAAACCTCTTGGCGCATGCCAATATACCGGTGGGTAAGCTGACCACCACCAGTTGCCATATACCACCCGGGTGTCATAGTAAGGCACGTAAATCACTTCTGGGCGACGCGGCTCAATAATAATAATTTCGCGTTCGCGCTGCACGGTAACGTGCTCCAGTTTACTTAATGAGCCATGCTCATAGGCACGCTGGCGCAATTGCTGAATACTGGCCAGCACAGCAGCTTCATCGGTTAAAAACACTTCACCCAGTTGCTGAGTCCAGGTCAAATCATCACTGAGCCGCTTGAGCAGATCCGGAAAGGCCACTAACGCCTTAACGCTGGGTTCCCAGTCTTCGCTGGCAACGGCCTGCACTGCAGCATCACCACTTAAATCAGGGTGGCGTGCTGACCAGCGGGCAGCCTGAACTATTTCTAATGGATAAGTGGCGGCAATCAACACATGGGTTAATATCGTGTCAGGATACAGTGCGACGGGCGCCAGCATCTGATCGAGTTCAGCCTGCGATAAGGTATCACTGGCTTTAGCCTGATAACTAAAAATCAGTAGCACACTCAGTAACAGGGCTTTTAAGCTTAAACTGTTGCTATACATAGTGGTTTCCTCCACAGGGGCAGTGTTGCCGGCAACCGGGTTGACGACACTTGTCACAAGTCGCGTTGACGACACTTTACACAAGTATAGAGGTTATAGGCAGCTGAGCCTTAATGCTAACTGAACTTTGCTCAATCTTTACACAGCCTTTACGTATGCTCAGCTTGCCGGCTGCGTCAGATAGCGGCTTTGTTTCGCTGGCTTTAGTTGCTGCAGATCCACCAGCGCCAGACCATCGACACAGGCAGAGACATTAGGATTTTGTCGCTATCTATTTCTAAGGGGCGGAATCTCTATCAAATTGTCCTATTATGTTAGTTACAAACTTCTCAGAAAAACCAGCAATAAAACTCCAAAAAAAGAGTTTGGCATAGTCTCGTGGATTATCACTGTGAACCTCAAAGAGGCCAGCGAAGACGGTCATCGTGTCTTCATTTATTTTTTCGAATGATGGAAATAAATGACCAGATAATAATCCAGATAAAAATGCCAAATATAAAACGCCAGCTAATGTAGCCCCTGTTAGAGGAGCTAACAAAATATATGGTATGGAATTTCTCATTAGCTCAAGATCTTCTTGGGAGAGCGCTTTTAAACGTCTTTGAAGTGAAATAAACGCTCCTAATGCTCCTAACAGCATAACGACAGGCAAGACAACAGTATTACGAATACAAAAAAAGCCGACGAAGAGAATTAACATAATTGATATTATACAAGTAACTGCCGTAATCAATCTAAAACTAACATCTTTAACCAGCTGCCTCTTGTCCATTCTTTTACCCTAAACGCTTATAAGTAATAGTCAAAATAATAGTTCAGAGATTTTATTTAACAATAGATACAAGCCGATAATGTTGTTGTATTACCTGCTCAATATTAAACATACTCACCTCCGCGCCATACCGGTGCCCCGGCTATTGCCAACAGGCTAACGCTGTTATATGACAAGCAGGCGACAATTTTATGGCAGTTTCCGGACGTTTTTTCCGGCCGCTGGCCGTGCTATCTTTGGGTTATTACTACCTGTTTTAGCTGGTTATTGCTGGCGGAGTGTCTGATGAGTATTGCTTTGATCATTCCTGATCGAAAACTGGATGATTTACAACAACGTTTGCAACAAGCGCTACCGCAAACCCAGATAGAGATATGGCCTGAGCTGGATGATCCGGCTGCTGTTGAGTTTGCGGTGGTATGGAAACAGCCGCATGGTTGTTTAAATGGCCTGGTTAACTTAAAAGCCATTCAGTGCTTTGGCGCCGGAGTGGATGCCATATTAAGCGACCCCACCTTGCCGGATTTACCTGTCAGCCGGATTGTTGACCCGGCACTGGCCGATGCCATGGTGAGTTATCTGGATGGGGTGGTCAGTTACTACCGGCTGCAGCTGGATGTGTTCAGTCGCCAGCAGCAACAGGCTTTATGGCGGCCCAAAAGCCCGCGTAAGTTGAGGAAAATGACTATTTTAGGGTTGGGTGAGCTGGGCAGTGCCGTTGCCAGCCATTTTAACCAGTTAGGCTACCAATTGGCAGGCTGGGCCCGTAGCAGCAAAACATTGGCAGGAGTGCAGTGCTTTACCGGTGACGAACAGCTTACTGCTTCGGTGGCAGCGGCCGACGTCATTATTTGTCTGTTGCCGCTGACCCCAGCTACTGACAGCCAGTTAAATGCCGGCTTTTTTCAGGCGTTAAAGCCCGGCGCCATTTTTATTAACGTTGCCAGAGGGGCAATAGTAGATGAAACTGCGCTACTGGCTGCATTGGACCATGGGCCTTTAGTTGCCGCCTGCCTGGATGTGTTCCGGCAGGAACCTTTGCCCGGCAACAGCCCGCTATGGCAGCATCCTGCTGTGCTGATCACGCCGCATGTGTCAGCTGTAACCAATGTCAGTACTGTGGTCAGTCAGATCGCTGAGAATTATCGACGCTCGCAACAAGGTTTAGCGCTGTTGCACCCGGTAGACCTGGTTAAGGGCTACTAACTGGTTAAAAACACAGTTATTGTAAATATGTTACAAGTTAACTACACTCAGCAACGGTTTAAGGTAACTTAAGCTGAAAGTCTAATAAAAAGAATAAAATGCGTTACTGAGGTATGTTATGAGTAAAGCGTCCAGTCGTGGTTTTGGCTTTACCGCAATCGCCGTTGTGGTGTGTCTGATGGCACTGTCGGCGTTTCTGACCAAAGCCGAAGCGGCCATGTGGTTAATCTGAACGGTTAATTTTAAAGGCTGCAGGAAAAGATTCGGTCAAGTGGAATGACCAACAATCAAGGGGTTAGCGTTATTGCCAATGTTAGCTGGTTAATGATGTTAGCCCCTTGATGCTTTAACCTTTGGTATGTCGCTCGCGGTTCTGGCGTTTTTGCTCGGCATTTTTTTGCAACAACACATAAGTAGCACTGTAACCACCATGCTGGCGCTGGGCAGTGTGAGCTGCCAGCACGACAGGTAATTGCGGTAGCCACTTAAACACGTAGCTGCGTAATATTGCCGGATGCGGTTTGCTGTTGCGGCCCATACCATGATGAATTAACAAGGTTCGAATGCCGCGTTTGTGGCAGTCTTCAATAAAATGCAGCAGTTGGCTGCGGGCTTCGGTCAGGGTTTTACCCAGCAGGTTTAACGTGGCATCCAGCTGATATTTACCCAGGCGTAAATTACGATAGACCCCTTGCTGCACACCGTCTTTGCAAAATGCGAAGGGATCGTCCGGTTTCACTAACTCCACATATTCCATGCTCAGATAGTTCGGATCGTACTCCATTTCCTGCTCAGCGGCTTTGCGCCGGGCTTGTTGAGCCAGTGTAGGGCTGAATTCAGTTTGCTGGCGCACTTCATCTTGCGATAAAGGTTTTACATCCGTCATTTCCTGCAGAAACAGGTCAAGTTCATTATCATGCATCGGCCGGCTCCAACTGCTTCGGGCGGCTTAGTATAGCGTGCCACCAGGCTTGAAAAAAGCCTGACTGACAGGCGATAAACCAGGCTTAGTGTTCAGCGGGTAATACAGTAGCGCTGGAGGCGCTGAGTTTATGGGCGCTCAGGGCTTTTCTGCGGGCACTGGCAAAACGCAGCAGATAGTAGGCATTTATTAACAGTACCAGTAGGTTTGAGATAACGCCCTGTGGTATTGCAATATGGCTGTAATAGACAAACAGCAGGCTGCAACCGATTAATGTAGCTAATCTCAACCAGAACACATCCTTAATAAAAAAAGCACCGATACAGATGGTTAAACCTACCCAGCTGATAATGTCGTACCCCAAGTTTTCCATAACGCCTGCCATGCTGTTAACTACAAAGGCGCGCATTATGCTCAGTGGCTAAGATTTCATCAACTGAGTAATTTTACTGTTTTAGCATTACTATATCTAATGAATTCCTGGCTGCAGTGGCGGTGCTTTATTTACGTAAATCAACCTGACTGTTTGCAATAGCCCGGGTCATTATCAGCCAGGCCTGCAGATTTTGCTGCAAGGCAGCCGGGTCAATTTTATCCAGGGTATCGTTAGGTGTATGGTGATAATCAAAGTAATCGGTGCCATCCTGTTGCAGGGTAGCCACCGGTACCCCCTGTGCTTTTAAAACGGACACATCCGGCCCACCTGATGCGGTATTGGTGCCCGCTTCAATGCCTAAGTGTTTTAACTGTTGCTGCACTTGTGCGCCAAACGCCAATGCCTGTTCTCCAAAGCCAGTATCAAAGCGCCAGACTCTGCCGGCACCAAAGTCTGATTCAGAAGCAAATACGTGGTTGTTTAAGTTGGCGGCATGGCGGGCGGCATAAGCGCGGGCACCAATCAGACCACCTTCTTCATTGCCAAATAACACCACGCGGATGGTACGCTCAGGTTGTTCTTTTTTCAGTAAAGCGGCGGTGGCCATGACGATGCCGACCCCGGCACCATCGTCCAGCGCGCCGGTGCCTTCATCCCAGGAGTCGATATGAGCGCTGATCAGTACAATTTCATCCGGCCTTTTGCTGCCGGTAATTTCTGCAATAACGTTGTGGCTGGTTACTTCACCCGGCAGGTTGTTTTGCATATGCAGGCTTAAGCGGGCTTCCGGATTAATCGCCAGTATTTTGCTCAGTTGCTGGGCGTCGGGTACCGAAATAGCGGCAGCGGGGATCCTCGTCACATCATCCTGATAGCGCATAATGCCGGTATGAGCAAAGCGGTTATTGCTGGTGCCCACCGAACGAATAATAATAGCTTTGGCACCTTGCTTAGCGGCTTCCACCGCACCTTGCGCCCGGGCACCGACCACCTGACCATAGAAACCGCCACGAATATCTTTACGCAGGGTTTGGTTAATAAACACAATCTTACCTTTGACACTGGCCGGGTCGGCTTGTTGTAGTTGCTGCAGATTATCAAACATTATTACCTGGCTGGTAATGCCATCGAAGGGAGTGCCAACAGAACCACCCAGCGCAGTCAGTACCAGGGCCTGGTTAAAAGGCGCTTCAACCCGCAAGCTGGCATTACCTCGCTCCCAGTATTGCATGGTAAAAGGCTCACTCCAGACTTTATCAAAACCCAGCTGCTTAAATTTTTGCTCAGCCCAGGCGACAGCCCGTGCATCGGCTTCGCTGCCCGCTAAACGCGGGCCTACTTCGACGGTTAGTGATTCCACCAGCTGATAAGCGAGGTCATTATTCAGGTCCAGTTGGCTAGCCTGGGGGGTACTGGTTACTGCAAAAGTTGCAGCGGCAATTATTGTTGTTATCCACAATTTCATCTTTTCATTCAGCCTTAGTATTGTTACATTATCGGGACTTTAGCATGCTTTGCAGGCCAGCCCTAGTGGTGGGCGTTGAAACGCATTTTGCTCAGGATGAAGCTTCTCGTCGAAGCGTTTTATTCCACAAATTTATGGTATTGAGGCTTCACGGATGCAAGCTATACAACCTTTCACTTCGGCGCTGCTGGTTGATGATACCAGTACGGTCCGGGAATTTCTGCGACAAATTCTTAGTCAGCTTGGTATTGCTACCATATATGAAGCTGCGGATGGCGCCACTGCGGACCACATCTTTAGCACTTACCATCCTCAGTTAGTTTTTCTTGATATTCAGCTGCCAGACATTAATGGCAAGGTATTATTACAGCGTTTTAAGCAACAGGATATGCGCACCCATGTGTTTATGGTGTCGGCTTACTCCAGTGTTGAAAACCTGAAGGATGCGATTGCCGGTGGTGCTAATGCTTTCGTGGTTAAACCGTTTTCGGCAAAGCGAATATGTAACTTAGTAACGTCACTGCCTCATTAGTTGTTATTTTGGCAGTGCTTATTTAATGTTCGTTTAATGTATAATCTTGTTAAATAAGAATGATTATCTTGTCGCGTTCGGGTCTAATCGGTAATAATGAACCCAATACAGATAGCCAGAGAACTGAAAAATGAACTTGAATGACATGCTGGAAAATTCAGCACACGCCGTTAAGCTGCTTAAGGCTGTATCGAACGAACGACGTTTATTAATTTTATGTCACTTGCTGGAAGGTGAGATGTCGGTTGGTGATATTAACGACAAGTTAGACTTAAGTCAGTCGGCATTGTCGCAACATCTGGCATTACTGCGGCGGCATAAGCTGGTAAAAACCCGCAAAGTGGCGCAAACCGTGTATTACCGGCTAAACAGTAGTGAAGCCGAGCAGCTGATCGCATTAATGCATAAACTATATTGCAGCTAATTTAATAAGGTTTAAAAACAAAAAAGCCAGCTTGCGCTGGCTTTTTTGTTGGTAGCTATCAATTAAGCTGTTTTTAATGCCTTAACATGCGCATTTAGACGAGCTTTATGACGTGCTGCTTTGTTCTTATGGATCAAGCCTTTGGCCGCCATACGATCAATTACAGGTACCATTTTGTTAAACGCTTCAGTTGAAGCGGTTACGTCAGCAGTTAATACCGCTGCGTAGGTTTTCTTGATGAAAGTACGCATCATAGAACGTTGACTGGCGTTTTGCTGACGACGTTTTTCTGATTGAATTGCGCGCTTCTTAGCAGACTTAATGTTAGCCAAGGTAACACTCCTAAAAACTAAAACCGGACTCTTTAAAGGCCGCATAATATGCCTATTTAATGGCCCGTTGTCAAATGCTTTCACGTTAAAGTGCAGCAATTAAATTGTTGCAGCTACTGGTAATCGGGTGTGATAACAAGCCAAAATAGCCCTGGCGTAAATAAAGGAGTTGCGGGTGTCGGGAAAATTACTAAAATCTGGCTTAATTGTCAGTGCTATGACGCTGATTTCACGAGTATTAGGCTTGATCCGGGATGTAGTGGTGGCTAACTTTGTTGGCGCCGGTGCAACAGCAGACGTATTCTTTTTTGCCAACCGCATCCCGAATTTTTTACGCCGTTTATTTGCCGAGGGTGCTTTTTCGCAAGCTTTTGTACCGGTATTAAGTGAAGTTAAAGCGCAGCACGGTGATGACGCGGTACGGGAATTAATTGCCAAAGTGGCCGGTACCCTGGGGGTCATTGTTACTTTGGTTACCCTGTTTGGCGTGATAGCGTCGCCGCTTCTGACTATGTTATTTATGACTGGCTGGTTTATTGAATGGCTGAACGACGGCCCCGACGCCCAGAAATTTGAATTAGCCAGCCTGATGCTGAAAATCACTTTTCCTTATTTATGGTTTATCAGTCTGGTGGCGCTCAGTGGTGCTGTGCTCAATACCTATAACCGCTTTGCCGTTGCCGCCTTTACCCCGGTTTTTTTAAATATTGCCATTATTGGCGCTGCCTGGTATCTGGCACCGCAGTTGAATGAGCCCGCTATGGCCCTGGCCTGGGGGGTATTTATCGGCGGCCTGGTGCAGCTGTTGTTTCAGCTGCCTTTTCTGGCCAAAGCGGGTTTGCTGGTGCTGCCAAAATGGGGCTGGCGTGACCCTAACGTGACAAAGATCCGCACCCTGATGCTGCCTGCATTGTTTGGTGTGTCGGTCAGCCAGATTAATTTATTGTTTGATACGGTGATAGCGTCGTTTTTACTGACTGGCGCCGTCAGCTGGTTGTACTATTCTGACCGACTGATCGAGTTTCCACTGGGGTTGTTTGGTATTGCCATTGCCACGGTGATTCTACCTAATTTATCGCGCCATCATGCCAGTGCCAGCGGCGCGAAGTTTCGCCATACTCTGGACTGGGCCATCCGCTTTGTCGCCATGTTTGGCTTACCGGCGATGGCGGCACTGATGGTGCTGGCGCAGCCTATTATTATGCTGCTGTTTATGCGCGGCGAATTCAGTCAGCAAGATGTGATGATGGTATCGTACAGCCTGATAGCCTACGCCACCGGCTTATTGAGTTTTATGCTGATTAAAGTGCTTGCCCCGGGTTTTTACGCCCGCCAGGATATTAAAACCCCGGTACGGATTGGTATTATTGCCATGGTTGCGAATATGGGGTTGAACCTGCTACTGGCACCCTGGCTTAGTTATGTTGGTCTGGCGCTGGCAACGGCTTTATCAGCCAGCTTAAATGCTTATTTACTATATCGGGGGCTGGTGTTGGCTGGTGTGTTTAGTTTTAGTAAATCCAGCTGGGTGTTTCTGCTGAAGATAGCTCTGGCCAGTAGCGTGATGGCCGCGGGCTTGTATTGGCTAAGCCCGCCGTTTGCGGCCTGGCTACTGCTGGATTTCTGGGCGCAGGCGAGCCGGCTGGGGTTGTTATGTGTGCTGGGTATTGTCAGTTATTTTGTTATGTTGTGGCTGCTGGGGGTGCGGTTATCCCATTTTCGTGTGCAAACTATTGCTGAAAGCAATTAAGTTAGTGGTTATAATGCCGCGTTTATCAGCAGTAACAGCAACCTTAAGGCAGGCATGGAGTTAATTCGCGGCTTACATAATATTCAACCCCGGCACCATGGCTGTGTGTTGACCATAGGTAATTTTGATGGTGTGCATCTGGGGCATCAGGCGGTGCTGCAAAAGGTGCAGGCTATTGCTAAGCGTTTAACCCTGCCATCCTGCGTGATGGTATTTGAACCGCAACCGCTGGAATTGTTTGCTGGTAGCGCTGCACCGGCCCGCTTAAGCCGTTTTCGGGAAAAATATACAGAACTGGCCCGGCTGGGCATTGACCGTTTAGTTTGTGTTGGCTTTAATCCGACGTTTGCTGCCATGCAACCTGCAGTTTTTATTGAGCAATTGTTGTTAAAACAGCTTGGTGCCCAGCAGTTGATTGTTGGCGATGATTTTCGCTTTGGTAACAACAGAGCGGGCGATTTTGCTATGCTGGCACTGGCCGCGGAACGCTATCAGTTTGGTTTGAACAGCACCTCCAGTTTAAAACTGGGACAACAACGGGTAAGCAGTACTTTGATCAGACAAGCCCTGCAACATGATGATTTATCGGCAGCGGCCGCGATGTTAGGCCGGCCGTTCAGTCTGACGGGGCGGGTGCGGCATGGCCGCAAGCTGGGGCGGGATTTAGGTTTTCCCACCGCGAATGTCTGGTTATACCGGCGCAAACTGCCGGTAGGCGGTGTCTATGCCATTACTGCGCAAACCAAATATGGCTGCTTTCAGGGCGTGGCCAATATTGGCAACCGACCGACGGTACAAGGTCAGCGTGAACAGTTAGAAGCACACCTTTTTGATTTTAAAGCTGATTTATATGGCAGCCAGATAGCGGTAACTTTGCATCATAAGTTACGCAATGAACAACGCTTTGCTGATTTGGCGGCGTTACAACAGCAAATTACGGCAGATATGCACGCTGCCAAAACTTATTTTAGTCGGCTGGCCAAAACTGCCAGCAGCCTTAGCTAACTTTAAAACGGAATAATACGGATGAGCGATTATAAGCATACCCTTAACTTGCCAGAAACGGCCTTTGCCATGCGTGGCAACCTGGCCCAGCGCGAGCCGCAAATGCTGGCAGAGTGGACGGCAGATGGCCTGTATCAGCAGATCCGCAGTGCCAAACAAGGCAAAAAGAGCTTTATTCTGCATGATGGCCCACCGTATGCCAATGGCAATATTCATATTGGCCATGCCGTTAATAAAATTTTAAAAGACATTATTGTTAAAGCGAAAACGTTGTCAGATTTTGATGCGCCCTATGTGCCGGGTTGGGACTGCCATGGCTTGCCGATTGAGCTGGTGGTAGAGAAAAAGCACGGTAAACCCGGCGTAAAATTATCGGTTGCGGAATTTCGCCAGCATTGCCGCGATTATGCGCAAAGCCAAATAGAAGCGCAGAAAACCGATTTTATCCGCTTAGGCGTTTTGGGCGACTGGGATAACCCGTACCGCACTATGGATTTCAGCTCGGAAGCGAATATTATCCGGGTGCTGGGCCGGATTATCGATAATGGTCATCTGCAGCAAGGTTCGAAGCCGGTACATTGGTGTACCGATTGTGGCTCGGCGCTGGCTGAGGCTGAAGTGGAATATCAGGATAAAGTATCACCGGCGATTGATGTGCGGTTTAAGGTGGTCGATGAGCAGCTGGTCGATAAATTTGATCACCCTGAGCAGCATAGCGGCCAGGGCCCGGTATCGGTGGTGATCTGGACCACCACCCCCTGGACTATTCCGGCTAACCGCGCGGTAGCTGTGCATGCCAAACTGGATTACAGCCTGGTGCAGATTGAGCAGGGGCCAAATGGCCCGGAGCGGTTAATTATTGCCACCGATCTGGTGAATGACGTGATGGCCCGCGCCAATATCGAACATTACCATGCGCTGGGCTTTTGTAAAGGTGCCGCATTAGAGTTGGCCCAGTTACGCCACCCACTTTATGATTTCAGTGTGCCGGTAATTTTGGGCGAGCATGTAACCACTGAGTCCGGTACCGGCTGTGTGCATACGGCCCCTGGCCATGGCCAGGAAGACTTTGTCGTCGGCAAGCAGTATGGCCTGGAAGTGGCAAACCCGGTTGGCGCCAATGGCGTTTACTTACCGGATACGCCGCTGTTTGCCGGCCAGCATGTGTTTAAAGCCAACGACAGTGTGGTGGAAGCGCTAAAAGCTGCCGGTGCGTTACTGGTGCATAAAGCCTATAAGCACAGCTACCCTCATTGCTGGCGCCATAAAACACCTATTATATTCCGCGCCACGCCGCAGTGGTTTATCAGTATGGATAAGCAGGGCTTACGCGACAAGTCGCTGGCTGAAATTGCTAACACCCGCTGGATCCCGGACTGGGGCCAGCAGCGGATTGAAAAAATGGTGGCAGGTCGTCCGGATTGGTGTATTTCGCGTCAGCGTACCTGGGGCGTACCTATTGCGCTGTTTGTCGATAAAGACACCGGTGCCTTGCATCCGGATACGCAAAGCTTACTGGAGCAGGTAGCCAGAAAAGTGGAGCAGGGCGGTATTCAGGCCTGGTTTGATTTAGAAGCAAGCGAACTGCTGGGGGTTGATGCTGAGCAATACGTCAAAGTCAGTGATACGCTGGATGTCTGGTTTGACTCAGGAGTGACTCATGCTTTTGTAGTTGACCAGCGCCCCGAATTTAAGCACGCCACACAGGCTGATTTATATCTGGAAGGCTCTGATCAGCATCGTGGCTGGTTTATGTCATCGTTAATGACCGGGGTTGCCAGCAAAGCGCATGCACCTTATCGGCAGGTGCTGACTCACGGTTTTACTGTGGATGGTGAAGGCCGCAAAATGTCTAAATCCTTAGGCAATGTGGTTTCGCCGCAAGACGTCATGAACAAACTGGGTGCTGATATTTTACGGTTATGGGTGGCCACGGCCGACTATACCTCTGAGATGACAGTGTCAGATGAAATTCTGAACCGCGCTGCCGACAAATACCGGCGCATCCGCAATACTGCACGCTTTTTGCTGGCTAACCTGAATGGTTTTAACCCGGCAACCGATTTAGTGCCGTTTAGCGAAATGGTTGAGCTGGACTTATGGATGGTTAGCCGCGCTGCCAAATTACAGCTGGAAATTGTTGAGGCGTATGACAACTATCAGTTCCATCAGGTGAGCCAGAAATTAATGAATTTCTGTACCGTGGAGCTGGGCAGTTTTTATCTGGATGTGATTAAAGACCGCCAGTACACCGCGCACCAAAACAGTGTGGCCCGCCGGTCCTGCCAAACGGCGTTGTACCATATTGCGCAGGCGATGGTACGCTGGATGGCACCAATTATGAGCTTTACGGCTCAGGAAATCTGGCAGGCGCTGCCTGGCGAGCGCAGTAAATATGTGTTTACCGAGGTTTGGTATGACGTGCTGGCGACCGTTGCTGCCGGCCAGTTTGACGACAATTACTGGCAACAGGTGCTACAGGTACGGGACGAGGTAAACAAGGTGCTGGAAGCAGCACGGCGCGAGGATAGAATTGGCGCCTCACTGCAAGCCGAAGTCACCCTGTATGCCAATGCAGAGCTTGCTGCTGCGCTAAGTAAATTGGGTGACGAGCTGCGCTTTGCCTTAATTACCTCTACCGCGCAGGTCAGTACCGAGGCGCCACCGGCTACAGCGGTGGCCACTGATATTGCCGGGTTAAGTGTGCTGGTAAGCGCCTCTGCGGCGCCGAAGTGTGAACGCTGCTGGCATCACCGGCACGATGTTGGCGCTGATACGGCCCATCCTGGTATTTGCTTGCGTTGTGTTAGTAATGTCGCAGGCAGCGGCGAGCAACGGAAGTTTGCCTGATGCGCTTGTTTAAAGAAACAGGCTGGCGCTGGTGGTGGCTGATTATCGGTTTTATTGTGCTGGATCAGCTGACTAAGCAAGTGGTGCATCAGCAAATGGCATTGTACGATTCGATTGAATTGCTACCCTTTTTCAACCTGACCTATGTGCGTAATTATGGTGCGGCCTTCTCTTTTTTAAGTGATGCCGGCGGCTGGCAGCGTTGGTTTTTTACCTTGATTGCCGTGGTTATCAGTATGGTGATTGCCGTGTGGCTGAGCCGGGTGGGGCGGCAGGAACTGAAATTAAATCTGGCACTGGCGCTGGTGCTGGCTGGTGCTATTGGCAACTTAATTGACCGGATGGTATTCGGTTATGTCATCGACTTTTTCCATTTGTACTATCAGAACTGGCACTACCCGGCATTTAATATTGCTGACTCAGTGATCTGTATTGGCGCGGGCCTGCTAATCTGGGATAGTTTTAGCAGTAAAGCAGAGGATAAAGCATGACGCAGTCGCAAATCGGCCCAACCAGTACGGTGTTGTTTCATTTTGACATTACCTTAACCGACGGCAGTGCTGCCGAAAGTACCCGGGTGCACAATAAACCCGCTAAATTGCAAATGGGCGATAACAGTATTTCTCCGGCGTTTGAAGCCCATTTGCTGGGTATGGTTGCTGGGGCAAAGAAAACCTTCACCCTGCAACCAGAAGATGCCTATGGCATGCCCAACCCTGACAATATTTATTATGTTGATCGCAGCAAATTCTCGATTGATGCACCGGCGAAAGTAGGCAGTATTATTGGCTTTGCGATGCCAGATGGCTCTGAGTTACCGGGGCTGGTGCGTGATGTGGTTGGCGATTCGGTGACAGTGGATTTTAATCATCCGCTGGCCGGGCAAACCCTGACCTTTAATGTTGAAATTGTAAAAGTGAGCTAAGCAGATGGATATTTTGTTAGCCAACCCCCGTGGGTTTTGTGCCGGGGTCGACCGGGCCATCAGTATTGTGGAGCGGGCACTGGAATTGTACGAACACCCCATTTACGTGCGGCATGAGGTGGTGCATAACAAATTTGTGGTGGATGGCTTGCGGCGCAGCGGTGCGGTGTTTGTCGATGAGCTGGACGAAGTACCCGATGGCAATATTGTTATTTTCAGTGCCCATGGCGTGTCGCAAGCCGTGCGCGAAACCGCCAAACAGCGCGGTTTAAAAGTATTTGATGCTACCTGCCCCCTGGTAACCAAGGTGCATATGGAAGTGACCCGGGCCAGCCGTAAAGGTATTGAGTGTATTTTGATTGGCCATGCCGGCCATCCGGAAGTTGAAGGCACCATGGGCCAGTACGATAACCTGGCCGGTGGTATTTATCTGGTAGAGTCTGCGGAGGATGTTGCTAGGCTACAGGTGAAAAATCCGGCGCAATTATGCTATTCCAGCCAGACTACCTTGTCGGTTGATGATACGGCTGATGTGATTACTGCGCTGCGTAATCGTTTTCCTGAGATCGACGGGCCACGCAAAGATGATATTTGCTATGCCACCCAGAACCGGCAGGATGCGGTGCGTGATTTGGCATCGAAGGCAGACTTACTGTTAGTGGTTGGAGCCAAAAACAGCAGTAATTCTAACCGCTTACGTGAGCTTGCTGAAAAAATGGGCTGTATCGCTTACTTAATAGATACCGCTAATGATATTCAGCAAAGCTGGCTGGATAATGTTAAGGCGGTAGGAGTAACCGCCGGTGCCTCAGCCCCTGAAGTATTAGTGCAACAGGTTGTGGCGCAGCTGAAAATGTGGGGTGGTAACACCGTGAATGAAAACCCCGGTCGACCTGAAAACGTGGTATTTGCTATTCCGGCAGAGCTGCGTTAACCGCGCAAAGGGAGCTAAGGTGAATAAAGCAGTGACTGCCACACCTTACCCGTTATTTCCGCTGCCTGATTTATGTCATGGCCGGATGGTAATGCGAATGCTGGTGCTGGCTCAGGCTGTTGCAATTATGCTGGCGTTTGCGCCCGCTGCAGCGGAAAGCCCCTGGCAACGTTTAGGCCTGATCAGTTTGTTTGTGCACTGGATTGCCCTGTTGTCCGGTTACAGCTATTGCAAGTTACGGCCGCAGCTGGCCCGGCAAAAGCCATTAATGATTGCCACTGCTTGTCTGAGTTTACTGTTTCTGATGACGGTGCTGGTCAGTAGTCTGGCCTGGTTATGGTTACATGATCTGGGTGTGTTAGGTTCCCAAAGCTTTTGGCATTTTATGCTGGCGAATCTGATGATAGCGCTGATCGTTGGCCTGATGGCGATACAACTGGGGTTAATGCATGCTGAGCGCAGCCAGCAACTAGCAGCGCAAAGCCGGGCTGAACTGGGTGCCTTGCAAGCGCGGATCCAACCACACTTTTTATTCAACAGTTTGAATACCGCCGCCGAATTAACCCAGCAGGACAGCCAGGCTGCCGAGCAGGCTTTACTTAACCTGGCCGATTTATTCCGGGCGGCGATGCACGCCGGTGAGCAGATCAGCCTGGCAGAAGAACTCACCCTGGCGCGGCAATATCTGGCGCTGGAACAATGGCGGCTTGGCGAGCGTTTACAGCAGAACTGGCAACTGCCTGAGACCTTACCTAAGCTGCAGGTACCGGCGCTGACTATTCAACCCTTATTAGAAAATGCGGTGCGCCACGGCATCGAGAGCGATCAGCGTGGTGGCAGCATAGACATTGAACTGATTAACAGCAGCCAGTCGGTGACTTTACTAATAACCAATCCTTTTTTACCTGCCCTTGATAAAAGCCGCAGCAATGGCGTCGCGCTGGTTAATATCCGCCAGCGGCTGCAGCTGTATTTCGGTGATAGCGCCAGTTTAAGTCGCAGTATTGTCGATGGCAAATTTCGGGTTAAACTGGTGTTACCTAAAACCCAGCCCGGCACAAACAGATGAAAGTACTGATTGTCGACGATGAGCCGCTGGCCCGCGCCCGCTTGCAGCGCTTACTTAGCGCTATACCTGATTTTAGTTGTGTGGGCGAAGCGCAGAACAGCCAGCAGGCCTTAACCTTGTGTCAGCAATTACAGCCCGATGTCTTACTGCTGGATATCGCCATGCCCGGTAGCGATGGTTTGCAACTGGCGGCAGAGCTGGCCAGCCAGCCGTTGCCACCAGCTATCATCTTTGTTACCGCCCACCCTCAGCATGCGCTGGATGCTTATCAGGTATGCCCGGCGGACTATATTTTAAAACCGGTATCGCTGGAGCGGTTAAGCGCTGCGCTGGCCCGCGTAGGCAACCGCACCCGGGCGCATCTAGAGCGCACGCCGCAACCGGCTGAGCTTATCAATTATCAACTGGGCTCAGCGACCCGCCAGATCAGTTTAGATAAGGTTCACTATTTTAGTGCTGACAGTAAATATGTGCGGATGGTGTTCGCCGGTGGCGAAGCTTTGCTTGAGCTAAGCCTGAACCAGTTGCAACAGCGTTACCCGCAGTACCTGGTGCGTATTCATCGCAGCACTCTGATTAACAAGCAGTACTTTAGCGCGCTGCGCTCGGCTAGCGACGGCAAACATTATATTGAATTAACCGGCGTTGCTGACCGGTTAGAGGTCAGCCGCAGAGCGCTGAGTCAGGTGAAACAGGCATTAAAACTTAATCTTAATTAGTTGCAGAGCCATATGAGAGTTATGTGCCGTTTATCGGCTGATCATACCTTTAGTCAGGCCCGGGCTGGGCATAGTCATTGTGGTTTGCTAGGGTGACGCTAGCAATAAAGTGATTACCTATTACTTAACCTAAGAAGTGGAAAACACTATGGCATTAGTGGTTGCAGATAACAATTTACAGCAACATAGGGTACAGCAACGCAGGCGCATGGCTGCACTGGGTGGTTTTACCCTGATCGAGCTGATGGTAACGGTAGCAGTGCTGGCGATAGTCCTGACAGTGGCGGTACCGAGTTTTGCCAATCTGGTTAATTCAAATCGGCTTAGTGCTCAGGCCAATGATATGCTGGCTGGCCTGATTCTGGCCAGAACTGAAGCGATAAAGCAAAACCAAAGCATGCTGTTTTGTCATACTACCGATGGTGAAAACTGTTCTGTACCGCCCGCTGCAGGCTGGCAAGGTTGGTTAGTGCGGGGTACGGTTGACACCGCGCCCGTTGCAACCAGTGTCATGCTGTCAGCCAATCTCAGAGTATTGTCCAGTGCCAATGTGGCAAATGCCACTGTAGACGCTACCGGGCATTCTATTCGCTTTAATCCGCAGGGGCTGGTTCGCAGTGGTAATGCTAACAATGCCCTTAATGGTGTGCTACGGATTTGCCTGCCAGATAATCAAATTAACCCTAACAGCCGGGATATTGAGTTGCGCTCTGGTGGCCGTACCCGGGTGGTCAGTAATAACGTGGCAGTCAATTGCCCGACGCCGGCTGATCCGGCTTAATAAGGGGCAAATTATGAAAAAACAGCCTTTAGGATTAAAAAAGCAGCAAGGTGTATCGTTGCTGGAAGTGATGATATCGGTGTTGGTGCTGGGTATTGGCTTACTTGGGGTGGCGGCGTTGCAAACTTCCAGCATGCGCAATACTAACAGCTCATTGGAGCGCACCATGGCGGTGATTCTGACCGATACCCTGTCGGAATTGCTTCGTGCAAACCCGGAGGCCGCCCGGCTGGGGAACTATGCATTCAGTGATTGCGCTGGTAGCGCTGAACTCGGCACGGCTGCCTGGGTAGAAGATGTTAAACAAGCGACCCGGGCAGATACCTGCCCGGTTGTAAGCTGGGAAGGCGATCGCTATACCGTAACCATTAACTGGGGCGATGAACGACTTGGTGCAGAGAATCAAATAGTAACGCAGGTAATGCCATGAAAATAAAACAACAGGGTTTCTCATTAGTGGAACTGATGATCGCCATGGTTCTGGGGTTGCTGGTAATAGGCGGCGTTATTGGTGTGTTTATTGCTAACCAGGCTACCAGCAGGGCAAATATGACGCTAAGTGAGCTGCAAAATACCGCCCGCTTAAGCTTCCAGTTAATGTCACAAGATATTCGTAATGCCGGTTTTATTGGTTGTAATAATTCACCCTGGGTAGGCAATAGCATCGCTATAGCAGGTGTGCGCCCGGCATGGGCTGACTGGGCAACTGGCTCAGGCATTTTAGGGCTGGCGGCACCTGTTGCTGCTATTAATGGTGTAACACCAACGAATGGTACTCAGGCGTTGCGGTTGATGTTTGCGGCAGGTAATAGTAATTCAATAAATAATTATGTCGGTTCAACCCTTAGTTTAAACACTAATTCAGTTGTTGCAGCTGGCCAGGTTGCCGTAGCATGCGACGAAACGATGTCTAGTATTTTTCAGGTGACAACCGCAGTTGCTGATGAAGTTACGCATAATGTTTCAGGTTTAAATGCAGATGCTGACTTGGGTTTTATCAGCCCCTGGGCTCCGGGTACTTCACCGCCACGTAACTTTAGCAACAATGCAATGCTAATGCGTTTTGAATCAATAGCATGGTTTGTGGCGCCTAGCCGCGATGATACAACCGTTAATTCGCTCTATCGGGCATCACTGATTGGTGATACACAAGTCAATGAAGAAGTATTGTTTGGTGTCAGTGATTTGCAGTTTGTTTATTTAAACGGTGATACGTTGAACTTCGAGACAGCGGCTGCCGTCAATGCCTCCAATACCTGGGGGCGGATAATAGCGGCAAATGTGACAGTAACGCTGGACGATGCGGTATTGCAAGGTATTAACATACCAGACAATGTTAAAAATATTAGTTTCCTGGTGTCGCTACGCAACAGGTTAGGGGGTGATGGTGTACGAGTCCTTTTCTAAACATTTTCCTAAGCAACAGGGCGCTGCCCTGGTTGTTAGTTTATTGTTGCTGTTGGCGATAACCTTGCTTGCAGTCACTAATATGAAACGCACATCGGTGCAGGAGAAAATGACCGGTAACTTATATGACCGCCAATTGGCGTTGCAGCAAGCTGAAGCGGCTTTATTAGTCGCTGAGCGCATTTTGGACAACGCTCCGCTACCTGGTGGCCCGGTGGCGCTGATTAATAATGCTGGTTTTTACGCTATACCCGATCCGACCCAGCCAGATCGTTGGGCCCCCGGAGAGCTTGTTACCTGGGTGGATGCGCCTGCAATGAATACCGGCCTGGCTAACCCTGCACGCTATATTGTTGAATATATGGATGATTGGCCCTTTCCACCGAATTGCGATCGGGCTACTACTCCTCCGGTTGGCTGCTTACAACCGACCTTCAGGATAACGGCCAGGGTGCCTGCGACTCCTGGCAGGGCGGAAGTTACCTTACAAACCATCTGGCGTCGCTGAGGATATACCAATGAAACTATTACGTTTAACCAGGATGCCAGTAAAATTTGCCTTTGTGGCCAGTATTTTATTTGGTTCTGCTGCCGCTCAGGCAGCGATTGAAATTGCTCAGACTCCGCTGCAAACCGGCAGCTCAGTGCCACCTAATATCATGTTTATTATTGATGACTCGGGTTCTATGCACTTTGAACTATTACCGGATGAAGCTATTCTGGCTAGTGCCCGCTATATTTTTCCGCGAGCGGACAACGTCTACGGCCCCAGTGACTATGACAACCGGGTGCCTACAGTTGAAGATGGCCAGCCTTATAACGCCTTTGCCCGCTCGGCCCAGATGAATAAAAGCTACTATGACCCCAGTGTTACCTACAAACCCTGGGTAAGTGCTGATGGTACAACCATGCCAGATGCCCGCCCTGATTGTGCCTGGCATAATCCAATGAGTACCGGTACTTGTCCCAGTGGCTCAGTGAACGATAATGCCCGTAATCTAACGGTTACTAATAGTAATTATAATAGTAGCCGCTGGGTGCGCTGCACCAGTAGTACAGGCGGTTGTACTACAGAGGCAACTACATCAAACAGAAACTTCTGGCCTGCGACGTATTTTTACCATAATGGTGGTGGCGATTGGGAATGGGCCAATTATAGCAAAGTTGAGATCCGCTCGACCATTCCAAGCTATAGCGGCCATGGTCGAAGCAGCCGCTCTGATTGTGCTGCCGGAGTTTGTAGCTACACCGCGGAAATGCAAAATTTTGCTAACTGGTATACCTATCATCGCTCGCGTATTTTAACCAGCCGGGCTGGTATTGGCCGGGCCTTTGTGGGTCAGTCAGAAAAAATGCGGGTGGGTTATGGTGCAATTAATAAAGGTAACTCCACAGTAGATGGTCAAGCCAATACCCGCGTAATAGTGCGGGGGGTGCGTGATTTTAAAGATGCAGCGAAAAGTGGTTTTTTCTCTGAGCTATATAACCGTGATATTCCTGCTGCAGGTACGCCGTTACTTTCAGCCCTGGATGCGGCTGGTCAATACTTTTCCAGAACGGACAGTCGTGGCCCCTGGGGGTTAAGCCCAGGCAGCGGTGGTGAGGCAGCGGTTGATCATATTTCCTGCCGGCAAAGTTTTACCATTTTAATGACCGACGGTTACTGGTCAGATGGTAACACCGCTGCAGGTGTAGGTAACGAAGATGGTACTGCAGGCAACACTATTCTGCGGCCAGAGGGTGATACCGGCAGTGACTTTACTTATATTCCGGTAGCGCCTTTTACTGACGGTCATACTACTACTCTGGCCGATGTGGCGATGAAATACTGGAAAAATGATTTACGCCCGGATTTGGACAACCGGGTACCCACCAGTACTATCAATCCTGCATTCTGGCAGCATATGGTTACCTTTGGCGTGGGACTGGGGGTAACTGGCGCGGAAGACCCTGAAACGGCCTTTGCCGCCATCAACAGTGGTGCCACTATTAACTGGGCCAGCCCATTTGCCGGTACTGTCGCCGAAAAAAATGCCGCTAAGATCGATGATTTACTGCATGCTGCTGTTAATGGCCGCGGTGGCTTTTTTACTGCCGATAAACCGGATGACTTTGCGTTAAAACTGGAGCGAACCCTTACTGCGATTATCGACCGGGTGGCCTCTGCGTCCAACCTGGCCGGCACTACTACTTCAATGCAAGCTGATAATTTTGTTTATCAGGGTAGTTTTAACTCGGGTGAATGG
Source organism: Arsukibacterium ikkense (assembly GCF_000987775.1). Taxonomy (GTDB): domain Bacteria; phylum Pseudomonadota; class Gammaproteobacteria; order Enterobacterales; family Alteromonadaceae; genus Alishewanella; species Alishewanella ikkense. The sequence goes on from NZ_LAHO01000001.1 coordinate 130,141, forward strand.
AGTGGTTCCCTTAAATCTTTTAATATAGATGATGTGACTGCGCCAGTATGGGAATCAAACTTCCCGGCCTGGGACTCCCGCAATATTATCTTTGGCAAAAGAAATGGTGGAGTCGCAGCTTTTACACCGGCTAATGTGACAACCGATGGTAATGCACTAAGCGGCAAAGATACTCTGGTTAATTATCTGCGCGGTAATCAAACTCTGGAAGTGGGCGATAATGCACAGTTCCGGCGGCGGGTGTCATTAATGGGTGATATTGCCAATTCATCACCGCTTTATGTCGCCGCGCCTGCCAATCGAAATTATCAGCGCTATAACTGGGATGGCGCCAGCAGTTACCGCGGTTTTCTAACGGCGAATGCCGAACGGGCGCCAGTAGTTTACGTTGGCGCGAATGACGGTATGTTGCATGCGTTCAATGGCACTAATGGCCGCGAAGTGATGGCCTATATTCCACAGCAGATCTTAACCGAAGCCGCCGACTTGGCCTCTTTTGCTGATCCTGATTACCAGCATAAATACTATGTTGATGGTTCATCAGTGGTGTTTGATGCTTATATCAACGGTGCCTGGCGCTCTATTTTACTGGGCTCGCTGGGGCGCGGTGGCGATAGTTTATTTGCAATTGATGTGACCGACCCTGCAGCGTTAGCGACGGTTGCTGCAACTGAAAAGGTGTTGTGGGATAAACGTTTTCCTGAACTGGGTATCACCACCAATAAACCGGTGATTTCCCGCCTGAATAACGGTAAATGGGTGGCGATAGCGGGTTATGGTTACAATAACAGTACCAACAAAGCCGGCTTACTGGTAATTGATTTAGCCAATGGTGAGGTGTTAAAACGGCTGGAAACCAGCAGTGGTTCGCCCAGCGGGCTGGGGCAGGTGGAGGGTTGGGATGCCAACGGCAATGGTAATTCTGATTGGTTCTTTGCCGGTGATTATCTGGGCAATATCTGGAAGTTTGATTTATCGTCGGCTAACCCTGGTGATTGGGTGGTTGCCTATAGTAATCAGCCGTTATTTACGGCAAAGGACGCCGCAGGGGAAACGCAGCCGATTACCGGGGGTGTGACTTTGTCATCTCAACCCGACACTGGCCATTTGTGGGTGTTTTTTGGTACCGGTAAAATGTTATCTACTGAAGACCCGTTGTTAAGCGAAGCCAATAGCTGGTATGGCATTAAAGATGGTCTGGTGATAAATGGCCGGGCAGATTTAGTTGACCGGGATATTATTTACCAGGACGGTAGCTCCCGATTAATCGAGGCTGGGGCACCATTTGATATGGCAGGTAAGCGTGGCTGGTATATTGATTTGGGTGATGCCAGAGAGCGGATAGTAAACCGGCCGCAATTAGTGGGTAATAGTTTAGTGATAAATACCATTACGCCGGGTGATAACGATTGTAACCCGCAAGGTAGTGGTTGGGTGATGTCGGTTAATCCTTATACCGGTGGACGTTTGAACTACCAGTTCTTTGACCGGAACCGTGACGGCGTAATTGATGCCGATGATGCGATAATGTTCCCTGATCCAGTGCCAACCAGTGGCCAGCGCTTTGATGGTATGCCCAGTGAGCCGGTGTTTTTTGAAGACAGGATGATTATTGGCTTAGCCGATACCCGGATTGCTGATGAAGCCGTAGCACCAGAAGTATTACGTGGTCGGGTGTCCTGGCGTGAGTTAACTAATCAATGAGTAATGTTATGAGACAAAAACAGCAAGGTATTACCCTGATAGAGTTAATGGTAGTGGTGGCGATAGTGGGTATTCTGGCCGCTATTGCTTATCCTTCGTATCAGAATTATGTGCAGCGCACTAATCGCGCCGCAGCCGCAGCTTGTCTGATGGAGCAGGCGCAGTTGATGGAGCGGGGTTATACCGCTGCCTTTTCATATGAAGGAATAGTAATGCCGCAAATGCAATGTATGAATGAAGTTGCCGGCCGCTATACTTTTAGTCTGACAAATGCGGCGGCCCGGACTTTTCTGCTTAGCGCTGTGCCTGGTGCGGCCCAGGCAGGAGACGGTTGTGGTACCTTGACCCTTAATCAGGCCGGACGTAAAGGTGCTAACGGCGGCTTTGCTGCGGCAGATGTGCAGCGTTGTTGGTAATTAATTTGCTTAAAATTTGATCTTTTGAAATATTGTTGTAACTTTATAGTTAAGTGAATTAGCTATGGCATATGGATATGCAGTTACAACACGGTTTTAGTCTGCTTGAAGTTCTGATCACCCTACTTATTTTAAAACTGGGGTTGCTTGGCGTGCTGGCCGGGCAAACCCTGGCTTTGCAATATGTGATTGACGCCACTCAGCGAACCACCGCTGTCGCTTTAAGCGCGGTGTTGGTGCAGGAGCTGGCTGCCAGCATCTCAGGGCAACCTGGTTTTTCACTGGAATTAACTACCCCAGACCCCATTGAGTTACCCAGCTGCAATGCAGCAGCATGGTGCACGGGCACTGAGCTACGCGACTATCAATTAGCGCGCTGGCAGCAGCTATGGCCATCCGCTTTACAAGCTGGATTAGCTGCGCCGTTATTTGCGCCGCAATTTTGCTTACAGTTTACTGATAACAATCTGCATATCCAAGCCAGCTGGCAGCAGCGAGCTCACAGCAGCAACATTGCGCAAGTTGCCGGCTGCGAGGCTGGTTTAGGCCGTTCAGCGCTGACCTTAACTGCAAGGCTGCCCTGAACATGATTAGCCGTGGCTTTTCACTGGTTGAGCTATTAATAGCAATGTTGTTGGCGTTGTTACTACTTGGCTTTACCGTGCAAATTTTTGCCAGTTTAACGGCGTCATCACGCCAGAGCCAGCAGTTGGCGCAGTTGCAGCAAAATGGTCAGCTGGGGTTAAATCTGTTGCACAACGAGTTACAAAATACCGGTTTTTGGGGCGGCGTCAGCTTTACTGATATTACCAACGCAACGGCTGAGATCACGTCACCAGCAGGCGATTGCCGGGAGGAAGAGCTGGATACAGGTAGTTTTCCAGCGCCGGGCCAACCTTTTATTGCTTTATATGCCAGAGTAGCCGCGCCTGGCCGCCAGCTTAATTGTTTAACCTCGCTGGCAGCTGACAGCGAGGTGTTGCAGCTAAAACGTGCGATAGGGCTGGCGGTTAACCGGGCAGAGTTGCGGCCCAACCGGTTCTACATTGCCCCAGACTGGCAACAAAGCCGTTTAGTTGACCTGGACAGCAGCGGGCTTGATGACAGAGAGTTTTATCCTTATCAGCATTTAGTTTTTTATATTCAGCAGCAGCGACTCGATGGCGAAACCGTGCCGGTATTAATGCGCAAAAGGCTGGTGCGCTCAGAAAATGGTTTGGCACGAATTGCCACTGATTCGCTGTTAGACGGGGTGGAGCGGCTGCATTTTGAATTTGGCATAGATGCAAATTACGATGGCCGTTTAAATTATATGCTGCCAACTGCACAAATGAGCCAGCAACATTGGCAGCAACAACTGGGCCGGATTGTCAGTATCCGCTTTTACATTCTGCTACGCAGCACCCTGCCCGACAACAGTTACGTTAATCAGCAAACTTATCAAATGGGTGCGGTGCAGTTTGTCGCGCCAGAGGATCATTACCGGCGACTTTTGCTGGCCGGCAGTGTGTATTTTAATAACGCCACTTTCTAACTTTCGATATAGCTTTAATCCAGTTTTGCAGTATCAAAACCTGAGTATTTTCACTACCCAGTAACAGGGAGGTTTTATGCCACAACGCGGTATGGCGCTGATCAGCGCTTTAATCTTTTTGCTGGTGATGTTGTTAATTGTCAGCGCAAATTTATTTATCAGTCAGATGAGCATAAAATCAGCGCAAGCTGCTCAGCAACAGTTATTGTTTGAGCAACAGGCCCTGGCCGAGCATCTGAGCTCAGTTAGCGCGGCAACGCAAGCCAATATTGAAGCCGATTTAATCGTCTTTAGTCGTTGCCCGGCGGGCTACGCGGTATGGTCTGAACTATTGGTGCAATGCGATGTGTTCAATATGGCGACCCGTTTATTGTCTGACGATAGCCGTTTTGCTGCCGGTTACAGCAGTATGTTATTGCGCCAGCATTTGGTGGCAGGTGAGGTGCTGTATGCCGAGGAGTAAACTGATTAAGTTTAGCCCGTTGCTGGCTATAGTGTGCCTTACTGTACTCGCCACTGCAGTGGTCAGTTTTAGCGCCCTGGCCACAGTGGCTGCATGCTGGCGGCAAGCAGCGGCGCCTCAACGGCTTGAGTTGGCGGCAGGCAACAGAGCTGGGCCGCGGCAGCGGTTTTTAAGCCATGCTGATTGGGAGGGCGCAGGCCAGTTGCTGTTATATCCAGCAGACAGTGAGGTGCCGCTGGCTTCAATACGAGACTGGCCCTTGCCTGATAGTCTGGGGCCCGCTGCGCCTTTTTATGCCAGCCCGTTGCCGCTAGACAGCAACTATGATGGCTTTGTTGACCAACTTGTCAGTGTCGATTTGAATGGCCGGGTGTGGCTAACAGCGGTATTTGCCAATCACTTTGGTGCCAGCAGTTTACTGGCAGATTTAACCCACACTGACTGGCGTTTTATTCAAACGGCTGGCCTGTTTGATCTTAACCTGCCGCTGCCATTACGTCCGGATGGCTTACCGGCCCGCTATAAACTGTTGCTGTTAGTCGCCCGCAATACGGGTAGCGGTGAAGATGCTTTGGTGGCCTTGCGACTGCCGGCAGTCATTGCTGCGCCTGCCCTGGTGCAGTTTGCTGAGCTCGTTGACCGCTCGTTGTTGGCAGACTCAGAGCACAATAATGGTTTGAGTTACCCGCAATGGCAGGCGTTAATGCAGGCTGCGGGCTGGTGGGTTAGGCTCTCCGGGCAGCTTACCCAGCCACCACAGGTGATAGCAGGGGTGATCTACAGCGCTGTCGCCAGCAGTGACTTTAGTGCTGAAGATTGTGCCAGCCAAAGCGGCGCACACAATGTTGTGGCAATGCATCTGCACAGCGCAGGCCTGGTATATAACCAGCGCTATTTCCGCCTGGCAAATGGTGAAGGCCAGCTTAAATTGCAGCAGCAAAATGATGGCAGTGCGGCGCTGATTTTACAAAGCGCGGATCAGCAGCAAACGGTGCTAAGTAACCTGCTGACGATAGCGCCGGCCTGCCCGGATTGCACTGAAGTGCTTAGGCTTGAGCAGTTTCCCCGCTGGCTTAAACTGGCGACGTACCGCCAGGAAACAGGAGCACATTAATGATACGCTCGGGTTTTAGTCTGATTGAATTAATGGTGGCCATTGCCATAGTGGGTATTCTTAGTGCCATTGCTTATCCGTCCTATCAGCAATACGTGCTGAGAACACATCGCGCTGAAGCCAGCAGGTCGTTACTCACCGCGGCCAATATTCAGGAGCGCCACCTGGCCGATTATGGCCGCTACACCGATAATCTGACTTTGCTGGGCGTAGCTGCTGACGGCAATACAGCCAGTGGCCGCTATCAGTTACAGGTTAGCCTGACAGATAACAGCAGCTTCATGTTGCAAGTTCAGGCGCAAGGCGCACAACGTGCCGATAGGGATTGTCTGGTGTTTACCCTGGACCACACCGGCCAGCGCAATGCCAGTTTAGCCAACTCACTATTTTGCTGGGATTAAGCGGGACAAGATTGCTGATGAAAGGTTAACCGATTGCGCCCTGCCTGGTTTAGTACCAATCGATAGTGCCATTGGAAGCTGTCTTGTGGGCAATAGTAAAAGGTACCGTTTTCAAGCGCGTTCAGGCTGCCGTCGCGCCGGAACTGCAGTTGATTGCGGTTGTATATTAAGCGGTGGCTTGCGAACACCGGCGGTATTTGCCGCAGGGTATACGCAGAGTCGGTGTGGGGGTTAAGCAGGCTTAACACTATGGGATAACGTTGCCAGTCACTTTGGCACTCAGTGCCAGACAGTGGACATAGCCGCACCGGTTGCTGGCTGTTTGCCGCCTGGATCCTGGCATAGCCCAGATGGCGGCTAAACTGTTGCATATAGCTGCCTGCCCGCTGCTTGTTAATTAGCTCAGCCATGGCTGGCAGGGCAATCTGCAGCATAATAGCCATAATTGCCAGGCCAAGTATTAATTCAAGTAAGGTTAGCCCTTGTTGTGTTAAATACGCTTTCATCTATGCACTCCTTGCTTACCAGTTGAAACCTGGTAAGCAAAGTGTAGCAAATATATTTAATAAATGTTCTAGGTGGGGGTGGTGGGGCTAGTCGTAAACGGTAGGAATAGGTTCGCGTTTATGCTGGGTTTTCAGGTAGATGCTGATTAAACGCTCTGCGACTTCGGGCGCAACGGCTTTACCTTCCAGAAAATCATCAATTTGCTGATAACTTAAACCCAGTGCGGCTTCATCGGCTTTTTGCGGACTCAGGCACTCCAGATCGGCTGTTGGCGTTTTGCCTACCAGCAGTTGCGGTGCACCAAGGGCAGCGGCAAGCGCGCGTACCTGACGTTTGCTTAAACCAAATAGCGGCGCTAAATCACAGGCACCATCGCCCCACTTAGTATAAAAGCCGGTAATATTCTCTGCAGAATGATCAGTCCCCAGCACCAGGCCATCATTCAGCGCGGCAATATGGTATTGCGCCATCATCCGGCAACGGGCTTTAACATTACCTTTAGCGAAATCAGCCTTTGCCTCACTAATGCGCTGCTTGTCTTCGCCGCTAAATGCGGCCAGCGTGCTCAGATGCAATGCATCGGTAGCCGCCTGAATATTAACCGTAACGGCTTTGGTTGGCTGGATAAAGCTGACGGCAAGTTGCGCCTCATCTTCGTCGCGCTGGCTGCCATAGGGCAATCTGACGGCAATAAACTGGTAACCGCCACCATGTTGCTGGTTTAAATCGTCTATAGCTAGCTGGGCTAAGCGGCCACAGGTGGTAGAGTCGACCCCACCGCTGATCCCCAGTACCAGCGAGGTCATGCCGGCAGTGCGCAACTGCTGCTTAATAAAATTAACCCGACGCCTGATCTCAAAGTCTGTATCTATTTCCGGTAAAACCCGCATCTGGGCAATAATCTGCTCTGCCTGCATTCTGGACCACCCTCCGTTAAAATATGCAGAATATCTTAACGTATCTGCACGAAATAGGATCAACTAATTCGCGCTAAAAAGCTGCTGCAAACCAGCGTATGTATTATACTGGCGCTAACTTCTGGCCCTAAGCTTTGGAAACCGTAATGAAAAAAATTGAAGCCATTATTAAGCCTTTTAAATTAGATGATGTGCGCGAGGCCCTGGCCGATATTAATATCACCGGCATGACTGTAACCGAAGTTAAAGGCTTTGGCCGGCAAAAAGGCCATACCGAGCTGTACCGTGGGGCGGAATATATGGTTGATTTTCTGCCGAAGGTTAAGCTGGAAATTGTCGTTGGCGATGAGTTAGTTGAGCGCTGCGTCGAAGCCATTATGAAAACCGCTCAAACCGGCCGGATTGGCGATGGCAAAATTTTTGTATTTGAAGTCGAGCGGGTTATTCGTATTCGTACCGGCGAAGAAGATGAAGATGCGATTTAGTCTGGTTTCTAACTCAATTTACCATTCAAAACTAAGCTGATCCCGGTTAACGTGTACCTTGCGGGCTACTGGCCGCTTGCGGCTGGCATGCCGGCTCAGTACGGCTTTTTTCTGTTGTTGCCAAGCCGTTTGTTGCTGACTATGCAACCACTGGCCTAGCTTGGCTCTGGCCCGTTGTTGTGCCTGTTGCAAATCGACTATTGGTGCCGGGTAATCAAGCCCTATCAGGCAGCCGTATTGTAGTTGCAGATTTTTTGGTAGTAGCCAGGGGCTGTGCAGCCAGCTGCCGGGCAGTTGTCTGAGCTCTGGCAGCCATTGGCGAATAAACTGGCCGTCCGGGTCTTTTTGCTGGCTTTGTTTCAGCGGGTTATACATCCGGTTGGGGTTAATGCCGGTGGTACCGGCTTGCATCTGAATTTGCGGGTAATGAATGCCTGGTTCATAATCGATAAAACATTGCGCTAAATGCAGTGCCACTGGCCGCCAATGCAGCCACAAATGATAACTGGCAAAGGCGACCAGCATGGCTCTGCCCCGAAAATGCAGCCAGCCGGTGGCCAGTAAACAGCGCATGGCGGCGTCAATTAATGGATAGCCGGTATGGCCGGTTTGCCAGGCGGTAAACTGTGCTGGGTTAAAATCGGCCTCGCGCATGCCATCAAAACCACGATGCATATTAAAAAATTCTATTGCCGGCTCATCTTCCAGCTTTTGCATAAAGTGGCAATGCCAGCGCAAGCGGCTGAAAAATGCCTGCAGCCCTTGCTTATGCCTTGGGTTGCTTTGCTGTTTTAATGCCAGCAGGCTTTGTTGTTGTAGCTGGCGCATACTGAGCTGACCATAACTGATCGCGGTGCTCAAGCGTGAGCAGCTAACCGCCGCTTTGGCTGGCAGGGAAATATGCTGGCGATAATTACGGCTGCGCTCGCGCATAAAATGATTAAAGTTGGTATCGGCATGGGCAACCTGCGGCAGTTTAGTTATTGCGGGCAAGTCTGAGCAACGCTGCGGTGCCAAGGTGGCTGGCGAGTTTGCCATCGTGGTTAACAATGGCAAGCTGGCCGGCGTCGGGCACAGTGCTGATTTTAGCCAGTTATCTGCCAGTTCAAACCAGTTGTCGCGGTTAGCCAGTGGCCGAAATACTGCAAACTGGCGGTACTGCTGCCAGGGAATGGCAAGGCTGCGAAGTAACTTTGCCACTGCCAGGTCGCGTTGATAGGTCCAGAGATTGCCGGTTTCTTCATGACTGTATACCGCGGTAATGGCATATTGCTGACACAGCTGGCGCAGCACCGCCGTTGCTGCGCCTTTCATCACGATTAAAGGTTGGCCCAGCACGCTCAGTTGTTTATCAAGCTGCTGCAGGGCCGGGGCGATATACTGCCAGTGGCGCAGCGACACATCCGGCTGTTGCCAGTAATCCGGCTCTACGATATATACCGGCAATACTGCACCTTGTTTGGCGGCTTGCCATAACGGCTGGTGGTCGGTCAGCCGCAAATCGCGTTTAAACCATACCAGGCTGGTCATCAGCTGTTACTTCTGTCACTCAGTTTTGCCAACCAGCTCTGCCAATGTGCCGGCACCTTAACACCAGGGGCTGGCTGATGAATTAAACTGCCGGTGGCAGTCAGCTCTGGCAGCATAATGCGTACAAAGTCGCCAGCTGGGTCATAGCATAGCGCTTGTTTTATCAGGTTAAACTGGCGCTCAGTGCTATTGCCACTGCCCGCAATATAGGCCCAGTTGCCCCAGTTACTGGCTACGTCGTAATCCAGCAGGCGCTGTTCAAAATAGGCAGCACCCAGGCGCCAGTCGATGCCAAGATCATGCATAAGATAGCTGGCGACATTCTGGCGGCCACGGTTACTCATTAAACCACTGGTGTTTAACAAGCGCATATTAGCATCAACAAAGGGCACACCAGTGTTACCGGCACACCACTGATTAAAGGCTTGCTGCTGGGCGTGGGGCAGGCTGGGCGGGCTGAAATCAGCCGGGCCTTTGATGGCATGGCGGCTAAACCAGGCCTTACCATATTTTCTGAATTGCCAGCGGAAAAACTCCCGCCACAGCAACTCAAATTTCAGCCAATAGGTTGAGTCATTTGCCTGCTGTTGTTGCTCAAACCGGACAATCTGTTGCCAGCAAAATCGAGCCGACAAACAGCCCGTCGCCAGCGGCGCCGAAAACTTACTGGCGTAGTAATTGCCCAGCAAACCGTTGCGACTGATTTTGTAATGGCGGATCGCCTGCTGCTGCCAGATATAATCATCCAGCCGTTGCAGGGCATCCTGCTCGCTGCTACCGGGTTGCGCCAAGGGTTGACTGAACATTGCCAGCTGGCTGAAGTTTTCAGAAAATGCGGCGACATCAGCAGGACAGTACCAGTGCTGGCCGGGTTGAATCTGATATTCAGCCAGGGCTGGTGTAACCTGCAACAGTGGCTCACGTTGTTTTCGAAAGGCACTGAAGCTATCTGGTAGCTGGTGCAGCTGTGGCGCTAAGTCAGGGCTGCCTAGCAGGCTGTTTACATCAAGGGTAGTGACCTGATGCTGCAGTTTCAGCCTGGCTATGGTTTGCTGTTCGTGATAACCGGTTGGTGTTGCGGCGAAGATCTGGTTGGCTTGCAGTGCGGTAGCAAGCGAGCTGATTTCCGTTGCCGGCTCGCCGAACAGGGTGACTAAGCCAATGTTCAGCCGGGCTAACGCCTGTCTGGTATTTGCTATCAGCTGTAATTGCTGCTGTAGCCGCAACAAGCTGGCACGCGCCACGCCATACTGGCGGGAAAAATACGCCGCCTGATCAACACACACCACAGCTACTAACCGGCATGAACTGCTGTTCTGGCCGGGGGTATTGGCGTTGCACCACAGCAGCGGATTGTCATGCAGACGCAGCGCCTGATCTAACCACACCAGGCTGGTCATAGCTGCTCCAGTTTAATCAGATACTCTGCAGCCTTGGCACGTAATGCCTGCTGTTGTTCAGGCGGTTTGTTATACCAGTTTTTATACGCCAGCTGCATTCTGGCATTGCCGCCCAGTTTATCTTCGTTACGGGCCAGAAAGTCCCAGTAAAATACATTAAAGGGGCAGGCATCTGCTCCGGTGCTTTCTTTAACATTATACTGGCAATGCTGGCAGTAGTTGCTCATCCGGTTAATATACGCACCGCTGGCTGCATAAGGTTTAGAGGCCAGCACGCCATCGTCGGCAAACAAGGCCATACCCAGGGTATTTGGCAGTTCAACCCATTCGTAGGCATCGGCGTACACAGCCAGATACCAGTCCGTAACCGCGCTAACATCCAGCCCGGTGAGCAGGGCAAAATTGCCGGTAACCATTAACCTTTGAATATGATGCGAATAAGCATGGGTCATGGTGTGGCTAATGGCTTGTTGCATGCAGCGCATCTTAGTTTTGCCATGCCAGTAATAGCCTGGCAGGGGCCGGCTGGCATTCAGGTAATTGCGCTCTTTGTATTCAGGCATCAGCAACCAGTACAGGCCACGCACGTATTCACGCCAGCCTATTAACTGGCGGATAAACCCTTCGGCGGCATTAATGGCTACCTTATCCTGCTGATAAGCCGCTTCGACCTTCTGGCACATCCAACGCACATCCAGCAAACCGCAGTTTAAATAGATGGAACAAATACTATGAAACAGAAACGGCTGGTCCAGCAGCATGGCATCCTGGTAATCACCAAACTTGGCCAGTTGCTCGGCAACAAAGTGATTAAAGGCCTGCCGCGCCTGCTTACCCGTTACGGCGTAACAAAAATTAGCAGCAGTTCCCGGGTTATCCGGGAACTGTTGCTTAACTAACGCTATTACCTCAAGAGTGATTTCATCCGGTACAAATTGCAGAGGGGCAATGGCTTGCAAATCAGCTGGCGGGCTTTTGCGGTTTGCCTTATCGAAGTTCCATTGGCCACCAACAGGCTGTTGTTTGTTGTCAAGCAACAGCCCGGTATAGCGGCGCATCTCCCGGTAGAAATACTCCATGCGCAGCTGTTTGCGACCATCAGCCCATTTGGCAAACATAGTGGCGCTACACAAAAAACGATCGTCTGCCAGCATGTCTAGCGGTAGCTGAAACCTGTTGTGCCAACTATTAATTTCCTGCTGCAGACGATACTCACCACATTCGGTCAGCATAATAGCTTGCAGTTGTGGCTGTTGTTGTAATGTATGCTGCACCGCAGCAGTGAGTGAATCAAAGCCTTGTTGATAATCGAGGTAGCTTACCTGATAACCCTGTTGGCGTAACACCTCGGCAAAATGCCGCATGGCGCTGAACAGTAATATGATTTTGTGTTTATGGTGGCTAACATAGCTGGCTTCTTGTTTCACTTCGGCCATTAAAATAAGGTCTTCACTGCTGGCTTCACGCAGGGATGCCAGCGCCGGGCTAAGCTGGTCTGCTAAAATCACGATAAGCTTGGCCATAAATCCGGACTCCTGATACTGGTTAGACTGTTACGCACGGTTTTTCAGCTCAGATCAATGGCTAACGGTATCTGATCGGCAGATTGTTGGCAGAGGATATTGCGCTGCTGTAACAAGCAGGTATGATAACAGCACATTTTTTGACGACGTTAAGGACTTTAGCTATGTCGACACTTCGACTGAGTGCTGTGGTTTGCAGCTATTTGAATGTCATGGCTATCGGGGCATTGTTATTGGCGGCACCAGCCAGTGTGGCGCAGCAGCACGCTGATGATCATCACCATAAAGCGCAACCAGAACATCAGCACGATCATAAACATAAGCATGATCAGGCACCTCAGCAGCATCAACACGAACATGACCACGAACATGATGATTTCAGCAGCCCGGGCGCTCATGTCCATGGGCAGGCGACGCTAACCATAGTGCTGGAAGGCAACGAAGCGATGCTGGCGTTGCAATCGGCTGCTTACAACATCGTTGGTTTTGAACATACGCCAACTACCGCTGAGCAACGCCAGGAAATTGCAGTGGCGCTTGATGTACTGCGTCAGGGTAAATGGTTTGCCATTAATTCGCAGGCAGGTTGTGATCTGACCGACGCCGATGCCAACACCGATTTAACCAGCAGTGTTGCAACTCAGCACGCTGATTTTTATGCGAATATCAGTTTGATTTGTCAGCAACCGGCGCGTTTTAATGAACTGACGGTGACGTTGTTTAATCTGGTGCCAAGCCTAGAGCGGGTGTCGGTACAGTGGGTAATCAATGGTCAGCAGGGCGCAACCAATTTAAGCTTAGCTAACAATAAGGTGGCGTTTTAACCGGCTGTTGTTATACCGGGAACCGGCGACGTGCTTAAAACAACAAAGCCCGGTTTGTGCACAGACCGGGCTTTGTTGCAGAGGGCTTTAAGCAAGGCTAATAAGTATATTCTTCTACCACATCGGCTTTAATACTATAGGCGGCATTGGCTAAATCATGGCTCATTGGCTGGGTGGTAATGGTACCGCTAATCCAGAATGGCGAATAAATCATATCGGCTCTGAGATTTTTGGCGCCGCTGACAAAAATAATCTGGTTAGGTGGTGGTGGTGGCACGTGGATACAGGCACCAAAATAGGGTACCAGAAAAAAACTGGTGACATTTTGCTCAGCGTCAAATTCCAGCGGCACGATAAAACCGGGGATCCTTACCTTGGTATTATTAAATTCTTCCTTTACCCTGGCCGATTGTAGTATTTGCTCCCATTGCCCGGCAACCGGGTCGTTACCATTGTAATTATCATCAAAAGGGGAGGGTTGGCTGTAGTCATGCTGAATTTCTGGCATGGCCATCAGCAATGCCAGGTCTTCCTCTGGCATTAAATCTGTCCATTCAATGGTTTTTACTTCACTGGCATTAAGCAGCAGGCTGAAACTTGCGACCAACACCACAGATAACGTAACAGATAACTTGTTAAGCATTGGAGCTTACCCTCTTAATTTTGCATAATAGACACCAACTAACGTGGTAATCATAACATGACCGGGATGAAACCTGTGACCGACAAGCCGATATTTCCTGCGATTGAGCTCAAAAATGTAGTGTTTTATTACCAGCCAGCCGGCTGGCAAATGAGCTTGCCAGAGTTGATATTGCAACCGGGCCAACACCTGTTTATTAAGGGCGCATCAGGCAGCGGTAAAACAACCTTGCTTAATTTACTGGCGGGCATTATCGCCCCCAGACAAGGCGAGATAATGCTGGGGGGTACGCCTTTTAGCCGGCTATCGCCTGGCAAGCGCGATACTCTGCGCGCCCGCAATATTGGTGTGGTGTTTCAGCAGCTTAATCTTATTTCATACTTATCGGTGCTTGATAATGTGTTACTCAGTGCCCACTTTGCCGGCTGCAATAATGCCGAAAGCCGGCAGCGGGCTTTGCTGCTGTTGCAACGTCTGGGGCTTGGCGCCGATCTTGCTGAGCAGCAAGCTGCAGCGCTTAGCGTAGGGCAGCAACAACGGGTGGCCATTGCCAGGGCCTTACTGACTAAGCCCGCTTTACTGATTGCCGATGAGCCCACGTCAGCGCTCGATGCCGATAACCGGGACAGTTTTATGCAGGTGCTGCTGGAACAGGCAAATGCCTGCGGCACTACCGTGATTTTTGTCAGCCACGATGCCGGTCTACGCCAATACTTTGCGTTACAACTGGATATGCAAAACCTGGCACAAGGAGTTCAGCCATGTTGTTAAAACTTGCCCGGCAAAGTTTATGGAATCGACGTGGTACGGCGTTAATGACCTTATTTTCACTGACGGTCAGTCTGGTACTGTTGTTTGGTATTGACCATATTCGCAAAGAAGCCAGACAAAGCTTTACCAGCACTGTGTCGGGTACCGATCTGATTGTCGGCGCCCGCTCCGGCCAGCTGAACCTGTTGTTATATTCGGTATTCAGAATTGGCAATGCTACGGCAAACGTCAGCTGGGACACCTATCAGCGGATCAGCAAACACCCGCAAATCAGCTGGACTATTCCACTGTCGCTGGGCGATTCGCACCGTGGTTATCGGGTACTTGGCACTAATACTGACTATTTCAGTCACTATCGTTATGCCAATCAGCAGACATTGCAATTTGCCAGTGGCCAGCCGTTTAGCGGGGTATATGATGCTGTGCTGGGCGCTGAAGTCGCCAGTAAGCTGGGCTATCAGCTGGGTGACAATATCACCCTGGCGCATGGTATTGGTGCGGTAAGTTTTAGTGAGCATAAAGATAAGCCCTTTACTGTCACCGGCATTCTGGCGCCCACCGGCACCCCGCTTGATCAAACCGTGCATGTCAGCCTGGAAGGCATTGAAGCAATTCATATCGACTGGCAACAAGGCGCACCTATGCCCGGGCGCAGAGTCAGCGCTGAGCAAGCGCTGCAGCTCGATTTAACGCCAAAATCGATTACGGCTTTTATGGTTGGGCTGGAATCGAGGATGGCCACTTTTGTGGTGCAACGACAAATTAACGAGTTTCGGGGGGAGGCCTTGTCGGCGATACTGCCAGGTGTGGCGTTAGCCGAATTATGGCAGATGCTGCGTATGGTAGAAAATCTGCTGCTGCTGATTACCCTGCTGGTACTGGTTGCCGGCCTGGTGGGGATGATGACTACCCTGCTGGCCTCAATGAAAGAGCGGCAGCGGGAGATGGCGATTTTGCGGGCAGTAGGCGCCCACCCCTGGTATTTATTTCTGCTGATCCAGTTAGAAGTATTGTTATTAACCTTAATCGCATTGTTGTTGGCAGCAGTGACATTGGTCGTTGCGTTGTGGGGGTTACAAGACACATTGGCCAGCAGTTATGGCCTGTTTATCAACATTAACCCTTTCAGCCTGCAAAGCCTGTACTGGGCGGGAGCCATTTTGCTGGCCAGCGCAGTGCTGGCCTGTATTCCGGCCTTTAGTGCGTATCGGCGTGCATTAAATGATGGCTTAACGATTCGCTTGTAAAAGGTTGCGGCTATTCAGCCGCGACCAACTGCTGCTGCATCCAGCGTACGGTGTTAGCCATATCGTAAGCACGCGGTAACGGCTCTGCCGGCACACTGGCATCTGGCGTTAGCGCAAAGGTAAAGGCATAGTTTTCCAGCAAGCCCATGCGCAGATCCGTTAAGATAAGTTGCTCACCCTGCTGGCGTAAACTATAAAAACCGTGGCTGAATGCGGCAATCCTGGCAACATCGGGGTGTGTGGCATAGCGTTGGCGCAGCGTTTTATCCTGCGGATAAAACTGATATGCAAGCGGGGCGCTGCGGTTCAGTAAGCTGTAGAAGCCTTCATAGTAACCCTGCTCAGTCATAATTAAAATGCGCCATAACACCGTATTAAAAGGGGTTGGCGTAACCAGAATATGTTGAACCACCGGCACCGGTAGTGCTGCCTGGGCCCGCTGCACTGCCCATTGCTGTGCGGCAAAACTCCAGCCTAAATACAGGGTGGATAAGCCTAAACCAGCAGCTGCCGCTTTGCTGCACCACTGCGGCCGGCGCCATGCAACAATCAGCCCGCACAGCAGTGGCAGGGTGTATAGCGGGTCAATGATAAAGATACTACCAACCCCAAACGGGGTATCGGTAAAAGGCAGGCCCAGGCGGGTACCATATACTGTCATCACATCCAGCAGCGGATGAGTAATAAGAACTAAACTGATTGCCAGCCACCAGCGTTTAAACAAAGCTGGCTGTTTATGAACGGCGCTGATAAACCAGGCTAACAGCGGGCTGAATAGCGCCAGATAAAAGGGTGCATGAGTGTGAGCCCGGTGGCTGACCATATTGGCAATGGCATCACCGGCATCAAATAACACATCTAAATCAGGCAGAGTGCCCGCCACGGCCCCCCAAAGTAAAGTTTGTTTTACCGGCACCCGCCGGCCCATCACCAGGACAGCCACGCCGGCGCCCAAACAAATCTGACTTAACGAATCCATAACGCCTATCTGTTAGTTAATCCTGTTTCAGATACGCAGCTTATCAGGCCATGGCCCATTGTAAATTGTTAGTGCCAGTTGTCTGCGGCGTCGCTTCTGCCTGTTCAGGCTCAACTAACAGTTGCTGCCTTAAACTTTGCATCAACTGCCGGTATTCCGGTTGCAAGTTAGCGATCACCTGACGGCCGTCTAAGTAATAAGGGGCCCGCTTACCATTAAATTCAATCACCTCACCAATAGGGGTAAAGTTAATGCCAATACGCTGGAGTATTCTGGCCAGGCTGGGCTCAATACTGACGAAGCCATGGTAGTAGCCTTTTTCCAGACACATAGCGGTGGCCATCAGGTACAAGCCTATGGCAATGTAACGATTAAAGGGCTGTGTGGCGCTGCTAAGCGCGGGTAAGTCTTTGGCTGTGCTATCTTTTAGCCGGCGTCTGAATTTAGCGGCAACGGCCAGACGGGAAATTTCACACACATGCTGCCGTGGAAAGCATTGCGGTGTTAAATGCGGCGCTGTAAAGCGGCCGGCAAAATACTTCTCAATCGGCAGTGGGCCAGGGTCTTGCTCGCAATGGATCAGTCGTACAGTGCCGGCAATTTCGTTGCTTTGCGCTTCTGCCAGGCTGCAATGCAACGCGCGCTGGTCAAAGCTATCTTGTTCTAAGCCTGACGGACGACAAGGCTCAAAACTCAGCTCTTCGCAATAAACCTTGTGCCGTAAACGGTAAACCTGGTTTTTATCCTGGTGGGTAATGGCTTGCGAGGCCTGAAAAAAAGTACTGAAATCGGATAGATTAAGGTCTTTAGTTGTATTTTCTGTATGCATTGCAGGCGCAAAAGTTTTCTGCTCCGCCTTGTGCAATGTCGGATTCAACAGTGTCATCGTTATGCCCTAAAGATGATAGTACGAACTAACCTATCGAATAAAATTACGGTTTATGTTTTTTATGCTTAGCCTGCTAAGACATAACCGTCCATGCTACAGTAGGGGCACTTCAATGTGCTCAGGCGCATTTACTATGCAGATGAACAGACGATGCGTCAAACCTGAAATTTGTTGATTTGTTTCAATTTAAGAAAATTTTCGAATAATGACTTGATTTCACAGTTGTTAATTTTTGAAACTTTTTTATCACCACTGTGGTAATAAATTAAGCTTAAGTTCATGAAATAGCAATTTGGGCTAAAAACGGCAGGAAAAGCGTGGCAATTACAATATCGAATAGCGTTAATATAGCTGAGAATGAATTAGAATGGCAATTTATCCGGGCATCCGGTGCGGGTGGTCAACATGTTAATAAAGTGGCCACCGCAGTACAGATTATTTTTGATATTAACGCCTCATCATTACCCGAATTCTATAAACAGCGGCTGCTGCAGCGCAGTGATCACCGCATTACCCAAAGCGGTAAAGTGATTATTAAGTGCCAACAAAGCCGCAGTCAGGAAATGAACCGCGAACTGGCGCTGGCGCAGTTTATCGAGCTGGTGCAGTCAGTTGCCAAAGTACAAAAAAAGCGGGTGGCCACCAAACCAACTTTTGGCAGCCAGCAACGACGATTAGAAGGCAAAAAGCAGCGCGGCAAAACCAAGTCATTGCGCCAGAGTAAGCCTGATGTATAACCAGTAAGTGTCTTAGAAGGTGTACATTTTGTAATTTTAGGCCATAAGCCAGTTTTCCAGCCTTAAAGCGGCTCCCGTTTGGGCTGATGTTGGGTGGCTCGCTCAGGCATAAAATCATCTGTTACGCTGGCGCTGTGCAGAAAGAACGAATCCCAGCTGCTCTCGACCGGCGTTAAAATACGATCATGACCAACCACCCTTACCGTTACGTTTTTTACGGTATCAGGAAAATGCGCCTCAGCCGGCAACCGCACGGCCTGGGTACTGTTGTTTTTAAAGACTGTTCCGGTTTCCATATTCACCTCCACATTTGCATAACGAAACTATAGCTCCACAGTGGTAGAAACTCGATGTATCTACCTTTGTTTTTTTAACCCGCTAAATGTTATTGAAGCTGAAAAACCAAAAGGCCAGCTTGCGCTGGCCTTTTGGTTTGTGTGGTGGAGCTGGGGGGAGTTGAACCCCCGTCCGAAAAACCTACATCGTCGGTACTACATGCTTAGCACATTCATTTAGTTAACCCTATGAGCGCCGAATGGCAGGCTATCGTCGGGCGAGCCTGATTGGTTTTAACGTGTTGTCTCCAGGCGAAGACGCGACGCGATTCTGTTAGGGGTGATCTTCCAGAGTCTCAGCTTACAGACATGCGTGAGGGGAAGAGCTCTCTACTGCCTATTAAGCAGCGAGTGCGTAGTTTTCGTCGTTTGCGACTAGTTTTTTGCGGTTTTTTTACGAGGCCTACCGCACCTCGGCATGCACCTAGGAGTTCGTGAATCCCGTCGAATCCAGTATCAGCCCCGAATTCTTTGGTGTAACACTCACACTCTCAGTGTTTGGCTATTGTACGCCTGCTGCTTGCGTATAACAAGGAGCATTACAAGGCAGCACATCCAATCGCCGGTTTTGTTACCTTACCAACTGTCACAACTATTAGATGGAGACGGCTGCTAATAGTTTCAAGTCTTAGAAAAATAAAACTCAGCGTTTGCTGTGTTTCATCATCCGTTCTTTTTCGCGTGACCAGTCGCGGTCTTTAATGTCATCGCGCTTATCGTGCTGCTTTTTACCCTTAGCCAGGTGGAACTCTACTTTTACCCAGCAGGCCTTCCAGTACATGGCGGTGGCGATCAGGGTGTAACCGTCGCGTTCCTTTAAACCAATAAGTTTATTTAACTCGCGTTTATTCAGCAGCAGCTTGCGGCTGCGATCCGGGTCGCAGATCACATGGCTGGAGGCGCTTTTTAACGCCTGAATTTGCGCGCCTAACAGAAAAGCTTCACCGTCTTTTAAAATAACGTAAGCATCCGACAGGTTAACTTTACCCTCACGAATACTTTTAACTTCCCAGCCTTGCAAGCTAAGGCCAGCCTCGTATCTGTCTTCCAGAAAATATTCGTGGCGGGCTTTTTTATTGGTTGCGATAGTGCCGTTGGTGTTTTTACTTGGTTTTTTTTTGCTCATAATCCGCTATTTTTGCTAACGCGCTGACCGGGTACGCTGCTCTGGATCCCGATGGGGCCGTGCTATACCGGCCTTGTTGCCCCGCGTTATTCTGTTACAATCAGCAGCGAGTTTAAGGGGAGTGAGTATGCCACAAATTGAGCGCAGTGCCTTGGTTTTTTACAGTGCGCAGCAAATGTTTGACCTGGTTAACGCAGTACCAGATTACCCACAGTTTTTGCCTGGCTGTACCTCTGCTAATATTTTAAGCCAGTCTGCTAACGAGATGGTGGCGAAGCTTCAGGTTTCCAAGGCGGGTATTGGCCAATCTTTTACCACCCGTAATATTTTGCATCCGCACGAGCGGATAGATATGCAATTAGTTGATGGTCCCTTTAAGCGGTTACAGGGAGGCTGGCACTTTATGCCGTTAAACGAGCATTCCTGCAAAGTGGTGTTGCATCTGGAGTTCGAATTTTCCAGCCGGTTGGTACAGTTTGCCTTTGGTAAAGTATTCTCTGAGCTGACAGCGGCTATGGTGCATGCCTTTACCCAGCGGGCTAAAGTGGTTTACGGGGCAAGTCATGGCTGAACATTTAACCGTTGAGGTGGCTTATGCCTTACCTGCTCAGCAAAGTCTATTAACAATATCGGTACTGCCTGGTAGCACCGTACAGCAGGTGATTGAGCAATCTGGCATTTTGCAGCAGTATCCACAGATAGATTTAACTGAGCAGAAAGTAGGGATCTGGAGCCGGCCGGTGAAACCGGATGAGCTGGTAAAAGACGGTGACAGAATAGAAATTTACCGGCCACTCATCGCCGATCCAAAAGACTTACGCCGGCGCCGGGCAGAAAAAGCCAAAGAAGAAGGGCGGGCAGATAAGGTTACCGGGGGGCGCAAGCAAGATCACTAATAATTAAGGCCTGTAAAACAGGCCTTAATTATATAAACGTGGCTAATTACTCAGATATCCAGCGGCGTATCGAAATCCGCGTGTTTGGCAAAATCGCCTGAAATATCCAGTAATTTATTGTCTTTAAATTCAATAATAAGTTGTTTCTGAAAGTTATTACCGCGGCCACCTTTTAGCGAATAAAAGTAATGCCAGGTGTCGTTGTCAAAAGCATTTTCGGCAACCGGGCTGCCCAGCACAAATTTCACCTGCTCTTTGGTCATTGCCACCCGCAGTTTATCGATGTCTTTTTGCTCCAGAAAATTACCTTGCGGCACATCAATGCGGTAAATTACATTCGAGCATGCGCTTAAGCTGGCTAGCAGGCCAATTACCACTAAAATTTGTACTACTTTATTCATCGTTTTCGTCTGTTAAGTCCGGTTGCGGCTATCATACCCTATGACAGCCTTGCTGAAAAATCTTCTTTCAGACTGCTGGCGCGCACAAAAGTTCGCGGGCATTGGCCAGGGCGCTGGCGCTGATGTTTTCGCCTGCCAGCAAGCGGGCGATTTCGCCAATGCGTTGTTCATCGTTTAGGCGCCGCATCCGGGTTTCAGTGGCCTGACCATCGGTATATTTTTCAACGAATAGCTGCTGATGCCCCTGGCTGGCAACCTGGGGTAAATGGGTAACACAAATAATCTGGGTGGTTTCACCTAACTGGCGTAACAACTTACCCACACCGGCCGCCACCGGGCCACTGATCCCAACATCCACTTCATCAAAAATCAGGGTAGGGGTGGTAATTTTATCGGCCAGAATAACCTGCACCGCCAAGCTGATACGCGATAATTCACCACCCGATGCCACTTTTGCCAGCGGCTGCAGCGGCTGGCCTGGGTTGGTTGATACGGTAAAGCTGATTTGATCCCAGCCATGGCTGCTGGCTTGCTCTAAGCTCAGCGCCTGTACGTTAATCTCAAAGCGCGAATTGGCCATACTCAGCTCATGCATGCTGTTAGCAATCAGCACACTTAGCTTACTGGCCGCCTGCTGACGTTGCTGATGCAATTCGCCGGCAAATTGCTGATAGTGCAGTTCTGCTTCAGTCAGTTCGGCTTCCAGCTGCACTAAGCGCTGATCGTCGCCGGCCAGTGCTGCCAGTTGTCCGGCCAGCTGCTGATGAAACTCAGGTAGCTGTTCAATGTTCAGCTGATGTTTGCGGCTTAACGTCAGCCACTGGCCCATCCGGTCATCAATCTGCTGCAAGCGTTCCGGGTCCAGCTCTACTTTGTCGGCATAACGGCGTAGCTCACGGCTGGCCTCTTCGGTTTGCATCAGGGCATCGGCCAGCATTTGCTGCAGTGGGCTTAAGCTGTTGTCTAACTGACAAAGCTGTTCCAGTTGCTGATTGACCATCGAGAGTGCCTGATAGATAGAGCCTTCATCGCTGTCGTACAGTTGCTCAATACATTGCTGGCTCTGGCTTAGTAATGTCTGGCCGTGGCTGAGCCGGCTTTGCTCGGCTTCCAGCTGCGCAAACTCGTCGCTTACTGGCGCAAATTGATCCAGCTCTGCTACCTGATACTCCAACAGCTGGCGCTGCGCCTCACGTTGCTGCTGGCTTTGTTGTAGTTGCTGGTATTCCAGCTTTAACGCCTGCCACTGCTGGTAGCATTGTTTTAACTGAGTGCGCAGCGGGGCATTGTCGGCAAAAGCATCTAATAGCTGGCGCTGGTAATCCGGTTTTAACAGCTGCTGGTGCGCATGCTGGCCATGAATGCTCAGTAAATACTGGCCAAGCGCTTTAAGCTGCTGGGCCGGCACCTGCACGCCATTTATGTAGCCGCGCGACCTGCCTTCATTATTAATTACCCGCCGTACAATACATTCGCTGCCCATCGCCAGGTCTTGTTGTTCCAGCCAGTGTTGTGCCTGCGGCAGCTTGCCAATGTCAAAGGTAGCCACAATATCAGCTTTGTCGGCACCGGGGCGCACCACAGTGGCATCGGCACGCTCACCTAAACAGAGTGACAGCGCATCAATGGCAATAGATTTACCGGCACCGGTTTCACCGGTAATGGTCGACATTCCGGTTTGCCAGTCTATTTCCAATGCCCGCACGATAGCAAAGTTGCTGATATGAAGGTGGCTTAGCATGCTGTGACTCCCGTCAGGAATAATTACTGTTGAACACTGTGTTTAGTTACAGTGTAAATTTATACAGTAATTATGCAAATGGCAAGGTGTCAGTTAATAAAGTTTTGCGCCCCAGCCCAGTTTGTTGCGCAGTACATGGTAGTAGCTGTAACCGGGTGGGTGCACTAAGCGCAGTGGTGTTGGGTGTTTGCGGATATAAATCTCATCGCCGGGCATCACCGCCAGGATCACATGGCTGTCACAGCTTATTTGCAGGTGGGCGTCGTTGCTGTCGGCCACTTTCAAACATATTTCACTGTTACCGGCAACCACCAGCGGTCGGCTACTTAAGGTATGCGGAAACATCGGTACCAGGCACATCGCATCCAGATCAGGGGTCAGGATAGGGCCGCCGCCAGACAGCGAGTATGCCGTTGAGCCGGTAGGGGTGCTGATGATCAGGCCGTCGGAACGCTGGCTGTAGACAAACTCGTTATTGATGTAGGCTTCAAATTCAATCATATGCGCCACTTTGTCGGCGTGCAGCACGGCTTCATTTACCGCACTGTTACTGCTTTTGATGCTGCCATGGCGATGGACTGAGATTTCCAGCAGGTTTCTTTTTTCGGTGACAAAGTTACCATCCAGTACATCAGACAGCGGCTGCTCGAAATACTCCGGCGCCAAATCGGTTAAAAAGCCTAAATTACCACGGTTTACCCCCAGCACCGCCACATCAAAGCGCGCCAGTACCCGGGCCGCACCAAGCATATTGCCATCCCCCCCTACTACTATAGCCAGGTCGCAGGTTTTACCCAGATCGACCAAATCAAGAATTTTTGCATCAGTCAGCGCTAGCGACTGCGCCACCCGTTCTTCGACGAAGACATCGAGGCCTTTGGCGCTTAAAAAATGATACAGGCTGACCAGCGTATGGTTAGCGCCCTGATGATTGGGTTTTCCGATCAGGCCAATTTTAGTAAAAGCATGACTCATAGTGAGGTTCCTGGCTGGCATTTTGCCAGTATAGCGGCCTCGCTGGCCGGCGACCAGCATCAGCGCTATTTTAGTGATTTATCAACTTGATATTGCCAGTTTAACCCCCAGATCACTAAGTAACACTGAACAAGGTAATAAGCAGTATGGCGGTGGCGCTAAGCAGGGCAGAACTGATTTTAAAGCTGATTGTTGAACAATACCTGGCCGATGGTTTGCCGGTATCCAGTAAGCTTATCGCTGAAAATCAGGCTTTGGCGGTCAGTTCAGCAACAGTGCGTAACACCATGGTGCAGCTGGAGCAGCAGGGCTTCATCCGTTCACCGCACACCTCTGCCGGCCGGGTACCAACTACCAGCGGCATTCGGTTATTTATTGATAAAATGCTGACCATGCAGCCGCTTAGTAGCCGCTGGCAAGCCGAAATTCAGCGCCGGCTGGTGCCTACTCTGCCGGTGTCATTACTGTGCCAGCAAGCCGGCCAGTTGCTGACCAACCTGACCGGTTGTGTCGCCATAGTGAGTGCGCCCAAAGCCAGTGGCCGCGAAGTGCGGCAAATTGATCTGGTGCGCCTCACCAGTGACCGTTTGTTGCTAGTGGTGATTGATGAAGATGGCGATATTCTGCACCGGGTGCTTGATTGCGCTCAAAGCATCGACAGCGCTACCTTGGGTAAAGTGCTGTGTTTATTGAACGCAGCCCTTGCCAATGGCCAGTGGCAGGATGGTATTGCCCGGCTGGCCGGCATCGCCAGAAACGAAAGCGGTTGCAGCCAGTTACTGATCAACAGCGTGCTGGGGCAACTTAGTCTGGATGAGTTTTTGCAGCATCAGCCACTTATTTTTGGTCAGCACCAATTATTATTGAGCCCGGAATATCAGCAAAATCCGGCGCTGCAGCAAGTGTTTCAAATGCTGGAGCAGCCGGCGGGCTTAATTAATTTGCTGCAAAGTGTTACCACTGATGAGCACCCGAAACTTATTCTGGGTAAAGAATCTGGTTTTATTGAATTGGCGCCGGTGAGTGTCATTAGTCAGCGTTACCAAACCACGCCGCATCGGTTTATTGCCTTACTGGGCCCGCGGCGGATGAACTATGCCCGGCTGGTGCCATTAGTGGAAGCGTGTGCCCATCGCTTAAATTTAAACTTGAATCGACAGATTCCATCCCCATAATAGACCTACTTTCATTTGGAGTAGTTAGCATGACAGAGCAAGCAAAGCCGAACGAGCAGGCTGAACAGATTAAGCAAGACAACCCCGCAGCAGAAGGCCCTGCCAATGAACACGCCGATACCGTGGAATTGTCTGGTGAGCAAGCCATTATTGCAAAGCTGGAAACGGAACTGGCTCAGGCTCAGGCTAAACTGGCTGAGCAGCAGGACTTAATGCTGCGAATTAAAGCCGATGCAGACAATGCCCGTCGTCGTGCCAGCCAGGACGTGGAAAAAGCCCATAAATTTGCTCTGGAAAAGTTTGCTGGTGATTTATTACCGGTAGTGGATAACCTGGAGCGGGCGCTGGCGTTTATTAACCGCGAAGATGAAGCTTTTAGCGGCATTATTGAAGGCGTAGAGCTAACGATGAAGAGCTTCCTGGATACCGTAGCGAAATACGGTGTGCAGCAAATTGACCCACAAGGCCAGCCATTTAACCCGGACCAACATCAGGCGATGACCATTCAGCCGTCAGCTGACGTGGCACCGAATACCGTGACGTTTGTGATGCAAAAAGGCTATGAGTTAAATGGCCGTTTGTTGCGCCCGGCGATGGTGGGTGTGTCAAAAGCACCAGAGTAAATGAACTAATAAAAAACCGGCGAAAGCCGGTTTTTTATTTGTTATAACAGCTCCCGATAGATGTAAGCGGCCAATGGGTGCTGCTGCGCTTTTAAATCGCGGATAAAAAACTGGGCCATTTTGCTGGCGCCCTGCACGCTAAGGTGGGTGTTGTCCTGGGTGCCATCCGGGAATTTGGCATAAAGATCCGCTGGCCCCAGCCCCGCTCCGGGTAGGCCAGGTTGGGCTTATCAGACATGGTCGAATCACCCACCAGATGCAGCGTTACCGGTTGCAAGGCTTTGGGGGCCTGCTCATCAGCTCTTAGTGGCTGCAGACTTAGTGGCAGCATAAAAAGCGATAACAACATTGCGTAGCGCAGAAAATCAGACATTAGGGTATTCCTGTTAAAAAAGAGCCGGCTTGCGCCGGCCCAAACTTAGGAAGAAGGTTATTGCGCCTGATAGCCCAGTAATTTTGCCATTTGCACCGCCGCCATAATAAAGGGGCCATTGGCTTTGGCATCGTTGCGAAACAGTGGCTCGCTCATATAATACTGATAACTGCCATCGCGACCAAAACCCAGGCCCGCCACCTGCACGGTATTAACCAGGCTGATAGTGCTATCGGGGTGTACCAGCACAAACTCATGCAGCAAGCCGTTAAACGCTTTGTCTGCCGTGGCGCGATAGCGCTCTGGCAAATAGCCTTTGTTTAATGCCTTGGTGTAAAAGTAGCTGAACATCGCACTGGCCGACGATTCCAGATAGTTGCCCGCCGCCCCGGGCTGGTCGAGGATCTGATACCAGACGCCACTGGCCGGGTCCTGATATTTTTGCAGAGTGGCGGCAATATCGGTGATCATCTGCAGCAACGGCTGGCGCAGCTCGGTTTGCTCAGCCGGGATATAATCTAAAACATCCACCAGTGCCATGGTCAGCCAGCCAAAGCCGCGGCCCCAGAAGTGCGGTGATAAACCTGTTTCTTTATCGGCCCACACTTGCTGTTTGGCTTCATCCCAGGCGTGATAATACAAGCCGGTGTTGCTGTCGCGAAGTTTGTCGCGGGTCAGGGTAAATTCTTTTACCACTTCTGTTAAGCCGCTGCCATTTTCAAATTCTGTGGTATAAAAGGCGTAAAAGGGCATCCCCATATAAACGCCATCCAGCCATAACTGGTGCGGGTAAATTTTCTTGTGCCAGAAGGCACCGTCTTTGGTACGGGGGTGTTCGGTAATTTGCCGGCGCATTAAATCCAGCGCCTGGCGAAACCCGGGCTTGGGCGTGTTTAAGTATTCACGCAGTAATATATTGCCGGTGTTTAAGCTGTCGATATTGTATTTATTTATATCGTAGGTGTGAATATTGCCATCTTCGGTTATAAAAGAAGCGACCACATCACTGACTAGCTGTTGCCATGTTGGGTTCGGTTTTAGCTGGTGTAAATCGTCAAAAGCCTGCAGCATCAAGCCGGTGGTATATTCCCAGGTCGCTGGACGCTTGCGCTCAAAGTCCCAGCCACCATAACGGTACTGCGGAATTTGCCGGATCATTTCGCTCTGTGCCAGGTGCTCAGCCCAGTACAGCGCCCGTTCGGCGGTTAATGGCTCAGCCAGCGCGGCCTGCGTAGCGGCCGTATTCAGACGCTGGCGTGGGGTTAAAGTCAGTTGTTCAATTTGTTGCTCTAAATAGCTGATAAACGCCGCTTCAGTTTGAATACCGTTTGGCTCGCCGTCCCAGGCGGCTAAAAAGTAATATTCCTGCTGCTTTGCTGCCGCGCGTAATACGGCGACATGGCTGCTGTCATCTTCGGTTTGCTGTAGCAGTTGGCCGCGTTTAAACAGCAATGCCATACCTAACTTGCTGTCTGGCGCTGACAGGCTTTGCTGGCCCCAGGTGGCGATATATGTCCAGGCATGACCGGTAATATCCATGTTGCCTTGCAGCAGTTTGGTATCAGGCAGCTTTACCAGGCCTATGGCGATATTCGCCAGCGGCTCAGATAAATTCAGCCGGGTATGTACCAGACGGCTGCCTGCTGTCATGCTTAAATCGGCAGTTAAATCCAGGGTTTTACCGGCAATTTGCCAGTCTCGATACTGAATTTGCAAGGCTGAGTACAGCGGACCGTTTTCAATCACTTTAGCGGTATGCTGGCCAACGGTTGATACCAGTTGCACCTGCTGGCCATCCCAGTAACCATAACTCCCGGCACCGAGCGATTTACCTACTTTTAAAATATCCATGCCCCAGTCTGCCATCTCGTGGTACGACTGATAGCCATCTTGGCCAACATTTTGCAGCACTAAGTCAGTCGTTTTCTTGCCAAAGATATCAAAGCCGTTGCGCCAGTCGAGATAAATCCGGTAGCCCACCTTGTCTGATTCAATACCCGGGCCTTCATAGCGGATCCACTCCGAATGGTCGGTATACTGGGCCGGCGGGGAGAGCTCCGTCACATTTTGAAAGGTACCACCAATATATTTGGCGTTTTGCCACTGGCCGCCCACTTTATGGGATATTTCAGCCTGAGTACGCGCGGGCCAGTTACTTGCAGCAAACAGGCCGGGGTTGTTTTCAATATGCAGGCTCTGCCGGCTGGCGCCAGCCAACGCTAATGGCACAAAGAGGGTATCGGCCTGGCCATCGCCGGCACGGTCAATCAGCTGCGAGGGGATAAGTTCACCCTCAACAGTTGCCACCAACGCCTGAGCCTCTGTCGCTGCCAGGCCTAAATCGGCAAAGGGAATATACAGGCTTTCAGTGCGGGCAAAGCTGGAAGGGTTGGCCACCTCCAGGCTGGCAACAGAGCCGGCCGCATGCTCCGTAGCATTGGCAGCAGTTGCGGTTTGTTGCTGGCCGGGCGGCGTCGCCGGGTTGCAGCCTGCCAGCAATGCCAGGCTTATCGCAGCCAATGAATATCGAATACGCTTGTTCACAATACAACACCTGTTTAATTAATCCGGCGATCCATCAGAAAAAAATCGGGCCGTCCCTGGCGCACGAAGGTTATAAGCAACCGCCCCGGGGGGAGGCTGGTCGCCGGGAGAAAAAAGCAGGCCGTAACAGCCTGCTACTAAGCGTTAGAACTTATATTGAGCACCCAGATAGTACTGGCGGCCAGTAGCGTGCAGATAGGTTAAGCGGTTGCCGCTGGAGTCAACCCACTGATCGTCTACTTCATCCGTTAAGTTAAGCGCTTCAAAGCTCACTTTCCACTGGTCGGTCAATTGATAAGATAGCGCTGCATCGACATTGCGGGTCGAGTTAGTACCTTCCATATCGTTGTTGTTGCGGCCCAGGGCATTGGTTAAGTATTTATCACGGTAAGCCATCGATACCCGCGCACTGAATTTTTCATCTTCATAATACAGCGTTGCGCTGTGGGTATTTTGTGATAAGCCCTGTAAATCACGAGTGACTAATACCTGGCCATCGGCATTTACGTAATCCAGCTGGGCTTTAACGTAGGTAAAGTTACCAATAAAACCAAAGCGATCCCAGAATTCCGGCAGGAAAGTAAAGGGCATCTGGTACTGTATTTCAAAACCATATAAATCACCACCAGGGCCGTTTAACGGTGTATTGGTATCCCATTGATCGTTTTCAGTACAGCCGGTTGCTGCACCATAACCCGGGCCAGCATTGCAGGCATCGATAGCCGCCTGAATGGGTAAACCGGTTTCGGTGAACGGTTTAGTTTCGCGCAGGCCTTGCACATAGCTGTCAATTTCTTTGCGGAACACCGCTAAGCCCAGCAAGGATTCATTGTCAAAATACAGCTCTAAGCCCAAATCATATGTTTTCGCTTTGGTCGGCTCCAGCGTGGGGTTGCCGCCACTGATGCTGCGGGCACCACCTGATACTGAGACTGACACGTTAGGGCGGATACTGCCCAAACCAGCGCGGGCCATGACTTCGGCATAGCCAAAGCGGATGATGACATCATCCATCGGTTCAAACACCAGATTCAAGGATGGTAAAAACTCGTCATAGTCGTGCTTTGCTGTGACCAGGGTTTGCGCACCGCCAATGGTAGCCCAGGCTGTTGATGACTGATCAGTTCGCACATAACGGCCGCCAACATCGCCTCGAATGGTGGTGTCGCCTAATTCGGTTTCAAAAGCCAGTTGCAGGTATGCGCCTAACGTCTTTTCTTCGGCTGAGTAGTTGTCTACCCGGCGAAAATCGGTACTGACAGCGAAGTCACCGGTATTACTGTAAATGTTGTAGCGGGCGTCGATAGCGGCCAAATCGGGTATTAACCAGGCACCTTGTGAACCCAGGCCTGAATCATAGCTGGCAATTAAATCCGGGGTCATTTCTATGCCGGCAGTGTTCTCAGAGCGGCGGCGGGCTTCGCGGGTTTCAAATTCAAAGGTTTTATAGTGTAAGCCACCGCGTAAGGTCAGGCTTTCGCTCAAGACATATTCCAGGTTTAGGGCCGCATTATCAAAGGTGTTTTCCGCGCTAAGAGGGCGCAAGCGTACGCTGTTGGTTGCCCAGCCCACCGGGTTGTATACCTCTGCACCAAACAGTAACTCAGGCGCAGCGCGTTTGCCGCCGCGGTAGTCATAGCTAAAATTAACACCACGTTTCTCCATAACAATGGTCGTTTGCACCGGATTATCAAATTCAGACTTAGCACGGCCTATCATGCCGTCAATTTTTAAATCATCGGTCAGCTGATGCTGCGCTGACAGGGTAAACTGCAGAAAGTCGGTAGATAATTCATCGTAGCGGTTTTCATTGCGCACCACAGCATTTTCAAACGAAGCATAAGTAACGGTGTTAGTATTATCGACTTCATAATCCAGCACATTCATCGCAGCGCCAATGGCGTTGTTATTTAAAATGCCCTGGGTAAATACTTCGTTCCGGGTTGAGTCGTCTTTAGAGTATAAAATATCCAGATTAAAACGGGTTTCCATACTGGGCCGGAATTCGAACGCCGCTGCAGCGCCAGTGCGTTTTACATTGTGGGTGTAGGAATCATAACGCGGTAAGCGAGGGCGGAAGCCATCGTTAATTGCCTGTAGCTCAGGCGCATCGGCAACGCCACGGTAACTGCCAAAATCGTTGCTATTATCCCAACGCACTGTACTGGCGCCTTCATCCAGAATATTCCGTTCAGAGAATGCCGCAGAAATCAGATAACCGAAGGTGCGATCATCATTGATATTACTAAATAAAAATGAGCCTTTAGGATCGATTTCTTCTGATTTATCGTTGTAACCTGCCTGTATATTAGCGGCGAAGGTCAGGCCGTCATAATCAAATGGCCGGGCGGTACGTAAATCTACCGTGGCGCCGAGTGAGCCTTCTTCTACGTTGGCAGAGGCGGTTTTACGTACTGTTAATTCGCTAAACAAATCAGAAGAGAAAGTATTAAAGTCAAAGCCACGGCCACGGTTGGCGCCACCAACGGCATCGGTACCGCCGCTGGTTGATTGCGCTTCCATGCCATTAATCCGAACCCGGGTAAAATCCGGGCCTAAACCGCGCACCGAAATCTGCCGGCCTTCACCGGCTACCCGGCTAATGGCGACGCCAGGAATGCGTTGTAATGATTCAGCTAAATTCAGATCCGGAAAGTCGGCAATATCTTCAGCTTTGATGGTGTCGGTAGAGCCGGTTTCAAAACGTTTCTGGTTTAAGGCACTGGCCAGACTACCGCGAAAGCTGCCCACTACTGAAATCACTTCAATCTCTTGTTCCTGCGCCTGTGCAGGAGTGGTTTCGTCAGTTTGCTGTGCCAGTAACGCCGGCGAGGCGCTAAGCAGCGTTGCCATACCAGCCAGTGTCAGTGCCCTTACCAGTTTGGTAGGGCGAAATTGCGTGTTGCGATAAGCCATTTGTGTTCACCTCGTCCTGATTTGTCTTGTTATCTTTGCCTGGGTCATGCCCGGCATTTTTCGATTTTGTCAGGAGCAAACCAGTTTGCTGCCTGTTGATTTGTTTGTTGCGTAATTCGTTTCTATACTAAGTTGGTGCTTTGTCTACCGGTGGCAAAAAAAGCTTGCAATTTTGTGCCACCGATGGCAAAAAGCTAACACCATCAACTAAAATCTGTCAATTAATGCTTTACATAAAATTAGTTTAAATTGTAACTAAAGCAAGCCAGGTTTTACTAAGTTGTTGTTTTATATGTGCTGTTGTGGCTGATTAAATTTTTGCACTGTTCCATATATGAACGATTTCATGCAAAAGCAGGCAAAGTCAAGCCGGCAGACAGTCACTATTCAGCCGTTATTTTAAAAATTGGAGGCAGCGATGACAGCATTATTTTCCCTGACAGGACAGCGGGCTTTAGTTACCGGCGCCAGTCGCGGTTTAGGCCAGGCTATCGCAGTAGCGTTGGCAGCGGCAGGCGCTGAACTGATCTGCACCAGCTCGACAGCCAACGGCTGCGTGCAAACGCTGCAGAAGATTACCGAAGTGGGGGGTAAGGCCACAGTGATAGCCGCTGATTTAAGTGATGAGCAGGCAGTAGAACACCTGGCCGCAGCGGCGATGGCGCTGGGTCAGATTGATATTCTGGTGAACTGCGGCGGTACGATTTTCCGCGCCCCGGCGCATCAGTTTCCGATGAGTGAGTGGCATAAGGTGATGGCGGTAAATGTCGATGCTGCCTTTTTACTCAGCCAGCGCCTGGGCGCGGCTATGATTGAGCGCAAGCGCGGTAAAATTATCAATATTGCGTCGATGCTGTCGTACAGCGGTGGTATTACCGTACCCGCCTATACTGCCAGTAAACATGCGATAGCCGGTGTTACCAAGGCGCTGGCCAACGAGTGGGCGCAGCATAACATTCAGGTCAATGCGATAGCCCCGGGCTATTTTCGCACCGATAACACCGCGGCACTGCAAGCTGACGTTGAGCGTAATGCGGCCATTACTGCCCGCATCCCCGCTGCGCGTTGGGGCGAGCCGGAAGATTTAGCCGGAGCTGCAGTATTTTTGGCGTCAAACGCCAGCGATTATGTCAACGGCCACGTGCTGGCCGTAGATGGCGGCTGGTTGGCGCGTTAAACCCATTTAATTTGCAACAGAGGTATCTATGACAGTGTTATTTGAAAGCCGTTACCCGACCCATCCGGACGATGTTAAACATTATGACACCGACGAGCTGCGCCAGCATTTTCTGGTCGATAACCTGATGCAGCCTGATCAGCTGGTGCTGTGCTACACCCACTACGAGCGGGTGATTGTCGGCAGTGCGGTTCCGGTGAACGCGGCCGTAAAGCTCGAAGCGCCAGAGCCACTGAAAGCGCAGTTCTTCCTGCAGCGGCGCGAGCTGGGTATTATCAATGTGGGGGGTACCGGCACGGTTAGCGTCGATGGTACCGACTATCAGCTGCAGAACACCGAAGCGCTGTATGTCGGCATGGGCGCCCGCGAGGTTAGTTTTCACAGCGCCGACGCCACTACCCCGGCAAAGTTTTATTTAAACTCGGCACCGGCGCACCATGCCTTTCCAACCAAACATCTGACTATGGACAATTGCACTGTACTGCAGATGGGGGCGCTGGAAACCTCGAACGAGCGGGCCATTCATCAGTTAATGATTAACGATGTGGTGCAAACCTGTCAGCTGCAAATGGGCTTAACCGTGCTGAAACCAGGCAGTGTCTGGAATACCATGCCAGCGCACCAGCACGATCGGCGGATGGAAGCGTATTTTTACTTCAATCTGGCTGACGATCAGCGGGTGTGTCATTTTATGGGCCAGCCACAGCAAACCCGCCATATCTGGGTAGCGAATGAGCAAGCGGTGGTATCACCAGCCTGGTCTATTCACAGTGGCTGTGGCACCAGCAATTATGCCTTTATCTGGGGCATGGCTGGCGAAAACCTCGATTACCACGATATGGATAAATTTCCAGCCAGCGCCATGAAGTAACAGCGGCTGTCGCGGCAATGCTAAGGCTGCATTTTACTGAGTAAGGCATGCAATAAGACATGCCATGCTCTGCAACAGGGTAGGACGAGTTATGAAGAGAATCACCCGACAGGCCACCGGCCTGTTGCTGCTAGCCGCTGTCTGGCTGACTGGCTGTCAGCCGCAGCAAGAGCACGTCACCTTGCGCCTGGCGCATACGCTGGATCAGGAGCATGTGGTGCACAAGGCGATGGTGCTGATGGGCGAGCGGCTGCATCACTATTCTGACGGCAGCATGCAAGTACAAATATACAGCGGTGGCCAGCTGGGCAATGAGCGCGAGTTAATTGAGCTGTTGCAAATTGGTAGTCTGGCCATGACCAAGGTCTCGGCCAGCTCGGTGGAAAGCTTTGTGCCGCAAATGCGCGTGTTTAGTGTGCCCTATATTTTTAATGATAACGATCACCTGTGGCGGGTGCTGGAAAGTGCAACCGGCCAGCAGCTGCTGCTGGATTTAGAGCCAGCCCGTTTGCGTGGTCTGGGTTACTACGATGCCGGTAGCCGCAGTTTTTATTCAACGAATACCGAAATTAACAGCCCGGCCGATTTACGCGGCAAGAAGTTCCGGGTGCTGGCCAGCCAGACTGCGGTGCGCATGGTGGAAGCACTCGGCGGTGCCGCTACGCCAGTCGACTGGGGTGAGCTCTATACCGCCCTGCAACAAGGGGTGGTCGATGGCGCTGAGAACAACCCCCCCAGTTTTTATTTATCGCGCCATTATGAACTCAGCAAGTATTACACCCTGGATGAACATACTTCCGTGCCGGACGTGATGATTGTCAGCCTGGCGGTGTGGCAAGGCTTAACGGCGCAGCAGCAGCAATGGCTGCAGCAGGCTGCCGATGATTCTATTGTTTACCAGCGTGACGCCTGGGCAGCAGCATCAGATCACGCGCTGGCTGCGGTAAAAGCTGCTGGCGTGAAGGTGATTTACCCGGACAAACAACCGTTTCACGATGCGGTTAAACCCTTTCATCAAAGTTTACAGCAAACTGAAATTGGCCCGGTATTGCTGCAAATTGCGGCCTTAGCCAACGAAGCGGAAGCAAAACATGATTAAGTTTATGCAGATAATTGATAACGGCCTGAAGTGGTTTCTGGCCTTTTTAATGGCGGCCATTGTGCTGGTGGTGTGCTGGCAGGTGGTATCACGCTTCGTGCTGAATGCGCCCAGTTCTATAACTGAAGAGCTGTCGCGTACTTTGCTTATCTGGATTGGCATGATAGGCGCTGCCTTTGCTTATCGTACCGGCGTGCATCTGGGGCTGGATATAGTGACCCAGAAATTCAGCCCGGCCGGGCGCAAACGGGTGGCGATGGTTCTGACCGCTGCGGTATCGGGCTTCGCGGTAGCGGTGATGGTGGTGGGCGGCGGTAATCTGGTGCGGCTGACTTATCAGTTAAATCAGATGTCGGCGGCACTGGATATCAAAATGGCGTATATCTATGTGGCGATCCCATTGTCCGGGGTGCTGATTGCATTTTATGGGGTGTGTCAGCTCTATGCACTGGCCACCCATCAAAGCTTACCGGTAGTGAAGGGAGTGCACTGATGGAACTCGCTATTGTTGTGTTATTAGTGGTGTTTTTTGGCTTATTGCTGTTAAACGTACCCATCTCGTTTTGTATTGGCCTGGCCACCCTGGCCACCATCTTACTCAGTGTTGATTTTATGCCGGCGGTGACCACTATGGCGCAGCGCATGGCGGGTGGCATTAACAGCTTTGCCTTATTAGCTATCCCGTTTTTTATTTTATCGGGGCTGATCATGGGCCGTGGCGGCATTGCCAAGCGTTTAATCGAATGTGCCATGGCATTAATCGGTATGCTGCCGGGTGGCCTGGCGCTGGTGAATGTGGTGTCCTGTATGTTTTTCGGCGCTATTTCCGGCTCGGCGGTGGCGGCGACCTCGGCGATTGGCAGCTTTATGCTGCCAGAAATGAAAAAGCAGGGTTACGATGTTAACTACAGCGCGGCTGTAACTGCAGCGGCGGCAACCACGGGTATGTTAATTCCGCCCAGTAATATTTTAATTGTGTACGCGATTGCCAGCGGCGGGGTGTCGATTGCCGCGCTGTTTATCGCCGGTTACCTGCCGGGTATTTTACTGGGGGTGGCCTTAATGATTGTCTGTGCCGGTTACGCCAAAATTAAAGGCTACCCGGTAGGCGCCCGCTTACCACTGAAACTGGTGGTGCAAAAAGTGGCGGCGGCATTGCCCAGCCTGTTTATGATTTTTCTGGTGATTGGCGGCATTATCAGTGGCATTTTTACCGCCACCGAAGCCGGCGCTATCGCCGTGGTGTATTCGCTGATTTTAGCGGTGGGGTTTTATCGCGAAGTTAAAACCACTGAATTACCCGGCGTATTAATGAAGGCGGCAGAAACCACGGCGATTGTGATGGCATTAATTGCTACCTCATCGGCCATGTCGTGGATTTTATCTTACGAGCAAATTCCGCAGGCCATTAGTGCGGCCATGCTGACCATCAGTGAAAACCCGTTGCTGATTCTGCTGATGATCAATCTGATCTTATTGCTGGTGGGGGCCTTTATGGATATGACCCCGGCGGTACTGATTTTTACCCCGATATTTCTGCCGGTAGCGGTAGAGCTTGGCATGAGCCCGCTGCATTTCGGCATTATGATGGTACTTAACCTGTCCATTGGCCTGGTGTCACCGCCGGTAGGCAGTGTGTTGTTTGTCAGTTGTGCCATTGCCAAAACCCGGATTGAGGCGATTATTAAACCGCTGATGCCGCTTTATCTGGCGATGTTTGTGGTGCTGATGCTGGTCACTTATATTCCGGCGATCAGTGAATGGCTGCCGGCCCAGTTTGGTTTTTAAGCTAACTGCTTTTGCAGGAGAGAACCGATGGTAAGCTACGTTATTCCTAATCTGGCCAATGCCTGTCGTATTATCAGCCTGGTCAGCGAATCAGAGCAGGGCCTGAGTTTAACTGAATTAGAGCAGGGGCTGGCATTGCCACGCACTACCGCTTTTCGGATTTTACAAACCTTGTGTCAGGAGCGGGTGCTGGCTAAGCAGGGTAAACGCTATCAGGTAGGGGCGCAGCTGTTTAAGCTGGGGCTAAACGTGCTTAGCTCGCAGCGCTTATCGCAGCAAGCGCTACCGTGCCTGCAACAACTGGCGTTAAAAACCGGCTTAAGTTGTCATTTAGCGCTGCCGCATGCAGAAGGTGCACTTTTGGTCGAAGTCTGTGACAGTCCCAATCCGCTGCGTCTGGCAGCAAGACCCGGCACAGTGGCCGCCTTTAATTGCTCGGCCGCCGGTAAAGTGTTTCTGGCCCATCATTACTTAGACCAACTGACTGAGCTGGCTGCGTCTGGCTTATTTGTCAGCCGCACTAAACGCAGCCTGACTGACCCTGTGCAATTACACAGTGAGTTGCAACGGGTGCTGGCCCGCGGTTATGCTGGCGATGAAATGGAATATCATAACGATGTGCGCTGTCTGGCGGCACCGGTTCGCAATGAGCAGGGCCAGGTGGTGGCAGCCATTGGCGTAACCGGGCCGCTGGCAGTGTTTGGTAAACAGCCAATCACTGCTATTATTGCAGTCTTAAAACAAACCGCCATTGATATCGCACTTAGCACCTACCGGCCGCAACTGCTGGCCAGCAAAGTCAGTGGTCATTAAGATGAGAAGTATGCAAAAACAAGCTACCATAAATGACGTTGCCCGCCTTGCTGGTGTATCAAAACGTACTGTGTCACGGGTGATTAACGGCTCGCTCAGCGTGGGCGACGGCACCCGGCTAAGGGTTGAAAAAGTCATCAGTGACTTAAAGTACTCGCCCAATACCCAGGCCCGCGGCTTAGCCTCCAGCCGCTCTTATCTGCTGGGACTGATTTACGATAACCCCGATGCCTTGTATCTGGATGACGTGCAGCGCGGCGTGCTGGAAGTGTGCTCTAACCTCGGCTACGAGCTGGTGGTGCACCCCTGCCGTTATCGTAGTGAGTCACTGGTGCAGGATTGTCTGCGCTTTATGCAGCGCTCAAAGCTGGATGGCGTTATTGTATTGCCGCCGGTGTCGGAGTCTGAAAGTCTGGCGCAGGCGTTAAAAGAATCGGGCAGCCCCTATGTGCGGTTAAGCTCGGTGGCGCTGGATGAACCTAAACATATCGTGGTATCAGACGACAGAGCCGCCGCAGCCGAAATGGCGCGCTATTTTGCCCAGCTGGGCCATGAAAAAATTGCCTTTATCAGCGGCCCGCAGCGCTATAAATCGTCTACCGAACGGATGGAAGGTTTTCAGTTGGGGTTATCTGCCTACGGTATTAAAATTGACCCTGAGCGGATTGTTGAGGGCAATAACACCTACGAAACCGGTATAGAATGCGCCCGCCATATCTTGCAGGGCGAGGATAAACCTACCGCCATTTTTGCCAACAATGATCAGATGGCGGCAGGTGTGCTGAAAGTAGCCCATAGCATGGGCATTAAAGTGCCAGAGCAATTATCCGTGGCTGGTTTCGATGACAATATGCTGGCTTCGCGGGTAATTCCGGCGCTGACTACTATTCGCCGGCCGGTGCGGCAAATGGCGTTACTGGCCACCAGCAAAATGATAATGTCGATTGAAAATAATGACAAAGCGGCCAGCAATGTCGCCGCCAAAGTGGCGCCAACTCTGGTGGTGCGGGAGTCCACTGCCCGGGTAGCCAGCACAACAACAGACGAATAAATTCCAGCTAAGCACCCAGCCTAATTGTGTGCTTTAGTTATTTTGCTACCGATGGCAAAAAAAATAGCGTTTTACTTGCCACCGGTGGCAAATTGGTTATTATATCAGTAACAGTCTATGCGACAGCCCGCTTGCAGGCTTTCAGTAATACAGCATACAGGAGCACCAGATGATAAATTCGCGTAAGCGCCTTCACTTGAAAACCCTTGGTCTGGCAGGCGCCGGCTTGTCTTTGCTGTCGTTACCAGGATGCTCAGGTATGGCCTTATCAGCTGCTGAGGTAGCGAGTGATGACGAAAAACAGTGGCAACAAGCTGATATGATTATTGCCAGTATTGCGCCCACTCAGTTTCCCGCGCGCGACTTTTTAATTACCCATTATGGCGCTAAAGCAGCCAGCAGTTTTGACAATACCAGTGCCATTAAAGCCGCTATTGCCGCTTGCCATGCCGCCGGTGGTGGTCGGGTAGTGGTGCCGCTGGGCCGGTTTGAAACCGGTGCTATTCATTTACGCTCTAACGTTAATTTGCACCTGCAGCAAAATGCGGTGTTGTCGTTTTATACCGATGCTAACCATTACCTGCCCTACGTGATGACCCGCTGGGAAGGGGTGGAATTAATGGGATTATCGCCGCTGATTTACGCCTTTGAACAGGAAAACATAGCGGTTACCGGGGAAGGTATTCTGGAAGGCAATGGCTCGAACAGCCAGTGGTGGCCCTGGAAAGGTAATTGGGAGCGTCGCAGCTGGGACTATGATGCCAGTGTCGATCAGGTATTAACCCGGGCGCCGTTATTTGAGATGGCTGAGCGCGGTACACCGGTTAGTGATCGGGTATTTGCCCAAAACTTTTTACGGCCGCCGTTTATTCAGCCCTATGGCTGTAAAAGAGTATTAATTGACGGCGTGACCATTCGCAACTCACCGTTCTGGTTAATTAACCCGGTGTTGTCTGAGGATGTCGTGGTACGTAATGTGAACTTCATCAGTTATGGCCCCAATTCCGATGGCTGTAACCCCGAGTCGTGCAACCGGGTATTAATTGAAAATTGCCTGTTCGATACCGGCGATGATTGTATTGCGCTGAAGTCCGGCCGCAACAACGACGGCCGCCGGCTGGCGACCCCGGTGCAAAATGTGGTGATTCAGGATTGCGTAATGCGTGCCGGCCACGGTGGGGTGGTGCTGGGCAGTGAAATCTCTGGTGGCGCCCGTAATATTTTTGCCAGGCGCTGTCGCATGAGCAGCCCTAACCTGGCGCGCGGTATTCGGATTAAAACCAATTCAGTGCGCGGTGGCCTGATTGAGAATATTTATATCCGTGATATTGAGATTGGTGAAGTACGGGATGCCATTGTGATTAACTTCTTCTATGAAGAAGGCGATGCCGGCCAGTTTATGCCACAGGTAAAAAATCTGCATATCAGTAACTTGCAGGTACATAAAGCGCAGCGTGCTTTTGTATTGCGCGGCTTTGAGCGGGCGCCGATTAACGGCGTCAGTTTGCATAATGTTCATTTTAAGCAAACCGAAAGCTTAGGCATCCTGGAAAATGTGGCGCAGTTGGATCAGCTGGATTTAACGCTGAATGGCCAGGAATTAAAATTGTGACCGCTATTTTTTTAAGAACTGTTTGCCACCGCTAGACAAATGAGACATAGGCTGAATGATGAGCACAGAGCAAAAACCAGGTTGTAGCGTTACGTTAAATGCCCCGGTTGACCCGGGCGAGCAATTAACCCTGTTACAGGTGCACCCGCGCGACAATGTATTAGTGGCATTGCAGCCACTGGCTGCCGGTAGCGCCCTGGCAGAGCCTTTTGCTCATATCAGCGCTAAACAAGCTATCCCGGCCGGCCATAAAGTGGCCTTAACCGCCATCGCTAAAGGCGAGAGCGTTATTAAATACGGTTTTGCCATTGGTGCGGCCACTAGCGATATTGCGGTGGGTGAGCATATTCACTCGCACAACCTGGCCACCCTATTAAGCGGCCAGGTCGATTACCGCTACAACGGCTGCCAGGCGCCAAAGCTCAGCTTCCCGGCTGGTGTAGCCACTGAATTTATGGGTTACCGGCGGGCCAATGGCAAGGTTGGTACCCGCAATGAGCTGTGGATCATTAATACCGTCGGTTGCGTTAACCGTGCGGCGATGCGGGTTGCCGAGCAAGCCCGCAAGCTGTATGGCGACCAGATTGACGGCATTCATGCCTTTACTCATCCGTTTGGCTGCTCGCAGCTGGGCGATGATTTAGCCAATACCCGTACCCTGCTGGCGGGGTTAATTCAGCACCCTAACGCCGGTGGCGTGTTGGTAATGGGCCTGGGCTGTGAAAACAATCAGTTAAGCAAGCTGTTAGCCGCCAGCCCGGGCGTTGATCAAAGCCGT
Source organism: Arsukibacterium ikkense (assembly GCF_000987775.1). GTDB lineage: Bacteria > Pseudomonadota > Gammaproteobacteria > Enterobacterales > Alteromonadaceae > Alishewanella > Alishewanella ikkense. Next base: position 170,519 of record NZ_LAHO01000001.1, read on the forward strand.
ATCCGCTCGTTTAACGCCCAGCAGGTAGAAGATGAAATTGAGCAGGGCCTGCAGGCAGTAGCCGAGTTGGTGGCACAAATGCGCGATGATAAACGCACTGCTTGCCCGGTAAGTGATTTAGTGGTGGGGATGAAATGCGGTGGCTCTGATGGTTTAAGCGGCTTAACCGCTAATCCGTTAGTAGGGCGGATTGCCGATTTAGTGGCGGCCGGCAATGGCAAAGTGGTGCTGACCGAAACGCCGGAAATGTTCGGCGCCGAGCAGGTGTTTATGGCCCGCGCCGCCAACGAGCAAGTGTTTGGCGATATCGTTACCCTGGTAAACGACTTTAAACAGTACTTTATCGACAACAAGCAGCCGGTGTATGAAAACCCCAGCCCGGGCAATAAAGACGGCGGCTTAACCACGCTGGAAGAAAAGTCATTGGGCGCTATTCAAAAGGGCGGTTCCGCCATTGTGCGCCAGGTTATTCGTTATGGCGAAATGGCCAGTCACAGTGGCTTAACCTTGCTGGAAGGTCCGGGTAATGATGCAGTGTCATCTACGGCGTTAACCGCAGCAGGCGCTACCTTGCTGTTGTTTACCACAGGTCGCGGTACGCCATTAGGTTTTCCGGCACCGACAGTCAAAATATCATCAAACTCAGCGCTGGCGGGTCGTAAGCCGCAATGGATTGACTATGACGCCGGCGGTTTATTGAAAAAAGGCCAGGACGCGACTGAATTCAGCCAGCAGTTCTTTAGTTACTTGCTGGACGTGGCGTCGGGTAAAACCACCCGCAATGAACAAACCGATAATCGCGAAATTGCCATCTGGAAAAACGGCGTGACGTTATAACAAGCGACGCTGTAACAGCATAGTTAAAAATGCCCTGGCGGGCCACGTACAACCTTGATAACAGTGAAACAGGATTTTAATATGACAGAGAAAAAAACGGTACAGCCATTAGCACTGCATCCCGACAGGCTATTCCCGTCAGATCCTGTGCAACGGGATATCGCCAGGCGCTTATATCAGCAAATTAAGAACTTACCAATCGTCAGCCCGCATGGCCATACCGATCCGCGCTGGTTTGCTGACAACGCTAACTTTGACAATGCCACCGCGCTGTTGCTGCTGCCGGATCACTATGTATTCCGCATGCTATACAGCCAGGGCATTAAGCTGGAAGAGCTTGGCATTCGCCGTAAAGATGGTGCAGTGGTGGAAAGCGACTACCGCAAAATTTTCCATATCTTTGCCAAACATTATTACCTGTTTCGGGGCACCCCATCACGCATTTGGCTCGACAGCGTGTTTTCGGAAGTATTCGGGCTAGAAGACTGCCTGTGCGAGCAAACTGCTGATCATTATTACGACAGCATTAACGCCCGGCTGGCTAAACCGGAGTTTAAGCCCCGGGCCTTGCTCGACCGCTTTAACATCGAACTGATCGCCACCACCGAAGGCGCCTTAAATGACTTAACGCACCACGCCAAATTAAAAGGCACTGGCTACGAGCGTAAAGTGATTACCACCTTTCGGCCAGACGACGTGGTAGATGCCGACCGTGCCGATTTTGCTGCCAATGTGGCAAAACTGGGCGAACTCACCGGTGAAAATACGCAAAGCTGGCCGGGTTACCTGGCTGCACTGCGCCAGCGCCGGGCGTTTTTCCGCGAGCATGGCGCTACCGCTACTGATCATGGCCACCCGACTGCCATTACCGCCGATTTAAGCGAAAGTGATGCCGCAGCCTTATTCGCCCGCTGCCTGGCCAGCAATGCCAGTGCCGCTGATGCCGAGCTATTCCGTGGCCAGATGCTAACCGAAATGGCTGGCATGAGCCTGCAGGATGGTATGACCATGCAAATTCACCCGGGTGCCCACCGTAACCATAACACAGTGATTTTTGAGCGCTTTGGCCCGGATAAAGGGGCTGATATCCCCAGCCCCACTGAGTTTGTCAGCAACTTAAAACCCTTGCTGCAAAAATACGGCAACGAAGCGGGCCTGAATATAATTTTATTTACCCTGGACGAAACCACTTATGCCCGCGAATTAGCGCCGCTGGCTGGCCATTACCCGGCATTAAAACTGGGCCCGGCCTGGTGGTTCCACGACAGCCCTGAGGGCATGTTGCGCTTTCGCCATCAGGTCACTGAAACCGCCGGTTTTTATAATACCGTTGGCTTTAACGACGATACCCGGGCCTTTTTATCGATACCGGCCCGGCATGATGTGGCCCGACGGATAGACTGTCGCTTTCTGGCCGGTTTAGTAGCAGAGCATCGCTTAACCGAAGCCGAGGCGCATGAGCTGGCTTATGAGCTGACTTATGGCTTAGTGAAAAAAGCGTATCAGTTGAAATAAGGTTTCACAGGTTATTAGAGCGGGGCATTTCGCTAAAATCGCAAGCGAAGCTCAGTAACAGCTAAACAAAGCGTCTGCCGCAAGGATGCGGCAGAGGAGCCCCCAGGGATGGGTTTACGGCGTCTTTGTGTGCTGTTACTGAGTGCAGCCTGCACAGCAAAATCAGACACAGGCATCTTATGAAACAATTAAACAATCAAACCCTGGCCAGCCTGAACGGTAAATTGCCTATTCCGGCCTATCGGCTGGCTGAGCGACAGCCGCAAATTGGTATAGTCCATATTGGCCCCGGCGCCTTTTTCCGTGGCCATCAGGCCTGGTACACCGAGCAGGCGCTGCAATTTGGCGGCGACTGGGCGATTAGTGCCGTATCGATGCGCTCGCCTGACGTTAGCCAGGCACTGAGCCCGCAAGATGGCCTGTATACTCTGGCGGTGCTGGATGCTGAGCAAAGCTATCAGGTGATAGGTTCTGTCGCGGAAGTATTGATTGCCAGCGAGCAATACCCGCAAGTGCAAGCCAGGCTAACCGCCGCCAGCACTAAGTACGTGACGTTAACCATTACCGAAAAAGGCTACTGCCTGGATAACGCTGGCAAGCTCGATCTAAAGCACCCGCAAATTCAGCAGGATTTAGCCGGCAGCTCACAGCCCATTACCGCTGTTGGCATGTTATTCAGCGCGCTGGCCGCGCGTTATCAGGCCAATATTGCGCCCTTTTGCGTGCTTAGTTGCGACAACCTGACCGACAACGGCCAGAAGCTGCGCGGCGCCATTATTGCCTATGCTGAACAGAAAGATGCCAGCGTCGCCAACTGGCTGGCGCAGCAACTGATTTGCCCCTGCACCATGGTAGACAGCATTACCCCGGCCACCGATGATACCCTGCGCGCGCAGGTAATAAAGGTGCTGGTGCTGAACGATAACTGGCCGATTAAACGCGAAGCCTTTGTGCAGTGGGTGATTGAAGATATTTTGCCGGCGGACCGGCCCGCCTGGCAGCAAGCCGGGGTGATTTATGCCCAGGATGTCAGTGCCTTTGAAAAAGCCAAACTGCGGCTGTTAAATGCACCGCACTCTACCCTGGCCTATGTCGGCAGCCTGCTCGGTTATGAAACCGTGTTTGATGCGATGCAGGACGAGCAGCTGGTTGGCTTTATCGAACACATGGTCACTGACGAGCTGATGCCCTCTTTTACGGCGCCGGCCGAGCTGGATGTAAAGCAATATAGCCAGGATATTCTGGCGCGTTTTCGTAACCCGGCTATCCACCATTTACTGGCGCAAATTGCCTGGGATGGCTCGCAAAAACTGCCGATGCGGCTATTGCCTGCTATCAGCGATAACCTGGCCAACGGCCAGCCGATTGCCAAACTGGCTTATGCCATAGCTGCCTGGTGCCGCTTTATTGTCAAGCGTTACCACGATGGCGAAAAGCTGGTTGACCCTTTGGCAGAACCATTGCTGGCCGTTGCAGCCCAGTGCAGTGGTAAGGCCGGCATAGATGTACCGTTATTTTTGGCGGTGGATGCGGTGTTCCCGCCCGAGCTTAGCCTAAACCCCAAATTTCAGCAGGCAGTTATTGCTGCCTATCAGCAAATTGTTACCCGCCAGGCGCTGCCTGCGGTCGCTGCAGGAGCGCGTTAATGCCAGCTTTATCTCCATCATTATCTTTACCTGTTTTGTTGTCAGGCGTAGTAAAAGGTCCGGCTTTGCTGCCTATTATTCAGGCCGATACCCCGGCGCAAGCGGTTAATATTGCCAAAGCGCTGAGTGAAGGTGGTATTGGTTCGGTGGAAGTGGTGCTGCGCACCCGCGAAGCGCTGGCTGGTATTACCGCTATTCGCAGCGCGCTGCCCCAACTACTGGTTGGTGCTGGCACGATTTTATCGGCCAGCGATGCCACTGCCGCCAAAAATGCCGGCGCCCAGTTTCTGGTGAGCCCAGCCAGTACGCCGACATTGCTGGAAGCGATGATCGATTGCGGCCTGCCATTTGCGCCCGGTGTGGCCACACCGTCAGAAATTGCCATGGCGTTTGAATATGGCCTGACCGAAGTAAAGTTTTTTCCGGCGCACTTATCCGGTGGCATTGAGATGCTAAAGGCGCTGAGCAGCATTTTTCAGCAGGTGCGGTTTTGCCCTACCGGTGGCATTGGCCAGCAAAACCTGGCCGATTTTCTGGCGTTGCCGAATGTATTCGTGGCTGGTGGCTCCTGGTTAACTCCAGCTGCTATGGTTAAAGCCGGGCAGTGGCAACAAATAAGCCAGTTGGCCGCAACGGCCAGCGCCATTGCTAATAAACTTAAAGCGGCCGCCTGAGGAGCAACTGATGAGTAAACGTATCGTTATAATGGGCGAGTGCATGGTCGAGCTGTTTCAGCTGGTCGAAAACGTCTATCACCAGAATTTTGCCGGCGATGTGTTTAACACTGCTGTCTATTTAAAGCGCACCTGCGAAGTGCCGTTGAACGTGCAGTTTTTCACCGCTGTAGGTACTGACCGCATCAGCGATAAGCTGGTACGGGCTGTCGAGCGCGAAAAAATTGATACCAAACTGATGCTGCGCAGCAAAACCGCCCGCCCTGGCCTGTATATGATTAACACCGACGCCTTTGGCGAGCGCAGCTTTGTCTATTGGCGCGACAGCTCCGCAGCGAAGCAGGTTATGCAGTGTTTTATGGCACAAAGTAACTACGAGGCGCTCAAAGGCTGCGACATGTTTTATTTCTCCGGCATTACCCTGGCGATTTTATCGGATGCCGACCGCACTATCTTATTTACCCTGGTAGAGCAGCTCAAGCAGGACGGCAGCCAGATTGTATTCGACCCGAATTACCGGCCGGCGCTGTGGCCCGATAGCGACACCGCTAAAGCGGCTTTTTTGCAGGCGTACCGCTTAGCCGATGTGGCATTGCCGGGGCTGGACGACCATAAAGTGCTGTTTGAGGCTGAGCGCACCGACCAGGTAGTTGAACATTTAACCGAGCTTGGCGTGGCGGAAATTATTGTTAAAGATGGCAAAAACGGCATTAATGGTCGCTTTGAACAAGAATGCTTTAGTGCCATGGCCCACCCGGTTAAAACGGTGGTGGATACCACCGCAGCAGGGGACTCCTTTAATGGCGGTTACTTAGCCGCCCGCCTTGGTGGTATAGCGCCACAGCAGGCGGTAAAGTTTGCCGCCCGCCTGGCCGGCTTTGTGGTAGAGCATACCGGCGCCATTGTCAGTAAAGAGCATTTTAATGGCTTTTGGGCGAAGCACCGGCCATCTAGTTTTACTAAATAATAAGATCCGGCTTAAAGCCGGACAAAAGCAACATCTGACCCTGACTAACAACCAAGGCAAATTTATTGTTAGAAGGAGCAAAGCATGAGTTTAGCAACACTGTTTCCGCAAGCGGCTGATATTCCGGCAGAGTTTGCCCACAACGCCCTGATCACCCAGCGCGAATACCTGATTAATGGCGAACTGTTAAGCTGGGCCGGCGAGCTAAGCCCGGTGCTGAGCCCGGTGCATATTCGTGCTGGCGACAGCTTAAGCCAGGTACTACTTGGCCATACGCCATTACTGGATGAGCAAGCTGCCTTGAGTGCGCTCGAGTCAGCCGTTAAGGCTTACAATTTAGGCCGTGGCGCCTGGCCCAGCATGCCCGTGCTGGAGCGCATTCAGCATGTCGAAAAATTCCTTGGTTTAATGCAGCTACAACGTGACGAAGTGGTGCGCTTATTAATGTGGGAAATTGGCAAACCTTATGCCGATGCTGCCAAAGAATTTGACCGCACCTGCGATTATATTCGCGATACCATCGCTGCACTGAAACAACAGGACCGTGACGCCAGCCATTTTATTATCGAGCAGGGCAGTTTAGGGAAAATTCGCCGGGTGCCGGTGGGCGTGGCGCTGTGTATGGGGCCTTTTAACTATCCGTTAAATGAAACCTTTACTACGCTTATCCCTGCGTTGATCATGGGAAATACCGTGATCTTTAAACCGGCCAAATATGGTGTACTGCTTATTCAGCCGCTGCTGCAGGCGTTTTTACAGAGCTTCCCGGCTGGGGTGATTAATATTATCTATGGTCGCGGTCGCGAAACCGTGGGTGCACTGATGGCCAGCGGCAAAATTGATTTATTTGCCTTTATCGGTACCAATAAAGGTGCCAGTGACTTAAAGCGGATGCACCCCAAGCCACACCGGCTGCGGGCGGTACTGGGGCTGGATGCGAAAAACCCGGCAATCGTGCTGGCTGATGCCGATATGCACCGCACGATAAAAGAGTGTGTGGCTGGCAGCTTGTCGTTTAATGGCCAGCGCTGCACCGCGTTAAAAATTCTGTTTGTACAGCGCAGTATTGCTGATGAGTTTGTTAGCCAATTAACGGCCGAAGTTTCCAAGCTAACCGCTGGTATGCCGTGGCAGGCCGGGGTTACTATTACGCCGCTGCCAGAGCCTGGTAAAACCGGGTTTTTAACCGAGTTGCTGCAAGACGCGCTGAGTAAAGGCGCCCGTTTACAAAACCCCGGTGGAGGCAACAGTGTGGCGTCGTTTTTTCAGCCAGCGGTGCTGTACCCGGTTAGTAGCGATATGCGCTTATACAGTGAGGAGCAGTTTGGCCCGCTGGTGCCGGTGGTACCTTGTGATCATATCAGTGAAGTGATTGATTATGTGGTGAACTCCAACTTTGGCCAGCAGCTGAGTATTTTTGGTCAGGATGCCATACAGGTGGGCGAGCTGGTCGATATTTTTGCTAATCAGGTGGGGCGGATTAACATTAACAGCCAGTGCCAGCGGGGCCCTGATAGCTTTCCGTTTAACGGCCGCAAAGATTCCGCTGAAGGCACCTTGTCGGTTGTCGATGCGCTGCGCCAGTTTTCCACCCCAACCCTGGTGGCTGCCAAGTACCAGGATAGCGACGTCGATTTCGTGAAACAAATGGTCAAAGCGCGCAGTTCGAATTTTCTGGCCACGGACTTTTTGTTTTGACGGCGCGCGGCGTACGCTGTTACTTAGGTTTGGCACTGTGGCTGGCGTTGCCGGACGCTGCCGCCGCCGGTGAGCATTGCCGTAACTTCGGTCTGGATACGCCAGGCGGCAGTGGCGGTGCTGTTGTCAAGGTCACTAACCTCAATGCCGCCGGCCCGGGCTCGCTGGCGGCGGCACTGGCGACCAGCGGGCCACGTATAGTGGTATTTGAAGTGGCGGGGGTGATTGATCTGGCGCAAAGCAATCTGACGATCAGCGAGCCCTTTTTAACCCTGGCCGGTGAAACGGCACCGGATCCGGGTATTACGCTGATTAAGGGCGGGCTGCGCATCATCAGCCATGACGTGATAATACGGCATCTGCATATCCGGCCCGGCGATGCCGGCTTGCCAAAGCGCGCCGGCTGGGATACCGACGGTGTCGCAGTGACCGGTAAAAACGCCTGCAATGTGCTGGTTGAGTATAACTCCATCAGTTGGGCTACCGACGAGCTGGTTTCGGCATCAGGCCCCCGTGATAAAGGGCCGCAAGCCACTTCTAAGCATATAACCTTTCGTTACAACATACTGGCCGAAGCGCTCGATTATGCGACCCATATCAAGGGTAAACACAGCAAGGGCGCGCTGGTGCATGACTTCAGCCAGCATATTGCCTTTATTGGTAATCTGTTTGCTCATAATGCCCGGCGTAATCCGTATTTTAAGGCGCATACCACAGGGGTGGTACTGAATAACATTATCTACAATGCCGATGCTAATGCGGTCAAGTTGGGGTTTATTGATAATGAGTGGACTCATACCGACTTTGTTCCGGTCAATCCGCAGGTGGCGGTGGTGGGTAATTTACTGCGTTATGGCCGCGATTCTTATTCTGACTTAGCCCTGGTGTCCTACCACGGTGATGCTTACCTGCGGGATAACCTGACCTTTAATCTGGATGATAACGCGATGTATGAGGCGATGGGGGTGATTAACCGCTTAGCCACAGCGCCGGTCTGGCCGCAGGGCATTAAGGTGATGGCAGCAAAAGATCTGGAACAACAGCTGTTGCCGTTGATCGGCGCCCGCTACTGGCAGCGTGATGCGATTGAGCAGCGCATAGTGCAATCTTATGTTGACCGTGATGGCCGTATCATCGACAGCCAGCAGCAGGTAGGCGGCTATCCGCAGTTTGAGCCTGTATACCGGCCGCTGCAGGTACCAACAGCGAATATCAATGCCTGGCTGGCTAGCTTTATACCGGCTGGCGAACAGTAATAGGAACTTAACAGATGCGTATAGAGCATGTGGCCTTTAATGTGGCCCAGCCGCAACAAATGGCTCTTTGGTACATCGAGCATTTGGGTTTTAGCCTGAAGCGAGCGTTACATGATCCGGCTCAAACCCATTTTCTGGCCGATGACAGTGGCGTAATGATGGTTGAAATTTATTGTAATCCGGCCGATCAGGTACCCGACTACGCCAGTATGGACCCGCTCATTTTACACCTAGCTTTGGTATCAGCTGATCCCGTCATCGACAGCGCCCGCTTAGTCGCCGCTGGCGCCAGCCATGTGACCGATGTGCATCTTGGCGACGGCTCACATCTGGCCATGCTGCGCGATCCCTGGGGTTTGGCATTACAACTGTGCCGGCGTGGTCCGAAAAGTAGTTGAGTAACATCAATCCTTAAACTGATAAAGACTTCAGATCATTGCCAGTCGGAGTTTTTTAGACTATTGTTTGTACGTAATTTTGTACCGTTGGAAGTCTATTATGAGTCGGATACGTTTTGATCAGGATATTCAGCCGCTATCAGAGTTTCGTGCTGGTGTTGCTTCTTATATAAAGCAGATTAACGAAACACGGCGCCCACTGGTTATTACCCAGCGCGGAAAAGGTGTGGCAGTGGTGCTGGACGTGTCTGAGTACGAAGCTATGCAGGAAAAAATTGAGCTTTTGGAAGAAATGCGCGTTGCAGAAACTCAGCTTGCGCAAGGTGCCGGAGTGTTAAATGAAGATGCCCGTGCACAAGTATTGGACCGCATTAAAAAATGAAGCTGGTTTGATTAAAGATGAACGTGGTTTGGTCCCCTTTAGCTTTAGAAAAGCTGACTGATGCAGCAGAATTTATTGCGCTGGATGACCCCGTTGCTGCTGGGCGTTGGGTAAATGATGTATTCGATAAAGCTCAGTTGTTGGCAACTATGCCTGAAATGGGCCGCGTTGTGCCTGAACTGCTAAATACTGATTATCGCGAAATTATTTTTGGTCACTATCGGATAATATACAGCCTAAGCCATGAGATCCGCATTTTGACTGTGCGCAATTGCCGGCAGATATTCACCCGAGACGATATTTAATCGAACAGCGCTAAGCTTTAAAGTTAAAAAGTTTCTGCAACTGCTCTGCTGTTACCGTTTTATCGGTTAGTCTAGGTTAAGTGTTTTGTCGCCAGAGGTTTGCATGCCACCGCAGTTTATTCAGGCCGTTAAACAGCTTATTCCTGCCGAGCGCTATTTTGACGATGCTATCGCTACGCTGGCGTATGGCACTGATGCCAGTTTTTACCGGCTGTTGCCCAAGCTGGTGCTGCGGGTAGAATCTGAGGCGGAAGTAGTGGCGCTGCTGAAGCTGGCCAATCAATACCAGGTAGCGATGACCTTTCGCGCAGCCGGCACCAGTTTGTCTGGTCAGGCGGTAACGGATTCGGTGCTGCTGGTGCTGGGTGAAAACTGGCAGCAACGTGAGGTGCGTGGCTTAGGTGAGCAAATTCGCTTGCAACCCGGCGTTATCGGCGCCGCGGCTAACAGTGTGCTAAGTAAGTTTCAGCGTAAAATCGGCCCGGATCCGGCATCGATTAACAGCTGCAAAATTGGCGGTATAGTGGCCAACAATGCCAGCGGTATGTGCTGCGGCACTGCCCACAACAGCTTTAATACCTTAGCGGCAATGCGTCTGGTGCTGTTTGATGGCACCGTGCTGGATACTGAAGATAGCGCTAGTGTGGCGGCATTTCGCCACAGCCATGCTGAGCTTTTGGCCGAGCTTGAGCAAATTGGCCGGCAAACCCGTGACAACACAGAGCTATGCGCGAAAATCCGCCACAAATACCGCTTAAAAAATACCACCGGCTTTTCGCTGAATGCCTTAACCGAATTTACCGATCCTATCGATATCCTGACCCATTTAATGGTCGGTTCTGAAGGCTGTTTGGGTTTTATCAGCGCTGTGACCTACAACACTGTGCCGGATTATCCGCACCGGGCCACCGGTATGCTGGTGTTTCCGTCAGTGGCATCTTGTTGCCAGGCGGTCAGGTTGTTAAAGCCGTTGCCGGTATCTGCGGTCGAGCTACTGGACAGGCGCAGTCTGCGCTCGGTTGAACACAAAGCCGGTATGCCTCAGTGGGTGAAACAGGTATCGGAAGGTGCTTGTGCGTTACTGGTTGAAAGTACCGCCGCGTCCAGCCACGTTTTGCAACAGCAATTAGCTGAACTGCGTATTGTCGTGCAGGGCTTTGTGCTGGAGCAGCAGGTTGATTTCAGTACTGACCCGGCGGTGTACAACCAGCTATGGGCCATTCGTAAGGGCACCTTTCCGGCGGTGGGCGCGGTGCGACCAAGCGGTACCACAGTGATTATTGAAGATGTCACTTTTCCATTGGCGCAACTGGCCGCAGGTGTGGCCCGCTTGCAGCAGCTCTTTGCCAAATACCATTATGACGAAGCTATTATTTTTGGCCATGCCTTAGAGGGCAACCTGCATTTTGTGTTTACCCAGGGCTTTGACGAGCCGGCTGAAGTTAAGCGTTACGATAACTTTATGCAGGACGTGACCCAACTGGTGGCCGTGGAATTTGGCGGCTCGCTCAAAGCCGAGCATGGCACCGGCCGCAATATGGCGCCCTTTGTTGAGCTGGAGTGGGGCACTGCAGCCTACCAGCTGATGTGGCGCTTAAAAAAACTGCTCGACCCGCAGCATATTTTAAACCCCGATGTGGTGCTCAGTCATAATCCGCAGCTGCATTTGCAAAATCTGAAACCCTTGCCGCCAACCCATCCGCTGGTCGATAAATGTATTGAGTGCGGCTTTTGCGAGCCAGTGTGTCCATCGCGTAAGCTCACCTTAACGCCGCGCCAGCGCATAGTAACCCAGCGCGAAATCTCCCGGCTGCACACCACGGGCGAGGATAAAAAGCGCCTGGCGGCATTACATAAGGCCTATCAGTATCAGGGCAATGATACCTGCGCCGCTTGCGGCATGTGCAGCAGCGCCTGCCCGGTCGGTATTAATACCGGTGAGTTAACCCGGGCGCTGCGTGCAGACAATAACCGGCGCTGGCAGGGCGTAGCGGCATTAATGGCTCGCCATTTTGCTAAGCTAAGCACCCTGGCGCGGCTTGGCCTGAGTGTCGGTCAGCGCGTTGGCAGGCTGTTGCCCGGCTGGCATAGTGCCATGCCCACCGCCAATCGCGCAAAGTTAACGCCTGGCGCTAGCAGCTTGACCCCGGTTATCTACCTGGCCAGCTGCAGCAGCCGGGTAATGGCGCCGCAGGCCAATAGCCAGGACAGCCGCAGCTTACAGCAGGTAAGTACTGACTTACTGGCCAAAGCCGGTTATCAGCTGCTGCTGCCACCGGGCCTGGCGAATCAATGCTGCGGCATGCCGTTTTTAGCAAAAGGCCAGTTTGCCGCGGCAGAGCAAAAACAACGCGAACTGAACCAGTGGTTACTTAACAATAGTAATAATGGCCAGATCCCGATTTATTCAGACAGCAGCCCCTGCAGTTTAACGCTTTACGGCAAGCTCGACCCGCGGCTGCGCATTTACGATAGCATTGATTTTATCAGCGAGTTTGTGCTGCCAAAGCTGCAGCTCACGCCATTACCACAGCCGGTGGCACTGCATATCACTTGCAGCGCCAGCCAGTTGGGTCAGGCAGCAAAACTAGAGCAATTAACAGCCGCCTGCACTACGCAGCTGGTCATTCCCGAGGGGATCAGTTGCTGCGGCTTTGCCGGTGATAAAGGTTTTATCCTGCCCGAGCTGAACGCCTCAGCGCTGTCGGGTTTGGCCGGGCAGGTGAGTAAGTGCTCACGGGGGGTATCGAGCAGCCGAACTTGTGAGATTGGCTTGTCACGCCACAGTGGCATCGAATATCAGCATCTGCTGTATTTGTTGGATCAACAAAGTGAGCAGATATCTGGTGATTAACGGCTGAAGTAGATATATTCAGTTGTTCTTAATGCAAATAGTGACGATGGCCTACTGTCCGTTTATCGGCAGTTGATAACGTAGCGTCCATTTTGGGAGAGCTTGATGAATGTATTAAAAAGAAACAATGTGCATGTCAGCGGCACTAAAAATTCACCAGTCATTATGTATGCCCATGGTTTTGGCTGCAGCCAGGCCATGTGGGCGGCTGTTACCCCTGCATTTAGCCATTGCAGCCAACAAATTTTGTTTGACTATGTTGGCAGCGGTCAGTCAGATATCAGTCAATACAGTTTTTCACGTTACGCAGATTTAAACGGCTATGCTCAGGACATTTTGGATATTTGCGATGCGCTTGAGCTCTCAAAAGATATTATTTTTGTTGGACACTCAGTAAGCTGCAGCATTGGCATTCTTGCCGCTAATCGACGGCCTGGCTTGTTTAAATCAATGATTTTACTTGGGCCATCCCCCTGTTTTTTAAATATGCCGCCTGATTATGCCGGTGGATTTGAGCAAGCCGATTTAGATGGTCTCATTGCACTGATGGACCAGAACTATCTCGGCTGGGCCAATTATCTTGGGCCCGTTGTTGCTGGGGTGGGCGCGGATCCGCAGATTGCGGGGCAGTTATCTGATAGCTTTTGCTCTACTGACCCTGTGATTACCAGACAATTTGTGCATGCCACCTTTTTTGCTGACAACAGAGCCGATTTTGCAAAATTAACCGTGCCAGCATTAATACTGCAGCATAAGGTTGACGCCCTTGCCTCAGTTGACGTTGGCCAGTTTGTTCATCATCAGATAAAAAATAGTCAATTGGTTATTCTGGATGTTGCCGGACATGCTGCGCATATGAGCCATCCGGCTATAGTGATTGACGCCATGCAAAGCTTCCTGCCACAGGAGTTTAACTGTTGAGTGAGCAGTATGAACTGAATGCGCTGCCCTGCGCGGTTATAGTGACTGACACGGTTGGCGCTATTCTGTTTATAAATAAGTGGGCAGAAACTGCGTTTGGTTTAAATAAGTCTGGCTTGCCTCAGACACTGGAACAATTGCTTCCTCTTGCCGCCCAGGTTTTTTTACAAACACATATATTGCCGATGCTTCGTAAGGAAGGGGTGATTAAAGAGATATATATACAAATAAAAGGCAGCCAGCCTGCTCAGATCCCAATGCTGATAAATGCTGAGCAAGGTTCATTTAATGGTGTAGATTGCTATCGCTGGGTAATGTTGCCAGCTCAGCACCGTGCTGAGTTTGAACAACAGCTATTAAAGAGCCGACGGCAAGTCGAAGATTTCGCCAGAGAGGCGGAGTCAGGCAGACTGATTTTGCAAGCGGTATTAGATGGTGTAAAAGATGTTGGTATTTTGGCGCTGTCTGCGGACGGCAGTATTGAATTTGCCAATAGCGGCGCAGAATTAATTTTTAACGCCGCGGCTGATGAGCTGGCGAACAGCCAGATAGTCGATTGGCTTCGTTTATCCGAAGAGTTTAGCCAGGCTTTTTCGGTGCTGTCAGATGCCAATGCTATTCAGCCAATCGAACAGCAACGCGATTTTGAAACCTTGCTGAATTTAAGTGATGGCCGGCAAATTGATGTACAAGTACAACTTAGACGGTTGGAACCATACCAAACAGTAAAAGCACTAAGTTTTATTCTTATTATCACCGATATTCAACAGCGTAAGCGTTATCAGGCGTTACAGGATAACTTTATTGCCAATATCAGCCACGAACTCAGAACGCCACTTACCACTATTCTTGCTGCGCTTAAGTTGCTGTCTGTGGATAAAACATCCAGTTTTTCGCTGAAAACAGAGAAGTTGGTCGACTTAACCTTAAAAAATGCTAACAGGTTGCATCAGCTAATTTTAGACATTTTAGATTTTTCAAAACTGTCCGCCGGAAAAGTGTCTGTGCAGGTACAATTTACACCCTTGGCAACGCTTCTTGAGCAGGCAATAAATGAACAACTGTATTACCTGCCTGAAAAGCAAATTTGTATAAAATTAGCGCCGGTTGAAACAGATATTAATATCCAGACGGATGCCTGTCGTTTTTTGCAGGTTATGTCTAACTTACTTTCAAATGCCAAAAAGTTTTCACCCGCTAGAAGTGAGATAACAATACAAACAGAAATTGCTGATGGTTTTGTTAAAGTAAGTATTGTGGACGAGGGAGCAGGTGTTTCTAAACATTTTATTCCAATGCTGTTTACCCAATTCAGCCAGCAGGACGATACCGCAAGCAAGGTATTCGAAGGGACCGGCTTGGGGTTGTCAATTTGTAAACAACTTACCGAAGCAATGGGAGGACAGATTGGCTATCAACCAGGTCCGGCTGGTGGGGCAACTTTTTGGTTTACGGCTTTGTTAGCACCAATGAACCACTAATATTTTGTCAAGGTAACAGTCAACTTAGAGCCTTGCTTAAGGCGTATTGAATTTTCCTGCAGAATATCAGCTTTGAGGCTTAAGTTTTGCCTATACTTAATCTGCATGACACGCCACTTATTAGTATCCATAGGCTTTATATCCATCATCAAAAAAACTTATATAAATCTTATAATTACCACAGCATATCGCTGCAAATTTGTTAATTTATTTTAAATATGGTTGCCACTTTATTCTTAACTTGCATTTAACCTATAAATGCCTAATTCTGTTTGTCAGGCTAACAAGGAGATTGCAAGTTGTTTAACATCATCTGGCAAAAAGCTAATCCTTATAAACTCTACGTGGTAGTGGCAGCTTTAGTTTTTTTTGTTTTTTTGCTGGCAGCCTGGCACTCCGCCACACAGCGTCAACATTATCACGAAAATTTAATTGCTGAGTTTGCTTCTGTACAGCAGGCTAAACAGCAAGTCTTGCAGCAAGAGGTCGGGCATCAATTGGAGATAGCGGTAAAACTTATTGCCGCTGATAGGCAATTAACCGAATTGATACTGCAAGCGGCAGCACGTTATCAACAAGAGGGCGCTAATGCTGATTTAAGCTCTTTGCGCCAGCAAATAGCGCCCATTTTAGACAGATATTGGCAAACGTTAACCCCTTCAGGCGCCAGCCAGTTGCACCTGCACCTTGCTCCCGATGCCTTTACTTTACTTCGTGCTCACCGCCCGGAACGGCACAGTGATAGTTTGGCTAATGTCCGGCCCATGATAATGCATAGCCTGAACACCGCCATGCCGGTCACGGCAACAGAGCAAGGCCGGCATGGTTTAGGTTTGCGTTCAGTAGTGCCAGTTTTTAATCAGCAGCAACAGATGGTGGCGGCGATAGAATTAGGTTTTGACTTGCAGAATGTGTTTGCGCAGCGACAGGGGCCTGGTGCCACAGCAGCACCGTATAAGGTGGCAGAACAGGGTATTGCACTACTGGTTAAATCTGAAATCACTGAAGTATTTCATCCTGACATAAGGAAGGATTGGCTGCAAACAGAAATGTGGAGTACCTATAACCCCTCAGATATGTTGCAGTTCTGGCTGGAAAATTATCAGATAAAAGGCACGGTTGCACAAGCAACGCAGCAGATACTTCATTTTAACCAGCATACCTTTGTGGTATCACTGCAGCCCTGGCCGGTTTGGGGTGAAACTTTACAGCAAAGCGGCCAGTTAGTGAGCATCAGTTGGCAGGATATCAGTTCGCAAATCAGCGCTCAGCAGAGGGCTGAAACGATTATTTGGTCTATGTGGTTGCTCGCAGGTGTGGTTACGCTGTTGCTGGGAATTTGGTTGGTATTATTTTTAAGGCGTCAGGCTCGCCGTGAAGTGTCCGGCCAACAAAAGTTATTAAAGCAATCTGAGCAAAAATTGTCGGCGCTTTATCAGTTATCGCCTTTACCTATTTTATTAAACCGTTTTAGTGATGGTGCTTTTGTTGAAGCTAACCCGGCAATGGAACAGTTAGTTGGTTATAAGCCGGAAGAATTAAAACAATTAAGTTATTGGGATTTAACCCCGGAGTGTTATGCCGATGCTGAACAGCAGCAGCTTAAAGCGCTGACCGAAACCGGTCGTTACGGCCCTTATATTAAGCAATACAAGCATAAAAATGGCGAGTTAATAGATATTGAGTTAAGCGGTGTGTTGTTTAGTGATGCAAAGGATGAAACCTTTATCTGGACTATTATCAAAGATATCAGTGATATAAAGCGTATTGAAAAATTAAAAGATGATTTTGTTTCCACCGTCAGCCATGAACTGAGAACGCCGCTAACGTCAATTGGCGGTTCACTGGGCTTAGTATTGGGTGGTGCTGCCGGCGAGTTAAGCCCTAAAGCTGCAAAGTTATTGAGCATAGCGCACAAAAATAGTCAGCGCTTAAATATACTGATTAATGACTTGCTGGATATTGAAAAGTTGGTGGCCGGAAAAATGGAGTTTAATGAGGCTGAAGTGCCATTACTCGTGATGTTAGAGGATGTCAAAACTCAAATTCAGCCCTACGCTGAACAATATCAGGTTAGCATTAAGCTTGATATAAAAGACAATGTAAAGTTGTGGGTAGATCAGAGCCGCATACAGCAAGTGCTGGCGAATTTTTTGTCAAATGCGATAAAGTTTTCACCTAAGGGAGGGGAGGTGCTGTTAAGCACGGCGCTTAACGCGCAGCGGGTACGTATTTCAGTTGCTGATAATGGCCCCGGGATTGCTGAAATTGATCAGCATCGGTTATTTAAACGGTTTTCACAACTGGAACAGAACACTGAAAAACTTAAATCCGGCACTGGTTTGGGCTTAGCAATAAGCCGTGAAATCATTTTACAGGCCGGCGGTGAGGTGGGTGTTTCTTCAGTGCCGGGGCAGGGAGCAACCTTCTGGTTTGAATTGCCGGTTTATCAAGTACCTGTCTTTAAAGATGCAGATAATGCAATACTGGTTATTGAGGATGATGCTGACACAGCGCATCTGTTATGTGAGTTTTTAAAAGCAGAAAACTATGCAAGTGACTGGGCGCCTGACATCAGTACTGCCTGGCAAAAATTGGCTAAGCGACAATATTCAGCTCTCACTTTGGATTTAAAGCTTAAAGATGAAAATGGCGCTGATTTTTTTCTGCGGCTGCGTGATAACCCGGCTACCGCCAATCTGCCAGTGTTAATTATTTCAGCCCATATTGAACAAGGGAAGCTACTGCTGGCTGCTATAGCGAATGCGCTAGACTGGATAGAAAAACCGATCAGCCCGGAGATGCTCAGCTTAAAGCTGGGCCAGCTGTTAAGCCAGTTACCCCGGCTGGATCGTGTTCATCGTATTTTGCATGTTGAGGATGACCACGATATTGTCACTATTATGCGATTGCAGCTGGAGCAGCTATGCGAATATCAGGCAGTAGCATCGCTGGCAGCGGCGAAAAAAATACTGCAGCAGCAATTTGATCTTATTTTACTGGATTTAGGCTTGCCCGATGGTGATGGCATCAGTCTGTTAAGCACAATTTCGGCAACTCAGGGTGATATTCCGGTGGTGATATTTTCAGCACAAGACGTAACGCCTGATAACACAGCCAGAGTAAAGGCGGTGTTTAGCAAAAGTCGTATTAATACGGAAGTTTTGGCGAAATACCTTAAAAATATGCTTAATTAAGCTAAGAAGAGGTTGTAAATGGTTTTAGAGCGAGTAATGCATGTTGAAGATGATGAGTCAATTCGCGCTGTGGCGGAAATTGCGCTAACCGATGTTGCGGGTTTTGAGTTGTTAAGCTGTGACAGTGGCCAACGTGCTTTGGCCCAGGTTGAAGCCTTTGCACCGCAACTTATCTTGCTGGATGTAATGATGCCGCAGATGGACGGGCTGCAGACGCTGGCCGGGCTGCGCCAGCTACCCAGTATGGCGCAAGTGCCGGTAGTGTTTATGACCGCAAAAATTCAGCAGGCAGAAAAGCAGCAATACCTGGACGCCGGTGCTATAGCGGTGATTGATAAACCTTTTGACCCTATGCTATTAGGGGATACCTTACATGGCCTGTACCAACAATACCTTGAACAACAGTAGGCCTTAAACTAATGCCAATACCTGTAGCCGCGGGTAAAACCTGGCTTTCTTTTGGTCTGTGGCCAACCTTAGCTGCTACTTTGCTGCTGGCACTGGTTGCCGCTGCGCTAAACTATTACAGATTACCGCTTTTTTTTGGCATCGATTTTATTTTTGGCTCCAGTATCGCCATACTTGCGCTGGTATTATTGGGCGGCAAGGCGGCTCTTGTAATCGGTTGTGCCGGCGCTGCAGTCACTTTTCTGATTTGGGGTCACCCCTATGCCTGGTTCGTTTTTACCCTGGAAATACTCTGGCTAGCGTGGCGTCTGCAACAGGATAAAAGTGCTAATCTGGTGTTGCTAGATCTGCAATTCTGGCTGTTTCTGGGGTTGCCGTTAATCATTCTGTTTTATGCAATGGCACTGGATGCCAGCTGGCATACGGCGGCTTTAATCGGTCTCAAACAAATGAGCAATGCCGTGTTTAATACGTTGTTAGCCAGTGTTGCGTTGCTGTTGCTACAGTTACACCATGGCTTTGCAGCACGTTACAGCCTACCTCAGGTGCAATTACGCCAGCTTATCTTTCACGTTATGATGACACTAACGCTATTAGCTGGCAGTGTGCCGCTGTTACTGGATACCCGCAATCTGCAGCAGGAGTATCAGGCAGGCATTGCGCAACAATTAGCGCAACTAGCTGCAACCGTTGAAAAGCAACTGCAACTACAGGCAACAGCAGCAGATGTTTTTGCAGCAGCTAACCAGCTTGACAAGCTGTTGCAGGCGTTACTCCCGGCAGGCAATTTTGGGCTGGTGCTTATTAACGAGCAGGGACAAATACGCAACGCCGTAGGGGTGATTGAACGCTTTCGCCCGTCCAGTCAGCCTGTACCTGGCCTGGGGTTTTCCCATCATTTACCGACAGATATCACCCTCAGGTTGCAGCGCTGGCGGCAAAGCCGTTACACCCTGTTACAGCCCGTTTCTGGTGTGGAAGGCGTGTTATTTATCGGTATAGAGCGCCCTGCCACTGATATTGTGAGCAAACTGGAACAGGATAGCTCCCGTAAGTTAATGTGGTTTTTTGCCTTTATCCTGCTTGCCATTGCCGTTAGTGCTTTGCTGAGCAAAGCCATCAGCCGGCCACTTCGTAAGCTCGACGCCGCCAGCAAGCAGATTAAAGACAATG
Organism: Arsukibacterium ikkense; assembly: GCF_000987775.1. GTDB lineage: Bacteria > Pseudomonadota > Gammaproteobacteria > Enterobacterales > Alteromonadaceae > Alishewanella > Alishewanella ikkense. The sequence continues at coordinate 190,231 of NZ_LAHO01000001.1, forward strand.
TAGCAGCGGGTGTAAGCACCAGGATACCGGCCAGTAGCGTGCTGGAATATAACAGCATTGCCCAAACGTTGATGGCAATGAGTGACGAGCTGACGGCGGCTTTCACTCTAAGTAAAGCTAATCAATCTGATCTTGGCCGTCAGGTATCAGAACACTCAGCGCAATTACTGCAGACTAATAGCCAGTTAGAGGCCATTCTTGCTGCGGCATCAGATTTCTCCATTATTGCAACAAAGCCTGACGGCATTATTACCTTTTTCAGCCGAGGTGCTGAAAAATTAACCGGCTACCAGGCGGCAGAACTGGTTAACCGGCAATCACCCGCGATATTGCATTTGCCCAGCGAGGTACAGCAGCGCGCGGAGCAGCTCACTAAAGAGCTGCAGCAACCCATATCCGGTTTTCAGGCTTTTGTGGTGATGGCTGAGCAAAAGGGTAGTGAAAGCCGCGAATGGCACTACGTGCGAAAAGATGGTCAGACAGTGCTGGTGCAACTGACGGTAACGCCTATTTTCGATGCAAGCAGCATAATTAACGGCTACCTGGGTATTGCTAAAGATATCTCGGAGCGACATCGCAATGAAAAGCTGAAAAATGAGTTTATCTCTACTGTCAGCCATGAGTTACGTACACCACTAACCTCAATTTATGGCGCATTGCGGATGGTCAACTCAGGGCTGTTAGTTGAGCTGCCGCCCAAGGTAGTTAAACTTTTACAGGTGGCTGAAGCCAATAGTCAACGCTTAACCGTACTGATTAATGATTTACTGGATATGGAGAAGCTGTTGGCGGGTAAAATGCAGCTGAATATGCAGATACAGCCGCTGGCGCCTTTAGTGCAAGAGGCGCTGCAAGCCATTGATAGCTATGCTGAACAATATCAGGTAACACTGACTGCTGATTTAGCCATAATGCCGTTGTTTGCCAATGTAGATGCAGCCCGTTTTATCCAGATTTTGCATAACCTGTTATCCAATGCCATTAAGTTTTCAGCAAAAGCATCGACAGTGGTGGTAAGGTTATATCTGCAAAGTGAACAGCTTAAAGTTGAGGTAAGGGATCAGGGAGCCGGTATTGCTGATGAGTTTAAAGCGCGGATATTTGAGCGTTTTTCACAAAGCGATGCGGCCAGTACCCGCCAACATGGTGGCACCGGCCTTGGTTTGGCTATCAGTAAAGAGTTAGTGGTACAAATGGGCGGAGATATCGGTTTTGAATCAACCCTTGGCCAGGGCTCAACCTTCTGGCTGACTTTACCGCAGGCCGCGATGGAGCAGCAAAGCTAAATGTATTAAGCGCAGCACCTAACCAAAAGTCGGATGATAACCACAAAAGTAGGGCTTATGCAGCAACCAGAGATACCAAAAAATGAAAAGCAGCGGCTGGCGGCGCTGCTGAATAGCGCTTTGCTGGATACTGATGCCGAGCCGCGCTTTGATCGGCTGACCAGCCTGGTGCAGCAGTGCTTGGCTACCGAAATTGTCTTGGTGTCGCTGGTAGATACACAGCGGCAATGGTTTAAGTCACGCCAGGGATTAAATGCTTGCGAAACTAACCGCGACATCTCGTTTTGCGGTCACGCTATTTTAGCCGATGACATTTTCGAAGTGTCTGATGCCAGTCAGGATGTCATGTTTGCGGATAATCCGTTGGTAACTCATGCCCCCTTTATTCGCTTTTATGCCGGTGCACCACTACATTTTCAGAGCCAGCGCATTGGTACCTTATGCATTATTGACCCTAAACCCCGGCAGTTATCGCTAAGCGAGCGGCACTTATTGCGGCAGTTTGCTGATGTTATTGAACAGGAAATTGCCGACAGGCTGCAACAGCATTCACAGCAGCAGCTGGCAGCCAGTGAATTAATGTACCGCTCGGTGTTAGAAGGTACCCGCATTGGCACCTGGCAATGGAATGTGCAAACCGGTGAAACAGTATTTAACGAGCGCTGGGCAGAGATTGTCGGTTATGGCTTAGACGAGCTGGCTCCGATAGATATTAATACCTGGTTATCATTAGCTCACCCTGATGATTTAGCTGCATCAGGCAAGTTATTAGAGCAGCACTTCTCCGGCGAGTTAGCATTTTACGACTGTAAATGCCGGATGAAACATAAAAACGGCCACTGGGTGTGGGTGCATGATCGGGGGCAGGTAGTAAGCTGGACGGCAGACAATAAGCCACTAATGATGTATGGCACCCATGCTGATATTACTGAGCAAAAACAAGCGGAGTTAGCGCTTAAAGCCAGTCGTGACCAGTTTCAGACCTTGGTGGCCAACATTCCTGGCATTACCTACCGCTGTAAAGCCGATAAACACTGGACCATGCTGTATATGAGCGGCAGTATCGACCCTCTCTCCGGCTATCCGGCCACTGATTTTATTAATAATAGTGTACGCAGCTATGCCAGTGTTATTCATCCGGATGATCACGAAAGATTAGATTTGGCTGTGGGTCAGGCAATCAACGATAAACAAAGCTGGTTACTGCAATATCGTGTTATGCATAAATCGGGTGCCATACGTTGGGTAGAAGAGCGGGGCCGTGCCGAATATAACGAGCAAGGTGAAGTGAGCTTTCTTGATGGTTTTATTCTGGATATCACTGAAGAAAAAACATTAAAACAACAGTTGTTAAAGCTAACCTCCCAGTTGCCTGGCGTAGTATATCAGTATCAACAATGGCCCGATGGTCGGGCATGTTTTCCATACGCCAGCGCTAACATCCAAAAGATTTATGGTGCTTTACCGGAACAGGTCAAAGATGATGCGACAGCCATCTTTGGTAAAATTTATCCGGACGATCTGGCTGGTCTGGCCAACAGTATCGAACTATCAGCGGCAAACTTGTCGCTTTGGCAGCACCAGTACCGGGTTTGTCTGGACAACAAAAAAACAATCTGGGTGTCAGGTCGTGCTACGCCAGAATCTATCCCTGATGGCAGCACGTTGTGGCATGGCTATATTGAAGATATTACCACTTCAAAACAGCACTATTTAGAGCTGGAACGGCTTAATAAAGAATATCAACTCAGCCAGCAGCGGCTGGAGATGGCCAGTGAAACAGCATTAATCGGTTTCTGGCAGGCATCGTTAAAAACCGGCGAGCTGTGGTGGTCGCCGGTGATATATCAGATTTTTGGTTTTGATAGTAATATTACCCCCAGTGTTGCCTTATTTAAAAGCACCTTGCACCCGGATGATCGCCACCTGGTGGCTGAAAGTGAGCAGCGTGCACTGCAAAGCGGGCTGCATGATGTGGTGCACCGGATTATTCGTCCCGATGGTAATATTCGCTGGGTACATGAACTGGCCCGGTTGTTGCCAGCTGGCGATAGTCCTGACCAAGTGCTGGTAGGTTCAGTGCAGGATGTGACTGAGCGTATGCAACTGCAACAAATGAAAGATGCCTTTATTTCCACCGTCAGTCATGAGCTCAGAACGCCGTTAACGGCCATTAAAGGCGCACTTGGGCTGCTGCATTCCGGAAAGTTGGGGCAGCTACCTGAAAAGGTGCAAAAATTAATAGAAGTAGCCAATAGTAACAGTGAGCGACTGGCGCAACTGATTAATGACTTACTGGATGTAGAAAAACTGGCGGCAGGTAAAATGCCGTTTGATATTCAGCCACTGCTTGTGCAGGCAGAGTTGCAGCAAGCTGTCGACAATCTACAGCCTTTTGCAGGCTTGCATCAGGCAACTATTGCCTTGCAGCCAATAGTTGCAGGATTAAAGGTGCAAGCCGACTCCTTACGCTTACAGCAGGTGCTGACTAATTTACTGTCAAATGCTATTAAGTTTTCGCCTAAACAAGCAAAAGTATTGCTGACAGCAAAGCGACAGCAAAATAAGGTGTTATTTGAAATAGTGGATTGTGGCGCGGGTATTCCTGTTGATTTCCAAAGCCATATTTTTGAGCGGTTTGCTCAGGCAGATGGGTCTAATCAGCGGCAAAGCGGTGGTACCGGTTTGGGACTGGCTATTTGCAAAGAGCTGGTGCAACAAATGGGCGGGAACATAGGGTTTGACTCAGTGCCGGGCAAAGGCACGACTTTTTACTTTGCACTGCCAGTAAAGCCAGATACTATAAACTAAATGAAGGTTAGGAAGTGTGTAATGCCGTCATCCAGAACGCAGGTTGATATTAGCGAGGCTTTTAGCCGGGTAAGAATAAAGTTTGAACAAAGCTTACCTGCGCGCGCTGAAGCCATGCTGGCGTTGGCACTGCAACAAACAAGCGGTAATGAGCTTGGCCAACTAAAAGCGGAAGCGCACAAGTTGGCCGGTGCCTGTGGTACTTTCGGGCATGCCCAGCTTGGCACGCTAGCCAGGAAAATTGAGCAATATGTTGTTGATATTAATGCCTTATCCCCTGAGCTTTGTGCGCGAAAAATTCCTGAATTAAATCAGCTGCTTTATCTGTTTAAACAAAGTGTTGCACAGGCGCTGAGTTCAGCGGCGCCCGTTGCCGCACCAGGTGAGAGCGTCAGCAGTGAACCGCGCGCTATCTGGCTGATGCTTGGTAATCAGCTATTGTCCGCTGAACTGATTTCACAGCTGAAAGCTTTTGGCCATGCGGTGGTGCAACTGCCAGACTTTGATAGTTGTATTAAATTACTGCAAACCGAAACGCCAGCCTTGTTGTTTAGCCAGATAGAGCAGGCTAACGGCGCTGATTTATTTAAACAAAGTTTATTGTTAAATTCACTGCAGCAGCGGCAGTGCCGGCTAATGGTTTTTTCTGAGCAGGATGATTTTGCTTTACGGATTAAAGCCGCGCAGCAATATGCTGACGATTTTTTTGTTTCCCCGCTTGATGTACCCAATATGATAAGCCGTATTGCCGAGCTGCTGGAGCAGGCATCAGGTAGCAAAGGCCGGGTGTACATTGTAGATGATGACACCATGCTGGCAGAGCATTATGCTTTGGTGTTAAACCGGATAGGTATTGAAACGCTGATTAATAAGCAGCCGCAGGCCATTGTTAAAGAGCTTATCAACTTTCAGCCCGATTTAATTCTGATGGATATGTATATGCCTGATTACACCGGTGCTGAACTCGCCGGTGTGATACGGCAATATCCGCCACTGCGCAGGCTGCCTATTGTTTTTTTGTCGTCAGAGCAAAACAAAAATTTACAGAACCGTGCCATGTCGCATGGCGCCGATGACTTTATTACCAAGCCAATTGACGATAATCAACTGGCGCAGGCTGTGAAAGTCCGCCTGGCGCGTAGCATGCAAATAAAAAACCTGGTAGAAAAAGATAGCCTGACCGGATTAATTAAGCACAGCGCTATTAAAGAGGTGGCGGTACTTGAGGTTGAAAGATCTGAGCGAACAGGTAGGCCATTAAGCATTGTGATGCTGGATATCGACCACTTTAAAGCCGTAAATGATAGCCATGGCCATGCCACAGGTGATGTGGTGATTACCGCCTTGGCCACGCTGCTCAGAAAGCGCATCCGCAAAACTGACCGTGCGGGACGATACGGTGGCGAAGAATTTATGCTGGTGTTACCCGATTGCGATGCCGCCCAGGCGCGCCAACTCACAACACAAATATTAGCCAGTTTCGCGGTGCTGCACTTTAATGCCGCCAGCGAGCAATTTAGCTGTACCTTTTCCGCTGGCGTAGCCTCGACCGGGGACAATAGTTACAGCAATGCCGAGCAATTGATTGTCAGCGCTGATGAAGCTTTATATAAAGCCAAACATGCCGGCCGCAATCAAGTGTGTTAGTAATTTTGGTCCGCTCAACATAACTGCTGCTCATTCTAAAATTTTTTAGCTAATAACCTTGAATCGATCAGGGCTAATCCCCACTAATCAGTCAACGCAATTTTTAATTGTTCAGAATATAAGTGGAGAGCAGTTATGGGTAGAATAATCGGTATTGACTTGGGTACAACCAATTCATGTGTTGCTGTGTTAGATGGCGACAAACCTCGGGTGTTAGAAAATGCAGAAGGCACGCGTACCACGCCTTCAATTATTGCTTACGCTGAAGATGGTGAAGTGTTAGTAGGGCAGCCAGCAAAACGCCAGGCCGTGACTAACCCGAAAAATACCTTGTATGCGATTAAGCGCTTAATTGGTCGTCGGTTTGAAGACGAAGAAGTACAGCGCGATATCAAAATTATGCCGTTTAAAATTGTTAAAGCGGATAATGGCGATGCCTGGGTTGAAGTAAAAGACAAAAAACTGGCGGCACCACAAATTTCAGCTGAAGTGCTGAAGAAAATGAAGAAAACCGCTGAAGATTTCTTAGGCGAGCCGGTCACTGCGGCGGTAATTACGGTACCTGCATACTTTAATGATGCGCAGCGTCAGGCTACCAAAGACGCAGGCCGCATTGCAGGTTTAGATGTTAAACGCATTATCAACGAGCCAACGGCTGCGGCACTGGCTTATGGTATGGATAAAAAGAAAGGCGACACCAAGATTGCAGTGTATGACTTGGGTGGTGGTACTTTCGATATCTCTATCATTGAAATTGATGATGTTGACGGCGAGCAAACCTTTGAAGTGTTATCGACCAATGGTGACACCCACTTAGGTGGTGAAGACTTCGACAACCGGGTTATTAATTACCTGGTCGAAGAATTCAAAAAAGAGCAGGGCATGGACTTGCGCAACGATTCACTGGCGATGCAGCGTGTAAAAGAAGCTGCAGAAAAAGCCAAAATTGAGCTGTCATCAGCCTCGCAAACGGAAGTGAATCTGCCATATATCACTGCAGATGCTTCAGGCCCGAAACACTTAAATATTAAAGTAACCCGCGCCAAGCTGGAATCTTTGGTTGAAGACTTAGTGCAGCGTACTTTAGAGCCGCTGAAAAAAGCCTTAGCCGATGCTGATTTAAGCGTCAGCGAAATTAACGAAATTATCCTGGTGGGTGGGCAAACCCGCATGCCTAAAGTACAGGAAGCGGTTACTGCTTTCTTTGGTAAAGAGCCGCGTAAAGACGTTAACCCGGATGAAGCAGTAGCGGTGGGTGCCGCCATTCAGGGCGCAGTATTGTCAGGCGACATTAAAGATGTCTTGCTGCTGGACGTTACGCCACTGTCACTGGGTATTGAAACCATGGGCAGCGTAATGACCGCGCTGATTGAGAAAAACACCACTATTCCGACCAAAAAGTCGCAGGTGTTTTCAACCGCTGATGATAACCAGGCAGCAGTAACCATTCACGTGTTACAGGGTGAGCGTAAGCGCGCAACTGATAACAAGTCACTGGGCCAGTTTAACTTAGAAGGCATTCGTGCCGGTCGCCGTGGCGAGCCGCAAATTGAAGTGACCTTCGATTTAGATGCGGATGGTATTTTGCATGTGTCGGCCAAAGACAAAGACACTGGTAAAGAGCAGAAAATTACCATTAAATCGTCTTCAGGCTTGTCGGAAGATGAAATTGCCGCCATGGTGCGTGATGCTGAGTTGCATGCCGAAGACGATAAAAAGTTTGAGGAGCTGGTGCAAACCCGCAATCAGGCTGATGCTATGGTGCACGCTACCCGTAAGCAGTTAGAAGAAGTGGGTAACGATTTAGCGACTAACGACAAAGAAGCGATTGAAACGGCGATTAGCGAGCTGGAAACAGCGCTGAAAGGCAGCGATAAAGCTGAGATTGATGCTAAATCTCAGGCGCTGATTCAGGCCTCACAAAAGCTGATGGAAGCGGCCCAGGCCAAAACCCAGCAAGGTGGCGCTGATGCCGGCCAGCAGCAAGCTGCAGGTAATGACGATGTTGTTGACGCTGAGTTTGAAGAAGTTAAAGACGACAACAAATAATACGGGCCCGGGCTGCAGTTTACTGCAGCCCTTTGATTAAGAAGTAAACACTGAATTTATGTCAAAGCGTGACTACTATGAAGTATTGGGTGTCGCTAAAGGCGCCGATGATAAAGACATCAAAAAGGCTTATAAACGCCTCGCTATGAAGTTTCACCCTGATCGTACTCAGGGTGATAAAGCCATGGAAGAGAAGTTTAAAGAAGTCCAGGAAGCCTATGAGGTTTTATCAGACGAGCAAAAACGCGCTGCCTACGATCGTTTTGGCCATGCCGGGGTTGATCCTAACCGCGGTGGCGGTGGCGGCGGTGGTGCAGGCGCTGGCGACTTTGGTGATATTTTTGGCGATGTGTTTGGCGATATTTTTGGTGGTGGCGGACGCCGTGGCCAGTCGCGGGCACAGCGAGGCTCAGATTTACGCTACAATCTGGAACTGAATTTAGAAGAAGCCGTGAAAGGTAAGTCGGTCGATATTAAAGTGCCGACCTATGTTAATTGTGATAGCTGTGACGGCTCCGGCGCCAAAAAAGGCACCTCGGCTAAAAGTTGTCCAACCTGCAACGGTGCCGGTCAGGTAACCATGCGTCAGGGTTTTTTTGCAGTGCAGCAAACCTGTCCAACCTGTAATGGTCGCGGTAAGATTATTCCGGATCCGTGCACCAAGTGCCATGGTGAAGGCCGGGTTGAGAAAACCAAAACCTTGTCAGTAAAAATTCCGGCTGGCGTAGACACGGGTGATCGCATTCGCTTAACCGGCGAAGGTGAGGCGGGCATGCATGGTGCGCCAGCAGGCGACTTATACGTGCAGGTTAATGTTAAACCACATGCTATTTTCCAGCGCGATGGCAATAACCTGTATTGCGATGTGCCGTTAAGTTTTGCGACAGCAGCGCTTGGCGGCGAAATTGAGGTTCCCACGCTGGATGGCCGGATTAAACTGAAAATACCCGCCGAAACCCAAACTGAAAAAATGTTCCGGCTGCGCGGTAAAGGCGTGCAATCGGTACGCGGTGGCGGGGTCGGCGATTTGGTGTGCAAGGTGGTAATTGAAACGCCGGTTAACTTAAGTGACAAGCAAAAAGAATTATTGCGCCAGCTGGAAGACAGTATGGGCGGTGAGAGCGAAGCAAAACACCGGCCAAAGTCGAAAGGTTTTTTTGATGGTGTGAAAAAATTCTTTGATGATTTAACTGGTTAAGTAAACATAAAACCACCTTCGGGTGGTTTTTTTTTCAACAACCGATACAATTAGCAGCATGGGTGTATTCCGTGGACAGGCATTAATAAGGATTTCTTTATGCTGAAAAAGTTTTCACTGGCAGCGCTTGCTGCTGTATTCGTGGTTGCCTGCGCGCAATCGCCAACCGGCCGCAATCAGATTATGCTGTTTAATGATAGCCAGCTTAATGCTATGGGGTCGCAAACTTTCGAAACAATGAAAGCGGAAACGCCGATTAGCAAAGACGCCCGCACTAATGACTATGTACAATGCGTCGCCAGTGCCTTACTTAGGGTAACCCCGGAAAAATACCTGACTAACCCCTGGGAAGTGGTGGTATTTGAGAATGATCAGATCAATGCGTTTGCCTTGCCGGGTGGCAAGATTGGGGTGTATACCGGTTTACTGAAAGTGGCCGAGAATCAGGAGCAACTGGCGGCGGTGATTGGCCATGAAATTGCTCACGTGATGGCTGGCCACAGTAACGAGCGTTTATCGACCAATCAGTTTGTGCAATCGGCACTGGCCTTAGGTGATGCCGGCACCCGAGCCTATGGTGTGCGTTATCAGCAGGAAATTATGGCGGCATTAGGCGTAGGGGCGCAACTGGGCGTTGTGTTGCCCTTTAGCCGCACCCATGAATCTGAGGCTGATATCATAGGCCTGGATTTGATGGCCAAAGCCGGCTTTGAGCCGCGTCAGGCAATAAATTTATGGCAGAATATGGCGGCAGCCAGCAGTAACAACACGCCGCAGTTTTTGTCGAGCCATCCGGTGCCAGAGAACCGGATAGCCGAATTAAGGGCCAGAATGCCCGAAGCAATGTCTACCTTTAACGAACGGAAAAAAGCCGGGCGCCTGCCGGCATGCCGTCGCTAGTAGTTGAACATAAATAGCGTCAGCTAAATTTACAAAATTATGTTTTGCTGATGCTGTTTTTTTGCTATTTTTAGTTATATCAATTGATTATGTGATTGGATTGAATTTTGCATGTTTTAGGTTAATGACCAGTATTTGGCTAAAACATCAAGACAAGGGTGATAGTGTCTATGGACAATAAGGATATTAAAGCAGCGAGTGGCCGCCGTAAGTTTTTGGTGCGGGCGGGCATAGGGTCGCTGCCGGTGTTAATGGCACTAAAAAGTAAAGGTGCCTGGGGTTACAGTACGCAAAACTGTAACTTAAGTGCCAGTATGTCAAAAATGCAATCAGTGCAGGGTGATCAGTTTGAAAGTTGTGTGGCGTCGTTCCATTCGCATGGTGCGGCTAAACAATACTTTTATTTAGGGCCTAGCGGAGGCAACGAGCGCAAAGGCTATTTCCACTCTGCATCGGCTAATTATCATAAAAATGGTGTTTTTACCTATAGCTATGCCGGTATTGAGCTTAACGAAAACACCTTATTCAGCGATATTTTTGCCGGCGGTTTTGACGGAACCATCGCGGATGCCGTAGAAAAAGGGCCAAGCTCGTTAATCCGCGATATTGCCGGGTTATTTTTGCATGCCATGTTTTACCGTGGCCAGGGCATATATCCCGAGCCTGATGCGTTTGTTGATTCATATAACAACGCTATCATGCTGGGCAAAACTGACCAATTAGCGCAAGTATTGCAAATGTATATTGACGGCGAATAATGCCTGCTGCACCTATTGCCGCGGGATACGCTGCCTGGCTAATTCAAGCCAGGCAGGCGCTTAGTCAGCAGCAACATCTTACTACCACTACTTTTTCTGCTGACAGTACTACTGTCTGTTTTGATAATATCAGTTATGCTACTGTCAGGGTGACATCGGAACAGTCTGCTAAGCAGGAGTAAGCTTGCCGCTTTTTTCATTACATACACCACCATTTACGGTGCGTGTTGCCACTGACAGTTCGACATTATTTGATGATTTAACCGCATTGTACGCTTCCGATGTGTTGCGCCAAAGCAGCTGTCCGCAACATATTTACGACTTCCATATTGATTATAGCCGGCGCTTTAGTGGTAAAAGCCGGCCTTATCATTTTCGCACCGGCAGTGAGCATTTCCGGATGGCCGATGCCCATCAACTGATCCCTACCTTTGAGTGGGGCCTGAATTGGTGTGTGTCGGCTTATCAGCAGCAGTATCTGGCAATCCACGCTGCTGTGCTGGAAAAAGACGGCAAGGCACTGATTATGCCGGCACCGCCCGGTAGTGGCAAAAGTACCTTATGTGCCTTGCTGATGTTGCGGGGCTGGCGGTTGTTGTCGGATGAAATGTGCCTGATAGACCCGACAACCGGCCTGTTGCAACCGTACGTGCGGCCGGTGAGTTTAAAAAATGCTTCGATTGCTGTTATTCAGCAGCATCAGCCTGGTATAGCAGTATTTCATCGTACGCCTGATACCGAAAAAGGTACTGTGGCCTATTTGCGTCCCACCGATATCAGCTGGCAGCAAGCCAACCTGACAGCTAAACCTGCCTGGATAGTGTTCCCGGCTTTTCAGCCAACAGCAGAGCCTGTCGCCGTTTTTACCATGCCCAAAGCCGACACTTTGCTTTATCTGGCACAGAACAGTTTTAATTACGCCGTATTTGGCGCTGAGGGTTTTAAGTTGCTAAGTCAACTGGTGGAAAACACCGACAGTTATCGGCTGGAATATCATAACACTGAACAAATGCTGGCGTTGCTGGAGCAATTACTGTGCTAGTGCCAATGTTGATTCGTTGTTTTCGGGATCCGCAAACCTTTCAGGCTACGGCGACAGCAGACTGTTGGACAAATCTGTTGCAGCAAGCCCGTAGCCTTGGTTTAACGGCGCAGTTGCGGGCGTTGTTTAGCCGCCACCAGTTACTGCAAGACTTGCCAGATACCGTACAGAAACATTGTGCCTGGGGCTGGCGTTATTATCAGAAACAGCAAGCCAGCTTGTTTTATGAACTGATGCAGCTTGAACCCTGGATGGCAGCGGCCAGCTATAGCTGTGTATTGCTAAAAGGTGCGGCGTATCAGGCTGCAGGTCTGACGGTCAGTGAGGGGCGGTTATATTCCGACATCGATATGTTGGTAGAGCGGCAACAGCTGGACGACTGCAAAGCCAAGCTGTTTTTTGCCGGCTTTTTTGAACCGGCGATGTCCGCCTACGATAAGCACTTTTATCTGGAACTGTCTCACGAAAATCCGCCGCTGTATCATGTGAAGCGCGGTACGGCCCTGGATTTACATTTTGCTTTGTTTCCGCTGGCGGGTCGTAAAAATCTGGCAACCGGGCGGGTGTTTGCCAGTGCCGGCGCTATTGCCGGTTCCTGTTTGCAGGTACCCAGCCTGAGTTATTTGTATATTCATGCTGCCATTCATTTTTTCTGGCAGGAAGAGCAGCATAAGCTGGTAAAAGATTTAATTGATCTGGATTTACTGTATCAGCAGTTAGCTGATGGGCAATTGCTGCAACAATTATTGACAGACGCAAAAGACTTTGGCGCCTTGGAACCTGTGGTAAACACCTTGCTGCTGATTGAGCAATTGTTCTGCCGGCAATTGCCCGCGGACATTACCGCGCAATTGCAACACAGTGTTTACCGACGTAATGTTGCACGCGCCTTGGTAGTGCGCCAGTTAACCCCGGGCGTTAATGCCAAACTGGCGGCTGCCTTGTGGTATGTGCGGGGCTATCGGCATAAAATGCACTGGCGGGTATTAACCCGCCATATCTGGATAAAAAGTAAAGTTGCCTGGCAGCAGCGTAGCAAGCGCCCGCGCTAGCCTCCGATCAGCTTAGTTCAGGGCCTGGCACTGTTCCTGCGGAGCGGCGTAGCAAAATAATGCCACTGGCGACCAGCAGTAAAATAAGACAATAAAAGCTATAACTCACGACCTGCCATGGTGAAATGCCGAAACTGGCACCTAATAATAAGGCCTGAGCGCCATAGGGTACCAGGCCCTGGCTGATGCAGGCAAAAATATCCAGTAAACTGGCACTGCGTCGTGGCGAGATCTGATGCTGCTGAGCTAAAGTTTTCGCCACATCGCCGCTTAACACTATGGCTACGGTGTTATTGGCGATACACAGGTTGCTGCTAAAGGCCAGCGCGGCTATTGCCAGTTGCTGAGCCTTATTACCGGCCAGTTTTAACTTGCCGGTAAAGCTTTGAATTTTTCCGGCTATCCAGCTTAAACCGCCTTGTTGTTTGATAAACTCACTAAGGCCGCTGACCAGCATCGCCAGCAGGAAAATTTCCTGCACGCTGGCAAAGCCAGTCGCAATATCTTTACCTAAACTGGCCAGCTGGTAATCGGCAAACACACTGCCTTGCAAAGCCGCCAGTACTATACCCAGTAGCAGCACCACAAACACATTTAACCCCATTACCGCCAGCACTAAAATGGCTGCGTATGGCAGTACGCCGGTCCAGCTGAAGTCCGCTGCAGCAACGGGAGCCGTTGCGCTGCTAAGCAGGGTGTAGAGCAGTAATGTCAGGCCAGCTGCGGGCAGGGCAATCTTAATATTTTCTTTGAATTTATCCGACATCTTTGCACCCTGGGTGCGGGTTGAGGCGATAGTAGTGTCAGAGATAATGGATAAATTGTCGCCAAACATGGCACCGCTTAGCAGTACCCCGGCAACCAGTGCCGGTTCCAGGTTAGCCTGGGTTGCCAGGCCTGTGGCGATAGGCGCCAGGGCTCCTATGGTGCCCATAGAGGTGCCCATGGCAGTAGAGACCAGCGCAGCAATAATAAATAAACCCGGTAGCAGCCAGGCTGCGGGCACTATGCTCAGCCCGGCATTGACGGCCGCATCCACGCCGCCGCTGGCAGTGGCCACACTGGCAAAAGCGCCTGCCAGCAGGTAAATCAGACACATGGTAATAATATTATGATTACCTGCACCTTTAACCAGCACCTCTATGGATTGCTGCAGGGGCGCGCGGTGCAACCAGATAGCGAGCATCAGCGCAGGAATAATCGCGACATGGCCCGGCAACTGGTAAAACGCATATTCAACATTTTGCGCCTGGAAATATAAACCACTGCCTAAAAACAACAGCACAAACAGCCCCAGCGGGATCAGGGAGCGTTTAGCGCCTGGCGGGCTTAGTGAGCTAAGCGGGTTTGGCATGATTTACCTCGTAAAAAAATGGGTTGCGAACTATATAGATGGCCAGACGTCTTGTCAATATTTGCAGCGACTGCTGGCGCCAGGTCACTAACTTAGGGTATTTTTTTGGAAAAACCTACCGTTTTCAGCAGTTAACGGTTGCAACAGGGTATTGCTAGGGTTGTTATTTTTGATGGGCAGCCAATCGGCATTTTTTGGCCCGGTGAAATACGCTATTTTGCCACAGCTGCTTAATGACAAAGAACTGCTCGCGGGCAATGCCTGGGTAGAAATGGGTACCTTTATTGCCATTTTGCTGGGGACAATTCTCGGTGGGTTGCTGGTAGGGGTTGAACACGCTTTGCTGTGGATTGGCATTATCGTTGTTCTTTTTCGGTTGGGGTGTTGTTTGACCTGATGCTGATTGGCGTGTCGGGGGGGGGCTCATTTTTCAGCCATCATGGCAAGGGCGCGTTTAAATTGACAGGCCGCTGGTGGTCGAAAGTGCAGTTGGTCGCAGCTGAGCCGATACCCCCAGCTGGGGTTAGCGCAGCGGATTTAGAGCAACAGGTGCGCAGCCTGCGTGGCGATCTGGCGTAGTGACTAGCAGGTGTCAGCTTGTTTTACACGCTAAGCTTTTTTTTTGCCAGACGGCAGGCATGTCGTCTGGCTTTTTGGTGAAGTCGTCTGATGTTACATTGGTGAAAGCTTGAACCTGCCAGCTTTGCCCTCATAACCAAGGTATGTCTGTGAATCAGCAGTTACTTACTTTGGAGTCAAACATGCTTAATTTCTCGTATCAAAATCCTACCCGCATTGTGTTTGGTAAAGATCAGCTTAGCCAGTTAGCTAAACTTATTCCCGCAGGCAGTAAGGTGCTGTTGTTGTATGGTGGCGGTTCAATCAAACATAATGGCGTGTATGATCAGGTGGTATCAGCCCTTAGCGGCTTTGACTGGCAGGAGTTCAGTGGCATTGAGCCCAACCCCAGCTTTGAAACCCTGATGCGGGCCGCTGATTTAGTACGCGAGCAGAAAATTGATTTTCTGTTGCCGGTAGGTGGTGGCAGTGTGATTGACGGGGCTAAATTTGTTGCGGCAGCCGCGGTATACCCGGGCGATGCCTGGGATATTCTGGCCAACCGCGGTAAGGTGGCAAATGCAGTGGCATTAGGTTGTGTGCTGACGTTGCCAGCGACGGGTACCGAGAGCAATGGCAATTCGGTGGTTACCCGCTATGATACCCAGCAAAAATTGTCGTTCAGCAGCCCACTGGTGTACCCACTGTTTGCTATTCTCGACCCGACCGTGACCTTCAGCCTGCCACCACGGCAAGTAGCCAATGGTGTAGTGGATGCCTTTGTCCATGTGATCGAGCAGTACTTAACCTACCCGGTAAATGCGCCGGTACAAGACCGTTTTGCCGAAGGCTTATTGCAAACCCTGATTGAACAGGGCCCTAAGGCCCTTAGCCAGCCGGATGATTACGACGTACGGGCAAATATTATGTGGGCCGCCACCATGGCGTTAAACGGTCTGATTGGCCAGGGCGTGCCACAAGACTGGGCCACTCATATGATCGGCCATGAAATTACCGCCTTGTATGGCCTGGATCATGCGCAGACGCTGGCCATAGTATTGCCGGCATTAATGCAGCAGCAACGGGCGCAAAAGCGCGAGAAGCTATTGCAATTTGGCCGGCGGGTTTGGCAGCTGAATCATCAGGATGAAGAGCGCTTAATTGACGATACCATTAGCCACACCCGCACCTTTTTCGAGCAAATGGGTGTGCCAACCCGCCTGGCCGATTACGGCATTGCCGCCGATGCGGTAGATAAGCTGATGGCTAAACTGGAAGCCAATGGCATGTTAAAGCTGGGTGAGCATGGCGATATCAGCCTTGAGATATCGCGGCAGATTCTACAAAAAGCGGTGTAACGAGATTCAATCGGGGAGGGGGCTAATACCTGATGGGGCGACACAGAGTGTCTGAGCGAACGCGTAAGCGGTAGCGACAAATTCGTCTGGAACGAATTTGAACAGCTTAGCTGGCCCCAAGGGCGAAAGGCAGGATGCCTGACGTAGTTGCTGTGGCGAGCCCGGCAGGTGTTAGGACCCGGACTACGAGCTATCATTTATAATTAGTCAGAAATAGCCATTAAGATGGCTATTTTACTTCCTACTAATAGCGGCTTTTGCTTTAATAGCCGCCATTGTTCATTATTTTCAGAGTAAATTATGCCAGCTATTGGAATTTTCGGCGCGAACGGCCGCATGGGTCGCGCCCTTACCACTGTTGCCAACGAGCAGCAGTTAAACTTAACTGCGGCCACTGTGCGTGCCGGTTCGTCATTAATTGGCGTCGATGCCGGTGAGTTGGCCGGTTGTGGCAAGCTGGGGCTGGCGTTAAGCGAAACGGGCACGAATAGCATTAACAGTGCCGACATCTGGGTCGACTTTACCATGCCCGAGGCTATGCTGACGCATCTGCAGTTAGCGGTGGCGGCGAAAAAAGCCATGGTAATAGGTGTTACCGGCTTAACCGATGCACAGTATCAGCAGCTACAGCAAGCCAGTGAGCATATACCTATCGTTTGGGCACCTAATATGAGCGTTGGCGTTAACCTGCTGCTGCATCTGGTGCAAACCGCGGCACGGGTAATGGGTCAGACAGCTGATATTGAAATTATTGAAGCGCATCACCGCTATAAAAAAGACGCGCCCTCGGGCACGGCTATGGCCATTGGCGCCACTATTGCCAAAACCCTGGGCCGCGATTTAAGCCAGGTGGCGGTGTATGGCCGTGAGGGCATTACCGGTGAGCGCAAGCAACAAAGTATCGGCTTTGCCACGGTGCGCGGTGGCGATATTATTGGCGATCATACTGCCCTGTTTGCAGATTTAGGTGAAAGGCTGGAAATCAGCCACAAAGCTTCCAGCCGTAACACCTTTGCCCAAGGCGCACTGCGCGCTGCTTTGTGGTTGCAAAATAAACAGCCAGGACTTTATTCTATGCAACAAGTGCTGGGATTGGCCGACTTAACATAAGCTTTTGAGCAACTAAAGATAAAAACGTGTTAAAGCAGGTATTTTTGTAAAAAAATAAAATAGCCATAGCCAAAAGTACGCTTTTCGCCTAAAATAAGCAGGTTTGCCCGGCCTCTGGCTTGCGCCATTTGCCCGGGCCTCTCACCCGATAACAACGGGATAAGAATTTTGGGTCAAAACGGGTTGTAAACACAGTGAGTTTTCGCCCGTTTTTTGCTGTTTGGAGGTTATTTTGACTAAGTCCGCCCTGCTCGTACTGGAAGACGGCACCGTATTTCACGGTACAGCCATTGGCGCTGAAGGAGTTTCTGTAGGTGAGGTGGTGTTTAACACCTCGATGACCGGGTATCAGG
The DNA here is from genome assembly GCF_000987775.1 of Arsukibacterium ikkense. Classification (GTDB taxonomy): domain Bacteria; phylum Pseudomonadota; class Gammaproteobacteria; order Enterobacterales; family Alteromonadaceae; genus Alishewanella; species Alishewanella ikkense. The sequence goes on from NZ_LAHO01000001.1 coordinate 207,707, forward strand.
AAATATTGACTGATCCCTCATACGCAGAGCAGATTGTAACACTTACTTACCCGCACATTGGTAATACCGGCACCAATAGTGAAGACGAAGAATCCGGACAAGTCTGGGCCAAGGGCCTGATTATCCGTGACCTTCCTCTGTTAGCCAGTAACTTTCGTAACCAACTCTCTCTTAGTCAATACTTGTCACAACATAACATTCTTGGCATCGCCGATATCGACACCCGTAAGCTTACCCGTATTCTGCGTGAAAAAGGCGCCCAAAACGGCTGCATTATGGCAGGTGATAATCTGGATCAAGCCAAAGCACTGCAACTGGCCCAGGGCTTTGCCGGTTTAGCCGGTATGGATTTAGCCAAAGAAGTCAGCGTTAAACAACCCTATCAGTGGACTGAAGGCAGTTGGCTGTTAGGTGAAGGCCACCGGCCAGCCGCGGCGCAGCAGTTTCATGTCGTTGCTTATGATTTTGGCGTAAAGCGCAATATTTTGCGCATGCTGGCCGATCGCGGCTGCAAGCTGACTGTGGTGCCGGCGCAAACTCCGGCCAGTGAGGTATTGGCGCTTAACCCTGACGGCGTTTTCTTGTCGAATGGCCCTGGCGATCCGGCCCCTTGTGAGTATGCTATCGACGCTATTAAAACCTTGTTAGACAATGATATCCCGCTGTTTGGTATTTGTTTAGGCCATCAGTTACTGGCGCTGGCCAGTGGTGCTAAAACCTCGAAAATGAAATTTGGCCACCACGGTGCTAACCACCCGGTGCAAAATCTCGACACTAAAAAAGTGCTGATCACTGCGCAAAACCACGGTTTTGCGGTAGATGAAGCCACCTTACCGGCCAGTTTAAGGGCCACCCATAAATCGCTGTTTGATGGTTCTTTGCAGGGCATTCACCGCACCGACAAGCCGGCATTTAGTTTTCAGGGCCACCCTGAAGCCAGTCCGGGTCCGCATGAAGCCGCTGAGCTGTTCGACCACTTTATTGCGCTGATGCAACAGCATAAAGCCTAAGCAAACACGAATTACGGAGATATAGCTGCGATGCCAAAACGTACCGACATAAAAAGCATTCTGATCATAGGCGCCGGCCCTATCGTTATCGGCCAGGCCTGTGAATTTGACTATTCAGGCGCTCAGGCCTGCAAAGCGCTGCGCGAAGAGGGGTACCGGGTTATTCTGGTTAACTCGAACCCGGCGACCATTATGACCGATCCGGAAATGGCTGATGCCACCTACATTGAGCCGATCCACTGGCAAGTGGTCGAAAAAATTATTGAAAAAGAGCGGCCCTGTGCTGTGTTGCCAACCATGGGCGGCCAAACCGCGCTGAACTGTGCGCTGGAACTTGAGCGCTATGGTGTGCTGGCCAAATACAATGTCGAAATGATTGGTGCCACCGCCGATGCTATCGACAAAGCCGAAGACCGCGGCCGCTTTGATAAAGCCATGCGCTCTATTGGCCTGGCCTGCCCGCGTGCCGGTTTCGCCCATTCTATGGAAGAAGCCTATCAGGTACTGGAAGACATTGGGTTTCCGTGTATTATCCGGCCGTCGTTCACCATGGGTGGCTCAGGCGGCGGTATAGCATACAACCGCGAAGAATTTGAAGAAATTTGTACCCGCGGCCTCGATTTATCGCCAACCAATGAGCTGCTGATTGATGAATCGTTAATTGGTTGGAAAGAGTACGAAATGGAAGTGGTACGTGATAAAAACGATAACTGCATTATCGTTTGTGCCATTGAAAACTTCGACCCGATGGGCGTGCACACCGGCGACTCTATTACTGTGGCGCCAGCACAAACCCTGACCGACAAAGAATACCAGATCATGCGTAATGCCTCGTTGGCGGTACTGCGCGAAATCGGCGTGGAAACCGGCGGCTCAAATGTGCAGTTTGGCATTAACCCGGTGGATGGCCGCATGGTGATCATCGAGATGAACCCGCGGGTATCACGCTCATCGGCGCTGGCCTCTAAAGCTACCGGCTTTCCGATTGCCAAGGTAGCTGCCAAGCTGGCGGTCGGTTATACGCTGGATGAACTGGCGAACGATATTACCGGTGGCCGCACCCCGGCGTCGTTTGAGCCAAGCATCGATTATGTGGTCACCAAGGTGCCACGCTTTAACTTTGAAAAATTTGCCGGTGCCAACGATCGCTTAACCACCCAGATGAAGTCAGTCGGCGAAGTGATGGCCATTGGCCGTAACCAGCAGGAATCGCTGCAAAAAGCGCTGCGCGGTTTGGAAATTGGTGTGTCGGGTCTGGATCCAATTATTGATATTCAGCAGCCGGAAGCCAAAGAAAAACTGACCCGCGAGCTGCGCGAGCCTGGCTCACACCGCATCTGGTACATTGCTGATGCGTTTCGCTTTGGCATGAGCATGGATGAGATTTTCACCCTGACCAATATCGACCGCTGGTTCCTGGTGCAAATTGAAGATTTAGTCAAAGAAGAGCAGTTATTAGCAACAGACGGTTTTGCCGCCCTGGACGAAGCCCGCTTAAAGCGTTTAAAGCGTAAGGGTTTCGCTGATGCGCGCATTGCAGATGTACTGGGCGTCAGTGAAAACGAAGTGCGCAAAAAGCGCCATGGCTACAAGTTACACCCGGTGTACAAGCGGGTAGATACTTGCGCCGCTGAGTTTGCCTCTGACACCGCCTACATGTACAGCACCTATGATGAAGAGTGTGAAGCCGCGCCGACTAAGCGCGATAAAATTATGATTATCGGCGGTGGCCCTAACCGCATTGGTCAGGGTATCGAGTTCGATTATTGCTGTGTGCATGCGGCCTTAGCACTGCGCGAAGACGGTTATGAAACCATTATGGTGAACTGTAACCCGGAAACCGTATCAACCGACTACGATACCTCAGATCGCTTGTATTTTGAGCCTATTACGCTGGAAGACGTGCTGGAAATCGTGCGTATTGAACAGCCCAAAGGCGTGATCGTGCAATATGGCGGCCAGACGCCATTAAAATTAGCCCGCGCTCTGGAGGCTAATGGCGTGCCGATTATCGGCACCTCGCCGGATGCGATTGACCGCGCTGAAGACCGTGAGCGTTTCCAGCAGGCAGTAGAGCGTTTAGGCTTAAAACAGCCGCAAAATGCGACGGTGACCAGCGTGGAAGAAGCGCTGTCACGCGCCCATGAAATTGGTTTTCCGATGGTGGTACGGCCTTCTTACGTGCTGGGTGGCCGGGCGATGGAAATCGTTTATGACGATCAGGATTTGCGCCGCTATATGACCGAAGCGGTAAGTGTGTCGAATGACTCGCCGGTGCTGCTGGATAACTTCCTGGATGATGCGATTGAGGTTGATATTGACGCCATTTGTGACGGCACCGAAGTGATCATCGGCGGCATTATGGAGCATATCGAGCAAGCCGGGGTACACTCAGGTGATTCGGCCTGCAGCTTGCCACCGCATAGCCTGAGTAAAGAGATCCAGGATGTAATGCGCGACCAGGTGAAAAAGCTGGCGCTGGAGCTGGGTGTCGTGGGTTTAATGAATACCCAGTTTGCGGTAAAAGACAACGAAGTGTATTTAATCGAAGTGAATCCGCGTGCCGCCCGCACCGTGCCTTTTGTATCAAAAGCCACTGGTGTTGCCGTAGCCAAAGTGGGTGCCCGTTGTATGGTGGGTCAGTCGCTGGCTGCTCAGGGCATTACCCGCGAAATCATTCCGCCGTATTTCTCGGTGAAAGAAGTGGTGATACCGTTTAACAAGTTCCCGGGTGTAGACCCTATCCTTGGCCCTGAAATGCGCTCGACTGGCGAAGTAATGGGCATTGGTGATACCTTTGAAGAGGCTTTTGCCAAAGGTGAGCTGGGTGCCGGTACGCTGATCCCGACCGGTGGCCGAGCCTTGCTTTCGGTACGCGACAGCGATAAAGTGCGGGTGGTTGAACTGGCCAGACGGATGGTTGAAATTGGTTTTGAGCTGGATGCCACTGGCGGCACCGCCAAAGCACTGACAGCAGCCGGTGTGCCTTGCCGTACTGTTAACAAAGTATACGAAGGCCGGCCGCATATTCTGGACCGGATTAAAAACGGCGAGTACAGCTACATAGTTAACACCACTGAAGGGCGCCAGGCGATTGAAGACTCTAAAGTTTTACGCCGTGGTGCACTGCAGCATAAAGCTAACTATACTACAACGCTGAACGCCGCCTTCGCCACTTGTAAAGCGAATGCGGCCAGTGCTTTTACTAACGTTAATTCTATTCAGGAATTACATAAGAGAGTGAACGGATGAGTCAAATTCCGATGACAGTGCAGGGTGCAGAAGCATTGCGCCTGGAGCTGCATGAGCTTAAATCGGTAAAACGGCCGATAATTATTCAGGCAATTGCCGAAGCGCGCGCCCATGGCGATTTAAAAGAAAATGCCGAATATCATGCTGCCCGTGAGCAGCAGGGTTTTTGTGAAGGCCGCATTCAGGATATTGAAGGCAAGTTATCCAACGCCCAGATCATCGATATCAGTAAAATGCCCAATACCGGCAAGGTGATTTTTGGTTCAACCGTCACCATTTTAAATCTGGATACGGACGAACAAGTCACTTATCGGATTGTCGGTGACGACGAAGCCGATATCAAAAATAACCTGATTTCGGTCAATTCGCCGATCGCCCGTGGTTTGATTGGTAAAACAACTGACGATGTGGTTAACATTACTACGCCCAAAGGCGTGGTGGAGTTTGAAATTACCGACGTTAAATATATCTAACGGTGTTAGCCGGTTGGAATAAAAAAACGCCAGGCTAGCCCTGGCGTTTTTTTAGCCCCAGAACCAGCGGCCACTGCACATTAAGCCAATAATTAAGCCGCTATAGCCGGCTACACCACCACCAAGCATGCCAATCCAGCACCATAAGCGGTTACGCTGATAGGTTTTTTTTGCTTTTTCATCCTGTTGTGCCCTGGCTTGTAAGCGCGGTTTAATGCTTCGCCAGACCCCATATTGCAGATAAGCGAGGCCGGCTAACAACAGGCTGAAGCTAAGCACCGGTGCCACTGCGCCAGCGGTAAACTGATAGGCCAGCGCAAGCAAAATACCGCTCAGTAGCACCCAGCCAATACTGATATTGCGGTATTTCAGTAGCTGCTGCCGCTCCTGTATACTTTCGGCCCGCTTTAACGGCTGGCGCATACCCAGTATCACCCCCAGCACCCCGCCCAGCGCGCCGAGCATAGCGCCGCCAAACAGCCAGCCGAATTTGGCCAGGCCACTGCTGTTAGCAGCAAAGGCACTGGCTGATGCGGCGGCCACCGGTGGGCTGGCCAGCGTTAGTGCACTGCAGATGGCGGTGGTTAAGCCCAGCCCTGGTGCAGTGCTTAAAATAAGCTTGCCGTATTTGGCCAGTAGCTGTTCTTTTAATAACTCTCGCACCCGCTGCAATTTTTTGCGCACATTGCTCTCGCTTAGCCCCAGAAGCTCAGCTACCTGCTGGCTGTTTTGCTCTTCGCGGTAAAACAGCAGCACAATTTCCCGGCTATCTGCCGGTAACTGGCTGATAAAATCCGCCATTATCTGGTTTTGCTGAGTTTGAGCTAAGTCGTCACTGAGCTCAGTGTCGCTGGCAAACCCGGCCAATATGGCTTCTGCTTGCTCACCACCTACTTTGCGGTTGACTTTATTATCCCGCAGATAATTAAAGGCGCGGTAACGGGTAACCTGGCGCAGCCAGGGTAAAAAGCTGGCTGGGTTTTGCAAGCTGGGCAGCTGTTGCCAGCAGTGAATAAACACCTGCTGGGTAATATCTTCGCTGGCATCTAAGTCTTTGACGATGGCCAGCGCTATGCTGCTGATACTGCGCTGGCAGCGCGTTACCAGCCGGCTAAAGGCATTAATATCACCCTGCTGTGCCGCTGTCACATCTGGTAGCAGTTGCTGCTCGGTAATCGACATGCTCATAGTGTTAGTCCTTTAAGGCTGCAGCGATGCGTTGGGTAAGCCAATCGGGTTGATCCAGCATGATAAAATGCCGTGAGTCGGCATTAAACTCAAGTGTAGCCCTGGCGATAGTATCAATTTGTTGCTGATACAGTGCGGTTTGCCGCCATACCCGGGCGTCAGACAGTAACCCCGGGATCAGAATCACCGGCTTACCACTGCCGATAACCTCGACGTTAAAACTACTGGCTGGTGTCGTGTCGGCTTTCAGATTACTGCTGAGCATACCGGCAACGATAGTCATCGTAATGGCGAAGTAGGTCCAGAAACCGGGTTGTTTTTTAGTGCTGTTCATACGTGTTCCTTAGTAATAAGTGAGTGACATTACTAAGTACCGGCAGCCTGAAGTGCTGTGACAAAAAAGCGTAAAAATATTTAGGATTGAAAGTTGGAGCGGGTGGCGGGAATCGAACCCGTGTTTAAAGCTTGGGAAGCTTTCGTTCTACCATTGAACTACACCCGCAATTCAAAAAAGTGGCGTAACTGCGGCTAAATTAATGGAGTAGCCAGCTTACTGTCAATGCATACCCGACAATAAATACCTTGTGGTTTTTGTACGGTAATGGTTTGCGCCTATAAGCACGACGTTATAAAGTGTCGCGATAAATATGCTGGAGAAGAGCTAATGAACAGCGCAGCAAGACATGGTGCCTTTGTTTATACCAACGATATAACAGCGCTTGCTAAGTTTCACCCGGTGCGCTTTTCTATGCACGTTGCTGTGCAATGATGCAGTATGAAAAGCAGTTTGTTGACTATATTCAAACTGAAATGCGCCAGGATATCGCTCATGATCTGAACCATGTTTTAAGAGTAGTGAGCACGGCCAAAAACCTGACTGAACAAGAAGGGGCCTGCCTGGAAGTGGTGTTACCCTCGGCGTATTTGCATGACTGCTTTTCATTTCCTAAAAATCACCCTGAACGTGCGCAAAGCTCTGGCGTGGCTGCAGAGAAAGCTATTGGTTTTCTCTCGTCAATTGGTTACCCGGCTGTGTATTTTGAAGCGGTGAGGCATGCGATAGTGGCGCATAGTTTCAGTGCCAATGTGCCGCCACACAGTTTGGAAGCAAAAATTGTGCAGGATGCTGACAGGTTAGATGCGCTTGGCGCCATTGGCATTGCCAGATGTTTGCAAGTTAATACCAGCTTAGGCGTCGGCCTTTACCAGAGTGAGGATCCGTTTTGTACGCAGCGCCAGCCTGATGATGGCAGCTATGCCATTGATCATTTTTATAACAAGTTATTTAAACTGGCCGGTACCATGCATACTGCATCAGCCAAAGCCGAGGCCGAAAAGCGAATTGCCTTTATGCAGGCGTATTTGCGCCAACTTGGCACAGAGCTGTAACCGCCGAGAACCAAAAAGATAAATTTGCTTTAATAGCGCACAATTTTTATGCTGCAGTAACGTTAAGAATGGAAGCGCAGCATGTTTGAATTGATGGCGGTGTTAGCGGTATTGCTGGTACTGGTTGGCTCGGTATGTGGCATTGTTGCTATGGTGCAACTGAGTGGGGTACGCCAGCAACTGGCAATGCTGGCTATGCAGCTGCAGCCAACTGCGGACAATAACGCCTCTGCACAAGTTACGAAAGCTGCTGTTACCTCAGACACTGAGCCGGCAATTAAGCCTGTTATGAAAGCTGCGTCGGCAGATACCATCACTGCTGAAATAATTACGCCTCTTTCTGTCAACCTGCGTGCTACCACAACCATCGATATGACTCTGGCTCCTGCCAGCAGGTCTGTGCAACAGGCTGGCTCGCAGGCAGAACTCCAAGCGCCAGCAAACTGGCTGGGCTGGCTGGAGCGGCAGTTGATTGATCGTGGCATGGTATGGCTGGGCGGGCTGGCGCTGGCGTTTGGCGGTATTTTTCTGGTGCGTCACTCGCTCGACGCTGGCTGGTTCTCGCCTACCTTGCGAATTGTCAGTGGTGTGGCCATGGGGTTACTGCTGGTAGCTGGCAGCGAATGGTTGCACCGCAAGCGGCTGTTTAGTCAGGCTTTAGATAATTACATACCGGCGGCGCTGGCCAGTGCCGGCTTTATTACCCTGTATGCGGCGTTGTTAATGGCGTATCAGTTTTATCAGCTGTTACCGGCAGGGCTCACCTTTGCTTTACTGGCGCTGGTGGCGCTTAGCGCGTCGTGGTTTTCATTACGCCAGGGGTCGATTTTAGCCGTTATTGGTATTGTAGGAGCCTATGCTGTGCCCTTACTGGTCAATACCGGCAGTAATAATTTACTGGCGTTGTTGTTATATGTCGGGGTTATTACCAGCTCGTCGGTATTGGTTGAACAACGGGTGCGCCGGCCCTGGCTATGGTACTTGCCGATGGCTGCCCATTGTTTATGGTTGCTGGCGGCGCTTGGCAGTGCTGCGCCAGGGCAGGTTTGGCTGCTGTGGCTGGCGTTACTGCTTAGCATGGTGTTGCTGGTATGGTTGCCGCGAATTGGCTGGCGCGGCCAGAGGTTGCGACTGGCCAGCGTGCCGCTGGCACACTGGTGGCCACCACTGCGCGAGCATGGCCTGGGTGCGGTATTACTTCTACTTAGCGTCTGTTGCCTATGGCAATTTAATAACCCTATCAGCTATATAGCGCTGGTTGCTCTGATCACACTGTTGTATCTGATGGCGCTGAGCGATGGCCGCTCTGAGCTATGGCTCTGGGCCGGTGGTGGTCTGGCGCTTTGCTGGGCCGCGTTAAACCCCATTCAGCCGCCATCTTTGCTGGAGCCATTACTAGATTGGTTTAGTGGCAGCTTGCTGCAAACGCAACTGTTGCTGCTGCTGTTGTGCGCGCCATTGTTAGTGCGGGTCTGGCTGGCTAACCGGCTGCAGTGGTCAGCGGTACTGGCGGTATTACCTGTGCTGTTGCTGGGGCTGAGCTATCATCTGGCAAGCGCAGCGGTTCAACAGCAACTGCAACCGGCCTGGATGCTGTTTGCCGCCTTACTGGTGATGTTGCAGGCGCTACTGGCTCATCGCACCAGCTTAGCGGCACTGGCCTTTATTCACAGTGCTGGCGCGAATTTTGCGCTGACGTTTTGTTTTGCCCTGTACTTGCAGGCGGCCGCGCTTACTGTGGCGATTGCCGTGCAACTGGTGCTGATGTCGCTGTTAAGTTTTAAAGCGCGGCTACCCTTGCCCGCCTGGCTGGTTAAAGGCTTATTGGCGCTGATATTGCTGCGCCTGACGTTAGCGCCACTGACGGGCAGTTATGAGGGCATTACCATGCTCGGGCTGCACTGGTCGCTAGTGGTGTATCCGCTAACCCTGGGCTGTCTGCTTACTGGCTGGTGGTTGTGGCGCGGCAGTGCCTTACAAGCAGTGCTGGAAGGGGCTTGTCTGCACTTGCTGGCGGTATTTATCAGCGTGCAAACCCAGTATTGGTTAAATGCCCAGGTACTGGATTTTAATCAGCTGAATTTTACTACCATGGTGGTACACAGTTTTAACTGGTTATTGCTGGCGCTGGTGTATCAATGGCGCAGCTATCAGGCCGGCGCATTGCAACGGTTGTATCGGCTGGCGGCCGGCGTATTACTGGTGCTGGCCGGACTGCTGCAACTGCAGCTGAACACCAGCCTGAACCCGTTTTTCAGCGATCAGGCGCTGGGGCGCTGGCCGTTGCTGAATTTACTGTTGTTTCTATGGGGCCTGCCGGCGTTGCTGTGCTATTTGCTGGCCAGGCTGGGGGCAAAACAGCAAGTGGTGAATCGTTACCAGCCTGGCGGCTATTATCTGGCGGCCGGGTTGGCGCTGTTGTTTCTGATTGGCAGTGTGCGCCATTTCTGGCAAGGGCCGGGCATTAACCTGGCATTGGCTAGCAGTAACGCTGAGCACTACAGCTATTCGCTGGTGTTTTTAGTGCTGGCGGTGTTAGTGGTGGTGCTGGCGGAATTAAGGCGCCTGGCAAAACTTCGTAAGGCCGGTTTTGCCTTGTTATTTGCCGTGGTGCTAAAGGTGTTTATTTTTGATTTAAATGAACTGAGCGGTTTATTAAGGGCAGCATCCTTTATCGGTCTGGGGCTGAGCCTGGTGTTGTTAAGCGCCTTGTTTCAGCGACTGCAACACCAGCAGCCCGCTGTAACAGCGCCAGAAGCCGGTTCAGTCAGTTGAGCCGGAGAAAGTCGCGCTGTTGTGATAGCGGCCGCTGTAGTCAAAAAAGCAGAGAGTATAGAGGCAGTGTAAGTGGCAGTTGCTGCTGATATCTGCCTACTTACTTCTACGGCGCTTGTTGCAGGTAAAGTAGCGCGTTTTTATGCTGACTGGCTGGAATGCCCTGTAGCATAAGCTGTTGGTACGCAGGGTCCTGGGTAAGGGTGCGGATCGCTTGATTCAGCAATGGCATTAACTCGGTCATTGCTGCAGTATTGGAGCAGGCAAAATGGCCGAGCTGAAACGGCTCTGTTTCCTTAAAAGCAAAATAGACGAGTTGCTCATCCTGGTTGATTAACAGGGTTTCATATTCAATGATAATATCTACAAATTCACGCTGTAGCATGGGCAGAAGCTCAGTGATTTGATTGCTGGAGCTGGTTCGGGTGTATACAGCAGGAAAATCTTTGAGCCCTTGCAGTAATATGTCGGCCTGGGTGCCGTAGCTGCGGTTAGATTCAATGCCCAGTACTGGCGGCTGCTTTTGCGTCATCAGATCTCGAAGCGAAATTTCGCCATGGTTTAGCTGCTCAGTCAGTGTGGCGGCCCATTTGGAATCTTTCTTAACCACCAACCGCAATGAGTTTTCTAGCATGTAAGGTAGGCTAAATTGAAAACGGTCTGCTCTGTCTAATGTTTTAATCAGCCATGGCATACAAGCCAGCGGCTGCTCGCTGACCCATATTCTGGCGCGATTACGGGTTATCTGCTGAGAGCTGTAAGGAATGCTCAGGTTATCGAGGATAGTTTGCAACAGCGCTGCTTGGTGCATTTGCGGCTGGTCTGCCCCAAGCCAGTTCACTACATCGGCAATGATCAGGGTTGTATCTGTGCCGGAAGGATCTGCAGCTAATGCCGGGCCTGCCATACCCAGCGCTATAGCAAACATTGATGTACCAAGCGGTCGCTTCATGATGAAGGGAAACCCGAATATATAATTATCTAGTATAGCCCGGCAGCTTAAACTTACAAACTCTCAGGTGTTTGATAGCGGCCACTGTAATCAAAAAAACTCTCCAGCAGCTGCCAGCCTTTACTGGTTTTCTTCAGCAGCATAAGCTGTGGTGGGCGGAATGTATGCTGATCGGCCACCAGTGCGCTGGCGCTTTGGTAGTTTTTCTGCTTTAACCCCGGAGTACGGCTGTGTGGCTGCACAAACACGGCATATAACGCCCGGCGCTGGGCGGGTGTGTCCAGTTTAAAATGGCGATAAAACGGGTTGCCGTCACTATCGAGATACTGCACCTGCAGCACACCTTGCTGCTCGCTTAGCACCATGTGCTGGCAACGAAATAAGTGATGGTGTTTTTGACTTAATACTTCTTTTAAGCGTTTATCCGGATCAATCAGCTGTGACTGACAGTGCTGGCATTGCCTGGCAGCAATATCGTTTTCTGCGCCGCAATCGGGGCAAATTCTGGCGCGAAAGCGATAACTGCATTGCTGGGGGGCAGTGGCGGTTGCATGTTGCAGTAACCCCTGACAACGCCGGCCATAGTGTTCAATAATATCACCGTCGTTATCCACCAACCCCCAGAAAATATTGGCAAAGCCACATTCAGGGCAGGGTACTTGTACCGGCACGGCTTTGCTGACGGGTCTTGGGCTGCCCACTTCCGGGTAGAATAAATCGTAGCCATTAGCGGCGTAATCAATGATCAGGCAATGTGTTTTTGCCGGGCTGCTGCGCAGGCCGCGGCCGACCATTTGCTGAAATAAGCTAACCGAGGCTGTCGGCCTCAGAATGGCAATCAGATCAACATGCGGCGCATCGAAACCTGTGGTTAACACCGCAACATTCACCAGAACTTTCAGTTGCTGTGCTTTAAAAGCACTGATCAGCTGGTCGCGCTCGTTGTGGGGCGTGCTGGCGGTAAGCAGCGCCGCGTCCTGGCCATGCTGCTGTAGCAGACTAAGCACTTCGTTGGCGTGGCGCACCGTGGCCGCAAAAATCAGTATGCCTTGTTTACTGGCGGCCAGTTGGCACAGTTGGCCGACAATCAGTTTGGTAGCCCGGCCCATTTTGCCAAGAATGGAGTCTATTTGCTGCTCGCTGTAGTCAAGGCTATTGGCCGGTTGCAGGCTGCTGAAGTCATACTGGGCTGCCAGGCCATCCAGCAGCACAGGCTTGGCTAAGTATCCCTTATTAATTAACGGCCGCAGCGGCAACTCAAAAATACAGCGCTCGAAACTGGCCTGCTCAACCGAGCCTACCCGGCCGTGGTAATGGCTGCGGTAAATCCAGCCTGTGCCCAAGCGGTAAGGGGTGGCAGTAAGGCCAAGTATTTTAAGTTCGGGGTTGTGCTGGCGTAAATGTGTAAACAACAGTTGATACTGACTGCTCTCCTCCAGGCTAACCCGGTGGCACTCGTCGATGATAAGTAACGAAAAAGGCTGGTTAAACTGCGCCAGATTACGCGCCGCAGACTGGACGCTGGCAATCACGGTTTTAGCAGAGCTGTCTTTTTGCTGCAGGCCGGCGGCGAAGATGCTGCCGTTGTCGCCTAACAGGCCTACTTTCTCGGCATTTTGCGCCACCAGCTCTTTGACATGGGTCAGAATAAGCACCCGCCCTCTGGCGACTCTGGCCAGTTCCGCCAGCACCAGGCTTTTACCGGCACCGGTAGGCAATACCATCACGGCTGACTGATTGCTGTGTTGAAAATGGCTGATAGCCGCATTTACAGCTTGCTGCTGGTAGTCTCTTAATTGCATAAATTCTTTTTTCAGCCGGGGGCCGGGATGCCCGTTTTGCCAACTTTACCACAGGTCAGAGTTTTGATTTACCATCGATAGGTTACAGTATTGGCTGGTTGACTGGAGTAACAAATGAAAAATAAGCAAACTTTTAGTCTGAGCCTGGAACAACGGGCGCTGTGGGTGCGGGCAGATGGCATCTGGAATGAGCGCACCGCCAAAGACTATGTGCGGGAATTCCGGCAGTTGGTACAACCGATCCTGACTGAGCCCTGGGCGGCAGTGCTGGATATCCGCCAGTGGCAATTAAGCCCGGCTGACGTGTTCAGTATTCTAAAAGACAATACGCAGTGGTGTTTTGCGCACAATCTGCGCCATGTGGAAACCATCTATGCCGACAATGCGGTAGTAATGTGGCAGTTTGTCAAAGCGACTGAGGTAACTAACCGGCCGGCAAACCTGATAAGCCAGGTTGCTACAGACGAACAAGCTGCCCGCAAGGTGTTACAGGCAGCTGGTTTTTTAACGGGCTAATCAGCCACGTGGTAACTGAATTTTTTTCGCTTCACTCTGGCGGTACAACACCAGGGTTTTGCCAATCACCTGCACCTTGTCGGCTTTGGTTTCACGAATTATCGCATCCATGATCAATACTTTTTGTTCGCGATCTTCAGTGGGCACTTTTATTTTTATCAGCTCATGAAAGCTAAGCGCTACTTCAATTTCAGCGACCACGCCTTCGGTAAGGCCATTGCCACCCAGTAAAATAACCGGTTTTAGCTCATGCGCTTTAGCTTTTAAAAATTGTTTTTGTTTATTGGTTAAACTCATATAGGTAGAATATCCGGATTCAAGCTTGATTTTTGTCTATTGTAGCGCCATCTCAGGCATAACACTATTTAAGAGTGGTACCATGACCAAGAAAAAACGCTCTGCCAGCTCAACGCGTTGGTTAAAAGAGCATTTTGATGATCACTTTGTGCAAAAAGCACAGAAGCTGGGGTTGCGTTCCCGTGCCTCGTTTAAGTTAGAAGAAATTCAGCAGCAGGATAAGCTGATGAAGCCGGGCATGACAGTAGTGGATTTAGGCTCGGCACCGGGTAGCTGGTCGCAGTATGTGGTTGGTGTAGTAGGGGCCTCTGGCACCGTTATTGCCTGTGATATCCTGCCAATGGACCCGCTGGCCGGGGTGGCGTTTTTACAGGGCGATTTTAGGGAAGAGGCTGTGTTAAATGCTTTACTGAGCCGGATCGGCGGTAAGACCGTAGATGTGGTATTATCTGATATGGCACCGAATATGAGCGGCAATGATACAACCGATCAGGCCCGCTCGATGTATCTGATAGAGCTGGCGCTGGATATGTGCCAAAAAGTTTTGAAGCAAAATGGCAGTTTTGTGGTCAAAGTGTTCCAGGGGGACGGCTTTGAGGCCTTTTTAAAGGACGTTCGAGCGCAGTTCACCACAGTAAAAATACGTAAGCCCGATTCATCCCGCGCCAGATCGCGGGAAACATATATCGTGGCCACCGGCTTTAAAGTTTAGTACAGTAGCCGGTAACTTTTTTTAAGCGAAGAATGAGGTTATAACCTTGAGCGACATGGCAAAAAATTTGATTGTCTGGTTGGTTATTGCAGTAGTACTGATGTCGGTGTTTAACAGCTTCGGCCCCAGTGAAAGTGCAGACAGACAAACCAGTTACACTCAATTTATTAAAGACGTGAATCAGGGCCAGATCCGCGAGGTCAAGATTGAACGCAGCGGTGTGATCACCGGTTTACGCGCCAGCGGCGAGCGTTTCGAAACGGTATTGCCGGTAAACGATCCTAAGCTGATGGATGACTTGCTAAGCAATAATGTCAGAGTAATTGGTGCCAAACCTGAAGAAAGTAGCTGGTTGGCAACTATTTTTATTTCCTGGTTCCCAATGTTGCTGTTAATCGGCGTCTGGATCTTTTTTATGCGCCAGATGCAGGGCGGCGGTGGCAAAGGTGCCATGTCGTTTGGTAAAAGCAAAGCGCGTTTAATGGGTGAAGACCAGATTAAAACCACCTTTGCAGATGTTGCCGGTTGTGACGAAGCAAAAGAGGAAGTGTCTGAGCTGGTCGACTATTTAAAAGATCCGTCGCGCTTTCAAAAACTCGGCGGCAAAATTCCAAAAGGTATTTTAATGGTTGGCCCACCGGGTACCGGTAAAACCTTGCTGGCAAAAGCGATTGCCGGTGAAGCCAAGGTGCCATTCTTTACCATTTCAGGTTCTGATTTTGTTGAGATGTTCGTCGGTGTCGGTGCGTCCCGGGTGCGTGATATGTTTGAACAGGCCAAGAAAGCTGCACCTTGTATCATCTTTATTGATGAAATTGATGCGGTAGGCCGTCAACGTGGTGCCGGTTTAGGCGGCGGTCACGATGAGCGTGAACAAACCTTAAACCAGATGCTGGTTGAGATGGACGGTTTTGATGGCAATGAAGGCGTAATTATCATTGCAGCCACTAACCGGCCGGACGTGCTAGATGCGGCTTTACTTCGCCCTGGCCGCTTTGACCGCCAGGTAGTGGTGGGTTTGCCGGATGTGCGTGGTCGTGAGCAAATTTTAAAAGTGCATATGCGTAAAGTGCCATTAGCAGATGATGTTAAAGCCAGCGTAATAGCGCGTGGCACGCCGGGTTTTTCCGGCGCTGATTTAGCCAACCTGGTGAATGAAGCGGCGCTGTTTGCTGCTCGTAGTAACAGCCGGGTAGTCAGCATGGAAGATTTTGAACGCGCCAAAGACAAAATTATGATGGGCGCTGAGCGGCGCTCGATGGTAATGACTGAAGCCGAGAAAGAAATGACGGCTTATCATGAAGCAGGCCACGCCATTATCGGTTGCCTGGTACCGGAGCATGATCCGGTACATAAGGTTACTATTATTCCGCGCGGCCGCGCCCTGGGCGTCACCTTCTTTTTACCGGAAGCCGATGCTATCAGTATCAGCCGGCGTAAATTAGAAAGTAAAATCTCCGTAGCCTATGGCGGGCGTTTGGCCGAAGAGCTTATTTTTGGTAGCGATGCGGTCTCTACCGGTGCCTCGCAAGATATTAAATATGCTACCTCTATTGCCCGTAACATGGTGACCCAGTGGGGTTTCTCTGACAAGCTGGGGCCGCTGTTGTACGCGGATGAAGAGGGTGAAGTATTCTTAGGGCGCAGTATGGGTAAGTCAAACCATATGTCTGATGAAACGGCCAGCATTATTGATATGGAAGTGAAGCAGATTATTGACCGTAATTACCTTCGTGCCAAAACCCTGCTGGAACAGAATATGGATATTTTACATGCGATGAAAGATGCGCTGATGAAATACGAAACTATTGATTCCAGACAAATTGACGATTTAATGAAACGCGTTGAAGTACGTCAGCCTGAAAACTGGGAGCCGCGTGATAAGGGTAACAGTGATGATGACAGTGCGGGTAAAGCAAAAACCGACAGCGATGGTCCGGTTGCCACTGACAAGCCGTCAGAAGGTAATTTACACTAACCATATGCATTAACTGCATTCGATGTTTATAATCCAAACCCCGGCATGCCGGGGTTTGTTTTTTTGAGCACGCTTGTTAAAGGTAATCGTTATGCTGATCCCTCTTCCCCGCCAGCGCCAGTTAGATTTGTCCCGCCCTGTGGTGATGGGCATTTTAAATATTACACCTGATTCATTTTCTGATGGTGGCCAGCATTTATTGCCCGATGCTGCACTGCGTCAGGCCCGGCAGATGTTAGCCGATGGTGCCGCTATTTTAGATATTGGCGGTGAATCAACCCGCCCCGGGGCTGTGCCTGTGCCGTTACAACAGGAATTAGACAGAGTAGTACCGGTGATTGAAGCTATTCGTCAGCACTTTGACTGCGTTATCTCAGTGGATACCAGTAAAGCTGGCGTGATGTCAGCGGCGGTTAAGGCTGGCGCCGATATGATCAATGATGTACAGGCGTTGCAGGGCGAAGGGGCGCTTAGCTGCGCTGCAGAGTTAAATGTACCGGTTTGCCTAATGCATATGCAGGGTGAACCACGCACTATGCAATTACAGCCCGGGTATGATGATGTGGTAGCCGACGTGGTGAAGTATCTGCAACGTCGGGCGCTGGATTGTCAGTTTGCGGGTATCGCTAAAAATCAGCTTATACTCGACCCCGGTTTTGGCTTTGGTAAAAGCCTTAGCCATAACTATCAGCTGTTGGCTGCATTGGAACAGCTGGTTAAACTGGGTTATCCCGTGCTGGCGGGGATGTCACGTAAATCAATGGTGGGCCAGTTGCTGAACTTAGCGGTTGAGCAACGTTTGGCAGGCAGTCTGGCCTGTGCCACAATTGCAGCATTACAGGGAGCCCGGATTATCCGGGTACATGATGTGAAAGACACGGTACAAGCAGTGCAG
Organism: Arsukibacterium ikkense; assembly: GCF_000987775.1. Taxonomy (GTDB): domain Bacteria; phylum Pseudomonadota; class Gammaproteobacteria; order Enterobacterales; family Alteromonadaceae; genus Alishewanella; species Alishewanella ikkense. Next base: position 224,946 of record NZ_LAHO01000001.1, read on the forward strand.
GTTGCCACTGCGGTACGCTATGGAGTAGAGGCATGACAAGAAAATATTTTGGTACCGATGGCGTACGGGGCCGGGTTGGTGAGTTTCCGATAACGCCTGAATTTGCGATGAAACTGGGCTGGGCTGCGGGCCGGGTTTTGTCGGCGCGGGGTACCCGCAAAGTGTTAATTGGCAAAGATACCCGCATTTCCGGCTATTTGCTGGAAACTGCATTAGAAGCAGGTTTAGTTGCTGCCGGTGTGGATGTGCGGCTGTTAGGGCCTATGCCGACTCCGGCCGTCGCCTATTTAACCCGAACCTTTCGCGCCGAAGCCGGCATTGTGATCAGTGCTTCGCACAACCCTTATTACGACAACGGTATTAAGTTTTTCTCAGCCGATGGCACTAAATTGCCTGATGAGGTAGAACTGGCAATAGAGCATGAGCTGGAACTGCCGATGGTATGCGAGCCCTCGGAGAACCTGGGCCGCGCCATGCGGATTGACGACGCCGCCGGGCGTTATATTGAATTTTGTAAAAGCCATTTAAAGAATCATTTATCGCTAAAGGGCCTTAAAATTGTCATCGACTGCGCACATGGTGCCACTTACCACATTGCCCCTGCGGTATTTAAAGAGTTAGGTGCCGAAGTCATTGCCATTGGCTGTAAGCCGGATGGGTTTAATATTAATGACAAATGCGGAGCCACCCATACCGATTTAGTGCAGCAAACGGTATTAGAACAGCAGGCTGATTTAGGCATTGCCTATGACGGCGACGGTGATCGGGTAATGATGGTTGATCAACATGGCCGGGTGCTGGACGGTGACGAGATTGTTTATATTATTGCCCGCTGCGCCCAGCGTGAAAATACCTTGCAAGGCGGCGTGGTCGGTACCCTGATGAGTAATATGGGGCTGGAACTGGCGTTAGCGGCACTGAATATTCCTTTCGTCCGCAGCGGTGTTGGCGACAGGTATGTGATGGAATTACTGCGCGAGAAAAACTGGCGTATTGGCGGCGAAAATTCCGGCCATGTACTTAATCTGGATCATGCCTGTACCGGCGATGGCATTATCGCCTCGCTGCAGGTGTTAAACGCGATGCTGGTCAGTGGTGAGAGCCTGGCGCAGTTAAGCGAAGGCATGCATAAGTTGCCGCAGGTGTTGGTGAATGTGAAGTTTGAGAAAGGCACCGCGCCACTTGAAAAACAGCATGTAAAACAAAAAATAGCCGAAGTGGAAACTTTACTTGCCGGTAAAGGCCGGGTGTTAATCCGCAAATCCGGTACTGAGCCACTGATCCGGGTAATGGTGGAAGGCGAAGATGCAGGTCTGGTACGTGACTATGCGGAGCAAATCGCCGCGGCAGTCAAGCTGGCCAGTTAAGTGCAGCCGTAAAGTATCGTTTGGCCATTTAAACCGCAGTTAACCGGCTATGCTACTGTTAATGCTTGTTCTTGGCGCCAGGCTTGGTTAGTATTCCGGCGCTTTTAATCAGGAAAACATGTTATGTCTGCAAAAAAACTGATCGCTGCCAACTGGAAAATGAATGGTTCCAGGGCACTGGTAGAGGCTGTTTCCCAGCAGTTAACGAGCATAAATGCAACGGTGGATGTATTAATCTGCCCACCAGCAACCTTGCTTGCCCACTTTCCTGTGAGTGAACATTTTAGCCTGGGTGCGCAAAATATCAGTGAACACCAGCAGGGAGCTTATACCGGAGAGCTGAGTGCCGGGCTGCTACTGGAAGCCGGCGCCAGCTTTGTGTTATTAGGTCACTCTGAACGTCGGCAATACTATGCAGAAACGGATGCGCTGGTTTGTGCAAAATTGCAGCAGGCAGTTGCTGCAGGGTTAACGCCAGTGCTTTGTATTGGTGAAACTTTAGCTGAGCGTCAGCAAGAAAATACCCAGCAGGTTATTGCGAAACAATTAGCGGCGGTGTATGCTTCGCACCCCGAATTGCTGGTGAAATCGGTGATAGCATATGAACCGGTTTGGGCAATAGGCACCGGGGAATCGGCAACACCGGAGCAAGCGCAGGCAACCCATGCGTTTATCCGCGCGCAGCTGGCACTGTATGATAGTGCAGCCGCTGCGAAGGTAAGAATTTTATATGGTGGCAGTGTTAACGCGGCAAATTGCCAGGCGTTATTCGCGCAAGCCGATATTGATGGTGCTTTAGTTGGCGGTGCCAGCTTAAAACCAGATGAATTTATGCAAATTTGCCAAAGCGCAAAGGACTAAGCATGTACGAGATTATAATTGTAGTTTACTTACTGGTGGCATTGGCTTTAATTGGTCTGGTGTTAATTCAGCACGGCAAGGGTGCTGATATGGGCGCGGCCTTTGGTGCAGGAGCGTCAGCCACAGTATTTGGTTCGTCAGGCACTGGCAACTTCTTAACCAAAACCACCACTGTACTGGCCACCTTATTTTTTGTGTTAAGTATAGTGCTGGGTAACTACACAGCCAAGCAAAGTGTGCCTGTTGACGAGTGGGATTTATCGGCCCCGGCCATTGAACAGGCCCCGGTTAAGAAAGACGATAACAGCGACATTCCGGTAGGCTAACCTCTCTTTTCTGCCGAGGTGGTGAAATTGGTAGACACGCTATCTTGAGGGGGTAGTGTCTTCGGACGTGCGGGTTCAAGTCCCGCTCTCGGCACCAACTAAATCAATAGCTTTGTAATGCAAGGCTTGCGGTAACAGGCAAGGCGCTATATAATATGCGCCATTAGACGGACGCGGGATGGAGCAGTCTGGTAGCTCGTCGGGCTCATAACCCGAAGGTCGTCGGTTCAAATCCGGCTCCCGCAACCAACTTAAGGTTAAACAGTTATATCGAGATTGCGCCCTTGGGCTCCTCTTTATAACCGCAGGGCGAAGGTCGTAAATCCGGCTCCCGCAACCAAATTACAACAACACTTCATTGGCGATATGGGTGTTGTTCGGATGTTAATTCGCCCCGCTTGTTCGGGGCGTTTTCGTATCTGGCGTGTCAGTTTTATGCAGTAATGGGCGCTATGCCCATTTTTTATTGGTGTATTCGGAGGTCTTTTTGACTAAACAAGAACAACAACTGGTTGAGTTGTTGAACCCGACAGTAACTGCTGCCGGTTTTGATTTATGGGGTATTGAGTTGCTGCGGGCTGGCCGCCATACCACGTTGCGGTTGTATATCGACCATAGCGACGGTATTACGGTTGAAAATTGTGCTTTGGTAAGTCGTGAAGTCAGCGCTGTGCTGGATGTCGAAGACCCTATTCCTGCTGAGTATACTCTTGAGGTGTCATCACCGGGTTTAGCCAGACCACTGTTTACCGAAGCGCATTTTATGAGTGCGGTAGGTCAGCAAATCGAAGTAAAGCTGACAATAGCACAAGATAACAGAAGAAAATTCAAAGGCATGTTGCAGGCGATAGACGCTGACATGTTAGTTATGGAAGTAGATGGCAAACCCTATCGTTTGCTGCTGGATAATATAGACAAAGCAAACGTAGTACCGGTTTTTTAAGGTATTAGGGTCGCGTCAGAACGAGGCAGATACAATGGCAAAAGAAATATTATTGGTTGTCGATGCAGTATCGAATGAAAAATCAGTACCACGGGAAAAGATTTTCCAGGCACTGGAGTTCGCACTAGCTGCAGCCACTAAAAAGAAAAATGAAGCCGACATAGAAGTGCGGGTAAATATTGACCGTAAAACCGGTTCATATGAAACCTTTCGCCGCTGGGAAGTGGTGGCTGATGATGCGGTGCAGGAACATCCTACCCGTGAAATCACCTTATCGGCTGCGCAATATGATGCGCCGGAAGTAAACATTGGTGATTTTTACGAAGAACAAATTGACTCTATCGAATTCGACCGGATCACTACCCAGATGGCCAAGCAGGTTATCGTGCAGAAAGTACGGGAAGCCGAGCGTTCTCAGGTGGTTGAAGCTTATATTGATCAGGTGGGCGAGCTGGTTACCGGTATCGTTAAAAAAGTAAACCGCGACAGCATTATTGTCGATTTAGGCAACAATGCTGAGGCAATATTGCCGCGGGAAGAAATGTTACCGCGCGAAACTTACCGTCCGGGCGATCGCATTCGCACCTTATTGTATGATGTAAAACCAGAAGCACGTGGCGCGCAGTTATTTTTAAGCCGTGCCCGCCCGGAAATGCTGCTGGAACTGTTCCGGATTGAAGTGCCGGAAATTGGCGAAGAAATGATTGAGCTGCGCGGTGCGGCTCGCGACCCAGGTTCACGTGCTAAAATTGCCGTGAAAAGTAATGACCGCCGGATTGACCCGGTGGGGGCTTGCGTTGGTATGCGTGGTTCTCGGGTGCAGGGCGTGTCAAACGAGCTGGCCGGCGAACGGGTTGACATTGTATTGTACGATGATAACGACGCCCAGTTTGTAATTAACGCCATGGCTCCGGCGGAAGTCGCGTCGATTATCGTTGATGAAGATACCCATTCAATGGATATCGCCGTTGAAGATTCTAACCTGGCGATGGCGATTGGTCGTAACGGCCAGAACGTACGTTTAGCCAGCCAGTTAACGGGCTGGGAACTGAATGTAATGTCAGTGTCAGATATGAAGAAAAAGCATCAGGAAGAAACAGAAAAAGTACGGCAGGCCTTTATGGACGCGCTGGAAATTGATGAAGACTTCGCCGATGTGTTGGTTGAAGAAGGGTTTTCCACCCTGGAAGAAGTGGCGTACGTACCTATCAGCGAATTATTGTCGATTGATGGTTTTGATGAAACTATTGTTGAAGAGTTACGAGGCCGGGCGAAAGCCGTATTAACCACCCGTGCTCTGGCCAGTGAAGAATCGCTGGAAGATGCCAAGCCAACCGAGGCGCTGTTAGCGCTGGAAGGTTTAGATACTCATACCGCTTATGTGATTGCCAGCAAAGGTGTTACCACCCTGGATGACTTAGCTGAGTTAGGTGTCGACGATTTATTAGATATAGCAGATGTAACTGAACAAAAAGCGGCTGAGCTGATTATGGCTGCGCGTAATATTGTTTGGTTTAGTGAAAGTAACTGAGTAGTCAACGGAGGTAACAACACAAATGGCAGAAGTCACCATAGAGAAGCTGGCCAGTGATGTCGGTACAACTGTTGATCGGTTAGTACAACAATTTGCTGATGCAGGTATCACTAAAGCTGCGGGGCAGCAGGTATCTGAAGATGAGAAAAAAACGCTGTTAGATCATTTAAGTAAGCAGCATGGCGGCAAATCGTCAGAGCCTTCAAAGCTGACGTTAAAACGCAAAGAAAAAACCACACTAAGTGTTGCTGGTGGCGCTGGCCGTAACCGCGAAATTCAGGTTGAAGTGCGTAAGCAAAAAACCTATATCAAAAAGCCAGTGCTTGATGAAGCAACGCTAAAAGCCCAGGAAGAAGCGCGTTTAGCAGAAGAAAAAGCCAATGCGGAGGCCACACGTGCCCGCCAGGAAGCTGAGCAAAAGGCGCGGGAAATAGCTGCCGCCAAAGCGAAAGAAGAAGCCGAGCGTAAGGCCGCTGAAGCGAAAAAGCGGGAAGAAGCCAAGCAAGCGCAATTATTAAAAGACGATCCGGAAGAAGCGGCACGTCGCGCAGCAAAAGAAGAAGCCAAACGCGAAGCGGACCATATTCGTCAGCAGCAGGAAGCCGAAGCCTTACGCAAGCTGGAAGAAGAAGCGAAAAAACAAGCTGAAGCCGCCCGTAAACTGGCTGAAGAAAACAGCGAGCGCTGGGCGCAGGAAGAAAAAGCCAAGTCGACTGAAAAAGACGATTATCACCTGACCAGCAATGAGTTTGCCAAGCAGGCTGAAGATGAAGTTGATGCCAAGGAAGAACGGGCAGGACGTCGTGGCGTAGGTAAAAAGGCGCCACCTGCTAAAGGCAAAAAGAAAGATGACGGGAACGATAAAGAAGCCTTTAACCGCGCTAATCGCCATGCCAAGAAAAAGAAAACCCCAACCAGCATGCAGCATGGTTTTAACAAGCCAGCCCAGCCGGTAGAGCGTGAAGTGAAAATCGGTGAAACCATTACCGTTGCTGAACTGGCTGCGAAAATGGCGGTGAAAGCGTCTGAAGTGATTAAAGCCATGATGAAAATGGGCGCTATGGCGACCATTAATCAGGTAATTGATCAGGAAACTGCGGCCATTGTTTGTGAAGAAATGGGCCACAAGTTTACTCTGACCAAAGAAAATGAATTAGAAGAAGCGGTAATGTCAGATCGCGAAGGTGAAGGGGAGCTGGAGCCGCGGGCACCGGTTGTTACTGTTATGGGTCACGTTGACCACGGTAAAACCTCATTACTGGACTATATCCGTAAAGCCAAGGTTGCTGATGGCGAAGCCGGTGGTATTACCCAGCACATTGGTGCCTACCACGTTGAAACGGACCGCGGTATGGTGACCTTCCTGGATACCCCAGGCCACGCGGCATTTACCTCAATGCGTGCTCGCGGTGCTAAAGCGACTGACATCGTCATTCTGGTGGTAGCGGCTGACGATGGCGTTATGCCACAAACCCGTGAAGCGATTCAGCATGCGAAAGCGGCTGGCGTGCCGATAGTGGTAGCGGTAAACAAAATTGATAAGCCAGAAGCAGACCCGGATCGGGTTCGTAATGAATTATCACAGTTTGATGTTATATCTGAAGAGTGGGGCGGCGATACCCAGTTTGTGCAGGTGTCTGCTAAATCTGGCCATGGTATAGATGACCTGCTGGAAGCCATTCTGAATCAGGCTGAACTGCTTGAATTAAAAGCCGTTCGCAAAGGTCTGGCGCGCGGTGCTGTTATTGAATCACGGCTTGATAAAGGCCGTGGTCCGGTCGCATCAATTCTGGTACAGGAAGGTACCCTGAATCAGGGTGACATCGTCTTGTGTGGCTTTGAGTATGGCCGGGTGCGGGCAATGCGCGACGAAAATGGTCGTGACGTCAAAGTGGCAGGTCCGTCTATTCCGGTAGAGATACTGGGCCTGTCTGGCGTGCCACAAGCCGGTGATGAAGTTACCGTGGTAAAAGACGAGCGTAAAGCACGGGAAGTCGCGTTATACCGTCAGGGTAAATTCCGCGATGTTAAGCTGGCGCGTCAGCAAAAAGCCAAGCTGGAAAACATGTTTGCTAACATGGAAGAAGGTGATGTATCAGAACTTAATCTGGTACTGAAAGGCGATGTGCAGGGCTCTGTGCAGGCGATTTCTGAATCACTGGCTAAACTGTCTACTGATGAAGTTAAAATTAAAATCATTGGTAGCGGCGTCGGTGGTATTACTGAAACGGACGTTACCCTGGCTGCGGCTTCGCAAGCCATTATTATCGGCTTTAACGTGCGTGCTGATGCCTCTGCCCGCAAGATGATTGAAGATGAAGGCCTCGACTTACGTTACTACAGCATCATTTATGAGCTGTTAGATGAAGTCAGAGCGGCGATGACCGGTATGCTGGCACCCGAGTTTAAACAGCAGATCATTGGTCTGGCTCAGGTGCGTGATGTGTTCCGCTCACCGAAGTTTGGTGCGATAGCCGGCTGTATGGTTACCGAGGGTGTCATTAAACGTAACGCACCTATCAGGGTACTGCGTGATAACGTGGTGATCTTTGAAGGTGAGCTGGAATCGTTGCGTCGCTTTAAAGACGATGTCAGCGAAGTTAAAAACGGCTTTGAATGTGGTATTGGTGTGAAAAACTACAACGATGTTCGCGAAGGCGATCAGATTGAAGTATTTGAAACCATTCAGGTTGAACGTACTTTATAAAGTACCGCTGGCCAGGTAAAACATAGTACAGGGGCCTTTAGTGCCCCTGTTGTGTTGTTTCTGGCCCCAAATTGGATTAGACAGTAATGGCAAAAGAATTTTCCCGCGTTGACCGGTTATCCCAACATATTAAGAAAGAAATGGCAGTTATTCTGCAGCGCGAAATTAAAGATCCACGATTGCACACGATGATTACCGTGTCTGATGTAGAAGTATCGCGTGATCTGTCACACGCCAAGGTGTTTGTAACCTTTTTAGGTATGGATGACAGTAAGGTTGAAGATAACCTGAAAATTTTAAATGATGCTGCTGGCTTTGTGCGCAGTTTAATTGGTAAGCGCATTCAAACCCGCATAGTGCCGCATATTCGCTTTGCCTTTGATCAGTCATTAAACGAAGGTATCCGGATGGCCAGTTTAGTGGCAACGGTGCGCCAGGAAGACGAGCGCAAGCGCAAAGACGCCGGGCTGGAACCAACAGATAACGACGGAGCTGATGAGTAATGGCTCGTAAAAATGCCAGAGCAGTTAATGGCATTCTGTTACTGGATAAACCGCTGGAAGTGAGCAGTAACGGTATTTTGCAGCGGGTGCGTTGGTTATATCAGGCACAAAAAGCCGGCCATACCGGCGCGCTGGATCCGATGGCGTCGGGTTTATTGCCCATTTGCTTTGGTGAGGCGACCAAATTCAGCCAGTTTTTACTGGACACCGATAAAACCTATTTAGTGACCGCCTGTTTTGGCGTACGCACCAGCACCAGCGATGCCGAAGGCGAGGTGATCAGTGAACGGCCAGTCAGTTTTACTGACAGCGAACTGGAGCAGGCCCTGCAAACCTTGCGTGGTGATATTCTGCAAGTGCCAACCATGTTCTCTGCGTTAAAGTATCAGGGCCAGCCGTTATATAAATATGCCCGCCAGGGTATTACTATTGAGCGTGAAGCCCGGCCTATTACAATTTTCCGGTTTGAACTGTTACAGCGCAGCGCTAACCATGCCGATTTTATGGTGCATTGTTCGAAAGGCACTTACATCCGCACCCTGATTGACGATTTAGGCGAGTTGTTAGGCTGTGGTGGCCATGTCAGCAAATTGCACCGCACCCAGGTTGGGCCTTTTAACGCAGCGCAAATGGTTAAGCCTGAGCAATTAGATGCACTGGCCGAACAATGCCATAGCAGCGCTGACTTTACCCCGTTAGATGCACTGTTGCTGCCACTGGACGCCGGTATTGTAACCATGCCGGCCATAGCGTTAAGTGCTGAGCAACAGCATCAGCTGCAACATGGTCAAAACTGCACTATAGCAGTGGCTGATATTGCCGCGATTAAGCTACTTGGGCCAGGTGAGGTTTTTATTGGTATTGGTCAGGTGCAGCAGGGCGTGCTCAGTTCGCGTCGTTTACTGAACACCAGTGCCGAACAACAGCCGGCTGGGGCGACAAACGCCTTGTAAAAAAGGTGCAAAGTGCTATTATATGCCGGATTTTCTGGGGTCTGCTGGATGAGTGATCGGCGATTCCCTTATTTTAGTTCACTCACATTGGAGTTAAATATGTCATTAAGCGCTGCTGATAAAGCAAAAATTGTTGCTGACTACGCTGTAAAAGAAGGCGATACCGGTTCACCAGAAGTACAGGTTGCCCTGTTAACTGCGTCAATCACTCACCTGCAAGGCCACTTTGCACAGCACAAGCACGACTTCCATTCTCGTCGTGGTTTGTTACGCATGGTTAGCCAGCGTCGTAAGCTGTTAGATTACTTAAAAGGCAAAGATCAGAGCCGTTACACTACTCTGATCGGTCGTTTAGGTTTACGTCGTTAATCGCTAAGCGATAACGCAAAAAAGAGGCTTTCGAGCCTCTTTTTTTATGGGATTTTTTTAAACACTATTTTTACTGAGCTCTTTACTGAACTATCTTTTGTAACAGGTTACAGAGTATACTGTGCAGGCAGAAAACACAGAGAAAAACATCGCAATTCGGCGATTAAGATTAAGGAAATACACACGTGACTCCCATCGTAAAATCATTTCAGTTTGGCCAACATACCTTTACTTTAGAAACCGGCGTTATCGCCCGTCAGGCAGATGCCGCAGTGCTGGCCAGCCTGGGAGATACTTCCGTTTTAGTAACAGTTGTTGGTAAAAAAGAACCTAAACCTGGTCAGGACTTCTTTCCGTTAACCGTAAACTACCAGGAAAAAATGTATGCAGCTGGCCGTATTCCGGGTGGCTTTTTTAAACGTGAAGGCCGGCCAAGTGAAGGTGAAACCTTAATTTGCCGCTTAATCGACCGTCCTATCCGGCCATTATTCCCGGAAGGCTTTACTAATGAAGTGCAGGTTATTGCCACTGTAGTGTCTGTACAGCCGGAAATTCAGCCAGATATCGTTGCCTTAATTGGTACTTCTGCAGCCTTAGCCTTGTCAGGTATTCCGTTTGCCGGCCCTATCGGTGCAGCCCGTGTTGGCTATATTAACAACCAGTATGTGTTAAACCCGTCAGAAGAAGAGCTGAAAAGCTCGAAACTGGATTTAGTGGTTGCCGGTACTCACAATGCAGTGTTAATGGTCGAATCGGAAGCCAACATTTTGTCAGAAGACGTGATGTTAGGCGCTGTCATGTATGGCCACGAGCAAATGCAAACAGCTATTAATGCCATTAATGAATTAGCCGCTGAAGGCGCAAAACCTGCCTGGAACTGGCAGGCACCTGCGAAGAACCTACCGTTAATCGCCAAAGTAGCAGAACTGGCGACAGCTGATATCAGCAGTGCTTATCAGATCACTGAAAAAGCCAAACGTTACGAGCGGATTGCGGAAATTAAAACCGCACTGCATGCTAAGTTAGCAGCAGAACTGGCAGAAGGCGAAGCGCTGGACCAAAATGAATTTGGCGATATTTTCCATGACCTGGAAAGTAAAGTGGTACGCAGCCGCATTACCAAAGGCGAGCCTCGCATTGACGGCCGTGACCCGGAGATGATCCGTGGTTTAAGCGTGATGACCGGCGTGTTACCCCGTACCCATGGTTCATCATTGTTTACCCGTGGTGAAACCCAGGCGCTGGTTACCTGTACTTTAGGTACTGCCCGTGATGCCCAGAATATCGATGACTTATTAAGTCAGAAAACCGATACCTTTATGCTGCACTATAATTTTCCTCCGTACTGTGTCGGTGAAACCGGTATGGTTGGCTCGCCTAAGCGCCGCGAAATCGGCCACGGCCGTTTAGCCAAGCGCGGTGTGTTAGCAGTAATGCCTGATTTTGAAGACTTCCCGTACACAGTGCGCATTGTGTCTGAAATTACTGAATCTAACGGTTCAAGCTCAATGGCGTCAGTTTGTGGTTCGTCTTTAGCCCTGATGGACGCTGGTGTACCTATTAAAGCCTCAGTGGCCGGTATTGCCATGGGTCTGGTGAAAGAAGGCGACGACTTTGTGGTGTTGTCAGATATCTTAGGTGATGAAGATCACTTAGGCGATATGGACTTTAAAGTAGCGGGTACCACTGAAGGTATTACTGCACTGCAAATGGACATTAAAATCGACGGCATTACTCAGGAAATTATGCAAATTGCGTTAAAACAGGCCAAAGCCGCCCGTTTGCATATTCTGAACGTGATGGACCAGGCGATTAGCGGCCACCGTGAAGAAATGTCTGAGTACGCGCCGCGTATTTACACCATGAAGATTAATCCGGAGAAAATCCGTGAGGTTATCGGTAAAGGTGGTGCTGTTATTCGTCAGATCACTGAAGAGTCAGGTACTACTATTGAGCTGGAAGACGACGGCAGCATTAAAATTGCCGCGACCACAGCCAAAGCTGCCCAGATTGCCATTGATAGAATTAACGCCATTACTGCTGACATTGAAGTAGGTGCGATTTATCAGGGTGAAGTAGTGCGGATTGTTGACTTCGGTGCCTTTGTTAATGTGTTGCCAGGTAAAGATGGCTTAGTGCATATTTCGCAAATCTCTGATGAGCGGGTAAGCAATGTTGCTGAACACTTGCAGTTAGGCCAGAAAGTGGCCGTGAAAGTACTGGAAGTGGACAAGCAGGGCCGGGTACGGTTAAGTATTAAAGAAGCGAATACTAAACCAGCCGAAACGGCGGCCAATGCTGAGCAAGACGCTTAAGATGTTAAGTGTTAAATCTGGTGTAACGGCGCTGATATTGGCGCTGTTAATAACCTTAAGCGGTTGTGCTTCCAGCCAACCGTCATCGTCTGCGGCCTGGCTTACGCCAGAGCCGCTGGCGGTACCTTATCGTACTGAACTGGCGATTGCCCGTTTAACCGAAATTCTACAACGTGCTGAGTTATCAGAAGAGCAGTCGGCACGCTTATACTATGACCGTGGTGTGATGTATGACAGTGTGGGATTGCGCTCCTTAGCCCGGCTGGATTTTATGCGGGCGCTGCGCTTTAAACCTGATATGGCCGATGCCTACAATTTTGTCGGTATTCATTACACTCTTAGCGGTAACTTCGATCAGGCTTATGAAGCCTTTGATTCAGCGCTGGAACTTGCGCCCGATTATGAATATGCCTATTTAAACCGCGGTATTGCTTTGTACTATGCTGGCAGGGCTGATTTAGCAGTACCGGATCTGCAGCAGTTTTTGCAGCTGCGACCGGCTGACCCCTATCGGGTGGTATGGTTGTATCTGGTGCAGTCAGACGTATCGGTTGCCACCGCCAGGCAAGGTTTAGTGGCAAATTTACCGCAATTAGATGCAACTGACTGGGCAACGAATATTCCGCGATTTTATAACGGTGAGCTGACTGAGCAGCAACTGTTACAGTCGGTACTTGATGATTTAACCGGGCCACGGCTACTGGCAGAACGTTTATGCGAAGTGTACTTTTATCTGGCCAAGTGGCATGAAGCTCAGCAGCGCCCGGAGCAGGCATTTGAATATTATAAAAAAGTATTAGCAACCAATGTGTTTGAGTTTGTTGAGCACCGCTATGCCAGGCTGGAAATGGCCAGGTTAAGAGGTGAAGCACTGGCCGGTGAAACCGATGGTTTTCACTAAACCGCGCTTGTGTCGTGTCACTAAAAGCCAGCTAGCTGGCTTTTTTGCATTTTTACTGTTGGGTTGCACCCCGCAGACTGCGAATGACAGCCAGCAACAATTAATACAACAGGCAAAGACCGAACCCACTGCTGCCATGCAACTGGCCCGGCAACGCCTGGCCAGCAGTGAGCTTGACAGCGCGTTACGCTGGTTCCGGCAGGCTGCATTGCTGGGGGACCCTGATGGTTTAAACCATGCTTTGCAGTTGCAACAGCGGCTGCAGGGACGGTTGGCCACGGCGCACTGGCTAGAGCGGCAATTAGTGGCTGAACAGTTAGCTGTAACGGCCATCAACGATAGCCAGCGGGCCACCCTGGGCTTATGGCATACTTCGTCATCCACCCTTGCCAATACCGGCTATCAGGCCGCCAGCGGCTGTCAACTGACGATACAGCCGGTTGTCAGCCAGCAAGCCGGTATGGCGCGGTGGCAGCATTTAAACGCGGCCTGGGCGGTTGATCCGCTGCTGAGTCAGTTGCCGGTGTGTTTTAATGATGTGGTGCAAGTGCGCGCGACTGAGCTTAACTGTAGCGACGATGCCGCTAAGCGCATTGAGTGTGATTATTCGGTATTAACCCGGCAGGTGTTAGCAGGCGAGTTCAGCCAGTTGCTGATTATTGCCGGTCAGGGGCTGGCCAGTTACAACAATGGCATAGTGCAACTGCCGGATACCGCCAGCCTGGCGTTATTGCAACATGAGTTTATGCATGCGCTGGGGTTTATTGATGAATATCCGTTAGCGAAAGCAGCCGCTGAAAAGCTGTGCCAGCCCGGCCATTTTGCCGCTAATTTGCTATTTGATAATAGTCCTGCCACCCTGGCAGCCTGGCAACAACGGTGGCAAGTCAAGACTGCTGCATTGGAACTGACCGCGGTGGATACCTGTCAGGCAACCAGACAGCAGGCGTATCGGCTGGTAGCGGGGAGCAACCCTATGCAGTCGTACCAGGCGGCGATGCCAGAGCTATACCAGCAACTGATGACTCAGGCACTGCAACAGCCGGAGCAAATTATGCCGGTACAGTATTATTTTGCCTATCTGGCGCGGCAGCAAGAGGCCTGGCAACAATGGCATGCGCTGATGCAGCTTGCCGCCAGCCATGGTTATGATGAAGCCATTAGTGCACTGCAGTTGTAAGCAGGTAACTGGCCTGGTGTTAGTCTGCCGATAAATCGGACAGCTCGCGACTCAGCAGCTGGCTGTCACCTAAGTTAAGTTCGATAAGTCGTTTCAGGTGGCCGGCGCTTTCCAAATCAATTTTCACGCAGTGCAGGCCCAGCATATCGTCGTGCTGATGGGCAATACTGACCTGCATACTGAAATCCAGTGGGTAATCGCTTAAATGCACCCGCAAGGTCAGTGGGCCCGACACCGCAGGGCCCCAACTTACCGGTACAGTTACCAGAGCACCTTTTAACGATAAGTCGATAACCTGTGTCGGATAGCTGTAATCAGTGGTTTCTAAATGAGCTTTGCCCTGAAAGTTCACCCGGCTAAAACGTCGTTGCTCCATATATCCCCCTAAGCATTACTGCAGCAAGTGTAGCTGTTATAGCCTTAAATAGCACCGCCAAGCAGACAACTGGATAAATTAAAAAAGGCTGCAATATGCAGCCTTGATCGTTGGTAAGCGTAGCGTATTAACTAACTTCAGTGAATAACATTGCTAATTTGTATTAGTAAGAGTAGTGGTAGTCTTCCTCTACAACCTTTACCCGACGTGTTCCCGCAGATTCAGACCTGGCTCAACAGTTGCTAAGCACTCTGGCCAAAGTAGAACGCTGTTCGTGCAAGATTTGCTAAACTGCATTTGATTATGGTTGTTCACCTGGTTGAAAATGTTTAAGCAGCCATCTTTCGTCAATTGGCCCGGTGATACTCTCCTTCAACGGTTGGCCTGGCTTCCAAAAATCCATAAAAGTCAGGTATATGTTTGTCGCCCGATAATCTGTTTTTTTCCACAGTTCAAAATAGTGATGTTTTAGCTCCGGCTCGATATAGTCCATAAATGCTTCTCGAATGCCGTCCATATCCTTGCTTAGGCTTCTGAAGTTTCCAGCGTCAGCCATAACATAGGAAAAATCACCTTGTCGTGCTTTTTCGAGAGCTTCAAGCATTCCTTGCTTCATCCCTAAAAAGTTTGGTTTGACTTTCAGATGCCATAATTCTGCGTCCTTTTTAACCTCAGCGTAATTTGCAACATTTATTGGTTTTACTGGCAGAGCATCATAGTGCTCGAGTGCTAAAAGACCAGTGTCGATAAACTGTGTAAAGTCTTCAACAAATTGCTCTGTGTATTCAAGTGACGAAAACAACCGGATCAGTAATTTCTCTTGTAATTCAGGTGTCATCTTTAATCCTCCCCTACAGCAAAGAGGGGAGTGAATGAGAGTTGCAAGCTAGTCTAGCCACCATATTAACTCGTTGTTGCGTTCCTCTAATTCAGCTTCCTGGCTTTCATCAAACTCTGTTCCATCTTCAAAACGTGGGAAGTTGACATTATTAACAAACAAGTCGAAATGATCTGAACCGCATTCTGGACAGTTTGGTTGAGAGTTTAAGTAACGAGTAATTTTCTGCTTGTAATAAGCCGTGTAATTTGCACCAGACTCAGGCACATGTGCGGGTTTGGGCTCGTTCAAAATCGAATTTTCTCGCGGGTTTTGCCAGACAATGGCATTACATTTAGAACATTGGGCACCTACAGCATTCGCCGTTTCCCACAAAAAGTAACAAAGGCCATGATTCTTCATACCTTTAACGTATGCAGGTATAACACCAACAGTATTTGCATTAATTTTCTTTAAATGGTTCATTCAAATGCCCTTACTTAATTGGTTTGTTGATGATTGGCGTAATTTTAGCTTTATCGAAGCGGCCGCCAAACAAAACTACAGCTTTGTTGCTGCCTTCTTTTCGGGTGCTGTTATACAGAATTCCTTTGTAGCCTGCATTATAAGCCTGATTAGCTACTTGGTTAGTGTATGCGTAAACCTTTTTCTGTTGTACAGGATTATCTACCTTTTGATTTAACTTTGCTAAATCAACATTCATACTCTTAGCGACTTCTTGGTCTGTTAAATCTAGGATGCCATCAATTTCTACCCCCCCTACAAACAGCGATTTACCACTGATATTTTTTCTGACTTCAAAATAAGATGTAGTTACGTTCTCTCCAAAATAAACGTCATTTCCAGTATTTCTGAATGATGGGTCAGAAAACCGATATTGTGCGGTTGGATTTGTGCTCAATGGGTCAAAAGCGGAATCATATATTTTATGAGCGTCCATTTTTACATTCGCGCCAGTTCCCGAAATTATTTTTGGCTCACCAGTACTAGTGTTCTGGGCCTCATGCACCGCTGCTTTGGCTGCTACTGGCTGGACTGCTGTGGTACTGCCGCCTTTGGGTTTGCTGGCGTTGCTGGTAGTTGAAGGGGCTGCGCTTACACTGCCGCCAGCCGCGGGCGTGCTACCTGCCATTACGTAAGGGCCTGTGTGTTCTGGTGGCTTAGCCCAGCCATCGGTCAGGCGCCAGGCCCGCAATTCGCCGCGCTGAAATAAGTCAATCAGCTCATTGACCAGCCGGTCGGTACTCAGGCCGGATAAATCGGTAACCCAGGGTTTGGCGTAGCGGTACAGGTCGCGCATAATGCTATCTTGCTGCCAGTGGGGTTCTATATCATATAGAAAATAGCGGCCGTAAATATCATCGGCGGCATTTCGTACCCAGGCACTGTCTGGCATATCAACATAGGTCATTGGGTTTTTACTGACAAAAAACAATTCGCCCCATCTGCCATAAAACAATCTGCCGTCAAATAACAGTGGCTTTAAATCTGCAGGGATTTCGGCTTCGATCCACATCCATGTCACCTGTATTTATTTACTGCCAGCATGGCAATGGTTAACGATTATTTAAATAATTGTGCATTTTGTTTTCTTGGGTGCGGTTTGTCAATGGAAAAACGTGACTCAGAAAAAAAGCCAGCGGTGTAGTGCTGGCTTCTAGATGGATAGCATTAGCAATGTAGGCATTAATTCTATGTCGCAGCTAAATGTTAGCTGACTTCTTCGCCGGCTGCCTGGCGGTCGGCATGATAGCTGGAGCGCACGAACGGGCCGCAGGCGGCGTGTTTAAAGCCGATGCTGTTGGCAAAGTGTTTAATCTCATCAAACTCGGCCGGCGGCATATAGCGCTTAACCGGTAAGTGATGTTTGCTCGGTTGTAAGTACTGGCCGACGGTCAGCATGTCCACATCGTGCTCGCGTAAGTCTTGCAATACTTGCAGCAGTTCTTCGGTGGTTTCACCCAGGCCTACCATCAGGCCGGATTTAGTCGATACCTGCGGGTGCGCCGCTTTAAAGCGCTGCAGTAAGGTCAGTGACCATTTATA
Source organism: Arsukibacterium ikkense (assembly GCF_000987775.1). Taxonomy (GTDB): domain Bacteria; phylum Pseudomonadota; class Gammaproteobacteria; order Enterobacterales; family Alteromonadaceae; genus Alishewanella; species Alishewanella ikkense. The sequence goes on from NZ_LAHO01000001.1 coordinate 242,165, forward strand.
GTCGGCACCCGGCCGAGCCAGCTTGTACAGGCGTGGCGCGGTTTCCAGGTTGTGGTTAAACACATCTGGCGGGCTTTTACTGAGTATTTCCAGCGCCACATCCATCCGGCCACGAAAATCGGGTACCAGTACTTCAATCTTGATATCCGGGCTGTATTTACGAATGGCACTGATGCAATCAGCAAAGTGCTGGGCACCGCCGTCACGTAAGTCATCGCGGTCTACCGAGGTGATCACCACGTATTTTAATTGCATATCGCGAATGGTCATTGCCAGTTTCTCTGGCTCTTCGGCATTGGGTGGCAGCGGCCGGCCGTGTGCCACGTCACAAAACGGGCAGCGACGGGTGCAAATGGCGCCGAGGATCATAAAGGTCGCGGTGCCATGGTTAAAACACTCTGGCAGGTTAGGGCAGGCCGCTTCTTCGCACACCGAGTGCAGACCATGCTTGCGCATGGCGCCTTTGATCTGATCTATGCGCTCGGTGGTTTTTGGCAGTTTTATTTTTAACCAGGATGGCTTACGCAGCATTTCATCAGGTTCGGTTGGCAGTACCTTTACCGGAATTAACGCCATTTTATCGGCGTCACGTAATTTAACACCAGGTTCCATACGCGCTGTTTTAGTCATATTGCCACTCTAATCCTGTTTTAACACTTAATTCGGATACGGCCAGTAGCCGTTGGAAGATGTTGCTGATCTCAGCTTTGGCCTGGCTAATGCTCTGTGGCCCACCAAAATCTTTACTCTGGACCATTTGCATGCCAGCGTAACCGCAGGGGTTAATCCGGCTAAAGGGGCTGAGATCCATATCGACATTTAATGCCAGGCCGTGAAAGGTACAGCCTTTGCGTACCCTTAAACCGAGCGAGGCCACTTTTTTGCCGTCAATATATACGCCTGGCGCATCAGGCCGGGCGTTGCCACTAATGCCGTGTTGTGCTAACAGTTCAATTAATACCTGTTCCAGCAGGGTAACCAGCTCGCGTACGCCGAGCTTACGGCGTTTAATGTCCAGCAGCACGTAAACCACGAGCTGGCCCGGGCCATGGTATGTTACCTGGCCACCCCGGTCGACTTTAACCACCGGAATATCGCCTGGCAGCAACAGATGTTCGGCTTTGCCAGCCTGGCCCTGAGTAAACACCGCCGGGTGTTCTAACAGCCATAGCTCATCAGGGGTTTGCTCATCGCGTTTATCGGTAAAACGCTGCATCGCATGCCACACCTGGGTGTAGTCCTGGCTACCCAGATCGCGGATCACGAGTTGTTGGCTTAAGCTCACGGTATACTCCGCTGAAAAACGCTCTGCATTATAGCGATTTGTGCTGCCAAAGCGAGTTCAGACCATTAAAGAACGTAACGAACCAGCTCAATTTTGCCAAGCTCAGTGTACAGCAATTCAATATGATCCTTGCTGGTCACCGTGACTTTTACCGACACCGAATGGTAGTTGCCTTTGGTGCTGGGCTTAACATTGGGGCTGTAATCGGTAGCATCAGTATGGCGGCAGATCACGCTCATTACGTCGTCTACCAGCGTCGGTTCTGCCAGGCCTAACACTTTAAAGTTAAACTGACAGGGAAACTCCAGATACTGATCAAATTTGGTGTCTTTTACTTCATTAGCCATACGCTTACTCTCATTGACGCTATTGCTGCTGTTCCGCGCACCCGCTTTATACCCCAGGCACGCTATTAACAGGTGTATTGTAACAAAAAATCCCGGCAGCTGCCGGGACTTGTCGTAAAGCGGGTAACTGGTTTAGTTAAATTGCATTTTAACGTAATCAATCATCCGGCTGAAAAAGCCGCCGCGGCCGACATCTTCCAGCGCTACCAGCGGATATTCAGCGATATCTGCGCCGTCCAGTTTTAAGTAAATGGTACCAACCACCTGGCCTTTTTTAATGGGGGCGACCAGTTGCTGATTCAAGCTGACATCAGCTTTCAGGTTGCGGCGCTGCCCGCGGGTAATGGTAATAGGGGTACTTTGCATCAGGCCCAGCTGAATTAGCTCTTTATCGCCTTGCCAAACCCGTTGTTCTGCAAATTTTTCACCGCTTTGGTAGGGCGAAAAGGTTTCAAAAAAGCGAAAGCCGTACGTTAATAATTTTTTATTTTCACTGGCGCGGCTGCGTTCGCTGTCTGCGCCCATTACCACTGATACCAGCCGCATGCCATCGCGGGTAGCAGAGGTAATTAAGCTGTAACCTGCTTCGCGGGTATGGCCGGTTTTAATACCGTCTACTTCCAGGCTGCGATCCCATAACAATGAATTACGGTTGTACTGACGAATATTGTTGTAGGTAAATTCTTTATCCGCGTAGATGGCATACTCTTCCGGCACATCACGGATCATGGCGATGGATAATTTGGCCATATCCCGTGGGGTGGTGTATTGTTCGGCTACCGGCAAACCATGGCTGTTGCCAAAGCGGGTATTATGCATACCCAGGCGCTGGGCATGAGCATTCATTAAATCGACAAAAGCGCTTTCACTGCCGGCAATATGTTCGGCCATGGCAACGCAGGCATCATTGCCGGATTGAATAATAATACCTTTATTCAGATCAGCTACCGAGACCTGAGTACCCACTTCAATAAACATCAGGGAGGAGCCCGGGAAATTCCTGGCCCAGGCTTTTTCACTAATGGTGACTTTATCGTCCAGACTGATATTGCCGTTTTTTAACTCGGTGCCAATAACGTAACTGGTCATCATTTTAGTTAAGCTGGCTGGCGACAATGACATATCGGCATTTTCTTCTGCCAGTACCTTACCGGTATCATAATCGACTAAGATATGGCCTTTAGCGGCGACGCTGGGAGCCTGGGGAGTAACAACCTGCGCTTGCGCACTGGTGGCAAAGCAAAAGCTGCTGATAGCAAAAATGCCAGAGGTAATGATGCGTTTATAACTATTCATGAGACCCGTTCTTTTATTATAGGTAGTAGCGAAAATACTCTTTAACTGCACATCTAGCTTTAACTGCATACTGCGCTGTCAAAGAAATAGGCTCCAGGATATTGATTAGCTTTTAAGGTTGCCAACCAACTCTGGGCTTGCCGGTTATCCTTACTCGGACCTACTAACAAGCGAAAAATTCCATCTGCCGCCTGAATTTGGGTAGGTACTGCCAGCTTTTTTTCGACGTCAGCACGTAGCTGCTGCAGTTTGCCATTATCACTGCTGGCAAAAATCTGGATAAAACATTGTTCTCTGCTGGTTAAGTCCTGTGCCAGCATGGCCGGAGATTTTATGAGTTCTAACTGAACTCTGGCTGTACCTTGTTGCAACATGCCAATTTTACTCGCCGCTGAATAGGATAAATCGATTATCCGGTCGCGGTGAAACGGGCCGCGATCATTTACCCGGACTATCGCACTCTGGCCATTGTCCAGATTGGTTACTTTAACATAAGACGGCAGTGGCAGGGTCTTATGCGCGGCTGTCATGGCAAACATATTATAGGTTTCACCGTTAGACGTCAGGTGACCATGAAATTTACTGCCATACCAGGACGCGATGCCGCTTTGCTGAAACTCAGTTAAATGGGCCAATGGCGAATAATGCTGGCCAAAAATCTGGTATGGCCGGTTGCCGCCCCGACTGAGCGGCTCAGCTTTGGGGGTCGGATCTATCATCTCCAGCAGGGTAGGTAAGCGCTCTGGAATACTGTCTTGCTGTTGCTGGTAGCGCCCGGCATTCGGAGCAGCCGGTTGTGGTTTGGAACTGCAGCCAGCCAGCACCACTACGCCCAACGTCACTGCCAAGGTTACCACACGAGTATTTTTAAACATTTGCTAGCATCCGTTTATGGGTACTGACTGACATTAATACACCGAAGGCCGCCATCAGGGTGACCATAGAGGTTCCGCCATAGCTCACCAGTGGTAACGGTACGCCAACCACAGGTAACAACCCTGATACCATGCCAATATTAACAAAGACATAGACAAAAAAGGTCAGAATAAAGCTGGCCGCGACCAGTTTACTGAAATTATCCTGCGCCCGGCTGGCAATCAGCAAACCGCGGCCAATGATAAACAAGTAAATGGCCAGCAGGATCACCACCCCAATTAAACCAAATTCCTCACTGAGTACCGCAAAGATAAAATCGGTATGCCGCTCGGGCAGAAACTCCAGCTGCGACTGGGTGCCCTGCAGCCAGCCTTTACCATCGACGCCGCCTGAACCAATGGCAATTTTTGACTGAATAATATGATAGCCAGAACCCAGCGGGTCGGTTTCCGGGTTTAAAAACGTCAATACCCGTTGGCGCTGATAGTCACGCATTAAGAAGAACCACATAACCGGGGCGAAAGCTGACACCAGCAGCGCGATAAAGGTGATTAAGCGCCAACTCATCCCGGCCATAAACAACACAAACAAGCCCGACATAGCAATAAGCAGCGAGGTACCCAGATCGGGCTGCTTAGCAATCAGCAGCGTCGGAATGGCACACATTAAAAAACCAACAAACAAATGCCATAATTTGGGGGGCAAATTTTGTGAGGCAATAAACCAGGCTACCGCCAGTGGCACGGCCAGCTTCATAATTTCAGAAGGTTGGAATTTCATAAAGCCCAAATCCAGCCAGCGCTGCGCACCTTTGCCGACATGGCCAAACAGCAGCACGGCTATCAGCATTAATAAGCCAATACTAAACAGCGCAACAGCCCAGCGCCTGAACGTTTGCGGGCTAAGCTGGGCAACGCCAACCATCACGGCCAGTGCGACACCCAGCCGGATGATCTGGGCTTTCATCATGGCTTCACTCTGGCCGGTCGCGCTATATAAAATCACCAGCCCGAATGCCAGCAGGGCAAGTAACCCCAGCAGTAATGGCAGGTCGATATGAAAGGCTGCCAGTTTGCCGCTGCGCTGATTAGGGCTGACCAGGTTGTCATTCATCAGCATTTACTCCGGCCGAAAAGTAATAATCCAGTAACTGGCGACCTATCGGCGCGGCGGTACTGCTGCCACCACCGGTATTTTCTACCGCCACGGCAAACACAATAGTGGGGTTAACGGCAGGGGCATAACCAATATACATCGCATTGTCTCTGTGGCGCTCATCCAGCGAGTCGGCATCATATTTGGCATCCTGGGCAATAGCGACAATCTGGGCGGTACCTGTCTTGCCGCCTGAAGTGTAGCTGGCTGTTCTAAAGGCATTATGAGCTGTACCTTTGAGGGTGCCGACCGTACGCACCATGGTGTCGGCGATAATATCCCAGTTTTTTTCGTCTATAACACTTACGCTGGGTTTCAGCTTGGGTTGGATTAACTCACTGCTGTTTTCGGAACTTAGCTCGGCTGCCATATGTGGCGTGGGCATCATGCCTTTATTGATAATCACGGCAGTAGACAAAGCCAGTTGGATGGGCGTGGCGGTCCAGAAGCTCTGGCCGATACTGAGTGGCACCGTATCGCCCGGATACCAGGGTTGATTAAAGCGGGCGCGTTTCCAGCCACGTGATGGCATATTGGCGCTGGCCTCCTCGTGAATATCAATGCCTGTGCGCTCACCAAAGCCAAACTGGCGCATATAGTCAGAAATACGGTCAATGCCGAGTTTGATGCCCAGGTCATAAAAATAAATATCGCAGCTTTCCACCACCGCACTGTATACATCTACCCAGCCATGGCCGCCCCTTTTCCAGTCACGAAAGCGGTGATCACTGTTTGGCAGGGTAAAAAAGCCCGGATCCCAGATTTTGGTATCCGGTTTAACGGTATTGGTTTCCAGCCCGAGTAAGGCCAGGTGGGGTTTAATGGTAGAGGCGGGTGGATAAATGCCCTGGGTGGCCCGGTTAATCAGTGGCCGGTCTGGCGAGTGCAGTAAGGCATTGTAGTTGCTGCTGCTGATACCATGCACAAACAGGTTAGGGTCATAACTGGGGTTGGAATAAAACGCCAGCACTGCACCGTCGCGTGGGTCCATGGCGACAATAGCGCCACGTTTTTGCTGCAGGGTTTGCTGGGCGGTAAGCTGTAAGCCCACATCCAGGCTTAACCGGATATTCTGGCCGGAACGCGCAGGCACCGAACGTAATACGCGGATCACCCGGCCACGGTTATTTACTTCAACTTCCTGAAACCCCATCGTGCCATGCAGCTGTTCTTCGTAGTAACGCTCCAGCCCCAACTTGCCTATTTCGCGGCTGGCGGCATAGTTAGGCAAACGCTCCTGCTCATCCAGCCGGCGTAAATCGTCAGTATTAATTTTGCCAATATAACCCAGCGCATGGGTAAATAGATCGCCAAACGGGTAATGCCGGGTTAAACGGGCTTCGACGGTAACCCCGGGCAAACGGTGCAGATTAACCGAAATAATGGCGACTTCTTCCTCGTCCAGCCGCTCTTTTAAGGCAATGGAGTTAAAACGACGCTGTTGGCGCACTTGCTGTAAAAAATCGTCTTGCTGTTCAGCTGAGATGACAATTAATTCGGCAAGCTGCGCCAGGGTACTGTTGATATCGCTAATTTGTTCGGGTACCAGTTCCAGCGAAAATACCGGCCGGTTTTCTGCCAGTAAAATACCGTTGCGATCTGTAATCAGGCCACGGTTCGGTGCCATAGGTAGCACCTTGATCCGGTTACCTTCAGAGCGGATCTGGTAATCCTGATATGAGCGTACCTGCAGGTTGTACATGTTAAGTAAAATGATACTGAATAAGCTGCATACTACCAGCATAGCAACCAGCGCCCGGCTGTTAAATAACCGGGTTTCGGCGGCGATATCCTGCATGGCAATACGCTTTTTTAGCATAGCTACTCGCGATGATAAGGATGGTTAGTACTGATGCTCCAGGCCCGGTACAATGCTTCTGCTAACACTACCCGTACCATGGGGTGTGGCAGGGTTAACGCTGACAACGACCACTTTGCTTCGCTAACAGCGATGCAAGCCGGCGCAAGCCCTTCCGGGCCTCCGACCAGCAGGGCGATATCTCGGCCATCTTGCTGCCACTGTTCCAACCGCTGTGCCAACTGTGGGCTACTCCAGTTATCACCGGTTACTTCCAGCGTCACAACTTTGGCACCTTTGGGCACCGCGGCCAGCATTTTCTCGCCTTCGAGTTCTAAAATGCGCTTGATGTCGGCGTTTTTGCCGCGTTTGCCAGCCGCTATCTCTATTAGTTCCAACGGCATGTCGCGACCAAAGCGGCGGGCATATTCGTTAAAGCCATTTTGTACCCAGTCTGGCATTTTCGTGCCAACGGCGATCAGGCTAAGCTTCATACCGACTCAGGCACTCCAGAGTTTTTCCAGCTGGTAGAAACTGCGGGTTTCGTCCAGCATGACATGTACGACTACCGAGTCTAAATCAAGCAGCACCCACTCGCCGCTGCTTTCGCCTTCTATACCCAAAGGCTGAACCCCGACCTTTTTGCACTCTGCGGCCAGATAAGCGGCAACGGATTTAGCATGGCGGGTAGACGTACCAGAGCACACTACCATAAATTCGGTTACGCTGGATTTACCGCGTACGTCTAAGGTTACGATATCGCGACCTTTCAAATCATCAATTTTGTCTGTGACAAAGGCGACCAGTTCGTTCGTTTGCACCTATTTTCCTCAATGCTGACTAAAAGCGGCTATTTTACCACAGTTTTAGCACTGTTATAGCGCTTAGCTTTGATAGAGTCGATGTTGCTGAATATAGTTCAGTACGCTTGGTGCCAGGGTGCTGATATTTTGCTGCTGATTGGCCAGCGCAGCTCTGATAGCTGTGGCACTGGCGGCAAAATCAGGGTTATCCAGCACAACAATATTGCCATGCGGCCTGCGCCTCAGGGCGCTGATATCAGCCCCGAACCCGGCTAGCAGGGCGGGGCAGTCGCCTTCATTGCTGGTATAGCCCGGGCGCTGGCAGACAATCAGATGGCTAAGGCGTAAGATAGTCTGCCATTGATACCACTGCTTAAGGTAGCTCAGTGAATCCATGCCGATAACAAAGGCCAGAGTGCAGTCTGGCATGGCTTGTTTTAACAACGCCAGACTGTCAGCAGTATAAGACGGACTGCTGCGGTCCAGCTCCAGTGGCTGCAATTGCATGCTGGGCTCACCGGCAATGGCCAGCTCAACCATATTTGCCCGGTGCGCGGCGCTGACCCCGGGGCTGGCCCTGTGGGGCGGCAGGTGGCATGGCATAAACTGCAACTGGTCTAGCGCGCAGTGCTCTAACACATAGCGGGCGCAGGCAAGATGGCCCTGGTGCACCGGATCAAAGGTGCCGCCAAATATCCCTATCAGTGGGCTGTTTGCAGGTGATGTTTGAGACGCGGTATCAGTCATCACGATGCTGCTGCAAACTATAAGTACGTGGCACAGGCTTGATAAATAAACAGACCAGATGACTGAGCGCCGTGCTGATATCCGGTAACTTACCGCCCTTGTACAAGCGGTCAAAGGCGGCCAGTTCTTGCAGTAAGTAATCCAGATAGCCTAACGATAAACGCTGCAGCGCCTGCTGATAAAGTGGCTGGCGTTTGGGCCAGATCGCCAGCTGTTTAAATGCCTGGCTAAGGGCAATGCCTTGTTGTTGGTTGCGTTGTAATTGCTGCAGTTGCTGCACGTCTTTTTGCAATTGCCAGATAATAATGGCCGGCTCCAAATCCTGTTGCAACAAACGTTGCAAACGGTGCAGTGCCTGGCTGCCCTCACCAGCGAGAATCGCATCGCCCAACTGAAACACGGTAAAACTGGAATGGTCTGCCAAAAAGCCTGCCAGGGTATCGGCATCTATAGTGTGGTTGGGGTGAGTCAACGCCAGCTTTTCCAGCTCCTGACGCGCTGCCAGTAAGTTGCCGGCGCTATGGTGTTGTAACAGGGTTAAGGCATCGGCTGTCAGCTGCACGTTCTGTTGGCGGGCGCGCTGGGCCAGCCATTGGCCGGCCTGGCGATCATCTAGCGGATAAATGGCTACTTGCACGGCAACGCTTTGCAGTTGTTTAAACCAGGCCAGTTTACTGACTTCGCCAAAGCCACGCTGGCCATGTAACAGCAGCACAATGTCGGGTGACAGGACGCTGGCTAACTGTTTTAGCTGATCACTGGCAGTTGGTGGCAGTTTCTGGCTCAGCTCCAGTTCAATCAGCCGTTTTTCGGCAAATAACGACATGGCACCCAGCTCATTATGTAGCGCAGACCAGTCAAACTGATTATCCACGGTAAAGCTCAGTCTTTCATCATAACCCTGCGTTTTGGCGGCCTGACGCAGCGCATCGATAGCTTCAATTTTTTGCAGCGGTTCTTCACCAAACACCAGATAACAACCGGCTAACCCTTGCTGAAGCTGGGCAGACAGTTGATTAGCGTAAAGCTTTTGCATTACTCCAACCGGGCCAGTTGACGGATGATCCTATTGGCGGCCTGCTGGCGTAACTCACTTAGCAATAAGTCCAGCTCTCGGGCTTTAGCCAGTGCCTGGTTGGGGTCATCCTGATAGTCTCGATACAGCTCAAACTGGTTAAAGGCCGGTTCGGCACCCGGCATAATCACATAATAGCTGACCTTGTAGATCAGCTCGTATTCCGCTACCTGGCCGCTGGGGAACAGCGACAAGGTGCGCCGCTCCAGGGTATCACTTACCAGCTGAATGCTGGGGGCATCGGCCTGCATACTGCTGAGCAGTTGCACATTGTTCTGACTTAAACGCTTGCTAACCAGCTTGGCCAGTTCAGAGTGGGCTTCGCTTTGCACATAAATAGCCGGAAACTGACTCAGTGGTAAGTTGCCGCGCAGATGAAAACCACAGCTGCTCAGCGCCAGCGCGAACGTGACCACTATCAGCGTTTTCAGCATCTCAGCTGACCACCAGATTCAGCAGTTTACCCGGCACATAAATCACTTTGCGGATACTGCCACCTTCCAGAAACCGCTGGACGTTATCTTCCTGCCTGGCCAGCTCCAGCACCTGTTGCTCGGTGGCGGCAGCGTTAACAGTAACTTTAGCCCGTACCTTACCATTAATCTGTACTACCACCAGTTTTTCGTCTTCTACCATGGCAAGCTGGTCTGCCACCGGCCAGGGGGTTTGTTCAATGCCCTGGCTCTGGCCCATTTGCGCCCATAAGTACTGGGCAACATGCGGGGTGATTGGGTTTAACAGCTGCAATAACGCCAGCACCGCTTCATGCATCACTGCTTTGTCCTGCGCTGTTGCCAGACTGGCCCGCTGCAGTTTATTGCTTAGCTCCATAATGGCGGCGATTGCGGTATTAAAGGTGTAGCGCCTGCCAATATCGTCGCTGACTTTAAAAATGGTTTTATGCAGTTCACGGCGCAGGGTTTTTTGCTCATTGTTCAGCTCACTTACTTGCAGTGGCGCCGGATTACCGGCCGCTTTAACATCCTGCACCAGAGTATACACCCGCTTAATAAAGCGATGAGCCCCCTCGACCGCAGAGTCTGACCATTCCAGGGTTTGCTCTGGCGGGGCGGTAAACATCATAAATAACCGCACGGTATCGGCGCCATACTGGTTAATAACCTGTTGCGGGTCAATGCCATTGTTTTTTGATTTTGACATCTTGCTCATGCCGGCAGACAGCACAGGCAAGCCATCGCTTTTTAAAATAGCCTGGGTAATGCGGCCTTTGTCATCGCGCTCTACGCTGACATCCTGGGGGGATAACCACTGCTTGCCGCCATTGTCAGTGTCGCGGTAAAAGGTTTCAGCCAGCACCATGCCCTGGCATAGCAAGCGTTTAAAGGGTTCATCACACTGCACCAGGCCCACATCGCGCAACAGTTTGTGGAAAAACCGGGCATATAACAAATGCAAAATAGCGTGTTCAATGCCACCAATATATTGGTCTACCGGCAGCCAGTAATTGGCCTTGGCCGGGTCCAGCATGGCTTTGTCATGATCCGGGCTGCAATAGCGGGCATAGTACCAGCTCGATTCCATAAAGGTGTCGAAGGTATCGGTTTCATGCAAGGCCGGCGCGCCGTTATAGTCGGTTTTGGCCCATTCAGGGTCGGCTTTAATCGGCGAGGTCACGCCATCCATCACCACATCTTCTGGCAGGCGCACCGGTAACTGGTCTTCAGGTACCGGCACCACTGAACCATCAGCTAAATTCAACATAGGAATAGGCGTGCCCCAGTAACGTTGGCGTGACACGCCCCAGTCTCGCAAGCGGTAATTTACTTTTACTTCGCCACGGCCCAGGCTGGCCAGTTTGGCGGCAATCGCATTGAACGCCTCGGTAAAGGCCAGGCCGTCAAATTCAGCTGAGTTGATCAGGATACCTTTTTCGGTGTAAGCCGCCAGACTTAGATCGGCAGTATCACCACTGCTGGCAAGCACTACCTGCTTAATAGTAAGGCCGTATTTTGTTGCAAATTCATAGTCGCGCTGATCATGGCCAGGTACCGCCATTACCGCGCCAGAGCCGTAATCCATCAGCACAAAATTGGCAACCCAAACCGGCAGTTGTTCACCGGTTAACGGGTGAATAGCAAAAATACCGGTAGCGCAGCCTTTTTTCTCCATGGTAGCCAGCTCAGCTTCCGCCAGCTTACCGCCTTTGCAGTCTTCAATAAAAGCGGCCAGCTCCGGGTTAGTTGCAGCAGCTTGCCGTGCCAACGGATGCTGCGCCGCAACCGCCAGATAGGTGACACCGTATAAGGTATCCGGGCGGGTGGTGTACACCTCAACGTCGGACTGTTGCCCTGCGATGTCAAAACGGATATTGACGCCCTCAGAGCGGCCAATCCAATTTTTCTGCATGGTGCGCACTTGCTCGGGCCACTCAGTTAACTGCTCTAAATCGGCCAGTAACTCTTCGGCATAGGCGGTAATTTTAATAAACCACTGCGCCAGCTCGCGCTGCTCTACCACCGCGCCAGAGCGCCAGCCGCGGCCGTCGATAACCTGCTCGTTCGCTAATACGCACTGATCTACCGGATCCCAGTTAACCGTGGCCATTTTTTTGTACACCAGGCCTTTTTCATACAGCTTGGTAAAGAACCACTGCTCCCAGCGGTAGTACTCGGGCTTGCAGGTGGCCACTTCGCGGCTCCAGTCATAGCCAAAACCCAGCCGCTTCAGCTGAGTTTTCATATAGTCGATATTTTCGTAAGTCCACTTGGCCGGAGCCGTTTTGTGGTTAATAGCGGCATTTTCCGCAGGCAGGCCAAAGGCATCCCACCCCATGGGCTGCATCACGTTTTTACCCTGCATCCGTTGAAAACGGCTAACCACATCACCTATGGTATAGTTGCGAACATGACCCATATGCAAACGACCACTTGGGTAGGGAAACATCGACAAGCAATAAAACTTTTCTTTGCTGGGATCTTCCGTCACCTTAAAGGCGTTAGTTGCTTCCCACTGTTGTTGCAAAGCGGTTTCAATTTGCTGCGGGTCATATTGTTGTTGCATTGACATCTTCCACGATAAAGTTCTGGCAGGGCCGGCAAGGCCGGAAAAAGTGGCTATAGCATACCGCAGCAAGGTTTTGACAACAATAAGTAAGCGCGTTGTCTATACTGGAAAAACCAACAAGGAGACACTATGAGTGATTTTTATAAAAAGTATCAACGCTGGTTAGCCGAATTTAACCAGAATTTGCAGCAAAACCCGGATAATTACGATAATCAGTTGGTAAAGTTTGTTGATACTTTAAAAGCGTATTTACAAGCCGGCAAAGACTTAAGCGCCTATGAAACCCGCTTATTTATTGAAACCCTGAAACGGCAATGGCACGAACAACAGGAGCAGCAAACCGCAACCGACCAAACCGAGCATGAGCAAACGGTACCGTCGCTGTGGCCTGAGGCTTTATGGCAGGAGCTTAGCGGTATTACCGATAAAACCCAGCTGGAATGGCAGGAGCTCACTGAGGATTTTAAGCACCAGGGGGTGTATTTTCAGGGAGAGATGGTCGGCATGGGCCGCTATCGTTGCAGCAATTGTTATCAGCATACCGATTATACCCATCCGTCGGAACTGCTGGCCTGCAGTGAGTGTGGTGCCGTGCAGTTTTACCGCGAAGGTTTGCCAGTGTAATTTGCCGCTGAAGAGGCCGTTAACATAAAAATACCGATTTCTGATATTTTGTTGGGCTGCAAGCCAGTTTAACGCTGTTTTTGCTGGTTTTGTCGCCTGTAAACCCCTATAATGTGCGCTGTTTTTTTAGCTTAGAACAAAAAGTAACCAATGAGGAAGGGCCGGTGTAACTCCCACAACTATTACTAAATTGCTCATAAAGTTCAGCGTGCAGCCTGGGTAAGTAACTTTAAATGCAGTTTATGCTAAACGTCTGTGCTGAATGTCGGAAATTAACTTGTTGGACATATAAATGATTAACACCATCAAACAGAACTGGTTCTCCAATATTAAAGGAGACGTTCTGGCCGCTATTGTGGTAGCGCTTGCCCTTATTCCTGAAGCTATTGCCTTTTCTATTATTGCCGGAGTCGACCCTAAGGTTGGCCTGTATGCATCCTTTGCTATTTGTTTAATTATTGCCTTTGTGGGCGCCCGCCCCGCCATGATTTCTGCTGCCACCGGCGCCATGGCGTTATTAATGATTACGCTGGTGAAAAACCATGGCCTGGAGTACCTGCTGGCTGCCACCTTATTGTGCGGAGTCATTCAGATTGTGTTTGGCCTGTTTAAGCTGGGCGACTTAATGCGCTTTGTCTCGCGCTCGGTCGTCACTGGTTTTGTTAATGCGCTGGCTATCCTGATTTTTATGGCGCAACTACCTGAGCTAAGTGGCACCTACGGTACCGTTACGGTATATGGCATGACGGCGCTGGGCCTGGCCATTATTTACTTATTTCCTTATGTCACCAAGACGGTGCCATCGCCACTGGTATGTATAGTGGTGCTAACTGCGCTGGCTTTGTATTTTGGCCTGGATATTCGCACAGTGGCGGATATGGGCGAGCTACCAGACAGCCTGCCGATTTTCCTGTGGCCTGATGTACCACTGAATTTTGAGACGTTGCAAATTATCTTCCCCTACTCACTGGCATTGGCAGTGGTGGGTATACTCGAGTCACTGATGACGGCCACTATCGTCGATGATTTAACCGATACCAGCAGTGATAAAAACCGCGAATGTGTTGGCCAGGGTGTGGCGAATTTAGGCTCGGGTTTAATTGGCGGTATGGCCGGTTGCGCCATGATTGGCCAATCTATTATCAATGTTAAGTCTGGCGGCCGTACCCGTTTATCTACCCTGTTGGCAGGTGTTATTTTACTGGTGATGGTAGTGTTCTTAGATAAATGGGTGGGCTTGATCCCAATGGCAGCATTGGTGGCAATTATGATTATGGTGTCGATAGGTACCTTTAGCTGGTCGTCGGTAAAAGACTTGCGTAAAAACCCGAAAAGCTCGTCTGTGGTGATGATTATGACCGTTATCGTGGTGGTGGCGACGCATAACCTGGCATACGGCGTATTGGTTGGCGTGCTGTTAAGCGCACTGTTTTTTGCAAATAAGGTGGGGCAGATTTTATATATTGGCTCTAAGCTGTCGGCCGACGGCCACGAGCGCGAGTACACCGTGGTTGGCCAGGTGTTTTTTACCTCAGCCGAACAATTTATCGGCGCCTTTGATTTTAAAGAAGCAGTAGAGAAAGTAAAAATTGATTTGCACCGGGCACATTTCTGGGACATTACTGCCATTAGCTCGCTGGATAAAGTAGTGCTGAAATTCCGCCGCGAAGGTACCGAAGTAGAGCTGGTGGGCTTAAACGAAGCCAGCGCCACTCTGGTTGATAAATTTGCGGTGCATAATCAGCCCGATGCCGTAGCAAAGTTAATGGGGCACTGATTTCAGATAAGTTGATCTTAGATAATTTGCACTCAGCCGAATTGCAGTAGGCTGAGTCGAATACAGGCAACAGGAGACAATAATAATGACAAAAAAAGTAATGGCATGTATTGATGCCTCACCTTATGCCGAAGCCGTATGCGATTACGCGGTATGGGCTGCTAACCGTCTGTCAGTGCCTATGGCCGTTATTCATGTGCTGGATAAAGCCCAGCATACACATACCCCCGACTTAAGCGGCAGTATTGGTTTAGGTTCGCAAGAGGTATTATTGCAGCAACTGGCCGAGCTGGACGAAAAGCACGGCAAGTTAGCGCTGGAACGCGGCCGTTTAATGCTGGATGCGGCCAGAAGCCGGGCCGAGCAAGCCGGTGTTAATGGGGTAGATGAGCGTTTGCGTCACGGTACCCTGGTAGAAACCCTGGTAGAGTTAGAAGAAGAAACCCGCTTACTGGTAATGGGCAAGCGTGGTTTTAGCAGTGCCGATGCCCATGGCCATATGGGGTTGCATGTTGAGCAGGTAATTCGCCGCCTGCACAAGCCGATACTGTTAACCCAGCAAAGCTACAAAGCACCGCAGCGCATTATGCTGGCATACGATGGCAGTGCCACCGCCCTAAAAGGCCTGGAAATGCTGGCAGCCAGCCCGTTGGGCAAAGGCTTGCCAGTGCATCTGGTGATGGCCGGTGCCAATATTGAAGCAGCTCAGCAGCAAATGGAAACGGCAGCCCAGATTTTACGCAATGCCGGTTTTGATACCAGGGTGGCTATTGTCGGTGGCGAACCAGAAGAAGTACTAAATCAGTATCAGCAGGAACATCATATCGACCTGATGGTAATGGGGGCTTATGGCCATTCCCGGATCCGTCAGTTTATTGTTGGCAGTACCACTACTGCCATGATCAGCAAGGCTAAGTGTTCCTTGTTGATCCTTCGCTGATAAAACAGACAACCCGGCGCCCTGCCGGGTTGTCTGTTTTATTGTTTTACTATTGTTGTTTAAATTTGAAGTAGCCAATCATGTTTAAGTTCAGCATCATCCTGTTAAGTTTATTTGCGTTACTGTGTTCCCCTGTTGCTTTTGCTGCCAGCGGCCCGTTGGCATTAACCGCAACCGCCACTGGTTATATTGCCTTATTTATCTTTATCATCGCTTACATTTTGGTGATGCTGGAAGAGAAAATCCATTTACGTAAGTCGAAGCCGGTATTGGTGGCGGCTGGTATTATCTGGGCGCTGATTGGCTGGCGTTATATGCAGGCCGATTTACCGTCGTTAACCGAGGATGCTGTCCGCCATACCTTGCTTGAGTTTGCTGAGCTGATGTTGTTTTTGCTGGTGGCGATGACCTACATTAATGCGCTGGAAGAGCGCAGGGTATTTGATGCGCTGCGCAGCTGGATGGTGCGTAAGGGCTTCAGCTATAAGTCGTTGTTCTGGATAACCGGTATTTTATCGTTCTTTATCTCTCCCATTGCCGATAACCTGACCACCGCCTTACTGATGTGTGCGGTAGTAATGAAAGTAGCAGAGGGCGACAAGAAATTTATTAACCTGTGCTGTATTAACATTGTGGTGGCAGCCAATGCCGGCGGTGCTTTCAGCCCCTTTGGTGACATTACTACGCTGATGGTATGGCAAGCGGGTGTACTGCGTTTTACCGAGTTTTTGGTGCTGTTTTTCCCTGCGGTGGCTAACTATCTGATCCCAGCTATTATTATGAGTTTTTTCGTAGAGAAGCGTAAGCCTTCGGCAGTCTATGAAGAGATTGAGTTAAAACGTGGTGCTATTCGTATTCTCTGCCTGTTTTTACTGACCATTGCCACTGCCGTAGCATTTCATACCGTACTGCATTTACCGCCGGTGCTGGGCATGATGACCGGCCTGGGTTATTTACAATTTTTCGGCTTTTTCCTGCGGGTGACCTTGCCAGGTTCACTGGCGCGCAAAAAAGCCATGGCCGAACGTGCTGGCGATCAGGAGCGGATTAGAGCGCTGGGGCAGGTAGTGCCTTTTGATGTGTTTAACCGGGTGGCGCGGGCCGAATGGGATACCTTGCTGTTCTTTTACGGCGTGGTGATGTGCGTGGGTGGCCTGGGCTTTATGGGCTATCTGGAGCTGATGTCGAACCTGTTGTATACCCAATGGGATGCCACTTATGCCAACATTGCTTTAGGGGTAATATCTGCCGTAGTGGATAACATTCCAGTGATGTTCGCGGTACTGACCATGATGCCGGAAATGTCGCATGGCCACTGGTTGCTGATTACGTTAACGGCAGGGGTGGGCGGTAGCTTGTTATCCATCGGCTCAGCTGCCGGCGTGGCGCTGATGGGGCAGGCCCGAGGCTACTACACCTTTGCCGGCCACCTGAAATGGACGCCGGTGATTTTACTGGGCTATATTGCCAGCATTGCCGTGCATTTATGGTTAAATGCCGCCAGCTTTACGGAGTATGGCCTGGTGAGTTAGCCATGCCCGATGCCACCGCTATAATAAAGGATGGGTTATGAGTACACTAAACGATCAGGGTTTACTGAAAAACTCATCTTATTGGCAAAGCCAGTGGCATGCGGCTGCTAAGGACTTTACCGTTTCTAACCCAGCCACCGGCAAGGTTATTGCCAGGGTGGCTGATGCCAGTGCTGCCGATGCAGAGCAAGCGGTGGCAGCGGCAGATACCGCTTTTGCTGGCTGGGCTGCCAAGCCAGCGGCAGAGCGCTCATCACTGCTTATGCGCTGGCAGCAATTGATGCTGCAACATCAGGACGACCTGGCGTTGCTGTTAACCCTGGAGCAGGGTAAGCCGTTGGCCGAGGCCAAAGGCGAAATTGTCTATGGCGCCTCGTATTTGCAATGGTTTGCAGAAGAAGCCAGGCGGATTTACGGTGATGTTATTCCAGGTCCTGCCAGCGACAAGCGCCTTCTGGTGTTAAAACAACCCGTTGGTGTCGTTGCCGCTATTACCCCGTGGAACTTCCCCAATGCGATGATTGCCCGCAAAGCGGCTGCAGCACTGGCGGCCGGCTGTACCTTTGTGGTCAAACCTGCGCAGCAAACGCCGTTGTCGGCGCTGGCCATGGCGGAACTAGCAGATCGTGCCGGTATTCCGGCAGGGGTCTTTAATGTGGTTGCCGGTACCGATGCCGCCGGTATTGGCCAAGTGCTGACAACCGATGCACGGATTGCCAAGTTCAGTTTTACCGGCTCAACCAGAATTGGCAAGTTGCTGGCGCAGCAGTGTGCGGACAGCATGAAACGGCTTTCGATGGAGCTGGGAGGCAATGCGCCTTTTATGGTGTTTGCTGATGCTGATTTGGATGCCGCAGTAGACGGTTTAATGGCCTCAAAATTTCGCAATGCCGGCCAAACCTGTGTTTGTACTAACCGGGTGTTAATTGAGCAGACTGTGCTGGCAGCTTTTACTGAAAAACTGCAACACGCCATGGCCAAACTTATTGTTGGTGATGGCACCGTCGCAGGCGTAAACATTGGCCCACTGATTAGTGATGATGCCTGTAACAAAGTGGATGAACTGGTGCAACGCGCTGTGGCACAGGGCGCGACACTGCACTGTGGTGGTAAGCGCAGCGCTGCCGCCAGCCTGTTTTACCTGCCAACGCTGCTGAGCGGTGTCAGTAATAACATGGCCATTGCCCGGCAGGAAATATTTGGCCCGGTTGTGGCCGTGCAAAGCTTTAGCGATGAAGCCGAAGCAATACAGCTGGCCAATGCCACTGAATTTGGTTTAGCCGCTTATTTTTACAGTCGGGATATCGGTCGGATCTGGCGGGTCGCCGAAGGCCTGCAGTTTGGCATGGTCGGGGTGAACGAGGGCATTATTTCCAATGCAGCTGCGCCCTTTGGCGGTGTGAAGCAATCCGGTTATGGCCGTGAGGGCTCGAAATATGGTCTGGATGATTATCTGGACATTAAGTATTTGTGCCTGGGTGGTTTAGATAAGTAATAGCCGGCGCCTTGGTGGAAGGCATTAAGGAGGCAATAACATGGAGCTGACTGGATTTACGCTGCGTTATCTTAACCTGGCCCAGCTGGAATACGCCGCCAATGGTTTTTACTTATTAGCAGTATTTCTGGCGGCACGTAATAGTATTCATACCTGGTGGCTGGGCATTATTGGCTGCAGTTTATTTTCGGTGCTGTTTTTTCAGGTGCAACTGTATGCCGAAAGTCTGTTAATGCTGTTCTTTATTGCTACTAATGTTATTGGCTGGTACCAGTGGGGCCGTCCTGGAGGGATTAAGCAGGTCAGCCGTACCCGCGTCGCCCATCTGTTACTGTTCATTGGTATAGCGCTGGTAGTGACGGTTCTGCATGGTTATTTGCTGCATAACCTGACCAACGCCTATGCGCCTTATGTTGACTCGTCTATTTTAATGTTCAGCCTGATTGCCCAGTTTTTACTGATGAACCGCAAACTGGAAACCTGGTGGTTCTGGTTACTGGTTAATACGATTGCCATACCTTTATACCTGTCGCGCGAGCTGTATGTTACCGCCATTGTGTATGGCGGCTTCTGGTTTAATGCCTGGTATGGCTTGTATCTGTGGCGTAAGCTCAGCCAGCGGCCCGCTATGCTGGTTGCAAGCCAATGAGCAGCGATGCTGACCACCACGCGCAGATTAGGCTGATTTACGATGGTGAGTGCCCGCTGTGTCGTAACTTCAGCCAGGCGGTACGCATACGCCAGAGCCTGGGGCAGTTGCAGTTAGTGAATGCCCGAAACCGGCCCGATATCCGGCAGATGTTACAGCAGCGAGAACTGGATATTGACAAGGGCATGGTGTTGCAACTGGGTGCTAGCTGGTATCACGGCGCGGCAGCGCTGCAGATGCTGGCAATGATCAGCAGCCGCAGTGGCGTATTTAACCGCCTTAACTATTGGCTGTTTAAATCGCCCGGCCGCGCCCGGCTGTTATACCCGCTGCTGCGTGCTGGTCGCAATGTATTGCTGAGGTTATTGCGGATAACCAAAATTAATCAGTAGCGAGCTGTTAGCGGGTGCTGCTATCGTCGGCATTGTCTGTCAGGGTAAAAAGACCAAAAGTTTAAGTTTGAGCAGTTGCCAGCAGGTGTGCTGTATGGCAAAGCTGACAACTACACCTCTTATTTGGCCATCTAAACGTATAGAAGTTGACATTGCCGTAAGTTTTGCGCAAAGTAGCAGCTATGTCAGTTAACCGGATATGGCTATGCCTATTAAAGTGATCGATCAGTTGCCGGCGGTGGAAGCGCTGTCGGCAGAAAATGTGTTTGTAATGACCGAAAGCCGGGCGCAGTCACAGGATATCCGGCCACTGAAAATTGCCATTTTAAACCTGATGCCGAATAAAATTGCCACTGAGGTACAGCTACTGCGTTTGCTGGCCAACAGCCCGTTGCAGGTAGATGTAGACTTGCTGCGGATTGACGATCATGTCAGCAAAAATACACCGCCGAGCCATTTAAACTGTTTTTACCGCTATTTTTCAGAAGTTCAGCAGCAAAAGTATGACGGCTTAATTATTACCGGCGCGCCACTGGGCCTGGTCGATTACGAAGATGTGACCTACTGGGAGCAGTTTGGTGATATTTTGCGCTGGGCCGATCACAACGTCACTTCCACCTTATTTTTATGCTGGGCAGCCCATGCGGCGTTGTATCAGTATTATGGTTTGCAGCGGGAAATACGTGGCGAAAAACTGTCTGGCGTGTATTGGCAGCAGGTTAGCCAGCCGCTGTGCCCGCTGGTGCGTGGTTTTGATGATCAGTTTTTAGTGCCGCACTCGCGCTATGCTCAGGTACCTAAGCAAAAGTATCAACAGCATGATGACTTACATATCCTGGCCGAAGCCGATGTTACCGGTGCCTATTTACTGCAGAACAGCAGTGGCAGCCGGGTATTTGTTACCGGCCATCCTGAGTATGATTTATCTACCCTGGATGAAGAGTATCAGCGTGATGTCGCTGCCGGTGCCGCAGCTAAACTACCAGAAAATTATTATCGTAATAATAACCCAGTGCAGGGGCCGCAAAAGCTGTGGCAAAGTCACGCCTTTTTGCTGTTCAGCAACTGGCTGAACTATTATGTTTATCAGGCGACGCCGTTTGAACTAAGCCAGATTGGCCGCAACGCTTAAGTTACCCAGCATTATAACGAGCACTTTATGACAGCAAGACTCACCCCGGAACATTTTCGTCAGCTGCTATCTGAGCGTATTTTTATACTCGATGGCGCCATGGGTACCATGATCCAGCAGCATCGTCTGGAAGAAGCCGATTATCGTGGCGAGGAGTTTGCCAACTGGCCGAGCGATGTTAAAGGCAATAACGATTTATTAGTGCTGACCCAGCCTGATTTAATTGCCGATATTCATCGCCAGTACCTGCTGGCCGGAGCTGATATTGTTGAAACCAACAGCTTTAATGCCACAACTATCGCCATGGCCGATTACCAGATGCAAGGCTTGTCGGCGCGGATTAACCGTGAAGCGGCTGCTGTTGCACGTAAAGTCTGTGATGAGGTGAGTGCACTTCAGCCCGATAAACCGCGCTTCGTCGCCGGCGTACTGGGCCCGACTAACCGCACGGCGTCTATTTCGCCGGATGTGAACGATCCGGGCTTTCGCAATGTCAGCTTTGATGAGCTGGTCGATGCGTATACCGAATCGACCCATGCATTAATCGCAGGCGGCGCCGACATTATTATGCTGGAAACCATTTTTGATACCTTAAACGCCAAGGCGGCGGCTTTTGCGGTACTAAAAGTGTTTGATGAAGTTGGTTTTAAGCTACCGGTGATGATCTCCGGCACTATTACCGATGCCTCTGGCCGCACCCTGTCAGGCCAGACGACCGAAGCCTTTTACCATAGCCTGGCCCATGTTGAACCGGTGTGTTTTGGCCTGAACTGTGCGCTGGGGCCTGATTTATTGCGGCCTTATGTGGAAACCTTAGCCGGCGTGTCTGAGGCCTATGTCTCGGTGCACCCCAATGCCGGCCTGCCAAATGAGTTTGGTGAATACGATTTAGGGGCACAAGAGATGGCAGCAGAAATTGCCGATTGGGCCAAACAGGGCTTTTTAAATATTGTCGGCGGCTGCTGTGGCACTACGCCTGAGCATATTAAAGCGATAGCGGATGCAGTAAAAGATGCGCCGCCGCGCCAGCCCAAAATAGCCGATTACAGCTTTCATTTAGCCGGCCTTGAAGCCTTTTCGGTGGAGTGGTAATGCGACAACAAGCCCGATTTATCAATGTAGGCGAGCGGACCAATGTTACCGGCTCGGCCAGATTTAAAAAGCTGATTTTAAATGGCGACTATGAGGCGGCGCTCGATGTTGCGCGCCAACAAGTAGAAAGCGGCGCGCAAATCATCGATATTAACATGGACGAAGCCATGCTCGACAGCAAGGCAGCCATGGTGCGTTATTTAAGCTTATTGGCATCCGAGCCTGATATTTCACGGGTGCCGATTATGGTCGACTCGTCAAAATGGGAAGTGATAGAAGCGGCGCTAAAATGCATTCAGGGTAAGGCGGTGGTGAACTCTATTTCGCTAAAAGAAGGCGAAGCACCGTTTTTACAGCAGGCGCGTTTATTGCGGCGTTACGGCGCAGCCGTGGTGGTGATGGCGTTTGACGAAAAGGGCCAGGCCGATACCAAGCTGCGTAAAGTCGAAATTTGCCAGCGCGCTTATAAAATTCTGACCGAACAAATCGGCTTCCCGCCGCAGGACATTATTTTTGACCCGAATATCTTCGCCGTGGCCACCGGTATTGAAGAACACAACAACTACGCGGTCGACTTTATTGAGGCTACCCGTGAAATAAAACGGCTGTGCCCGCACGCGAAAATCTCCGGCGGTGTATCCAATGTGTCGTTCTCGTTTCGCGGCAACGATGCCGTGCGCGAGGCTATTCACTCGGTATTTTTATACCATGCTATTGGCGCCGGTATGGATATGGGTATTGTGAATGCCGGCCAGTTAACCGTATACGACGATATTCCGCCGCTGTTAAAAGAGCGGGTGGAAGACGTTATTTTAAACCGGCGCGACGATGCCACCGAACGCTTGCTGGAAATTGCCGCCCAGTTTAAAGGTGATGGCAGTGTGGCTGAAAAAGTGGATGATGCCTGGCGCAGCCTGCCGGTAAATAAACGGCTGGAACATGCCTTAGTGAAAGGTATTACCGACTTTATTGATATCGACACTGAAGAAGCGCGCCAACAAGCTGCAAAACCGCTACACGTGATTGAAGGGCCGTTAATGGACGGCATGAATGTGGTTGGCGATTTATTTGGCGAGGGCAAAATGTTCCTGCCGCAGGTGGTAAAATCGGCCCGGGTGATGAAAAAAGCGGTGGCTTATCTGCAGCCGTATATTGAGCTGGAAAAAGAAGGCGGCCGCGCCCAGGGTAAGGTGCTGCTAGCCACAGTAAAAGGCGATGTGCATGACATCGGTAAAAACATTGTTGGCGTGGTGCTGCAGTGTAATAACTTTGAAGTGATTGACTTAGGCGTGATGGTGCCCTGTGCCGAGCTGCTCAGGGTAGCCAAAGAGCGTGATGTGGATGTGATTGGCTTATCCGGCCTGATTACGCCATCGCTCGATGAAATGGTGCATGTCGCCAAAGAGATGACCCGCCTGGGCTTTACCCAGCCGCTGTTAATTGGTGGTGCTACCACCTCTAAAGCCCATACTGCAGTGAAAATAGAGCCTAATTACGCCAATGGTGTGGTGTATGTGCCTAATGCCTCGCGCAGTGTGTCGGTGGTGCAATCTTTAATTACCCCCGACAGCAAAGCCGATTATTTAACCCGGATTAAAAACGAGTATGTGGTGGCGCGCGAGCAACATGCCCGAAGCCGCCCAGGTGAAAAACTGCTCAGTTTAGTGGAAGCCAAAGCCAATAAATTTCAGCTCGATCTCAGCAAAGTGGCACCAAAGCCAAAACAGCCCGGTGTGCACTTATGGCCGGATGTTGATTTAAACATTTTGCGTGATTATATCGACTGGACGCCATTCTTTTTAACCTGGCAGTTATCCGGTAAGTATCCGGCGATTTTAAATCATGCCGAAGTGGGCATGGAGGCGCGCCGGGTGTTTAAAGATGCCAATGCCATTCTTGATACCATGATTAACGACGGCCATGTTAAAGGTAAAGCGGTATTTGGCTTATTCCCGGCAAACAGCGACGGTGATGATATCGTGGTGTTTACCGATGAGACGCGCAGCATTGAAAAGGTGCGGCTGTATAACCTGCGCCAGCAATTGCAGCTGAGAAATAATGCTCCCAATTGCAGCCTGGCTGATTTTATCGCACCAATAGGCAGTGGCGTGGCGGATTATATCGGCGGCTTTGCCGTCAGCACTGGTTTTGGCGCGGATGAGTTTGCTGCTAAATTTGCTGCCGAACATGATGATTACAACAGCATTATGGTTAAGGCGTTAGCCGATCGTTTAGCGGAGGCTCTTGCTGAATACCTGCACTTAAAAGTACGGCGCGAGTACTGGGGCTATGCCGCTGATGAAACACTGAGCAATGAGCAGCTTATTCGCGAGCTGTACCAAGGCATAAGGCCGGCGCCAGGGTATCCGGCCTGCCCCGA
This sequence comes from Arsukibacterium ikkense, assembly GCF_000987775.1. GTDB lineage: Bacteria > Pseudomonadota > Gammaproteobacteria > Enterobacterales > Alteromonadaceae > Alishewanella > Alishewanella ikkense. Next base: position 266,584 of record NZ_LAHO01000001.1, read on the forward strand.
GCACACCGAAAAAGGCACCTTGTGGCAGTTACTGGATGTTGAGGCACAAACCGGTATCGTACTGACTGAAAGCTACGCCATGTGGCCTGGGGCTGCCGTAAGCGGCTGGTACTTTGGCCACCCCGACAGTAAGTACTTTGCCGTCAGCAAAATTGGTGAAGATCAACTTACTGCCTATGCAACAAAAAAGGGCTGGAGCCGCGCCGAGGCAGAAAGCTGGCTGGCGCCAAATATTCGCTGACAGTCATGCCTTAGCATGGCTGTCAGCGCGCGGTATCAGCAAATGTCTGTTCCAGCTTCGCCGCCAGTACCGACAGTTCAACAGGCTTGGTCAGCATATCGGTAAAACCGCTGTTATGAATTTGCGCGATTACCTCCGCTGAGTGATGCGCAGTGAGTGCCAGGACAGGCACATTGGTCAGCGTTGAGCATTGTCGCAACGCCTTAAATGTGGCAAAACCGTCCATTTGCGGCATTTCAATGTCCAGCAAAATCAGGGCGACACTGTGTTGCTGCAGCCAGTCTAAAGCTTGCTGGCCACCGCTCACCACATGAGCCTGGTAGCCAAGTTTTTCCAGCATCAGTTTTAACAGGTTCTGATTAAAGTAATTGTCATCAATCACTAAAATCTGGCGGTCTGCGTTGGCAGAACCAGGGCTGTTGGTTTTACCGGACCCGGGGCTGTTTGTGTTAGCCGGCTCTGCGGCGGCAGGCACGTTGGCAACAGGCAGGCTTAGTGTAAAACTAAAGGTACTGCCCACACCCGGCTGACTGCTTAGCATCAAATCTGAGCCCATTAATTGTACCAGCCGCTGACAGATAGTCAGTCCGAGGCCTGTGCCGCCGTATTTGCGACTGACCGAATTATCCGCCTGCTGAAACGGCTGAAATAATATGGCTTGTTCTGCTGCGCTGATGCCAATGCCGGTATCGGTTAACGCGAAATGTAGCTGGTCGGCGCCAGCTGCTGTAATTTGTAACTGGATACTGCCGTGTTCAGTGAACTTAATCGCATTACTCAGCAGGTTCATTAATACCTGGCTTAAACGCAGTGGATCGCCGCAGCGGTGGTCGCTAATATCGGCTGCCAGTAATCGCTGGTAGGTCAGCCCCTTACTATTGAGCTGGCCGCTGAACAGATCTTCCACCTGGCTTAGCGTATCGCGCAGTGAAAAATCGGTTTGTTCTAATTCCAGTTTGCCGGCCTCAATTTTAGAGAAATCCAGAATATCATTGATAATACTGAGCAGGATTTTACCGGCAGCACGAATTCTTACCAGGTAATGCTGCTTTTTTTCCACTGCAGCTGTGGCTTCTGCCAGTTCAGCAAAACCCAGTACTGCATTAAGTGGCGTGCGCAGCTCATGACTCATATTAGCCAGGAATTGTGCTTTGGCCCGGCTGGCGCTTTCTGCTGTCTCGCGAGCCAGTTGCAGTTGTTCCATGGTTTGCTCAAGGTGTTTGGTGCGCAATTGAACCTGCTGACTAAGGCGTTGCTGCTCAATAATGGCACTGTGCATCCGCCAACGGTGCAATAAATATAACAGCGCCATCGCCAACAACAGATAACTTAACAGCATGCTCCAATGCCAGTACCAGGGGCTGGCTATCTGAAAATGCAGGGTATCAGCACTGCTTATCTGGCCGGCCATATTTTTGGCTCTGAGCTGAAACTGGTAGCGGCCGCTTTTCAGGTTGGTGTAATCGCGATAATGCTCCAGGCGCCAACTGGACCAGTCATCATCGTGGCCAACCAGCCGCACTTGTAGCTGATCTGGTTGCAGTGGATTGTAATTGGGGCTACTGAACTGAAACCGCAGGTTGCGTTGTTGACTATTCAGGTGCATCACTTCAGGTAACTCGCCGCCACTGTATAAGGCGTGCTGCTGATCGACCAGTATTTTACGCAACACAGGCGGTTTTGGCTGATGCGGCTGATACTGATCGTCGGCAAACCGGAAAATGCCCTCGGCCCCGCCGAACCAGATCAGTGGCAATTCAACCAGAATAGTGTCCAGCGGCACATCCGACAACGGCTGTAACGCTGTGCCTTGCCATTGATAGCGGCCGCTGGCATCGGGCTTGGCTACACTAGCCGAGCGGGTACCATTAACATTATCCCACAATAACATCCAGATCCGGCCTTGCTCATCAAGTGTGGGGTTACGGACCCAAGGCTGCTCGCTGCCAAACAGAGTTTGAAAGGCATCGGCCTGTTCAAATTGCTGCAGGGTTGCGTTATAACTGAGGATGCCGCGGACAGAGGCAACAACCAGTTGCTCGTCAAACAAATGGACAGAGTTCCGGTTCAGGCTGGGTAAGCCCTGCTCTTTGGTAAAGCGTGTTATCGCCAGAGGTAATGATGCGCCACCTTGCCAGGATGCTGGCAATTGCAGCCGGTAAACACCGTGGGCCAGGGTGCCAAGCCAAAGTTGTCCATCAGTCATTTCTACAATGCTGTTTAAGTTGCCTTTGACACCCGGCACCCGGCCTTCATCCTGCCATTGACCATCAACATAACGCATTGTTGCCAGGCCGTCCTGCAGCCCAACGTAAACCCGGTCAGGATCAAACCGGGATACCTGTAATACTTTGCTGGCCTGGGGGGATGGCCGGATAAGAGTTAATTGCTCATCTGCCAGCTGATAAACCCCTTCATTGTTGGCAATCAGCAGCCGTTGCCGGAACGTTGTAAAACCCCAGGTTTGTTTTTGCAGTGGCGCTAGCTGGACAAACTGGCCACTACCATCCTCCCGCCCCTGCAAACGGAATAAGCCCAGGCTGGTGCCGGCATAAAGCTGCTGTTGATAGCGGGTTAAGGCAAGGACATTGCCGGCCAGGCCGCTGGCGCCGTGATGAGCAGTAATAGCAGAATTTAGTGCAATCCGGGACAGCCCATGATCCAGCCCGAGCCAGAGGCCACCCTGATGATCCTGATATAAGGCCCTGACATTTTGATCGAGTAAACCGGAGTTACGGTTATAGTGACCAAGCAGTTTGCCTTGTTTGTTCAGGATGAAAACGCCGTTTTGCACGGTGCCAAGGGCAATATTGCCATTGTTCAGGGTCAGGCCACTGTATAAAACCGCGTCCTTTAGTTGCTGGTCATAAGCGGTGGGAAAGCGCGTAATGCCATTTTCGTTGATTAAATACAAACCTTGTTCCCGGCTACCGGCCAGCAGGGTATTTTCGCTAAAAGGCTCAAGCACAAAAATGCTTTCATTGGCAAAATGTTCGCCGCCTGGTATTAACTGAAAATTGTCCTGATGCATCATCAGTAAGCCAGTGCCCTGTTCACGAATATAAAGCCGCTGATTAACCCAAAACGCTTTTAAAAAACTGCTGTTGCTGCGCCAAACCTCTATTTTTTCATCACGTAACCGGAATACATAGTCGCGACTGGTAAAGTAGACACTGTCTTCGCTGGCAAAGGTCTGCCGGATATCCTGGAAATCACGAAAGCTGGTCGGGATCAAATGCAGCAATGACTGGTAACGGGATTGGCCTGCGCTGTGGTCGATGTAACCGATATCACCTTTAGCTCCAACATACACCCGGCCATCAGCAGCCAGTGCCAGTGAGCGGGCAACTGATTTATTGCTGGTTTGCAGGGTGCGCCAGATCTGACCATCGTATTCCAGCACGCCAACATTGTTGCCGACATAAAGCAAACCCCGTTGGTCCTGCAGCATTGCCCAGTTCTGGGTGCCTGCATGATAATCTTTTGGTTTAAGGTTATGCAGCATTGGCATACCATGTTCAAAAGTGGCGGCTAACGCCGGTACCAGCGAAACCATTATCAGTAGTAGTAAGGTGCCAATGCATCGCAAACAATATCTTTGATGGCATGACAAAATAAGGTCGGGCACTGTGAACTCCATTTCTGTAGTGTTGCCGTCAGACTGACGAGCAAACTATCTTAACGTGAGTAACCAGCCTAGCCAAGCATTCTGCAAGTATTGAGGGGTAGTGCATACTGCGGCCGCAAGCTTTCAGTCAGCTAAGCGGCGCTAATGTGTAGCTGCAAATAAATTCTTTCAGTTTGCTAAAAAAGCGTTATGCTAAATAAAACATCAGCTAAGGAATACATCGGTGCGGCTGACTTGGATGCTGGGTCTATTGTTACTGTTTTGCAGTGCACTGTTATCGGCAGCGCCTTTAACCGTGCTGGTGGGACAACAAAAACCACCTTATATTAATACGGCAAATATCTCTGGTTATGAAGTTGAGTTATTAGCCGAAGTTGTTAGCCGGATGGGCTTTGAGCCGGTTTTTGTGTTTGTGCCTAATGCCAGAATTAAGCATTTACTGGAACAGGGCGAGGGCGATATTGCCAGCTTACAACCGGTTTCAACTGATGAAACGGGGCTGTTTTATTCAAACCCTTACATTCGTTATCAGAACATTGCCGTCAGCCTGGCCAAAAACGAATTGGTTATTAGCCATAGCAGTGATTTAGGCCGCTATTCAGTATTGGCTTTTCAGAATGCCCGGCTGGTATTGGGGCCAGATTACACCGATATGGCGCAAATATCTGGCGAATACCGGGAAACCGTTGACCAGCAAGCTCAGCTAAAGATGCTGTTGCAACAGAGGGTGCAGGTGGTGGTAATGGATCGCAATATTTTTAACCATTACCGGCTGCAGGCAGATAATGCGGATGGGTTTGCCATTCATCCGTTATTCAACACCACTTTGTATCGGGCGGCATTTCGGGATGCCGCAGTGCAGCGGTCGTTTGACCGGGCTCTGCTAAGCGTGATGCTAGATAGCTGGTATCAGCGGCTGCAACGTAAATATTTTGGTGAGGAAAACCAAACTTTACACCACAAGCTGTTATGTTCCGAAGGCTAGAGAGTTACTCCGTTCCAGTGCCTTGGCCTTGTTATTGCGCAGCAGGGTGTCCAGAACGATAAAAACATAACAATGCATCACCCCATTCTTTTTTTTAACGGGTTAGCGAAGTTTCTGCTTAGCTCTCTTATTTTTGGCTGTTTTGCAGTATGATAGCGGGCTTTGGCAGCCGCAGATGCTGCCGGCAGTAAGCAAGAGGTTAGTGTGGAAAAGCCGTTTCAACTGAAACTGATTATCAGGCGGGTAAGTGCAACCGCGTCGTTGCAATGGCTTAAAGCTGCCTGGCAGCTGTTTAAACAAACACCAGCGGTGTTTGTTGCCATGTTCTTACTAACGGCAGCAATAGGCTTGTTGCTGGCTCAGCATCAATTATCGGCGATTGTCGGTGTGTTTCTCAGCCCGTTTTTAACGGCCGGTTTTTACAAAGCGGTCGTTGGCGCCCAGCAGCAGCAAAAAATTGGCATAGACTGGTTGTTTCAGCCATTGGCAGAGCCTGCGTGTCGGCGGGTCCTGATAATGATAGCAGCGCTAAACTATTTGTTAACGACGCCGTTAATGTCCTTTCACCAACATTTGTATCAGACGATGTCTGTCGCCATAGAGGCCCGGGCTGGCATAGATGCTATTGTGCTGCTACAGCTGGTGTTAATGGTTGCGTTGTTTGCGCTGGTGTTTATGTTGTTTGCCTATGCCGTGGCCATCGCCTACTTTTTAAAAGAGCAGCGCATCGTGCTGGTATTACAGGCCAGTTTTATTGCCTGCTGGCGTAATGTAGGGGCGCTGCTGATATTCGGTTTGCTGAGCATTGCGTTGGTGTTGCTAACGTTGCCGACATTCTTTCTTGGTCTAATCGTGGTGGCGCCATTATTAAATATTGCGTTCTTTTTATCCTTTAATGACCTGTTTGCGCTGCAGGTTAATACGACAGATGATGGAGTATTAGAGGTATAGTAATGACAGATCTGGCGCAGCTGAAAAAAAACGCGTTAAACTGGCTCAGCCGACGTGACTACAGCGAGGCCCAGCTAAGCCAGCGCCTGCGTCAGCAAGGTGCTTTGCCAGAGCAGCTGGCTGAGGTGATAGCCTGGTGCAAAGCCCAGCAATACCTTGATGAAAGCCGCTTTTTAACTATGCTGGTACGCAACAGAGCGCGCCAGGGATATGGCTACAATTACCTGTTACAAGAATGCCGGGCGCAGAAAATCAGCGCCGAGCAGTTAAATAGTTGTATTAGTGCACTGGCAATCGATTGGTGGGCGCTGGCAAACATGGTCTATCAAAAGAAATATGGCGACAGCCCGCTTAGTGACTATAAAGAAAAAACCAAACGGATGGCCTTTTTGCAGCGCCGGGGCTTTAGCTCCGAGCAGATTAAGGCGGTCTTTACTGAATTAACGAACCAAACCAACCGGACAGGATAGTTTCATGACGATGACTTCGGCCAAGATCAGGCAGGCTTTTTTTGATTATTTCGCCAGTAAACAACATCAGGTAGTGGCCAGTAGTTCGCTCATTCCGGGTAACGACGCTACGCTGTTGTTCACCAATGCCGGTATGGTGCAATTTAAAGACGTATTCCTGGGGCAGGATCAGCGCAGTTACAGCCGCGCTGTATCAGCTCAGCGCTGCGTGCGGGCAGGTGGCAAGCATAACGATTTAGAGAATGTTGGCTACACGGCACGTCACCACACCTTTTTTGAGATGCTTGGTAACTTTAGTTTCGGTGACTACTTTAAACGCGAAGCCATTGGTTATGCCTGGCAGTTTTTAACGGAAGTGGTCAAGCTGCCGAAGGATAAGCTACTGGTTACCGTGTATGCCACTGATGATGAAGCCTACAATATCTGGTTAACCGAGATTGGTGTGCCAGCGGAGCGCATAGTGCGGATTGGCGACAACAAAGGTGCACCTTATGCCTCAGATAACTTCTGGGCGATGGGGGATACCGGGCCATGTGGTCCCTGTACCGAGATATTTTATGATCATGGTGCGCATATCTGGGGTGGCCCACCTGGCTCGCCAGAAGAAGATGGCGACCGTTTTATTGAGATCTGGAATATCGTCTTTATGCAGTTTAATCGCCAGGCAAACGGCGAGATGCAACCGCTGACCAAGCCCAGTATCGATACCGGTATGGGGCTGGAACGCATCGCCGCTATTTTACAGGGTGTGCACAGCAATTATGAGATAGATACTTTTGTGGCGCTGATTAAAGCTGCGGCTGAGATCACCGGTGCCACGGATTTAACTGATAAATCGCTGCGGGTAGTGAGTGACCACATCCGCAGCTGTGCCTTTTTAATTGTTGATGGTGTGCTGCCTGCCAATGAAGGCCGCGGTTATGTGTTACGCCGGATTATTCGCCGGGCAGTGCGCCATGGCAATAAGCTGGGAGCAAAAGGTGCATTTTTCTATAAATTAGTTAGTGCATTAGTTGCACAAATGGGCGAAGCGTATCCGGAACTGGCTGCCAAGCAAGCCATTATTGAAAAAGCATTGCGACTGGAAGAAGAACAATTCGGCAAAACCCTGGAGCGCGGCCTGACCATTCTGGATGACGAATTGGCAGCGTTGTCTGGCAGTGTGCTGCCTGGCGATTTAGTGTTTAAACTGTATGACACCTACGGTTTTCCGGTTGATTTAACCAATGATGTGGCGCGCGAACGTAACCTGACCATTGATCAGGCCGGTTTTGATGCGGCGATGGCGGCTCAGCGCAAACGGGCGCAGCAGGCATCAAACTTTGGCGCTGACTATAACGCTACCCTCAGTTCGAACCAACGAACCGAGTTTACCGGTTATGAGCATGAATTTGATGATGCCAGCATTGTTGAAATGTTCTCTGATGGCAAAGCGGTCGATACGCTTTCGACCGGAGCCAGTGGCTTAGTGGTACTGGATAAAACGCCGTTTTATGCTGAGTCGGGTGGCCAGATGGGGGACAGTGGTAAGCTGTTATTGGCTGCTGGTGGCGAGTTTGTGGTAGCAGACACCATTAAACTGGGCAAAGCCTTTGCTCATCAGGGCCAGGCAGGAGCAGATTTGAAGGTTGGTGACAAAGTCGCTGCCAGAATTGATGGCGGGCGCCGTGCCGCGATAAAGCAAAACCACTCTGCTACCCACCTGTTACATGCGGCATTGCGCCAGGTATTGGGCGAACATGTTACCCAGAAAGGTTCATTAGTCGGGCCAGATCGGTTGCGTTTCGATTTCAGCCATTTTGAGGCGGTCAAAGCCAGCGAGCTGCAGCAAATAGAGCAGTTGGTTAACCAGCAGGTTCAGGCTAATAATCCGCTGCAAACCCGTTTAATGCCAATAGAGCAAGCGAAAGCGGCTGGAGCCATGGCATTATTTGGTGAAAAGTACGACGAAGAAGTACGGGTGTTGTCGATGGGCGATTTCTCGATTGAGCTGTGTGGCGGTACGCATGTCAGCCGTACTGGCGATATTGGCTTGATCAAAATCGTGGCTGAAGCAGGTATTGCTGCCGGCGTTAGGCGCATTGAAGCGGTTAGCGGCAATGGTGCCCTGCAATATATTCAGCATTTGGAGCAGCAGGCCGCTCAGGCGGCAGCGTTGTTAAAAGGGGATATGTTCAGCCTGGCAGACAAAGTGCAGCAAGCACTGGATAAAAGCCGCAGTTTGGAAAAAGATCTTGAGCAGTTAAAGACAAAAATGGCCAGCCAGGCGGGTTCATCGCTGGAAAGCCAGGTACAACAGCTCTCTGGGGTGAATGTGTTGATTAGCGCGATAGAGCAGGCTGATCCGAAAAGCTTACGCACCATGCTCGATGAGCTGAAAAATAAGTTGGGTTCAGCGGTTATTCTGCTGGCAACGGTAAATGATGCTAAAGTTAGTTTAATTGCCGGGGTTAGCACTGATTTAACTGCTAAGGTGCATGCCGGGCAGCTGGTTGCCTGGGCCGCTGCGCAGCTTGGTGGTAAAGGCGGTGGCCGGCCAGACATGGCGCAGGCTGGCGGTACCGATGCAGGTGCGTTACCTCGGGTGCTTGCTAGTGCTAAACAATATATCAGTGATAAGCTCGGCAGTTGATCGCAGCAGCTTGGTTTGGCGTAAAAGGGTAAAGAGTCGGTTTTGCCGCCTCAAACCTGTGTTATATCGCGAATATAACCGGGCCACTGGCAAAGTTGCTACAATTTGTTGATTAGTGGCCCGGTTCCATTGATAAATATCAGTTGCTGGCTTTTCAAGCAGGGGCCAGCTGGGTTATTATACGGCGTTTTATCGAAAACAACGGTGAAAAGTCACTGTAATTGCAAGGAAAAGGAGCAAGCGAATGCTAATTCTTACCCGTCGTGTTGGTGAGACTCTGATGATCGGTGACGAAGTCACTGTGACCGTATTGGGTGTGAAAGGAAATCAGGTTCGGATTGGTGTTAATGCACCAAAAGAAGTGTCTGTGCATCGTGAAGAAATTTATATGCGGATCCAGGCTGAAAAAGATACTGCTGGTGGCGGCTTTAACGAAACTGAGTAAAAACTACCGGCAGGAAGCCGGTAGTCAAAATGCCAATTTTAATCATTAGCTGGTAAATATTAAGCGAATTGTTTAAAAGGTCGGCAAACAGACTTTACTGTCCTAAAAATTGTTTGACTTATTTTCCTGAGACATTAATATACACGCCGCAACATAGTGCGGAGAAATGGCCGAGTGGCTGAAGGCGCACCCCTGCTAAGGGTGTATAGGGGAAACTCTATCGAGGGTTCGAATCCCTCTTTCTCCGCCATTTTTTATAGAGCGGACGCATAGCTCAGCTGGATAGAGTACTCGGCTACGAACCGAGCGGTCGGAGGTTCGAATCCTCCTGCGTCCACCATCTATAAAAACGTAAGATTAAGCAATACCCCTGGATGCATAGCTCAGCTGGATAGAGTACTCGGCTACGAACCGAGCGGTCGGAGGTTCGAATCCTCCTGCGTCCACCATATACGAAAAACCCGCTTTGGCTAACGCCTGAGCGGGTTTTTTTATTTTCGTTCAGCGCCAGCTTATCTGAGAAGTGATATATACTGCTGATTATATAAGGTAACTTTATTAGTGCTGTTACCTCTGAATTACAGCGTAGGGTAGCCCGTGAACACTACTGCCGGTATAGAATCATTGCAAAATAGCAGCAATAGTAATGTTGATACTATGTCAGAAGCCGAGCTGGTTTTATGCCCGCATTGCGACTTATTGCAGTATTTACCGACACTGGCGCCTGGCGAAGAAGCGCATTGCAGCCGCTGTCAGTATCAGTTAGATGCCCGGCAGCATGAACCGGTATTGCGCCCTGCGTTGTATGCCGGTTCGGCATTATTGATGCTGTTGCTGGCTAATCTGTTTCCGTTTGTCAGTATGGCGATAGCGGGCAACCGCAGTGAAATCCATTTTTTTGATACTTCAGCGGTGCTGTTCAGTGAGTATCAGCAAGTACTGGCCATTTTAGTCTGGCTGTTTATTCAGGCGGTGCCGGCTTTTTGTATGTTGGCTGTTATTTACCTTAAAGTGGGGATGTGGTACCGCTTACCTGCCATGATCTGGGTGGCCAGGGTGCTCTATATGCTTAAGCCCTGGAGTATGGTTGATATTTTTCTGATGGGTTTGTTAATCAGCTTTGTGAAGCTGGTGGCCACTGCCGAAATTTCACTGGGTATGAGTTTCTGGGCCTTTTGCTTATTTTGTCTGTTACATTTACGTACCTTTCAGGTGTTAGACCGCCATGCATTGTGGGCCAGTATTGCGCCGAGCCCGCAGCCTGATTGCGCGGTGCAGGTGGGTAGTACCGGTTTGGCCCAGCAATTAAAGCTATGCCATTGTTGTACGGCGGTGTTGCCACTGCACCAGGCGCATTGTAGTCGTTGTCATACTAAAGTTACCCCACGCCAGCCCGCCAGTTTACAGAAAACCATGGCGCTGTTGCTGACAGCTTGTGTGTTGTATATTCCGGCTAATTTATTACCGATAATGCGTACGGTGTCGTTTGGTAATGTTACTGACTCCACCATTATCGGTGGTTTTATTATGATGTGGCAGGATGGGGAATATCCGGTAGCGATTATTATCTTTTTAGCCAGTGTGGTGATCCCTATTATTAAAATGCTGGTGATGTTCTGGTTATGTTATCTGGCCAGCACATCAAAACAGACCAATAGCAAGCACAGTGGCACTGTATACCGCTTAGTTGACTGGGTGGGGCGGTGGTCAATGGTGGATGTGCTGGTAGTGGCTTTTATGGCTGCCATCGTGCGCTTCGGGCTGCTGGCCAGTGTTTATCCGGGCATTGGTGCCGTTTTATTTGCCGCCGTAGTGGTTACCACTATGCTGGCGGCAGTGAGCTTTGATCCCCGGCTGCTGTGGGATGCGCAGGGGCAAACGGATTATCAGCAACATCAGCCAAATACAGAAGGAATAGCAAGGTGACTGAGTCGGCGCAAGTTCAGGCTAACGTTCGGGTAATAAAGCAGTGGTCGCCTATCTGGGTCGTACCCATAGCTGCAGTGTTAATAGGGCTGTGGATGCTATTTAGTCATTTTCAGCAGCAAGGGGTCATGTTGTTGCTTGTTGCCGAAGATGCTGAAGGCATTGTTGCCGGCAAAACCCAGATTAAGAATCGCAGTGTTGATGTTGGCCAGGTGGTATCGGTGGAACTGAGTGATGATTTAACCCAGGTGTTGATCCAGGCACGGATGAAACCGAATATGACACCGTTGCTCAACGCTGGCTCTCAGTTTTGGGTGGTGAAGCCCCAGATTGGCCGTGGCGGGGTCACCGGCTTAAATACGTTATTGTCAGGCGTATATATCGAATTGCAGCCCGGTGATGCCGGCACCACTGAACTGACCCATCCGTTGTTAAATGCTCCCCCGGTGGCGCCGGCAGATGCACCTGGGATCAGAGTTAAATTGAACTCAGCAGATACCACCGGCTTGGCGGTGGGCGATCCGGTGTTATATCGCGGCTACGAAGTGGGCACCGTTGAACTACGGGATTTTAATCTGGAGCAACGTAATACTCAGTTCCAGCTTTATATTCGCGAACCCTATGACGATCTGGTCAGTGATAATGTTCGGTTTTGGTTAAGTAGTGGTGTCGCCTTTGATCTGTCTGCAGAGGGCTTAAGTGTGGATATTGGTTCAGCCACCACACTGCTAACAGGTGGGGTGAGTTTTGATTTAATGGACGGCTGGCCTGTTGGCGAGCGCGCTGCTGATGGCAGTGAATTTCAATTGTTTCCTGATAAGCAAAGTATTCAGGAAGGCTTATATAGTCACTATATTGAATACCTGGTGTTTTTTGATGAATCTGTGCGTGGCTTAAAAGCGGGTGCGCCAGTCGAGTATCGAGGGGTACGGGTAGGGACGGTGGCCACGGTGCCATTTTTCTTCGCAATTGATAAACCCTTTGAAGTGTCGCTGCAGCAGGGTATTCCGGTTCTTATCCGGATAGAGTCGGGCCGGCTGTACGAAAAGCTGAATTTAAAGCAACTGGATATCGAGCTGCAAGACGCCATTAGCCGTGGCCTGCATGCAGTATTAAAAACCGGTAGTTTAATTACCGGCGCCTTATATGTTGATTTGGACATTAATAGTAGTTGGCTGGATGATGACAAACATCAACAGTTATTTGCTGAGCAGCAGCAGCTGAGCACTTCGGCAGGTTATCCTGCATTGCCTTCTGCTCGCAGTGGTTTTAGCAATATGGAACAAAAACTACTGATGGCGCTGGATAAAATTAATAATTTGCCAGTTGAATCAATGTTAGCTCAGGGTGAGCAAACCCTGGCTGCTACCAACCAAGTGATGGCAAACGCCCAGCAGCTGGTACTGAGCATGCAATCATTAATGGACCAGCCGCAGTTGCAACAATTGCCTGCTGATATCCAGCTGAGTTTGCAGCAGTTACGTGCAACATTGCAGGGATTTAGCCCAGATGCCGCAGCCTACGGTAGTGTCAGTGCTAACCTGCAGGCACTGGAGCAGGTACTGCGGGAGTTACAACCTGTGATAAAAACATTGAACCAGCAGAGTAACTCGTTAATTTTTAATGCCAGTGATTCAGCTGAACCTGAACCAAGGAAAGCCAGACCATGAAATTATTGCTGCCGTTAGTTGCAATCACCCTGCTTAGCGCTTGCGCTGGCAACGCCCAGGTTAACTATTATCAGGTATCGATGCCGCTGGCAGCTGCTACGGCAGTAAGTGAAACACAAGGCACCCTGCCGTTGCAGCTACAACCTGTCAAAGTGGCCAATTACCTCAATGGCGCTGGCCTGGTAATGCAACGCTCTGAGGTTGAACTGGTTGTTGCCAGCCGCAATTTATGGGCGGATGCGTTGGATCAGCAACTGTACCGGTTGCTGGCAGAGCAAATACGGGCAAGGCTGCCAGGGATACCGGTAGCCACAGCGACTGACCCCGCGGCCATCAGGTTACACCTTACCATTGACCGGTTTCATGCCCAGGCCAACGGCAACGCCGTGATTAGCGGCTTTTACAGCTTAGATGCGCCAAAGGGCCGGATCACGCAGTCTTTCAGCTATCAGCGGCCGCTGGACGCAGATGGTTATCCGGCATTGGTCAGGGCACTTAGCCATAGCTGGCAACAGCTGGTTAGCGATCTCATCGTACATATCGAGCAGCAATACTTGTAATCTGTTTTGCTTCAAGGTATCTTTCTGGACGGCTAGACGTTAAAAAGTCTTTGTTGATTCGCTGGCGAAATGGCTGGTATCACTCAGTTTTATTATTAAGCTGGCGTGCTTCACTCCATAATGGCTGGATTAAAGCAGCAGCGCGCTGGTGTTTAAACTATGCTGTTTGCAATGGTTTTAATGAGATAAAACACTGGTCGGGCTGCAGGCGCGCTTGCTGCTGTAACAGCGCTACGCAAAGGAGAACAGGCAGATGATAACTGATTTATTGCTTGAAGCAGCGAACCTGATGCTAATTGGGATGGCAACAGTTTTTATATTTTTACTGCTGCTGGTATTGCTGATGACGCTTATGAGCAAGGTATTACGCCGTTTTACGCCGGTAAAGCTAGCCGATAAAGTTATTAAATCTGACGTCAATAATACAGGGGTGTCGCCCGCTATCGTTGCCGCTATCAGCGCTGCGGTGCACCAGTATCGCCAACAACATAAATAAGAGGAAGCTGGCATGACCAAGCCTTTGTTATTAACAGAGTTAGTGTTGCGCGACGCGCACCAGTCTTTACTGGCCACCCGTTTACGGCTGGCTGATATGCTGCCCATCGCCAGTAAGCTAGATCAGGTTGGTTATTGGTCAGTGGAGTCGTGGGGCGGTGCTACCTTTGATTCCTGTATCCGTTATCTGGGGGAAGACCCCTGGCACCGTATTCGCGAGCTGAAGAAAGCGATGCCCAATACCAAACAACAAATGTTACTGCGTGGTCAAAACTTGCTGGGATACCGCCATTATGCGGATGATGTGGTAAAGGCCTTTGTGGAACGTGCGCATGCTAATGGTGTGGATGTGTTCCGTATTTTTGATGCCATGAATGACATCCGCAATTTACAAACCGCGGTGCAGGCTGCCATCAGCATCGGTGCTCATGCGCAGGGCACTATTTCCTACACCGTGAGTCCGGTGCATACCATTGATATGTGGGTGGATATGGCTCGCCAGCTGGAAGACATGGGCTGTGACTCTATCTGTATTAAAGATATGGCCGGCTTACTGAAGCCGTATGTTGCCGAAGAGCTGGTCACCCGGATTAAAGAAGCGACTAAAATTCCTTTAGCGATGCAGTGCCACGCCACTACTGGCCTTAGCACTGCAACCTACCAGAAATCGATTGATGCTGGCATTGACATGCTTGATAGTGCAATTTCGTCGATGAGTATGACTTATGGCCATAGTGCTACCGAAACCATGGTAGCCATTACCGAGGGTACGGAGCGTGATACCGGCCTGAATTTAGAATTACTGGCTGAAATAGCGGCTTACTTTCGGGACGTTCGCAAAAAATATGCCCGCTTTGAAGGTTCATTAAAAGGGGTAGATGCCCGTATTTTACTGGCCCAGGTACCAGGCGGTATGTTAACCAACATGGAAAGCCAGTTAAAAGAGCAGGGTGCGCTGGATAAACTGGATGAAGTACTGAAAGAAATTCCGCGGGTACGGCAAGACTTAGGCTTTTTACCATTGGTTACCCCAACCTCACAAATTGTCGGCACTCAGGCAGTGCTGAATATCCTGACCGGCGAGCGCTACAAGAGCATAACCAAAGAAACCGCAGGCGTATTAAAAGGTGAATATGGCGCTACTCCGGCACCCGTGGACAGTGAGTTGCAGCTAAAAGTATTGGCCGGCGCCAAGCCGATAACCTGCCGTCCGGCTGATTTGCTGGAACCTGAATTAGATAAATTACATACCGAGTTGCTGGATTTAGCCAAAGCCGAATCGATCGACTTAGCCAGAGATACCATTGATGACGTGCTGACTTATGCATTGTTTCCGCAGGTCGGTTTGAAGTTCCTGAAAAACCGCAACAACCCGGCTGCTTTTGAGCCGGTGCCAGATGACAATGAGGATGATAGTTCGCCCAAGTCGGTTAAAACAAGAGCCGTGACAACCGGCCCTGCAGCTTATAGCGTGCGGGTAGATGGTAAAGCGTATGAAGTGGAAGTGGCACCTAGCGGCGAATTAAGCAGCATTAAACCGGTAGTGTCGGAAAATATTCCGGGCAGCGCCTCCGTGACAGGCAGTGCGACGCTAAATGCGCCACTGGCTGGCAATATCTGGAAAATTACCACCAAAGTGGGCGCTACGGTAAAGCGTGGTGATGTGGTGATTATTATGGAAGCGATGAAAATGGAAACTGAGGTGCGTGCCGTAGCGGATGGCACTATTGCGAGTATCCATGTTGCAGCGGGTGATGCGGTCAGTACCGGCGACGTACTGATCAGCTTTGAGTAATGCAGCCGGCACTAAGGAATTTACATGGACGCGCTTAATACTCTGATTGCTTCAACCGGTATAATGCACTTTACGGTGGGCCAGGTAGTCATGATGCTGGTTGGCTTTTTGCTGCTGTATCTTGCTATCGTTCGTGGCTTTGAACCACTACTGCTGCTGCCGATTGGCTTTGGCGCCATTCTGACTAATATTCCGCTGGCCGGGATGGGAGAGCCGGGTGGCTTGCTGTATATGATCTATGAAGTGGGCATTGGCACTGGCTTTTTCCCGCTGTTGATCTTTATGGGCGTCGGCGCTATGACCGACTTCAGTGCGCTGATAGCGAATCCGCGTATGTTGTTTCTGGGCGCTGCAGCGCAATTTGGTATTTTTGCTACCTTATTTGGTGCTATTGCCCTGAACTGGGTGCCAGGCTTAAGCTTTACCCTGCAAGAAGCTTCAGCTATTGCTATTATTGGCGGGGCAGATGGCCCAACTGCCATTTTCCTGGCGTCGAAGCTGGCACCAGACTTACTGGGTGCTATTGCGGTGGCCGCCTACTCTTATATGGCATTAGTGCCGATAATTCAGCCGCCTATTATGAAAGCCCTGACCACTAAAGCTGAACGGGAAGTTCAGATGACCCAGCTTCGCCCGGTTGGCAAACGCGAGAAAATTATTTTCCCGTTAATGTTGGTCTTTCTGACAATATTATTATTACCCACTGCAGCGCCATTGATTGGCATGTTTTGTCTGGGTAACCTGATGCGTGAATCCGGCGTGGTGGAGCGGCTTAGTAAAACCGCCCAGAATGAGCTGATTAATATTGTGACAATTTTCCTGGGGCTGGCGGTCGGTTCCAGATTAAGTGCTGATAAGTTTTTAACGGCTCAGACCTTAGGTATTTTGATCCTCGGCATGGTGGCGTTTGCTATTGGCACTGCCGCCGGGGTACTTATGGCTAAGTTGATGGCTAAGCTGTCGAAGCAACCAATTAACCCGCTAATTGGTGCCGCCGGTGTGTCGGCCGTACCGATGGCCGCGCGGGTAGTGAATAAAGTAGGCTTGCAGGCTAATCCACATAACTTTTTGTTAATGCATGCCATGGGGCCTAATGTGGCGGGGGTGATTGGCTCGGCAGTTGCCGCGGGCATTTTACTGGCATTAGTGGGATAGTATTTATTTAACAGTAGCGTATTGGCTTATCAGGGCTTATACGCTACGCCCAGCACGCAGGCCTTGCTGGCCCCGGTAACCTCAGGCAGGTTGCCGGGTACCTGATGCTGATAGGCCCAAGCCAGCCAGGCGAATGCCAGGGCTTCCACCCAGTCTGGCGCTACGCCCAGTTTAGCGGTACTGCTAATCTGACAAGCAGGAAATAGCAGTGCTAAGTCAGCCATCAGTACCGGGTTGTGCGCACCACCACCACAAATAAATACCTGCTGCGGCTGGCTGGTTCGCAGGCTGTCGGCAATGGTGTGGGCTGTTAGCCGGCAAAGGGTACGTTGCACATCGGCGGGGAGGTATTGCTCTGGCTGAAATTGCTGTAGCCAGTTCAGGTTGAAATATTCCCGGCCAGTACTTTTCGGCGCAGGCCGGCTAAAGTAAGGATCGGCCAGCATGGCGGCCAGCAATGCCGGTATCAGCTGGCCTTGCTGACAAAACTCACCGTCCATATCGTAATCTTTCGCCAGACACTGCATCACCCAATTATCAAGCAGAGCATTGCCCGGGCCGGTGTCAAAGCCGCTTACCGGCTGGTCGGGTACTAACAGGGTGACATTGGCAATGCCGCCAATATTAACCACTGCACGCCTGGCATCCGCTGTTGCAAATACCGCATCATGAAACGCCGGCACCAGCGGCGCGCCCTGACCGCCATAGGCAATATCTTTGCGCCGGAAATCGGCGATCACCGGAATTTGGCACAACATTGCCAGCTTGTGCATATCGCCAATCTGGTAACTGAAAGGCAGCCGGGCATCGGGTCGGTGACGAATGGTCTGGCCGTGGCAGCCAATGGCAGCAATGGCAGCTGCTTCAATACCGGCCTGGCTAAGCAGAAGCTGCACTCCTGCAGCATAGCTATAGGCTAGTTGTTGCTCAGCCAGACCAAGCAATTCAATTTCATTATCGCCGGGCTGGCAAAGTTGCTGTAGCTGTTGTTTTAGCTCAGCGGGGAAAGGCTGGAGTAAGCTGCTGATAATTCGCGGTTGTGGGGTAAAACCGGCCAGCACCAGGTCGATGCCATCGAGGCTGGTGCCAGACATAATGCCAATATAGTACATAGGCTTGCTGCTTTAAGAGGCCGTTTTCGCTAA
Source organism: Arsukibacterium ikkense (assembly GCF_000987775.1). GTDB lineage: Bacteria > Pseudomonadota > Gammaproteobacteria > Enterobacterales > Alteromonadaceae > Alishewanella > Alishewanella ikkense. The sequence continues at coordinate 284,682 of NZ_LAHO01000001.1, forward strand.
CAGTACCCGTTCTTTTGTTTGCAGCTCGGCCAGGATAGGCGCCGTAGTAGCTACAAAGCTGTCGCGCTCAGCACCCTGTAACGGGGTGGCTTGCGGTAATTTAACGGTACGCGGATTACGGTGTACGCCATTGACTAAAAACTCATAGTGTAAGTGGGCGCCCGTCACTCTGCCGGTTGCACCAAGCCTGCCAATGGTTGCACCCTGTTTTACCCGATCACCGGTTTTTACGTTGCGCCGGGACAAATGCAGGTATTTAGTCACAATGTTGTTGGCGTGCTGAATAAACACATAGTTGCCATTTAAGTTGTTATAACCGGACTGGGTAACCCGGCCATCGCCAGCTGCCATAATAGGGGTACCGACCGGGGCCACATAATCTACGCCATTATGGGCGCGAACTGTACCTAATACCGGATGTAGGCGGCGCGGATTAAAATTAGAACTTACATATTGAAAACTGACCGGCGCACGCAAGAACGCCTGGCGCATACTGGCACCATCAGGTTTGTAGTAATTGCCATCGGTGTGGCGGATGGCCTGAATAACCTGGCCCTGATTCTGAAATTGGGCAGCGATTATAGTGCCATAGCCAGCAAAGTCACCATCAACATAATTTGCCTGATACAGCACACTAAAGCTGTCGCCAGAGCGTAAATCCAGGCCAAAATCTATATCCCAACCAAAAATACCGGCCAGATTCATAATCTGCGCTTCAGATAAGCCGGCTTCAATACCGGCGCGCCAAAAGCTGGTTTGTATTTCTGCGCTGGCAAATTGCTGGCGGTGTTCAATCTCTTTCTCTAACTCTGTGGCAGTATACTGTCCCTGCGCATCACGGCTGATTATTAGGGTTTTAAGTTTGTTGATAGCGTAACGCAGTTCAGCAAGTTCACCCTGATCGTCCAACCCAAACTCAAGGGTTTCACCGGGGAACAGTCTGGTCAGGGTTTTAGTGTTGTCGCCAAGTGCCAGAATAGCCAGCATGGTTTGCTGACTGACATTGGCTTTACGAAACAAACTGGATAACACATCGCCGCGTTGGACCTGCAGGCTGGCCCATTGCAGCTTGTGCTCTGGCTCTGGCTCAAAGGCAATTTCCAGTTCAGATATGTCGGCTGACATGCCCTGCGCTAATTGTTGTTCAGTATGCGGAATATCAAGGCTGTAACGTTTACCCACTTGAAGGGCTGAACTATTACTGCTTTTCGATGCAGAAGCCTGCTCAGAGGGAAGTAACAAAATTACGGCTAAACCTACCGATATCGCAAGGATCAAAGCACGGTGTCGAGAAGGAATTTTTGCTACCAGTTGCCGCATAATACCTGTCATCTGCTTAAAATGTACAAAAACCGAGCATAAAGGTTTTTTTTCGAAGATACCAGACTTTTGTGCGTTTCCCCTGGCTGGAACATGCTATAGAATGGCCGTTGTTTAAGCAAAATTGCACTATGTCAGGAGTGAAAAATGGCCGATTGGGCACAGGCGTTAGCTGAATTAAAACGCGGCTGCGAGGAAATCTTGCTGGAAGAGGAGCTAATTGCCAAGTTGAAGACCGGCAAGCCTTTAAAAGTAAAGGCCGGTTTTGATCCAACGGCACCTGATCTGCATTTAGGCCATACCGTGCTGATTAATAAATTGCGCACTTTTCAGCAGCTTGGTCATGAGGTTATTTTCCTGATCGGTGATTTTACCGGCATGATAGGTGACCCCAGCGGCAAAAACGTTACCCGCAAGCCGTTAAGCCGGGAAGATGTGCTGGCAAATGCAGAAACCTATAAAGAACAAGTGTTTAAAATACTCGATCCGGCGAAAACACGGGTAGCCTTTAACTCTGAGTGGATGGGTGAGCTCGGTGCTGCCGGCATGATAAAACTGGCATCACGTCAAACCGTGGCCCGGATGCTGGAGCGGGACGATTTTAAAAAGCGTTTTGCCGGTAATCAGTCTATTGCAATCCATGAATTTCTGTATCCCTTGGTGCAAGGCTGGGACTCGGTAGCACTGGAAGCCGATATTGAAATGGGTGGCACCGATCAGCGCTTTAACCTGCTGATGGGGCGCGAGCTGCAAAAAGAAGAAGGCCAGCGGCCGCAAACGGTAATGATGGTGCCGTTGTTGGAAGGGTTGGATGGCGTGCAGAAAATGTCTAAGTCGTTAGGTAATTATGTCGGCATTACTGACGCCCCAACAGAGATGTTTGGCAAAATTATGTCCATTTCGGATGAGCTGATGTGGCGTTATTATGACTTACTCAGCTTCCGGCCATTAGCGGACATTGCTGAGTTAAAGCAGCAAATGGCCGCCGGTACCAACCCGCGTGATATTAAAATTGCGTTGGCGAAGGAAATTATTGCCCGGTTTCACGATGACGCAGCGGCAGAAGCTGCACATCAGGATTTTACCCAGCGTTTTAGTAAAAATGCGCTGCCGGAAGATATTCCAGCGCTTAGTCTTAGCTGCGACGGCAACAGCATGCCGATTGCCAACCTGTTAAAAGAAGCCGGTTTAGTGGCCAGTACCTCAGAGGCACTGCGGATGATTAAACAAGGTGCGGTAAAACTAAACGGTGAAAGCCGGATTGACGACAGCAAGCTGGAAATCGCCAAAGGGAGCAGTGACATTTACCAGGTGGGTAAACGCAAGTTTGCCCGGGTTACCCTGAATTAAGCGCGATCCGGCTTTCACGCCATGATGTTACCGAACAGGGCCGCTATTGCGGCCCTTGTTGTTTTGCCGGTCAGCGTAAACTGAGATAACTGAGTGTTGATTGGGATCTTGCCTTGCTTTTTCGCATCTGCGCCCTGATGCACTACACTTGGATAACACGCAAAAACCGAGGAATGTTATGAGCCAGAGTAATCCCTATGCTGAGGTACTGAAAGTTGCCGGGCAGGAATATCAAATCTTCAGTTTAGCTAAAGCCGCAACCTTACACGGTACCATTGACCGTTTACCCTTTTCCTTAAAAGTATTGCTGGAGAATCTGCTGCGCAGTCTGGACGCTGATACCGTGACCACGGATGATATACAGGCGTTGGTCGACTGGCAAAAGCATGGCCATGCTGACCGGGAAATTGCCTTTCGACCTGCCCGGGTATTGATGCAGGACTTTACCGGCGTGCCGGCGGTGGTTGACCTGGCCGCAATGCGGGCAGCCGTGGCAGAGTTAGGTGAAGATCCGCAAAAGATTAATCCACTATCCCCGGTCGACCTGGTGATAGATCACTCTGTCATGGTAGATCATTTTGCCAGCGACGATGCCTTTGGCCAGAATGTGGCCATTGAAATGGAGCGCAACGTTGAGCGCTATACCTTTTTGCGTTGGGGGCAGCAGGCTTTTGCCAACTTTAAAGTAGTGCCCCCCGGTACCGGCATTTGCCATCAGGTGAATCTGGAATATCTGGGGCAAAGTGTCTGGGCAAAAGCCACCGATGACGGTGAGCAGGCGTACCCTGACACCCTGGTCGGCACAGATTCCCACACCACCATGATTAATGCATTGGGCGTATTGGGCTGGGGGGTGGGGGGCATTGAAGCTGAAGCCGCGATGCTGGGTCAGCCAGTATCGATGTTGATCCCGGAAGTGGTTGGCCTGGAGTTTACCGGCAAGCTGGCAGCTGGTATTACTGCTACAGATCTGGTGTTAACCGTCACCGAATTGCTGCGTAATCACGGCGTGGTAGGCAAGTTTGTCGAATTTTTTGGTGATGGTCTGGATCATTTAAGCCTGGCTGATCGGGCGACTATCGCCAATATGGCGCCTGAGTATGGTGCAACCTGTGGCTTTTTCCCGGTTGATCAAATTACTCTGGATTATATGGCACTGACCGGGCGCGATGAAAAAGTTATCGCCCGGGTCAAAGCCTATTGTCAGGCTCAGGGGTTATGGCGCAAGCCTGGTCATAAGGCGATTTATACCGACGTGCTGCACCTGGATTTGAGCTCTGTCGTGCCATCACTGGCCGGGCCAAAACGGCCACAAGATAAAGTCGGCTTAGCGGATTTAAAGCAACATTGCGATGATGTGTTGGCGCTGCAGCTAAAAATGGTGGCCGAGCGTGATGCGAAAATGGTGGATGAAGGGGGCGGCCAGCCGCAACCTGACAGCGATGAGCAGCATGTTGAGCTTGATGGCCAGAAAATTAAACTTAATCACCATGCTGTCGTAATTGCTGCTATTACCTCCTGTACGAATACATCTAACCCAAGTGTGTTGATGGCGGCCGGTTTGCTGGCGCGCAATGCCCTTGCCAGAGGCTTACAGCGTAAGCCCTGGGTGAAAAGCTCGCTGGCACCAGGTTCTAAGGTGGTAACGCGCTATCTGGAGCAGGCAGGCCTAATGCAACCTTTAGAAAGGCTGGGTTTTCATCTGGTTGGTTATGGCTGTACCACCTGTATCGGTAACTCCGGGCCCTTGGCCAAAGCTGTTGAAGACAAAATACACCGCGCTAATCTGAATGTATCAGCAGTGTTATCCGGTAATCGTAACTTTGAGGGGCGAATTCACCCCCTGGTGCAATCAAACTGGCTGGCATCGCCACCGCTGGTGGTGGCTTTTGCGTTAGCGGGTACAGTAAATATCGATTTAAGTAAGGATCCGATTGGCAATGATAAGCAGGGTAAGCCAGTTTATCTGCAAGATATCTGGCCCAGTAATCAGGATATTGCCAATGAGGTTGCCAAAGTACATAGCAGCATGTTTAAAAGCGAATATGCCGATGTGTTCAGTGGGGATGCCAGTTGGCAAGGTATAAAAGTACCGCAAGATAAAACCTATACCTGGCCGGATTCAAGCTATATTCGCCAGCCCAGCTTTTTTAAGGACATGGGGCGCGAGCCTGCGCCGGTGCAGGATATCAAAGAGGCCCGCATGCTGGCGTTACTGGGCGATTCTGTCACCACTGACCATATTTCACCCGCTGGCGCCATTAAGGCCAGCAGCCCGGCGGGGCGTTACTTAACAGGGCTGGGCGTAGCAGAAGCTGATTTTAACTCCTATGGCTCACGTCGTGGTAACCATGAGGTGATGGTTCGCGGTACCTTTGCCAATGTCCGTATTCGTAACGAAATGGCACCCGGTACTGAAGGCGGGGTCACCACGCACCAGCCATCGGGCGAGCAAATGGCTATTTATGATGCAGCTGAGCGTTACCTCGAGCAAAAAACGCCGCTAGTGGTGGTAGCGGGTAAAGAATATGGTACCGGCTCATCCCGCGACTGGGCCGCTAAAGGTACTTTATTGCTGGGGGTGCGGGCAGTACTGGCGGAGTCTTACGAGCGTATTCATCGCTCTAATCTGATTGGTATGGGGGTATTACCATTGCAGTTTCTGCCAGGAGTTGATCGTAAGCATTTGCAATTAACCGGCGCGGAAACCTTTAGTATCAGCGGATTAAATACCTTGAAACCAAAACAGAAAGTGTCGGTGCTGATTACGTACCCTGACGGTGATCAGCAAAAAATTGAGATGCTGTGCCGGATCGATACCGGTAACGAGCTGGCCTATTATCAACATGGTGGCATTTTACATTATGTACTGCGACGGATGATTGGTAGTGCCTGAAATCTGTTAGGTGAGTAATAAAGCTGATGATAACGTCAGCTTTTTTATTTTATGGCGGTAACGGTTTTTACGAATTGACGGCATTGCTCTACGGCATTGTTCATTTTACTTAAATGGCTACTGGCAAACGCAGGTGCCAGGTAAAAACCTGCATCACGGGTATAGTAGTTATAAAGCTGTAAAGTATGCTGGGCTTGCTCTGCGATCAATTGCGCTTGCAGCTGTTCAGCTAAAGGCTGTGGCACCGCCAGCATTTCCACCCGGTCCATTAATAGCAAGGGTAATAATTGCGGATACTCGTAAATCTGATGAATATTCTGATAGCCATGGCTTTGCAGGTAGTGTTGTTGTGGTGAGCCACGTTTGACACCTATGGTGCGGTTTTTTGCCTGGTCAGTGGCGCCAACGGTATTTGTCTTAAAAACAAAGTAATCATCGTCTTTGGTTAACCAGACCGTTGGCTGCAGGTAATTATTGCGCTCTTCGGTATATCCCATGGGGTAAATCAGATCGAGTTGATTTTCCCGGGTCAGTTTTAATAAACGATCAGTCGGCAGGCTTTGCCATGCTATCTGCACATCCAGTTTGCTTTCAATACAGCTGATAATTTCAGCATGGCCGTAATCAGATTCGGGGGCTATGATACCGTCTACGACGTTAATGCCGGGAAAGGATTGCACAATGCCACCTTGCAGCAGTTGCCCGGCAGCGAAGCACGTGCCCGCCAGCATAATACCGACTGACAGCACACCATAGTTCACGGTTTTTAACACAGCCATAAATATACGCTAGCCTGATAATACGTTGTAATTCGGGTTAACTGCTAAGTATTCACCAAAAATCGGCTGTTGTCAGTAATATCGCGCCAAAACCCCGGAATTTGCCGGGGTTTAAGCAAGAAGGGGTTAGAAATTCAGCTTTAAGCGGTAACCTGATGCTGCAGTGTCATCTTGCTCTGCGGTTAACAAATAACGCTGACCAGGTTGTAGCATCATACTATTAGTTTTATCCAGTAAGGTGGTGCTGCCATTATCTGCAACATGCACCAGCGCAATAGCATAGTAGTCTTTGGGTAAATTCAGGCTTTGCTGCTTTTTAAATGCCAGGTTTTTGATGTTATGTCGTGCCGTGGCAATGGTTTCGTCCTGACGAATAAAGTAGTAATGCAACTTGTCAAAGTCGGCCACTAAATTGCTGACAATAACATCGTTCGATTGCAGCTGCGGTTTGTCGCTTTCTTTTACGGCCAGCGCTTCCAACGCATTACTGGCGTTCTGGTACAGGATAACCAGCTGGCTTTCCCCGGCCGTTGCCGTCAGTAAGGCACTGTTCAGCAACAACTGATGGTCACTGTCGCGGATAGACAAACTGTAGTCGCCTTTGCTCAGTGTCTGGTAATTACTCAGGGTGTCAGCATTTAAGCTGGCAAGCGGGCTGTTATCCAGCGCCGCTTGCAACGGCTGCGCTAAGCTGTTGTACAGACGAAACTGCGCCTGAGCATCCTGATGCATATAACGGCCAACACTGCTTGAGTTTAAAATAACGTCGACTGCCAGCTGGTTGGCAATAGGACCATGCTGGTCTCGTACCACTAATACGTAAGTATTTTCAAAGGCAAAATCGAGGTTTTTACCGACAAACAACGGCGCGTCGGCACCGGCTTCTGCCAGGTATAAATTGTATTTACCTGTGTTATTGCGGCTGGGAGTGCTGCTTATTTCATGCAGGGCCAGCTTATCCAGTAAGGTTGCGTCAGTGAAAGACTCATCGGCGGCGCTAAGATAAATATCGAGGTTTGGTTGGCTTATGGCTAAGTTGCTCAGATATAAATCAAATTGATCGTCTAACTGTTTTTCCCGGGCGAAGCTCAGGCTGAGATAGGAAAATTGTTGATCGGTGCTGGTAATAATATACAGGTGCTTCTGATCCTCGCTTAAGTTCACATCTGCCGATAGCAGTGGGCTGCTGGCACCGGTTTCTTGCACTGCCAGGGTATAACTTGCGCTGTCCAGGGTAATAACATTGCTGGCATCACCAAAGCGGGCGCTACCGACACTTTTATCATCAAAGCGGAAGTTTGGATTAGCACTGTCGGCAGCGCCATTATAAAACTGCACATAGCTTTTGCTGACTGCCTGGTCGTCACTGCTGCCGCCACAGGCTGTCAGACTTAACAGAGCGCCAAGCGCCAGAGTGCACGCGAGTTTTGAGGTGAAGGATAAAGGTGACGCAGATAATGCTGTTTTCATATCAGTTTCCATGCTGGTGAGGTAAACCGGCACAGCCTAAGGAAATAGCGGCGGGATAGCTATGGCGCTTTACTAATGCAGACAGTTGGTTACGTTTAGTCACAGCTTCGTTGTAAGCCGTTACAACATGGCCATATAACCAGCGCGATAATCAGGATAGTGCCAGCTAAAGCCGGTTTGCTGTAAACGGTGGGCGCTGACTCTTTTACTGCCACGGCTAAGGTGCTGCGCGGTGCCTGCGGCTATCTGCAATTGTTGTTGCAAAAAGTGAATAACGTCGCAGTAGCGGGCGGGCGCCAGGTCACAGAGGTTGTAGGCATTTGCCAGCGCAAGGCTCTGCCGGCGGCGGTTAATCAGGTGCACGATGGCCCGGGCACAGTCTGAAATTTGGATCCGGTTGGTATATATCGGCTGGTTTTCAACAATCTGCTGGCCGCTGCTGGCGATGCGCAGCATCATCTCTCTGCCAGGGCCATATATACCGGCCGGGCGTAGCATGGTGCAGGGCAGGCCACTTTGCAGCCAGAAATCTTCAGCCGCCACCAGAATCTTTGCACTGCTGCGTTCGGGCCGACGGGGGCTGTCTTCGTCAACCCATTCCCCATGTTGCTGGCCATAAACGCTGGTAGATGACACCAGCCAGACATGGATAGCCGTTGCTCGCAGCTGCACCCAGCGCATGGCTTGTTCGGCGATGCTAAGATAGGCTTGGCGGTATGCGCTATCGCTACTATTATCGGGCGCTACGCACAACACCACATCGGTAACATCGCCGGCAATGTCCGGCCAGGGCGTGCTGGCATCGTGCTGCAGCATATTAACTCCGGCCAGTCCCTTCGCCTGGCGGCGCATAGCGCTGACCGCAAGGCCTGTGTGCAGAGCCTCTGTGGCAATGGCCGCCCCTAAATCACCCAGGCCAATTATTAATATACTGGCCATTAATCTTGCTCAGGCGTTTTTACAGTGTCCACAGCCGCAGTTGGCCAGCCCGATTTAATATGCAGGTCACGTTGCGGATAAGGAATAGTTATATTATTTTCTTTAAAGGTGCGCCAAATCGCCAGATTAATATCTGATTTCACTGCCCCAGTGCCTTTTTCCATATCTTCTATCCAAACCCGCAATTGTAATTCTATACCACTGTCAGCAAATTCAATTAGACGAACGGTAGGCTCAGGCGTTTTTAACACCCGTGGCGATGAGAAAGCGCAGGCAAGCATTAACGCCATGGCTTGCTCAGGATCATCCTCGTAACTAATTTGTACTCTCACAATGATCCGAACATTCCGATCAGCATAACTCCAGTTAATCACCTCTGAAGTGATCAGGTTTTCGTTAGGGATCAGGGTGTCTACCCCTTCGCGGTTTCGCACCACCACATAACGGGCGTTTAGCTGCTCTACCCAGCCAAATTTGTCGCCGACGGTAATAATATCGCCGGGCTTGATCGAACGGTCAAACACCAGAATAAAGCCACTGATAAAGTTCGAGGCAATGCGCTGCAAACCAAAACCTAAACCTACCCCCAGCGCGCCGCCAAATACCGCCAGCGAGCTTAAATTAATGCCAACTGCGTTTAATGCCACCAGAAACGCGATGGTGATTAATAAAAACTTACTAAACTTGGCAAAGCCGACCTGCATACTGGGGCTAATGTGCGCTGAACGCTGTACCCGCTGACTGATAAATTCGGCCAGCCAGATAGCCAGGGTAAAAGCCAGTGCGATCATGAAAACCAGCTTGATGACGGCCAGCACCGAAATCCGGGTTTCACCGACTGTGGTGGCCAGACTGTCCAGCACCGCCAGTACCCCTGGCAGCCAACCGGCTAAATGCAGCAGCACTCCAAACCAGATAATCCCGGCTAATAGGTTTTCAGACGACTTAAGCAGTGGGCTGACACTGAACGCTTTGCGCAGGATATACACCACCAACCTGATCACGGCCAGTGCCACCAGCACAGGTACCGCAATGGCCAGAATTTGCGCTGGTAAATCATTCATTTCAAAAATAATTTTTACCGGAACTAGAATTGCCAGCGCGGTAAGCGGCCACAACAAGCGCTGAATACTGCGCACCGCCACATGTCGCAGGCCCGTACCTCTTATATTCTGCGCTGCCACTAACAGCTGCAACCGCCGGTTGGTTAACGAGGCCAGCAACAGGGCAAAGGCTAAAGCCAGCAGCTGCCACCAGAAATCGAGCTGTTGCACACTAAGCCAGACGGCAGCAGTGATTTCATCAAACTTTTCCATAATTATCCTTTAACGTAATAACCAATAAACCAGTGGCAAACTGACTAAGCCAATTAGAATGCCAAAACCGACAATACCGCTAACCAGCCGCGGGGCCAGGCCGGCCATAATGGCAATAGCGCCGGCCGAGATCATCGGCGGCATCGCCGCCTGGAAAATACTGATATCAACCGCCATGCCGCTTTGTCCCAGGCTGCGCCAGATAGCCCAGGCTAACAACGGCATCATTAATAATTTAATGGTCAGTGCTGACAGCAGTGGCGATATTTCGCTTTTACTGAAGCGAAAGCTTAGCTGAAAACCAACGGCAATCATCACCACCGGCACCAGGGTGGCAGCCAGGTTGTTAATCAGCGCATCGGCCAGCGGCGGAAAGCTGACATTGCGCAGCAGTAAACCCAGTGCCAGGGCAATAAACGACGGGAAACTGATTATTTTAAGCAAAATGCTTTTGGTTGTGGGTTTGCTTACCTGTGGGCTGTAAATGGCGGCCACTATGGTGACATAGGTAGCCAGAGCAATAAAGGAACCGACCTGATCGTATACCACAGCATAAGGCATAGCGCTGCTGCCAAACAGCGCCTGGGTCATCGGAAAGCCTAAAAACGAGGTATTGCCAAGTGGTAACACAATCAGCAAAGCGCCGGTGACGTCCCGCGACCAGCCAAATACCTTACTTAGCAGTAACACCGTTGCGACCACGGCAATAAGCAGCAGCCAGGGCGTTAATGCCGGGATCAGCAATGCGCTGGAAAACTGCAGCAGTGGCACGCTTTTTAAAATAAGCGCCGGCAAGGCGACGTACAGCACATAAATGTTCAGGACAATGCCGCTGTTTTCGGGCATAGCCGGTAGCCGGCGTAGCACAACGCCAATCACCAGATAGGCCAGCACCAGGTAAAAATTTTCCATTACCGCTCGCTTATTCGCTGCTCTTTTGCAGCTTTTGAAAGTTGTTTTAACTGATACTCAGCTTTACTGGCTTCAGCCCGGTTAGCCATAACTTGCTGATATACAAGCGTCAGCGGCCCTTTCCCACGAAGTGCTTTCGCACCGCCGCGAAGCTCGCCTTTATGCTGGCGCAGCCGGCGTACCGGATCGGTGCTAATGCCGGTATAAAGCTGGCCGCTGGCAGTACGAACCATGTATAAAAACCAGGTGGCTGCTGTCATGCTGCTGAATATCTTGTTTTGGACGTATCTGTTATAATCACGCTTTATTTAGCCTTTGCCGACCGGGTGCAGGCGCAGTCAGGATCATCAATGTCGTTTCAATCTTTAGGGCTGGCAGAGCCTATTTTACGGGTGCTAACCGAGCAGGGTTACACCGAGGCCACGCCGGTACAACAACGCAGTATTCCGCTTATTCGCTCAGGTAAAGATGTGTTAGCCGGTGCCCAAACCGGCACTGGTAAAACCGCAGCCTTCACTTTACCACTGCTGCAGCACTTGCTCAATGCGCCTAAAGTTCTAAGCGCCGGTCAGGTAAGAGTATTAGTGCTTACTCCCACCCGCGAGCTGGCGCAGCAAGTGCACGACAGCGTACTGACCTACAGCCGCCATGTTAATTGTCGCAGCGCGGTATTTTATGGCGGGGTGTCGATCCGGCCGCAATATGATGAAGCAGAGCAGGGGCTGGATATTCTGGTCGCCACGCCGGGCCGCCTAATTGACCACCTGCATCAGCAAACTGTCGATTTAAGCCAGCTGGAAGTACTGGTGCTGGACGAAGCGGACCGCATGCTGGATATGGGCTTTGTGGTTGATATTAAACGTATTATGGCGAAATTGCCGCCAAAACGGCAAACCTTGCTGTTTTCAGCAACCTACTCCAACGACATTAAAAAACTGGCAGACGAGTTGTTAGATAACCCGGTGCTGGTTGAAGTGGCTGCGGCCAACGCCACGGCAGACCGGGTTACCCAGCAGGTGTATCTGGTGGATAAACATCGCAAGCGCGAAATGCTGTCGCATTTAATCGGTGCCCGCAACTGGCCGCAGGTGCTGGTGTTTGTGCGTACTAAGCATGGTGCCGACCGCTTAGCCAAACAGTTTCAGAAAGACGGTTTAAAAACGGCTGCCATTCATGGCGATAAAAGCCAGGGGGCCCGTACTAAAGCCTTGGCCGATTTTAAAGCCGGTTCGGTAAGGGTGTTGGTGGCTACCGATATCGCCGCCCGCGGCCTGGATATCAGCGAGCTACCCTATGTGGTGAACTACGATTTGCCGCAAATAGCCGAAGACTATGTGCACCGGATTGGCCGCACCGGCCGCGCCGGCATGAGTGGTATAGCTGTAACTCTGGTAACGCCGGAAGATTTAGGCGCCTTGCAGGATATTGAAAAGTTAACCCAGCAAGTACTCAGCACTACAGTGCTACCCGGCTACGAGCACGACCCCAGTTATCAGGCACCAAACGAGGCTGTCGCCCGCACCCCAGGCCAACGGCCAGGGCGCAATGACGGCGCAGCTAAACGCCAGGCGCAGGGTAAGTTAAAAGCTAAATTGCGGGCGAAGGCGCTGGGTAAAGCATAAGCTGAAGCAGACCAGAGAGTCTGCTTTTTCAGTTGAGCAGCTGTCTCAGTGTGGATTTAATTTTATTATTGGTCTACACTGATAAATATTCGTTCAGGCACGAGGTTGTTATGCAGACAGCACAGATAATACAGCCAGACAGGCAAAGCCAGCGGCAAGTCGCGGCCACAGGGCTGAAAGCGGTATTTGCTATTCTGGCTAAATGGCAGTGCTCGCCGGAGCAAATTCAGCGTATTTTACAAATCTCTAAAGCGGCCTACTACAAGTATCGCCACGATCCTTATTGCGCCAGCCTGACGCAAGACCAGATAGAACGCATAAGTTATCTGTTGAACATCCACAGCAGCCTGCGGTTGCTATTTGACAACCCGCAAAACCTGTATGGTTTTATGGCGCTGCCAAACCATAACCCTTACTTTAATGGTAAAAGCCCGCTGGATATTATCAGCAGTGGCCAGTTTGCCGCATTATATGAAACCTTTAAGCATATCGATGCGCTACGTGGTGGCATGTGGTAGCAGATGTAGAAACAACAGCGGATGACTTACCCCAAATTATGCTGCGGCGCCAGCAAAGCTATCGCCTGATAAATTCCAAGTTTCCACCGGTATCGGTATTTGATGATGTGGCTGATGCCGATGAGTTTGACGCCTTATTTGCACTGCAGGCGTTAACCAACCCCAGGTTACAGGCCCAGGCCGGGAATTTAAGTTTGCTGCCCCGTACCGAGATCCCCTTTGGTATTGCCGGTTGCTCTTATGCGGTAGCGCCTTTTACCCATATCAACCCGGCAGGCAGCCGTTTTTCGGATGGCCGCTTTGGTGTGCTGTATCTGGCTGCTAACGTGCAAACCGCTATTTGCGAGGTGGCGTATCATCAGCACCGGTACTGGAGCCGGGTACCGGGGCTGTCGTATGAACGTTTTGTATTTCGGGCGTTAAGCTGCGACTTTACTGAGATCAGCCTGACCGATCTAACCGGCTTACTGTCACAGCATGCCATTTACCATTCAGACGACTATAGCGCTGCGCGCTTGCTGGGGATCCGCTTACGTGAGCAAGGCTGTGCCGGTGTGCAGTATGGCTCGGTGCGTAACAAGGGGGCACTGTGCTGGGGTTTGTTCAGCCCCAAATATGTGACGCAAATGCTGCAGAGCGGCCACTATGAGATGATCTGGCAAAACGGCAGGATCAGCGCCATAAACCAGATTGTTAGCTGCAGTTAGTTAAGTATCCGTTAGCTGCGATACAGGGTTTTAATCAGGTGATAGCCAAACTGAGTTTTTACCGGGCCATGTACTTCTAACACTGCCAGTTTAAACACCACATCGTCAAAGGCTTTGACCATCTGGCCTTTGCGAAATTCGCCTAAATCACCGCCTTTTTTACCAGACGGGCACTGTGAGTGCTGTTTGGCCAGTTTGCCAAAGTCAGCACCTTTGGCCAGTTGCTGTTTTAGTTTTTCGGCTTCTTCCCGGGTTTTAACCAGGATATGTAACGCGCAGGCTTTGGACATTGGTACTCTCTCGATACTATGAAGCGAAGGTTGGAACCCCGTTCCGGTCGACACAGAGTGTCTGAGCGAGTGCGCAGACACTCGCGAGTTGCTGTGGCGAGCCGGGGCGGGTGTTGCAACCGCAGCTACACCCTTACAGCAGAGTTAACCGGCCGGTTGCTGCTGGGTTATACAGTGAATATTGCCACCGCCCAGTAAAATTTCCCGGCCCGGCACTTTCACTACCTGATGGTCCGGATACAGTCGTTGCAATATTTCAGCAGCAACCTCATCATTCGGATCGTCAAAGGTAGGCATAATCAGGCCGCCATTGCATAAATAAAAATTGATGTAAGAGCCAGCCAGCCGGGCATTAGCCTCGCGCGGAATGGCCGTCAAAGTAGCATCTACTGTGGCGTATTCTTCAGCGTTGGCAATAATTGGCTTGGGCAGCGGCAGCTTATGCACTTTAATTTTCCGGCCTTTGGCGTCGGTGCTGGCTTCTAAGTAATCCAGTGCCGCTTTGCTGCGCTCGTACTGCGGGTCGTTCTGATCATCAGTCCAGGCCAATACCACTTCGCCGGGTTTAACAAAGCAGGCCATGTTATCGACGTGGCCATCGGTTTCGTCGTTAAAAATACCGTCTTTTAACCACAATACTTTACTGATCCCCAGATATTCGGCCAGCTTGGCCTCAATTTGTGCGCGGCTTAAGTTGGGGTTGCGGTTGGCATTGAGTAAACACTCTTCCGTTGTTAATAACGTGCCTTCACCGTCCACATGGATGGCGCCGCCTTCCAGCACAAAGTCTTCAGTGCGGTAGCGTGGCAGCTGTTCAATACCCAGAATTTTACTGGCTACCTGATCATCAAAATGCCAGGGAAAATACAAACCACCATTCAGGCCGCCCCAGGCGTTAAAGGTCCAGTCGATACCGCGCACTTCTCCTTTACTGTTTGTCACAAACGTCGGGCCGGTATCACGGCACCAGGCGTCATTATTGGATATTTCCACTACCCGCACCGGGTATAAGGCGCCGGCTTTACTAAGCTGCGCTTCAGCATTGGCATATTGCGCAGCTGAAACACCTACGGTTACCGGTTCAAAGCGGGCGATAGCGGCAATTACTGCACAAAAGGCCTGTTGTGCAGGCTTGGCGCCCAGCCGCCAGCTGTCGGTGCGCTCGGGCCATACCATCCAGGTTTGTTTATGCTCGGCCCATTCGGGGGGCATAACAAAACCATCATGTTCAGGGGTAGTGGGTAGTAAGCGGCTCACTTGCTGTTCTCCGGGTTAACTTTACCGTCTTTGGTCAGGATGGTGTCGTAAATATCAATCCGGCGGTCACGGAATAAGCCCCAGGCCCGGCGATTAGCGGCGACGGCATCTAAATCAAAGGTATGCACCAGCACGGCTTCTTCGGTTTCATTGGCTTCCTGTACTTTGGCGCCACTGGCATCAGCGATAAACGAGCTGCCATAAAAGGTAATGTGGAAGTCGTCTTCGGTTTCGGTACCAATCCGGTTGGAGGCAATCAGTGGCATTAAATTCGCGGCGGCATGGCCCTGCTGGGTGCGTTGCCAGTGATCGCGTGAGTTAATCGTCGCATCATGCGGCTCGCTGCCAATGGCGGTAGGGTAAAACAGCAACTCAGCGCCCATTAATGCCATGCTGCGGGCACATTCCGGAAACCACTGGTCCCAGCAGATGCCTACGCCAATTTTGGCATAACGGGTTTGCCATACTTTAAAGCCGGTATCACCCGGGGTGAAATAGTACTTTTCACTGTAACCCGGGCCATCCGGAATATGGCTTTTGCGGTAGGTGCCGAGGTTTTCACCGTCTGCATCGATAATCACCACACTGTTATACAGGCAGTTACCGGCGCGCTCATAAATGCTGATTGGGAGCACCACATTCAGCTCTTTGGCAATTTTAGTGAAATGCTGCACTGCCGGGTTTTCTGCTACTGTGGTGGCAAACTCGAGGTAAGCAGGCTTTTGCTTCTGACAAAAGTAGTTACGTTCAAACAGTTCCTGCAGCAGAATAATCTGGGCGCCTTTGGCGGCGGCATCACGCACCAGCTTTTCGCCACGGGCGATGTTTTCTTCTACATTCCAGCCGCCCACCATTTGAGTCGCAGCAACGGTTACATTACGCATCAGATATCTCCAGCAGAGGATTCAAACCAACAGGCTAGCACTCCTTAGAATACTTGCCAAACAGGGCGCGCAAAATGCCGGATTTTTATGCTGTCGTCAACGATTTTCGCTTTTTTATGAGGCTGGCGTACAATAGTGCCACGCGGGAGAATAGAGGCCAGAAATGACAAACGAAACGTTGGCAAATAATACCGCTGAGCTACTAACTGTCGATGTGACTGTAGTGGGCGGCGGCATGGTGGGTGCTGCTATTGCGCTGGCATTAAGCCAGGCAGGTTTGCGGGTAGCACTGGTTGAAAAGCAAGCTCCGGCGCAATTTGACCCCGGCAGTGCGCCGGATTTACGGGTGTCGTCGATTAACCTGGCCAGTGAAGCCTGGCTAACGGCATTGGGGGCCTGGCAACCATTACAACAGATGCGGCTTTGCCCGTATCAGTATTTGCAGGCGTTCGAGCAGCCGCAAAGTGTGGTGACGTTTGATGCGGCAACAATTAAGCGCAGCCATCTGGGCCATATTGTCGAGAACAATTTACTGCAGCTGGCGTTGTGGCAGCAATTGCCGGCTGAGCTGACACGGTTTTGTCCGGATTCAGTGGTAAAGCTAAGCCAAACGTCCGACAGCGCCATATTAACGCTGGATAGCGGCGCGCAGCTGCATAGCAAATTAGTGATAGCGGCTGACGGTGGCAATTCACAGCTGCGCCAGTTAGCCGGTATTGGCACTAACGGCTGGCAGTATCAGCAAGCTTGTCTGGTGGCATTAGTAAACACGCCGTACCCGCAACAAGATGTTACCTGGCAGCAATTCACCCCAACAGGCCCCAAAGCCTTTTTACCTTTGCCTGGCCCGCAGGGCAGTATTGTCTGGTATGAAGACGCAGCCCGGGTAAAACAGCTAGCCGCGTTAAGCCCGCAGCAACTTACTCAAGAGTTGCTAAAAGCATTTCCCGCGCAACTCGGTAAAGTAGAGGTAGAGAGTAGCAGCTGGTTTCCGCTGGCGCGAATGGATGCCAACAGCTATTACGCTGGCAGGGTGGTACTGGCAGGCGATGCTGCCCATACCATTAACCCGTTAGCGGGGCAGGGGGTAAACCTTGGCTTTGCCGATGCAAAGCTGCTGACTGAACTGATTATCAGCGCCCACCAGCAACAGCAGGATCCAGGCAGTGCTGCATTGCTAAGCCGCTATCAGCGCAAACGTAAACCAGCTAATTTATTGATGATGAGCACGATGGATGGCTTTTATCAGCTGTTTGGCAATGATATCGCCCCGCTGCGCAGCCTGCGCCAGCTGGCCCTGACAGTTGCGTCGCGCAGTAGCATGCTGAAAGCGCTAGTTGCCCGCTATGCAGTTGGTAGCGAATAAAGCAAAAACCCAGCCGAGGCTGGGTCTTTTAAAGATGGCAGGGGCGCCAGGATTCGAACCTGGGCGTGGCGGGATCAAAACCCGCTGCCTTACCGCTTGGCTACGCCCCTAAAAGGTAAATTGCAGTTCAGTTAAACACAGGTGAGATATAATCAACTACCGTGAGTTAATGGCAGGGGCGCCAGGATTTGAACCTGGGCATGGCGGGATCAAAACCCGCTGCCTTACCGCTTGGCTACGCCCCTGCAGAAACTGCTGCACTTGCTAAGTATGGTGCGGAAAGAGAGACTCGAACTCTCACGCCTCGCGGCGCTGGAACCTAAATCCAGTGCGTCTACCAATTCCGCCATTCCCGCATACACAGGCAAGTTAAGTGGTGGCTACAGCGGGAATCGAACCTGCGACCCCAGCATTATGAGTGCTGTGCTCTAACCAGCTGAGCTATGTAGCCACGCTAACTTGTCCTAAGCAAGTGGCGCGTATTATGCTGATCTGACATATTAGCGTCAACCGTTTTTTTGCGATTAGTGGCGACTAAGGGCGTGTTTGCTGGTTTTATACGCAATAGTACGACAGTTATAAAAAAGCCGCTGCAATAGCAGCGGCTTTTTCAACAACAAAATAAGGTTACACGTTAAAACGAAAATGCATTACATCGCCATCTTTTACGATATAGTCTTTACCTTCCAGGCGCCATTTACCGGCTTCTTTAGCGCCGGCTTCGCCTTTAAAGTTAACAAAATCATCGTAGCCAACTACTTCCGCGCGAATAAAGCCTTTTTCAAAGTCGGTATGAATAACGCCTGCCGCTTGCGGTGCCGTAGCGCCAATAGCGACTGTCCAGGCCCGTACTTCTTTAACACCGGCAGTAAAATAGGTGTGGAGGCTTAACAGCGAATACCCGCCACGAATAACCCGGTTTAAGCCTGGCTCTTCCAGACCCATGTCGGCCATAAATTCGGCTCTCTCATCGTCTTCCAGCTCAGCTATTTCTGACTCAATAGCCGCACAAACGGGCACGACGATAGCGCCTTCTTTATCAGCAATGGCCTGCACGATATCTAAGTACGGATTATTTTCAAAGCCGTCGTCCATCACGTTAGCAATGTACATCGTGGGCTTGATAGTTAAGAAGTTCATATAGGCAATCAGGGCTTTCTCGTCCTTGTCGAGCTCCAGCTGACGCAGGGTATTACCTTGCTCTAAATGGGCTTTTACTTTTTCCAGCACCAGCATTTCCGCTTTGGCGTCTTTATCGCCGCCTTTGGCTTTTTTACTTACCCGGAAGATGGCGCGTTCAGCGCTGTCCATATCAGATAACACCAGCTCCATATTAATGGTGTCAATGTCATCGGCTGGGTCTATTTTGCCAGCAACGTGAATGATGTTTTCATCATCAAAGCAGCGTACCACGTGGCCAATGGCATCGGTTTCGCGAATATTGGCCAGAAACTTATTACCCAGGCCTTCACCACGCGAGGCGCCTTTTACCAGGCCGGCAATATCCACGAATTCCATGGTGGTAGGAAGCACCCGTTGTGGTTTGACAATCTCTGCCAGTTTATCCAGCCGTAAATCAGGTACTGGCACGACACCGGTGTTGGGCTCTATGGTACAAAACGGGAAGTTAGCCGCTTCAATGCCTGCCTTGGTTAACGCATTAAACAAGGTAGACTTACCGACGTTAGGCAGGCCGACAATACCACATTTGAAACCCATAATAATTTTCCTTTACGCTGTGTTGCTGGCCAAAAGGCTAGCTGGCTTTAAAACTGTGTAAGCGGTGCTGGGCTTTAATTAAGCCATCACGCGCCAAAATAGCAAAGCAACTGACGGCTTCATCAATACAGGCGTCAATTAATTTTTGTTCGCTGGCCGGGGCTTTACCCAGCACAAAACCGGTTACCTGATCTTTATGGCCCGGGTGACCAATGCCTAAGCGTAACCGGTAAAAATTCGGATTGTTACTCAGCCGCGCCATAATATCACGTAAGCCGTTATGGCCGGCATGGCCGCCACCGAGCTTAAACTTAGCAATACCTGGATCAAGCGCCAGCTCATCATGCGCTACCAGAATTTGCTCTGGTGCCAGTTTATAAAACTGTGCCATGGCTAACACGGCTTTGCCGCTAAGATTCATAAAAGTATTGGGAATAAGTAATTTGAACTCTTGTCCGGCTAAGATGAATTTGCCGGTCAGGCCAAAGAATTTGGCGTCATGCTTCAGGTTAACCTGATATTGCCGGGCCAGTTGCCCGACAAACCAGGCCCCGGCATTGTGCCGGGTATGCTGGTATTCGGGGCCTGGATTTCCCAGACCCACGATTAACTGAACTGTGGCAGGTAATGCGTCAGACATTACTCAGCAGTTTCAGCGTCTTCTTCTGTATCAACGGCTTTACCTGCTGGTTTGTTAACCGATACCACTGGCAAGTCATGGCCTTCACCTTTGGTTAACTGGACAAAGGTCACACCTTTAGGTGCTTTAATGTCAGTCAGGTGCAGGGTTGTACCTACTTCAACATTAGCAAGGTCTACTTCGATAAACTCTGGTAAGTTTTTTGGTAAAACACTGATTTCAATTTCGTTCAGAGCATGGATGACCACGCCGCCTTTTTTGATAGGCATTTCTTCGTTTAAGAAGTGAACCGGAACGATGGTAGTCAGCTCGTGGCCAGCTTCAACGCGTTGGAAGTCAACGTGCATGATCTTTGGCTTGTACGGGTGACGTTGCATATCTTTAACGATAGCCTGGATTTTCTCTTTACCAACAGTAATTGTCAGGATGTGAGAGTAAAACGCTTCAAAGCTTTGTGCTTTTAACAGCTTAGAGTGCTCTAAAGTAATAGATAAAGCATCTTTGTGACCGCCATAAATGATAGCTGGTACTTTGTCTTCGTGACGCAGGCGGCGGCTCGCACCTTTCCCCAGGTCAGTACGGACTTCTGCAGTTAACGTGAAAATTGCATCAGACATGATGTACTCCAATAAAGTGATTTTTGTTGCGGCTTGCGACCAGCCCCAACCTGATTGCCCCTTCAAAAGGCGCGACATATTACCACCAGCACCCGATAGCTGCAAATGCTAAATCGGTGGCTCTGCTGCTGGCACAGTTCACTCTATTTGCTATTTATCAATTACGACTATACTAAGTTGGTGACCTGTACAAAAAACATACTGCTCATTTGCGGTTGGAACTATCAGGTCAGTTGTCATTTACTAATTGTCAGTTACTCATTTCAGCCCTGTTGGAGGCGCTTTATGTTACGACGTTATTTTATTAGTGATGACCTTGATGATCTGGAAGCGGTTGAACAGGAACTGGAGCAGCAGGGACTGGTTACGCCGCAAATCCATATATTAAGTGAACAGGATGCCAATGTTGAGCTTCACCATCTGCACGAAGTATCACCGGTGTTGAAAAGCGACGTGGTGCGTGCCACTGAAGTGGGGGCGGTAATTGGGGTAATTGGGGCGGCACTGGTGTTAATTGTTGCTTATGCGATGGGCTGGACAGCATCGGCCGCAGGCTGGGTGCCTTTTGTTTTTCTGGCAGTAGTGGTGCTGGGCTTTTGCACCTGGGAAGGTGGCTTTATTGGTATTCAGGAACCGAATATCCACTTTAAGCGGTTTCAGGAAATCTTGAAACAAGGCAAACATGTATTGTTTGTCGATGTTGCGCCAGAGCATGAAAGGGTCCTGAAAAAAGTAGTTCGCCGTCACCCAAGACTGCAGCTTGCCGGCACTGGTAAAGCAACCCCAGGTTGGGTAATCCGGGTGCAGGTGTATTTCCGGCGATTTATGAAGGCCATGCCATAAAAGCCTTTTTTTAGCCTATAGTTAGTGGCGTGAACAAGTTGTGTGCTGTGTAACGTTGTATGTTCTGAAGCCTTTTTGATGTGTTGAAGTAGAAACAGGTACTTTACAGATTAAGGAATCACAACTTTATGGCGATCACCCTGATTATTCTGTTGCTGATTGCAGGCTCAGTTATCTTCCATTTTACCAGTGTCTGGTGGTTTACTCCCCTTGCATCTCACTGGTCGGCTATTGACACCACCATCAATATTACTATCTGGATTACCGGCGTGGTGTTTATTGCGGTGAATCTTTTTCTGGCATACGCCATTTATCGTTATCGCTATAAAGCCGGTGCACGTGCCGACTATCAACCCGAAAACAAAAAGCTGGAAGGCTGGTTGCTACTGGTTACCAGTATTGGTATTGCAGCGATGCTGGCGCCGGGTTTGTATGTATGGGGGCAGTTTGTCAGCCCGCCAGCTGACGCCACGGTGGTTGAGGCGGTAGGCCAGCAATGGCATTGGCGTTTCAGATTGCCCGGTGCGGATGGCCAGTTGGGTAAAGCCGATGTCAGGGCCAGCAGTGAGCTTAACCCACTAGGGCTGGATCCGAATGACCCGGCTGGCATGGATGACCTTATTATTGATAGTCACGAGCTGGTGCTGGAGCTGAATAAGCCGGTAAAAGTGTTACTGCGCTCAAACGATGTGTTGCATAACTTTGCGGTGCCGCAGTTTAGGGTGAAAATGGATTTGGTGCCTGGAACCGTGAGTTATGTCTGGTTTATCCCGACTGTGGTTGGTCAGTTTGACATTTTATGTGAAGAACTCTGTGGCATTGGTCATTTTGCTATGCGCGGCCGGGTGCTTGTCAAAGAGAGCGATGATTATCAGCAATGGCTGGCACAGCAACAAAGCTACCGCCAGTATCAGGCCCGCCTGGCTGGCGACCCTGAATTTGGCAAGGCGCATTACCAGGTATGCGCCAGTTGCCATGGTGCTCAGGGTGAGGGCAATCAGGCATTACATGCGCCGGCACTGGCCGGCCAGAGCGGTTGGTATCTGAAGCGGCAGTTACGTGCATATCAGCAAGGTTTGCGCGGTAACGCCGAGGGAGATGTGTTTGGCGCCCAGATGATAGCAATGGCGCAATTGGTGCGGGACGAGCAGGCGATAAATCACTTATTGGCTTATATTGGCAGTTTTAACCCTAACCTGGTGCAGGCAGAGCCCGGCAACCTGCATAATGGCCAACGGCTATATCGTAACTGCAGCTACTGTCATGGCCGTAATGGCGAAGGTATTTTTGCGATGAATGCGCCTATGCTGCATAGCCTGGAACCCTGGTATTTAACGCGACAGCTTGATTATTTTAAGCGGCAGATCCGAGGTAATCATCCGCAGGATTTTTACGGCGCCCAGATGAGTTTAATGGCGCAGTCACTGCACTCAGAACAGGATATTGCTGATGTGGTGGCTTATATCAACAGTTTGCAACCCAAGGCGGGTTTGACGCAAGGAGACTCGAATGACAGCGAGCGCTGATATAGCACATCAGGAGCACAGCAACAGTTTTCTGACTAAATACGTCTGGAGTCAGGATCATAAGGTTATCGCTATTCAGTACGGGGTTACTGCCATAATGGTTGGGGTGGTAGCATTAGTGTTATCGGCCCTGATGCGGCTGCAACTGGGCTTTCCTGATCAATTCTCGTTCATTAACCCTGCCAGCTATCTGCAGTTTGTCACTATGCATGGCATGATTATGGTGGTGTATTTGCTGACGGCCTTGCTGCTGGGTGGCTTTGGTAATTACCTGATCCCCTTGATGCTCGGCGCCAGAGATATGGTATTTCCTTATCTGAATATGCTGAGTTACTGGACCTATCTGCTCTCTGTTTTGGTGCTGATGGCCAGTTTTTTTGTGCCTGGCGGCCCGACCGGTGCCGGCTGGACCTTATACCCACCACAAGCCATATTACCGGGTACCCCGGGAAGCGAGATGGGCATTTTAATGATGCTGGTATCCTTGGGTATCTTTATTGTCGCCTTTACCATGGGCGGCCTGAACTATGTCTGTACGGTGTTGCAGGCCAGAGCCCGCGGCATGACCCTGATGCGGATGCCTCTGACCATCTGGGGTATTTTTGTTGCGACCATTATGGGCTTACTGGCGTTTCCGGCATTATTGGTCAGCGCCATTATGATGTTTCTGGACAGCGTAGCGGGTACCAGCTTTTTTATGCCGGCGATAATGTCGCTCGGTGAACAACTGGACCACGGTGGCGGCAGCCCTATTTTGTTTCAGCACTTATTCTGGTTTTTTGGCCATCCTGAGGTGTATATCGTGGCGCTGCCGGCCTTTGGTATGGTGTCGGATGTGTTGGCTACCCATGCCCGGAAGAATATTTTCGGCTACCGGATGATGGTCTGGGCTATTGTGATTATCGGCGGCCTGAGCTTTGTGGTGTGGGCACACCATATGTATGTCAGTGGCATGAACCCATACTTCGGCTTCTTTTTTGCCACCACCACATTAATTATTGCCGTGCCAACCGCCTTAAAAGTGTACAACTGGATCCTGACCTTGTGGCGCGGCAATATTCATCTGACCGTCCCCATGCTGTTTGCCATCGGCTTTATTTTTACCTTTGTCCACGGTGGCCTCAGCGGCTTGTTTTTGGGGAACGTGGTGATTGATTTGCCGTTGTCCGACACCTACTTTGTGGTCGGCCATTTTCATATGGTGATGGGGGTATCGCCAATTATGGTGCTGTTTGCCGCTATTTATCACTGGTTTCCGAAAATAACAGGCCGGATGCTGCATACCGGTATGGGCAAATTTCATTTCTGGGCGACCTTTGTCGGCACTTATCTGGTTTTTTTACCGATGCATTACCTGGGTTTTCTGGGTGTGCCGCGCCGTTACTTTGCCATGGGCGGCACTGACTTTATTCCAGCATCAGCCCAGTCGCTCAATGCCAGCATTACCGTGTCTGCCCTGGTTATTGCGGTCGTGCAGCTGGTATTTATTTATAACGTGATCTGGAGTCTGCGCCATGGTAAAGCGGCAGGGCATAACCCGTGGCAGGCAACGACGCTTGAGTGGCAAACGCCGGACACCCCCCCTAAGCATGGTAACTGGGGGCCAAGCGAGCCGGTGGTATATCGCTGGGCCTATGATTACAGCGTGCCAGGCGCGCGCGATGACTTTATTCCGCAGAATGTGCCTGATAGCGAGGTGGTTGTCACCGATAAACTGGCATTTGCTAAGGCGGGCACATGAATATCTGGCAGAAGCTAACTGATAAACCCTGGCTGGCCCAGCCAGAGGGCATGGACCCCGCCTTGCTGCAAAGTCCTGAACCCTATTGGCCGGAACGCATAGCGCTGCGCTTTTTCCTGGTGACGGCCAGTGTGGTGTTTTCACTTTTTGTGATGACACTGCTGGGCCGTTCGCAACTGCCAGATTTTCATGCGTTAGCCGGTGAGCCCTGGTTGCCGTTATCTGAGCCCCGTCAGCTATGGTGGAACAGCGCTATTTTGTTGCTCAGTAGCATAAGCATGCACCTGGGGTTGGTGTTTGCACGGCGTAGCAGGTTACACCAGGCTATGCTGGCAACGGCCTGTTCGTTACTTTTGATGCTGCTGTTTTTACTGGCGCAGTATTTGGTATGGCAGCAATTAGCCTTTGCCGGCTTTGGCTTTACGTCAAACCCTGCCAGCAATTATTTCTATTTGCTGACCGCCGTGCATGGTGTGCATCTGCTAGGAGGTATTGTGGCCGCCTGTTGGGTGTTGTGGTATTTCTGGCAACAGCAAGCTGCCAGTCATATCATCAGCAAGCTTAGCCTGAGCGTGACCTACAGCCACTTTATGCTGGTGGTTTGGTTGCTGCTATTTGCTTTACTAACCAGCCCGGCGTCCACCATCGATACGCTGGCAGCCTTATGTGGCTTTAGTGGAGGCCGCTATGACTAACCCGGATAAACTTAAACTGGCTGATAGTCCCTGGCAAAGTGTGGTCGCCGATTGGTCGGCCGATCAGCGCGCCTTTAAGTTGTCGTGGGGCAAGCTGATGATGTGGGTATTTCTGCTTGGCGATACTTTTATTTTCAGTATTTTCTTAATTGGCTATATGACGGTACGTATTTCAGCCACTGATAGCTGGCCAAATACCAGTGAGGTATTCGAGTTGGTCGTGTTCGGCCACACTGTGCCTTTGTTTCTGATTGCCATTATGACCTTTGTACTGATTACCAGCAGTGGCACCATGGCGATGGCAGTGAGTTGTGCTTACCGGCAGCAGAAACGCTTTGCAGTGTGGCTGATGTTATTAACGGCGCTGCTGGGGGCGTTGTTTGTTGGTATGCAAGTGTTTGAATGGAGCAAACTGATTGAAGATGGGGTGCGGCCCTGGACCAACCCGATGGGAGCTGAACAATTTGGCGCGGCCTTTTTTATGATTACCGGCTTCCATGGCCTGCATGTGACCGGCGGGGTAATTTATTTGCTGGTGGTGGCATGCAAACTGGCACGCGGTGATTACGATAAAAAGGGCTATGAAATCGTCGAAATAACCGGTTTGTACTGGCACTTTGTTGACCTGGTGTGGGTATTTATTTTTGCCTTCTTTTACTTATGGTGAGCTAAATTATGAGTGTTGAATCAGCCCAGCAGCATCCGGTCAGCCTGTATTTAAAAGTATGGGGCTGGCTGTTTGTGTTAAGTTTTTTCTCTTATATGGTTGACTATCTGCAGTTGCAGGGACCATTGCGCTGGACCCTGATTCTGGTTTTCATGGTGGCAAAAGCCGGCCTGATTCTGAGTATTTTTATGCATGTGCGCTGGGAGCGGTTAAGCCTGAAGCTGGTGTTATTTTTGCCGATGTTTGCCATAGCGGTGTTTATTATTCTGATGGCCATTGAAGGCGATTACACCCAGGCTAGCCGCTTGCTGTATTTTTATAACGAGTAGTGACCTTATGCTAAGAGCAAAGCGTGGCGTTAACATCTGCAGTTTAAACTAGGGAGGTGAACGTGGCCAGAAGCTGGACGCTTCGGCATAGCATAGTGCTGACCCTGTTGCTCTGCCTGGCGCTAACTGGCTATGCAGGCTGGCAGCTACTGTCGGCGCCGGCAATACCCCGCTTACAGCAGGCCAGCCTGTTACAGCGGCCGTTGCCACTGGCTGAGTTTGAGCTACTGGATCATCAGCAGCAACCCTTCACTAATGCTAATTTACTGGGCCACTGGCATTTAATCAGTTACGGTTACAGCTATTGTCCGGATATCTGCCCGTTAACCCTGGCCAAATTAAGTAGTTTACAGTTGCAGCTGGCTCAGTGGCCAGAATTCTCCCCGTTGCAGTTGGTTTTTTATAGTGTTGACCCTAACCGTGACCGGCCGGACGTGCTGGCGCAGTATGTCGACTTCTTTGCCGGTGAGATAACAGGGGTAGTGGCTAATCCCCGCTTGCCAGCGCGCGCAGCGGCCTTTGAGCACAGTTTAGGCTTGCAGGTGCAGATTGATGCGCTGGATATAGCCCGTGGCGATTATCCGGTTAATCATGGTGTGCTGCTGTATTTACTGAATCCGCAAGCCGAGCTACAGGCTGTTTTTACCCCAATACGGCAATACAACAAAGTACCCGAGTATGACGCTGAGTTGCTATTACAGGATTACCTGAGTATCCGACGCTATGTAGCGGCTCAGTAAGGTGATGTGATAAAAAAGGCGCCACCAGGCGCCTTAATAAAACCGGATAAGGGTTTTAGTCAAACATGGACGATATAGATTCTTCGTTGCTGATCCGGCGAATACATTCAGCCATCAGCTCACTTAACGTTAACTGCCGCACCTTGCTGACCGCTTTCATCGCTTCCGACAATGGGATAGTATCGGTGATAATCAGCTCATCAATCACCGAATTGCTGATAATTTCCGGAGCATTGCCAGAGAACACGGCATGGGTAGCGTAAGCAAATACCCGTTTGGCGCCTTGTTCTTTTAACGCTTCAGCTGCTTTACATAAGGTGCCGCCGGTATCAATCATATCGTCAACGATAATACAGTCGCGGTCTTTGACGTCACCAATTATATGCATAACCTGCGACACATTGGCTTTTGGCCGGCGTTTATCAATAATGGCTAAATCGGCGTCGTTTAACAACTTGGCCACTGCACGGGCACGCACTACACCACCGATATCCGGCGATACTACCACCGGCGATACCAATGATTTCTTGCGCATGTCTTCCAGTAATACCGGGCTGGCAAACACGTTGTCTACCGGCACATCAAAGAAACCCTGAATTTGCTCGGCGTGTAAGTCAACGGTTAACACCCGGTCAACACCGACACTGGACAGAAAATCGGCAACTACTTTTGCGGTAATAGGTACCCGGGCTGAACGCACCCGACGATCCTGGCGGGCATAACCGAAATAAGGAATAACAGCAGTGATCCGGCCGGCCGAAGCGCGCCGTAATGCATCTACCATCACGATTAATTCCATTAAATTGTCGTTAGTTGGCGCGCAGGTTGACTGAATAATAAAAACATCAGAACCACGAACATTCTCATTGATTTGTACGCTAACTTCGCCATCACTGAAACGGCCAACATCGGCATCTCCCAGTTTGATATACAGACGGCTGGCGATTTTGTTAGCAAGTTCTGGTATGGCGTTACCAGCGAAAACCTTCATGTCGGGCACAGTAGGATCCTCAGGGCGGTGGTGAGTCCGGTTAAATCATTAAATGCCGGTGTAACAGGCATCAGTTGTTGAATTCCGTATCTGCCAACGCCGCCAATACAGGCGACTGGTTGACTCCCTTAGCAATAAACCCTCGACAGGCTACCGGTAAATTGGCTAGGGCATGTTGAGCACTGGCCGCGTCCGGAAATTCGGCAAACACACTGGCGCCAGTACCCGTCATTCGACACGGCGCATATTCTACCAACCACTGTAAGGTTATTGCAACAATCGGCTGCAGCTGTTCGACCAGCGGCTGGCAATCATTGCGCCAGGGGCGGCTAAACAAGGTCTCTAAACTCAGCAGTGGACTGTTTCTGATCAGATCCGGGTGCTGAAAAATCTCTGCGGTACTGATATGGCAAGGCGGCGTCACCACTAAATAGGTTTTTTCCGGCAACTGTACCGGCACTAATTTTTCGCCCACGCCCTCGGCAAAGGCCGTGTGGCCAGCAACAAACAACGGCACATCGGCGCCCAGTTTTAGCGCCAGGGCAGCCAATTGCTGATTACTTAACTTAAGTCGCCACAAAGCATTTAATGCCAGCAAGGTAGTGGCGGCATCAGACGAGCCACCACCCAGGCCACCGCCCATCGGCAAAACTTTATCCAGCACAATATCGCAACCCAACTGACAACCAGTGTGCTGTTGCAATAAGCGGCCGGCTTTTATAATCAGATTATCCGGCCCTTGCAGGCTGCTATCGTTACACTGCAAATTAAGCTGCTTATCAGTGCGCGTTGTAAAATGCAGCTCGTCGCCGACATCCAGCAACTGAAACAGGGTTTGCAAATTATGATAGCCATCGGCCCGGCGGCCGGTAATGTGCAAAAATAAATTAAGTTTAGCTACTGCAGGCAGGCTTAGCGTCATAATTGCCAGCTCCGGATATGAAAACGAATTTGAGTGTCATCGCTGGTTAAATGAATTCTTTGCGGTAAGGCCAGTTGATCGGCAAAAAAACGCTGATAGTGCAGTTGCCAGATAATACCGGTGCTGTCTGTTAGCTGAAACGCCCTGACCCGGCCAAGCTCATCATACTCGATGGCTGTTGCAGCGTCTCCCGGAATGCCTTTTAGCCACAGCGGCATATCGGCCAGTGGCATTGACCAGCCGGCCAGCTGCCATAACAAAGTACTGCTATCGACCGCCTGATAGCGTTCACCACGCAGTAAGATACTGCTGCCTTGCTGGTTATTAGTCAGCTCAAATAAACTGATCCCGAGCGCATTAGCCAGCCGCGCTTTATAGTGTTCAGTGTTATGCTGTTGCCAGGTCAGATTACCACTGAGCGATTCGTCTGGCGTTTTAATGCCAACGGTGGCTTGTACGGTATACTGTTCGATGGCGGTTATCTGGGCCAGCCGGCTTTTGTTGTCCAGCGCCGGTGCCGGTACTGGCTGTGAGAGCAAGCTGCAACTGCTGGTTACTAGCAGTAATCCGGCCACGGTTAACCACTTAATTATCGCTGACACGCTGAAAGTCCTTAGTTACGCTTTTCTTAATATGGGCTTTTTCGTACAATTCGCCCCTGACAAACTTGATGATACAGGTGATGGCCATCTTTGCACTAGGCATTAATCATAAAACAGCACCGGTTAGTTTACGGGAAAAAGTGGCATTTGCCCCGGAACAGGTGCATGAAGCCTTGCGAGAACTGGCCACTGCCACGGCAGTCACCGATGCGGTTATTTTGTCTACCTGCAATCGTACCGAGTTGTATTTTAACGGTACCAACAGCCAGGCAGAGCAAGTTGTGGCCTGGTTGGCGCACTTTCATCAACTAACGATTTCTGAGCTGCAACCGCATTTGTATTTGCATCATGACCGTCAGGCAGCCGAGCATTTAATGCGGGTGGCGGCCGGGCTTGATTCACTGGTATTGGGTGAGCCACAAATATTTGGCCAGGTGAAGCAGGCCTACAACCAGTCCCGTCAGGCGGGTACCATTAATCCGCAATTTGAGCGCTTGTTCCAGAAAACCTTTGCTGTGGCCAAGGATGTGCGCACTAACACCGACATCGGCGCCAATGCGGTGTCGGTGGCCTTTGCGGCGGTAAGTTTAGCCAAACAAATTTTTGGTAAGCTGGAAAAAGTACAGGTGCTGCTGATTGGTGCCGGGGAAACTATCGAGCTGGTGGCGCGCCATCTGGCCGAGCAGGGCGCGCGTGAGCTGACCGTGGCCAACCGCACCTATGAGCGGGCGGTGACACTGGCAGAACAATTTAACGCCAAAGTGATCACCTTATCGCAGGTGCCGGCACAATTGCCGCAGGCCGATATTGTGATCAGCTCAACCGCCAGTACCTTGCCAATAGTGGGCAAGGGCATGGTAGAGCAAGCACTGAAAAAACGTCGGCATAAACCGATGTTTCTGGTTGATTTAGCGGTGCCGCGTGATATAGAACAGCAGGTAGGCGAGCTGGAAGATGCTTATTTGTATACGGTAGATGACTTGCAAAGTATAGTGGCACAAAATGTCAGTTCGCGTCAGCAAGCCGCTGAGCAGGCGGGGGGGATTATTCGCCTTGGTGCTGATGACTATCTGCAGTGGCTGCAGTTGCAGGGCAACGTCGACTGGGTTCGTGATTACCGCCAGCGTTGTGAACAAATTAAAACTGAGCTGCTGAGCCGGGCACTGAATCAACTGGCCGCCGGCCAGGACGCTGAAAAAGTACTGGCCGAATTGGCTACCAAACTCAGTAACCGGCTGATGCACAGCCCAACCAAGACTATCCGTCAGTTGTTGCAACAAGAGGCCAGTGAGCCGCAAGCACTGATCAACAGTTTATTAGATATTTAATCAGGTAACAGACCCAAGATGAAAGAATCGGTATACCGCAAGCTGGAAGGCTTAGTGGAACGGCACGAAGAAGTGCAGGCATTATTAAGCGACCCGGGTGTGATTGGCGATCAAAAGCGCTTTCGTGAACTTTCTAAAGAATACAGTCAGTTAGAAGGTGTTAGTAAAGCATTTAATGACTTTCGACAGGCGCAGCAGGATTTAGCCGCTGCCGAAGAGATGCAGAAAGACAGTGATCCAGATATGCGGGAAATGGCACAGGAAGAATATAAAAGCGCCCGTGCAGCCATTGAGCAACTGGAAAAAGACTTGCAGCTATTATTATTACCTAAAGATCCCCACGACAGTAACAACTGCTTTATTGAGATCAGGGCCGGGGCCGGTGGTGACGAAGCGGCCATTTTTGCCGGCGACGTATTCCGGATGTACAGCCGCTTTGCCGAGCGCCAACGCTGGAAACTGGAAGTGATCAGCGCCAGCGATGGTGAGCATGGCGGTTTTAAAGAGGTGATAGTCGGTGTTCAGGGCGAAGGTGCCTACGGCGTGCTGAAGTTTGAATCGGGTGGCCATCGGGTACAACGGGTACCTGCCACCGAATCGCAGGGCAGAGTACATACCTCGGCTTGTACTGTGGCGATAATGCCGGAAATTCCGGAAAGCGAAGCCATTGAAATTAACCCAGCCGACTTAAAAGTCGATACCTTCCGTGCCTCTGGCGCCGGTGGTCAGCACGTTAACCGCACCGACTCGGCTATTCGGATCACCCACTTGCCAACCGGCATAGTGGTAGAGTGTCAGGATGAACGCTCGCAGCATAAAAACCGGGCCCGGGCGATGAGTGTGTTGCAATCACGTATTCAGGCGGCAGAGGATGAGAAGCGCCGGCTGACGGAAGAGTCGACTCGCCGCTCGCTGGTCGGCAGCGGTGATCGCTCCGAGCGGATCCGCACTTATAACTTCCCGCAGGGCCGGCTGACTGACCACCGGATAAACCTGACCATTTATCGCTTAAACGAAGTGATGGAAGGGGATCTGGAATTAGTGCTGGAGCCGCTGAACCAGGAACATCAGGCAGACTTACTGGCTGCGCTGGCAGACGAAAACCGCTGATATGACGTTGGCGCAATGGCTGCAGCAGGCGGCAAGTCAGCTGCAGACACTTTCCCCGATGGCTGCTGATGACGCCCGGCTGCTGCTATGTCATCAGCTTAATGTCAGCAGCAGTTACTTGTATAGCCACGCTGACGAGTGCCTGAGTGAGGCCAATACCGCGGCGTTAGCAGCATTGCTTAAGCGGGCTGTGCAGGGCGAGCCGCTGGCTTACATTATTGGCCGCTGGCCATTTTGGAATATTGAACTTGAGGTAGCACCCTGCACCCTGATCCCCAGACCCGATACCGAGCTACTGGTTGAGCAAGCGCTGGCGCTGGCATTGCCAGCTAACGCAAGAGTATTGGATTTAGGTACGGGCACCGGCGCTATTGCCCTGGCCCTGGCCTGCAACCGGCCGTTATGGCAGGTTACTGCGGCCGAAAAGGTTACTGCAGCGGTAGAGCTGGCCCGGCGTAATGCGCAGCAACTGGCCGCAGCAAACTGTACTGTGCTGCAAAGTAACTGGTTTAGTGCTGTCAGTGGCCAGCAGTTTGATTTGATTGTCAGTAACCCCCCTTATATTGAACCCGACGACCCGCACTTACCCGCGCTGAAACATGAACCCCTGTCGGCGTTAGTTGCCCCGGAACACGGTCTGGCCGATATAGCTATTATTTGCCAGCAGGCCCCTGCCTTCCTGACTGCACAAGGTTGGTTGTGGCTGGAGCATGGCTATAACCAGGCCGAGGCGGTACGTCAGTTATTAACCACTGCTGGTTTTAGCCAGGTGCAGTCGCGTAAAGACTACGGTGGTAACTGGCGGATCAGCGGCGGTTGTCTGTACCAGGCTGAGCATTAGCAACAAAGCTTTGACCAGCAAGCCATTAACGCATATAACTATTTATAGTTATAAAATGTTTCGGGGTGGCTGTTATGAATGATGCGTTTCTGTTCGCTGATGAATCTGAACCCACAGCAGTGGTGAATCATGGCCACTGGAAAGTATTGATCGTTGATGATGAACCGGAAGTTCATACCGTTACTAAGCTGGCACTGAGTGACTTTAGTTTTAACAATAAAAGTCTGCAGTTTTTAAGTGCTTATTCCGGGGCTCAGGCACGGGAGATCATTGCCGCCAATCCTGATACTGCCATTATTTTGTTAGATGTGGTGATGGAAACGGATGACGCCGGTTTACTGGTAGCCAGGTATGTGCGCGAAGAGTTGGGGAATGAGCATGTCAGGATTATTCTGCGCACGGGGCAGCCTGGGCAGGCACCTGAGCGGCAGGTGATCGTCAATTACGATATTAATGACTATAAATCAAAAACTGAACTGACTGCACAAAAGCTTTTTACCGTTATCATGTCCAGCCTGCGTTCGTACCGCGATATCTTGTCGTTAGAGCAGAGCCGCAAGGGGCTGGAGAAAATCATTACAGCCTCTATCGATTTGTTCTCGGCACACTCTATGGAGCAATTTATTGACGGGGTGTTGCAGCAGCTCACCTCCATTTTAGGTTGCCCTGAAAATGCCTTGTTGGCCAGCTCATCATTGGTGGCCGGTAGTGTGCGAGCTGACGCTGATCCGCATGATTTAGTGGTGTTTGCCGGGCAAGGCCAGTTTGCTAAAAAAGAAGGCAAGCCAGTGCAGGAAGTGCTGGATACTGAATTGTTGGCAGCTTTTGACAGTGCTCTGCACAGTCGCAGTATTGTATACCGGGATAACTATTTGGTGGCCTACTGTTGCAGCAAATTTACCCATGGTTCTTTGCTGTATATTTCCGGTTTACCGGGCCTGATTAGTGAAAATCAAAAGAAATTAATTGAACTGTTTGCCCAGAATGTACAGATAGCCTATGAAAATGTGCAGTTACAGCATGAAATTGAAGATACTCAGCGTGAAATTGTTTACCGCTTAAGTGAGGCGGTAGAGCATCGCTCGATTGAAACCGGCAATCATGTGCGGCGGGTGGCTTTTATTTGCTATGATCTGGCAAAAGCCTATGGCCTGAGTGAAGAGGAAGCAGAGCGTTTAATGTTTGCCTCACCCTTGCATGATGTTGGTAAGGTGGGCATTCCCGATGGTATTTTGAATAAGCCGGCTAAGCTCAGTAGTGGTGAATGGGAAGTGATGAAAACCCATACCAGCATAGGTTACGATATTCTGAAAAACTCAAAACGTGTTATTATTCAAGCCGGTGCCATTATCGCTCAGGACCATCATGAAAAATGGGACGGTAGCGGTTACCCTGCTGGCAAAAAGGGGGAAGAGATCCATATCTACGGCCGGATTGCGGCGCTAGCCGATGTATATGATGCCTTGCGCCACCGGCGTTGTTACAAGCAGGCCTGGAGCCTGGATGATGTGCTGGCGAAAATTGTGGCCGAGTCAGGCAGGCAGTTTGAACCTAAGCTGGTTGAATTATTTAGCCAGCGGGTCGACACACTTGAAGCGATTTTGCAAAAATACCCCGATACTCAAGATTAACTACCGGCACAGCGAGTACCCTGAAATAACAGCCGGTAATTTTACCCTATTAATTGACAGATAGCTGGAACATTATGGAACATAAAACCGTCACGGTCGGCAACCTTACCGTTAACAACGCTAAGCAATTTGTACTATTTGGTGGCATGAACGTGCTTGAATCGCGTGATATGGCCATGCGCATCGCTGAGCACTACGTTACCGTATGCGCTAAGTTAGGTATTCCTTATGTGTTTAAAGCCTCATTTGATAAGGCAAATCGTTCGTCTGTGCATTCATACCGGGGCCCTGGCCTGGACGAAGGGCTAAAGATTTTTGCCGAGATAAAAAACACTTTTAATGTGCCGCTTATTACTGATGTGCATGAGCCCTGGCAAGCGGCGCCCGTGGCCGAAGTGGTGGATGTGATTCAGTTACCGGCTTTTTTAGCCCGGCAGACGGATTTAGTGGTAGCCATGGCTAAAACCGGCGCGGTAATTAATGTCAAAAAACCACAGTTTCTGGCGCCACATGAAATGCGGCATATTATGGCCAAGTTTGCTGAGGCCGGTAACGATAAGGTTATTTTATGTGAGCGCGGCAGCTGTTTTGGTTATAACAACCTGGTTGTTGATATGCTGGGTATGGATGAAATGAAACAATTTGGCCCGGTAATCTTCGATGCCACGCATGCCCTGCAAAAGCCCGGTGGCCGCACAGATTCTGCTGATGGCCGCCGTGCCCAGGCCGCACAGTTAGCCCGCTCAGGCATGGCACTTGGCCTGGCGGGCTTGTTTATTGAAGCGCACCCTGAACCTGATCAAGCCAAGTGTGACGGGCCTTGTGCATTACCGCTGGCTAAGCTGGAAGGTTACCTGAGCCAGATGCAACAGCTTGATCAGTTAGTGAAAAGCTTTGCGCCGCTTGATACATCTGCCAGCTAGCATTGGCAGCAACTTAGCGAAAAAAACCGGTACTTGCTACCGGTTTTTTGTTGGACATGAAATCTGCTTGTTACCCGATGCGTTATTTTTAATAACGCTGACGTACATAACTGACCACATCC
The DNA here is from genome assembly GCF_000987775.1 of Arsukibacterium ikkense. Classification (GTDB taxonomy): domain Bacteria; phylum Pseudomonadota; class Gammaproteobacteria; order Enterobacterales; family Alteromonadaceae; genus Alishewanella; species Alishewanella ikkense. The sequence goes on from NZ_LAHO01000001.1 coordinate 320,295, forward strand.
TGATACTTCTCTTGCATTACCCGCACATACTCATTGATTACAGACCAGTCACTGTTTTCAGCAGCTTGTTCCAGCTTTAACGCTTCAGCTGCCAAGCTGACCGCACCGACACTTTTGGCCACCGATTTAAACTGATGGGCAATAGCCCGGGCGCCACTGCGGTTCTGGGCCTTAGCTTGCGTGGTCAAATCGGTTAGCAATTCTTTGGCATGTTTGACAAAGTAATTCAGATACTCTTCATGCTTTGCCGGATCATTGCCAAGGAAGTTGGCAATGGTGGTAAAACAAATGGGCGAGGGTTGTTGCGCCGGCTCTGCATTATTGCCTGCCGTACCTTTTGTGCTGGCTTCGACCAACGGTAGCCAGCGCTTAAGCATAGTTTCAAGCGTCACCAGCTCTAACGGCTTGGTTATGTAGCCATCCATGCCGATACTGATACACTTTTGCTCCTCGCCTTTTAAGGCATTAGCGGTAACGGCAACAATCCGGCTGAAATTGGTGTCATCCTGGCGGTTTAAGCTCTCTTTGCGAATGGCGATAGCTAAATCATACCCGCTCATATTTGGCATATGTAAGTCGGTCAGCACCAGTGGATAGTGATAACGGCGCCACATATCCAGCGCAATAGCTCCATCATCTGCTACTTCAACCGCATAACCCAGCGCATTCAGTTGCTCTACGATAACCCGTTGGTTCATCATATTGTCTTCAGCCAGTAAGATCAGCTGACGATTGCGCTTGGCTGTCTCAATATCCGGTGCGCCTTTACTCAGGTTGAGGTGAGAGGTTTGCTGCGGCTTGGGTTTCTCTTTGCGCTTAGCCGCTACTAAAATGGCGTCATATAAGTGGCTGCGGCAAATGGGTGAGCTGTGCAGATAGTACAGCCGGTCATTGCTATGTTCCGATAGTTCCACCTGGTTGGTGATCACAATAAATTGCACCCGTTCCAGTTCAGGAACCTGTTGCAGTTGCTTAATTTGCTCGGCTGATATTTGCTCATAAGTGGCATCAAGCACCCATACGGCTGCCTGCTTCGGCGGTAACGGCTTTTGTTGGCGGGCGCGTTGCTGCAGCGCTTCAAAACTGTTCACTACATCCAGCTCAGCCCTGGCGTGCCGGAAATAGTGACTCAAATGATCCTGGTTATCACTATCCTGAGTAAATAAACAGATATGGATATCGCGCAACAGTTCGCTGCTGACGTAGTCAATTTCGTCAGAACGGCGCATCGGGATCCGTACTTTAAACTCAGTGCCTTTGCCCACTTCGCTTTGCACGTCAATATCACCGTACATCAGGGAAGTTAGTCGCTGGCAAATCGATAAACCCAAACCTGTGCCACCAAATTTGCGGGTAATCGAGCCTTCTGCCTGATTAAACGGATGAAATACATAATTGATTTGGCGCTGAGTCATGCCGCGACCGTTGTCAATGACACTGAACTGGATCTGGCTGAACTCCATATTCTCTTCCAGTAGATCAGCGCGGATCACCACTACGCCCGTTTTCAGCGGGGTAGTTTCGGTAAATTTAATGGCATTGCCCGCCAGATTATACAAAATTTGCCGTAACCGCACCGGATCGCCAAATAAACCATTGGGGATTTTCGGATCGATATACAGTTTTAAATCAATTTGCCGCTGATACGCCACTGACACTAAAATACGGCCAACTGCTTCGATAATATCAACCAGCGATACCGGAATATTTTCCAGCTCCAGTTTGCCGGCTTCTATTTTAGAGAAATCCAGAATATCGTCCAGAATACGCAACAACGAGAATGACGACTCGCGGATGGTATCGGTCATCCGGAATTGCGAGGTTGATAACTGGGTTTTTCTGAGTAAATCGATAGTGCCAATGATGCCATTCATCGGTGTGCGAATTTCATGGCTCATGGTTGCCAAAAAGGTAGATTTGGCCTCATTGGCGCGTTCTGCGGTAAGTTTTGCCGTTTCCAGCGCATCAGTGCGCTCTTTAATCCGGGTATCAACTTCCTGTTTTAACTGCGCAATATCGGTTTCTGAGGTTTTAAGAGCTAATTGGCCTTGCTCAATGCGCCGAAACAGTTGGTTAATGTAACTGCCTAACACACCAAAGCCATCGTGGGCATGGCTCTCAACACTGCCATCAAACTGGCTTTTGTCCAGGGCGGTTTTGGTGTTACTGATCAGTGGCATTAATTTACGGTTGAAATACACCGAAATGGTATAAGCAAAGCTTAAACTCAGTAAAATAGCTGCAATAGCGCTTAACAGGAAAGCCAGCAATATGGGTAACTGACTGGTGGGCTGAATATACTGAACGTGGATCAGTAAGGTGTTGCTATTACTATTAACCAGGCGGCTGACAACTAAAAAGTTGCCCAGGCGGCGTTCCTGATTAAGCAGTTCGGGTTGTGGTACAAAGTTAGCCAGATTGACGGTGTTAGCAACCAGTTCAAGTTGTTGATTGGTCTGGCGGTATAGGTATAGTGCCCGGTTGCTATCGGCATTGCGCGCTTGTAGCAGCAACTGCTCAGCAGTGTTGAGGTTGTCACTACGAAGTGGCGCACTTAAGGCGCTGGCTAATATAGTGGTTTCAGCCGTTAAACGGGCCAGCTGATTAGCATCTTTATTTTGTTCGGGCAGCGTAAACAAGGTAAACAGCGCTGCTTGCAACAACAGAATAATAACGGCCAGTAGTGTCAGGCGACGAAACATCGGTTTGGTATAAGAGGTTTTTTCCATCAGCTGTCCATTTAAATGCGTTGTACGGCATGCCGCTTAACTGAGTATAGTGTAACAAGTTTTTTGAAGCTGGCGCAGTGTTAATTTTTACAGTTGGCCAGCAAAACAGCTGGCATTGGTTAATCCCTAGCCGGTCGCAAGGCTTTTATAAAAAATCTGTTGACTTAGCTTGGCAAAATCCGTTTAATACGACCCGCATTGCCCAGATAGCTCAGTCGGTAGAGCAGCGGATTGAAAATCCGCGTGTCGGTGGTTCGATTCCGCCTCTGGGCACCAACTTTTGGTGTCTTGTTCAGTTAACTGCCAACAGCAGAATAATTTTACCAGCACAACGTTTATGCCCAGATAGCTCAGTCGGTAGAGCAGCGGATTGAAAATCCGCGTGTCGGTGGTTCGATTCCGCCTCTGGGCACCATTAAAATAAAAACGCCAGCTTAATGCTGGCGTTTTGCTTTTTTGCAACATTTCGCCTTGAGTCTACATAAATTTCAGTTGGTTGAAATAGGCAGCAGCACTGATCTTTGTTAAGCTCAGTTGCAGTATGATCAACCCTGCCACAACCTATTGCAAAACCGTGTCTAAAAACTATAACTACGGAGTTTACTTTTAATGAAATACGCTATTACCCTGTTAGCGGCTGCCATGCTAAGCGCATGCGGTGGCGCTAAACAAGATGTCACGACCAGCCAGGATGTTACCTTGAGCACTGAACAACGCCAGCAACTAACGTACCCGGCTACCCGCCAGGGTGACACTATAGATAGCTATTTTGGTAACAGCGTGGCTGATCCTTATCGTTGGCTGGAAGATGATCGCAGCAGCGAAACCGAAGCCTGGGTAAAAGCGCAGAACAAGGTCACCTTCTCTTACCTCAACCAAATTCCGTTTCGGGATGAGGTTCGTGCTAAGTTGGAAAAATCATGGAATTTTGAACGGGTAGGCGCGCCCTTTAAAGAGGGAGACTATCACTATTTTTACAAAAATGATGGTTTGCAAAATCAGTTTGTGTTGTATCGGCAAAAGGATGGTGCTGAGGCGGAAGTATTTTTAGACCCAAACACCTTTAGTGCAGATGGCACTACGTCACTGGCTGACATTAAGTTTTCACGTGATGGCAGCCTGGCTGCCTACGCCATTTCTGAGGGTGGCAGCGACTGGCGTAAAATTATCATTATTGATGCGCTGACTAAACAGCAGTTAGAGCCCACCTTAGTTGATATTAAATTCAGCGGTATTGCCTGGGTAGGCAATGATGGTTTCTTTTATTCCAGCTATGACAAGCCAGTGGGCAGTGAACTGTCGGCCATGACCGATCAGCACAAGCTTTATTATCATAAACTGGGTACTGCGCAAAGCGACGATAAAGTGGTGTTTGGTGGTGTTGCCGAGCAGAAACATCGTTATGTTGGTGCCTCAGTTACCGAAGATGACCGTTATCTGCTGGTTTCAGCTGCGGTATCTACTTCCGGCAATAAACTGTTTTTGAAAGACTTAACCAAAGAGAATAGCCAGTTTTTGACTATTTTGGATCATACTGATTCTGATACCAATTTATTGGATAACGACGGTGATAAGTTATTTCTGGTTACCAACTTAAATGCCCCAAACCGCAAAGTGGTGGTGACCTCTGCCGCTAAGCCTACACCCGATAACTGGCAGGAACTTATTCCGGAAACTGACAACGTGCTGCGGATCAGCAAAGGTGCCGGTTACTTATTTGCCAATTATATGGTTGATGCGATTGCCAAGGTAAAACAATACGATTACAGCGGTAAACATATCCGGGATATCGGGCTGCCAGGTGTCGGCAGTGCCGGTGGTTTTAGCGGTAAAAAAGACGCAGACACGCTGTACTACTCGTTTGCCAATTACACTACACCCAGCAGTATTTACGCCTTAGCGCCAACTAGCGGCGAGTCTGAATTATATAACTCGCCTAAAATAGAGTTTAACCCGGAAAACTTTACCTCAGAGCAGGTATTTTACACCTCAAAAGATGGCACTAAAGTGCCGATGATTATCAGCTATAAAAAAGGCCTGCAGCAAGACGGCAGCAACCCTACCATCTTATATGGTTATGGTGGTTTTAACGTTAGCCTGACGCCGTCATTTAGTGTTGCTAATGCGGTGTGGATGGAAATGGGAGGCATTTATGCGGTTGCCAACCTGCGCGGCGGTGGCGAATACGGTAAAGCCTGGCATACTGCCGGTATTCAGTTACAAAAACAAAATGTGTTTGATGACTTTATTGCTGCAGCGGAGTATTTGCAGCAACAAAAGTACACGTCTGCCAACAAACTAGCGCTGCGCGGTGGCTCTAATGGTGGTTTGCTGGTAGGCGCAGTGATGACCCAGCGGCCTGAGCTGTTTAAAGTAGCGCTGCCCGCAGTGGGCGTGCTGGATATGCTGCGTTACCATACGTTTACAGCCGGTGCAGGGTGGGCCTATGACTACGGCACGGCTGAACAGTCTGCTGAAATGTTTCAGTATTTAAAAGAGTATTCGCCACTACATAACGTGCAGCAGGGTGTGGTGTATCCTGCAACTATGGTAACAACGGCCGATCACGATGATCGGGTGGTACCTGCCCATTCCTTTAAATTTGCCGCTGAATTACAAACCAAGGCGGCGCCAGCTAACCCACAGCTGATCAGGATTGACGTGAATGCCGGCCATGGTGCGGGCATGCCGGTATCCATGGTGATTGATCAGGCGGCTGATATTTTCAGCTTCACCCTCTACAACATGGGCTATCAGCAACTGCCACAGTAAAGCTGATATCAGAACAGAGCAAAAACGGCGCAGATTGCGCCGTTTTTGTTTGAAGACTTTCAAACGCTAACGCTTGATAAAAGCGGCAACAAGCGCCAAAGTATCAGTTAAACTTGTAAAACGTTGGGGGGCATATTAAAGTGCGTGCCCTTTTATTTTTCTGGTTCTGAGTAGCGGGCGTTATCGTTCGTGGTTTTCAGCATCGGCTAATGCTTTTTTGTTGTGGGAGCCACATTATGGCTAAAGCAGTAATTCTGGTTCTGGATAGTTTTGGTATCGGCAGCACGCCTGATGCAGAGCGCTTTGGTGATGTTGGCGCTAACACATTTGGTAGCATTGCCCGTGAATTTGTGAAACAAAAAGGCCGCCAGTTGGTGTTACCTAATCTGGCACGGTTGGGTCTGGTAAAGGCGGCAACGGCGGCAGCCGGCAAAGCCCCTGCCGTGGCCGATAGTGCAGAGCCGATTGGAGCCTATGGTTATGCCCGAGAGCTTAGCAGCGGTAAAGATACCCCCAGTGGCCATTGGGAAATGGCCGGCGTACCGGTTTTGTTTGATTGGGGCTATTTTGAACAAAAAACAGACAGCTTTCCAGCAGAGTTGATTACTGAATTATGCCAGCGCACCGGGGTGCCGGGCATTTTGGGTAATTGCCATGCCTCGGGTACCGATATTCTGGTAAAACTGGGCGATGAACATATTAAAAGTGGTATGCCGATTTGCTATACCTCGGCCGACAGCGTGTTTCAGGTTGCGGCCCATGAACAGCATTTTGGCCTGGAAAAGCTGCTGAGCTTTTGCCAGGTGGCCCGCGAATTACTGGATGACTACAACATTGGCCGGGTCATAGCGCGACCATTTCAGGGTGATAGCCCGGACAACTATGCCAGAACCGGCAATCGCCGCGATTACTCGGTGCTACCGCCGGCACCCACTGTGCTGGATAAGTTAACTGCTGTAGGGGGCAAGGTTATCAGCATTGGTAAAATTGCCGATATCTACGCCCATCAGGGCATAACTGAAAATATCAAAGCCACCGGTTTAGCGGCACTGATTGACACCACGATAACCCAGATGGCAACACAGCCGGATCGTAGCCTGGTGTTTACCAATCTGGTTGATTTTGATCAGAATTATGGCCATCGCCGTGATGTGATTGGCTATGGCGAGGCACTGGAATACTTTGACAGCCGCTTACCAGAAATCATTAATGCCTGTAGTAGCGACACCTTACTATTGCTGACAGCAGACCATGGCTGTGACCCGACCTGGCCAGGTACTGAGCATACCCGCGAGTATATCCCGGTGCTGGCCTACCAGCCCGGTTTAGCCAGCACTGATTTAGGCGAGCGGATGAGCTTTGCTGATATCGGCCAGACCCTGGCAGATTATTTTAAGCTGGACGCCATGGCGCACGGCGAATCTTTTATTACTAAATTACATTAAGAGAGATTTATGGCTACTCCTCATATTAACGCTGCTGACAATGCCTTTGCCCAGACGGTACTGATGCCCGGCGATCCGCTGCGGGCCAAGCATATCGCCGAAACCTTTTTAACCGACGCGGTGTGTGTCAATACAGTGCGCAATATGTTTGGCTATACCGGCAGCTATCAGGGCAAGCCCGTTAGTGTGCTGGGTTCTGGTATGGGCGTTCCGTCCATGTCGCTGTATGCCACTGAGCTGGCAAAATTTTATGGTGTGAAGAATATTATCCGGATAGGCTCTTGTGGCGCCTTGCCGTTAGCGGTAAAAGTGCGCGATGTGGTGATTGCGATGGGTGCCAGCACCGACTCTAATGTCAACCGCAACCGCTTAGCCGGCATGGATTTTGCCGCTATCGCCAGCTACGACTTACTGGAAAAAGCCGTGCATGCTGCGCGCGCAAAGCAGATTAACGTTAAAGTAGGCAATGTCTTTACCTCTGATTTATTTTATAACCCCAGTGAAACTCTGTTCGATACGTTGGAAAAATACGGCGTACTGGCAGTGGAAATGGAAGCGGCGGGTTTATATGGGGTGGCGGCTGAATATGGCATCAACGCTTTGGCCATTTTAACGGTGAGTGATCATATCCGTACCGGCGAAGCACTGGATGCAGATTTACGCCAGACCAGCTTTAACGAGATGGTTGAAATTGCTTTATCAATAATTTAACGACTGTCCGGAAAAAGTATGTCACTAACTACCAATAAAATGTTTTATGTATCCTGGGAAGCCTTCCATCGCGCGACAAAAGAATTGGCGCATCAGCTATTGGGCCGTGACTTTACTGCCATAGTGGCGGTTAGCCGCGGGGGCCTGGTACCGGCCGCTATTTTGGCGCGTGAGCTGAATATCCGGGTGATAGACAGTATTTGTGTCGCCAGTTACGAGCATGATAAGCAGGGCAGTTTGCGTATTTTAAAAGATGCCAGCCTGGAGGATAATGCCAAATTGCTGATTGTGGACGATTTAGTCGATACCGGAGAAACCGCCCGCGCGCTACGCGAGCATTTTCCACAGGCGTGTTTTGTCACCGTTTATGCCAAGCCACAAGGCAAGCCTTTGGTTGACCATTACGTGACCGACATTGAGCAGGATACCTGGATCCAGCTACCCTGGGATATGGAGCTGGCGTACAGCAAACCCTTGGCGGAGCATTAATTCTATGGCAGCAGTACATCAGGTTACCATTGCCTTGCCCGACTGGATTAACGAGGTTGTCGACTGGCAAAAAACCTATGCCGATGATCAGCAAAAGATGGCACTGGCAGTAGAGCTGTCAAGGCAAAACGTGCTGCGCGGCACGGGTGGCCCTTTTGGTAGTGCTATCTTTGCTGCCGACAGCGGCAAGCTGATAAGTGTTGGCGTTAACCGGGTAATGCCAATGCACAACTCCAGTGCCCATGGTGAGATGGTGGCTATTATGCTGGCAGAGCAGCGCATACAAAGCTTTAGCCTGGCCGCTGATGGCGTCAAGCGTGAGCTGTTTACCTCCTGTGAGCCCTGCGCCATGTGCTTAGGCGGCACCTTATGGAGTGGTGTAAAGCGGCTGGTTTGTGCCGCTACCGCTGAGGATGCCCGAGCCATCGGCTTTGACGAAGGCCCGGTAGAGGCCAGCAGCTATCAGTACTTAGCTGATGCCGGGGTAGAAGTAGTGCGGTTAGTACAGCGTGACGCTGCCGCCAAAGTATTAAATGATTATCTGAATCATGGCGGGACTATTTATAACGGCTAGTTACAAAAGCTAGTTACAACGGCCAGCGCTTATACCTTACAGGGGGATTCATTCCAGCTCTATTGCTATCCCTATCCTTAAGCAATATCACTTCACGACTTCGGTACGCTAGCGCACCGGAGTCACGCTTTGCGCGATTAAATAGCTCTTGAATCCGGTATATCATTCACAGTTTTACCACTTTTTAAATGGCGCCGTAGTTTTTGTACGGCAAGCTAAAATCTGTTATGCTCGTGCCACAACTGACAGGGGTAAGACACCATGCTGCATAAGTTTTCCGTAAAAAACTTCCGAAATTTCGCCGATTGGTTGACACTTGATCTGTCTAGCCAACAGTACGAATTTAACGGTCAAGCGGTGCACGATGGGGTCGTCGAGCACGGCATGATCTATGGGCCCAACGGTGGGGGAAAATCCAACCTTGGGCTTGCCATGGTTGACCCGGTTCTACACCTTGTGGACTCTCCCAGCTACCTCAGCAATCTGGACAACAACTACTTGAACGGTGGTCCAGGAGTCAAGATGGCTGAATTTGTCTTTGAGTTTCGTATTGATGGTGTTGATATTGTCTACTACTACGGGAAAAAGTCCCTAGACCAGTTGGTGTATGAGACGTTAACTATTGATAACAAAAAGGTGCTTGAAATTGACCGGCGCCAATCCACTAAAGCAAGTATTAAATTACAGGGTGCTGAATCACTGAAGTCTGATGTTGGTGACTCCAATATCTCGCTGTTGAAATATGTTCACAATAACGCGTTGTTAGACGACACGCCTACAAAGAGGCAGTTTGAAGCACTGCTCGACTTTATTGAGGGCATGGTTTTTTTTCGCTCACTCAGTACAACGCGTACCGGCGAGTACGTTGGGAAGAGTATTGGTGTCAAAAGGCTCTCGCAAAGCATCATCGATTCAGGATCTGTGAAAGACTTTGAAGCCTTTCTAAGAATGGCAGGCATTGAATGCTCACTCATCGTTGATATCACCACCAACGGTGAGAAAGGCATCTATTTTGACTTTGGCGAAACCAAACTGGAATTTGGTATCGCCGCCTCTACCGGCACTTTGTCGTTGGGTATTTTCTATTTCTGGTGGTTGCGTTTTCAAAGCAAAGAAATTACCTTTGCATACATCGACGAGTTTGACGCATTTTACCACCACGCACTGGCTTCGAGCATTGTCGTAAAGGTCACCGAATCCGATTGCCAAACTATTATGACCACCCACAACACTGGTGTTATGAGCAACGACTTGCTTCGGCCAGATTGTTATTTTGTACTGGATAAAGACATTAAGCCTATTACCGCTTTAACAGGTAAAGAGCTACGAAAAGCGCACAACTTGGAAAAAATCTATAAAGGCATGTCTAGCTAATGGAACGCACGCTGTTTGTATTTGAAGGAGAAGTACGCGAAAAGCAATATTTCAAAAGCCTTGAACGTGTTTTTTTCAGCGGTGAAGAAAATCATATTTTGGTCAGCTTTCAGAATGATATTTACGAGTTATACCAAAAACTCTCCAACGATGAAGATTTAGACCCATTTGAGCTTATTAGGGAACTGAACCCAGCCGCACAGAATCAGGAAGAACTTGCTAAATTAAGACGTGATCAAATTGGTCAAATCTATCTTTTCTTTGACATGGAACCCCGCGACAACCTCTACTCCGGCCAAAAATTACTGAATATGCTAGAGTTATTCAACAATGAAACTGAGCACGGCAAGTTGTTTGTCAGCTACCCTATGGTCGAAGCCTTGCGAGACATTGATGACCATAACGAGTACCTCACTCGAACTGCTTATCTATCTGATTGCATAGGGAAAAATTATAAAGGTCTATCCGCTAGACGTGGTAGCGCAATTTACCAAGATGCAAGAAAAATCGACAAGCCACTTTGGCAAGGCTTAGTAGAGGCTAATGTAAAAAAAGCAAACGGTTTAGTTAGCGGTGAGTACAGCCCTGCACCTATTCTAGACGCGCTACCTATTGCTCAACGTCAGCTAGCGAATTACTTGCCAAATGAGCAAGTAGCGGTATTGAGCGCTTTTCCAATATTTTTGGCGGATTATTTTGGAAAGAAAGTTTACGACCTTTAATCATTTTTGGTTGATTACGATTAAGTCATTGATTATCCTTTATTAAAATAAAGGACCTTACTTTAAATGGGGAACTATTTGTTGATTTAACGTTAAAGGACGGATGATAGTTAATCGTAAAACTGGGGTCGTAACAGAATTTAAGCCGCTCAGATCACATCCACTCGTTTTAGTTTATTGCTAAATTTCATTCATTGAAGTTCTAATTTTACTTCTGTTGACTTCTAATTTTACATGGATTAATTTCTAAGCTTTCGCAGCAGAAATTCCCCATGTTTAAGCGCTTTATCACGCCTCGGGTGACAGAGGCCCTTACTGACAACCCCGTGGTACTGATTGTTGGGCCGCGCCGCGCGGGCAAGACGACATTGGCGCGACAAATGACAACCGCCGGACGACGCTATATCACACTTGATGATCAAACCGTAATATTCTGGGGCAGATAATATTCGGGGTCTAATATTCGGGGTCAGATAAAAATTAAATCGAATCCTCTAATATTCGGGGTCAGATAAAAATTAAATCGAATCCTCTGCTTTTCACACCGATCTGCCGTTAGAGTTTATGCAATAATTCGCCAAAAGCAGCAATTTCCTTCCCTAAAAAGAATTTCCTAAGTGAGATGTTATGTCCATTATTAAAAGAACAACAGGTCATTGTATTAGCATGATGTTGCTGTGTTTTCACGCTAGTGCTGCTGAGGTGACTGCATTTGAGTCTTTTGTTCAGTTGCAGCTCAAAAGCGATGGGCCGGGTTTGGCATACATTGTCACTAAAAATGGCGAGACTATTTATTCTGGTGCCTATGGTATGGCTAATGTTGAGACGAGAGCAGTGCTTAGCCCCGACAGCACGTTTAATATCGCTTCTGTGACCAAGCAATTTACCGCTGCGGCCATTATGCAGTTGCAGCAGCAAGGCAAATTAAACGTTAAAGACAATATCAACAAGTACCTGCCTGAATTTCCGACTGCAGGGCATGTTATTACTATCGAACACTTATTAACGCATACCTCAGGTTTGGCCAGAAACCCCGGCACTGGTAATCAACAGACCACGGAGGTCATCGATTCAGAGCAAATGCTGGTGTTATTTGCTAAGGAGCCTATGCAATTTGCTCCAGGTGAAAAAATGCAGTATTCCAATATGGGATATAAGCTGTTAGGGCTAATCATCGAAGTGGCAAGTGGCCAGCCTTATGGCGACTATATCGAAAAAAACATCTTTGCTAAGCTGGGTATGAAGCACAGCAACTATGGCAATCGGCAAAGCGGAGCCCTTAAAGCTGACGGGTATTATCAAAGTTGGCAGCATGGCTACCAGCGGGCGAGAATACAAGATGTTTCCTGGACTTATGCAGGTGGTGGCCTGGCTTCCAGTGCCAATGATTTAGCCCTGTGGTACCGTGCTTTGCTGGATGGCACCTTTATTAGCCAGGACAGCTATCGACAAATGATCACGCCGTTTAGCCTGAATGATGGCAGCAGCTCAAATTATGGCTATGGTCTTAATAACATAAGACTGCATAACCGCAGTGCCGTGATCCACCAGGGCTCATTACCAGGCTATAAAGCCAGTGCCGTCTATTTCCCTGATGAAGGTATTTACGCCACTGTGCTTAGCAATCTTAGCAGTGTAGAGACGTTTGAATTTTTCTCAGTATTGACCGGCGAGCTGTTTGGCCTGTCATACCCGAGCTTTGAGCCGGTACAGCTTACGGCATCACAGCAAGAGCAGATTATGGGGGACTATCAAACCAGCTCAGGTGCCATTCGAAAAATATTTATGGAAGAGGGGTTAATGTATTCCAGATTGGGTAATGCGTTAGTCTATGCGGTAACGCCGCTGGTCAATAATACATTTTTATATGGTCAATCAACCAGTTATTTCACCATTAAACAAGATACTACGGGCCGTCAAATTCTCAGCTACTACCCAAGTGTTACGGCTAAACCGGAAATAGCCGTTAAGTTGCAGTAGAGATTTGAGGAAAAGGCTCATTGTTTAGCCATCAGAATACTCGGTGCTTGACTGAGAAAAGACCGTTTAGTTCAGCAAGTCTATTGCTTGAATGGCTAAACCGAACCATAAATACAAACATTGACAATCTTTGCACTGGAGCCTAGCATCATCGATATCAATGTTTACCCTTGGAGGTCATTATGCATGTATCCCTGACTGCCGAATTAGAGTCTCGCGTTAAAGCCAAGGTGGCAAGCGGGTTATATAACAATGCCAGCGAAGTTATCCGCGAAGCATTACGTTTTATGGATACTCACGAAGACTGGATCAAAGAAGTGAAACTGGCTCGCTTACGCGAACAATTGAAAGTGGCTACCGAACAACTGGACCGTGGCGAAGGTATTGCGATTGAATCAAAGGCTGCTCTGGATTCACTATTTGACGAGATAAAAGGCTAAACACCTGCCAGCCTACAAGCTGGTCATAGCGCCTGCTACATGGCCGCCAAGACCCTCTACGTCACCTAAAATAGCTTTTCAAGCTATTCCTGATGTAACTTAGTGGCAATAAACAGTGCTTCGGTTTTTTCGCGGGCCCAGGGCGTGCGGCGTAAAAACTTCAGGCTGCTTTTTACCGAAGGGTCGGTTTTAAAGCAGTTAATATCTATCCGGTTTGCCAGTTCCGGCCAGCCGTAGTGATCAACCAGGGCTGTAACGATTTGCTCCAGCTTAATGCCATGCAAGGGGTTGTTTTGTTGTTCGCTCATTCTCGCTCCTGCCGGTAGCTAAAAAAATAGCCACGTTAAGTGGCTATTTTATCTGTAATGTCAGCTATTACCAGCGCAATTATAAACGCTCAAGCATGGCCTGAGTAAAATCGGTAGTGCCAAAGCTGCCACCCAGGTCGCGGGTGGTGCGGTCGCCACTGGCAATAACATCGGCCAGTGCGGCGCGGATTTTCTCTGCTTTGTCCTGCATTTTCAGGTATTCCAGCATTTGAATCGAGGCCAGAATAACCGAGCTGGGGTTGGCCAGGTTTTTGCCGGCAATATCCGGCGCACTGCCGTGTACCGCTTCAAAGATAGCACAATCTTTGCCGATGTTAGCACCTGGCGCCATCCCTAAGCCACCGACTAAACCGGCGCATAAATCAGACAAAATATCGCCGAACAGGTTAGTGGTAACAATAACGTCAAACTGCTGCGGGTTCATTACTAACTGCATACAGGTGTTATCAACAATCATTTCCTGCGTTTCAATGTCCGGGTAGCGCGTGGCGACTTCCCGCGCGGTTTTCAGAAATAAACCAGAGGTAGACTTCAGAATATTGGCTTTATGCACAATAGTCACTTTTTTGCGGTTTTCGCGCCGGGCGGTCTCAAAGGCAAATACTGCAATGCGCTCGGCACCTTCGCGGGTAATAATGCTGCTGGCTTCGGCAATCAAACCATCCTCAGATACCTGCTGCCGGTGGCCTGAGTACATGCCCTCAGTATTTTCACGAATGGTGATAATGTCGATATTCTCGTAGCGGGCTTTGGTGCCTTTAAACGAAATAACCGGCCGCACGTTCGCATACAAGCTGAACTGCTTGCGCAGGGTTACGTTAATCGAGGTAAAGCCATCGCCCACCGGGGTAGTTAACGGGCCCTTTAAGGTGATCTTGTTGCGGGCAATCGCATCCAGAGTGGCCTGCGGCAACAACTCGCCGGTTTTCTCCAGCGCTGTCAGGCCTGCATCAACATATTCGTAGTCAAAATCACAACCGGCTTTGGCTAATACTTCAATAGCAGCCTCGACAATACTCGGGCCAATGCCATCGCCTTTAATGACAGTAATGGTTTGCTTACTCATGGGGATCCTCAGGGTTTTAAAGGGGGAAAATAGGCAGGCATTAACCGCCTGGAACCGCCGGAATATAGCATTTTTGGCCCTGTTTCGCCAGTTTGGTGGAAGTTTACGATAGAAGCAGCGCTTATAGTGGCTATAAGGCTGCTGAATGATGTAATTAAACTACATTTCTGGCAAAGGATAATAACATTCACTGCTGGCCATCAGTTGTTGCTGCCACCAGATGGCAGGTTGCTGCGCCAGGCCTAAGTGCGCTGAGGCTACTGGCAATAAGTTGCTAAGCCGTTGCTGGTTTTGTTCACTGGCACAATACACCGACAGGCAAAGTTGCCAGCTAAAGCGTAGCAGAACTGTCAGCTGTGCTGGCTGTCTGTGCTGCCAGTCGTTGGCAGCTTTGGCCCACTGCGGCTGCTGATAGTGGCTGAGTAGTTTGCTGACAGTCTGAGGGTAGTCAGCAGCTTGCCAGATATGTTGTTGGATGATCTGACCAAGAAGTTGCTGGCCCTGCACATGGCGACCGAGCGCAATGTTAACTGTTGCCGGCTGTTGCCACAGGCTGAGTGAGGCGCAGCGGGTAATCAGGCCGGCAGTGCTGCTGGCCATAGGTTGCCGCATATTGTCGCTAACCAGCAATAAGGCGTGTTGTAAGCAGCGTTGCAGTTGTTCCAGCCAAGGCTGATGCGGGTGGGCGAGCTGACAGCAAAACTGGTGTAACTCGGCCTGAGCCAGCCAGTCACTTAAGGCATCCTGACCTAACATGCTGATGGCATGCCGCAGCCGGGAAACCGGTAATTGCTGGCGGCTGATTTGCTGCGCCGCATGCAGCAGAAACTGGCTGATAAGCGGCAGATCTGCCAGTGCATTAACCTGGGCCGTTAAACTCAGCACGGCCAGCCGGGGATATAATGAATTTTCCAGGCAGGATTCCAGCTTTACTTCAGTAACACGCGGCAGCAACTCAGGCGCTGGCTCTAACAACGCCAGCCAGGCCGACTCCCGAAAGTACTGCGGGCCTAATAGTGTAAGTTCTGACAGCGGTAATTGCGTTACATCGCGGCCAATGGTTTTAGCAGCCGGGTCAAACTGCCGTACATACACTGTTGCCGGTGCTTGCTGCTCAGTGGCCGCAATACCACTGATAAACCAATAGCTTTGAGCCTGCCTGGCGGTGGGTAACGCTTTGGCAAACCTACCGGGCAGGGCTTGCGCTGCACAGAGCTGCTGCAGCAGGCAAAACCAGTGCTGCTGCGAGCTGTCAGCTTGTCCGCTCTGGTATTTTAGTAACAGTTGTTCCAAAGCCAGCTGATTGCCTGCGGCTGGCAACAATTGGGCTGCCAGCTGGTTGGCCAGATTAAGCAGCGGGCCGTCAGGGTGCAGCTGCCAGGGCGGCTGCTGGCGCACATTGCAAGCGGCGATCAGTAGCGGCAATAATGGGTGTTGTCTGTTAGCGTGCTGCAACGCTTTGGCCGTTAGCAGCTGCGCTTGTGCTGAGCTATTAGCTTGCGGTGTAAACACAGCAGGCAGGATAATAGCTTGTAAAAATAACTGGCTGCGCGCTGCCTGCCAACCGTAGCTGCGGCTGAAGATTAAACCCAGGGTCAGGGCTTTTACAGCGCGAGCCTGACCAGGTGACAGCTGACGCGCAGTCAGATTCAGTTGCGCAATAACGCTGGCGGGATTGTGCTGTGCCAGCTCAATAAATAATACTGCTAGCTGGACACTGTGCTGCAATGCAAGCTCAAGAGTGTCGCCGTCAGCAAGGTGCTGACCTGGCTGAGCGAGTTGCTGCATGCCCAGATAAAACCGAGGCCACTGGCTATCAGCTGTTGCCATTTGCAGCGTATTGTTGATATTGACTGATAGCATCTTCACCTTTTGCCACCAGTAGCCGGTTGGCAAACAACAAGGCGGTGCATTCATCCTCAGTGGTGATGCCATCGGCTAATTTACGGTGCGTCCGGTAGTACAACAGTTGGTAAATTGCACCATTTACCTCGATTGCTTTGGTAATGTCTGGCCCACCAAGCCGCTTGATCACATCGTCTTGCAGGTTGTTATCAGTAATCTTATAGCGACCTATAACTTTAGCATTAAAGTTTTCACGATGTTGCCAGCTCATTTGCGCCGGATCATCTTTATAAAATAGCAGCACAGCCAGAGTTAACAGCACATACAAAACGAAACCGCCGGCAAATAAGGCCACTGCTTTTATTTTCATGCGTGCTCTCGCTTAGCGTCGGTCAGGCGCAGTTCCTGCAAATTAAGCCCCAGTTCCAGGCTGGTCTGTAAACTCAGTACCTGCATAAAGCTGACGATGGCTTCTTTATGACTGACGATTTTATCGCGTAGCTTTTTAGGGCAGTCGGGGTGTGCGAGTGCGTCGGTCAGGGTATCGCCCAAAGCCATCAGTTCCAGTGCGGTTTTTGGCCCCACACCCGGTACTCCGGCAATATTATTGGTACTATCACCGGTCAGGCTCCACAACCGCACCAACTGTTCGGGAGCCACGCCAAACTTATTTTTGACGTAGTCTGCGCTAAGTTGCTGCCGGGCAAAAGGGTCGTAGATGCTAATGCCCTGGCAGAGTAAAGGCAAAAAGCCCTTGTCGGTAGAGACGATAGTGACCTGCTGCTGGTGTTGGTTAAGTTTGCTGGCAATGCTGGCAATCACATCATCTGCTTCCAGCGCGTTGTCAGTAAAACAGGCAAAACCATGTTGCTGCGCCGCTTGCTCAAGACCCGGTAATGCCTCAGCAAGAATGGTTGGCATCGGCTTACGGTTAGCCTTGTATTCAGGGCAACGCTGTTGTCGCCATTGGCTGTTACGACCATCAAATACCAGGAGTGCATGGCTGGGTTGCAGCTCCTGGCGCAGGCGCTGCAACGCTTGTTGCAACATAGCTTGGGTATTGCTGATAATTTGCTGGCGGGTACCCTCAGTTACCTGTTCAGGTAACGGCAGGTAGGGACGCTCTTGCACCGCATACAGCCGGCGGATCAGGTTCAGCGCATCAACCAGCAACAGGTGCATCATTCAGCGTAATATCCTGTAGCAAGGTTCATAGGTCGTGCCGGGAAGTTTCATCCTGCCCTGATCGACAAAGGCTTGTAACAGGGTATCCATCATTTGCATCAATACCGGCTCTCCGGATAATTGAAAGGGCCCATGTTGGCGGATTGCCCGGATCCCTTCATCTTTAACATTACCGGCCACTATGCCGGAAAATGCCCGTCGTAAATTGGCTGCCAGTTTGGCTTTGTCTTGTTCCAGGTGCAAGTTAAGTGCGGCCATATTATGATGATTCGGGACAAAAGGTAGCTGGAACTGCGGGTCAATATCTAAGGTCCAGTTAAAGTGGTAGGCATCTCCTACCGATTTGCGGTATTGGCGTACCTCAGCGCAGCCTTGTTTCAGTTTGCGCGCAACGCCAGCAGGGTCGTCAATAATAATGTCAACCAGCTGCAGAGCTTCTTGTCCCAGAGTATTTTCGATAAAGCGGGCGATCTCGTTAAAGTATGCCTCAGACTGACGTGGCCCAGTCAGAATAATAGGCAGCTGTTGTTCGGCGTTGGTTTTTTTCAGCATAATGCCGAGTAAGTACAGCAGCTCCTCTGCCGTACCGGCGCCGCCAGGAAACACGATGATACCATGCGCCACCCTTACGAAGGCTTCCAGGCGCTTTTCAATATCGGGCAGGATCACCAGCTCATTGACAATAGGATTCGGCGGTTCGGCAGCAATAATGCTGGGCTCCGTTAGGCCGAGGTAACGGCCGCTGCGGATCCGCTGCTTATTATGACCAATAGTGGCGCCTTTCATTGGACCTTTCATGGCGCCCGGGCCACAGCCGGTGCAAATATCCAGCCCGCGTAGCCCTAGTTGATAACCCACTTCCTTGGTGTAGTCGTATTCTGTTTCATTGATAGAATGACCACCCCAGCAGACGATCATGCTTGGCACGCAGGTCGCGTCTATGGCTCTGGCATTGCGCAGAATATCAAATACGGTGTGGGTTAACTGGCGCGGATCATTAAGTTCCAGCGCTTTAACATCTGCAGCGCGGCGGGTATGGTAAAACAAAATATCCCTGAGCACGGCAAACAGGTGTTCGTGGATGCCCTTGATGATCTGGCCATCAACAAAGGCACTAACCGGTGGGTTTGTCAGCTCAATTTTTATACCACGCTCGCGAGACAGCAAATTAACACTGAAATCTTTATATTGTTCATAAATTTCAGCTGAACTATCGGTGTGGCTGCCGACATTAAGTACTGCCAGACAACAGTTGCGAAATAACGCAAATGCTTCTGACTCGGTGTTATTTTTTAGTCGTTCAACTTCAAGTTGCGACAGTAAATCCATGGCGCCCAGCGGGTTTAAATGCACCTGCATCTGCAAACTCCAATAATTATTTATGCTATGTCAGGGTCAGGTTTTAATAATAACGCGGTCGCGACCGGCTTTTTTCGCTTCGTACAGGGCTTCATCTGCCCGATCAAAAACCTGACGGCTGGTATCTTCAGTGGTTAATTGGCTAGCCCCAATAGAGATGGTAATTGGGACTTTCTGACTTTTAAAAGTAAAAACAATACTTTTAATTTTTTCTCTTAATTTATTCAGTGGCCCATCGAGTTCATCAAGCGCGGTTTCCGGAAACAAGATCACAAACTCTTCACCGCCGTAACGGGCAATAAAGTCGGTTTCACGCAGGCCTTGCTGTAGCGCCTTCGCAATCACTTTCAGGGTTTTATCACCGGCGCTATGGCCGTAGTTGTCGTTAATGTGTTTAAAATGGTCAACATCGGCCAGGGCGATACACAACGGCTTTTTATAGCGCTGCCAGCGTTTTACTTCCAGCGCCAGGCGCTCGTCAAAGGCTGCCCGGTTAGGTATTTCAGTTAATGCATCCTGCAGGCTGCGAAAATTTTGCTCGGCCAGTTTAGTCCTGAAAATACTGGCCTCAGCTTCCAACTCTTCCAGTCGTGATTCCATACCGTTTAAAGTTTGCAGCATGGCACTACGTTCTTCTGCCTCAAGTATTTCTTTTGATTTTAGTGAACTGCTGATGCTTTGCAGCCGCTGCGTTACTAACTCTTTCAATTGTTCCAGCGAAGTGGCACTTTTCGTGCTGTGACCCAACTGGGTAATCTGCTGCTCAATTTGCTGATTAAGAATATCCAGCTTTACATGCAGCTGGTCGGCATTCTTTAATGTCAGGCTGACAGCCTGCTGCACCGATGATAGTGCATCATTCAGTTTTAACAGGAAGTGCTCTGCAGATTGGCGTTCTTCATTAATGCTGGACACAATAATGGTAATGGTTTGCAGGCAGGCATCAAGTAACGCTTCTATCGACAAATTGTTCAGCAGGCTCTGGCGGATCAGCGCAATTTTCGGCGCGCTTTTCTCAGCAAAGGCCAGCTCGCTAAGCAAATTGGTCAGCTCGACACTGATTTGCCGGCAAATATGGCCGTAGCGTACTTCATCATTATCACTGGTATTGGCTAACTGCTGCTTGGCTTGTAACGCGCTTTGGTACAGCGCTGTCAGGCTGGTTAAATGCGGTAAAAATGCCTGCACTGTAGCTGGTGGCTCGGCTACCTTAGTCAGCAACGCCCTCAAATCCCGGCGTAACTGATCAGGTAAGCCTTTTTGTTGCTGCAGTAACTTACCCGCCTGATTCAGTTCGTGCTGAACCTGTTTTATATCATGCTGTTGCTTAGCTTCCAGTAACTGCAAGCTCTGATTGGTGTCGTTGATAAACGGGATCAGTTTTTCAAGATCGGTACCTTTGGCTAACTCGTTGCGCAGTTTGGCCAGCCGGTTGTCCAGTTCAATGTCGACACCTTTACACACCAGTGACAAGCGTGAAACAAACTGAGCCAAAATTTTAAACTGACTTTCGTAGGCGTCTTCCAACGATTTACGGGCTTTAATCGCATTGGCCAGTTGCTGCTTTTGATCACTTTGCAATGGTGGCACCTTAAACATTTAAATGTTAAAAAATCTGTTTAGATTTAAGTATATCCGTAAATAACACAAATGCGATCACTGTTTTGCAGATTTTACTGTTGATACAAAAACAGCGAGCCGGAGCTCGCTGGGGTAGGGGACTATTTTTATGTCAGATTGCGTTATTTGTAAAGATAATAAGGCAACCAGGATGTTTCTTCGTCAGAGGTAAGATATTGCATAATTGGCGTTCCTTCATGCTACCACTGCGGGCTAGTCCATCTAACCTGCGTTGCTATTAAAACAGAAACTGTCTTTTTTGAAAGTTGGTGTGTAATGTTTCATGGTGACTTTCATTAGTGGTAGCTGTATTGGCAGCTTTACAGCATGAATCGGCTATATAAAGCCGATTTTTAGCGGGTTTTCTGAAAGTCTGACTGAAAGGTTACCGGTTATTGCCGGCTCAGCCGTAAGTTGGGTAACTTATAGCTGGCACTGGCTCGTACCGGATTGATATCCAGACCGCCACGGCGGGTATAGCGGGCGTACACCAGCAGATAGTCAGGCTTACAGCGCAGCCAGATATCCAGAAAAATGCGTTCAACACATTGTTCATGAAATTCGTTGTGGCTGCGAAAACTGATCAGGTATCGTAGTAAAGCGGCATGATCAATGGCCTGGCCACGATAATGTATATAAACACTGGCCCAGTCAGGTTGCGAGGTGATCAGGCAATTTGATTTCAGTAAATGCGAGTGTACTTTCTCATCAACGATGTCAGCTGAGCCAGCCAGCTGGAGCAAGGTGGGATCATACTGATAGCTGTCGATACTGATATCAAGATCATCAATGCAGTGTCCGGGGATCCAGGTTGGCTGGAACACCATAATTTCATTAACGTTATGCAGGGTAACTCTTACCGGGGCGCCGGCACAGGCAGACAAATCCCGTTGCAGCGCCTGATACACCTGACGCAAATCGTCAAAGCGACTCTGATTGAAACTATTCAGGTACAGCTTAAATGATTTAGATTCAATCAGATGCGGTGAGCTAAGCGGCACCACAAAAGTAGCTAATGCCACCATTGGCTTGCCTTTGGCATTAAGCCATGACAGTTCGTAACCGTGCCAGATATCTTCGCCTATAAAAGGCAGTGGCGTGGTGTGATCCAAACCCAGGTTATCACGACCCAGAGACCTGGGTACCGGTTGTAGAAGGCTGGGATCGTACTGCTCAGCGTAGGCAGTCGTTTTGCCAAGGCTTAGCCCGGCCATAATTTCTGAGTGGCTTTTTGTCATCTGGCTGCTAATCCGGTTAGAATGCGCCAGATCTTAGCATAACTTCATGTCAGAGTAGAGAGGATGTCTGTGTTGTCATTAGCTGAAAGTTATCAAAATTTTATTGAGCAAACCCTGAGCTGGCATCAGCAGCATAATCTGACCTTACAAGCCTGGTCGGCAGACCCTGCAACAGCGGCGCCTTGTCAGTTGGCGGTGTTAGATGAGCATCAGGTTAGCTGGCAGCCGGTAAAGCAGCAGCCACCAGCCGACTTTAGCAACGTAGAGCAAGCACTGGAGCTGGAACTGCACTCCGATATTAAGCAATTTTACAGCCTGTTCTACGGGGCCGGGCTCGGCGCCAGCCACTCCAGAGGCATGCTGCAATTACTGATGGTATGGGATCAGGCCGATTTGGCCAGATTACAGGAAAACCTGATTGGCCATATTTTAATGAAACGACGTTTAAAGCAGCCAGAAACGGTGTTTTTTGCCTTAACCGATGATGACAGCATTGTATTGTCGGTCTTAAATCACAGCGGCGAAGTGTATCTGGAGGCAGTAGGTAAAGATGTCAGTGAAAAACTGGCTGATTCGTTGGCTGCATTTTTTAGCCAGATCAGCCCGGCAGCTTATCAGGGGGTTTGACATTCCCAGGCAATATTACTAACCAGACAACAGCTGTCACATTTAAAGTCGAATAACGCCAGTAACGGTGTTGACAGCTGCCAGTCTGCACCACAGCCCGGGCAGCGTTTAGTGGCATCGGCATGGCAGTCGGTGCTGCTACCACTGTATAGCGCATAGTAAACAGGCAGCGTATTGCGCTGGCTGATTTTTGTGGCCAGTTGCCGGCCCTGGCGGTTTAGGACGCTATGGTACTGCTGCAAGCTGTTCTCAGCAGTTTTCTGCAGTACCCGCTGTTGTTGCTGCTGAATTTCATCCAGCGCCTGAAACTGAATTTGCCAGCGGATCAGGTTTTCGTGATCACCGCCGTCAGCCGGCTGCCATTGATACAACGGCAGCGGCGCCAAATCAGCCATATTGCGCAGAGGCGAGCAGTTATCACTGAAGGTGGTAAACAGTAGCAACGCCTCGACGGGCTGATTGCTGGTATGCTGCGACATTATATCCATGCCCAATACTTGTAGCTGCGGGTAAGCAAGCCCTGCCGCCATCAGCTGTTGTTCAGCCTGCAGTGCCCTCGAACTCAGGTTAGTGCGCTGCAGCGCATCGGTTGCGGGGATCACCAAGCGGCTGCTAAAGCGGTCCTGCTGCCAGGCAGTAGGCATCTCCCGCCCTAACATATTACCGTTGAAGATCAGCGCTTCGCTAAAGGCGCGAATAGCGGCCTCGGCGCGGCTGAAGTGCGTATTGGCTATGACTTTATAAGTGAGCTCAGCCAGATACATTTTGCTGTTCCAGTAACGCCAGGATCTTGTCCAGCTTTGCTTCAATCCGCTGCAGCTGGGTACTATCAATAGCTGCTGTTACGTTTAGCGCCGGGTTAGCCGCACTGGGCGGTGGCACACTGTCAGGCCCGGCGGCGAGGTTACCGGCGTGCTGGCGCCACTGCTGATAAGCTGCAAACAGTGCCGGAGCGGTTAACTGGCTACCTAAACGGGCTTTGAATAAGGCCAGACTGGGAGTTTTACCTTCTTGTCGTAGCCGGGTGGCTGTTTGCTGCAATAGTTCACTGGCAGAGTTCATGGTAGTTGCTTATATTTGACCACTATTTAGCGAAATTTAGCATCTGGCCGCTTAGATAGATAGAGCGAAAATCTTAAGTTCATGATTTATAAATTTAATAATTTTGGTATTGATTTTGCTTGGGTAGACAATATACCGCAAAGCGTAGCCGGTATAGAATCAACCGAAAATAATAAACAACGGAGTAACAATATGATAGTAAGAACCCTGGGTCTGTTGGCCATTACCGGCTTGTTAAGTGGTTGTGTGGTAGCAATTGGCGATAAAGATTATAGCAGCGCTAAAGATTCAGATAGCCAGTGGCGCAAAAAACAGCAGGAAAACCAGGCTCAGATAAACCAGTTCAAGCCAGGTATAGCGTTTAATGATGTTATCGCATTGATGGGCAATCCGGATTTTACCGAGTTCCTGGTCAAAGACGAGCAGCAAGTTCAGGTATTGTTTTACCGCACTCATCACAAGCGCAGTGATGGTAAAACCACCAAAGATGAATGCACCCCTTTAGTGTTTATTAATGGTCAGTTACATAGCTGGGGCGATAAAGCTTACCAGCAGTTGTAAAACGCTGTACTAAATAACGTCTACCCGGTTACGCTGGATATTATCAGCGCAACTGGGTGTTTAGCTCGTCAATGATTTCCGACCAATCGGCGTCTTGTTTTAAAGATTCCCGGATAAAACTGGCCTGCGCCTGGTTCCAGAACGGTGCATCTGCCAGTGCTATATGCCCGGCTAATTTATGCTTAGCCAAAAAATCTGCAATATCTTGCGGCTGATTTGCCAGCCCCAGTTGCAAAAATAAGGTTGCCATACTGTGGTTTGAGGTATCCATTGCTGACTCCTTTGCCGCGTTCTGACACCGGTTGCCAACGCCTTGTTCTAAGCATAGCCTGTTGCAGGCAATAACCCCAGTAACCTATGCAAACTAAGCGTAAAATGCCGCTTGGCAACAACAGTAGCGGCTGCTATTGTGGGCGAAAAAACAACAATAAGAGATACGCGATGACCGCAATACTGAGTACCTTTAATCCGGAACAATTAAAGGCAGCGTTACTAACCGGCGAGGAGCTGAAACTCGCTGCCTCATTACTTTATCAGTCTTACTATGATGACCCGCTGTTTTTAACCATTTTTCGAGGTGACGCCCCTGATTATGAGCAACGCCTGCGCTCAGCCATCCGGGAAGAACTCAATACATTTTGGCAGGCTGAGCAGCCGGTAGTCGGTTTGTTTCATGCTGAACAATTACTGGGCGTAGCCTGCGTGATTGGACCGGACTCCGGTATTGGCAGCAGCCGGCTGTGGCACTGGCGTTTAAAAATGCTGCTGACCGCCGGTTTTGTATCTACCCGGCAAATGCTGGAAAAAGAACAACGTATTCATGCCGCTATGCCCAACGAGCGTTATCATATGCTGGCGTTTATCGCGGTATCGCCTAAGTATCAGCACCTTGGGCTGGGTCATTATCTGATTCATGCAGTCGATAGCCTGGTAGACCAGGATACCAGCTCAAGCGGTATTGGTGTCTTTGTAACCCTGGCTAAATACCAGGCTTTCTTTGCCGGAGATCAGTATCAACACGTCACTGATTTAGCCTTTGGCACCGTCAGTGGCAGTCTGATGTTCCGGCCGCGGCAACAGCAAGGCGAGCCTGTATTAGCGTGAAGGAGCAAACATAATGGCACGCTTTCGCAGTTTTCAGGAGTTTTACCCTTATTACCTGAGTGAGCACCGACATCCGGTGTGCAGAGCCTTGCATTATATTGGCAGCAGCCTGGTTATCGCCTTGCTGCTGTTTGCGGTGCTGATGCAACAATGGCACTGGTTATGGCTGTTGCCGGTTATTGGTTATGGTTTTGCATGGTTAGGCCATTTGTTATTTGAACATAACAAACCGGCGACCTTTTCATACCCGCTGTACAGTCTGGCCGCGGATTGGGTGATGTTCAAAGATTTTCTGACCGGGCAGCTTAAACGAAAACTGCCAACGGCCTAAATACGATGGGCAGGTAAGTTAAATGCGGCCAGGCGCATACCGTTTAACAGCAGCTCGGCCTGATATCGACTCTCACCATCGGCACTAAAATCGACCTGATATAAGGTGATAAACCGTCTGCGATTGTTGATTTTGCGAAAGCTATGGCCATTGCGGCCGCAGTCCAGCATTTGCAGTTGCTGTTGTTGGCAAAGCTGCCGCGCCAACTGCAGTGCCCGCTCATCCTGTTTACGCTGTAGCCAGAACAGATAACAAATGGTGCTGAT
Organism: Arsukibacterium ikkense; assembly: GCF_000987775.1. GTDB lineage: Bacteria > Pseudomonadota > Gammaproteobacteria > Enterobacterales > Alteromonadaceae > Alishewanella > Alishewanella ikkense. The sequence continues at coordinate 346,124 of NZ_LAHO01000001.1, forward strand.
AAACAGCAGCAATAACACTGAACCCATATTTCACTCCCGATACTATTAGCTGATAATGCTGACTAAACTGCTTTTTTACAAGGGCTGGCTGAGGCTTTTGCTTGTGGTAAACTACCCAGCTTACTTTGAGGTTGCTATGTCTGATGTGCTAAAACGGTTACTGGTTGAACTTGAAGCTGAACTAAAACAACAGCAGCTGTGGAGCGGGAAGCCGCCGGAGCATGCGGCTATGGCCAGTACGCTGCCATTTTGCTGTGACACGATGAGGCTTGAGCAGTGGCTGCAGTTTATTTTTCTGCCGCGGCTGCAGGCGATGCTGAAATGCGGCCAGGCGTTGCCGACAAATATCAGTATCTTGCCGATGGCTGAAGAAGTGTTCAAACCCCATGGCCAGCGCCTGCAGCCGCTGTTACAAAAAATTCAGCTTATTGATCTGACAATGTCGGGGGGGGAATGAGTTCTGCCGATCCCTTTGTACTAACGGCGCCGCTTAAGGTGTTGTATCAGGATCAGTACATCGTAGCAGTTGATAAGCCCAGCGGTATGCTGGTGCATCGCTCGTTTTTAGATAAGCATGAAACGGTGTTCGTGATGCAAACCTTGCGCGATATGCTGGGCCAGCATGTGTTTCCAGTGCACCGGTTGGATCGGCCTACTTCTGGGGTGTTGCTGTTTGCGCTATCCAGTGAGGTGGCCAGATTACTGGGGCAGCAGCACGAGCAGCAATTATGGCGTAAGTTCTATCTTGCCGTGGTGCGCGGCTTTTTGCCTGCAGGTGGTCAGTTAGATTACCCGTTAAAAGAACAACTTGATAAAATTGCCGACAAATTCAGCAGTACCGACAAAGCGCCACAGCAGGCGGTAACCCGCTACCAGCCATTACAACAAATTGAGCTGGCAATACCGGTCAGTAAATACCCTGCCGCGCGTTATTCACTAGTGGCGCTGCAGCCTTTAACCGGCCGCAAGCATCAGCTGCGCCGGCATTTAGCACATTTGCGCTACCCGATAGTTGGTGATACCAGTCATGGTGATGGTAAGCACAATGCGTTGTTTAAACAACATTTTAATTGTCGCCGTTTATTGTTGGTGGCGAAGCAACTGCAATTGCCGCATCCGGTAACAGGCGAAACTTTAACGATCAGCGCCGGTCTGAACGAGCTTGAACCCTTGTTCAGCCAGTTTGGCTGGCCGCTGGCAGAACACTATTATCAGCAGCAATTTGCTGCGCACTTTCTGGAGGAAAAATGGCAAAAATCGCCCTGATTGTTGGTTCGGTGTACGGTGGCGCCCAATATGTGGCTGAGCAAGCCCAACCCCTGTTAGCCAGCTTTGGTCATCAGGTACAGTTGTTTGAAGAGGCAGGGCTGGATGAGGTGCTGGCATATGATGCGAAATGCTGGCTGGTGATCACCTCTACCACCGGCCAGGGCGACATTCCCGATAATCTGCTGCCATTTTATCTCGCGCTCAAAAACCGCTTTCCGCTGTTAACCGGCAAACAGTTTGCCGTTATTGCCCTGGGTGACAGTAGCTACGATACGTTTTGTGGCGCCGGTGAGCAGTTGCACGAGTTGCTGCTGGAGATCCAGGGTACTGAGCTGGCACCCATGTTACGGATTGATGCTGGTGAGACGCTTGAACCTGAAACTATAGCGTTACCCTGGTTAACACAGCAGTTTTCCTAGCCTCTGCGTTTATATGCTAGAATAGGCGCTGTTTTTTCCGCGCTGCGGTGTATCCGTTTTTACAATAAATTAAGGGTGAAATATGGCAATGTTTAGCTCGGCACTGGTATTCGGTATAACCACGTTGTGTTTACTGGCAGGGGTAACCTGTTTATTGTCGGCGTTATTGGTGCCAGCGGCCGTGGGGCCGGAAAAACGTTTTGAAAAGCGCTTGGAGTACAGCATGTTAGGTGTGGCTGGTCTGGTAGTTTTTATGGTGTTGTTTATGTTTGGCCAGGCTTAGTTTCGTGACACCTTATGAAGAATTAAAACGGCAGCATGGCTGCCGTTTTATGTAGTTAAGCTGGCGGTTTATTCCACGCTACGCAGCAGGGCGTTAATCCCCACTTTGGCACGGGTTTGCGCATCGACTTTCTTAACAATAATAGCGGCATACAGGTTGTGGCTGCCATCTTTCGACGGCAGCGTGCCTGGCACGACGACGGCACCCGCGGGTACCCGGCCATAGCTGATTTCGCCGGTTTCCCGGTCATAAATCCGGGTGCTCTGGCTGATGTAGACGCCCATCGATAACACGGCACCTTCTTCCACAATCACGCCTTCTACCACTTCAGAGCGGGCACCGATAAAGCAGTTGTCTTCTATAATAGTCGGGTTAGCTTGCAGTGGCTCCAGCACGCCACCAATGCCAACACCGCCGGATAAATGCACGTTTTTGCCAATCTGGGCGCAGCTACCAACGGTGGCCCAGGTATCAACCATAGTGCCGTCACCAACATAAGCGCCGATATTGACGTAGCTGGGCATCAGTACCACATTTTTACCGATATAACTGCCCTGACGCGCTGCCGCAGGTGGCACTACTCTTACGCCATCGGCGCGAAACTGTGCATCGGTGTAGTTGGCATACTTCATTGGCACTTTGTCAAAAAAGCGGTTTTCAGCGCCATCCATCACTACATTGTCGTTGATCCGGAACGACAACAGTACGGCTTTTTTCAGCCATTGGTGTACCACCCATTCGCCGGCTATTTTTTCAGCAACCCGCGCCTGGCCGCTGTCGAGCAGGGCAATAGCTTGCTGCACAGCCTGTTTAACCTCTGCCGTGACAGTGGAGGGGGTAATATCGGCACGCAGCTCGAACGCATTTTCAATAATGCTTTTTAAATCAGACATGGTGATTGTTTAGCCTTCTGTTTCCTGTGAAAGTTGTGAAATCAGTACCCGTTTAAGCTGGCTTTGTTCGTCGCTGCTTAACGCCTGGTCCTGGGCATTAGATAACATAAAAAAGTCTTCGGCACGCTCGCCGATAGTGGTAATTTTAGCGGCGTGAATATTCACCCCGCAGCGCTGAAATACTTCGCCGATATCAGCCAGTAGCCCCGGGGTATCCAGCGCGGCAATTTCCACCATGGTGCGTTGTTTGGTATTGCCAGGCAAAAACACCACCTTGGGAGGCACATTAAACTGGCGCATCTGGCGCGATAGCCTGGGCTTTTGCCGGGATAAGTCGGGTTTGCCGGCAATATACAACTCCAGCGCCCGTTTAATACTGGACAGGCGCGATGGTGAGCTGACGGCTTCGCCATTTTGTTCGAGAATAACAAAGGTATCCATCGCATAACCATCTTTATTGGTCATGATCTGGGCGTCGAAGATATTCACCTTTTTACTGTCCAGCGCGGCAACTAAACGGGCAAACAGACCGGCTTGGTCCGGGGTATAAATAAATACCTGAGTACCGCCGCGGATCGGCGTTTTGCTAATCAGCACCAAAGGCTCGTTATGGTCTTTATGGCGCAGAATATGTTCGCAGTGCCAGGCAATTTGTTTCGGGCTGTAGCGGGCAAAATAGTCAGCCTTGATCCGGCTCCATAAATGCAAAATTTCGCTGTCACTAAAGGTTTGCTTCAGCAGTAGCGGCATCGCTTCGCTTTGGTTCTCACGAATTAAATCGCGCAAATCCATCGGCTTTTCCAGACCGCGGCGAAAAGCTTTCTGGGTGGCCAGAAAGAGTTCGCGTAGTAACGAGCCTTTCCAGTCATTCCACAAATTGTCGTTGGTGGCCCGGATATCGGCCAGCGTTAAACAATACAGATAGTTAAGCCGGGTTTCATCACGCACTTTTTCAGCAAATTCAGCAACCACCGCCGGGTCGTGAATATCGCGGCGCTGCGCTGTTACTGACATCAGCAGATGGCTTTCCACTAACCAGGCCACCAGCTTACTGTCAAACTCGCTTAGCTTGTGTAATTTGGCAAATTCGCGCACGTCCATTGCACCAAGCTCGGAATGATCACCACCGCGCCCTTTGGCAATATCATGAAAAATACCGGCCAGATACAGCAGTTCGGGCTTTTCCATCCGTTTAACGATATCGCTACACAGCGGAAATTCGCTCTCATGTTCTGGCTGGGTGTATTTATACAGGTTCTTCAACAGCCTGTGGGTATGCTCGTCTACCGTGTAAGCATGAAATAAATCAAACTGCATCTGGCCGACGATATTGCGCCACTGCGGCAAATAGGCCGCTAAAACGCCGTAGCGATGCATCAGGGTAATGGCTTTGTCCATACCTCGGGGGTGGCGCAGCAGCGCCAGAAACAGCTGGCGGCAGGCTTCATAATCCTGCAGATCGCCCATTAAGCGCCGCCGTACCTGGCGCAGCAAGCGCAAGGTGCTGGAATGAATGCCGGTAATGTTGGAGTTATTGGCAATGTGCCAGAACAGCCTTAGCAGGTTGTCGCGCCGGGCAAAAATAGCGTTATCGCGCGCTTTAATTAAATGGCCGCTGAGTTCAAAGTAGTCGTCCAGTTGCTGAACTTTAACCTTATTGCCCTGGTTTAAGATACTGCCTTCAAAATGCTGCAACAGCATTTCGTTTAATTCGCTTACCCGTTGCACGGTACGGAAAAACCGCTTCATCATCCGCTCAACTGAGGCTTTGCCATCAGCGCCGAAGCCTAACCGCTGGGCAGCTGCAGGCTGGTAGTCAAACAGAATGCGATTTTCATTGCGCCCGGCTTCAATATGCAGTGCAAAGCGCATTTGCCACAGGTAAGCTTCGCACTCCATCAGCTCCTGATATTCATCTTCTGTCAGATACTGATAAGCCACCAACTCGCGCATGGTACGGGTATTAAAGTGTTTTTTGGCAACCCAGCCAATGGTTTGAATATCGCGTAATCCGCCCGGGTTGGCTTTCAGATTGGGTTCTAAATTATAGGCGGTACCGTGATACTGAGCGTGGCGTTGTTGTTGCTCGTGTCGCTTTGCCTGGAAAAAGGCCTGGCTGCTCCAGAAATTATCACCGCTAATGGCTTGCTGCAGTTGTTCAAACAAGGGCTTGTTGCCGGTCAGCAGGCGCATTTCCAGCAAGTTGGTGGCGATAGTAATGTCGTCTTTACCCAGCTTAATGGTGTCTTTTAAGGTGCGGACACTGTGGCCGACCTCCAGCCGCAAGTCCCACAAGCTGGTAATAAAGCTGGCAATGGCTTGTTGCTGCTCAGCTGTTAAGCGCCGATCAGATAAAATCAGTAAGTCGATATCGGAGTAGGGGTGTAATTCACCGCGGCCATAGCCGCCCACCGCAATTAAGCTGAGGTTATGCTCTTTGGCCAGATCAAAATGCTGCCACAGATGGCTGAGTATACTGTCAATAAAACGGGCGCGTGCCTTTACCAGGCCATTGATTGGCTGGTGCTCAAAGCTGCGTACCAGCCAGTCGTGAAATTCACTGAAATGCTTTTTATAATTTTCCAGCGAAAAACTGGCGGGCAGTGACCGGGTAAATTGCAATGTTTGGGTCATGCGGCTCCCTGCTGAGCGGTTAGTAAGCGGTTATTCTGCTACCAGGTGTCGTTCCAGTGTTTCATCACCGCGCAGTGTCAGTATTTCGCAACCGTCATCAGTTACCAGCAAGGTGTGCTCGAACTGGGCCGACAAACTGCGATCTTTGGTGACTACTGTCCAGCCATCTTTCAACATTTTACTGTGGCGGCCACCGGCGTTAATCATTGGCTCAATCGTTAAGCACATCCCCGTTTTCAGCACATCGCCGGTGCCGGGCTTGCCGTAATGCAGTACTTGTGGGTCTTCGTGGAACACCGCGCCAATACCATGACCACAATATTCGCGTACCACTGAGTAGCTGTGTTTTTCAGCATGCTGTTGAATCACATAGCCAATATCACCCAGCCGTACGCCATTTTTGACCCGTTTTAATGCCAGATATAAACACTCCTGGGTTATCCGGATTAAGCGTTCGGCCATAATGCTGGGTTTGCCCACTACAAACATCTTTGAGGTGTCGCCGTGGTAGCCATCTTTAATCACGGTAATATCGATATTGATAATATCGCCGTCTTTTAACGCTTTATCGTTTGGAATGCCGTGGCAGATCACCTGATTGACCGAGGTGCAAATAGACTTTGGAAAACCATGGTAATTCAGTGGCGCCGGAATAGCCTGTTGCTCGCTAACGATATAGTCGTGGCACAAGGTATTCAGCTCATCGGTGGTGACACCTGCTTTAACATAAGGCGCTATCATTTCCAGCACGTCAGCGGCCAGGCGGCCTGCCACCCGCATTTTTTCAATCTCGGCGGCGGTTTTAATAATTGCTGTCATCAACACTCTCTCGGTTACTGCAGTTACTGCTATGATCACTGCTGCAAAAATACACATTTCATTGTGTTCGGCAGCTTACTATGGTATAAAGCGCGCCGCAAATTAGCAAATTGCATTGTACTTTTCTTTTCCGGGCACCGAAGCTTATTTTTGATAACTTCTGGTTCTTAGTTATAAAAAGTTGCTGCAATGGTTTGCGAAAACCAAACTTAAATTTTTAAATAACACACATGCATCGACACATATACCGGGGTGCCCGCGCGAAAGCAACGGTCGGGATATGGGATGCATGGAGGCCTAACCCCTAAACAGGAAATATAATCATGGCAAAAGTTTCTATGCGCGACATGCTCCAGGCGGGCGTGCACTTCGGTCACCAAACCCGTTACTGGAACCCAAAAATGAAGCCGTTCATTTTTGGTGCCCGTAATAAAGTTCATATCATTAACCTTGAGCAAACCGTACCCATGATGAATGACGCATTAGCGTTTATTCAGCAGGTATCTGCCAAGAAAGGTAAAATTTTATTCGTTGGTACCAAGCGTGCCGCGTCTGAAGCCATCAAAGAAGCGGCAGCGAAAGTTGACCAATTCTATGTTAACCACCGCTGGTTAGGTGGCATGCTGACCAACTGGAAAACGGTTCGTCAGTCAATCAAACGTTTAAAAGACCTGGAATCGCAAAGCCAGGACGGTACTTTCGACAAGCTGACCAAAAAAGAAGCTTTAGACCGTACCCGTGAAATGGATAAGCTGGAAAAAAGCTTAGGCGGTATCAAGGACATGGGCGGCTTACCAGACGTACTGTTCGTGATCGACGCTGACCATGAGCACATCGCGATCAAAGAAGCCAACAATCTGGGTATCCCGGTAGTATCTGTAGTAGATACTAACTCTGATCCTAAAGGTGTTGACTACGTGATCCCAGGTAACGACGACGCTATCCGCGCCATCCAGTTATATCTGGCAGCGGTAGGTCAGGCTATCCAGGAAGGTCGTGACAAAAACATCGAAGTTCAGGCGGAAGCTGAAAGCTTCGTTGAAGCAGAATAATTTTTCTGTAATTAAGCCTGTCCGGCTTTAGACAGAAGACCTTTGCAACAGGGGCAACATTTGCCCCTGTTTGTCCAACCGGAATTAAGATGAGGAAGCTCCCATGGCTGTAACTGCGGCTTTAGTAAAAGAACTTCGCGAGCGCACTGGCGCTGGCATGATGGATTGTAAGAAAGCATTGGAAGAAACAGCCGGCGATATCGAAGCTGCGATTGATGCGATGCGTAAAAGTGGCTTAGCCAAAGCGGCCAAAAAAGCCGGTCGTATTGCTGCTGAAGGTGTTATTTTAACCCGCGTAGCGGATGGTTACGGTTTAGCAATTGAATTTAACTGTGAAACTGACTTCGTGGCCCGTGACACTAACTTCCTGGCATTTGCTAACAGCGTTGCTGATTTAGCCCATGCCAATAAGTTATTCACAGCTGAAGCGATTTTAGCCGCTGATTTAAACGGTACTTCAGTTGAAGATACCCGCGCTACGCTGGTGGCAAAAATTGGTGAAAACATCAATGTGCGTCGCGCTGCAGTGGTTGAAGGTGCAGTGATTGGCCAATACGTTCACTCTGGCCGTATCGGTGTGTTAGCGGTGCTGGAAGGCGGTAACGAAGATGTAGCAAAAGATGTGGCTATGCACGTTGCGGCAAACAACCCAAGCTATGTTAACCCGGAAGACGTATCTGCTGAAGTGGTTGAGCGTGAGCGCCAAATCCAGATCGACATCGCCATTAACAGCGGCAAGCCAAAAGAAATCGCTGAGAAAATGGTTGCCGGTCGCATGAGCAAATTCACTGGCGAAGTGAGCTTAACTGGCCAGCCTTTTGTAAAAGACCCGTCAATCAGTACTGGCGAATTCTTAAAGCAAAACAGTGCTAAAGCAATCTCTTTTATCCGCTTAGAAGTGGGTGAAGGCATTGAAAAGAAAGAAGAAGATTTTGCAGCTGAAGTAGCCGCACAGATCGCCGCGGCGAAAAAGTAATTTGCGCTTTAGCAAATTGCCAAAACCCGCTAGAATAACCGCGACCTGAGGTCGCGGTTTTTTTATGTCGTTTATTCAGCACGTTTTCAGCACTAGGGGCACCCATGAGTATCAATCCAAAACCAACCTACCGACGCATCCTGTTAAAATTAAGCGGTGAAGCCCTGATGGGTGATGAGGGCTTTGGCATCGACCCGAAAGTACTGGATCGGATGGCGCAGGAAATTAAAGAACTGGTTGAATTAGGGGTGCAGGTTGGCATTGTCATCGGCGGTGGTAATATTTTCCGCGGTGAGGGGCTGGCAAAAGCGGGTATGAACCGGGTGGTTGGTGACCATATGGGCATGCTGGCTACGGTGATGAATGGTCTGGCAATGCGCGATGCGCTGCACAGGGCTTATGTTAACGCCAGAATGATGAGTGCTATTCCACTGAACGGTGTTTGTGATAACTACAGCTGGGCTGAGGCGATCAGTTACCTGAAATCAGGCCGGGTCGTTATTTTCTCAGCCGGTACCGGCAACCCGTTTTTTACCACTGACTCAGCTGCTTGTTTGCGCGGTATTGAAATTGAAGCCGATGCGGTGTTGAAAGCAACTAAAGTGGAAGGTGTATATTCGGCTGATCCGGTAAAGGACCCGGCCGCTACACTGTATGCCCAGTTAACCTATAACGAAGTGCTGGATAAAGAACTAAAAGTGATGGACTTAGCGGCCTTTACCCTGGCGCGGGATCACAATCTGCAAATCCGGGTATTTAATATGAATAAGCCGGGCGCATTAAAGCGGGTGATTATGGGCGAGCAGGAAGGTACCATTATCGACCACGCAGAGAATTTACAGTAAACTAGTGGCCATTCGGGCTGCGGCTACATGAAATATAAGGATAACGATCGTGATAAACGACATTATTAAAGACAGTAAAGTAAGAATGGAAAAAAGCGTAGATGCGCTGAAATCGCAACTGAATAAAGTGCGCACCGGTCGTGCTCACCCAAGCTTACTGGATGGCATTCAGGTTTCTTATTACGGCGCCGATACGCCGCTGCGTCAGGTTGCCAACGTGTCCATTGAAGATTCCCGCACTTTGAGTATCAGCGTGTTTGACAAAAGCCTGGTACAAGCGGTAGAAAAAGCCATAATGGCGTCAGACTTAGGCTTAAACCCTATGTCTGCCGGAACCAGCATTCGGGTGCCATTACCGTCATTAACGGAAGAGCGTCGTCGCGATTTAGTTAAAGTGGTCCGGGCTGAAGCTGAAGGTGGCCGCGTTGCCGTGCGTAATATTCGCCGTGATGCCAACGCAGAACTTAAAGCCTTGTTAAAAGATAAAAGTATCAGTGAAGATGACGAACGTCGGGCGGCAGATGAAGTGCAAAAAGTCACCGATATTTATGTGAAAAAAATTGATGAAGTGCTGGCCGATAAAGAAAAGGAACTGATGGAGGTATAAGTTAGTCTACCTCTATCAGAAAATAGCGCCGTATCGGCTAAGCTGTGCGGCGCTTTTTATTATGATGCCAGGGCAAAAGCCCCCAATCATAACGTGTTACAGTAATACAAAGGACAGGTCTTTTTCTATGACTGCAGAGTCGCAGATCGGGCAGCAGACGTTACCGCGCCATGTCGCCATTATTATGGATGGCAATGGGCGCTGGGCACAACGTCAAGGGAAGCCAAGAGTATGGGGACATAAAAAGGGCGCGGAAGCGGTACGCCGGGCTGTCAGCTTTTGCCGGCAACTGGGTATTCCGTCGTTAACCTTGTTTGCGTTTAGCAGCGAGAACTGGCGGCGACCGCAAACTGAAGTAGATACCCTGATGCAGCTGTTTATGCTGGTGCTAAAAAAAGAAGTTAAAAGCTTGCACAAGCATAACGTTAAGTTGCAAATAGTTGGCGATTTGTCAGCTTTCGATCAAAAGCTCAGGGCCAGTATTACGGCGGCTGAAACCTTGACAGCTGACAACACCGCTATGACATTAAATATTGCAGCAAATTACGGTGGCCGTTGGGATATGCTAAATGCAGCACGGCAGTTGGCGGTTAAAGTGCAAGCCAATGAGCTGACGCCTGAGGCTATCACCGAGCAGCTACTGGCAGAGCATATGCAATTGCACGACCAGCCGGAACTGGACTTACTTATTCGTACCGGTGGCGATTTGCGGATCAGTAATTTTTTATTATGGCAGGCTGCTTATGCAGAACTGTGGTTCACTGAAACCCTGTGGCCTGACTTTGATAAAAGTGTGTTTGCTGACGCCATAGCCGCTTTTGTGAACCGGGAACGACGTTTTGGTTGTACCGGCGAGCAAATTCAGGCGCTGTTGCACAATAAAGGATAACACTATTGTTTAAACAACGAGTACTAACAGCTTTAGTGCTGGCTCCACTGGCTTTGCTGGCGGTGTTTTATTTACCGCTTGCTGGCTTTGCGTTGTTTGTGTCACTGGCCTTTTTACTGGGCGCCTGGGAATGGAGCGGCTTTTGCGGCCTGAACCGCAGTGCCCGTGTAGCTTATACCGCGTTAACTGCAGTGCTGCTGGCCGCACTGTATGTGCTACAACCCATAGCTTTGCAAACGCTTTTTGCTGACACCTTGACCTTTACCATGGTGCTGACCGGGGTGATATGGTGGTTACTGGCTGTGGTGCTGGTGTTAACTTATCCAAGGAGTCAGGCCTGTTGGGCTGGTCGTGACTGGCTAAAGGCGTTAATGGGCTGGTTAACCCTGGTCCCGGCCTGGAGCGCTATTGTCTATGTAAGGGGGCTGGATTATCCAGTGGCTGAATTTACCGGTGCCTGGTTAATATTTGGTTTGCTTGGCCTGGTATGGGCGGCCGATATTGGTGGTTATATTGTGGGTAAACCTTTTGGTAAACACAAATTGTTACCGAAAGTCAGCCCGGGTAAAACGCTGGAAGGGATGCTTGGTGGTATGGCATTAGTCTTACTTTTGGTAAGTGCGGTTGGTTTCTGGAAAGATTGGCCAGCACAAATCGCCTATTGGTATCTGGCCGCTGTAATATTAACCGCGTTATCGGTGTTTGGTGATTTAACCGAGAGTATGTTTAAGCGTGCCGCGGGTAAGAAAGATAGCGGTGCTTTTTTACCTGGTCACGGTGGTATTCTGGATCGGATAGACAGTCTGACGGCGACGGCGCCGCTGTATGCCTTATTGCTGGCATTGTTTGGTGGTTTTAGTTGATGCGACAAGTGGTCATTCTGGGCGCAACGGGCTCTATCGGTTGCAGCACCTTGTCGGTGCTGGCGATGCATCCGGAAAAGTTTAAAGTACTGGCGTTAACGGCGGCAACGCAGACCTGCAAATTGCTGGCGCAATGTCTTGAGTTTCAACCGCGCTATGCTGCGATGTTGTGTCCCAGGGCAGCTGCCGAGTTAAAGACGGCGTTGCAAAGCCAGGGCAGTGCAACGCAAGTGCTGGCAGGGCCTGTTGCATTAAGTGAGTTAGCCTCCCATCCTGATGCGGACATTGTGATGGCAGCCATTGTTGGTGCCGCTGGCTTATTACCGACTCTGGCTGCGGTGGAGCAGGGTAAAACGGTACTGCTGGCCAATAAAGAAGCCTTGGTGATGTCGGGCGAGCTGTTTATGAATAAGGTGCAGCGCCATGGCGCCACCTTATTGCCGATAGACAGCGAACACAACGCTATTTTTCAATGTTTACCCGTGGCATTTCAACAGGCAAAACAGCGCCCGGCACTGGCCGAAATGGGTATTGCGAAGCTGTTGTTAACCGGTAGTGGCGGGCCCTTTTTAACGCGCGATATTAGCAGTCTGCATGCGGTCACTGTAGCGGAAGCCGTCGCCCATCCAAACTGGAGCATGGGGCAGAAAATTTCGGTAGACAGCGCTACCATGATGAATAAAGGCCTGGAGTTTATTGAAGCGCGCTGGTTATTTAATTGTGCTCCGGCTGACATTGAAGTGCTGATTCATCCGCAAAGTATTATTCACTCTATGGTGCAATATACTGATGGTTCGGTGCTGGCTCAGTTAGGGCAACCCGATATGCGCACACCCATTGCCCATGCATTGGCTTTTCCGCAGCGGATTGCCAGCCCGGTACCACCGCTTAATTTCAGCCAGTTAGCCGATTTTAGTTTTAGCCAGCCCGAGCCAGCACGCTATCCAAACCTGTATCTGGCGATTGCCGCCTGTGCGGCGGGACAAGGCGCGACCACAGCGTTAAATGCCGCCAATGAAGTCGCGGTAGCGGCATTTATCAGTAAGCAAATCCGCTTTACTGATATCGCCCGCTTAAATGAAAAATGTCTGGAACATTTCGTTAACTATGCTGCCTGCTCGCTGGATGATATAGTAGCGCTCGATTTGGAAGCCCGCGCCTTCGCGCAGCAGCTGGTAAGGACCTTAAATTGATGTCGGTTTTTCTGTGGAATGCCTTTACCTTTGTGATTGCCCTGGGGTTATTGGTTACCGTGCATGAGTTTGGTCATTTCTGGGTTGCCCGCAAAAACGGTGTGCTGGTAAAGCGGTTTTCCATCGGCTTTGGCAAGGCACTGTTTAGCTGGCGAGATCGCCAGGGTACTGAATTTGTTATCGCTGCTATTCCACTGGGTGGCTATGTACGGATGCTGGATGAGCGCATCGATCCGGTGCTGCCGCAGTTTGCTGATCTGGCGTTTAACCATAAAACCGTCTGGCAGCGCATGGCGATTATTGCAGCGGGTCCTGCTGCCAATTTTATCTTCGCTATTTTTATTCTATGGCTGATGTATTTAATTGGGGTGCCGGAAGCCAAACCGGTGATTGCGTCAGTACAGCCGCAATCAATAGTGGCAGACGCCGGCGTGCGTGCCAATGAGCAAATTGTTACGGTGAATGGTCGTACCGCCAGAGACCTGCGCAGTACCAATTTACTGCTGGTTGAACAACTTGGCCGTTCACAGCTGACACTGGGCTTGCTGGCGACAGATTCAGGCCAGCAACGCGAAGTGCAACTGAATGTGGCAGACTGGCAATTTGACCCTGAGCGGCAAACGGTATTTGCCAGTTTAGGCATTGAGCTACAACAACCCAGAGCAACCACTGAGTTGGCTCTGGTGGTGCCAGAGTCGGCAGCGGCCAGAGCCGGCTTGCAGGTTGGCGATGTAATCAGGCAGATTGATGGTGAGCCAGTTAACGACTGGCCAACCCTGGAGCGGTTAATCCAGCAAAATGCGGAGCAAAACCTGCAACTGGAAATCAGCCGGGCAGGCCAGAGCATGCGCCTGGTTGCAAGGCCTGAGTTAGTTACCAGAGACGATGGCTTTAGCCAGGGCATGCTCGGCATTCACCCCGTGGTGACACCGTGGCCAGAGGGGATTCTGTATACCCAGCGCTATGGCGTCATTGGCGCGATAGGAGAAGGGGTAAGCCAAACCTGGCAGCTCACCCGTTTAAGTTTTGCCATGGTTGCAAAACTGCTTACGGGTGATGTGTCGGTGAAGCATTTAAGTGGGCCCATATCGATTGCCCAGGGCGCGGGTGATACCGCCAGTATGGGATTGATTGCCTTTTTGGCGTTTCTGGCGCTGATTAGCGTCAATCTTGCGGTAATTAATTTATTGCCACTGCCTATTCTGGATGGTGGGCATTTAATGTATCTTGTGGTGGAACTAATACGCGGTAAACCTGTCTCTGAAAAGGCGCAGGAAATAGGTTTTCGCTTTGGAGCTTTAGTCCTGCTGATGTTAATGGGAATTGCGCTGCTCAACGATATTTCTCGTTTGTAATAAACTAATCATAAGTAGTTCAAATAATGACAATTAAACGATTAGTAGCTGCGATGTTACTTGCCACTGGTAGTAACTCGGTGCTCGCTGAAGAATCATTTACCGTTCAGGACATTCAGGTTGAAGGCTTGCAGCGCGTTGCGCTCGGTGCCGCCCTGAATAACCTGCCGTTCACTATTGGTGACACTGTTACTGAATACAGCTTGTCTCGTAGTATCAAAACTTTATATGGTGCTGGCCATTTTGACGATATCAGAGTGTTTCGTGACGGTAATACCGTTATTTATCGTTTAAAAGAACGGCCAACCATTAGCAAAATTGAATTTGATGGTAACAAAGACATTAAAGAAGAGCAGCTGAACGAGAGCCTGGCAGGCAATCGGGTGCAGGTGGGTGAACCTTTAGATAAAACCATTCTGAAAAGCATCGAAAATGGCTTAACCGAGTTTTATCATGGTGTCGGTAAGTACCAGGCTAAAGTTGAGGCCAAGGTTACCTATTTACCGCGTAACCGGGTTAATTTAAAGCTGGAGTTTGATGAAGGCGATGCGGCATCGGTTCGGCAGATTAATATTGTTGGCAATAGCATATTTTCTAATGATGAGCTGCTAAACCAGATTGAATCGAAACAGGATTTACCCTGGTGGCGTTTTTTATCGTCAGATCGCTATCAGAAACAAACATTGCAGGGCGATTTCGAAACCATCAACAGCTATTACCTTGACCGTGGTTACCTGCGTTTTAATATCGACTCATCGCAAGTATCCGTGAGCCCGGATAAAACGGCGGTTTATGTTACGCTTAATGTGACGGAAGGCGAGCAATACAATATTCGTGACGTCAGTTTTGTTGGCGATTTAGTTGGCCAGGATGCGATTATTCAGGCGATTTTACCGCTGCAACAAGGGCAGTTGTATAACGGCGCTTTGGTCACTTATACCGAAGAGAGCATTGCCCGCTTGTTAGCCCGTTTTGGCTATGCGAACTCCAAGATCCGGACTATTCCGAAAATTGATGAAGAGACGAAAGAAGTCGATTTAACCATCAGCGTTGATCCGGGCAAACGGGTTTATGTGCGGCGGATTGATGTCAAAGGTAACAGCAATACCAAGGATGAGGTAATCCGCCGTGAGCTGCGGCAAATGGAGGGGGCCTGGTTATCCAATGATTATCTGGAACTATCGAAAAATCGGGTGCAACGCTTACCTTATATTGAAAGTATTAAATACGAAACCATTCCGGTAACGGGCAGTGATGATCAGGTGGATGTGCTGTTCAGTATGAAAGAGCAACCATCAGGTAGTTTTAATGCCGGCATTTCTTATGGTAGCTATCAGGGGTTGTCGTTCGAAGTGGGCGTGCAGCAAGCTAATTTCTTTGGAACGGGCAACAGCGCTGGTATCAGTTTGAGTACTAACCAGTTCCAGAAAAGTATTAATCTGAGCTACACCGACCCGTATTTTACGCTGGATGGTGTGAGTTTAGGCGGCCAGCTGTTCTACTCTGATATCGATTACAGCCGTGCCTCGTCTAACCTGGAAGCTTACAATCAGCGGCGGTATGGTTTTGGTGCCAATGTCGGTTATCCGATAAATGAATTTAACCGCTTAAATTTTGGTGCTAATTACGTTGTTAATAAAATCAACTCTATTCAGGAATATGATCAGCTGCGCCATTTCAGAGCGGTATTACTGGATGCACAGAACCCTGATGGTGGTTATAATTTTACCAACTATGAACTGAGTACCGGCTGGACGCACAGCACCTTAAACCGTGGTTTATTCCCCACGGCAGGCCGCATGGTTAATCTGGTGCTAAGAGCCACTACACCTAATTCTGACTTACAGTATTATAAAGTGCAGTTTGAAGCGCAGAATTATATCCCGCTGAGCAATGACCATCAGTGGTCGTTCCGCAGTAAGCTGGAGCTGGGGTATGGTAATGGTTATGGTAATAAAAATGGCTACGATTATACCTTACCCTTTACTGAGAACTTCTACGCCGGGGGCGCTAATTTACGCGGTTTTGAAAATCGGATCGTTGGTCCGCATGCTATCTTCCGTTACGCAGATGTGGTGCCGGGCATTCCAGATCCGATAACCGGTGGCATTAGTTTCCCGCAAGACCCAAGCGGTGACAGTTATCAGGTATCGGCGCGTTCAATCGGTGGTAATGCCTTGGCTATCATGACATTAGAGCTGATTACCCCGACACCGTTTATTAGTGACGAAAATCGCAATTCAGTGCGCACCAGTTTGTTTATTGACGCGGGTAACGTTTGGGATACTGAGTTTGATATTAATCGCTACGCTAACCTGGTCCAGGATCGGTCAAATAGTGGTGGCCAAAGGCAGCGTCAGCCATTTTTGATTGATTATGCCGACCCTGGTTTGATTCGGGCATCAGCTGGTGTATCTTTACAGTGGATTTCACCAATGGGCCCGTTGACATTCAGTCTTGCTAAGATTATTAAAAAGCAGGAAGGTGATTTGCAGGAAAACTTCAGTTTTAATATTGGTACAACATTTTAATAAAGGTATAGGGAAAATGATGTTTAAAAATTCAATGGGTAAGACCGTATTAGTTTTAGTTGCAGCCTTCGTTATGGCAGGCACAGCAGTGGCAAAAGAAATGAAAATTGCTTTTGTGGATGTGCAGGCTGTTGCAGCACAAATTCCCCAGTCGGCTACCATTCAGGAGAATATCCGTACTGAATTCGCGGCTAAAATCGATGCTGTGACTAAGTTAGAGCAAGATATTAATTTTAATATCGAAAAATTACGTCGCGATGGCCCGACCATGAGCGAGAAGCAACAACAAGAGCTTGCTGAAAAAGTCCAGCAACAACGTCAGCAATACGACGCTACCGCCCGGCCATTGGATGAGCAAATCCGTGCCCGTCAGAATGAAGAGCGTAATAAAATTTTAGCAATGATCAAAACTGCAATTGATGTTGTTGCTGAACGCGAAAAATTTGATGTCGTGCTTAATGCCGGTGCGGCAGTATATGCTAAGCCGGAATACGATATTTCAGATAAAGTAGCGGCACAGGTTAGTAAAGCGAAGTAAACGAGTGACTTTACTCTCTGAACTTGCTGCGTTAGTAAACGCAACGCTGATAGGAGACGCCGCTTGCGGCGTTTCTGTCGTTGCAACGCTGGAGCATGCTACTCCGGGGGCGATCAGCTTTCTGGCTAATAGTAAATACCGTAAGTTTCTCAGCCAAACTCAGGCCAGTGCGGTGTTAGTTAAGGCTGATGATGTACCCTTTGTTGCGCCAGGTGTGACATCGCTGGTAGTCGCTGATCCTTATGTAGCTTTTGCATTAGTTGCCCAGTTTCTCGACAGCACGCCCGCTGTCGCCACGGCTATTGCGCCCTCTGCTATAATTGACCCGAGTGCAGTGCTGGGTAAAGGCTGTGCTGTAGGTCCAAATGTGGTGATCGCTGCCAACGCAGTGCTGGGTGATAATGTTCAGCTTGGCGCAGGCACAGTGGTTGGGCAGGGTGCGAGAATTGGCGACGGTAGCCGGCTTTGGGCAAACGTCACCTTGTACCACAAGGTGGTCATAGGCAAAGATTGTTTGATTCACAGCGGTGCAGTTATTGGTTCAGACGGGTTTGGCTTTGCAAATAAAGCTGGAACCTGGCTGAAAATACCACAAACCGGTACTGTGTTAATTGGTGATAATTGTGAAATTGGTGCCAATACCACCATAGATCGCGGCGCCATTGACGATACGGTGATTGGTAACAACGTTATTATCGATAATTTGTGTCAGATTGCCCACAATGTGCAAATTGGCGACCATACAGCGATGGCGGGCTCGGCCAGCGTAGCCGGAAGCACCCGGGTTGGGCGCTACTGTGTTATTGGTGGTGGTGTGGGTGTCAATGGCCATATTGAAATAGCCGACGGCGTACAAATTACCGGCATGTCGATGGTAACCCGCTCGCTAACCGAAAAAGGCGTATACTCGTCAGGTATTCCTGCTGCAACCAACGCTGAGTGGCGACGCAACACTGCCCGCTTGCGGCAAGTAGAGCAGCTTTTTGCGCGGGTTAAGCAGCTGGAGCAACAATTACTGCAGTTAAGCAATGATGGACAAGCGCCGTCTACAGAGGATTAATTTTGACTAATCAACTTAATAGCCTGCAAGTGCAGGAAATTATGGCGTTATTACCGCATCGCTATCCATTTTTGTTAATAGATAAAGTGCTGGATTACACCCCCGGGGTGTCGTTAACGGCGTTAAAGAACGTTACCATAAACGAGCCTATTTTTACCGGCCATTTTCCAGGTATGCCAATTTTCCCCGGCGTGCTTATTCTGGAAGCATTGGCTCAGGCGACCGGTATTCTGGGGTTTAAAACGGTAACAGAACGCTCTGAAAATGAGCTGTACTTATTCGCTGCCATTGATGATGCCCGCTTTAAAAAGCCGGTAGTACCAGGTGATACCATGATCCTGGAAGTAAAGTTTTTAAAAGAGCGCCGTAATATGTGGAAATTTTACGGTGAGGCCAAAGTGGATGGCATTATTGTGTGCTCGGCTGAATTAATGTGTGCCAGAAGAGAGTTATAACGTGATCCATCCATCTGCAGTAATAGAGAGCAGCGCTCAGCTTGGCCAGAATGTCAGCATTGGCCCTTTTAGTTATATTGGCCATAATGTCGTACTTGGCGATGACTGTGTGGTTGAGCCTAATGTCGTGATTAAAGGTCCGGCGACGATAGGTAAAGGTAACCATTTCTTTCAGTTCTGCAGTATCGGCGAAGCCTGTCAGGACAAAAAGTATCAGGGCGAAGCAACACAACTGATTATTGGTGACAACAACGTGTTCCGGGAAGGGTGTTCGGTGCATCGCGGCACCATCCAGGATCAGGGGAAAACCATTATTGGTAGCCATAACCTGTTTATGAATACCACCCATATTGCGCACGATTGTGTGATTGGCAGTCATACCATTTTTGCCAGCGGTGCCCAGGCAGCAGGCCATGTTCATGTTGGTGACTGGGCTATTCTGGGGGGCATGACCGGCGTACACCAATTTGTGCATATTGGGGCACACAGCTTTTGTGGTGGTGGTTCTATTGTGCTTAAAGATGTGCCACCTTACGTGATGGTGCATGGTGCGCCTTGTGTGCCTGCTGGTATTAATGTTGAAGGCTTAAAACGTCGCGGTTTTAGCAGTGACGCACTGCTGGAAATTCGCCGCGCTTATAAAGAGGTATACCGTAAAGGCCATACTGTGGCTGAGGCGTTAGCTGCGCTTGAACAAAAAGCAGCACAATACCCGGAGTTAAAAGCTTTTACCGATTTTATTGCCGGCGCCAGCCGGGGTATTGTCCGGTAATAGTGATTTTTTGCTAACAGCGACATTAAAGCACCATCACAAATGGGAGCCTGCGGGCTCCTTTTTTATTGAGCCGCGTTGCGATCCCCGTACTAAATATCAACAACAGGCATTTGAACCGGTTAAAGGCTTGAATTATGTCTTATGCCCTGTGATAGAATCAGAAAATTATAACAACCGACCATGCGATTAATGAACCCAGCTCAGCCTCAACTCAACATTGCCATTATAGCCGGAGAACATTCCGGTGATATCCTTGGTGCCGATTTAATCGAGGCATTACGCCAGCGCCACCCTAACGCCAGGTTCTACGGCATTGGTGGGCCGCGGATGCAGGCGTTAGGTTTTAGCGCCTTGTTTGAGATGGAAGAGCTGGCGGTAATGGGTATTGTCGAAGTGCTTGGCCGGTTGCCGCGTTTACTAAAGGTTAAACGCGAGATTGTTGCAGCCTTGCTTCAAGATAAACCGGATGTGTTTGTCGGTATTGATGCGCCTGACTTTAACTTGCCGGTTGAGCTGGCGTTGAAGCAGGCAGGGATTAAAACCGTGCACTATGTCAGCCCCTCAGTCTGGGCCTGGCGCCATAAGCGTATTTTCAAAATTGCCAAAGCCACTAACATGGTGCTGTCGTTGTTGCCTTTTGAAAAAGCGTTTTACGATAAGTATCAGGTGCCTTGTACTTTTGTTGGTCATACTATGGCAGATAGCATGCCGTTGGTGGTTGATAAAGCGGAGCATAAAACTGTGCTGAAGCTTAATCCAAAGCAGCCGGTACTGGCCATCATGCCGGGCAGTCGCACTAATGAAATTAGCTTGCTGGCGCCTGACTTTCTTGCTGCTGCCAGGTTATTGCAACAACAACAGCCGCATTTGCAACTTATTGCCAATATGGTCACCGAGCAAAAAGCGGCACAGTTTGCTGCAATCAGGCAGCTGCTTGCTCCGGATTTAGACATAACTGTTTTTACCGGCCAGGCGCGGCAGGTGCTGCTGGCCGCCGATGCTACTTTTATTACCTCTGGTACGGCAACCCTGGAAGCCATGTTAGCCAAATGTTTAATGGTAGTAGGGTACCGGGCCAACTGGTTAACCTATCAGATAGGCCGGCGGCTGGTGAAACTGGCCCATTTCAGCCTGCCAAATTTACTGGCAGGCCGTGCCATGGTGCCGGAGCTGCTGCAACATCAGGTGACACCGCAGGCACTGGTCGCGGTTATGGCCCCCTTACTGCAGGCCGACAACAGTAAATTACTGGCTGAGTATCAGGCTATTCATCAGCAAATTAAATGTAACGCCAGCGCCCGTGCTGCTGAGACTATTTTGGAGGTAGCGGCTTCTGATGTTATGGCATAGACCTGATGTGCAATTGCTGTGCGGTGTGGACGAAGTAGGCCGTGGCCCCTTAGTGGGCGCGGTGGTCACAGCTGCGGTGATCCTGGACCCGGCGCGGCCCATAGCCGGGCTGACTGATTCCAAAAAGCTCAGTGCCAGGCGTCGTGAAGCGTTAGCAGCGCAAATTAAAGCGCAGGCACTGTGCTGGGCGCTGGGCCGGGCTGAACCCGCGGAGATAGACGAGCTAAACATTCTACACGCCACCATGCTGGCGATGCAGCGCGCAGTCGCTGCTTTAATAATTCAGCCAGAGTGGGTAATGGTGGATGGCAATCGCTGTCCACCGTTGCCAATGCCGGCTACTGCCGTAATAAAAGGCGATAGCCTGGTAGCAGAAATAAGTGCCGCTTCTATTCTGGCAAAAGTGGCCCGGGATGCAGAAATGATGGAACTAGCGCAGCGCTATCCGCAGTTTGGTTTTGCCGCCCACAAAGGTTACCCCACCGCTCAGCATCTGGCGGCGATAAGCGAGCATGGTATTCTGGCCGAGCACCGTCGCAGCTTTAAACCGGTGCGGTTAATTGCTGAGCAAATGCGCTGATGAATAATCCAGCTTTTGTTCATTTGCGGGTGCATAGCGATTTTTCGATGATCGATGGCGTGGCCAAGGTTAAGCCCATTGTCAAAGCCGCCGCTGCAGCGAAAATGCCGGCGCTGGCGCTAACCGATCAGATGAATTTCTGCGGTTTAGTACGTTTCTATAGTGCGGCGCATGACGTTGGAATTAAACCGCTTATTGGCGTCGATTGCTGGGTGCAACATCCGCTACTGGGTAACGAAAGTGCCCGCTTGCTGTTACTGGCGATGGACAATGTCGGCTATCAGAACCTGACCATGCTGATATCCAAAGCCTATTTACGCGGCCATGTCGCGGGTAAACCGCAGTTGGATCATCATTGGCTGGCAGAGCATAACAGCGGCCTGATTGTGCTGTCGGGTGGCAAAGACGGCCCGCTTGGCAAAGCACTGGTGAAAGAGAATCCGCAGTCGGTGGCCGAGTTAGTCAGTTTTTATCAGCAGTATTTCCCCGAGCGTTTTTACCTGGAGTTGATTCGCACTAACCGGCCGGACGAAGAGCGCTATATTCAAAAAGCGGTGCAATTAGCCGAGCAACATCAACTACCGGTTGTCGCCACCAATGAAGTGGTGTTTTTGCACGCCACTGATTATCCGGCGCACGAAATTCGGGTAGCCATTCATGATGGCTTTACCCTGGATGACAAGCGGCGGCCGAAAAATTATTCAGAGCAGCAGTACCTGCGCACCGAGCAGGAGATGGTCGAATTATTTGCTGATATTCCGGAGGCATTGGAAAACAGTGTCGAAATTGCCCTGCGCTGTAATGTAACCATCCGGCTGGGTGAGTATTTTCTACCGGCATTTCCCACTGGCGGCATGACTGACGGTGATTTCCTGGTATTGAAGTCTCAGGAAGGCCTGGAGCAGCGCTTACTGCAGCTATTTCCCGATGATGCTGAGCGAGCCTTAAAGCGGCCGCCCTACGATGAGCGGTTGCAGATAGAGCTGGACGTGATCAATCAGATGGGGTTTCCAGGCTACTTTCTGGTGGTGATGGAGTTTATTCAGTGGAGCAAAGATAACGACATTCCGGTGGGGCCCGGGCGCGGTTCAGGTGCCGGCTCGCTGGTGGCCTATGCGCTAAAGATTACCGATCTGGATCCACTGGAATTTGACCTGCTGTTTGAGCGGTTTTTAAACCCTGAGCGGGTATCAATGCCCGATTTCGATGTCGACTTTTGTATGGACCGACGCGATGAAGTGATTGACCATGTCGCCGAGATGTACGGCCGCGAAGCCGTGTCGCAAATTATTACCTTTGGTACTATGGCCGCCAAAGCGGTTATCCGCGATGTGGGCCGGGTGCTTGGCCATCCCTATGGCTTTGTTGATCGGATTTCCAAACTGATCCCGCCCACGCCGGGCATGACGCTGGAGCAAGCTTTTAAAGAAGAGCCACGCTTGCCAGAGTTGTATGCGCAGGATCAGGAAGTAAAAGACTTAATTGATATGGCGCGCCAGCTTGAAGGCGTGACTCGTAACGCCGGGAAGCATGCCGGTGGTGTGGTTATCGCACCGACCAAAATCACCGACTTCTCACCGTTGTATTGCGATGACGAGGGCAATAACCCGGTTACTCAGTTTGATAAAAACGACGTTGAGTATGCCGGTTTAGTCAAATTTGACTTTCTGGGCTTACGCACTCTGACCATTTTGCAATGGGCGGTGAATATGGCCAATAGCCGGTTGCAAAAAGAGGGGCGCAAACCGGTTGATATCAACAGTATTCCGCTGGTTGATAAACGCAGCTTTGATTTGCTGCAACGGGCCGACACTACTGCAGTGTTCCAGCTTGAATCGCGCGGCATGAAAGATTTAATCCGCCGGCTGCAGCCCGACTGTTTCGAAGACATGATTGCACTGGTTGCCTTGTTCCGGCCGGGGCCGCTGCAATCGGGCATGGTAGATAACTTTATTGACCGTAAACGTGGCCGTGAGGAAATTTCCTACCCGGATGCCACCTGGCAACATGACTCTCTTAAGCCAATTTTAGAGCCGACCTACGGCATTATCCTGTACCAGGAACAGGTAATGCAAATTGCGCAGGTGTTATCAGGCTACTCGCTGGGCGGTGCTGATTTGTTACGCCGGGCCATGGGTAAGAAGAAGCCGGAAGAAATGGCCAAGCAGCGCGATACTTTTCAGGAAGGTGCTGCAAAAAATGGTATTGACCCTGAATTGGCGATTAAAATATTTGACCTGGTAGAGAAATTTGCCGGTTACGGTTTTAATAAATCGCACTCTGCCGCTTATGCGCTGGTGTCGTATCAAACCCTGTGGATGAAAGCGCATTTTCCGGCTGAGTTTATGGCGGCGGTAATGTCGGCTGATATGGATAACACCGATAAGATTGTTACTCTGGTCGATGAATGCGAGCGGATGAAGCTGACGCTTATCCCGCCGGATGTTAACACCGGCCAGTACAAGTTTACCGTGAACGAGCAAGGCCATATTGTCTATGGTATTGGAGCCATTAAAGGGGTGGGAGAAAGCCCGATAGAGGCGATAATTGAAGCGCGCCTTCAACATGGCTGCTTTAATGACTTGTTCGATTTTTGTGCCAAGGTGGATTTAAAACGCTTAAACCGCAGGGTCATGGAAAAACTGATTTTATCTGGCGCCATGGACCAGTTAGGACCACACCGGGCGGCCTTGATGGCCAGCCTGGAAGAGGCGATGAAAAAAGCTGAGCAGCATGCTAAGGCGCAGGCGGTGGGGCAGGATGACTTATTTGGCTTATTAAGCCCTGAGCCAGAGCTAGCGGCATCAGCTTTTAAACAAGTGCCAGAGTGGCCGGATGAAGTCTGGCTGGATGGTGAGCGGGAAACCCTGGGGCTGTATTTAACCGGTCACCCGATTAACCGTTACGCTGATGAAATTCGTCATTATGTCTCGTGCCGCTTAGTCGAGCTGCAACCGACCAAAAAGGATCAAAGTGTCCAGGTGGCGGGTTTGGTGGTGTCGGTGCGGGTAATGATTAACAAAAAAGGCCGGCGCTGGGCTATTGTTACTCTGGATGATAAATCGGCCAGGCTGGACGTGCGCTTTTTCCCGGAACAGCTGGAAACCTTTGAGGACTTGCTGCAAAAAGACCGTATTCTGGTAATAACCGGACAGGTCAGCTTTGATGATTTTAATGGTGGCCTTACAATGTCCGGCCGCGATGTCAGTGAAATAACAGCGGTGCGGGAAAAATCGCTGAAATCTTTGAATATTTCTGTACAATCACAGCAGATAGACCACAATTACCTGCAAAGATTGCAGCAGGTACTGGACGAATTTAAAGCGGGTACGGTACCTGTAACCATTCGGTACCAACGACAGGAAGGGCAGGTAACACTGCAGTTAGGGACAGCCTGGTGGGTAACGCCCGCTGACGCTTTGTTGCATCAGTTAAAACAATTAGCAACAATAGAACTGGAATTTAATTAATTAGGTAGTGATAGTCGATGATGCTGAATTATTTAGAGTTTGAGCAACCGATTGCTGAACTTGAAGCAAAAATAGACGAATTGCGTAACGTCAGTCGTAATGGCGACTACGATCTTGGCTTAGAAGAAGAAATCAACAAACTAAAAGAAAAAAGTCTGGGGTTAACCAAGAAGATATTTTCTGAACTGGGGGCCTGGCAGGTAGCGCAAATGGCTCGTCATCCGCGCCGGCCTTATACCCTGGATTATTTAAAACTTATTTTTACAGATTTTGATGAACTGGCTGGCGATCGCACCTACGCCAATGATAACGCCATTGTGGCCGGTACTGCCCGCCTGGGCGAGCAGGCTGTGATGGTGATTGGCCATCAGAAAGGCCGCGATACCCGTGAGAAAATCCGGCGTAATTTTGGCATGCCAAGGCCGGAAGGTTATCGTAAAGCACTGCGCCTGATGGAAATGGCTGAACGTTTCAAAATGCCTATCATCACCTTTATTGATACCCCTGGTGCTTATCCGGGTATCGGTGCAGAAGAGCGCGGCCAGTCAGAGGCGATTGCCCGCAACCTGAAAGTGATGGCGGGTTTAAAAGTGCCGGTGATTTGTACTGTTATCGGTGAGGGCGGTTCAGGTGGTGCCTTGGCCATCGGCGTGGGCGACCGGGTGAATATGCTGCAATTCAGTACTTACTCAGTGATTTCACCAGAAGGCTGCGCGTCTATTTTGTGGAAAAGTGCTGAAAAAGCACCGTTGGCTGCTGATGCGATGGGCATTACTGCCGAGCGCTTAAAAGAGTTGGATTTAATTGATTCAGTTATTCCAGAGCCGCTGGGTGGCGCGCATCGCGCCCCGGAACAAATGGCGCAAACCCTGAAAAAAGCCTTGTTAAAAGATTTGGAAAACCTGCAGCAGCTGGACACCAAAACCCTGCTTGATAACCGTTACAAAAGACTAATGTCCTTTGGTTATTGCTAAGTTTTTTATAAGCACTGAGAAGCCAGCGCCTGTCGCTGGTTTTTTTATCTGATAAACGCCAGGTTGAGCGAATAAAAATGGCCGTGATAAGCGCAACAGAGCTGACCGCACAACTTAATGCTTGCGGTGTCACTAAGGTGGTACTGGCGTTAAGTGGTGGCCTGGATTCGATGGTGTTGCTGGAGCTGCTGCATCAGGCCAGGCAAGTTGCCGGGTTTGCGCTGCAGGCCGTTTATGTCAACCATGGCCTGAACCCTGACGCTGACCGCTGGGCTGGGCACTGTGCCAGTGCTTGTGCCCTGCGTAACATTGAGTTTTTCAGTCTGCAAATTAATATTGCAGGCTCCGGCAATCTGGAAGCGGCCGCCCGCGAAGGCAGATACCAGGCACTGGCGCCTTTTATTGACACTGCCACTACCGCACTGCTCACCGGGCACCACGCCGATGATCAGCTGGAAACCTTATTCCTGGCGTTAAAGCGGGGCGCGGGAGCGTCAGGTTTAAGCGGTATGGCCCGGCAACGGCCTTTTGCCAATGGCTACTTACTGCGCCCGTTACTAGATTGCAGCCGCCAGCATATTCTGGCGTTTGCCCGCCAGTATCAGCTGAGCTGGGTGGATGATAGCAGCAACCAGAATAACCACTTTGACCGCAATTATATTCGCAACGTCATAGCGCCATTATTAACCGGGCGCTGGCCAGCTTTTACTGAGACAACACGCCGTAGCATGCAGCATCTGGCCCAGCAGCAACAGCTACTGGATCACTATACTGAGCAGGCAATGATACGTTGTGTTGAGGGCAGGCGCTTGCATCTGGCCGCACTGCAGCAATACCTGCCACTGCAACAGGATTTAGTGATCCGCCGCTGGCTGGCGCAATTTCAGTTAAACCCCTCCAGCCAATGGCTGCAAACGGCAAAGCAACAGGTGATTGCCGCCAGCCCCGACGCACAGCCGTTGCTGGTGTTAGGACAGTACCAGTTAAGGCGGTATCAGCAATGGCTGTATCTGGAACAACTGCGCGAGTTTCCGGCAACTTGTTGCCGCTTGTTATGGGATATGCAAGGGTGTATGGCTTTGCCTGCAGGCCTGGGGGCGCTGGCGGTTTACAACACGGCCGGCCCCGGCCGCTTGGCTATGGTTCGCTCTGAGGTTGTGGTGGTGTTTGGCCAGCTTAGCCTGCCCTTTAAACCGGCTGGGCAGGCGCAGCATAAGCCACTGAAACAGTGGTTTAAACTATGGCAGCTGCCGCCCTGGCAACGTGGCCAGGTGCCACTGCTGCTAGCTGACGACAGGCTGGTGGTAGTAGCAGGCTACGCCACTGCGTTTAGCACGACACAGGCGGACTGCTGGCTAGGCTGGTCGCAAAGTTAACCGTACCTGCTGCCATGCCTGGTGTATCGCGTCCGACCTGGCGCAAATTGGCCTTACCGGCAGCTTTGGCTTCATACAAAGCCTTGTCAGCGGCAGCAAAAAATTGCGCGGCCAGTTGTAGCGGTTGCAAAAAGGCCAGCCCAGCGCTGGCGCTGATTTGATACTGCACGCATTTATGGTGTTGATTAATGGCTTTAAGCAAGCGCCTGGCCACTAAATCAGCACTGTCGGCATCATCATCATTCAGGATCACGGCAAACTCATCACCACCAAAACGAAACAGGCTGTCGGTCTGGCGCAGCGCATCGCGCATACAATCTGCCACCACTATTAGCAGCTCATCCCCCATGGCATGGCCAAAGTTGTCGTTCAGCTGCTTAAAATTATCTAAATCCAGCAATAATAATGCACAGGGCTGCTGACGACGGCGAGCTAACTGAATGGCTTTAGCAAAGCTATCGTCAAAAAATCGCCGGTTACCAAGTGCGGTAAGGGGGTCTTTTAAGGCCATTTGTTGTAAACGTGCTACCACCAGGGCATTACGCAGCGCAAACAGCCACTCGCTTTCCAGTAACAATAAATCACGCTGTTGCATTGGGCTAAAGGCTTGATCGCTCTGATAGTGTACCTCCGCCAGACACTGCTGATTTAACACCAGCAGACTTTTGTAGGTATAGGCACCATTGCTTGAACCGGCTGCGCTATGTTCACCAAAGGCGGTATTTAGCCGGATACCGCTAATACTGAGCAAACGACCAACATACATTGAAAAAATATCCAGTTGTTGCTGAATATCCAGGCTGGTTTGTAGCTGGCTGGTCAGCGTTTGCTCGGTGCAGTCTGGCAGGCTGTCTGCCTGCTGGCAACGATTCAGTGCAGCATAGCTGGGTGCTACATCCAGCGCCAGCTCCCGGTTCATCATATTGTCCATCACCAGTCCTTCTAAAAAAGATACTGGTTGGCTAAAGCAAAATTCAGGCCAAATGTTAAATGCACTATATTTCAAATGCTTAAGTTGGGCATTCTAGTCGGAGTCAAGCAATTGACGACAGCTTAGCCGTCGTCGTCGGCAAGAAACTGCATAATGTGGTCTATTTGTTTACAACCATCGTCAAACCCTAATTCAATTAAGCGACGGGTATATTTTTGTTCGAATAATAAGTAACTGGCCAGACTGGAATCAGAATGTTGCCGGATGCCCAGCCCGCGTAATAAGGTGCGCACGGCAAGTGGTAAGCACAGGTAATACTCGCTGGCCAGCTGGTTAAAGTTCTGACTGGGGTTAATCAGCAGGCTTTGCACCGGTTTAAGTTCCGTGTCAATCTTGTTAGCACGCAGGGTTTCAACTGTTTTGTTGATGCGCTGCATCCGTTCCAGATCAGAGTTTAAGGTATCAGTGAAAACGGTGTCCAGCAAATGGCCGGCGACTGTGGCTAAATCTGGGTGATGCAGATTGCGAGGGCTGCTTTCTTCCTTTCGCGGGTCTTCCACGCCGATGATCAGGATCTTATCGGCGCCCAAATGAATAGGGGCACTTAATGGCGCCAGCTGATTAACGGAACCATCACCAAAATATTGCTGGTGGATCCTGACCGACGGAAAAATAATCGGAATGGCGGCAGAAGCCATCAGATGATGCACGCCCAGCAAGGTGCGCTGGCCACAACGTTTTGCCCGGCGCCACTCTTGTGCATGGTCTGACTGGAAAAAGGTGATGGAATCACCGTTATTATAACAGGACGTGGTTACTGAGAAGCTGGACAGATAACCGCCCATGATATTACGGTCAATCCGTTGTAAATCAAGAATTCGGCCAAGCAGTTGTTTCAGCGGTTTATTATCAAAGACACTGACCGGCTTTTTATTGGCGTAGTCTGCCTGAAAGGCGCCAAAGATATTTCGCATTAAATGCCAGAATACCCTGGGGTAGTCCGAGTAATACACCTGATTGGTATGAAAATGACGCCATACCGATTCAATTTTTTTCACACCTAAATGAAAGCAGGAAGCATAGCAGGCAATGCCGGCGCCATTAATAGCGCCAGCAGAGGTGCCATTGATAATATCAAAAGGTATCGGGCTGGCTCTGGGGTAGCGCTGAGCAATTGCTTTTAACACACCAACCTGATAAGCGGCGCGGGCGCCACCACCAGTTAGTAATAGTGCGGTTTTTTTTCTGTTCGCTGTTGCTTGTCTAACCATAGTTATAATGAACTTTTCTGCTAATTCATGCTCTCTGTTGGTATATTGCAGTATATCAGGGCGACTAACAAGGAGACACTCATGACGGCGCAACCTTCTGGTAGCGGGCAACAACTTTATTATGCAGGTATAGCGGCAGTGATACTGGTTATTTTACTGGCATTGTGGTTATTGCTAAAGCCCGCAGGCGTGCCTGAAAGCAGCGCGCCAGTGCCGGTCGCAGAACCTGTACCGAGGCTGGTGGTAGCGCCAGAGCCCATCGCAGTGCCTGAGCCGGATAGTGAGCAAGAGCCTGTTGTGTCTGCTGAACCAGAGCTTATCGTGCCCGAGCCGGCAGCTGAGCCAGAACCCGAGCCTCTGCCTGAGCTGGAGCAATCTGATCCGCTGTTAAAACGGGAATTACTGCAGCTAGACTGGCCACCCGGTTTGGCCGGTTTAATTAATACTGAGCAGATGGTACGCAATCTGGTAGTGACAATTGATAACCTGGCGCAGCAGCAACTGGTGACCAATCATCCGGTGGTGGCACCATTGGATCGGCCGTTTCAGGCGCTAGCTGAGCCTGATGGTGAGCGCTACCAGCTTGACCCTGCCGGCTATCAGCGTTATGAGCCTTATCTGCGATTGTTAGAAACGGCAGAGCCGGAAAAAATGCTAAAAGTGTTGCAGCGTTATCAACCGCTGTTTGAGCAGGCTTTTGCCGAACTGGGTTACCCGGATCTGAGTTTTCAGCAACGCTTACAGCAAGCATTACAGCAATTTTTAGCGATAGAACCGATAATGGTTGACACTACCTTGCTGCGGCCATCAGTAGCTTATACCTATGCCGATCCGGCAGTAGAAAGCCGTAGCGCCCTGCAGAAGCAGATTATCCGGATGGGGCCGGCTAACCACCAACGCTTGCGGGTAGTAGCGTTGCGATATCAGGCGCTACTGGCGCGCGCTGATTAAACATTAAGCAATAACGCTTAGTCAGGGTTAAATCACTTGAAACCTGACAGCCCATTGCGCATAATGCCCGCCTGCTGAGGTTGGACATGTTATTTTCCAAACCTTTGTAGTCAATGGTAACTCCATTGGTCCTCTCGCAATGCTAGTAGGTTAACCTGGTCAGGTCCGGAAGGAAGCAGCCACAGCTTATGATGCAGGTGCCGGGATGTGGCTGGTGGAGTTGCCACCCACTTTAAGCTTGTTCCGGTAATCATTTACGACAATTTCTAATGCCGCCATAATATCGGCATCGGCTATTTGCTGCTGTTCCAGCAACATAATTAAGTCAACAGCCAGTTTTACATGCTGTGGCGCCTGTGCCAAACCCGCCGGCGCCTCTGGCGCAAACCCAGGCACTGAGTTCACTTATTTTCATCCAGGAACTGGCGTGCCCGGCTAACCGCTTCTTTTACCTTCATCTGCATTTCAAAGCGTTCACTTTGTGGCAGATAAAACGACATATCAACTTCATAACGAATATAGCGCGGTGGTAACAGGTTTAGTGAGATACAACACAAATCTGCCAGGTATTCAGGGTCTTTACTGCCATCAAGTTGCAGTTCAACGATATGGTCAAGTAACAGTTTTTCATAGTAATTATGAATGTCGTCGTCCAGTTTCATTAGTGCCTCGTCAGTTATGGCCATTAATGGTTAGCATAATCAGCTTAGTGCGAAAACGCCACACAAAGATTGAGTTAAGCAGCTTGACTGTTACAATGCCAGCGTCAAGTTTAGTGGATAACTATAATGCAAAAGAATACCACCCCCTGTTACTACGGTGACTACCTGCAATTAGATAAAATACTTACTGCCCAGGCGCCGGAAAGTGCCAAATATGCCAACGAAGCGCACGATGAAACCTTGTTTATTGTGGTGCATCAGGTGTATGAGCTGTGGTTTAAACAAATTCTGCATGAATTAAAAGCGGTAATGGCAGTATTTGCCGCAGCAGAAGTTAAAGATCAGCAATTAACCGGTATTGTGCACAAACTGAAACGGGTGATCAGTATTCAGCAATTGCTGAACCAGCAAATTGCCGTGATGGAAACCATGACGCCGCAAGATTTTATGTCTTTTCGGGATTATCTGGTACCGGCTTCTGGCTTTCAGAGTGTTCAGTTTAAGATGCTGGAAATTGGCCTGGGGTTGAAAAGCGAATACCGGATTGATTTTGATAAAAACTCGTTTTACAGCCGTTTAAATGAGCAGGACCGCAACTTTTTACAGGCACTTGAAACCGAGCCAAGTTTATTTGAGCGGATTGAAAAGTGGCTGGAGCGGATGCCTTTTTTACAACTGGACGATTTCAGCTTCTGGCAAATGTACCACAATGCGACCAAGCAAATGCTGGACGAAGATGCCAGTACGGTGGCCGGAATTGCCCAGATAGCCGAGCAGGAACGTGACTTACAGCTGGCCGAAATTGAGCGGACCCGCGCAAAATTTGCGGCCTTGCTTGACCAGCAAAAATACCAGGAATTACAACAGCAAGGCAGTTTCCGCTTAAGTCAGCGTGCTATGTTGTCAGCGTTATTTATTAGCCTGTATCAGGAAGAGCCAGTATTTAATTTGCCGTTTCAATTACTGACCTGTTTAACTGAAATTGACGAAAACCTGACGATCTGGCGCTACAAGCATGCCATGATGGTGCAGCGGATGCTGGGCACTAAAATTGGCACTGGTGGTTCATCAGGCCATGATTACCTGAAGCGCACCACGGAAAAAAACCGGATTTTTACCGATTTATTTAATATGGCCACTTTTTTACTGCCCAAATCGGGTTTACCTGTGTTGCCACCGCAGGTAAAACAAAAATTAGGTTTTTATTTTGGCCCCGAGCGTTAAACCGTTAACGGCAAACGCCGCCTTAAACAGCTGCAAATGCAGCTGGGTCAGGGCGGTAACGTTGCGCTGATAACCGCCACCGATAACAGCCGCGACCGGAATATTGCGGCTGCGACAGGCGCTAAGTACTAGTAAATCACGCTGATATAAAGCATCAGTTGAAATATCCAGCAGCCCCAACTCATCGTTGCTGTGAATATCTACGCCCGCGTCAAAAAGCACCAACTCGGGTTGGTGCCAGTTGAGTAAAGTTTCCAGGCTTTGGCTTACCGTTTCTAAATACTCAGTATCGCTGCAATGCTGCGCCAGGCCGATATCCCAGTCTGAGCTGATTTTGCGGGCCGGGAAATTTTTTTCACAATGAATGGACGCGGTAATAATGGCCGGGTTATCGGCGAAAATTGCAGCGGTGCCATCGCCCTGATGCACATCCAAATCAAAAATCAGGATCTTACACAGGCCTTTGGCCAGCATACTGCTGGCGGCGAAGGCTAAATCATTAAAAACGCAAAAGCCGGCGCCTTCAGCAGGTCTGGCATGGTGATAGCCACCACTCAGATGTAAACCAATACCCCGGCTTAGCGCCAGTTCGGCGCAAAGCCGGGTACCTGCTACTGACACTAACGAGCGGTCAACCAGCTGTTGTGACCACGGAAAACCTATCCGGCGCATGGCCTGAGGTAAAATAGTACCGCTACAAACACTGGCGACGTAAGCCTTATGATGAATGGAGTGCAGCTGCTGGGCAGAGATGGCTGCAGGGGTATTGAATAACTCTGGTGTTAAACCCGCCGCCAGCAGTGCCTGATACAACGTCTGATATTTGGTAATAGGGTAGCGATGGCGTTCAGGCAGGTTAAGCGCGCTGTAACAAGGATGATACACCAACCCCGGCATTGTTACTGGCATGCTGCCCTCGGTGCTTGTAATGTCATCAGGGGATGTTTCGCTCATGCTGCAAAATGGCCTGCTCTGTGTCACTGATAGCCTTACGGCACCTGCCAAGCCTGGCATGCAGCGCCAACACATGGTTAGCGTTACTGTTGCCGCCATAGCGCTCAGCCTGCTCTATCATATCCAGTAAGCGGCGCTCGAACTGCTGATAATCGGTTAGCTGCTGATACAAACCGGCGCTGCTTTTTTTACTGACTGCGGGTTTTACCGGTTCACGACTGATTTTTGCACTGCGTTGAAATTTACTGCGGGTTTGCTGATTACTAAATGCCCTGGTCAGGGCATTGACTTGCGCCGCCAAATGTTCTGCTAAACGCTGCCGGCTGGCATCGGACAGCGGCGGTTGGTTATTGCTCAGCCGCTGCAGGTTACGCTTGGCATCGGCAACATAGTCGGCTAAATCGGGCGAGTGGCAACTGAATAAGCCACTTTCAAACCAGTCCTGGGGTTTACCCGGTTGGCGCGCACTGTCGATGACACTGGCGCGCTGGTATAGCTCGTTTAATTGGCTGGCCAGCACTTGCAGCGCATTCATGCGTTGCTCCAGGCCTGCCAGGCTAAGCGCAGCGCAATAGCAATCACCACGCTGATAAACACTGGCCGGATAAATTTACTGCCAAAGCGAATTGCACTATGGGCGCCTAGAAAAGCGCCAAGCATCAGACAAAGGCCCATAGCAATACCAAGCAGATAGTTAACATGACCCAGTGCCATAAACGCCACCAGCGAAAAACCGTTACTGATAAAATTCATGGTGCGCGCTACGCCGCTGGTCAGCAACAGGTTAATTTTATACAGCGCCATACTCGATACCATCCAGAACGCGCCTGCGCCCGGGCCAGCCACACCGTCATAAAACCCCAGCGTTAACCCTTGTAATCGTTGCTGCCAGTGTAATTTGCGGTTTTCAATGGGCAACTGCAGCCGGTCATCCGGTTGAATGCGGTTAAATAGGGTGTAAACAGCGGCCAGCAGGATCAGTACGGGGAGCAGCTTTTCCAGCAGGGCGGTACTTAGCTGGTCTACCACCAGGGTGCCAAGCAAGGCGCCAATTGCAGTATACAGCAGGCTGCGTCGCCAGTAGCGGGGATTAAATAACCGCTTGCGGTAGTAGGTGACAGACGCTGTCAGTGAACCAAAGGTGGCAGCCAGTTTATTGGTACCCAGCACCAGATGCGGTGGCAAGCCGGCCGTTAATAATGCCGGCACAGTTAACAAGCCGCCGCCGCCGGCAATGGCATCAATATAGCCGGCAATAAACGCTACAGCGCAGAGGATCAGCAGTAAGTTGGTTGCTGGTAGCAGTTCAGTTAACACCTGGTTGTATCCTGTCCATACTCAGTTAGGTTAGTACTCAATCTGGCGCCGAAACGGCGGCAGGGTGTCAAGCATGGCTTTGCCGTAGGACTTGGTCACCAGGCGCCGGTCCAGAATCACGATCTGCCCCTGGTCTTGTTCCTGACGCAGCAGTCTACCACAAGCTTGCACCAGTTTCTTCGCGGTTGCCGGTATCGCCAGCTGTACAAACGGATTGCCGCCTTTACGGGTTACCGCTTCACTCATGGCGGCTTCTAGCGGCGAGGTCGGTACCGCAAACGGCAGTTTGGTGATCACCAGATTAGTGAGCAGTTTACCTGGCAAATCCAGCCCCTCGGAAAAGCTTTGGGTACCAAACAGAATACTGGTTTTATTGTGATCGCATTGTTGCTGATGCAGGCTAAGTAACGCCTGGCGTGACGCTTCGCCCTGCACCAGCAACGAAAAACCTTTGTTGCGCAGCGCTTCTGCTACTTGCTGCATTTGCCAGTAAGAAGCAAACAACACCAGGCTGGCTTGCTGCTGAGGCAAATAGTCAGGCAATATGCTGATCAGCTCATCGGTATAGCCACTGGCGGTTGGTTCATGTCGCATTTTCGGCAGGATGATTACCCCATTTTGCTGATAGGCAAATGGGGAGTCAACGCGCAGTGTCTGTAAACCAGGGTGAGCACTAAGCCCCAGCTCATATTTTATATGGTCAAACGAGTTTAGTACTGTCAGGGTGGCTGAGCATAAAATACAGGCATAGGCCTGCGAAAATAATAACTGCTCCAGAGTGTTAGCGACGCTGAGCGGGCAGGCATGGGCCGTCAATTGCTGTTGTTCGTCCTGCGCTACCCAGCGCGCCTGAAAAGCCGGCTCTGCCTGCGGCTGGGAAAACAGCTGCCACAGCGTGTGTTGCTGTTCCAGCTTTTGCGCCAGTTGGCTAATCTCTTGAAGCAATTTACTTTGGTTTTTGCGTTTGGCTGGCGTTAACGCTACATCGCCCACTGCAGTGCTTATTTTTTCCAGTACCGTCAGGGCTTTCTGAGCACAACTGGCAATAGCTTCAGCTTGTTGCTGCCACAGTTTTGGCAGTGCTGCGTGCTCAAAGCGGTATTCCGTTTGCTTTGATTCCGTAAACCAGCGTTTTTGCCATTCGCTCAGGCTGCGCTCTACCGGCTTTAGCAGGCTGAGTAGTTCGTTGCGTAAATCGTCCAGTTTTAATAAGTCTTTTAAACTGGTTTCTGGCAGGCTCTGGATCAACTGCTGACTAAGCTGGCCCAGTTTATCCAGCCACAGCTGCGGCTGGCTAAGCCCGGCAAAAGCCGCAAAATAATCGCGGCCGCAGGCTGGCAGGTGGTGCGCCTCGTCTATGACATAGATACAGTCTTCTGGCGGCGGCAGTATGGCATTGCCGGCCGCAAGATCGGCCAGTAGTAAGCTGTGATTTACGACTAATACCTCTGCTTCGCTGATCTCAGCCCGTGCCAGATGAAACGGGCACTGCTGATGGCGTTTGTCGTGCTTACTGCAATGGTAAGGATCGGCACTGATGCTGTGCCACAGCGCTTCATCTACTGTGATGGGCAGGGTGTCTTTATCACCCAGCCAGCGACGTTGTTGCCAGGCCTGGGCAAGCGTCTCAAGTATCGAGGACTGATTACGCTCAGCGCTGGTCAGCAAGTCAGGTTGCACTAACTGCTGTTTTAAGCGCTCAATGCAGGCATAGCGTGAGCGGCCTTTGACCAGATTGTAGTCAAACTCAATGGCACTGTGCTGACGAAAAAACGGGATATCTTTGTTAATCAGCTGCTCTTGCAGCGCCACGGTTGCGGTGGCAATCACCACCGTTTTGCTTTGTGCCAGGGCATAGGGAATAACCGCTAACAGATAAGCCAGTGATTTACCGGTGCCGGTACCGGCTTCAATTAAGCCTATCCGATCATGCCGGTGATACTGGCCGGCTACAATATTGGCCATTTCGGCAATCAGCTTATTTTGTCCTGGCCGGTTATGGTAATTCGGCAGGGCCAGTTTCAGATTTTGCTGGGCATCGCGAATTTGCTGCTTTATTTTTTCAGATAACATCAGTGGCGTATTTTGCCTGTATAGACGTACAGTTTTGCAATTCTAACCAGCAAATGGCCTTTTAGCAAAGCTACGCCAAGCTGAAATTTGCCTGTGATCGAGTTGATAGGGTGATTTAGTTTCCTGCTGCCGTGAAATGCCTTCTGCTCACAAACTAAACTTTGTAAAATTTTGTATACGGCGTGCGGCAGTAAGCCGGATTGAAATATGGCTGAAAATAAATATTTTATTTAAATAAGGCCTGCTTAATATATTTAAATCAATTGATTATGATAGTTTCACTCGGCTTTGTACCGGAATTTGTTGGTTTTGGGGGCTGGGTGAAAATTGTGCAAGTGCTCGTTTTGACAAGCGTAGACCGAAATTGTTCAGTAAAAGCTGTTGACCCTATGGAAAAATACCGTTTATTATCAGTACGCGAGAAATCGGAGTAAATCCGAGATGAATGGAGTGCCAATCGCCGTTAAAAGATTGGTAACTGTTAAAAATAGAATCACTAGCGAGATAGTGGTCCAGGGAGAAATACATGTATACAAATAATAAATTAAGCAAAGCTGTGCGCTTAGCTATCGCTTTCGGTGCGGCTTCAGCTACCGCTTTCACTGCCTCAGTAACAGCAGCGGAAGAAGATGTAACAGCTAAAGTTGAGCGTATTGAAGTTACCGGTTCGCGTATCAAGCGGACTGATTTAGAAGGTGCTCTGCCTGTAACCGTTATTGACCGCGAGGCAATTGAGTTATCAGGTGAAATTTCTGTAGCTGACCTGATCCGCAATACTACTTTCAACAGCGCCGGTTCTTTCCGCCCGCAATCAGGTAGTTCTGCACAAGGCGTGAGCCAGGTGAACATGCGCGGTCTGGGTGCCAGTCGTACGCTGGTACTGGTAGATGGCCGTCGTTTAACTATGTCGCCTTCAACTGGTTCATCGCAGGATTTAAACTCAATCCCGATGGCAGCGGTTGAGCGTATTGAAATTCTGTCTGATGGTGCATCAGCAGTATATGGTTCTGATGCAATTGGTGGTGTAATTAACGTTATCACCCGTCGTGATTTTAACGGCGTAGAGCTGACTTTAGGTGCTGGCCGGGTTAGCGTACCTTCAGACGGTGGCGATCGTGAAAACGGTTCAGTAGTATTTGGTTCTTCTAATGATACTACCCGGGTAATCGGTGGTGTCTCGTGGAACAAGCGCGAAATTATTTTCGAAAACGCGTTTCCTTGGGTTCAGCCAGGCAGTTCAATCTATGGTAACAACTGGCGCCCAGCCAGTGCAGCAGTATTCAGCGCTGTGCCAGGTGGATGTACCGAAGCGAACTTTATCCCTGGCCCAATAGGCGGCAGAGAGCGTTGTCAGTTTAACTTCAACGCCACTAACGCTAACGAAGCGTCAATTGGTAACGAGTCATTGTTTGTTAAAGTTGATCACCAGATTAATGATGACTGGTCAGTTTATGCCAACGCCAGCGTGGCTAAAACAAGCTCTTTTGGTCGTTATGCACCGGCTCCGGATTCAAACATCTTTTATTCTGGTTTAGCCACACCAGCAGACGGTTATAACAACCCGACTAACCCAAATGCCTGGATGTATGACGCAAACAACCCAAATCGCGTAGCTTACGACCCGGCCTTTGTTGGTGCTAATGAAGAAGTGTTTTTCTACCATCGTTTTGCTGCCATGGGTAACCGTGACAACACTATCGATAATGAGAACGTAGACTTCCTGGTTGGTGCTAGCGGTCGTATTGCTGAAATCGATGTTGATTTCGGTGCGCGTCGCGTGCGTAACCAAACTATAGGTTTAGGTGATGGTTACCTGGCTGCATCTACGGCCTGGGGTAATGTAAATAACTTTAACCCTGGCTACTGTGCTGATGGTTCATTTAACCCAGCGGCTTGCCGGTTTGGTTATGATATCCAAAACCCAGGTTCAAACCCGTCAGACGTACTGCAGGCGGGTGTTGTAACTACCGCTCGTAAATCAAACTTCGACATCAATGAATACTATGCATCTGCTGCTTTCGATTTATTCGAAATGGCTGGCGGTGTTGCCCAGGCTTCAGTAGGTGTTGAGCGTCGTGAAGAAGTCTACGCAGACAAATATGACTCACAGTCTGCTGCTGGTTTAGTAGGTGGCTCTTCAGGTAGCTCAGCTGGTGGTGACCGTTCAGTAAATGCAGCTTACTTTGAAGCATTGCTGCCTGCTACAGATGATTTAGAAATATCACTGGCAGGTCGTTTCGATAACTATTCAGATTATGGTTCAGATTTCTCACCAAAAATCGGTTTACGTTACGAAGCCGCTGAAGGCTTATTGTTACGGGCGTCTTATGGTTTAGGTTTCCGCGCGCCTACGCTTGATATCCTGACCCAAGCAACGTCTTTCTCTGCTGATTCAGTTGCTGATGCCGTTACTTGTGAAATTTTAA
Source organism: Arsukibacterium ikkense (assembly GCF_000987775.1). Lineage (GTDB taxonomy): Bacteria > Pseudomonadota > Gammaproteobacteria > Enterobacterales > Alteromonadaceae > Alishewanella > Alishewanella ikkense. The sequence goes on from NZ_LAHO01000001.1 coordinate 385,139, forward strand.
CGGGTAGCCCAACTCAGCCTTGTCAGATTAACGCGTTCTATATCGCTAACCCTGATTTAAGCTCTGAATCATCTACTCAGTATGCCTTTGGTGCAGCTTACCAGCCAACTAACTGGTTAAACCTGACAGTTGACTACTACAATATTGAAATTGATGACCGGATCCGTTCTTTTACTTCTCAAAATTTAATTGATTTTGAAACAGAAGGTAAAACACCACCTGCTGGCTTAGGTGTTACCCGTGATGCTCAGGGTGTAATTACCCGCATTGACGCAGGTTTCGGTAACGAAGGTACCCTGGAAACTTCAGGTATAGATTTAAATGTTCGTACCAACTTTGATTTTGGTAATGCCGGTCGTTTAATCAATAACATTTATTTGTCACATATTATTGATTATTCGGTTGATGGTGGCCGTAACGAAATTAAAGACCCAGGTAGACCGCAACAGCGTATTAACCTGAACAACCAATATGTGTTTGGTGATTTCGACTTTGCGTGGAACATCAATATCATTGGTTCTCAGTACAACACCAATACGGGCGGCGTACAGGCAGGCCATATTGCTACCTGGACTACCCATGATCTGCAAGTAACTTACAATGCACCATGGAACGCTAAAATCTCTATCGGCGCTCAGAATGCATTTGAAAAGTTACCACAGTTCGGTACTTCAGCTGCAGCACGTGGTTCACGTGACTATAACTTCAACTTGTACAACGCCTTTGGCCGTGTATCTTACGTTCGGTACACTCAAAGCTTCTAATAAGTTAGTGAGTTAAAAATAAAGGCAGGCTAACCCCTGCCTTTTTCTTTGGAAAAAAACATGAATTCAACATTACATTGGGATAGTTACTGGCAGGGCAGCATTAGCCTGAATAGTTTTGGTGAGGGTGAGGCCGCCCAAGGCTATACCGGCGAGTTGTTAACATTCTGGAATAGCTGCTTTATGCAGTTGCCAAAAAATGCCACTGTAGTTGATGTCGGAACGGGCAATGGTGCTATTGCGGTTGCAGCCAGAAAATATTCAGATAACCAGCAGCTTAATTACACTATTCATGGTACAGATGCGGCTAAAATAAGCCCATTGCAAGTGTTTGCGGCAAACCCGCAATTAACCGCAATACTTAAGACGATTGAGTTTTATCCGGAATGTAGAACTGAAAAACTACCATTTGCAGATGCCACTGCAGATTTAGTCACCAGTCAGTTTGCTTTTGAATATGCTGAGCGCGAAACCGCGCTGGCTGAGTGTATCAGGATCCTGAAACCTGCCGGGTATTTCACGGCCATAATGCATCATGCTGATTCCGAAATTGCCCGAGACAGTGCTGCAGGTCTGGCGGTACTAACGGCCTTTTTGAAAGACACCTCTTTTTTCCAACATGCCCGTACCTTGCTAACTTCTATGGCGGAGCAAGCTCGCAGGCCTGATAAGCCCGCGCTTGCGCAACAAACACAGCGGGCTAATCAAACGCTGTTGAGCCTGAGTCAGCAAATTAAGCTGCAAGTGCCAGCAGAGAGCTTACATTGGTATAACGATGTGATGGCCAGAGTGGCTAAACTTATTCTTCATTTCTCAGCGGCTGGTCTTGTGCAGCTGGATGCCGAGCAGCAGGGTTTAAGCTTGTTCTGGCAGCGCTTAAGTGATCAGAAGCAGGCTTCACTGTCCGCTGCCGGAGCCGAGCAGTTCAGGCAGAGTCTGACGGCGGCTGGATATGCTTTTGAGCTAACTGAAATTAAAATAGAAAATCAATTATTTGGTTGGTTATTACAAATTCAGAAATAATTTGTAATAGTTTATTTGTTATAGCCACTTTAAGTCTGTAGTACTATGCCGTGAATTATGTACAGAGGTGTAACGTGAAAAAAGTATTGGCTATCTATTTAACTTTGTTGCTGACTGGTTGGTCGGTGTTTGCGGCAGAATCAGTCCCGGTTCGGGACTTTTTTGAGCATGCGAAATTTAACAACATGAAAGTGTCGCCAGATGGTAAGCATATTGCGTTTACCTATCAGGAAGAAACTGAAGTAAAACTGGCGGTGATGCAACTGCGTAATATGGCTGTCACGGCCAGCTTTGGCTTTGGCGACAATATGCATGTTGTTAACTTTCACTGGGGCAACCCTGGCCGTGTGTTAATGGAAGTTGCCGAAAGAACAGGCAATTTAGTTAGTATGACGGGTACAACTGTCAATTTATATGCGGCGAATATCGATGGCAGCAGACGCACAGAGCTATTCAGAACCGGTACGTCTGGCTACACTATTTTGCATTTGCTGCCTGACCAGCCAGACCGTATTTTAATTGGCAAACGCCATTATGCAGAGCGGAATGGGATGCGTGCTTTTACCCTGGATATTAATCGGGCCAGAGAGCGCTACCTTGATGATCAGCCTCAAGGGGTGATAACCGGATTAATCGCTGATAACAGTGGCACTGTTCGGATTGGGCTGGAGTACATTGAAGGAAAAAGTATTGATGAGCACCGCACCGTTATTCATTATAAAAAAAATGATAGTTGGCTAAAGCTCGATTTGGGGGCAAAACGCACCAACCCGGATGTCAGGCCATTGGGTTTTTCGGCCGATAACAGCCGTGCTTATTTTTCGTCAAACCATGATATGGCCGAAGACGATGTTGCCGGTGTGTTCGTCTATGACTTTAATACCTCAGAAGTCAGCCTGGTTGCCCGGCATGGCTATTCTGATGTAGGCCAGGCTTTCAGAAGCCATCAGGGTGATATTCTGGCGGTTAGCTACACTGCCACCAATAATGAAGTTGAGTTTATAAACCGAGAGCATCGTGACGCAAAATTATTATCGGGTTTGCAAGCTGCATTCCCAGGGCAGGCGGTTTCTATTACCTCGTTTGACCGTTTGGGCAAGATAGCATTGTTTCAGGTTAGCAGCGATCGCAATCCAGGTGAGTTCTATTTATATGATACCGAGCAGGGACAGGCACGTTATCTGGCGTCGGCTATGGGAAAACTGAGCAAAGACAGTTTGCAGCCGATGCAGCAAATTAGCTTTACTGCCCGTGATGGCAAGCTTATTCGGGGATTATTAACCCTTCCTGCAGACGCTAAGGACAACTTGCCGCTGATTGTTAATGTGCATGGGGGGCCTTTTGGTCCTTACGACAGCTGGGGGTTTAATTCTGAAGTGCAATATCTGGCCAGTCGGGGTTATGCTGTGTTGCAAGTGAACTTTCGTGGTTCAGGTGGTTATGGAGATGATTTTCAGCGTGCCGGGCGTTTGCAGTGGGGCCATGCTATGCAAGATGATGTTACTGATGGTACTTTGTGGGCCATAGAGCAAGGGATTGCAGATAAAGCGCGTATCTGCATTTATGGCGGAAGTTATGGTGGTTATGCTGCGTTGTGGGGCGTAATAAAAGAACCTGATCTGTATAAATGTAGTGTGGGGTATGTTGGTGTTTACGATATGCCTATTTTCTTCAATGGTGATGGTTCTGATGCCAGCCGTAACCGGACTATTGATCAGTATTTAAGTTCGCATGTGGGAGTTGGTAATGATTACCTTCGATCTATTTCACCTGTGCATCATGTTGATAAAATTAAGGCTGAGTTATTTATTGTGCATGGCTCTAAAGATGTTCGGGTGCCCATTATTCATGCTAATAATTTAAAGAAAGCGCTTGATGATATAGGAAAGCCATACGAATGGCTGGTTAAAGATGATGGCCATGGCTTTTTCAAAGTGGATAACAGAGTTGAGCTCTATAGCAAGATGACAGCGTTTTTTGATAAGCATATTGGTAAAGAAGAAAAGCACTGATTAGGTAGTATTAAATTTACATATATTAACAATTTGCGTTTGCAGTTTGTGTTATGTTCCGATAATGTTGTAATGGAACATCAAAATAACAGGGAGAGATATCAGTGAAATTAATATTATTGGCTATTGGGCTTACCAGTTTAATGCTTGTTGGATGTGCCAGCACCGACACTAGCGCCGCCGCAGAAAACCGGGCGTCGCGAAACTTTGATTTTGAAGTGGTGGACGATAACAACCAGGTCACCCACGTTTGCCGCACTGAGCGCTCAACGGGCAGTAATATCGGGCGGCGAAACTGTCGAACGGTAGAGCAGGTTGAAGCTGACCGCGCACAAGCCAGAGCAGATCTTGAGCGTGCGCAAGCGCCTTTAGTTTCACCGCCGCCAGGTGGTTAAGCAGCCATAAAAAAACCACTTTTAAAGTGGTTTTTTTATGGCTGCTCAAAAGCAAGTGACTGTTGTTAACCGCTTATAAGAGCGATTAAAAGTTACTTGGGTAAGGGAATAGTGCTGAAACCTCTTAAGTTAAGTGTTAAATTGCTGAAAAAGGCTAAACAGTCCGCTTATATTTTGGAGCTCTCAGCTTTGTATCTAAATCAGCAAATTATAATTATGCAACGTAATGGCCAAGCCATGCTCAGCCAGATATCCGGGGTTACAAAGCCCTTTTTGGTCCATGATATGGATCTGTTGTTGCTTTCTTTATTTATCGGCCAACATGACAAAATGCTTAATTGTCAGTCGTTCGTGGCAAATCCATTGGTGCAGCAAGTTGCGCCCCAGATTAAAGTTGAGGCTGTTTTAAACCGGGTTATACAATTACAGCAGGCTGGTGTGCTATGCGAAGAGCCGGTTGTATCTGCGGATAAAATAAGTGAGCAGCACGTTTTAATAACGCGTACCACAGCCGATGAGGCGATAACATATTCTCAACTAACAGGCGCGACACCGAGCCTGAAAGCATTAGTTCCGGACAATTTAAGTGTCAGTATTCATTTCGCGGCTATCATTACGCCGCAGGGGTTTGCCGCCTGGTCTGCCCGGCAACAACGCTATATTGCTTTGCCTGTTACCTGGCTGGTTGTGCTGCTGGCGTTTGCTGATGGTAATAATCAACAGCAAGTGGTAGCGGACAAAGTGGACTACTTTGACAATGACACCGAGGCGTCTCAGGTTATCGCTGAGCTTTATGCCAATGGATTACTGATTAAACAAAAAAAGGTGCAAAGTGCCAGCATCCAGGATATTCCGGTATTTACGCCCGCGGCGCCTAAGGCTGATGTTGCGCTAAGCTGGCAGCATATTAAGGTCGATGGCCGGATCCCGGTGTACTTTGTGCCGCATATGGAAAACCACTTTCCGCTGGCATTAGGTGTACTGTTTAGTGCGTTACAGCACTATCAGGACGGTATGTTGTTAGCACGCTTTGTGCTTATCCCCATTAACTTTTTAGAGCCGAAAGACTTGCTGAATGGTCCATATCGCAAATTTGGGCCTGGGGTATGGCTATTTTCAAATTACATGTGGTCGGTTGACTTAAACCTGCAAATCAGCCAGATGGTTAAACAACACAATAATACCAACCTGACTATTCATGGTGGCCCCAGTACGCCTGATTACCCGCAAGCCTGCAAAGATTTTATGCAAAGTAACCGCTCCGTTGATATTGCGGTGCATGGCGAGGGGGAGGTGGCCATTTCAGAAATTTTTGAAACCATTATTAAAAATAGCCAGGACAAGCTTGGCTTTGACGAATACGCGCTGACCGAAGTAATGGGTATTAGTTTTCGCAATGCGCTAAGCCAGACTGTGGTGCATACGCCAGGTCGCACCCGTATGAAAGAGGTGGATGTAATACCGTCACCGTATTTATCGGGTTTTTTTGATGGTTATGGTGGGCGTGTTGAAGCGGCCATTATTGAAACCAATCGCGGTTGCCCTTACGGTTGTACTTTTTGTGACTGGGGCTCTGCTACCAACCAAAAAGTGCGTAAGTTCGACTATGAACGGGTAAAGCAGGAAATTGACTGGATTGGCCAGAACAAGATAAAAGTAATGTGGATTGCCGATGCCAACTTTGGCATGTATGAGCGTGATATTGATATTGCCAGGCATATTGTGGCTGTTAAGCAACAGTTTGGTTATCCACATGAAGTCGTGGTGAATTACACAAAGAATTCAACCTTAAAGCTGGTGGAAATTATCAAGATTTTCACCGAGGGCAATATTATCAGCCAGGGTATTATCTCTATCCAAACGACCGATGAGGGTACGCTGGATGTGATAAACCGCAAAAACATCCGTACTGAGCGCTATGATGAGCTGACGGAGATTTTCTCTGATTTAAAGTTGCCGCTATCAACCGACTTAATGATAGGGCTGCCGGGCATTACCGTCGCAGCATTTAAAGAAGATTTGCAGCGCTATATAGATATGGATGTATCGGTTAAAGCCTACCCAACCCAATTGTTACCAAACAGCCCGATGGCAGATCCGGCCTATATCGAGAAATATCAGATTAAAGTTGATGCCCATAATTTTCTGATCTCCAGTTTTAGCTATTCTGAACAAGACCTGGTGCAGATGAAAGCGATGTATCAGTTATACGTGATGGCAGACGGATACTCGTTGCTGCGCTATGTGATGCGCTATTTGCAATGGGAGCATAATATTGCCGCTATGCAGTTTTTGCAGGATCTGCTGCAACAGGTAACAGAGCAACCAGGCCAGTATCCACATATCAGCTGGGCAGTGCGATTTTTCAATCAGGATAAAACGATGCCGGGTGGCTTTGCCACATTTTATCAGCAGATAGCGCAGTTTATTCAACAGCACTACCAGATAACGGCAGACCCGGGCTTAGCGACCGTGCTGCAGGTGAATTTGCTGTGTATGCCGGATGATACCTGCAGTTATCCGCTTACCACTGAATTGCAGCATGATTTTAATCGTTATTTCAAAGAGTTTAAGCAGTTAAACAAGCCATTAGCTGATTATCCGCCGGCGTTATTTCAGGTGACTGATCCTAATTCTATGGTCAGTGTTGATATGAATTATCTGCAGTACGATACCCATCAGTTTTTCTGGGAGCTGCATTCAGACGTATCGCGACCCAAATCAATTTCAGATTTTACTGCCTGAACGTGGCGATTTGCTAAGGCGCTGGCTGACTAATAATCGCGTATGAGATGACTTTCCTGTTTTTGCGATGAACCGCGGAACTTTTTATTGACCCTGGCTGAATCGCTATGCATATTAGGGGTGGTTGTTGCTAAGCTTCTTAGCAATAACCATAAATTCGGGCTGGCAAAGCACCGGAACAAATAAAATAAGAATCGCTTTTAGAAAAAGTGATCCAGGGAGATAAAAATGTTCACAAATAGCAAACTAAGCAAAGCCGTGCGCCTGGCTTTTGCTTTCGGTGCCGCATCCAGTATGTTGGCAGCGGGAGCCGTTTCAGCCCAAACTGAAACAGAAGAAGAAGAAGCTAAAGCTGAGAAAACCGAACGGATTCAGGTGTTAGGTTCACGTATTCGTACCGATGGTTTAGATAGCGCCACGCCAGTTACCATTATCAGTGCTGAGATAGCAAAAGACCAGGGCCTTAGCACCTTAGGTGAATTACTGCGTACCTCAACCATCGCGGCCGGTTCAAGCCAGTTAATTTCTGCCTTGTCAGTCGGTTTTGTTACCGCTGGTGGTGCTGGTAACGAGTCAATTTCAATGCGTGGTTTAGGCGCAAACCGCACTCTGGTATTGTTAAACGGTCGTCGTGCCGGGCCTGCCGGTACCCGTGGTCAGGTTGCAGCTTTTGACCTTAACTCTATTCCTTTATCAGCGGTAGAGCGAGTTGAAGTATTAAAAGATGGTGCATCTTCGTTGTATGGCTCTGATGCGGTAGCGGGGGTAATCAATATTATTACCAAAAAAGGCGATGGTTCGAATGTTACTGTTAGCTTAGACCAACCTTTTGAAAGCGGCGGTGAAAATTACCGGATCAATGCCACTTACGGTAAGACCTTTGACCGGGGCTCATTCCGGGTGGTCGGTGATTATAATATGCAGACTGAGTTAGCGCGTGGCGATCGTGATTTCTTCGCCTGTAACCAGCGGATGTTCTATAGCCAAACCACAGGTGAGCGGACTGATCCTATCGATCCACGTACCGGTGATTACCACTGTAGCGCTGCACAGTATGGTGTTTGGATTTTTAACTATGCTCCAGGGGCCTCTAATTTCCGGCCTGCAATCAAGGCGCAGTATGACTATGATGGCTTTTTCCAGCAGGCTAACCGGCCAACCTTCGATAGCCTGATTACTGCCCCAGGCCCGAACAATATTAGCGTACCGAATGGCTGGTACCCGGTATCTTATGACAAAGACTCGGATGGCTGGGCAGATGCTGACCATCCTTTCCAGGACCGCCAGTCTATGATCCCTGAAAGCAAAGTTGCTTCAGTGTTTATGATGGGCGATTACGATTTAACCGACAATATTTCTGCTTACTCTGAATTGACGCTAAGCCAGCGTAAGACATCAGTAAACAGCTTCCGTCAGTTCTGGACTGCTCAGCTAGCTGCTAATGGTTACATCTTTGGCGGTACAGTTGATGGCTGGGATGGTTCAGTAGGTTATATGCCGGTAGCCATGACGGACCACACTGGTACCGAAACAACAGTTAATTACAGCCGTTACGTATTGGGGCTTGAAGGCTCGCTGGGCGACTGGAACTGGGATATTTCTTACCAGAACAGTTATAACAAAGGTGAGTACGATACTAAAGTTATACTTTTTGATGCCATGTTGATGGCGCAGAATGCCGTTTATGGCGGCCCATGCGCGGGTGCAGTATCGCCTGTTTCAGGTAAAAACTGCGTTACTGTAGACTGGCTAAGCCCTGACCATATAAATGGCAATCAGCCACAGCAAGTAAAAGACTTTTTGTTTGACACCGATTACGGCCGAACCAGCTATCGTCAGCAGACGTTTGATGCCTATATTACCGGTGACTTATTTGAATTGCCGGCAGGTATGGTGGGTGTAGCGGTAGGTGGTTCGTTACAGCAAGACAAACTGAATGATATTCCGGGTGAAGCAACCTTAGCCGGTAACTTATGGGGCTCAACCGGTGCAGGTATTACCCGCGGTAAAGCCGATACCACAGCGTTTTACAGCGAATTCTATATTCCATTGTTACGCGACATGTTCCTGGCGGAGCAGTTCGATATTACTGCGTCTGGCCGTTGGACTGACGTGTCAACCTATGGTGCAGATACCACTTATAAAGTTTCGGCGAACTGGGTAATTGGCAGTGGTTTCCAGGTGCGTGCTTCACGCGGCAGTTCATTCCGGGCGCCAGCGTTGTTTGAATTGTTCTTAGAGGGCCAAACCGGTTTCTTAAACCAAACGGGTAACGATCCTTGTCTGAACTGGGCTGGTCGTTTAGCGGAAGGTACTATTGACCCACGGGTTGCTCAGAATTGTCAGGCAGATGGTGTACCTGAAAGTTATGTCGCGCCAGGCAGCTCAATGACATCTATTACCGGTGGTGGTGCTGGCGTACTGGAAGCAGAAACCTCGGTATCAAAAGGCATTGGTATTGTCTGGAAGAGCCCGGAAGATACCTTTGGTTTTTCAGCAGATTACTATGACGTAGTGATCAGCGGTCAGGTATCGAACTTAGGTGGTGGTACGGTGATTGGCTTGTGCTACCGCTCAGAGAACTTCCCAACAGATCCACTGTGTAACCAGTTTACCCGTCGTAACGGTACCGCAGGCGATTATGGTATTGATACCGTACGGGGTGGTTATGTGAACATCGCTCAGCAAAAAGTACGTGGTACTGATTTTATGCTGACCTATCAGGATGATTTCGATTTTGGTTCGTTACGCGTTCGTTGGGATCATACGGTGCAGTTTGAGCGTTCCTTTAAACAGTTCCCTGACAGCACGCCGTCACAGTATGTTGGTGATGTTGGCGATCCTAAGCATGTTGGTGGTATCAGCACTACGCTGACCCGTGATGACTGGCGCTATACCTGGAACATGCGTTATGTGTCAGGTACAGACGATTATAAGTACTTTGCTAACGAAAACAGAACTACCTACCGTGGTCAGCCTTCTACTTTTGTAGCAGAAACCCCAACTTACATTCTGCACTCAGCGTCAGCGCAAACTGAGCTATATGGCATTGATGTAACAGTAGGTATTGCTAACCTGTTTGATAAGAAACCACCACAGGGTTCACCAGCTGGTGTACGTACTGCGGGTAACTCAGTACTGTATTCTCAGTATGAGTTTATTGGCCGCCGTGCGTTCTTGAACTTATCTTACGATTTCTAAGCTGAATAACCGTTAAGTTACGAATAAAACCCCGCTAAATGCGGGGTTTTTCTTTTGGGTTATTCGCCAGCAGTGCTTTTCAAACCGGGCTAAATTCATTACCATTAGCGCCCTTAAAAAACTGTTTATTAATAGCAAAGAGTGGTGAAGATGGCCGACGAGAATTTTAAAGATTCATTTAATTTTTGGCAGTTTCTGGCTTTGGTTGCCTTTTTTGTTGTGTTGCTTTGTCTGGTGCCAATAGTGCGCTGGATCCAAATCCTGTTCTGAGCTAGAAAAGTCAGTTAACTACAAGGTACAGCTATGAGTTTGCTACAACTTGCCACCGATTTAAAGCAGGTAATTAAAACCGTTCCTGACTATCCAAAGCCGGGTATTACTTTTCGCGATGTCACCAGCCTGATGCAGGATGGGCCTGCCTTTAAAAAGGTGATCGACGCTTTCGCCGGTTATTATGCTGATAAGGGTATTGGAAAAATAATCGGTACTGAGTCACGCGGTTTTATTTTTGGCGCACCGTTATCTTACGCTTTGGGGATCCCCTTTGTGCCAGTACGTAAGCCGGGCAAGTTACCGCGTGAACGTATTTCGCAGCGCTACACCCTGGAATATGGTGAAGACGCGCTGGAACTGCATGCCGATGCCATCGAAGTGGGCGACCAGGTGTTGCTGGTGGATGATTTACTGGCTACCGGCGGCACCATTGATGCAACCGTGCAGTTGGTGCGGCGCTTAGGCGGCACCGTTAACCACGCTGCTTTTGTCATTGCTTTACCAGAACTTGGTGGGGTCAGCCGCTTGCAGGCATTGGGTTTAAATATTCTGAGTCTGGTTGAGTATAACGGCGAATAAGTTTAGGCTAGTGCCACACCTTATTTATTGGCATCAGGCTGTAACATGAGTTATCAGGTTTTAGCGCGCAAGTGGCGGCCAAAGCAGTTCGCTGAACTGGTTGGCCAGGGCCATGTTAAAACGGCCCTTAGCAATGCTTTGACTAGCAGCCGTTTGCATCATGCCTATTTGTTTACCGGCACCCGCGGGGTAGGCAAAACGACTATCGCCCGTATTTTTGCCAAAAGTTTAAATTGTGAAACCGGCGTCACCGCAACGCCTTGTGGTGTATGCAGTGCTTGCCTGGAGATTGACGCCGGTAACTTTGTTGATTTGCTGGAGATAGATGCCGCGTCGCGAACCAAGGTAGAAGATACCCGCGATTTGCTGGATAACGTGCAATATGCACCCAGCCGCGGTCGCTTTAAAGTGTACCTGATAGACGAAGTGCACATGCTGTCGCGTCATAGTTTTAATGCTTTACTTAAAACCCTGGAAGAGCCCCCGCCGCATGTGAAATTTCTGCTGGCGACCACCGATCCGCAAAAATTACCGGTAACGGTATTGTCACGCTGCCTGCAATTCAGTTTAAAAGCGTTAAGTCCGGATCAGATCGCCGGTCATCTGGCGCAGGTGTTAACTGCCGAGCAGATCTCTTTTGACACAGCGGCTTTGGCCTTGCTGGCTAAGGCTGCCAATGGCAGTGTGCGCGATTCCCTTAGTTTAACTGATCAGGCGATAGCACAGAGTAACAGCCAGCTGACGAAGGAAGCGGTGCGCGATATGCTGGGGTTTTTAGATCAGCAATTTGCCAGTGCTATTCTCAGCGCCATTTTAAGGCACGATTACCCGGCCATGCAGGCCGAATTACAAGCCCTTATTAGTCAGCACAGCGATTACAGCCGGGTGTTAGACGACATGCTAAGCCTACTACATCAGGGAGCGTTAACCCAGCTAGAGCCAGCTGCGGCGCAATTGTCAGAGCAGCCTGAATTTGTCGCTGAACTGGCTGCCAGCCAAAGCCCGGAAGCTTTACAGTTATATTATCAATTGTTGATTAGTGGTAAGCGAGAATTGAACTTTGCTCCGGATCAGCGCACCGGCCTGGAGATGGCGTTATTAAGAGCGCTGGCATTTGTACCGGCTCCTGCTGCAATACAAGCGACAACCAATGTTGCAACACCCCAGCCAGAGGCCGCAAGAGTGGCTGGCGCTGCTAAGGTGGTAGCGGCGGCACCTGCCGCTGTTGAACCACCGCCTGAGCGCTTAGTCAGTGGTACCGTGTCGTCTGTTGCCATGGCGCCAGCGCCGCCCGCAGACCTTGCTGAAACGGCCTCATCAGATACAACGCGTTCGCTGCCAGGCAGTATCGATGCATTAACTGCCAGTATTATTAAACGCCGCGGCTTAACGTCGGATGCTGAGGCGCCACCGCCAAAAAAGTCTGAGCACCGGCCAGTACCGGTGCCTGCCGAGCCAGCAAAGGGGGTAGCAGTATCTTACCCGGATGAGGCTGAAGCTGAACCTGAACAGCTGTATCCGGAAGACCCGGCGAATATAGCGATGTTAAATTCGTTGTGGCAGCAAAGCCACCAGCAAGCTGAACCGGCAAAAGAATTTAGCGGCGAAATTAACGAGCAGAACTTTTCGATTCGCTATGCTGCAGAGGTAGATAGCTGGGCAGCGTTAATTGAGAAGATGCCGGTGGGGGGGTTGATGCGGCTGTTTTTACTGAACAGCGCTATGCAGTTACAACAGCAACAACTGACATTGCTGGTACACCAGAGCCAACAACATCTGGATAAAGCCGATTTCCGGCAGGAATTGCTGAGGCTGCTAAGCGATGCAATTGGTGAGCCACTGCAATTGCAAGTAAGTTATAGTCATGAGGTATTGCAATGTCCACTGGCCATTCAACAGCGGATTGAGCAGGAACGGATAAGCTATGTCAGTCGCTTAATGCAGGACGACCCTAAGATACAGCAATTGCAGCAGCAGTTTGCTGCCAGCTTGCTGTTAGATACCCTGCAGGTTAATTAGCGCAGGTTGGCATCAGTTGCTTAACTTGTAATTTATGGCGGAACTGATTATCTTGCGCCAACAATTTTAAAAGAGAGATAAAGCTATGTTTAAAGGTGGTATGGGTAACATTATGAAGCAGGCGCAAGCCATGCAGGAAAAGATGCAAAAGGTGCAAGCTGAGATTGCCAATATGGAAGTCACTGGCGAGTCGGGCGCGGGTCTGGTTAAAATTACCATGACAGGTAGCCACAATGTGCGCCGGGTGGAAATTGACGACAGCTTACTGGCTGATGACAAAGAGATGCTGGAAGATTTGGTAGCCGCAGCCTTAAATGATGCGGTGCGCCGGGTGGAAGATAACAACAAAGAACAAATGGCCAAAGTGACCGGTGGTATGCAATTACCGCCTGGTATGAAACTTCCGTTTTAGTAAAGGCAGTACAGCAGTATGAGCAAACTGGCACCCCTGGTTCAGCAGTTGATCGAAGCGTTGCGGGTTTTGCCCGGTGTTGGGCCTAAATCAGCGCAGCGCATGGCGTTTCAGTTGCTGGAACGCAACCGTGAAGGCGGTGCGCGGCTGGGGGCGGCATTAAGTAAAGCCATGCAGCAGGTTGGACATTGCCAGTGTTGCCGGACGTTTTGTGAAACTGAGATTTGCGCGCTGTGTGCCGATCCCGTGCGCCAGCAAGCTGGCACTTTATGTATTGTCGGTTCAGCATCTGATCAGCTGGCAATAGAACATACTGGCCAGTTTAACGGCTTGTATTTTGTACTAATGGGTTATATTTCGCCGTTAGACGGCATCGGGCCTGCTGAGCTGGGGTTGCAACAACTTGATAAACAACTGGCTAAAGGCCAGATCAGTGAAGTGATCCTGGCAACGAATCCCACTGTGGAAGGTGATGCCACCGCTTTTTATCTGGCTGAGCTGTGCCATAAACACCAGATTGCAGTCACCCGCCTGGCCCAGGGTGTGCCAGTAGGCGGAGAACTGGAATATATCGACGGTACCACCCTATCGCATGCCTTTAGTGGCCGGAAAACCTTTTAAACAATTTCTCCTGATAATGTTTTTTGGCTTGAATTCGGTTGGCTGTTACCCCATATAACAGGCAACTGAGCGGCGCAGTTGCGCCTTATTATTTCGTGAAAACTACGTTCGAGGACCCCAATAATGAGTGATAATACTGCCACTAATCCTGGTCAGAAGCAGACTCATGGCTTTCAGGCTGAAGTAAAACAACTGCTGAACCTGATGATCCATTCACTGTATTCCAATAAAGAAATCTTCCTGCGTGAATTGGTATCTAATGCTTCTGATGCTGCAGACAAGCTACGTTTTCTGGCCTTGTCTGACTCGAGCCTGTATGGCAACGATGGCGAACTAAGAGTACGGATCAGTTTGGATGAAGCGAACCGCACCCTGACCGTCAGCGATAACGGTATTGGTATGACTGAAGAAGAAGTCATTTCCCATCTGGGTACTATTGCCAAGTCGGGTACCAAGGAGTTTTTCTCGCAGTTATCGGGTGATCAAACTAAAGATTCCAAGTTAATCGGTCAGTTTGGGGTGGGGTTTTATTCAGCGTTTATTGTTGCGGATAAAGTCACTGTGCGCACCCGCAAAGCTGGCGCTGCGCAAGCGGTAGAGTGGGAGTCGGCTGGTGAAGGGGAGTATACATTAGCACCTGTGACTAAAGAGGGGCGCGGTACCGATATTATTTTGCACCTGCGCGAAGGCGAAGATGAATTCTTAAGCCGTTGGAAGGTTGAAAGCATTATTACCAAATACTCTGATCATATTAGTATTCCGGTAGAGATGTGGCAGGAAGGTAGTCCGGAGCGTGAGGAAGACGGCGAGACGATAGCGGCCATAGCAGGCAATTGGCATGCGGTGAATAAAGCCACTGCGCTGTGGACCCGGGACAAATCTGAGCTGACTGAGGCCGAGTATCAGGAGTTTTACAAACATATTTCACACGACTGGAGTGAGCCCCTTAGCTGGAGTCATAACAAAGTGGAAGGCAGTAGCAATTACACCAGTTTACTGTATGTGCCAAAAAAGGCGCCATTTGATATGTGGAACCGCGAGGCGAAGCATGGCCTGAAACTGTATGTGCAGCGCGTTTTTATTATGGATGATGCTGAACAGTTTATGCCAAGTTACCTGCGCTTTATTAAAGGCGTGCTGGATTCCAGTGATTTACCGTTAAACGTATCCCGGGAAATTCTGCAAGACACTAAAGTGACGCAGAGCCTGCGTAAAGGCTGCACCAGCCGTACTTTGAAAATGCTGGAAAAGCTGGCGAAAGACCCTGAGCAGTACCAATTGTTCTGGGACGAGTTTGGCCAGGTGCTAAAAGAAGGCCCGGCTGAAGATATGGTGAATAAGGAGCAAATTGCCGGCTTGCTGCGCTTTGCCTCTACCCACAACGACGACGCTAGCCAGAACGTGGCGCTGGCAGATTATATCGGTCGAATGAAAGAAGGCCAGGATGACATTTACTATGTGGTTGCCGACAGCTATCAGGCAGCCAAGCATAGCCCGCATTTAGAAGTGTTCCGTAAAAAAGGTATTGAAGTCTTGCTGCTGTCGGATCGGATAGACGAGTGGTTAATTCAGCACCTGCCAGAGTTTGACGGCAAAAAACTGCGCTCAGTAGCCAAAGGTGGTTTAGATTTATCGAATCTGGATGATGAAGAAACCAAAAAAGCCCAGCAGGAAACCGCAGAAGCCTTTGCCAGTGTGTTGACGCGCTTTAAAACGGCACTGGGTGACGAGGTTAAAGATGTCAAGGTGAGCCATCGCTTAACCGATAGCCCGGCGTGTATTGTGACTGACGAGCACGATATGAGTACCCAGATGTTAAAACTGATGGAGTCGGTTGGCCAGAAAGTGCCGGATGTGAAGCCGATATTCGAGTTAAACCCCGAGCATCTGCTGGTAAAACATATTGCCGATGAAACTGATGATGCCCGCTTTAACGAATGGGCGCAGGTATTGTTTGAGCAAGCTTTACTGGCTGAGCGTGGTAGCCTGAAAAACCCGGCCGGTTATGTCACCAGGTTAAATAACTTACTGTTAGCTTTAGCAAAGTAACCGACCAGTTATAGTGACTCAGCCCGCCGGTTGTACCAACGCCGGCGGGCTTTTTATTTATAAGTGCTAACTCGCATCTTGCTGATTTATAACTATACTCAGACCCATATCGATATCAGGATTAGGGGAACGTAATGTTAGCAAGCTGGAGGCGTTTAAGTCTGGGCGTGCGGCTGACGGTCAGTATGGTAGGCCTTATTTTAGTCGCTATTATTGTGCTGACCAGTCTGGTTTTTATTGAGTATAAGAATTCACGCACCGAAGCGGTGCTCAGTAGTTTACAGGAAGGCGGTGGTGCTAATGCCAAAGCTTTTAGCAATTGGTTGCTGGTACGCCAGGAAGAAATGCGATATCTGGCCAGCTTACCTCAGGTGCAACAAGGTGATTTAGGGCTCAGTGCCAGTTTGATGCAGGTGTTGGCGCAAAGTCAGGGGTATTACGATACCATTTTTGTGGTGGGGCCAGATGGCAGGGGGCAAACGGGGGTCAGTTATGCTAATGGCCAGGCAAGAGTGCTCAGTGCTGGTGAAGCGCAGGATTTTAATGTGGCAGACCGTGCCTGGTTTCGTCAGGCGATTGCCGGCCAGGATAGCTTTTCCCAACCGATAGTGTCCAGAGCGACCGGTGCCAGGGTTAGTACGGTTGCTATTCCTATCAGGCATAATGGTCAGGTTGTCGGTGTTATGCGTGGTGCGGTGCAACTAAGTACCATTTTTGACATGGTTAATGCACTTAGTCACGACAGCTATACTGAAATATATCTACTGGATAATGAAGGTGCCGCCATTACCGACGCGCTGTCATTACGCAATGCCAGCGGCCCACTTACGACTATTGCTGCAGATGCTACCCGCGCTAAGCGTAGCGGTATTGGTCATTACTCCAATGCAGCTAATGTTAAGGTTATTGGCAGTTATAATTATATCCCGATGTTGGGTTGGTCGCTGGTATTGGAAAGCCGCGAAGCCGAAGCGTTAGCAGCGGTAAGTAGTATGCTCAGAACCTTGATCCTGATTTCAGTCGTGGTGCTAATTGTAGCGGCGCTGATATGCATTTTACTGGTGCGCAGTGTGACTAAATTGCTTGGTGGTGAACCTGAATATGCCGCTGCCGCGGTGCATCAGGTGGCTGAAGGTGATTTGACAGCTGACATTGTCTTAAAAGCCGGTGACACTCATAGCTTACTGGCGTCTATTGCCAGTATGCAGCAAAACTTGCGTAAAATGATTGGACAGGTAGGTAACTACTCTGATCAGGTTGCGTCTGCGGCTACCGAATTGGCACAAATTAATGAGCAGACACGCTATGGAATTGAGCAGCAAAATAGTGAAATTAATAACTCTGCAGTAGCGATGAACCAGATGACTACCTCTTTGGAAGAAGTCTCGCGCAATACGCAACAAGCCGCACAGGCAGCATCGGCGGCAGAGCGTGACACGGCACATGGCCAGCAAATAGTCAGTACAACTTTGCAGGATTTGGATAAGTTATCCGCTGAAGTTAGTAAAGCCTCTGAAATTATTAATTTACTCAAACAAGATAGCGATCATATTGGTAGCATTTTGCAGGTTATTGAAAGCATAGCCGAGCAAACTAATTTACTGGCATTGAACGCGGCTATTGAAGCGGCGAGAGCCGGAGAAAGTGGCCGCGGTTTTGCGGTAGTGGCCGATGAAGTCCGGACCCTGGCCAGCCGCACCAAAGATTCCACTACTGAAATAAAACAAATGATTGAAAAGCTGCAAACCGGTACTGAGCGTGCTGTAAAAGCTAATCAAAGCAGTGAAAGCTCAGCTAAAGCAACTGCAGAACGAGCTGGGAGTGCAAGTCAGGCACTGCTGGCGATTAGTGAGGCGGTGGAGCTTATCAGCAGTACTGCGCATCAGATAGCCAGTGCCACTGAGCAGCAAACTACCGTATCGCGTGACATTAACCAGAATATTCACCGGATTAGTGACGTTGCTGTGCAAAATAGTGAAAATGTGGTGCAATCGGCCAGTGCCAGTGATGCCTTGTCAGCATTGGCTGAACAGTTGCAGGAGCTGGTTCGCCGCTTCAGACTTTAGTCGATATTAGCTCTGGTAACAGATAGAAAAGCTGTGGTTTTCACAGCTTTAGTCGCAAAAATGTGTCAGAGCCTGCAGTTTGCAAGGCTATCGACTAAAGGCTAATGAATACGCGACCTCAGGTAGCACCAGTAGACAAATTTCTTGTCTCAGCAAGCACATTGTGTAAAGATTCGGTTATTGTAAATAATTGAATAATCCGAGAACACGAGGCTGTTGTTATGCGTATCATTTTGTTGGGGGCCCCGGGGGCCGGGAAAGGCACTCAGGCACAATTTTTAATGAACAAATATGGGATCCCGCAAATCTCAACCGGTGATATGCTGCGCTCAGCCATCAAAGAAGGTACCGAACTTGGCTTGGCTGCAAAGCAGGTAATGGACGCCGGACAGTTAGTGTCCGATGACATTATTATTGGTCTGGTAAAAGAACGGATTACCAAAGACGATTGTAGCAAAGGTTTTTTGCTTGACGGTTTTCCACGCACTATCCCGCAAGCCGATGCCATGCAGGATAACGGCGTGGTGGTAGACCATGTTATTGAGTTTGACGTGCCAGACGATATTATTGTAGAGCGGATGAGTGGCCGTCGGGTGCATCCTGCTTCAGGCCGTGTGTATCATCTGAAATACAACCCACCAAAAGTTGCCGGCAAAGATGATGAAACCGGTGAAGACTTAGTGATCCGTGCCGACGATGTCGAAGCGACCGTGCGCAAGCGACTGGCGATTTACCACGAGCAAACCGAGCTGCTGGTCGGTTATTATCGTAAAGCGGCAGAGGCCGGTGCTACCCAGTATCATTACGTTGATGGCACTCAGCCGGTAGATGACATCAGTGCTCAGTTGGTAAAATTGCTAGATTAAATCATTACGCCGTGCAGGCAGGAAAGCTTTCTGACCGTGCTGAAAAAGAAGCCCTCGAATGAGGGCTTTTTGCTGTAGGCTATATTCTAAGTGGCGCTAAAGTAAGCTTTTTTCAAGCGTAGTGAAAATAAATTTTAAGATAGAGTGTTAAGACTTTTTCAGCAACTCAGCCAGGGCAGTCAGTGCGTCGGCATAATCCGGTTCCTGCGCTAATTCAGGCACTAATTGTTGGTACTGCAAATGACCTTTATTGTCGATCAATAAAATTGCCCGGGTCAGCAATCCCATATCTTTAATAAGTAAACCATAGTTACTGCCAAAATCACGCCATACTGCATCGGAAACTACCGCCATATCTGCTACTTGCTCTTGCTGACAGTAACGCTTCTGGGCAAAAGGCAGATCGGTGCTAATGGTTAATAACACCACCTCATCTGGCAAATTAGCGACTTCACTGTTAAAGCGCTTGGTTTGCAACGAACAAATACCAGTGTCTACGCTGGGGATCACACTGATTAACACAGTTTTACCGCTAAAATCGCTTAGTTGTACCGTTTTAAAATTGTTATCCACGACCTTAAAGGCGGGCGCGCGCTGACCGACAGTAAGTTCCTGCCCGAGCAGCACGACTTGCTGGTTACCGGCTTTTACCTCACTGATTCTGCTGGGCAACTGGGCGGTAAGATCAATTGCCAGTGCGGGCAGGCTAAGTAGCCCCGCGCTAATAATGGCAGGGATGGCGCAGTGTTTTCTGAGTAGCTTCATCATAATTGGTGTCCTAATTATCTGGAAACAAATAGTATTTAAGCTAACAACGCAATTTATTTGATATTATTGCTGTTATCGCTGCCAGTTTTGCGTCTATTATAAACACATGTTGTGTTTAAGTGAGTGCCCAATGACCACCGCAGTATTAATTTGTGATGACTCTAATCTGGCACGCAAGCAACTTGCCCGGATCTTACCACAGGACTGGCAAGAGCGGGTTCATTTTGCCGGCCATGGTGCTGATGCACTGGCAACCCTTGAAAAAGAGCAGATTGACTGGCTATTCCTTGATTTAAATATGCCTATTATGGATGGATATCAGGTGTTGGCGGAGTTAAAAAAACGCCAGATTGAGGTCAAAGTGGTGGTGGTGTCCGGCGACGTGCAACCTGAGGCGTATCAGCGGGTGATGGCGTTGGGTGCGCTGGACTTTATCCGCAAGCCGGTTGATACCGCTAAACTACAAGCCATAATGCAAAGTGTCAGTTTACGCGCCCCCGAAACACAGCGCGCAGCGAAGCGCAGCATAGATACTGAACTTAACGCAGAGATGCGTGACGTCTTTCAGGAAATCACTAACGTAGCGATGGGCCAGGCCGGTGATTTACTGGCTCGGTTGTTAAATGTATTTGTGAAGCTGCCTATTCCCAATGTTAATGTTATTGAAGTAAGCGAGCTGCATATGGCACTGGCGTCGGTTGAGCAGCACTCGTCTACCTCTGCGGTGTGTCAGGGCTTTATTGGTGGTGGTGTTGCTGGCGAAGCCTTGTTAATTCTGACTGACTCCAGTTTTAAAGATATTGCCAGTCTGCTTAATTTTCAGGGCGAGTTAACCCCATCCACCGAGCTGGAATTGCTGATGGATGTTGCCAACATCTTAATTGGTGCGGTACTTAAAGGTATTGCTGAGCAATTAGACATGACGTTTAGCCAGGGCCACCCGGTGGTATTAGGGCAGCATGCGCCTGTCAGCGAGTTAATTAAGACAAACGCCAGACGCTGGCGCAAAACCCTGGCAATAGAACTGAGTTATGGTATTGAAAACTACAATATTAACTGCGATTTGCTGTTATTGTTTACCGAAGACAGTGTAAAAACCCTGAAGCACAAAGTTGCTTTTTTACTGGAAGAATAGCCATGAGTTTAACCAACGCCGAGTTTGATGTATCTGAAATTCATTGGTTAATGGATATGTTCCAGACGGTGGATGTTGGTTTAGTAGTGTTAAACAGTGATTATCGGATCCAGGTATGGAATGGTTTTATGGAAAGCCACAGTGGTCTGACGCCACGGCAGGTCAGGGAACGTTATCTGTTTGACTTATTTCCTGAAATTGATGAGCAATGGTTAAGGCGAAAATGCGATCCGGTCATATTATTAAAAAACAGGGCTTTTACTATCTGGGAGCAACGGCCTTATATTTTTAAGTTTAAAAACTACCGGCCGATTACCGGTAGTGCTGAATATATGTACCAGAACAGTACCATTTTTCCGCTGACTGATACCCGCGGTCAGGTTACGCATTTGTGCATTATTATATACGATGTAACAGACGCAGCTGTCAGCCGCACTGAGCTGGAGTCAATGAATGGCCGCTTGCAGCAGCTATCAAAAACCGATTTTCTAACCCAGTTAAGCACCCGTGGTCACTGGGAAGATGCCCTGATCCAGGAGTTTAATCGCTTGCAACGCTACAGTCAGCATCATAGTACCTTGCTGATGTGCGACATTGACCATTTTAAACGCGTCAATGATACCTATGGCCATACTGCTGGCGATGAGGTGATCCGCAAAGTTGCCGATGTAATTAAAGCTAATATTCGCACTACAGATCTGGCTGGTCGTTACGGTGGTGAGGAGTTTGCCATTCTGCTGGTGGATACTTCACTGGAGCAGGCTCAGTGTCTGGCGGAACGTATTCGGCAGCAAGTGGCGATATTGGCGATTAGCTACAACAAGATGGTACTTAATGTCACCATTAGTTTGGGGCTGGCAGAACGTGACGTTGGCATGCAGGAGCACCGGCACTGGATAGAAGCGGCCGACAACGCCTTGTACCAGTCTAAGGTTGATGGCAGAAACAAAGTTACCTGTTATAGCTCTGAACCAGCTTAAGGTCAGGCTAGATCACGACAGCGTTACTCCGCACTGAGAGGGCAACGCGCCAGTAACTCATTGCTGCCATCCTCGTTTAGCTGCTCTAAGATTACTTCGAAACCCCATAACCGGTGCAAATGTTTCAGCACTTCAGCGGCATTGTCGGCCAGTGGCACCCGCTGCTGTGGAATATAGCGCAAGGTTAAGGCCCGGTCGGTGTTAACATTGACGTTGTACACCTGAATGTTGGGTTCAATCTGGCTCAGATTATACTGGGCCGACAACATTTGCCGGATCCGTTGATAGCCCTCCGCATTATGAATAGCACTGACTTCCAGGGTGTTCGCTTGGTCATCGTCAACAATGGCAAATAAATGAAAATCGCGGATCACTTTTGGTGATAAATACTGACCGATAAAGCTTTCGTCTTTAAAGTTTTGCATAGCAAAATGCAAGGTCTCCAGCCAGTTGCTACCGGCAATGTCAGGAAACCACTCTTTATCCTCTGCCGTAGGATGCTCGCAAATGCGCCGGATATCGGTAAACATGGCAAACCCCAGGGCATAGGGGTTAATGCCTGAGTAATATTTGCTGTTATATTCAGGCTGTGCCACGACATTGGTGTGGCTGTGCAACACTTCCAGCATAAAGCGATCACTGACTTTACCTTCATCGTACAGGTGCTGCAAAATGGTGTAGTGCCAAAAGGTCGCCCAGCCTTCATTCATCACCTGGGTTTGTTTTTGCGGATAGAAATACTGGGAGATTTTGCGGACAATCCGCACAATTTCCCGCTGCCAGGGTTTGAGCAGCGGTGCGTTTTTTTCGATAAAGTACAGCAGATTTTCCTGCGGTTCCCCCGGGAAGCGTTGCATGCGCTGTTCTTCGCTGCTGGCTTTTAATGGAATGGTCCGCCATAAATCATTGACCTGACTTTGCAGGTAAGCTTCTCGCTCCTGCTGGCGCTTCTGCTCAATTTCCAGAGAAATTTTCTGCGGCCGTTTATAACGGTCAACACCATAATTCATCAGCGCATGACAGGAATCGAGCGTATCCTCGACCTCCGTAATGCCATATTTTTCTTCGCACCGACTAATATAGTTTTTGGCAAATACCAGGTAATCGATAATAGAGCCGGCGTCGGTCCAGGTTTTAAACAGGTAGTTGTTTTTAAAAAAAGAATTGTGACCATAACTGGCGTGGGCCATCACCAGTGCCTGCATGGTAATGGTGTTTTCTTCCATCAGGTAGGCGATGCAAGGGTTGGAGTTAATCACAATTTCATAAGCCAGCCCCATATAGCCGCGCTTATAATTTTGCTCAGTTTGAATAAATTTTTTGCCATACGACCAATGATGGTAGCCTAGTGGCATGCCAACACTGGAGTAAGCATCCATCATTTGTTCAGCGGTGATCACTTCAATTTGATTAGGGTAGGTATCAAGTTGGTAGTGGCGCGCTACCCGGGCAATCTCCTGATGATATGCATCAAGTAAATCGAAAGTCCAGTCTGGGCCATCGGGCAAGCATTCAGAGCGAGTTTGCGCTTTTGCCATAGTATCTCCTCAGGCAGCCTGTTTTTTGAAAAGCTGCCGGAACACCGGATAAATATCAGAGAGTTCGCGAATATGTTCGATTGCCATATTATCGTGGCTTGCCAGTAGTTTTTCATATTCCAGCCACAGGCTTTGGTGTGCCCGGGGCGTGATCTCGATATAAGCGTAATACCTGACCAGGGGTAACAGTTTGTTCGCCAGCAAGGCCGCGCAGGGTGCGCTATCGTCAGTCCAGTTATCACCATCCGATGCCTGTGCCGCATAAATGTTCCATTGCACCGGGTCATAACGTTCAACGATAATCTCGTGCATCAGCTTTAGTGCTGATGACACTATGGTGCCGCCGGTTTCCTGCGAGTAGAAAAACTCCTGCTCATCCACTTCTTTTGCCTGAGTGTGATGCCGTATATAAACTACTTCGACATTTTTATAGCTGCGGCTTAAAAATAAATACAACAAAATATAAAAACGTTTTGCCATATCCTTGGTGGCTTGATCCATCGAACCGGACACATCCATCAGGCAAAACATTACCGCTTTGCTGGTGGGTTCCGGTCTTTTCTGATAGTTACGAAAGCGCAAATCAAAACTATCGATAAAAGGCACGCCAGCAATTCTGGCTTTTAATGACGCGATCTGTTCTAACAGCTGCAGTCGCTGTTGCTGATCGGGTACTGGCTGTTGCTCCAGCGCTTGCAGTTGTGCTTCCAGTTCGGCCAGGGCCTTTTTTTTACCAGCGGTCATCGCTATCCGCCTGGCCAGTGAACCGCGCAATGAGCGGACGATATCTATATTGCTTGGCACCCCTTCAGCACGGAAGCCGGCTCTGACACTTTTATACTGCACCAGTTTATCAAGTTGGTTTTTTTGCAGGTTAGGTAGCGCCAGATCTTCAAATAACAGATCCAGATATTCATCTTTAGAAATACTGAATACAAAATCGTCGCTACCTTCACCATCTGCACTGGCATCACCTTTACCGCTGCCGCCTGCGCCCCCCTGGGGCCGTGGTATACGATCTCCCTCGCTGAACTGGTCATTGCCCGGATGAATAATCTGACGGCGGCCGCCTTTGCCCTGATGAAAAAACGGCTCAGTAATATCTTTGCGCGGAATAGTCACATTTTCGCCACTACTGATATCAGTAACACTGCGCTCACTAATCGCATCTGCTACCGCTTTTTTAATTTGCTGCTTATAGCGCCGGATAAAGCGCTGCCGGTTAACAGCGCTTTTGTTTTTGCCATTGAGTCGACGGTCAATAAAGTGCGCCATACTACCTCCGGCATTATTGTGATTTGCGAACCCGCAAATACCATTCCGACAGCAGCCTGACTTGCTTACCGGTGTAGCCTTTCTCCATCATCCGGTTAACAAAATCATCGTGTTTTTTCTGATCTTCGGTCGAGGTTTTAGCATTAAAGGAAATAACAGGCAGTAAGTCTTCAGTACTGGAAAACATTTTCTTCTCGATAACGGTGCGCAGTTTTTCATAACTGGTCCAAAGTGGGTTTTTACCGTTATTTTTAGCCTTAGCCCGCAGCACAAAATTAACGATTTCATTGCGAAAATCTTTAGGGTTACTGATCCCGGCAGGCTTTTCTATTTTCTCCAGTTCAGCGTTTAATGCGGCCCGGTCAAACAACTGGCCGGTTTCCGGGTCGCGATATTCCTGATCCTGGATCCAGAAGTCAGCATAGATCACATAACGGTCAAAGATATTCTGGCCATACTCAGAGTACGACTCCAGATAGGCCGTCTGAATTTCTTTACCAATAAATTCAATATACTTAGGGATAAGATAGCCTTTTAAGTGTTCAAGGTAGCGCTCTGCAACGTCACCAGCAAATTGCTCGCGCTCGATTTGCTGCTCTAACACATAGAACAAATGGACCGGATTGGCCGCCACTTCAGTGCTGTCAAAATTGAATACCCGCGATAAAATTTTGAAGGCAAAACGGGTTGATAAACCTGTCATGCCTTCATCTACACCGGCATAATCGCGATATTCCTGATAGGATTTCGCTTTCGGATCGGTATCTTTTAAACTTTCACCATCATACACCCGCATTTTGGAGTAAATGCTGGAATTTTCTGGCTGCTTCAGCCGGGACAAGACGGCAAACTGCGCCAGTGAGCTTAAGGTTCCGGGCGCACAGGGCGCCGTATTTAACTCGCTGTGCTCCAGCAGTTTCTGATAGATTTTTTTCTCTTCATTGACCCGCAGGCAATAAGGCACTTTTACAATGTAAACCCTATCGAGAAAGGCTTCATTATTTTTGTTATTGCGAAAGTTTTGCCATTCCGATTCGTTGCTGTGTGCCAGAATAATGCCGTCGAACGGCAATGCGGACAACCCTTCGGTGCCATTATAGTTGCCCTCTTGCGTGGCAGTCAGCAGTGGATGCAGCACTTTAATCGGCGCTTTAAACATTTCCACAAATTCCATCAAGCCCTGATTGGCCCGGCACAAGGCACCGGAATAGCTGTAGGCATCGGGATCGTTCTGCGCAAAATGTTCCAACTTGCGAATATCAACTTTACCGACCAAGGCCGCGATATCCTGGTTATTCTCATCGCCAGGTTCTGTTTTGGCGATGGCAATTTGATCCAGAATAGAAGGGTACTTCTTGACTACCCGGAACTGGCTGATGTCGCCATTATAGTCGTGCAGCCGTTTAGTGGCCCAGGGCGATAAAATATTACGTAAATAACGGGGTGGAATGCCATATTCCTTTTGCAATATCCGGCCATCTTCGTTGACATCGAACAGGGACAGTGGGTGATCATATACCGGTGAGCCCTTTAAATAATAGATGGGTACCTGCTGCATCAAATGCTTTAACTTTTCAGCCAGTGATGACTTACCGCCGCCTACCGGTCCCAGCAAATATAAAATTTGTTTACGCTCTTCCAGCCCCTGCGCCGAATGTTTTAAGTAGGATACGATTTGTTCAATGGCATCTTCCATGCCGTAGAATTCGGCAAACGCCGGGTAACGGGCAATGATCCTGTTAGAAAATAGCCGGCTTAACTTTGGGTCTTGTGCGGTGTCGATGAGCTCTGGCTCACCAATGGCTAATAAAAGACGCTCGGCCGCCGTGGCATAACAACTCTTGTCGTCTTTGCACAGCGCCAGAAACTCCTGGATACTATATTCTTCTTCTCGGGTGGCCTCATATCGTGATTTGTAGTGCTCAAAAATGCTCATATGCACCTCCAGCCATTGCTCGTGGGAAAACCTGATTTCGCTGCTGTTGTTGTTAAGGTTAGACAGTAAAAATCAACTTTGCCTGCCTAATTAACCGAAAATATTCATATTTTTTATTGGTGGTATGGTCAATACGTAACGCAAGCGTGCCGGGTTTACCAAAAGTAGCTTATAAATTGTAACAGGCGGTTTGAGTGACAGCAGTAGTGTGCGGGGGGGGGAATACCCGGTAGCAACCGGGTATTAGAAGATGCAGATACAGCCCTGGCTGTATAATAAATCTTATTTAGCGAAGTTATTGGCAGCAAATTGCCAGTTAACTAATGCCCAGAATGCATCCAGATAGGTTGGGCGGGCATTGCGATAATCGATATAATACGCGTGTTCCCACAAATCGACAGTCAGTACCGGGGTTAGCGTAGCATCCTGAATAGGAGTAGCAGCATTGCTGGTATTAACAATATCCAGGCTGCCATCGGCTTTTTTCACTAACCAGGTCCAGCTTGAACCAAAGTTATTTACTGCCTTGTCATTAAACGCTTTTTGGAATTCAGCGAATGACCCCCATTTTGCGTTAATCGCATCGGCCAGCGCACCAGTTGGTTCACCGCCGCCGTTTGGCGTTAAGCAGTGCCAGTAAAAAGTATGGTTCCATACCTGAGCGGCATTGTTAAACACACCACCTTCTGAACTGCGGATAATCTCTTCCAGTGATTTGTTGGCAAACGGCGTACCTTCAATCAAACCGTTCAGTTTAACCACATAAGTATTGTGATGCTTGCCGTGGTGGTATTCCAGGGTTTCTGCTGAAATATGAGGGGCTAAAGCGTCTTTGGAATAAGGTAATGCTGGTAATTCAAAGGCCATTGTTGTGCTCCGTTTTCGTTGTTAAAGATGTCTGCATCGCGTAGACTACAAAACCTGACTAATTTACTCAAGTTTTAACTTGTGTCAGTTTTACGCTTAACAGGTTGCTCTGGTTCGGTAAAAACAACCTGCTGTTTATAGAATGATACGTCAGATATTGGGTTTTTTTTTGTTAACTCAAGTGGCAGCCAGTAAAGATAAGCGTAAAATAGCCTAAATTGTTTAGTTTCTGCAGAGGTAAAAATGGAGACGTTGGATAAAATTAAGCAGCAAATTGCTGAAAACCCTATTTTGTTATTTATGAAAGGCTCGCCAAAATTCCCCAGCTGTGGCTTTTCTGCTCAGGCTTCACAGGCCCTGATCGCCTGTGGTGCACAATTTGCTTTTGTTGATATATTGCAGCACCCTGACGTTCGGGCTGAATTACCAAAATATGCAAACTGGCCAACTTTTCCTCAGTTGTGGGTTGAGGGTGAGCTGATTGGTGGCTGTGATATTATCCTGGAAATGTTCCAACGCGGTGAATTGCAGCCATTGATTAAAGCAACAGCAGCAAAAATGCCCGCTGCGGATGCTGCCACCGACGCAGAATAAGCCATGGGTTGGTTGTAAACCGTAAAACAAACAGGGAGCGAAAGCTCCCTGTTTAGTGTGTGCTATGCCGTTAGTCAGCAGCCAGCGGCGGCCAGCCACCTAAACCTTGCCATTTATTGACAATGTAACAAAATAGCTCTGCCGTGCGCTCGGTATCGTATAAAGCGCTATGAGCTTCTTTGCTGTCAAAAGCGATACCTGCTTGCTGGCAGGCTTTGGCTAGCACGGTTTGGCCCAGTGCCAATGCTGCCAGGCTGGTGGTATCAAAAGAAACAAAGGCATGAAAAGGCGAGCGCTTGTAATTAGTGCGGGCAATGGCTGCATTAACAAAGCCCTGATCAAAAGCGGAGTTATGCGCTACTATCACGGTACGCTGGCAGCCCGCTGCTTTTTGCGCTTTACGCACGGCTTTACATATTTCAGTCAGTGCTTCCCGCTCTGATACTGCACCACGTAACGGGTTAAAAGGGTCAATGCCATTAAATGCCAGTGAGCTGGCATCCAGATTAGCACCTGCAAAGGGTTCAACATGAAAATGCAGAGTTTCTCCCGGGTTAAGCTGGCCGGCTTCATCCATTTGCAACAGGTTTACCGCAATTTCCAGCAAGGCGTCAGTCTTGGCATTAAAGCCTGCCGTCTCAACGTCGATAACTACAGGATAGTAGCCACGAAAACGTTGGGCAAGCAGGGATGTTTTTTCTGTCATAAGCCAACCATTAAAAAATGCAGTGCGCATTATGCCAAAAAAAATAGCTAACGTCTTGTGTTCGGCACAGTGTTTGCTTATTAAACTTAGGGAGCCAGTATTATTGATACCGGCAACGGTGTGCCAGCCTGGCCGCCAAAGTCACTATTTTCAGAGCAGGGTAGAGTGAATGCCTAAATATGTTTTAACTATCATGGTATTAGCGTGCGCGCTGCACACCGGCAGTAGCAGTGCTGTCTCGCAGCAGCTGCGTCAATATTCTGCCAATATTGAGCAATCAAGCTGGCAGCTAACCGCTAAGACACCATTACTCTGTCAGTTGGAGCATAGCATTCCACACTTTGGTAATGCTGTATTTCAAAGTAAGGCCAGTAAAGCGCTCAATCTGAATTTTGAGCTGCAAATGCTGCGCTTGCCAGACGCTTACAGCCTGGCAGAAGTATTGTCGGTACCACCGGCCTGGCGCCCCGGCGAGCCGGGCAAAAACCTCGCCAGCATGACCTTACTGCAGCAGTTTAATGGTGAATTGCCCAAAAAGACCGCGTGGACCTTGCTCACCGAGCTGGAACAGGGTTTTAGCCCTACTTTTTATTATGCCGACTGGCATAGCCCCTACGACAAAGTTGCCGCGGTGCTTAATCCGGTGCAATTTACACCGGGCTATTACGCTTTTAACGAATGTATCGCGGCCTTGCTGCCGTACAGTTTTGATGACATTGCTTTTACGGTGCTCAGTTATGAGTCGGGCAGTGACAAGCTTACCCGTGAATCGCAGCGCCGACTGGCGCAAATTGCTCAGTATTTGCAGCACGACCCTGATATCGACAGCATCGAGTTACAAGGCTATACCGACAGTTACGGCGGCCGGTGGATGAACGAGCAGCTTTCTATCCAGCGTGCAGAGAAAATCAAACAGTTTTTAATGGCAGCCGGTGTTGCAGATGAAAAGGTGCAAGTGGATGGCTATGGCGAGCGGCGTCATGTGGCGTCGAATCAAACCAGCCTGGGCAGGGCGACAAATCGCCGGGTGGTATTGCAAATGGCCAGGCCATGACCTCGATTAATATCGGGTCATGACCAGACACACTACTGCACCATAATATCTACCTGGCGCCAATCATTCTGCTCAGAGATTAGAATTCTGACTTGCTGCTGATTAAGCCGGTAGAAGAGGTTCAGCCGGCCATGGATCATGGTGCTGTTGCTCGGTTCTCCCAGTTGTTGCTGGTAAAACTGTTGTAGCTGGCTCATCGATTGCTTACTGAAATAGCTGAGCACCGCCGGCAGTTTGTTATCTAGCCGGGCAAACTCCCGGGCGTCGCTCGCCAGCGGCACCTGATAAAAACTGGCCGCTACCGCGTTTACAGAGGCTACACTAATTATGGCCGAGGCCAACAACAGAGCTAAAGATCGCATTTTATTTCCTTTTGTGCAGTGCGATAGTTTGGCATAACCATAGCAAATTTCAGCGGGCTTTGACCAGCAGAACGCATCAGCTTGTTACACGACAATAAAAGATAATTTTCAAACTGTTGCCACCGGTTTATTAAAGCGGTCGGCGGCTATTGCCTGGCGAACAACATTAGCCATAGGTTGCGGCTGGCCAGCAATTTCGCACGCCAGCGTTTCAGCTAACAGCGGCGCCAGTAAAATGCCCCGCGCACCTAATCCCCCTAAAACATACAATCCCTGTTGTCGACCGGTTTTGCCAAGCAATGGCAAGTGATCTGGCACCGTAGCCCGAAAAGCAGCACGGGCGCCATGTACCTGAGCCATGCTAAACCAGGCTGGCTGCAGTAACTGATGATTAACCAGTGCCAGATTCTCCTGGTTATCTGCTGCTGCCACATAGGCCTCAGTTGCATTGCGATCGAAGGTTGCGCCCACAGCATGCAGGCCATCCAGTGCCGGGGTGATGTAGCCTTTATGGCATAATACGGTGTTCAGTGCTTGCATCGAGGCACAGCTGATATGACTAACCTGGCCCCGCACCCGATTTACCGGCAGGTGTTGGCTTTGGCTGAAGTCAGTGATATTGGCGCCACTGGCCAGTACCACGCAAGAATAGCGGTGGGTTTGGCTTGCTTGTTCGCAGTCCAGATACTGAACTGACCACTGAGACTGTTCCTTTGCCTGGGAGGCAGCAGCAGACAGCCCGGTCACCCGACAACTAAACTTCGCGTTAAATAATGCTGATTGTTGCAACTGAACTAACGCCGCCTGACAAAACTGCTGCGGGCTCAGCCAGCCGGCTTGCGGCAGAAAAATGCCGCCCTGCGCCAGCTCAACCCCTGCCAGTTGAGAGGCTTCGGTGGCGTTTACCGGGTAAACCAACGCCGCTGGCCAGTTTGCATAATCAACAAGTTTTTGCTGACGCAGTGCTAAGGCCGGGGTTGTTGCCAGATGTAAGACACCACACCATTGCATGGCAAACACCATACCCTTTGTCGCCAGCTGCTGGTAAAAGTGTCTGGCAAAATAAAATGCCTGACAGTGTAACAGGCTGGCCTGCGTCAGCTCTGGATGTAAATTGGGATAGACCGCGCCTTGTAAGTTGTGCGAGGCACCCTGTGCTACCTCGGCATCGGCGCAGATTAATTCAGTGGCAATGCCTTTTGCAATAAGTTGTAATGCCAGACACAGCGAGGCGATACCCCCGCCAACAATGGCCACTTTCTCTGCTGCTTCTACGTGCTCTGTGCCGCTTGCTGCAACAGCATTGTCTGTTGGCGGGCTAAAGTTTGCCGTCAGCATTTCGCGTTTGCGGCCAAAACCTTTGACCTTTTTTATTGCAAAGCCATTGTCCTGCAGACCACGTTTAACCAGGCCGGCGCAGGTAAAAGTGGCTACCGTTGTTTGCGCGCAACTTAACCGTGCCATCTGGCTGAATAATTGTGGTTGCCACATTTGCGGGTTTTTCCCCGGTGCAAAACCGTCCAGATAGAATGCATCCGCTTGATTTTGAACAGGTAATTGTGGAAGTAGTTCGTTGACATCCCCCAGCCATAAATCTAACACCACAGTACCGTCATCGAAGGTTAGCCGGTGGCAACCGGCAACCGCCGGTGGATACTGCGCCAGTAGTAACTGGCAGTGCTCGCTAAGTTCTGTATGGACTTGCAGTGCCAGCGTCAGATCGGAGCGGCTAAGCGGGTACTTTTCAAAGCTGGAAAAATACAAGTGGCGGCACTGTGCGGCTGCATGCTGCTGCCGGTACTGCCGAAACTTCTGCCAACTTAGCAAAAAATTAGCGCCGGTGCCAAAGCCGGTTTCTATTATATGAAAGTGTGTTGCCGGATGCTGTTGCCAGCGCGCGGGTAAACCATTTTGCTGTAAAAATACATAGTCGGTTTCTGCCAGGCCACCGTCGTTTGAAAAATAAATGTCATCAAAATCGGTGGCGACTGGGGTACCCTGTTGGTTAAAGTGAATATTGGCATGTTTCAGCGATGGCATTTTGGTATCCGGCTGGAAAATCAACTTGTAGTTTACCTGAAGCTGACGCAAAATTGAAAAGAGTACAGTTGTACGCTGAAAGCTGACCAGTTTTGGCAGTAAAGTCCGTACAATAGACAACAGATTATAAATTAGCTTCTGCCGGCAGGCAGACATGGGAGTAAGCATGAAAAGAGCCGTCATCACCGGCATGGGAATTGTTTCCAGTATTGGCAATAATCAGGCAGAAGTATTGGATTCATTAAAAGCTGGCCGCTCGGGCATTACGGCCTCGCCAGAGTTCGTTGAATTTGGCTTGCGCTCTCAGGTTTGGGGCAATATTAAAATGAACCCGGCCGAGCATATCGACCGCAAGGCAATGCGCTTTATGGGCGATGCTGCGGCATATGCTTATATTGCAATGCAGGAAGCCATGGCGGATGCAGGGTTAAGTAACGAGCAGATATCTCACCCCCGGGTAGGTTTGGTGGTAGGTTCAGGCGGTGCTTCATCAAAAACACAGATTGAAGCAGCCGACACCTTACGGGAAAAAGGAGTAAAGCGGGTTGGGCCTTATGCCGTACCAAAAACCATGTCCAGCACCTGCTCTGCCTGTCTGGCCACCCCGTTTAAAATTAAAGGTGTGAATTACTCAATCAGTTCGGCATGCGCCACCAGTGCTCATTGTATTGGTCATGCGGTAGAGCTGATTCAGCTGGGTAAGCAAGACATCGTTTTTGCCGGTGGCGGCGAAGAGGTGCACTGGACCCTGGCGATGGAATTTGATGCTATGGGCGCTTTGTCCAGTCGTTACAATGATACGCCT
This sequence comes from Arsukibacterium ikkense, assembly GCF_000987775.1. Classification (GTDB taxonomy): domain Bacteria; phylum Pseudomonadota; class Gammaproteobacteria; order Enterobacterales; family Alteromonadaceae; genus Alishewanella; species Alishewanella ikkense. The sequence goes on from NZ_LAHO01000001.1 coordinate 418,224, forward strand.
GAACTGGCATCACGCACTTATGATGCGCAGCGCGATGGCTTCGTAATCAGTGGCGGTGGCGGCATCGTCGTGGTTGAAGAGCTGGAACATGCGCTGGCGCGCGGCGCCACCATTTATGCTGAAATTGTCGGTTACGGCGCCACGTCAGATGGCTATGACATGGTGGCACCAAGTGGTGAAGGTGCGGTGCGCTGTATGGAGATGGCAATGCAGGGCGTTGCGGCGCCGGTAGACTATGTTAACACCCATGGTACCAGTACCCCGGTTGGCGATGTCAAAGAGCTGGCGGCTATTCAACAGGTGTTTGCCGGTAAATCACCGGCAATTAGCGCTACCAAAGCTATGACCGGTCATGCCCTGGGTGCAGCCGGGGTACATGAAGCCATTTACTCGCTGTTGATGATGAAACATAACTTTATTGCACCATCGATCAACATCACCGAACTGGATGAGGCTGCAGCCGGCCTTAATATTGTGCGTCAGGCCAAAGAAGCGACACTTAATACCATTATGTCGAACAGTTTTGGTTTTGGTGGCACCAATGCCACCCTGGTAATGCAGCGTTACCGTCCTTAAACATTACGGGGCTTAACCGGGCAAGGCCAGGTGATAATTCGCCTGGCCTTTTGTTTGTTTGCTAGACTGCGTCCGGGTAGTAAAATTTTTTAGCGCTAAGCAGAATGACACGCCAATGAAAATATATGCTGATGAAAATATGCCGCTGGTGACTGAGTTTTTTGGTCATCTGGGCCAGGTTACATTATTTAATGGTCGCACAGTTAGCGCCGCCGAGCTGGCAGATGCCGACGTCTTGCTGGTGCGCTCTGTTACGCAGGTGGATGCCGCACTGCTGGCACACAATGCGGTACTGCGGTTTGTCGGTACTGCCACCATTGGTATGGATCATATTGACCAGGCGTATTTAGCGACGCGAAACGTCGGTTTTAGCTCGGCACCGGGTTGCAATGCCCAGTCGGTGGTAGAATATGTGTTAAGCGCGCTGTGGTATCTGGCGGATAAATATCAATGGCAACTTACCAGCAAAACCCTTGGCATTGTCGGTGTGGGGCATATTGGCCGGCGCCTGGCCGAGGCGGCGGCTGCGCTGAATATCAAGCTGTTGCTTTGTGACCCGCCGCGCGCAGCAGCAGAGCCTGACTTTGCCCATACCCCTTTTACTGAGCTGTGCCGTCAGGCAGACATTATCAGTTTTCATACCCCCATGCTGAAAAGCGGACCAACGGCCAGCTGGCATTTATTAAATGCCCAGACACTGACGCTGCTTAAACCAGATTGTGCCCTCATCAACGCCTCGCGCGGTGCTGTGATTGATAATCAGGCATTGTTGCAGGCGTTAACCGCGCAGCCCAGGCCAGTTGTGCTGGATGTCTGGGAACACGAGCCGGCAATACTGCTGGAATTGTTGCCTCATCTGGACATTGCCACCGCCCATATCGCGGGCCATAGTATTGAAGGTAAAGCCCGCGGCACTGCGATGTTATACCAACGGCTTAGTCAGCAGCTTGGATTCGCTGCAGAACGTGAGCTGGTGAGCCTGCTCGCCGCACCAGCAGTGGAAAAAGTGCAGATATCTGCAAATTTTGGGCTTCCGGATGTCCAAAACCTGGCTCGAATGTTATATGATGTGCGCCGGGATGATGCGTTATTCCGTTATCATATCCAACGTGAGGGTTTTGACTGGCTGCGAAAGTCATATCCGCCGCGACGTGAATACAGTTCATTGCAACTTACTGGCAGTATTTTGCCACAGTGGATGGCGCAGTTAGGCTTTACAAGTCAGCAAAAAGGGGTTTAGGCATGGCATCGCAATACAATGTCGCAATTTTAGGTGCGACCGGATTAGTTGGGCAACATTTAATTGAAATTCTTGAGCAGCGGGACTTCCCGGTAGCACAATTATTCCCACTGGCCAGCAGTCGCTCAGCCGGTGGTACTGTGACCTTTAAAGGTAAAAAAATTACCGTACTGGATGCCGAAAGCTTTGACTGGAGCCAGGCACAAATTGGCTTGTTTTCGGCCGGTGGCAGTGTCTCTGCCATTTATGCGCCAAAGGCTGCAGATGCTGGCTGTGTGGTGATTGATAATACGTCACACTACCGCTATGACGCTGATATTCCGTTAGTGGTGCCTGAAGTCAATGCCGCTGCCATTGCTGATTTTCGTAACCGCAATATTATCGCTAATCCGAATTGCTCCACCATTCAGATGCTGGTGGCGTTAAAGCCGATTTATGATGCGGTAGGGATCAGCCGGATTAACGTCGCGACCTATCAGTCGGTCAGTGGTGCCGGCCAGTCCGCGCTGGATGCCTTAGCCAAAGAAACCGTACAGCTGATGAATGGCCGTCCGCTGGAAGGCGAGGGCCAGTTTGCCCGCCAGATTGCTTTTAACGTGATCCCGCAAATTGATGTCTTTATGGATAACGGCTACACCAAGGAAGAAATGAAAATGCACTGGGAAACCCAGAAGATTTTTGCTGACAGCAGTATTGCTGTAAATGCTACCGCAGTGCGGGTGCCGGTATTCTACGGCCATGCCGAAGCTGTGCATATTGAAACCAGAATGCCTATTACGGTGGAGCAGGCGAAAGCTTTGCTGGCGGATGCACCCGGTGTGGTATTGCTGGACGATAATGCCAGTTTCCCAACTCAGGTATGCAGTGCAACAGGCAAGGATGAGGTGTTCGTTGGCCGGGTACGCCAGGATATTTCTCATGCAAACGGGCTTAACCTGTGGGTGGTAGCCGATAATATACGCAAAGGTGCAGCTACTAACAGCATTCAAATCGCCGAACATCTCATTCGCGATTATCTGTAAAAAAAGGCTCCTACGGGAGCCTTTTTACTGGATAAGGTTTATGCTGGTAACATTGTCGTAACTGTTTTATATTTTGCAGACCGCATGACGGCTAATTATGGAACAGTGTTTGCATTAGTATTGTTATTATTAACGCGTAAATCAGCTTAAGTTGCCCAGGTAAGGATAGTTAATGCCGCTTCGTCTTTTGTTATTATTGCTGGTAGTCAATTTTTCGACGCTATTCGCCGGCTCGGTATCAGCTCTTGAGCCTGCGTCAACACAGCTGCGTGGACCCAGAGGTTCAGATACAGCTCAGATGCTGCGGCAGCTGGGGCCATTAAGTCCTACTGATACCCTGTGGCGTATCGCCGAGCGGGTTAAACCAGAAGGTGCTGACGTCAGCACTTATCAGGTAATGTACGCCATTTATCTGAAAAACCCCGATGCCTTTATTGATGGCAACCTTAACCATTTACGCCCTGGCGCCACCTTGTTACTCCCCGGTCTGCGGGACATCCGCGGCGTTGATGTTAACGTTGCGCGGGCAAAATCTGAAGCAGATGACCGGGCCTGGGCTGAACGGGCAAAAGCGGCAAGCAGGCCAGCCAGCTCGCAGAGCAGTGCTGTGGCTACACAACCAGCCAGCCCGGTGCAACTGCAGCAACTTACCGAGTTAAAAGATCAGTTTGGCAATTCAATGCTGATGATTGAAGCCATTGCAAGAGAAAACAATCAGCTGAAATCGACCTTAGCTCAGGTGCAAGCCGAGTTACTGGCGTTGCAACAACAACTGGGTGAAGACAGCCTGCTGCAACAACAATTAAATACCCTGCTGACTCAGCAAGCCGATATTTTGGCCGCCCAGCAAGCGCAGGAGCAACAAGCCAGAGAGGCCGCCAAACTATTGGCAGCAGAGCCGCCGGGCTCGTCAGTGTTTAATAACCCATTAGTTTGGGTATTAGCCGCATCTATTCCGGCTTTGCTGATTTTATTCGCTGTGGTGTTGTGGTTAAAACGTCGTGGACAGCAGACTGAGGCGGCTGTGGCTGCAGTGAATACCTCAGCTGCACCTCCGGCTAATTACCAGTCACCGTTACCACCGTTGGATGACAATAACGATTTAGACGACAGTGGCTTGTTCGATATTGATGAAAGTTTACTGGATGATGCCTTTGCTGATAATGGCGATTTTGCTGGCAGTGAAGTATTGGATGACAGCTTGCCAGACTTTGCTGATGACGCCCTGCTGGACGATGATGCCTTGCTGGGTGACGATATATTGCTGGACGATGACAGCTTACTGGCCCGTAATTTTACCGAAAGTGTCAGTGACGAAGACGACTTACTGGCTTCGGTATCAGATGTTGCTGATGACTTTAGCAACACCGAGTTTGATGCCAACAATATATTATCTGACAGTGATTTAAATGCCTTACTGTCGGCAGAAGATGACGACGATGCCATTATTGAACTGGATGATGAACCGCTGGATGTAGCTGATGACAATGCGCCTGAAGAGGTTATTGAGCTGAATGAGACACCGCCGCAAGCGAGCGATGAAACTGCAGCAGAGCCTGTAGCAGAGCCTGTAGCAGAGCCTGTAGCAGAGAGTGAGCTACTGGCTGGTGATGATTTGCTGGAAGAAATTGAGCTGGATGTTCCGGATGAGCCCGAGCCAGCTGCATTTACAGAGCTTGATGAACCTGATGTTGAACAAACTGAGCCGTTAAGCGCAGCGTTGCCATCTGCGCCAGAGCCAGAGCTGGCAGACGGGCAAGGCCCGGATGACGAAGAGTTGATCCTGGTTGAGACAGAAAATACCAGTGAGCAAGTCACCAGTGAATTTGGCGAGGATGAATTAACGGATGTGCAGATCGCCAGTTTAGTTGATGACGAGAGTTTCGATCGCACTGAGCTTGACGCCTTTGCTGAAGCATTGGCGCTAGAGGGTACTGAACAGCAGAGTGATACCACTGAAGATGAGCAAGCATCAGCATTGCTAAGTGCTGAACTGGATGAATTACTGCAACAGGTCGACACCATCAGCACTGAGCCGGTGCTAACCGATACAGACGAGCTGGCAGATAGTGCTGAAACGCAGATTGACACTGATGGTCCTGATTTGCAAAGCAGCGAAGACGGCTCGGTCAGTAAGCCGTCTGAAGCTGCACTATCAGTGGAAAATCCGAGCAAAATGCTGGAGAGCTATCCTGAGTTGGCATTAACTGACGACGATGTCTTGGATGAAGAGATAGTGCCGGATGATGACAATGTTAGCATTGAGATAGCGCCAGTCGATAGTGATGCTGATTTAACTCTGGAAACGTTGGACGACAGCAATTTTGATAGTTTGCTGACCGAGCTGGAGGCGATGGCGCACACAACCGCTGCCGACAGTGAAGCGCTGAATCTTGATGTTGACTCGGTGTTTAGCCCTGAGCCTGCTCAGGACGAGATTATTGCGTTATCAGATGCTGACTTCGTTGAAATAGATAACCTGTTAGCCAATAGCGAACAAACTCAGGCTGACGATGGCCGTTTTGAGCAACTGAATGTCGATGTGGGGCTGGACGAATTCGCCGATGTAATAGGTAATGATAACCCGCAGGATGTCGATATTGAAGATAACGGCTTTGCCGCCAAGCTCGACCTGGTCAGAGCTTATATTGAAATCGATGATCAGGAAAGTGCCGGGCAAATTATTGCTGATATTCTTGATTCTGAAGCACCGGAGCATGTCAAAACAGAAGCAAAGGCATTGCAAAAACCAGCCAGCGAATAAGTGGCATCGCCCCGGCGTTTTGCCGGGCTGGTAACTGGGTTACTCTGCGGTATAATTGCCGCGGTTGAACAGAGGAAACCCCATGCGAATAGCCTTAGGTATCGAATACGATGGCACCGGTTTTTTTGGCTGGCAACGCCAGCGAGAAGTAAACAGTGTGCAGCAGGAACTGGAAACGGCATTATCCAAAGTGGCTAATAGCCCGGTTGAGGTGTTTTGTGCTGGCCGCACGGACGCTGGCGTGCATGCTACCGGCCAGGTGGTGCATTTTGACACCGCTGTGCAGCGGGATGACAAAGCCTGGATAATGGGGACCAACAGTCAGTTGCCCGATCAAATTGCCGTGCGCTGGGCAAAACCGGTTAGTGATGATTTTCATGCCCGTTTTAGTGCCACCGCCCGTCGCTATCGCTATGTGATATATAACCATAAATTCCGGCCGGCCATTTTGCGCTCAGGGCTGAGTCATTACCACCAGCAGCTGGACATCAGTCTGATGCAACAGGCAGCCCCGTCGTTGCTGGGTGAGCACGATTTCAGTGCCTTTCGCGCGATTCAATGCCAATCAAAAACACCCTTTCGCAACATTCATCATTTGCAGCTGAGCCGGGTGGGTGATTACCTGGTGCTGGATATTAAAGCTAATGCTTTTTTACACCATATGGTGCGCAATATTACCGGCAGTTTGCTGGAGATTGGCATGGGCCGCAAGCCGGTAGCGTGGCTTGGCGAGCTATTGCATAGCCGCAACCGTAATCTGGCGGCGGCTACGGCTAAACCCGGAGGCTTGTATCTGGTTGAGGTTGACTACCCTGAACACTTTGCCATACCCCAATCAGCACCAGGGCCATTATTTTTATAACTGCTGCTAAGACCAGTTTTTTATATTCTGATATGGGGTGTTTATGCTTTAATAGCGCCCGTTTAGTTTTATTTCGGCGTTTTTTGACGTATTTTGTCTAATCTTAGGTCTAACGTCTGATACCGGTTGATAGGAATGTAATATGAGTTGGTTAGAAAAAATCCTGCCCAGAACCTCTACCTCGGCGCGTCGTAATATTCCCGAGGGCGTGTGGACCAAATGTGGCGCCTGTGATGCAGTGCTGTACAAAGCCGATTTAGACCGCAATTTAGGGGTGTGCCCTAAGTGCGACCACCATATGCGGGTTAATGCGCGTACGCGCTTAAATCACTTTTTTGACAGTCACTCCACCACTGAGCTGGCAGCAGAGTTGGAGCCGCAGGATTTACTTAAATTTAAAGACAGTAAGCGCTATAAAGATCGGATTATCGCGGCGCAAAAGCAGACCAATGAAAAAGATGCAATGATAGTGATGCACGGTACCTTGCATGGCATGCCCCTGGTGGCGGCGTCTTTTGAATTTGAGTTTATGGGCGGCTCTATGGCGTCGGTAGTTGGCGCCAAGTTTGTCGCTGGTGTGGAATATGCGATGACTCATAAGGTGCCTTTTGTCTGTTTTTCTGCCAGTGGCGGTGCGCGGATGCAAGAAGCACTGTTTTCACTAATGCAAATGGCGAAAACCAGTGCGGCATTGGCGAAACTGAGCGAGCAGGGTTTACCCTATATTTCTGTGCTAACTGATCCAACCATGGGCGGTGTGTCGGCTAGTTTGGCCATGTTGGGCGACATTAACATTGGTGAGCCGAAAGCCCTGATAGGCTTTGCCGGGCCACGGGTTATAGAGCAAACCGTCCGGGAAAAACTGCCGGAAGGCTTTCAGCGCAGTGAGTTTTTACTGGAGCATGGCGCCATTGATATGATCGTTGACCGGCGAAAAATGCGCGATACCATAGCCCGGCTGGTTGCCAAGTTTATGCAACAGCCTGCGCCGGTATCTGAGCACGACGCAGCTTAGGAATTTATGTCAGAGACTGTGAAATCAAGCCAATCGTGCCAGAGCCTGGCCGATTGGCTTTGTTATATTGAGCAAAGCCATCCGATAGATAAAATTGAACTGGGGCTGCAGCGTGTGCGCCAGGTCGCGCATCGCTCAGCGCTGGCGCAGTTGCCGGGTAAAGTGATATTAATCGCAGGTACCAATGGTAAAGGTTCGACTGCCCGCACCCTGGAGCAGTTGCTGCTGGCACAGGGGTTTAGTGTTGGCGTGTACAGCTCACCGCATATTTCACGCTTTAACGAGCGGCTGCGGATTAACAATCAGGATGTGGCTGATCCGCTTTGGGTCGACGCTTTTGCTGCAGTTGAAGCCTTACGCGATGATGTGGCGCTAACCTATTTTGAATTTACTACCTTGGCTGCTTTTTCGGTATTAAAAAGCCACCCGGTCGATTTTTGTCTGATTGAAGTGGGCTTAGGCGGCCGTCTGGATGCTACCAATATTATAAGTCCGGATATCAGCGTCATTACCACCATAGATTTAGATCATCAGGATTGGCTGGGGCATGATCGCGAAACGATTGGCCAGGAAAAGGCTGGGGTATTTCGGCCAAACAAACCGGTGGTTATCGGCGAACTGGCGCCACCGGCCAGTGTCCTGGCCAGAGCGGCAGAGCTGAATTGCCCGCAGCTAACGGTGAATCAGGATTATTTTTATCAGCAATCGGCCACGGGCTGGAGTTGGCGTTGTGCTGCGGTTGAATATCAGCAATTGCCAATACCGGCATTGCCGGTGCAAAATGTTGCCACCAGTTTAGCCGTGCTCAGTCAGCTGGCATTGTTACCTGACCCGCAAAGCCTTGCTACGCTGCTCAGGCAAATAAGCTTGCCGGGGCGGATGCAATGGTTGCAAGCCCAGCCGGCAATTTTGCTTGATGTGGCGCATAATCCGCAGTCTACCGCTTACCTGGCCGGGCGTTTAGCCGAGCTTAAACCCCGCTATCGGCAAGTGCTGGGCCTGGTGGGGATGTTAAAAGACAAAGATATCCGCCTGGCACTGGCGCCCTTGACGCCAATTATTGATCAATGGCATCTTAGCAGCCTGCCTGGCGCCCGCGGGGCTTCAGCAGCGCAGCTAGCGGCGGCTCTTGCGGTAGCGGACAGCGTTGAATACCCGAGCACCGCAGAGGCATTTGCACAAGTGGTAGCTAGATTGCAACCAGATGATTTACTTGTTGTTTTTGGTTCGTTCGTCACTGTTTCAGCCGTGCTGGCCAGCTATTATCAGGAGGCAATATGACCGTAGGATTTAAACATCGATTACTCGGTGCCACCATTTTGATCCTAGCAGGAATTATTTTCTTACCTGATTTACTTGATGGTGAAAAGCAGGTAGTGAAGGATGATTTTAAGGTTATTCCAGACCGGCCGGAGTTTCAGGGCGTGCAGCAACCGGAACCTTTTGACCAGACGGTCTTTGATACGGCCAGTCGTGTTGTCGCAGAACAGCGTTCGGCCGATACCGCACTGGATGATGGCGCAGATACGCCATCGCAGCCTGCCACACGTGACCCAGAGGCGTTACCTTCGCAAGACTATGCGCAGGTCACTTTGGGAGGCGATAACGCTGCAGCGACTGCGGTAACGCCAGCAGCAGGCATTGCCGACAATGCCTGGGTGGTGCGGGTGGGCAGTTTTAGTAATCCACAAAATGCCAATGCCCTGGTGGCAAAATTACGCCAAAAAGGTTTTGTAACCTTTACCCGCGATATTACCAACAGTAGTGGCCAGCGTTTAACCAGCGTGATAGTGGGCCCGGAGCTCAGGAAAGAGCGGCTGGAGCAACAGGTGGAGCAGTTACAGGAACTCACCGGCATTAGCCGTTTGGTGGTTAGCCGTTATCAGGTGACTGAAAATAATTAGCCAAGCATCAGGTGGTTTGATAGAATGCGCGCCGTCATCAGGCATCCTTTGGTAGCAAATGGTTTGGGTTGATTTTGTTATACTGGCAATTATTGCCTTATCAGCTGTTATCAGTCTGATCCGTGGTTTCGTTAAAGAAGCTATTTCGCTTGTTGTCTGGTTTTTGGCGTTTTTTATTGCCAGCCAGTATTATCCAAAGCTTGCCTCACTGTTCACTAATATTGATGATCCCACCATTCGCAATGCCTCTGCTATTGCCATTTTGTTTATCTGCACACTGATCCTGGGGGCGCTAATTAATTTTGTTATTGCCAGGCTGGTGCATGGTACCGGCCTGACAGGGACTGATCGGCTGTTGGGGCTGGTGTTTGGTGCCTTGCGCGGCGTATTAGTGGTCAGCGCGATATTATTTTTTATGGACGCTTTTACCCCTGCGGCACAGGCGTCCTGGTGGCAACAATCGGTATTGATCCCCGAATTTGGTTTTATTATCGAATGGTTTTTCGAATATCTGGAAAACCATTCCAGTTTTATGCAAAAGCCCTAGTGCTGGCGAGGATATAAACAATGTGTGGTATCGTTGGAATCGTAGGTAAGTATCCGGTTAATCAGGCGCTGTATGACGGTCTGACAGTGTTACAACATCGGGGACAGGACGCCGCAGGTATTGTGACGGTTGATAACAATACCCTCAGATTACGCAAAGCCAATGGCCTGGTAAAAGATGTATTTGAAACCCGCCATATGCAGCGCCTGTCAGGCAATATCGGCATTGGCCATGTCCGTTATCCTACCGCGGGCTCATCCAGCACCGCGGAAGCGCAACCCTTTTACGTGAACAGTCCTTTTGGTATTGCCCTGGCCCACAATGGCAATTTAACCAATTCACATGAGTTAAAAGAAGACATGTTCCGGTTGGCCCGACGCCACATAAATACCACCTCTGATTCTGAAATTCTGTTGAATATTCTGGCCCATGAACTGCAAGCTAAATCGACCATGCAGCTGGAACCGGAACAAATTTTTAATGCTGTTGCCAGCGTGCATCGCAAAATTCGTGGTGGTTATGCAGCAGTGGCGCTGATTATTGGCCATGGCCTGGTGGCGTTTCGTGATCCTAACGGCATTCGACCGCTGGTGATGGGTAAACGGGAAACGGCAGCAGGTACTGAGTATATGGTGGCGTCAGAGAGTGTGGCGCTGGATGCCGATGGCTTTACCGTATTGCGGGATATTTCACCGGGCGAAGCGGTTTATATAACCGCGCAGGGTGATTTATACAGCCAGCAGTGTGCCGAAAACCCGAGCTATACGCCCTGTATTTTTGAGTATGTCTATTTTGCCCGGCCGGATTCGACCATCGATAATATCTCGGTTTATGCCTCAAGGGTGGCAATGGGTAAAGTGCTGGGCCAGAAAATTAAGCGTGAGTGGGCCCATCTGGATATCGACGTAGTTATTCCTATCCCGGAAACCAGTAACGATGCGGCCCTGCAAATTGCCAATGAAATTGGTTTACCGTTTCGTCAGGGCTTTGTGAAAAACCGCTATATCGGCCGTACCTTCATTATGCCTGGGCAGGGCCAGCGCAAGAAATCCGTTAAACGCAAACTGAATGCCATCTGGCAGGAGTTTAAAGGTAAAAACGTGCTGCTGGTTGACGATTCTATCGTGCGGGGCACCACCTCCGGCCAGATAATTGAAATGGCGCGTGAAGCGGGTGCCAAAAAAGTGTATTTTGCCTCAGCTGCACCGGAAATTCGTTTCCCCAATGTATATGGTATAGATATGCCATCGGCCAATGAGTTAATTGCCCATGGCCATGATGTCGATAGCATTTGCGAAACTATTGGCGCCGATGGCCTGATTTTCCAATCGTTACCCGATTTAATTGAAGCAGTGCGGTCAGAAAATCCGGAAATTAAGCGGTTTGAAACCTCGGTATTCGACGGTCACTACGTGACAAATGATATTGACCAGGATTATCTAAACCGGCTGGATCAAACCCGTAGTGATGATGCTAAAGCCCACACGGCAATGTCGATGGCAACCAATCTGGAAACCTATAACGAAGGTTAGGTTTTTAACGCAGGTAAAAAAACAGGCGCTTAACAGCGCCTGTTTTGTTTACGATAGCTATTGCTAAGGCTTATCTTCGTCAGTGGGTATAGGTGGGGCCAAACCCCGACATCCATAAAATTACCGTGGTGGCCATCAGCACCGCCAGTAAGGTTAAGCCACCGGTGACCACTGAGCTGGCATAAATAAAGCCACGCTCCTCAGGAATGTGCATTAAAATTGGCACACCCACGTACAACAGATACACCGAGTAAGCCAGACCGACTAAACCAACGCAAACCACAAACCAAAGCTCTGGATAAAGTGCGGCAAAACCGACCATAAATAAGGGGGTCGATGTATATGAGCAAAGTTCCACGGTTTGAGTATATGTAGGCTCTGCACCAAAGGTATGGGCCATCCAGTGTGCCAGCCAGGCCAGGGTAAAGACGCCAATAATCAAGCCGCAGTACATGGCTACTGACATGATCAGTGCGCTTTGTGACGTCAGTTTAATTGGGTCACCAACGCCAATGCTCCAGCCCAGATGGACTGCTGAATAATAAGCACAAATAGCCGGGATAAGCGCCACTATCATAATGTGGGCCATGCTGTAACGGAAACTTTCATGTCTGGCATCAATGGTATGCCATTCTTCTTTCGGGTGGGCATATAAGCCCCATAAATGGTTTAGTATCATAATTATTATCCTTTTTACTACGCCCCTCATATCGGGCAACTGTTCATCTCGCCACCCTTGATTCAGTTATGACGAAAACTTAGTCATTCGTCAAGCAACTTGCACTAATTTTCAACAAAGTGCATATCCAGATCAAACTTGGTCTGCCACGGCCCTTTGGGTATAATATAGCAACTTTTTCAGACACAGCGCCTATTATGCACAGCAGTGAATGGCAACAACTGTTACACCCCATCGACCGCTTTTTAGGCTGCACTACGCCAGCAAGCTGGCTGGCGCAAGCGGCACAGCCAGAGAGCCTGCCAACCTTATTACGGGATCATTTAATTTGTGAGTTAAAAGCCGCCCAGAGTGCCATGTATCTTATTCGCCGTTATGCCGTAGATGAGGACAGTGCCGATGCCTTACTGCAATGGCTAAAACCTTATGAAGATTTTACTTATCGTCAGCAGGGTGACTGGCGTGCCCTGGCAGGGCTTAGCCTGAAAAAATCGATGCTCCCCAAGGCCAGCAACCGCTATGCACAGGATTTAATCGATAAAATGGTACTACTGATTAAAGAAGAGCTGCATCATTTTTATCAGGTGCTGGAAGTGATGGCCGACAATGGTATTGCTTATCAGAAAACCACGTCCAGCCGTTATGCCAAAGGGCTGCTACGCCACGTCCGCACTTATGAGCCAGCAGCGATGGTAGATAAGCTGATCTGTGGTGCTTTTATAGAGGCCCGCTCCTGCGAGCGTTTTGCCAGGTTAGCACCGTTATTACCTGTAAAGATTGCAGATTTTTATGTGTCGTTGCTGCGCTCAGAAGCGCGGCATTATCAGGACTACCTGACACTGGCCACAGAGATAGCAGGGCAGGATATCAGCGAGCGGGTCGCTTTTTTCGCCAAAGTGGAAGCAGAGTTGATTAGCAGCCCTGACAGCGATTTTAAATTTCACAGTGGCTGCCCGCTGGCCGCGGTTAATGATCAGTCAGCGGCGTAAATACCAGATCCCAGCGGCTGGCAGATACGCTTAAATAGCTGCTTTGGCTGTACCAGTCGCCCAACACATAGCGCTCTGCTGGCTGGCCATCAACCTCGAGCTGATGCACCGCTGGCCGGTGGGTGTGGCCGTGGATCAGTTTCAGCACACCGGCTGCGGCCATCACTTCAGGTACTTCGTCTGGCGTAACATCCATAATTTGCGGCTGTTGCAGCCCCTGCTGCTGAGACGAGTAACGTGCTTTGTGCGCAGCACTTTTACGCCGTGCCTTGGCGGCTAAGCTCAGTCGGAATGCCAGCGGAGTTTTTAACAACAACCATTGCCACCAGGGTTGGTTCCACCATTTGCGGAATTTCTGATAAGCAATATCCAGCGTGCATAAGCTGTCGCCATGCATAATCAGCGTCGGCGTACCGTACAAGTCAATAACCTGCTGCTGTGGTAGTAATTGCATACCAGCGCGGCTGGCATAGCCCTGGCGCAGCACAAAGTCACGGTTACCGTGAATAAAGAATATCGGCACCTGAGCGCTGAGTGTGGATAATGCCGAAGCTATGGTATCCAGCAGTGGCTCGGGGTTATCGTCACCAATCCACACTTCAAATAAATCGCCCAGAATATACAGCGCATCGGCCGTAACAGCTTGCTCGTGCAAAAAGCGCAGAAAGGCGCTGGTGATATCGGGCCGATCTGCAGACAAATGCAGATCGGCGATAAACAGCGTGTGCGGCTCGGTCATTAAAACGCAGGCTTACGCTTGCAGCTCAGCTTTTTCAATAATAACCGGTTCTACTGGCACATCGCTGTGGCCAGCAAAACGGCCGGTTTTAACCTGGCGAATTTTCTCTACCACATCCATGCCAGCTGTCACTTCACCAAATACACAGTAGCCCCAACCTTGAGAAGACTCGGCGCTATGGTTCAAAAAGCTGTTGTCAGCAAGATTGATGAAGAACTGACAGGTGGCAGAGTGCGGGTCGTTGGTGCGAGCCATGGCAATAGTGCCTTTGCTGTTGGCCACTTTGTTGTTGGCTTCGTTTTTAATAGAACCTTTGGTTTCTTTCTGATCCATATCCGGGGTAAAACCGCCGCCCTGGATCATAAAACCATCAATCACCCGGTGGAAAATAGTGCCATCAAAAAAGCCGTCTTTCACATAGCTGATAAAGTTTTCCACGGTAACCGGCGCTTTATCGGCAAACAAGTTAAGGGTAATAACGCCATAATTGGTATGTAAATTAATCATTGAATAATATCCTCTGTTTGAATGGTGCCATTGTAACTCAGGCAGGGCATTTCATAAAGCAAGGATAGCGGCTCCTGTTTGCTGGTGGTACACTAACGAGCTGATTTATCCAGCCGTATAGCGATGTTTTAACGCATTATTCGTAAGTTATTTTTTGGGGATGCCAATGTTACAGATTTACAATACCTTAAGCCGTAAAAAAGAAGTGTTCACCGCTATTGAGCCTGGCAAAGTAGGGTTGTATGTCTGCGGCATTACCATTTACGATTATTGCCACGTTGGCCACGCCCGCACCTATGTCGCGTTTGATGTGATTAACCGTTATCTGCGTTTTTGCGGCTACGATGTCACTTATGTACGAAATATTACCGACGTGGACGATAAAATTATTAAACGCGCCGCGGAAAATAATGAAAGCTGCGATGCCTTAACAGCACGCTTTACCGAAGCCATGCATGCCGATTTTAATGCGCTGGGCTTGTTGCCTGCGGATATTGAACCACGGGTAACTACCCACATGGCTGAGATTATTACGCTGATAGAAACCCTGGTAGCTAAAGGCTATGCCTATGTGGCGGCCGATGGCGATGTGTTGTTTGATGTCAGCAAATACGAAGCCTATGGTGAGCTAAGCCAGCAGAACCTGCAAATGCTGCAATCCGGCTCGCGGGTAGAAGTAGCAGATAATAAAGACGACCCGCTGGATTTTGTGTTGTGGAAAGGCGCCAAGCCGGGTGAGCCGTTCTGGCAATCACCGTGGGGCAATGGCCGGCCAGGCTGGCATATTGAATGTTCTGCAATGAGTGCCAAGCACCTGGGCCAGCATTTTGATATTCACGGTGGCGGCTCTGATTTACAGTTTCCGCATCATGAAAACGAAATTGCTCAGTCGACCTGTGCCCATGGCCATAAATACGTTAATACCTGGATCCACACCGGTATGGTGCAGGTAGATAAAGAAAAAATGTCTAAATCCTTAGGCAATTTCTTTACCGTGAAAGATGTACTGGCCGACTATAACGCCGAGGCAGTGCGCTACTTTTTACTATCCAGCCACTATCGCAGCCAGCTGAATTACTCGGCAGAAAACCTAACCCAGGCGCATGCCGCCCTGGGTCGTTTGTACACTGCACTGCGTAACGTTACGCCAAGCCACAGTATTGATTTAAAAAGCCCCTATATTGCCCAGTTTAAAGCGGCAATGGACGATGATTTCAACACCCCGGAAGCCTTACCGGTATTGTTTGAACTGGCGCGCGAAGTGAATCGCTTTAAAGAAACCGAACCGGCCAAGGCCGCTGAGTTAGCAGCTCTGCTAACACTATTAGCCGGCGCCCTGGGGCTACTGCAAGGTGATGCTGAGCAGTTTTTACAATCAGGGGCATCGGATAATGATGTCGCTGAAATTGAAGCACTGATCGCCAAACGTAATGCCGCCCGTGCCAGCAAAGACTGGGCAGCAGCAGACGCCGCCCGCGATGCGTTAACGGCCAAAGGTATTATCGTCGAAGATAAAAACGGCGTAACCAGCTGGCGTAAAGGCTGATTTAATACCGTTGTTAAAAAAACCGCCTGCTGGCGGTTTTTTTATGCGTGAATGCTGCCGCAGATAGGGCTGACAAGTTGGTTGATGTTATGTTGAAGTGGGCTGTACCTATAAGTTATTGTAAGTTAGAAAGATGCGGTGTAATGTCGGTGTAATGTACAAAACATTGTATTTATAAGTACGGGCTAGCCGGTGTTTAAATACGAGGCGACCTGTCGAATAAGCGTTAAATGATCAATGAGATCTTAGAATAATGAAAGCGCTCAATACCACTCAAACAGATCGGCTAGGTGTACAGATAGTTGGCACTCTGTTAACTCAGTCTGGATTTATTTTTCGGGAACAATCCGTTGCTGATTTTGGAGTTGACGCACATATCGAGTATTTAGATGGAGAAAATGCCTCTGGAAAGCTCATCGCTTTGCAAATTAAGTCCGGATTATCTTGGTTCAAAGAAGAATTGGATAATGGGTTTGTATTTAGAGGCGACGCAAAACACTTAGACTATTGGTTAAATCATTCCCTTCCGGTACTCATTATCCTAGTTGATACACACACTAGTACTAGTTACTGGCAAGCTGTGACTCCGGCAAATGTAATTTCTACGCCGAAAGCCTGGAAATTAGTTGTTCCAAAATGTCAGCGGATCAATGCTGGCATGATCTATGATTTAAAGAAACTTGTTAGCAAGGTCTATGTGCCTAAAAGGTATACAGTTTCCTCGGTAGACGACGTTAGCCATGGCAAGGCTAAAAGGTACTCGTTAAAAATAATATTGAATAGGGAGCTTACTCAGACTGAGATCATTGATGTAGTAAAGATTGCTACAAGAGAAGCCGAAAATTGCGAATATCATAGAAGTGATATAACTAGAGCTCATTGGAGGAATATCCCCGCACATGTTGTCTGGCTTTTTATCTATCCCTCTGCTGAGGATGAAAGAAATAACAACTGGATTTGCCGGTCTGAATGGTTTTCGGAAAGGCTGCCCGTCGATATGACACCAATTTCACATGGTGGAGATGAAGTCGGTGGGGGAATTAAGGTTGATTGGTGTTCTGGATACCTAACCAGCGCACGATGGAACGCGGAAAACACTATTAGCAAAGAAAAATTCATTGTTGAAGTTACTGCATTGGTCTGGAGAACTATTCCACTGATAAATGAGGCTGCGGAGCTTTTCAATAAATTTAACTCAAACCAGATGAGTTTTGAAAGCTGGCATTTTGGTATGGAGAAAATTTATCCATTCATCGATGAGATATATCACGCTGGGCTTAATATAGGCTTATCACCATTCGAGTGTAAAGATTTGAGTCTTAAGTTTCAGATCTTTATTGCCACGGCCCATAATATTTTGATGCCCTTCTCTAAGTTGGGTGAACGTATGGATGAAAAACAAAAGGTATCCAACGTGACACATCAGATGAATTACTACAAAGAAGCGCTCTTGGGCTTTGAGTTTGAGTTAAAAAAGGTACAGTGACATTCAACAAAATGGTGATGTTTGCTCCGTGCTAAAGCCCTCAGCCGGACTAGCTACGCTCGCCGTATACCACGGCGTTATATCGGAGTTCAACATGGCAACAACTATCGAAGATATCATGTACGACGAGATGATAAATGAGCTTCATTATGAAGCTGTAATGAAAAATGCGGCGTTAGACCAATGTATTTATATTTTCGTCGAAGGGGAATCTGAAGAAGCTACATTTCAAATTCTATTAGAAGATCAACTCTGTGGTTTAGACTTCGAAAAAAATGGCGTTGTTGTTGCAAACTATAATGGAATTGGAAACTTAGGGCATGCGGTACGCTTACTAAGAAAAACGCTTAGCCATGACAGACCTATTGTCGTTACTTATGATGATGATTTGGAAGGTAAAAGGAAACTAAAGTATTTAAACGATCCTCTTATAACCCCTTTTAAAATGCCTCAAACTCCTGTTGTTGAGTTTAGAGACGGTAGTTGGGGTGGCTCATTCGAAGAAGTGTTTTCTCCTGATTGCTTTTTAAAATCATGTTTCGAGGGAGCAGTGCTACCGGAGACATTTACAGGCTCACTAAGTGGTTTTACTTCAAGTTTTGATACAACTAAACCTTGGACTCCTCAGCTAGCTAAATATGCCAGTGTAAATGGTTGTCATCCGGCTTCAATTAACAAGGTATTGTTGGCTGAAAATATGGCGCATAATTGTGATCCTGTTCCTGATTCTTTTATAAAACTAGCAGAGACGGTTTTAAACTTGAGAAAACAAAATCCAGTCAAGCATCCTGCTGACATAGATCTTCCGATATAACACATATGAGCCTTCTCGGAGTC